>NZ_BQUN01000129.1 GCF_026008495.1 Streptomyces sp. A012304
GCAGCGTCTTCGGCAGCACGCCCTCGCGCATCGCCATGACCGTCTTGATCACCCCGGCCACGCCGGCGGCGGCCGTGGTGTGGCCGATGTTGGACTTGAGCGCGCCCAGCCACAGCGGCTCGTCGGCGTGGCGTTCCCGGCCGTAGGTGGCCAGGAGGGCCTGGGCCTCGATCGGGTCGCCGAGTTCGGTGCCGGTGCCGTGTGCCTCGACGGCGTCCACGTCCTGGGCGTCCAGCCGGGCGTCGGCCAGTGCCTGCCGGATCACCCGCTGCTGGGAGGGGCCGTTGGGCGCGGTCAGGCCGTTGCTGGCGCCGTCCTGGTTGACGGCGGAGCCGAGGACGGTCGCCAGGACGCGGTGGCCGTTGCGCTGTGCGTCGGAGAGCCGTTCGACGAGCAGCAGGCCGATGCCCTCGGACCAGCCGGTGCCGTCGGCGGCGGCGGCGAAGGGCTTGCAGCGGCCGTCGGCGGAGAGCACCCGTTGCCGGCTGAAGTCGACGAACAGCCCGGGGTTGGCCATCACCGTGACGCCGCCGGCCAGCGCCATCGTGCACTCTCCGGTGCGCAGCGCCTGGACGGCGAGGTGGAGGGAGACCAGGGAGGAGGAGCAGGCGGTGTCGACGGTGACGGCGGGGCCCTCCAGTCCGTAGGTGTAGGCGAGGCGGCCGGAGGCGACACTGGCGGCGTTGCCGGTGCCGAGGTAGCCGCCGAGTTCGTCGGGCACCTCCATGCCGGCCAGGTAGCCGATGTGGGCGGCGCCGACGAAGACGCCGGTGGCGGAGCCGCGCAGGGTGGCCGGGTCGATCCCGGCCCGTTCGAACACCTCCCAGGAGGTCTCCAGCAGCAGCCGCTGCTGCGGGTCCATGGCGAGGGCCTCGCGCGGGGA
>NZ_BQUN01000130.1:0-1319 GCF_026008495.1 Streptomyces sp. A012304
ACCCATAACCACACCAACGACCGAACTGGCCAGCAGTCACGGCAAAGACCGTTGCAGTACTAGGGCCTGTGTGATGTCGTGATCAATCTTGCCTCGAACTCCGCGCCTCGATGCCGGAGGGTGAGGACGGCTTCGGCGCCGGGGACTGTCCACCTGCTGCCGGTGATGTCGAGTCTGTCGGCGACCAGATGGCGGGCTGCCCCTTCGACGGCGCCGCTGGCGATCGGCCAGCCGCCGGCCAGGGCCTGGTCGTAGTGGACGAAGTCGGCGTTGTTCTCGAGGTAGCGGCACGCTTTGTCGGCGGCGGTGCGCTGGTCGTCGGTGAGGTGGCGGCGGTCGGCTTCGGTGCGGATGTCGTGGGCGGCGCCGGGGGCGTCGCCGGCCAGGATCCGGGCGGCCTTGATGCCGACCCAGTCCTCGGTGGCGGGATCGGTGGCGGTGTGGAAACACCGCGAGGCCGCCCACAGTTTTTCGATCACGTGGACGATGTCTAGGACGATGTGGATCGTGACATTGCGGCGGGCGGCCTCGGCCTGGATCAGCTCCCGCTGGTGGGTGGCGCCGTCAATCAGTACGACCCAGTTCCGGTGGTGTTCGGGGTCGCGGGCTTCGGCCTGGTCGAACGCGGCGGCGATGACGGTTTCGGCGTCCTCGCGGACGGAGGCGGTGAGCCATTTCGCCCGTGCGGTGGGTCCTTTGCGGACGGTGCGGACTCCGGTGCGGCCGCCGGGCGGCGGATGGCGGGCTCGGCGTCGTGGACGACGGCGAGGGGTGGCCATCCTTTTGCGGCAGGACTTCTCGCCGGTCGACAGCCGGGTGCGGAAGGTGTGCCGGGCTTTGGCGGCGGCCTTCGCGGTGGCCTCGCGCAGGTGGCCCGGGCGCATCACGATTCCCTTCTGGTCGACACTGATCACCAGCAGCGTCTGGGCCGGGGCCGGGCGTGCGGGCCGTATAGAACGCGGCGACGTCCACGTCCGCGGCCCGCACCAGATCCTCCACCTGGCGTTTGCCCGCCACCCGGCCGCCGCAGCTGCGGTCGATCGCTTCCAGGGCGGTGTCGTAGGAACCGCGGGCCGCTTCGAGGACCGCGAGCCGGCGCAGTCCCAGGCTGTGCCGGCCGTGGGGCAGGCCCAGCATGGCGTCGGCGGCGTAGAGGTTGATCATGCCCGCGCCGCGCAGGGCGCATCGGGTCACGGTCACCGGCCCCAGCACGGTGGCCAGTTGCCGCCGGTGGCCCTTCTCCAGCCGGCTCCGGCCGCCGGCGAGCGCGGCCCGCTCATGCGGACCGAGGGCCAACAGGTGGTCCTCCTCGTGGCGGG
>NZ_BQUN01000130.1:1428-3694 GCF_026008495.1 Streptomyces sp. A012304
AGCCCGCCTCGACGTCGGCCTCGGCCTGTTCATGCGTCGCGGTGAGTGCTTCGGGCTGGAGAGCCGGGTGGCCAGGGAAATGAGGGAAGAAAACACGCGGGCAAAGGGGTCAGCCGTCGCGGCCGTTTCGTACGCTGCGTTCATCGGGCTCTCGCCTTCGGACAGTGGCGATCTGGTTGGCACCATCGACGCTAGGGACGAGAGCCCGGCCCCACACCGGCGCGACGCCGCTCGTCGGCCGCGGCTTCCCGCTCCGGCGCACCCGCGCCCGCCCGTCGCGCGCCACCCCACGCGAACAGGCCCGGCTCGTCCTCGGCCAGCCAGCCCCGCTCCACCAGCCGTTTCAGCTTCGAACGGAACCCCTCCACCTTGTTCTTGTCCGTCGACAACCCCAGCGCGGCGCACAGATGATGCGCCCGCATCGGACGCACCGCGTCCTGCAACACCTCGACGACGTCCCGGTACGAGCGCGGCAGCACATCCGCCTCAACCCCCGGCTCCCACTGCGGCACCAGCCGCACCCCGACCGGAGATCCCGCCCGGCTCCCCTCCACCGACACCGGGACTTCCCCCGCGGCCCCGTCCACGGACACCGTCACCGCCCCCTCGCCGGAAAGGATCTCCGTCATCGTCTCCCGGGTGATCTCCAGCCGGGACAACACCGTCTCCCGGTCAGCAAGACGCCTGGTCAACTCTTCGATCTGGGACCACAGTTCGGCGATTCCCTCCCGCGCGGCAGCCTCCCGCCGATCGAGCTCCTCCAGCCACGACACCATCGCCGCCTCCAAGACCACGTCTCAGGACACGACGATCCGCCGTCCGCGCACGAACGGCAACGGCGCACGGCATCACCAGCTCACTGAGGAAGAGCCGCACCCTTCCCGGTTGGCCGTATTCGGTGATCTGCGCGCTGGAAGCAGGCCGCAGCTCCTGGACCGCGCCGCTGGACGCCCTGCGTCTCGCGCCGGGGACGACGCCGCCACCGTCACCGCCCGGCAGATGCGCGAGCTCATCGAGCGGCTGATGGACGCCGGGCAGTGGAAGGACGGCGACCCGGACATCCTCATCGTGGTGGACGCCGGATACGACGTGCCCCGCCTGGCCCACCTGCTCAAGGACCTGCCGGTGCAGGTGCTGGGCCGGATGCGCTCGGACCGTGTCCTGCGCCGGACGGCACCGCCCCGCGAACCGGGCACCTGGGGCCGTCCGCCCCGTCACGGCAGCGAGTTCGTCTTCGGCGACCCGGCCACCTGGAACACCCCCGACGCGGCGGCCCTGACCCGGTCCCGTCTCTACGGCACCGCCACCGCACGAGCCTGGGACCGGCTCCACCCAAGACTCACCCACCGCTCCGCGTGGGTGTCCCAGCTGGGCGTTTTGCCGGTCATCGAGGGCACTGTGATCCGTCTGCAGGTCGAGTACCTGCCCAGCGGCGCGACCCCGAAGCCGGTGTGGTTGTGGTGGTCGGGCACCGACGCGACCGCCACCCAGGTCGACCTGCTCTGGCAGGCCTTTCTGCGGCGCTTCGACATCGAGCACACTTTCCGGCTGTTCAAGCAGACGCTGGGCTGGACCTGCCCGAAAGTCCGCACTCCTGAGGCGGCTGACCGGTGGACCTGGCTGATCCTCGCCGTCCACACCCAGTTGCGGCTGGCCCGACCGCTGGCGGCCGACCTGCGCCGGCCGTGGGAGAAGCCGAGCCCGCCGAACAGGCTCACCGCGGCCCGCGTCCGCCGCGATTTTCGGCACTTGCGTCCGCAGGCCGCCTGCCCAGCCAGAGCACCGAAACCGTCCCAGCCCGGCCCGGGACGACCACCCGGCCGCAAGAACACCCGGCCCACCCCGCGTTACGACGTGCACACAGTCCGCAAACCAGACACCGGGAAACAACGAACGATGAAGTCAACGACTCCACGACCCCGCCGCGCAGGTTAAAGATCAAGCTAAGGGCATCAGCGGAACGTGCCGACGCCACCGTCGACATGCAAAGTGCGCCCGGTGACGTAGGACGACTCGGGACCGGCGAGAAACAGGACCACGCCGCCGATGTCGGTGCCGGCGTCACCGAACCGGCGCAATGTGGGTCTCTCGATCATCCTCTCGTCGAACCGGTTCGGATCGCTCGTGGCCACCGGGCAGATCACGGCAGCGCCCCCGTCCCGCAGTGCCCCTGGAGCCCACTGTCATGGGCGTCGGTCAGCCGCATGGCCGGGGACGGCTTTTTCGCGATGCTGTCGTGATCCGGTGGGGATCACGCGGGAAGCGG
>NZ_BQUN01000130.1:3812-8890 GCF_026008495.1 Streptomyces sp. A012304
CTCGGGTTGAACGGGATGGCGGACGGCTTGGCCCGCTCCAGTTCGACCGGGAACCTGTCGTTCTTCAGCGGGAAGTTGGCGTTGCCCCAGGTGGCACTGTTCAGCTTGGCCTGGAGATCGACGTTGTCGTTACCGACCGGGAAGCTGTCCCAACTGACCAGCCCCGGCTGGTCCCAGCCACCGTCGGGCCAGGCCTCGGCCTGCTCGCCGTCCTTGGCGAAGCGCATGGAGTGGGTGCCGGCGCCCTCCTTGTGGTAGACGCACTTGACGCGGGACCCGACCCTGGGTACCGAGTTGAACGCCCTGGTCGTGTACTCGCCGTGCGCGGAGGCGGAGACGTAGGAGGGCAGGCTGTCACCCTGCTTCACCCAGACCGCGCAACTCTCCCAGTCGTGGCGGTGTCCGCCCACGACGTTCCCGGGCGAGTTCTGGTCCTTCTCGAAGTACAGGGCGTAGATGATCCCGCACCAGCCGTTGTTGCACTTGACGCGCGAGTACGTGTTGGCCTCGCCGAGGTGGTCGGTGCGGCATCCGCCGGTCACTGAGCCGGTGTCCTGCAGACCACCGTTGAGTGTGCCGTTCCTGTCGATGGCTGCCGCGGGGAAGCAGCTGTTGGAGTCGTAGTCGAAGTACGGCCGGAAGGTCTTCTGGAACGAGGTGGTGCTCTCCGGCAGGGGCTTGAGGATGGCTGCGGACGCGCTGTTCGTCACGCCGACGGTCAGCGCACCCGCGCTGACCGCGACGAGCACGGCCTTGCCGAGACGGGACTTCCTTGTGCTTCTGGGCGCATGGCTCATGCGGGTGTGCTCCGGTTACTTGGTCCGTGGGGGGTTGCCCGGCGCCCGAATGCGGCGCCGTGGGACCGAGATTGGCGAGCGGAGAGTTGTAAAGCACCTCCCTTCCTCACCGTGATCAATTCCGTGCCGTGGATCGTGGTTGTTCAGCGGCACGTTCGTATGGGCGTCATCAACGTCACATCGCTCGTCGGTTCACGGCTGATCAGTCACCGACGTACATTGAGCCTTGCTGAAGATCGTTTTCATCTGCTGCGCGGAAGTAGGTGAATCCTTGGGACGTCCCGAACGACCGTTGGATCCAGAGGCCGGACCCGTACAGCGCTTCGCTCATGAGCTGCGGGAGCTGCGCCGGGCCGCCGGGGGGCCGTCGTACCGGGCCATGGCGGCGCGTGCGGGGTTCTCCGCGACCGCCCTCTCCCAGGCGGCGGGCGGCGAACGGTTACCGTCACTGGCCGTGGTCCAGGGATATGCGCGCGCCTGCGGCGGCGACCCCGGCGCATGGGAGGCCCGCTGGAAGGAGGCCGAGGCCCGGGCCGTCGCGACCTCCGTCGGGGAACCGGGGGACAGGCCGGCGCCGTACCGGGGACTGGCGCGGTTCGAGCCGGATGACCGGGAGTTGTTCTTCGGCCGGGACCGGCTGGCGGACGAGCTCCGGCGGCTGGTGCGCGAGCACCGGTTCGCAGTGCTGTTCGGGGCGTCGGGCAGCGGCAAGTCGTCGCTGCTGCGGGCCGGACTGATCCCGCGCCTGCGGGAGGAGATCGCCGGCCGGAGTCGTCCGGCGGCGCTGAGGGTGTTCACACCGGGCGAGAAACCGGCGCAGACATACGGGCATCTGCTGGTCCCGACAGAGGGCGAACCCGAAACCTGGGTGGTGGTGGACCAGTTCGAAGAGGTTTTCACCCTCTGCCGTGACCCGGACGAGCGGACCCGCTTCCTCGATCTGCTGCTGGCCGCGCGGAGCCCGGACAGCCGGCTGCGGGTGCTGATCGCGGTACGCGCGGACTTCTACACCCGATGCGTCCAACATCCCCGCTTGACTGGGGTGTTGGCGGAGGCGGGACTCCTGGTGGGCCCGATGACGGCGGACGAGCTGCGCGCGGCGGTCGTCAAGCCGGCGCAGTCGGTGGGCCTCCTGGTGGAACGGGAGCTGACCGCACGGATCGTGGACGAGGTCCTCGACCAGCCCGGCGCCCTGCCCATGCTTTCGCACGCCTTGCTGGAGACGTGGCGGCGGCGCAAGGGGCGGATGCTGACGCTGGCCGCATACGAGGCGGCGGGCGGGGTGCGCGGAGCGATCGCAGCCACCGCCGAGGCGTTGTATGGGCAGATGTCGCCCCATCAGGCGCGTCTCGCCCGGCAGTTGCTGCTGCGGCTGGTCGAACCGGGCAAGGAGGGAACCCCGGACACCCGCCGCCCGCTGCCCCGGAGCGAGTTGAAGGAGTGGGCGGACCACGAGGTCCCGGCGGTGGTGGAGCGGTTGGCTCGCGCCCGCCTGCTGACCGTCGACGAGGAGACCGTCGATCTCGCGCACGAAGCGCTGATCAGCTGCTGGCCGCGCTTTCAGGGCTGGATCGAGGAGTGCGGGGAGCGGCTGCGCCAGCATCGGCGACTCACCGAGGCGGCCCGGGCGTGGCTGGAGCACGACTGCGACCCCGGCGCCCTGTACCGGGGCAGCCGGCTGACACGCGCCGAGGAAGTGTTTCCCGACCACGCGAGTGATCGGGAACTGACAGCTGTGGAGCGCGCGTTCCTCGTCGCCGGAATCGAGGCGCGGGAGGCGGAACGGCAGGCAGCGCACCGGGCTCGGCGCCGGGGCCGGACCATGCTCGCCGCGCTTTCGGCCGTCCTGGCCACGGCCCTGGTCGTCGGCATGGTGGCGTGGCAGCAGCACCGGGACAAGACTCGTCAGCACACCGGGAACACGGCTCGACGCATCGCGGCGGTGGCCGACGGACTGCGCGCCACCGACCCCCGGGCGGCGCTGCTCCTGGGCGCGGCGGCCTGGCAGATCGCTCCGCTGCCGGAGACCCGCCGCGCCCTGCTCGGATCCCTTGCCCAGCCCGAATCGGACGCCTTCACCGACCCGGCCCCGGGCTACGACGCACAGCGCTTCCTCGTGAACTCCGGCCGCACGCTGCTCAGCGTCGCGGGCCGAACCTGGCGGACGTGGGACGTCGCCACGCATCGCCGAACCGGTTCGGGCCGACTGCCCCAGGGCAAGGTCCTCGCGGCCGGACCGGACGGCCGTGTGCTCGCCGTCTCCGCGGGCGACGGCGTACGGCTGTGGGACACGACGTCCGGCCGGTGGGCTTCGGCACGTTCCAGCCCGGGACACGACCTCGACATCAGTGTCAGCGGCCGTAGTTACCTGCTGAGTCGGGCGGAGGAGAAGGGGGTGCAGTTACGATCCGTCCCGGACGACAGGCTGCTGTTCGAGACGGAGAACGCGGACCGGGCGAACGTGGCGCCGGGCACGGACGACCGGCTGGTGGCCGTATGCGCGGACGGCAGGGCTCCGCTGGTGTGGGCCACGGCCGAGCGCCGCGCCCTGCCCGGGGCCTGGGAGAAGGCAGGCGGCGGCCTGTGCGATGCCGGCGTCTCGACGACGGTGCTGGCCGGCGGTGGAACCGGCCGCGGTGACGGCCGATTGGCCGTTGTCACGCCGACCGGGCTGCGGATCTGGGACATCGGCTCGGGGAAGCAGGTGGCCGCGCTGGACGACCCCGGCGTCGCGTACGCCTCCTTCAGCCGGGACGGCGACTTCCTGGCGACCGCGGGCCCCGACGAGATCAGGATCTGGCGGCTGTCGGACGCCCCGGCCCTCGTCTTCCGCCACTCCCTGAACAACCAGCACCTCTATGGCGGCCTGGCCTGGGACCCCGGCCCGCCCGTCCTGCGCTATCTCGAAGGCGGCACCGTCCACACCCTTGACCTCACCACGACCGTCACCGCCGCCTGGCGCGACCGTCCCTTCGACGGTGTGCTGCTCAGCCCCGACGGCAGGGTGTTCGCCACCGCCGGACGTGCGGGCAGCCGCTACGTCTTCGAGTTGAGGTCCACCGAGGACGGCCGCCTCATTCAAGCCCTGCCTTTTTCGTCAGCCGCCTCCGATGCCCCCGTCCCGCCCGACCTGACGCACGACGTACTGCCGCTGATGGCGTTCAGCCCCGATGGGGAAGCGTTCGGCTACGGCGTCTCCCTGCCCGGCCCCGGAGCCGCGGCCCAGACGTTCACCGTGTGGGACATGGAAGACGGCCGGCCCCGCGGCTCGGTCGATCTGGCGGCCTCCGGTCCCGGCACGGCGGTGGTCTGCGTCGCACTGTCCCCGGGCGGCCGTGTCCTCTACACCACCCGTGCCCCCGTCGTCGGCGAGTGGACCAGCGAGGCCTGGGACACCTCGAGCGGCCGGAGAACACACTTCGTCCCCGACCCCGACCTGGCCAGCAGCCGCCTGGCGGTCCGCCCCGACGGCCGGCTGATCGTCGGCGACAACCGGGTGAGCCCTCTGCCCAGCGGACCGATCACCGCCCAGGCGCTCGTACAGGGCGAGCGGATCAGCGCCCTCGCGTTCAGCCCCGACGGCCGAAGTCTGGCGGCGGGCGACCGGACCGGGCGGGTCGCCCTGTGGGACGGCGAGCTGCGCCGCCGCACCGGTGTCCTGCGGAACGTCTTCCCGGCGCCCCCCGGCGCCGCGGCGCCCGAAGCGGTCAGTGCCCTCGCCCTCAGCCCCGACGGCCACACCCTCGCCGTCGGCGGCGACGCGGGCACGCTCCAGCTCTGGGACACCGTCACTCAGCAGCCCCTGGGCGGCCCTCTGCCCACCCCCGGCGAGGCCATCGACGCCCTCGCCTTCTCTGCCGACAACGGCACGCTGTACGCAGGCGGGGCCCACGTCCCCCTCCAGCGATACACCGTCGACCCGGAGCGAGCAGTCGCCCAGGTCTGCGCGAAAGTCGGGGGCTCGGAGCTGACCACAGAGGAGTGGCGGACGTACGTACCGGAGGTACCGTACCGAAAGGTGTGCGGGGGCGACCGGCAAACCTTGGCCCAGGCCCGGCTCATCGCCCGCCAGGACACGGTCCTCGCCAGGTCGCCGGTGGCCGGCGACCAGAACCGGCAGTACTTCGTCGACTCCGCCGGCCCGTTGCCGCTACATCACCGAATGGAGACGGTGAAGTACCGCTGGGGCTTGTCCGTCGACGAAGCGGAGAAGGCGGCACTAGGGTCTGTTGCGAAAGTGGATCTTGTTCGTTGATGATCGCCTTTCGTGGGACGTGGGGA
>NZ_BQUN01000131.1 GCF_026008495.1 Streptomyces sp. A012304
TGCCCTCGGCGTCGGTGACCCGCTCGGGGCGGCCGCGGTCGTCGAGCTCGAAGGCCATCACGCGGGTGGCGTCGCCGCCCAGCAGGTCGCTGATCTCGGTGCGCACCACGTTGCCGTCGGCGTCGTAGGTCGTGGTGGTCTTCTGCTGGTGCTTGCCGGAGGTGACGACGTTGGTGGCCGGCGGGTCGGTGAGGGTGGCGACGCGGGAGAGCTTGTCGTAGGTGAAGGTCGACGTGGTGCCGGACGGGTAGGCGTCCGTGACGACGGTCTCGGTGAGCTTGCGGCCCAGCGCGTCGTA
>NZ_BQUN01000132.1 GCF_026008495.1 Streptomyces sp. A012304
GAAGAGAGATCCCACAACCCCGCATGCGCAACCCCTGCCGGGTCTCACACGCATACGGTTTGGCCTCATCCAGTTTCGCTCGCCACTACTCCCGGAATCACGGTTGTTTTCTCTTCCTGCGGGTACTGAGATGTTTCACTTCCCCGCGTTCCCTCCACTTGCCCTATGTGTTCAGGCAAGGGTGACAGCCCATGACGACTGCCGGGTTTCCCCATTCGGAAACCCCCGGATCAAAGCCTGGTTGACGACTCCCCGGGGACTATCGTGGCCTCCCACGTCCTTCATCGGTTCCTGGTGCCAAGGCATCCACCGTGCGCCCTTAAAAACTTGGCCACAGATGCTCGCGTCCACTGTGCAGTTCTCAAACAACGACCAGCCACCCATCACCCC
>NZ_BQUN01000133.1:0-1106 GCF_026008495.1 Streptomyces sp. A012304
CTAGTACTGCAACGGTGCTTGTTCTGATTGCTGGGCAGTTTCAGGGGCTGTGTCCGCGTCGTTTGTAGTGGCTGATGCGGGCTTGGTGCTGGCGTCGTCGGCGCCAGGTCGACCAGTGCAAGATGTGGTCGACCGGGGTGGGGCGGCGGTCGGTGAGGCGGGTGATCAGGCGTTGGATTTCGGCGAGGCTGAGGTGGGTGAGGTGGGAGGATCCGTTTCTGCTTTGTCCGCATCCAGCTGGCGGGCTCGCAGGACGGTCAGGCAGGCGTGGACGGCCATGGCGAGGGTCATGTGGCGGTGCCAGCCGGGGTAGCGGCGGACCTGGTAGTCGTCCAGGCCGCATTCCTGCTTGGCGCTCTGGAAGCATTCCTCGACCGCCCAGCGGCTGCCCGCGATGCGGATCAGCTCGTCCAGCGTGGTGTCGGCGGGACAGTAGGCGATGTAGTAGGAGATCTCCTCGGGCCTGCTCACGCTGCGGCGGGCGATCACCCAGTGCCGGCGGTCCTCGCGGTGCCAGGGCCGCACCTCGACACGTGCCCAGTCGAAGATCCGCCGGCCATGGGCTCCTTCACCGCAGGAACGGCGTTTCCATTTCTGCCGCGGCAGGCCGGGGAACAGGTCGTGGACGGGGTGGTCGATGGACCAGCGGGTGACGACCGTGTCGTGCCGCGTGGTGGCCATGACGTGGAAGACGTCCGCCTGCTCGAGTTCGAACCGCCAGCCCTTGCTGTAGCCGTAGGCGGCGTCCGCCGTGACCCAGCTGAACGGGATCTTGTCGGCGATGGCCCGGCGGACCATCGCCTTGGCCATGGCCACCTTCGTCTCGAAGGCGACCGTATCGTCGATGCCTGCCCGCCGGCATCGCTCGCGGTCCTCCGTCCAGGACGTCGGCAGATACAGCCGCCGGTCGATCAGCGTGCGTCCGCGGCCGGTGGCGTAGGCGAGGAACACACCGATCTGGCAGTTCTCGGTGCGGCCGGCGGTTCCGGAACACTGCCTTTGCACGCCGGCAGAGCGGATGCCCTTCTTCAGAAACCCGGTCTCGTCGACGATCAGGACGGCCTCGCGGTCTGCGAGGTGTTCCACGACGTAGTCGCGTACGTCGT
>NZ_BQUN01000133.1:1116-17425 GCF_026008495.1 Streptomyces sp. A012304
TACTGCCTTTGCACGCCGGCAGAGCGGATGCCCTTCTTCAGAAACCCGGTGTCGTCGACGATCAGGACGGCCTCGCGGTCTGCGAGGTGTTCCACGACGTAGTCGCGTACGTCGTCCAGGACCTTGTCGGCGTCCCACTCGATCCGGTTCAGCAGCCGATGGATGCGATCGGGACCCGTGTGCCCGGCCTCCTCCGCAAGCGTCCAGCCGTTCTTCCGCTGCAACGGAGCGATCAGCCCACGCATGTAAGCCAGCGCCGACTGCCGCGGCTCCTCCCGGTTGAACCGGTGCACGAACCGCTCATGCAGAGCACCCAGTTCCCCCGCCCACAACCTGACACCAGCAAGGTCCCCACCCATAACCACACCAACGACCGAACTGGCCAGCAGTCACGGCAAAGACCGTTGCAGTACTAGGAGAAGCCGGCCTCTTCACTCACTCGAAGCCGGGAACTGAAGACGAACCGCCGGACCTGCAGTTCACCTTCGCTCCGATCGTTCTCACAGGCGTTGCTCCCGAGCCCGGCGAAGTGCCGCCGAACGGATTCACACTCATGCCCACGGTCGCACGGCCACGGAGTCGAGGCAGTGTCCGTCTCCGTTCCTCCGACCCGCTCGCGCCGCCCGTGATCGCAACCAATTACCTCGCTGATGAGGAGGATCGCGAGGTTTTGCGGCGCGGCGTTCGTCTGGCATTCGAGATTCTCGGACATGAGCCGCTGAGGTCCCTGGGGTCGGAGATGCTTCAGCCGACTGCCCCGCCGACGAGCGAGAAAGAGGTGGACGCGCTCATCAACGCTTCCCTGATGACGTTCTACCATCCCTCAGGAACGTGCCGGCTGGGCGGGGACGGAGTGGTCGACTCCGACTTGCGTGTGCGGGGCGTTGACGGCCTCAGTGTGGTCGACGCTTCGGTGATTCAGGTGATCCCGTCCGCCAACATCAATGCTGTGGTTATCGCTATCGCTGAGAAAGCCGCCGCCGAGCGGACCGGGACGACCTCTGCACACACTGCGATCGCCGCGAAAGCCGCCTCGGATGCCTGACGGTTAAAGGGGTCGTCACGCGGGATGAACACCTCACCACACCCGACTTAACGAATATCAGAGAGGCAGATGATTGACATGGGTCAGCCGGTAGCGTTCTTCGAAGTGATCAGCACAGATCAAAAGCGGGCGCAGAGGTTCTACGCGGATCTGTTCGACTGGCAGGTCGCCCCGGATCCGACGATGGGTGGCTACGCCCTGGTGGACACCGGCGCCGGCGACGGGGCGATCGTCGGAGGGATCGGCCCGTCGATCGCACCGGGAGACACGGGAGTCAAGGTCTACATGAAGGTCGACGACCTGGACGGTTACCTGGAGAGGGCCGAGGCGCTGGGCGGGAAGAAGGTGGTGCCGCCCACCGACCTGCCGGGCGACCAGAGCCGTTACGCGATTTTCGCGGATCCGGACGGGAATCTTGTCGGCCTGTGGGCCTGACCGACAAACAGAGAATCCAGTTGAGCGACGAGACGCACTGCGCGATGGCCGACACCGCGACGGACGCTGCGACTGACGAGGCGCTGCGGGCACTCGCCGAACCGCGTCGCCGGGCGTCCTGCGTCTCGTCGCCCACGAGAGCGGGCCGCGGGTGAGATTGCCGCAGCGTTCGACGTCACCCGCACCGCGGTCAGCCGGCACCTGACGGTGCTGAAGAACGCCGGTCTGATCAGCGAGCGCCGCGATGGCACCCGGCGGCTCTACCGCGGCCGACCGGAAGGGCGCGACGATCTGCGGTAGTTCCTCGACGAGATATGGGCCGACGTGCTCGACACCGCCCGACGACTTGGCGAGACCGACTCCGGTCTCGCCGACACCGACGAGGTGAGGCATGCCGGCTGACTCGCGTCCGTCGCAGCGAGAAAACTCCTCATGCGAGCCCAACCAGCGGACCGGTATGCGGCGCCCTGTCCATCTGCGGACGAGCCCGCCGACCTGCGGCGTGCGTTCACTCGGCACTGGGCCGAGGTCCTGCACCGGTTCCGAACCTACGTCCAGAGGGGGTCTTCGAAGTTAAGGGGTGTGCGCGTACATGGCAGCCGTCGACGGGAGGGGCGGCGCGGCCCTGTGTCCACGCGACGACCGCCTGGAGCGACCCGGTCCATGGGGCGGCGAGGGGATATGGCCATGTTGCACCGCTTAATGTCGAAGACCCGCTCATCCAGCCAGGGACGTGGGTGCGTGCAGAGCGTCATCGAGGTGGTGGAGCAACGCGGTGAGGTCCTCGGCGTCGGCGGCGGTGCCGTAGACGTAGAAGTCGGGCCGGATCAGCACGGCGACCGCATCGAGCTGCGCCAGCCATGCCGCGTAGGCGCCGGTGGTGTCCACGACCTGTTCCTCACCGGGCACGGCGTCCAGGGCGACCACCTTCCAACCGAGGTCGGCCAGCAGTGCGGTGTCCTGCGGGCGCAGCCGCTCGCACAGTCGCGGGTCGGCCAGCAGCAGTACGCCGCCGGGGCCGACGACGTCGTCGAACAGCCCCTGCCGGGCTCCGCCGTCGACCTCGGCCTGGATGGACAGCAGACCGCCGCCGGCGTCGTCGCGCCGCAGCCCAGCCCCGAGGCGCGGCAGTGGTCGCGGTGGCTGCTCGATGCCGGCGGCGAGATCGGCCTGCATCGTCCTGTCCCGCTCCGCCGCGGCGTCCCGGTCGGCCAGGCATATGACCTCGCCCAGCGCCATCGAGGCATGGATGAAGTGCCGGACGTGCTCGGCGCGTTCGGGTCCGTAACTGTCGAGGATGTCCTCGTCGGCGCGGCCGTCGAGGACCAGTTCCAGTTTCCAGGCGAGGTTGACCGCGTCGCGCAGGCCGCTGCACATGCCCTGGCCGGCGAACGACGGCATGAGGTGCGCGGCGTCACCGGCGAGCAGCAGCCGCCCCTTGCGCCAGGTGTCGCACCAGCGGGCCTGGAAGGTGTAGACGGTGTGCCGTTCGAGCTTGGCGGTCCCCGGGGTGATGCCCCACGGTTCGAGCAACCGGCCACGCGGTCTCCTCTTCGTTGAGTTCCTCGACCGTCTCGGCCGGCAGCCGCATGAACTCGAACCGCCGCCGCCCCGGGCCGCCGGGCACCAAAGTGGTGGGCCGTTCCGGGTCGCACAGCTGCCAGGCCGCCGGGGAGAAGTCGAAGTCCTCCAGCGGGGCGTGCATCAGCAGGTCGATGACCAGCCAGTCGTGGAAGTAGCCCAGATCGGTCACGGTGGAGCCGATCCACGACCGGACGAAACTGTTCGCCCCGTCGGCGCCGATGACGTAGCGGGCGGTGACCGTGCGCCGCTCGTCGGTCGTCGATCTCAACCCCACGGTGACGCCGTCGGCGTCCTCGGTGTGGGCCACGGCCTCCCAGCCACGCAGCACCGTGACCGATTCCAGGGATTCAACGCGCGCGCTGAGGAGCGCCTCCAGGGCGGGCTGGTAGAAGAAGTGGCTGACATGCCAGCCCGACGGCCCCAGGCCACGCCAGTCCAGTCGCAGCAGTGGTCGGCGGTCGGCGGCCCGCCACTCGTAGAACTCGTTGTAAGGGGTGACGACGTCAGTCATCGAGTCCGGCGGGACCCCGACCGACTGGAAGATGCGGCCGACCTCGTCGTCGAAGTGCACCGCCCGGGGCAACGGGTAGGCACGCGGTTGGCGTTCGATCACCACGACGCGCTTGCCGCGCCGGCCCAGCAGCAGGGCCAGAAGCCGGCCCACGGGGCCGTAGCCGATCACCGCCACGTCGGCGTGCAGCCGCTCGGCCACCGCTTCGTCCGTCCCTGTCATAGTGCCTTCCTCACGTTCGTGACGCACACAATGACAGCGACAGTAGGAACAGGTGCGCAGGGCGCCGAGACGCTTCGCGCATGGCCGCGGCCGGTTCACGCATCCCCATCGCCTCGCTCACCGGTTCATGAGACCTCCCTTACGTCCTTCCCGTGACCGCAGGTGGAAGGAAGCGGAGAAATCAGCCAAGTGACCCGCGTGGGAACGAAGAGGTGCCGTATGTACGGTGAAGCGCAGGCCTGGCCGTCCTCGTCCGGCGTACCCGACCTGCCGTACGAGGCATTCCTCGACGCGCCCAACGAGGTCACGGCCCCCGAGTTCGGCCTGTTCCGGGACACCCTCAACCGGCACTTCTACCCGGCGCGGATCGAGGCGCTCGAGCGTCGGCCGGCGTCGTGGCGGCCGCGGATCAGTGCGGTCCACCTCGCGCTGACCACCATCGGCTACGTCCAGCCGGGGACCACGGCCAGCGTCGACCCCGGCGAGCTGCCCGCCTACCACGTGAACGTCGTCCTCACCGGCAAGGTCGTCTCCCGGTGCGGCGACCAGGAGACGCTGGCCTCGCCACGGATGGCGACCGTGTTCAGCCCCGGCCGGCCCACCACGCTGCCCCGGTGGGAAGCAGACGCCACCCAGCTGTCAATCAAGATCACCCGCAACCGGGCCGAGGAGGAGCTGTCCGCCCTGCTGGGCCGGCCGGTCGTCAAGCCCATCGACTTGCACCTGGCGTTTCCCGTCGACGACGGCCCCGGCCGCCGGTGGATGTCGATCCTGTCCGCCCTGCTGCAGTCGGTGAACGTCCCCGGCGACCCGCTGCACGGGCACCACCAGGAACTCCTCGAACGCAGCCTGGTCACCGGCCTGCTGCTGTCCCAGCGGCACTCCTACACCGAACAGCTGCTCGCCCATCCGCACCGTCCCATGCCCCGTGGGGCGCTGGACCGGGTCGTCGAGGAGATCGAGCGCGCTCCCGACCGCCCCTATACCGTCGGAGATCTGGCCCAGCTGTCCGGGATGAGCGCGCGCAGTCTCCAGTACGCCTTCCGCGAGCGCTACCAGATCAGCCCGATGCAGTTCGTGCGCCAGGTGCGGCTCGACCGCGCCCATGACGACCTCGCGCAGGGCGCCGGCTCCGTCGCCGACATCGCCGCGCACTGGGGGTTCACCAACCCCAGCCGCTTCGCGCGCGCCTACCGCGACCGTTTCGGGGAGTTCCCCGCCACCACCCTCAGCACCGCCCGCGATCGCGAACGCCGCTGAGGTCATCCGCCGCCGTCGGATGTGCCTCGACGTTGCGCGAAGCGGCCGCGCCGCTTGCGCAAAGCGGCTGCCCTCGACCCCTCCCTCCCGTGCACGGTGATGCCGGCAGTTGTCCGCACCACCCATGGAGGGGCTTCCGTGAGCGCCGCACCACCATCCGCGGGCCCGCTGAGAGGGCTCGTCGTGGCCGACTTCTCCCGGGTGCTGGCCGGCCCGTACGCCACCATGCTGCTGGCCGACCTGGGCGCCGAGGTGATCAAGGTCGAGGGGCCCGGAGGGGACGACACCCGCAGCTGGGTCCCCCCGGTCCGCGGTGACGTCGCCACCTACTACCTCGCCATCAACCGCAACAAGCGATCGATCACCTTGGACCTGAAGGACCCCGGCGACCTCGCGCTTGCGCACGAACTGTCGGCGCGGGCCGACGTATTCATCCAGAACTTCAAGCCCCGCGGTCTGACCCGCTACGGCCTGGACTACGACACCGTCCGCGCCCGCAACGAGGCGGTCATCTACTGCTCGATCAGCGGCTTCGGCACCGGCCCCGGCGCGAAACTGCCCGGCTATGACCTGCTCGTGCAGGGGATGTCCGGGCTGATGAGCCTGACCGGCGCCGCGGACGGGCCGCCGTTCCGCGCCGGCATCTCCGTCTTCGACGTGATGACCGGACTGCACTCGGCCATCGGCATACTCTCCGCTCTGCATCACCGCGACCTCACCGGCGAGGGCCAGCACGTGGAGACCAACCTGCTGTCCTCCGCGCTCTCCGCGCTGGTCAACCAGACCTCGGCCTATGTCGCCGGCGGCGTCGTCCCCACCCGCATGGGCAACGCGCACCTGAGCCTGTTCCCCTACGAGCCACTGCGCACCGGTGACGGAGAGCTCATCGTCGTGGCCGGCAACGACGGCCAGTTCCGCAAGCTCGCGGCGGCGATCGGCTGCCCGCACCTCGCCGACGATCCGCGCTTCGACAGCGTCGGCAAGCGCAACGACCACCGCGAGGAGCTACGGCCCCTGCTGCTGGAGGCGCTGTCCACGAAGAGCGCGCAGGACTGGTTCGGCATCCTCACCGACGCCGGGCTGCCCTGCGGGCCGATCAACACCGTTGCGGGAGGCGTCCAGCTCGCCGAGGACCTCGGCCTGGAACCGGTCGTGGAGGCCGGCGAACGTGACGACGCCGTACCGACGGTCCGCAACCCCATCCGGCTGTCCCGGACCCCGCCGACCTACCGCCTCCCCCCACCCGCGCTCGACGAGCACGGCACCGACGTCCGCGCCTGGCTCTCCGCCCCACGGGAGGCCGACCGTGACCGATGACACCGACGACCAGGCCCTGATCGAACGCCCGGCGTACCCGACCGCGCTCGGCGCCTCCACCCCTACGACGATCACCCTGCTCGGCACCGACCTGGCCCGGGACGTGATGGGCGAGGTCGGCTTCGGCGAGCTGGCGTTCTGGCTGGCCACCCAGCGGTCGCCCACACCGGGGGAGACCCGGGTGTTCGAGGCGGTCCTCGCCGCGCTGGCCGACCACGGCTTCACCCCGACGGCGATCGTCACGCGGCTGACCTACCTGTCCGCGCCGGACTCCGTCCAAGGTGCCCTCGCCGCCGGGCTGCTCGGTGGTGGCTCCCGCTTCCTGGGGGTCACCGAGGACTGCGGCCGGTTCCTGCACGAGGTCCTCTCCGGCGTGGACGGCCCGCTGCCCACCGACGACGAGGGTTGGGACGCCCTCGCCCTGGAGACCGTACGGGCGCAGCGCACGGCCCGCCGGTTCGTCCCCGGCCTGGGGCACCACGTACACAAGGACGGCGACCCCCGCACCCCACGGCTGCTGCGGATCGCCGCCGAGGAAGACCTTCTCGGGCCGCATCTGTCACTGTTCGCGGCGATCGGCCGGGTGCACCCACAGGCGCTGGGCAGGAAGCTGCCGCTCAACGGCGCCGGAGTCTGCGGCGCGGCCCTGGCCGACCTCGGGCTGCCCCTGGAACTGCTGCGCGGCTTCGCGCTGCTGGCCCGTACCGCCGGCCTGATCGGGCAACTGGCCGAGGAGCTGCGCCACCCGGTGGCGAGCGAGGTCTTCCTGTCGGTGGACCTCAACAACCGGTCCGTCGCCCCGGACCCTTACCTGCCGGACCCCCTCACCCCCCCACGACACCGACGGAGGTCGTCATGGCTGAACTGGCCGCGGTCATCGCGTCCACTCACCACCCCTTCTACTACCGCGCCAGCACCGCCACCGGGGAGGACCGCCCGCCGTACGCCGACGAGTGGGTGGCCAAGATCGAGCGCTTCCGCCAGACACTGACCGCCGCGGAACCCGACGTCCTGGTCATGATCGGCAGCGACCACTTCCATCAGCTGTGGCTGGACAACATGCCGCAGTTCCTGATCGGCAAGGCGCCGGTCTTCGACGCCAACTGGTACAACGAGGAACGCGAGTTCGGCCTGCCCCGGATGCTGCTGAAGGGCGAGGAGGACCTCGCCGCGCATCTCCTGCGCGACGGCCTGGACCGCGATTTCGACCTGGCCTTCTCCAACGAGCTGCGGATCGACCACAGCATCACCTGCCCGATCATCACGCTGCGCCCCGAGGCCGACCTGCAGATCGTGCCGGTATATACCAATATCTTCGCCCCGCCGTTGCCGCAGCCGAAGCGGTTCGTCCAACTCGGCCGGGCGATACGGGAGATGGTCGAGTCCTGGGACAGCGACAAGCGGGTGGCCATCATCGGCACCGGTCACCTCTCGCTGGAGCTGGGCGGCCCGCGCCAGTTCGGCGAGCACGGCCCCGACCCCGAGTTCGACCGCAAGGCCGTGGAGTGGATCGCCTCGGGCGACATCGAGGGCTGCCTGTCCGAGGTGACCCTCGACAGCCTGCATGCCCCGGGCAATGCCACGCACGGGTTCATGGACTTCATGCTGATGATGGGGGTGGCCGGCGAGGGCAGGAAGGCCGACCACGTCGACACCCTCGACCTGTTCCACACGATGGAGGCGTACTTCACCTGGTATCCGGGCGGAGCGCCGCGCGCGGCGGAGGTGACCCGGTGAGCAAGTACCTGCTGAACAAGTTCCTCTACACCGTCGACCGCGACCCGGAACTGGTCGAGCGCTACCGCACCGATCCCGCTGCCACCGTCGAGTGGTGGGAGGCCGAGATGGCCGGAAGGCTGCTCAACTGCATCGACGCCGAGCAGACCACCTGGCTGTCCTTCACCGAGGACGAGCGCGGCGCGCTGCGCCGGCACGACCACGTCGCCCTGTTCGAGATGGGCGCCCACCCGTTCCTCACGCTCACCCTCTTCATTGCCATGTTCGAACGCGACCACGGCCCGCTGGGCGGCGCTGCGGCCGCGGGACAGCCCGCTTCATCTGCTGCGCACCGGGCGTCGGGAGCAGGCGGCATGCGTCGCGGCGCGGTTCGGCCTGCCGGAGCCGCGGCTGCCGACGGACGCCCCGCAGGACCGATTGCTGGGGCCGACATGCTGTTCGCGCGCGGGTTGGCGCAGACAACCGTGCTGCTGTGGCTGATGGCGTTCTGCGGACTGCTGCTGACTTTCGCGCTCGGCACCTGGCTGCCCACCATCATGAAACGGGCGAGTTCTCCTGGATCGGCGCGAGTGCCGGCCTGGGGTGTACCGGCCGACGGCTCGGTCCTCGCCGCGTCGTGGCGGGCGTCTTCCTGGCCGGCGGACGGCCTGCTCGTGATCAGCCGAGGGCCGGCCATGTGGCTGCTGTCTCTGTCCCTGCTGGTCCGCAGACTCGGACTGCTGGGCGTCCAGGCGTTCGTCGACGCCTTCGTCGTCGAGCGCATGCCCGCCGAACTGCGCACCTCGGCGACGGACCGGGCCCTGTCCGTCGGCCGGCTCGGCGGCATCGTGAGCCCCTCCCTCGGCGGCCGGATCCTTGACTCCGGGCTGGACCTGAAGGGGAACTTCTACGTCTTCGCCGCCATCGGCGCAGTCGGCGCCCTGGCCGCGATCTGCGTGCCGCGCCGGGGATCCCGCCGCCCGGAGACCTGGGCGCAGGCGCCTCCCGTGGTCGCACTGCGCCCCGACTCGGCCACCTGAACCACTTCCCTGCCCCCACGACGACGCCCGGACCGTCGGCCCCGCAGACGGCCCGGGCGTCCGGCCCCCTACGAAAGGGAACCAGAACCACCATGCGCAAGATCGCTCTCGAAGAGCACTTCACCACCGCGGCCATGGAGCACTACAGCCTCCCCGGCGCCGCCATGTTCATCCCGGAACAGTGGGAGACCTCCCTGCGGCGGCTGCTCGACTTCACCGAGATCCGGCTGCCCCAGATGGACGAATTCGGCATCGACGTCGAAGTGCTCTCGCTGGTCTCCCCGGGCATCCAGGCAGAGAAGGACACCGCCACGGCGGTACGCAACGCGGCCCTCACCAACGACTTCCTCGCCGAGATCGTGGCCAAGCACCCCAAGCGCTTCGCCGGGTTCGCCGCGCTGGCCCTGCAGGACCCCGATGCCGCCGTGGCCGAACTCGACCGCGCGGTCACCCAGCTCGGCCTGCGCGGCGCGCTCATCAACGGCCACACGCACGGCGACTACCTGGACGCGGAGAAGTTCCTGCCCCTGTGGGAACGGGCCGAAGCGCTCGGCGTCCCGCTCTATCTGCACCCGGCCAACTCCTTCGACACCTGGCACAACCTGCGCGGTCACGAGGAGCTGATCGGCCCGATGTGGAGCTGGGGCGTGGAGACCGCCACGCACGCCCTGCGCATCGTCTTCTCCGGTGTCTTCGACCGCTTCCCCGGCGCCACGCTCGTCCTCGGACACATGGGCGAAAGCCTGCCGGGCATGCTCTGGCGCCTCGACAGCCGCTGGGAGTTCATCAACCGCCGCGGTCTGAAGCTCGGCAAGGAACGGCCCTCGGACTACATCCGCGAGAACATCATGATCACCACGAGCGGGGTGTGCGCGCAGGCGCCCCTGCTGGGCAGCCTGCTCGCCCTGGGCGCCGACCGGATCATGTTCTCCACGGACTATCCCATGGAGGGCAACGCCGAAGCCGTCGCCTTCATCGACAACGCCCCGATCAGCGAGACCGACCGGGCGAAGATCTGCCACCTCAACGCCGAACGCCTGCTGAGACTCTGACACCAACCGGCGATCATCACTCCTGGGGGTGCGTGGCGAGCGCTTCCGCGGTGACGCTCGTCCACTTCCGCATGGGCAGCGAGGTCTGGGCGTCGTGGAGGGCCGCGGGTCCTCGGCCTCGTACAGGCCGACCGTGGCGTTGCGGCCCGGAACCCGCCAGAGTCCCTTGAGCACGCCCGCCTCGCGGCCGTTCCATGGCGCGCTCGCGTTCGCCTCTTCTCAGCTGGTCACGGGCGCTGTCCAGGGTGTGGGCCGGCAGCCGGTTCTCGGTACGGACCAGGAATTCCATTCGGACGTGGCACCACCGCGGCCACCACCCACGACAGACAGGTCCTGCCCGGCATCCACACCCGCCTGGCCCCACGCGAGCTGCTGCCCGCCGAGCACCTGGTCGACGCCGGCTGCACCTCCCTGCCCGACCTCCTCACCCACCGCGGCCCCGCTGACCGTGGCAAGGTTCGTAGCAGTAGCGGTTCCAGCTTCGGACCACGACGCGGCTCGGCACCGGCAGGAGAACTCATGCTGGAGAAGACGGCTTGGCACTCATCCCTGCGAGGCCGCGGCGGTTGCTTGCCTACGGGTTCGACACCCCGCGGATGCAGTCCGCGACGCGCTCCGCGACGGCCACCGTGGGCAGGAACGTGTTGGCGCGGGGGATGGTGGGGAAGATGGATGCGTCCCCGACCCAGAGCCCTTCGACCCCGAGCACCCGCGCCTGGGGATCCACCACCGTGCGAGGGTCGTCGGGCGAGCCCATGCGTGCGGTCCCGCAGATATGGGACATGTCCCCCACTGATGCGAGCAGCCATCGCTCGATCGCCTCGTCGTTCTCCAGCGTAGAGATGTCCGTCCCCGCCGGGTCGATAGCAGCGCTTTCCACGACTTTGCGCATGGGCTCCGTCGCTAGATACTCGCGCACTCGGTGAAACCCGTCGCGCAGCCGAACGAGGTCCGCGCGCTCTTCCAGTTGCCGGTGCTCGATCCGCGGCGCCGCGAAGGGGTCCGTTGACGAGAGTTTGAGTGTGCCTCGAGAGAAGACCTGGTTCAACCAGACGATCGCCAGGCCGAACGGGTTCTCCTCCGCGCCTTGGCTGAGGTTGCCTTGGCTGAGGCCACCCCCGCCCCACGTACCGGTCGCGCGTTCTTCCACGATGGTCTTCTGCACTTCGCGAGACAAGCGCGGCGCCTGGTTGGTCACCGCCATCATCATGTCGTTCTTGCCTCCTTCCTCGTGTCCCGACGAGTAGCGCAAGCAGGTGTTGACGTGGCGCGCGTCTGCTGGGGTCCTCAGTGCGTCGGCTCGGTGACGCAGCCAGACCGTGGCAAGTGGGTGGTCCTGTAGTCCCTCGCCGACGGGAAGCCGAAAACGTGGCGCTTCCGGACCAATGCCCGAGCGAATCAAGATCGCGGGCGAGTGCAGGGCTCCGGCTGCGAGAACGACGCCGTTCGCGTAGGCATTGACAGCGACGCCCTCACGATGGAACCGCACTCCCACGGCCCGGCCCCCTTCTATCAGGACGCGGTCCACCGTCGCTCCAGAAATGACCTCGAGGTTCGAGCGCTCACGCGCCGGCTCCAGGTAAGCGTCATTGGCCGTCACACGTCGGCCATCGCGGATGTTGAGCGGCGTCGGCGAAAGGCCTGTGCCTTTGGGCGAGTTGCTGTCCTCGCACCATGGCTGCCCGCTTCCCAGCACTGTTTCGGCGAACGCCTCGTCGAGGCTGCTCCACTCGTCGCGAGAGGCGAGTCACCGGAATCGGGCCGTTGTCGCCGTGATAGGGCTCTGCGCCGAAGTCGGCGTCGCTCTCCAAGCGGCGGAGGTAGGGAAGCATCTCGTCGTAGGACCAGCCGGCGCACCCTGCTTCCGCCCAGCGATCGTAGTCATCCGGCATGGCGCGCACGGCCGCCAACCCATTGATGAGCGATGAACCGCCCAGGCCGCGACCGCGAAGGTAGGGCCGCGGAGGCTGGGCTCGCGTTCGACGCGCCTCCAGATCCGCCCACTGGAAACGCGCCGCCTCAAGATCCTCGATGGGGCGCCATCCATTGGCACTCCGGATGGCTCCTGGGGCTTCGCCCGGTCGCCAGTCGTCACCTGCCTCGAGAACAAGAACCTGCGTCGTCGAGTCTTCGCTCAGACGGTTGGCCAGGACACAGCCAGCGGACCCGCCGCCGATCACGATGAAATCGGCTTCGATGGACTTAGAAGTCATGGGAAGACAAGCTTTCCGTATTTCTCGGACCCCGAAATTGACATGCAAGCATTCCAGCGCGATTGCGCACTTCTGAGGGTCGGTTGACAAGAGGCACCTGCGTCATCGCGGAGCAAGAGCGCTCCGTCTTCCCAAACACTATGTCAGAAAGATGTTCTGCAAACAAGACTATCTGTGCCACAACTGAAGGTGCCGAGTGTCTTGCCTTGGACAACGACCTGGTCTGGGCCATTCGCATGATCTCGGGGGCGCTTCGGCGCGGTGCTGCCGAGGCCGCGGAGACGCTGCCCGGAGGATCACGCGCCTACCTGGTGCTGGCCGACTTGGTCGGACGGCTGCGGGGTCGAGGGCCGGATGCCGGTGTGCTCACGGTCCGGTGGTGTGGAACGTTCACGGGGAGTCATCGCGCAGGGCGCATGCGTTCTCACCTGCCGGGCTGGATGAGGTCGAGTGCGTGGTCGGGGTGTGACCGGTAGTAGTCAGTGGCTTTGGCGGTGTTGGTCCAGCCGGTGAGGCGGGCCAGGGCGATGGCGAGGTTGCGGAAGGTGGCCATCGCGCGGGGTGCGCTGCCGGTACGGATCTTCGAGGCGTCCTCAGCGAGGGTGGTGTCGCGGACGTGATGGTGGGCCTCGATGTGCCAATGCTCCCGTACGGCCCGGGCGAGTTGAGCGTCGGTCGCGGTGTGCACGGTGTGGGAGGTGACCGCGTAGATTCGCTCGAGCTCGATTTTCCCGGTGCGATTGTCCCGCCGCCGGCGGGTGACCTTGAGGGTCTGGACGGGGTGCGGGAATCGCAGCCGTCGGGGCACCGCGGTGGCTTTGAGGCGACGGATCTCGTCACGGCCGTGAGCCCGTTCGCGGGAGTGGTGGCCGAGCGGGATCTCGGCCCACGGCAGACGCTTGAGGAAGGCGTGAAGTTTCGGGTGGTTGTCTTTGACGATCGCGATGTAGTGCGCGTTCTTGACCTCGACGAGAAAACGGGCGTGGGCGTGCTGGGTGTGCAGCGCGTCGAAGGTGACCGTCCACCCGGCCAGGTCCAGCGGGGCCAGCAGCGGCACGAATGCGGTGATCTCGCCTTTCTTGCCGGGGACCTGACGCTGGTTCAGCGCGGCGCGTTCTCCGTGGGTGACGGCGGCGACCAGGTGCACGGCCCGCCTGGTGACGGTGCGCGAGCCGCGCAGGGTCTTGCCGTCGACTGCGACGGCGCGCAGGTCGTCACTCTCGCCAGGGCCGGTGCAGAACGGGGCGAGCCAGGCACCGATCGCGGCGTCGACGGTGTCACCGTCGAGGCGGGCCAGGACCCGGCCGAGGGTGGTCGCCCGCGGGGCGGCCCGCGGGCCGAGCCGGTCACGGATCTCCTCGGGCAGGTAGGCGGCATGCCTCGCGACTGCGACCAGTGTGGTGGCGCCGGCAAGCACGGCGATCGTGCACAGGGCGAGCAGGGCGCCGAGGCGGTAGCGGCGGCCCTGACGGCGGCGGGGATCCGGCAGAACATCCAAGACGTCGGCCAAGTCCACGAACTGGTCGGCAGAGAGTGATCAGCGATGATGACATGCGGAAGTGGTCCGTGTTGATGAGGCGCCAGACACCTCGATCATCACGGACCGCTTCCTTTCCTTGATCACCGCCCTGGCCTCAACCAAGCGCGATTCCAGAAGTTCCGCGCGTTCACCGGGGTGGACGGTTCGCAGGACACGCAGGGCCCTGACCGCGCCGCCGCGACGGCCGTCGGGCGCGGGTTCACGAGCAACAGCCTGAGCCGCCTGTGCTGGGCTGTCCGCCGTGGAGGTCGTCGTCGTGGCCGGCGGCGATCCGTGCCCATTGCGCAGTCGGCCGTCCGTCCTTGCGGAACTGCTGGCCGAGCGTCTCGTACGGCTGCGGCCAACCGGGCGGGGAGTCCTCCCATGTCTCCTGCCGTCCGTAGACGGTCGTGTCGAGGATGCCGTAGGACGGCGCCATGGGTTCGACGCCGCGTCCGGTGGTCCAGTACGTCTCGTAGACGCGGTCCCCATCGCGGAGGTAGCAAGTCTTCATCCCGAAGTGGCGGCCGGCGACGAGCCGTTCGTGTGACTCGGCGGGTACGGAGTACCAGGGCATGTCCCAGCCCATGAAGCGGCGGTAGCGGTCGGATTCCTCATAGGGGCCCTGGCAGAAGACGGCGAAGGTGACGTCACGCTGGTGCAGATAGGACAGTTCGCGGACTTGGCCGGTGAAGAAGGTGCAGCCCTCACACTGGTCGGCGGCGGTGTGGCCGTCGTGCCACATGTGATACGACACGAACAGCTGGGTGCGGCCCTCGAAAACGTCGATCAGGGGGACGTACCCCTTGCCTCCATCGAGCGGGGCCAACGGGTCCACCTCGGTCATGGGCAGCCGGCGCCGGGCGGCGGCGATCGCATCGCCCTCGCGGGTGTGCGCCTTCTCCCTCACGCGCAGGGCGTCGATCGCGGCCAGCCACTCCCCGCGGGAGACGACCGGCGGCTTGTTCTCAGCAGTCATGTCCATACCGACCCGGCAGCTCGCAAGAACTCATCGGTGGAGCCCGAGCCGGGGGCAGATTGACCACGCACGAACACCGTCACCCGTGACGCGCGGACCTTCTGAAATCTCGCTTAGCGCCCAACAAGGACAGTTCAGAGCATCTCACCACCCGAGAACGCACGAGCCCTGAGTCATCGCGGTCCGCGAGGACTGTCGGCGTCCGGCGGGCCTTCTCCCGCGTCGACCGGTCTCCCTCCCTGTGCATGGGGGAGGAGCCGGTCGTCGACGGCGCACCGGCTCCTCCTCCGCTCCGCGCGTCAGGAAGCGGCTTTCCCCTGCGCGGCCAGATCCAACGCGATGTCGGTGATCATGTCCTCCTGGCCGCCGACCATGCGCCGTCTGCCGGCCTCGACGAGGATGCTGCGGGTGTCCAGGCCGTAGCGTGCGGCGGCGGTCTCGGCGTGGCGCAGGAAGCTGGAGTACACGCCCGCGTAGCCGAGCGTGAGCGTCTCGCGGTCCACCCGTACCTCGCGGTCCTGCAGCGGACGTACGAGATCGTCGGCGGCGTCCATCAGCGGGAACAGGTCGCATCCGTGTTCGATGCCCATCAGGTCGGCGACCGCGATGAAAGCCTCGAGGGGGCAGTTGCCCGCGCCTGCCCCCTGCCCGGCGAGCGAGGCGTCGACGCGTACGGCGCCGCTCTCGACGGCGACGACGGTGTTGGCCACGCCCAGGGCGAGGTTGTGATGGGCGTGGATGCCCAACTCGGTGGCCGGGTCGAGGACGTCACGGTAGGCGCGGAAGCGGTCGCGGACACCGTCCATGGTGAGCCGGCCACCGGAGTCGGTCACGTACACGCAGTGGGCACCGTAGGACTCCATCAGCTTGGCCTGGCGGGCGAGTTCGGCCGGTTCGGCCAGGTGGGACATCATCAGGAAACCGGCGACGTCCATCCCCAGCTCCCGCGCGGCGGTGATGTGCTGGGCGGAGATGTCGGCCTCGGTGCAGTGCGTGGCGACGCGCACCGAGCGGATGCCCAGGGCGTGCGCCTGCTTGAGGTCGTTAACCGTTCCGATGCCGGGCAGCAGCAGAGTCGTGGGGACGGCCCGGCGCACGGCGCCCACCACCGCCTCGATCCACTCCCAGTCCGTGTGGGCGCCGACGCCGTAGTTGACGCTGGAGCCGGACAGCCCGTCGCCGTGGGCGATCTCGATGGCGGCCACCCCGGCGGCGTCCAGGGCGGCGGCGATCGTAGCGGCCTGGTCGACGGTGTAGCGGTGCCGGACAGCGTGCATGCCGTCCCGCAGGGTGACGTCCTGGACGTACAGACGGGTCACCTTCAGGCCACCTCCGTGGCGCGGTAGGCGGCTATGCGTTCCGCGGTGCGCAGCGCGGCCGAGGTCATGATGTCGAGGTTTCCCGCGTAGGCCGGGA
>NZ_BQUN01000134.1:0-7086 GCF_026008495.1 Streptomyces sp. A012304
CCCGGCCCCCACCTCGGGACCGCCCCCCGCCCCGGCCCCCGCCTCCTCCTCGTCCGTGGGGCGGCCGAACACCGCGGGCAGTCGTGCCGCCACGTACTCCGCCGGCGCGGCGAAGGTGACGTCGAACTCGTAGGTCTCGTGCCGCCGTCGGATCGACTGCCGCAGATACTCCGTCGCGCTGCCCTCCGGCACCTCCCGGGGCGTGAACCGCGCCCCGGTGGCGAACGGGTCGCTGACCCGGTCGACCCGGAACGTCCGCCAGTCCTCGCGCTCCAGGTCGTACGCGACGAGGTACCAGCGCCGGCCCGTCGACACCAGGCGGTACGGCTCGGTCAGGCGGCGCGACTCGGTGCCGTCCTTGGCGCGGTAGGTGAACCGCAGTCGTTCACCGCCGGCCACCGTGGACGCCATCACGGTCAGCGTCTCGGTGGCGATGCTCGGGCCGTCTCCGCTGGTCAGCGGGGTGGTCGCGGCCTGGAGGGTGGCCACCCGGTGACGCAGCCGGGACGGCAGCACCTGCTCCAGCTTGGCCAGCGCCCGCACCGAGGCCTCCTCCACCCCCTCCACGGCGTGCCCGGCGCCGGCGCGCAGGCCGACCGCGATCGCCACCGCCTCCTCGTCGTCGAGCACCAGCGGTGGCATCGCCTTGCCCGCGACGAGCCGGTATCCGCCGTCCGAGCCCTTGGTGGCCTGCACGGGATAGCCCAGTTCGCGAAGCCGGTCGATGTCCCGCCGGACCGTGCGGCGGGAGACCCCGAGCCGGTCGGAGAGCTCGCCGCCGGGCCATTCGCGGGGCGTCTGGAGGAGGGAGAGCAGTTGCAGCAGCCGAGCCGGAGTGTCCGTCGTCATGTCTTCGAGGATGCCCGACGACTAGGACACGATCTGACCTAATCGGCCCTTAGTTTCACCGCATGACCTCCACCGAGACATCCCTCACCGCTCAACCTCCCGCGGGTGGCGACCGTCGCCGCTGGTTCGCCCTGGCGATCGTGATGACCGCGGCCTTCATGGACCTCGTCGACGTCACGATCGTCAACATCGCCATCCCCTCGATCCGGCGGGACGAGGGCGCCTCCTGGAGCCAGATCCAGTGGATCACCGCCGGGTACGCCCTGGCCTTCGCCGCGGGACTGATCACGGGCGGCCGGCTGGGCGACATCCACGGCCGTAAGCGCGTGTTCCTCGTCGGCATCGGCGGCTTCACCGTCGCCTCCGCGCTGTGCGGCCTCGCCGCCAACCCGGAGATGCTGGTCGCCGCCCGCGTCCTCCAGGGCGCCATGGCCGCGCTGATGGTTCCTCAGGTGTTGTCGATCGTGCACGCCACCTTCCCGGCCCATGAACGGGGCAAGGTCTTCGGGCTGTTCGGTGCGATCGTGGGACTCGGGGCCGTCTCCGGGCCGCTGCTGGGCGCGCTGCTGACGGAGTGGAACCTCTTCGGTCTCGGCTGGCGCCCGATCTTCCTGATCAACCTGCCCGTCGGACTCGCCGGCCTGGCCCTGGGCAGCCGCTTCATCACCGAGTCGCGTGCGCCGCGGGCGCTCAGGCTCGACCTCGTCGGCGTCGCCCTGGTCACCCTCGGCCTGCTGATGCTGCTCTACCCGCTCACCCGGGGCCACGAGCTGGGCTGGCCGCTGTGGGGGTACGGATCGATGGCCGGCGCGTTCGTCGTCCTCGTGGTGCTGGTCGCGTACGAGCGGCGCAAGGGCGCGCGGGACGGCTCGCCGCTGATCGAGCTCTCCCTCTTCCGGGTGAAGAGCTTCGCGGCCGGCATCGCCGTGCAGACCGTGTTCGGTCTCGGGCTGGGCGTGTTCTTCCTGGTCTGGACGCTGTACATGCAGGACGGCCTGGGCTGGAGCCCGCTGCGCGCCGGTCTGACCGGCATCCCGTTCTCGCTCGCCGTGTCGACGGCGGCCGGGCTGTCGGTGCAGAAGCTGGTCCCGCGCTTCGGGCGGGGAGTCCTCCAGGCGGGCGCGCTGACCATGGCCGTCGGCGTCCTGCTCTACATCTGGGAGTCCGAGCGGTACGGCCTCGGCATCACCCCCTGGCAGATGGCGCTGCCGCTGGTCGTGATGGGCGTCGGCATGGGCCTGATCGTCGCCCCGCTCACGGACGCGGTGCTGTCGCAGGTACCGCGCGAGCACGCCGGATCGGCGTCCGGACTCATCAACACCGTGCAGCAGATGGGCAACGCGATTGGCCTGGGCCTGGTGTCGGTGGTCTTCTTCGGCCGGATCGACGACCAGTTGCCGCCGGTGCGCCTGGGGTCGGAGTTCGCGGACGCCTTCCAGTACGCGCTGGGCTGGGTGGCCGCCGTGATGGCCGCGATCTTCCTGCTGATGTTCGCCCTGCCGAAGCGGCCGGCGCAGCACGTGGAGGGAGCGGAGGCCGCGGAGGGGGCGGAGACGGTTCCCCCGGCGCACGAACCTTCGACGCGCACTCCTTCCGCGCAGACTCCTTCCGCCCAGACTTCTGCGGCGCGGGGGCCCTCGGCCCAGGGTCCCGCGGCGCAGGGGAAGGAGCGGGAGTTCGTGGCCTGACGGGCTCCCGCCGCTGAGGGCAGGGTCCGGCGTCCTGGTGACGCCGGACCCTGCTTCCGTTCATGCCCGAATTGGGTCTGAACCTGTTTACTTTCCGGACATCCGGGCGTAGCCTCCCAGCGAAACCACAAGTTCGGGCATGAGTCGGAACCGGTCGGACATCGACCGGACGTTGGTCGGAGGCGAACGGACATGTACGCACCGGAGCGGCAGCAGGAGATCCTGCGGCTCGCCCGTGATGGCGGCCGGGTGGATGTCCTGTCGCTGGCCGAGGAGTTCCAGGTCACCGCGGAGACGATCCGCCGCGACCTGAAGGCCCTCGACCGCGCGGGTCTGGTGCGCCGGGTGCACGGTGGTGCCATACCGGTCGGACGCCTCGACTTCGAGCCCGACCTCGCCGAGCGCGAGTCCACCTCCGCCGACGAGAAGGACCGCATCGCCAAGGCGGCCCTCGGCGAGCTGCCGTCCGAGGGCACGATGATCCTCGACGCCGGCACGACCGTCGCCCGCCTGGCCGCCGCGCTCCCGCTGGAGGCCTCGCTCACCGCCGTCACGCACTCGCTGCCCATCGCGGCCCGTCTCGCGGACCACCCCGGCATGCAGCTCCACCTCGTCGGGGGGCGCGTACGGCACCGTACGCGCGCCGCCGTGGACGCCTGGGCACTGCGCGCGTACGGCGAGATCCGCGCCGACGTCCTCTTCGTCGCCGCCAACGGCTTCTCCGCCGAGCACGGGCTGACCACCCCCGACCTCGCCGAGGCCGCCGTCAAGCGCGCGGCGATCGCCGCCGCCCGCCGTGTGGTCCTGCTCGCCGACTCCTCCAAGCACGGCCAGGAGCACTTCGCCCGCTTCGGCGACCTGAGCGACGTGGACCTGCTGATCACCGACAGCGGGCTGAGCCCCGACGACGCGGCCGCCATCGAGCGCGGCGGCACGGAAGTAGTACGCGCATGATCCTCACCGTCACCCCCAACCCGTCCCTGGACCGTACGTACGAGGTGCCCTCGCTCGACCGTGGCGAGGTCATCCGTGCCACCGGTGAGCGCATGGACCCGGGCGGCAAGGGCGTCAACGTCTCGCGCGCGGTCGCCGCCGCCGGACGGCGCACGGTCGCGGTCCTGCCGCTGGGCGGCGCGCCGGGCGCGCTCGTCGCGGACCTGCTCGACGCGCAGGGCATCGAGGTCGCGCCGGTCCCGGTCGCCGGAGCCACCCGCTCGAACATCGCGCTCGCGGAGTCCGACGGCGTGCTCACGAAGATCAACGCGCCGGGTCCCGAGCTGTCGGCGCAGGAGCAGGAGCTGCTCCTGGAGACGGTGCGGGAGCAGTCCCGCGACGCCGACTGGATCGCCTGCTGCGGCAGCCTGCCGCGCGGCCTCGCGCCGTCCTGGTACGCCGAGGTCGTCGCGCGGGTGCACGCCGGGGGCGCGCGGATCGCGCTGGACACCTCCGGGCGTGCGCTCCTGGAGGCGCTGCGCGAGCGGCCCGACGTGGTGAAGCCGAACGCCGAGGAACTCGCGGAGGCCGTCGGGCGCCCCCTGGCCACCGTGGGCGACGCCCTGAAGGCGGCCGAGGAGCTGCGGGAGATGGGCGCGCGCGCCGTACTCGCGAGCCTCGGCGCCGACGGGCAGCTCCTCGTGGACGGCTCGGGTGCCTGGTTCGCCTCCGCCCGCGTCGACGTCGTCCGCAGCAATGTGGGCGCCGGTGACTCCTCGCTCGCCGGCTTCCTGATCGCGGGCGGCAGCGGGCCCGAGGCACTGGCCTCCGCCGTCGCGCACGGCGCGGCGGCCGTCCAGCTGCCCGGCAGCGTGATGCCGGCCCCGGCGGATCTGGACCCGGCGGCGGTGACGGTCACCTCGGCGGTCCCGACGGACCGGGAACTGAGGGAGCCGGTGTCATGACCGCCCCCACCACGACGGACGCACCCCCTGTGACGGCGACCGGACCGTCCCCGGCGCGGCGGGGCTTCCCGTTACTCGCCGCCCACGACGGCCGGCGGGGCCACCTGAGCCGCCCCGCCGACCCGCGGAGGCGGGGTTTCCCCGGCCTCGCCTCCGCCCTTCTCCCCTCCCCCCACTGCACCCCCGTCCCCACCCCCGCCCACCCCACACTCCGGGCGATACGCGTGCGAAGGAGCCCGCGATGAGCGAGATGATCACCGCGGACCTGGTCGACCTCGACCTGTCCGCCGACACCAAGGAAGCGGCGGCGCGATCCCTCGCCGAGCGCATGGTGGCCCTGGGCCGGGTGACCGACCTGGAGGGCTTCCTGGCCGACGTGGCCGCCCGTGAGGCCCAGATGCCGACCGGCCTCGACGGCGGCATCGGCATCCCGCACTGCCGCAGCGAGCACGTCACCGAGCCGACGCTCGCCTTCGGGCGCAGCGCCGCCGGCATCGACTTCGGCGCGGCGGACGGCCCCGCCGACCTGATCTTCCTGATCGCCGCCCCGGCCGGCGCCGACGACGCCCACCTCACGATCCTGTCCTCGCTCGCCCGCCAGCTGATGGACGCCGACTTCACCTCCGCGCTGCGGTCGGCCGGGGACGCGGCGGCCGCCGCGGCACTGATCCGCGGCGACGAGGCGCCCGCAGCCCCCGCGGGCACGTCCGAAGACTCCGTGGCGTCGTCGGCGGCGGCCTCCGCCGACGACGCCACGGGTACCACGGGCACCACCGGTACCCCCGGTACCGCGCCGACGGCGACCGGTGAGGGCGACGCGAGCGCCGCCGCGGCGCAGCCCCCCTTCCGTATCGTCGCCGTCACCTCCTGCCCGACCGGTATCGCCCACACCTACATGGCGGCCGAGTCCCTGGAGAACGCCGGCCGCGAGGCGGGTGTCGAGCTGGTCGTCGAGACGCAGGGCTCGGCCGGCTTCACCCGGCTCGACCAGGCCCTCATCGACGCGGCGGACGGCGTGATCTTCGCCCATGACGTTCCCGTGCGCGAGAAGGACCGTTTCGCCGGCAAGCCCACCGTGGACGTCGGTGTGAAGGCGGGCATCAACCGGCCCGCCGAACTGATCGCCGAGGTGCGCGGCAAGGCCGAGCGCGGCGAGGCGACGTCGGCGGCGCCCGCCGGCTCCCGCACGCCGGTCGAACGCGCCGGTGACTCCTCCGAGGGCTACGGCACCAAGCTCCGCAAGTGGCTGATGTCCGGCGTCAGCTACATGGTCCCGTTCGTCGCCGCCGGCGGTCTGCTGATCGCCCTCGGCTTCGCGATCGGCGGCTACCAGATCAACAAGGCCCCGTCGGTCATGGAGCACTTCGTGTGGACCCAGGCCGACAGCTGGGGCGCGCTCTTCTTCCAGATCGGCGCCGCCGCCTTCGGCTTCCTCGTCCCGGTCCTGGCCGGTTACATCGCCTACGGCATGGCCGACCGGCCCGGTCTGGTCCCCGGCTTCGTCGGCGGCGCGATCTCCCTCACCATCGGCGCCGGCTTCCTCGGCGGCCTGGTGGCCGGTCTGATCGCCGGCGGTGTGGTGATGGCGATCCAGAGGGTCGACATCCCGGCGGCGCTGCGCGGCATCATGCCGGTGGTGGTGATCCCACTGGTCTCGTCGGCGATCGTCGGTTTCCTGATGTTCGTCGTCATCGGCAAGCCCATCGCCGAGGCCCAGAAGGCCCTGACCGACGGACTGAACGGCCTCACCGGCACCAACGCCGTCCTCCTCGGCGCCCTGCTCGGCCTGATGATGTGCTTCGACCTGGGCGGGCCGGTCAACAAGGTCGCGTACACCTTCGCCACGGCCGGTATCGCCGTCGCCAGCCCCAGCGACTCCGCGATGAAGATCATGGCGGCGGTCATGGCGGCCGGCATGGTCCCGCCGCTGGCGATGGCCCTGGCCACCACCGTGCGCGGCAAGCTCTTCACCCGGACCGAGCGTGAGAACGGCAAGGCCGCCTGGGTCCTGGGCGCCTCCTTCATCTCCGAGGGCGCGATCCCGTTCGCCGCGGCCGACCCGCTGCGGGTGATCCCCTCCTCGATGGTGGGCGGCGCGGTCACCGGCGCCCTGTCGATGGCCTTCGGTGCCACCCTGCGCGCCCCGCACGGCGGTGTCTTCGTGGTCCCGCTGATCGGCAACCCGCTGCTGTACCTGGTCGCCGTCGCGGCCGGCGTGTGCGTCACGACGGCCCTGGTCGTCGTCCTCAAGGGCATGCGCAAGCCGGCCCCCGACGCCACGGCAACCGGGACGCGGGACGGCGCGGCCGCCACGGCCGCGGAGCGCAAGCAGCCGGTGGCGGCGTAACCGAGAGGGGCGTGCCGGTACGGCTCGCCCCTTTTACGCCACCTGCGAGATACGTCACGGTCCGGGGCCGAAGTCCCGGACCGTGATGTGTACTGTGCGCATGCCTGAGCACCTGTCGATGACCCAACTGGCGGGCGGAGCCGTCCTCGTCCTGGCGTGCGGCGCCTGGCTGGTCGGCCTGACCCGCGCCCTGCGCCGCAGCCGCCCCGGTGCCGGGTACGTGGTGTCCGGGCGGCGGCCGCACAGCCTTTCCGCCCTCCCCAACCAGCGCCCGCCCGCCCCCGCCCTCGAGACCGTCGAACTC
>NZ_BQUN01000134.1:7165-10064 GCF_026008495.1 Streptomyces sp. A012304
GCCTGCCTCGTACGGCGACTGACCGGTGGCCGGTGAGCACGTGAAGCAGGGCGGAACGCGGGGCGCCGACGCGGCTTTTCTCCGCGTCGGGAGGCCGCTCAGGAGACCTGTGCCGCCCGCCGCTCCATCGCCTCCCGGGCCGCTGCCTCGGTGAGGTAGACCTCGCACATGTGCCGCCCGTCGGGCGTCGCCGTGTGCTCGACCTCCCACAGGGAGATCTCCTGGCCGTCCCGGAGCAGGAACGCGTGCTCGTACAGCGCGAAGCCCAGGCCTACGCGCCCCGCCCGGCACGGGCGCCCGAAGGCCTGCGTGATCTGGTGCGCGATCGCCGTCGTCAGCAGCGCCGCCGTGTCCGCGCCGGGCCGGTCGGGGTTCTCCGCGCGGCGCAGCAGCCGGCGCGCGTGGTCGGCGGAGTCGTCCGGCACGTACACATGCCGTGGCGCGGGGACCGGCGCCAGCTGCATCATGACCGGCAGCTCGAAGTCCGGCGCGTCCGGCGGCAGCGGCAGCCGGGCCGTGGCGGCGCGCAGCTCCTCGTCGTCCAGGTACACCTCGTGCTGCGGCTCGCTGCCCGGGGTGGGGTTGTGGACGAGCTCCCAGAGGGTGAGCGCGGAGCCGTCGGCCAGCAGCCAGGTGTGTCGGTAGGTCTCGCGGTGCAGCCCCGCGCTGTGGTGCGCGGAGTGCAGCGAGCTGTCGTGCGCCAGCGCGCAGTCGAGCAGGCGCAGGGTCTCGTCGGGCAGCTCGAAGGAGTTCAGGGCGCGACCGAGGAGCCGCGCGAGGTGCTCCTCCGGAGTCTCGGGCGACTCGGCTGGTTCGTGCGCTGCCGTCCCGTACGGAACGCTCAAGGTTTCTCCCGGCGTCGCTGCATGTCACCTTGTGGGTGCATACCGTAGCCCCTCGGTCGGACATCATGTCCGGGAACCGAGAAAACGTACGCGGGGAAAACGCGCGGGCCGCGCGAGATGTTCCCGCGCGGCCCGACATCCTGTCGGAAAGAGCCGGTCAGAGCCCCGATGATCTGGAAGCGGACGACGATCTCCCGCCTGTGAACGGCTGGGGAACGCGTCTGGGGAACGTGTCTGGGGGACGCGTCCGAGGGGGCGCCTCGAACGCCTGCAACGACTCCGGGGATCGCGTCAGACGGCGCTGCCGGCGATCCACTTGCTCCACGGCATGTTCCACCCGTTGAGCCCGTTGTCCGGGGCGACCGTCCGGTCGGGAGAGTTCTTCACGATCACCACGTCACCGATGACGGAGTTGTCGTAGAACCACTTGGCGGGAGTGTCGGTCCGCGCGCCCCGCACGTCCCGCAGGCCGACGCAGCCGTGGCTGGTGCCCTCACGGCCGAACGGCGGATTGCCCTTGTTGTACCAGTAGTTGCCGTGGATGAAGGTCCCCGACGTGGTCAGCCGCATCGCGTTCGGGACGTCGTGGATGTCGTAGGCGTTGGCGAGGTCGACCGTCCGGCTGTCCATCCGGACCTCCCGGAACTTCTCCGAGATCACCATCTGCCCGTTGTACGTCGCGAACTGCGGGCCGCCCGCCGAGATCGGCTCCGTCTTGAGCGTCCTGCCGTCCCGCACGACCGTCATGGTCTGCGTGGCGACGTCGACGGTCGAGACCTGCGAGCGTCCGACGGTGAAGGTGACCGTCTTCTTCTGCACGCCGTAGACGCCGTTCGCGCCCTGCACGCCGTCCAGGTCGATCTTCATCGTGACCTTGGAGCCGGCCTTCCAGTACTCCTGCGGCCGGAAGTCCAGCCGCTGCGTGCCGAACCAGTGCCCGACCACCTTCTGGCCGCTGCTGGAGGTGACCGTGATGCCCGACTGCACGGCCTTCTTGTCACTGATCGCCTTGTCGAAGGTGAACGACACGGGCATGCCCACACCGACCGTGGTGCCGCCGTCCGGGGTGTACGTCCCGATGAAGCTGTTGGCGGCGGCGACCGTGGTGAAGGTGGAGCCGGCGGCTGCCGTGCGCCCGTTCGCGTCCTTCGCGGTCGCCGATATCTCGTACTTCGTCCCCCGTTCCAGCTGCTCCTTCGGCTTCCAGCTGAGTCCGTCGGCCGACAGCGTCCCCGGCACGGCCTGCCGGGTGTCCGCCACCGTCATCGTCACGGCGGTCAGCCTGCCGCCGCTCACCCGCACGCCGGTCGTGTTGATCGACGCGCCCGTCGAACCGTCCGCGGCCGAGATGGCGATCTTCGGCGCCGACGTCTTCACGGTGTCCTTGCCGCCGCGCTCGGCGTCCTCGTTCTTGGCCTTGGCACTGCCGCCGCAGGCGGTCAGGGTCAGGGCGCCGACCACCAGGACGGCACAGGCCCCCAGTGCGCGCCGCGCTGCTTTGTCCGGCGTTGTCACGGGCTGCTCCAGCTTCATGTGATGTGCGTCATCCGCTCCAGTACGTGAAGAAGGAGGTACCGACGACCGGTGGGGTTCCTTCCGCCTGAGACGAACACCACGACGTGACAGAACCGGGACAATCGCCCGCCCGCTACCGCACCTGTGGCTGCTTGCGACCCTCCTGTCTCCCGTACAGCTCCCCGTACGACGGCCAGCTCCCGCCCGCCGCCGCCACCGACTCCGCCGCGCGCACCGCGCGCACGATCGCGCGGGTCACCATGTCCGCGCCCGCCGCGAGCACGTCGTTGAGGGCGAGCGGATGGTCCGGGGTGAGCGGTCGGGCGCCGGTCGCCAGGGCGAACACCGTGTCCCCGTCGTGCAGCAGGTGCACCGGGCGGACCGCGCGGGCGATGCCGTCGTGGGACGTGCCCGCCAGCTTCTGCGCCTGGGCCTTGGTGAGGGCCGCGTCGGTGGCGACCACCGCGAGGGTCGTGTTGAGGGGAGCGGGCGCGTTCTGCTCGGCGCTCTCCGCGAGGCGCCGGCGGGCCGCCTCGTGC
>NZ_BQUN01000134.1:10188-90251 GCF_026008495.1 Streptomyces sp. A012304
GTCCAGCACCGAGCCGACCGCGTTGGCCACCACCAGCGCGGCCACCGTGATCCCCGAGTCGAGCACCTTGGCGGCGGTGCCGACTCCGCCCTTCAGCGCCCCGACCGCCGCGCCCGTACCGGCGCCCACGCAGCCTTCCGGCACGGGCGCGCCGGGCTCGCTCGCCGCGGCGGCCTCGACCGCGGCCCGGCCGATGGCCGCGTCCGGGCGGGCGCGGAAGTCGCCGCCGCGCGCCAGGTCGAAGACGCAGGCGGCGGGCACGACCGGCACGACGTGCGCGGGGTCGGGTCCGACCGGCACCCCGCGTCCCTGCTCCTCCAGCCAGGCCATCACCCCGGACGCCGCGTCGAGCCCGTAGGCGCTGCCGCCGGTCAGCACGATCGCGTCGACCCGCTGCACCACATTGCGCGGATCGAGCGCGTCGGTCTCCTTGGTGCCGGGTCCGCCGCCGCGCACGTCCACGGCGGCGACGGCGCCGCCCTCCGGCGCGAGGACGACCGTGGTGCCGGTGAGCCAGCCGTCACCGGTGCGGGTGGCGTGCCCCACCCGCAGCCCGGCGACGTCCGTCAGAGCGTCAACTGTCATGACGGTCAGTCTCGCCCACCGCGCGGCGGGTGCGGCGAGGGTCACACCACCTCGTGGGGTGACCGCGGCACGGCCGCGCGGTCCGTACCCTGGGGGGCATGGACACCCCCGCCACCCCCGAGCCGCGTGAGCCCAGGCCAGCGCTGATCTTCGACGACCCGCTGGACCAGCAGTCCTCGGACGACACGGACCGCGGGTGGGGCGAGCGGCCCGGAGCCGGCGGCGACAGCGCGGCCGACCTCAGGCGCTTCCTCGACGAGAAGCCGCCCCACCATCTCTGAACGCCGCTACGGCTCGCGGTGGCCCGCACCGCGCTGGGCGACCAGCGCGTCGCGGATCTCCTTGAGGACCTCCAGCTCGGTCACCTCGACGACCTCGTGGGCGCCCTCCCGCGCCTTCCTGCGGGCATCCTGCCGCGCCAGGTACTTCGCCATCGGCAGGACCATCAGGAAGTAGACCACCGCCGCGGTGATCACGAAGCTGAGGGTGGCGCCGAGGACCGAACCCCACAGGATCCGGACGCCCGTCGCCGTGTCGCCGGTCCCCGTGCAGGGGCCCTTCAGGCACGAGCTGTAGCTGTCCAGGTTCTTCGTGCCGACAGCGCCGACCAGCGGGTTGATGATCCCCTTCACCACCGAGTTGACGATGTTCGTGAAGGCCGCGCCGATCACCACCGCCACTGCCAGATCGACGACGTTGCCGCGCATCAGGAAGGCCTTGAAGCCCTGCCAGATGCTCGGTTCCTTCTTGTTCTCGCTCACCTCGGATGCTCTCCTCGTCTGCACAGCTTGTGGAACGAACAGCTCCGCAACCTACGTCAGGCCGATGCGGGCGTGTCCAGTCACCCGGCACCAACGAGGGACGTGACAGCCTCACCACAGCGTCACCGCCAGCCGGGCCGTCGCGCTCGCGCCCGCCAGCCGCGCCGCCGTGGGCCGGGGCACCGACAACACGACGAGCGCGCCACCGTCGACCACGCCCGCCGCCTCCTCCTCCGGGAGGGGCCCGGGCACCTTCGTCACCAGCGCCTTGCGGGCGACCACATGGGCGTGTCCGCCCGTGGCCCGCTCCTCGGCGGCGATGACGTCGACCCGGTCACCGGGCCGCAGCAGCCGCACGGTGGCCGCGTCGGCGATCCGCACCGGCGCCGCGACGGTCTCCACGGCGGGCCGCCCGCGAGCCCGGTCGACGTCCCCCGAACCGGGACTCGCCCCGGAACCGGACTCCCGGCCCGGCGACCCCGGACCCGCCGCCACGAGTGCTGCCGCCGTGACCGCCAGACCGAGCGCCAGGGCCCGCCGGCGGCTGCGCACGAGCCGTCGCAGTCGGTACCGCCCGCCCCGCACCCGCACCGGGGCGAACTGCGGCACCTCACAGGTGGCGGGAGCGTCCGCACCGGGCGGACGCACGACGGACGGGAACACAAAAGAAGAGGAGGAAGAGGGGGAGGAGGAAGGGGCGGACGAAGAAGGGGGGAAGGACGGGGGAACGGACATGGGAGAACACCGCCTGCGACGAGGATTCGGCCTGCGCACACCACGATGCGCCCTCGCGCCGACTCCCGCCGCGACCCGTGGACCACCACCGGTTTGTGGACAACTCCCTCACCCGAACGAGCCGTTCCACACCCCGCCGCCCGCCCGCCCGCCGGCGCCCGCAGCCCCCGGCCACCGCTCCCGCCGCCCGCAGCCGCCCGCTCCGCAGCCCCGCCGCCCGCAGCCGCCCGTCCGAAACCCCCGCCGCCCGCTACGGCAACGCGAACCCCGGGTCCATCCCGCCCAACGCGTTCGTGCACAGGCAGTCCCGCTCACCCGTCTCCGGCAGCGCCGCCACCGCGTCGAACAGCACGCCCCGCATCCGGTCCACGTTCGCCGCGAACACCTGGAGCACCTCCTCGTGGGAGACGCCCTCACCGGTCTCGGCTCCCGCGTCCAGGTCGGTGACCAGGGCTATCGACGTGTAGCAGAGTTCCAGTTCCCGGGCGAGCGCGGCCTCCGGATGGCCCGTCATACCGACCACCGACCAGCCCTGCGCCTGGTGCCACAACGATTCGGCACGGGTGGAGAACCGCGGCCCCTCGATGACGACCAGCGTCCCGCCGTCGACCGGCTCCCACTCCCGCCCCCGGGCTGCCTTCAGCGCCGCCGAGCGTCCGGCGGGGCAGTAGGGGTCGGCGAGGGACACGTGCACCACGTTGGGCACCGTGCCGTCGGGCAGTGGCAGCCCGTCGAAGAACGTGCCCACGCGTGACTTCGTCCGGTCCACCAGCTGGTCCGGCACGAGCAGCGTGCCGGGCCCGTACTCCGCGCGCAGGCCGCCCACCGCGCACGGCCCGAGGACCTGGCGCACGCCCACGGAGCGCAGCGCCCACAGGTTGGCCCGGTAGTTGATCCGGTGGGGCGGCAGATGGTGGCCGCGCCCGTGCCGGGGAAGGAAGGCGACCCGCCGGCCGGCGATCTCGCCGAGGAAGAGGGAGTCGCTGGGTGGCCCGTACGGGGTCTCCACCTGGATCTCGGTCACGTCGTCGAGGAACGAGTAGAAGCCCGAGCCGCCGATTACGCCGATCTCTGCGTTCGCCATGACCAGCACAGTAGCTGGCCTCGAAAACGCGTGGTGGTCCGCTCGGGAAAACACCGAGGACCCCGCCGTCGCCATGACGGCAGGGTCCCGGGAGTGAGGCTTACGCCGCGGAGCTGGACGAGGTGCTCGCGCTCGACGACTTCGAGTCCGACGACGAGGACGAAGAGGACGACGAAGACGAAGAGGAAGAAGACGTCGACGACTTCGAGGACGACGACGCCGGCGCGCTGCTCGACGAGGAGCCGCGGCTGTCGTTGCGGTAGAAGCCGGAGCCCTTGAAGACGATGCCGACCGCGGAGAACACCTTCTTGAGGCGGCCACCGCAGCTGGGGCACTCGGTCAGGGCGTCGTCGGTGAACTTCTGCACCGCCTCGAGGCCCTCGCCGCACTCGGTGCACTGGTACTGGTAGGTCGGCACTGTCTCCTCCTGGCACTCTCACTCAATGAGTGCTAACGAGCATCCATAGTGACGTATTCCAGCCGCTCAGTCCACTGCCACCGGCAGGCGGTGACCGACGCCACGTGCGACGGTGCGTCCCCGGGGCGGCGCCACCAGCCGTGACCGAAGCGCCAGCAGGGTCGCCAGGGCGAGCAGCGTGCCGCCCATCGGCACCAGGAACCCGGCGCCGCCCCACAGGCGGTCCTCCAGCTGTCCGGCGATCGTCACGGCCGCCGCCTGCCCCAGCGCGACCGCGCCGGTCAGCCAGGTGAACGCCTCGGTGCGGGCCCCGGCCGGGACCAGGTTCTCGACCAGCGTGTAGCCGGTGATCAGCGCGGGCGCGATGCACATGCCGACCAGGAGGCCGAGGCCGGCCAGCACCGGCACGGAGTGCGCGGCCCACAGCCCGGAGGCCGTCAGCGCGAGCGCGGCGTACCCGACGACGAGCCGGTGCCGCGGGGCGGCCTTCCAGGCGATGGCGCCGCAGACCAGGCCGGAGAGCATGTTGCCCGCGGCGAAGGTGCCGTACAGGACGCCGTTCAGGCCGGGCTCGCCGATCGACTCGGTGAACGCCGCCAGCGACACCTGCATGCCGCCGAAGACGGACCCGATGCCCAGGAAGGTCACGATCAGCACGCGCACCCCGGGCACGCGCAGGGCCGAGGCGTGCTCCACGCGCGCGTGCCCCTCGACGGCGACCGGGGGCTGGGTGCTCTTGCGAGCGGCGAACAGCAGACCGCCGAGCAGGGTGAGGGAGGCCTCCGCGACCAGGCCCGCGGCCGGGTTCACGGCGGTGCACAGGGCGGTCGCCAGCAGGGGGCCGACGACGAAGGTGAGCTCGTCGGTGACGGACTCGAAGGCCGCCGCGGTGGTCAGCAGCGGCGAGCCCTTCAGCTGCACGGCCCAGCGGGCCCGCACCATGGGGCCGATCTGCGGGACGGAGGCGCCCGTGGGGACGGCCGCCAGGAACAGGGCCCACAGCGGGGCGTGGGCCAGGGCGAGCGCCGTCAGGGTGAGACCCGACACGGCGTGCACCAGCACGCCGGGGATCAGCACCGCGCGCTGCCCGTAGCGGTCGGCCAGGCGCCCGCTGTAGGGCGCGAACACCGCCATGGACACCCCGGTGACGGCCGCGGCGGCGCCCGCCGCGCCGTAGGAGCCGGTGGTGTGCTGCACGAGCAGCACGATGGAGAGGGTCAGCATCGCGAACGGCTGGCGCGCCGCGAAGCCCGGCAGCAGGAACGTCCACGCGCCGCGGGTGCGCAGCAGTTGCCCGTATCCCGGGCGGGAGGAGGCCGGCGAGTCCTTCGACGGCCGGTTGGTGACCGTGGATGCCACGGCCCGTGCCTTTCTGCCGCCTGGTAGCGCGGACCCGTGACAGGGCCGTGCGCGCCGAGAGCTGTCCTCTTGCGCGTACTGCGGTAGATGCCGATGCCCACCCGCGGGAGGGGGCCGGCCGCCATACGGTCGCGCCAGCTCTGCGTCAGGCAGAGTTGGTTCGATCTAGGTGCGCCTTCATCGTACAGGGGGCGCGGGCCGCCGGACCTGTGAAAATGAGCACGGCGGGCCCTGGCGCCTCCGAATGACGGGGGTGTGAACAGGTGGAAATCTGCCCTTAACGTGTGCCGCCGTTGGTGCCCAGCCAGCCGGCCAGCTTGCCGCCGTGGGAAACGGCGCGCAGCCGCCGCTCGGCCGCGTCCCGGACCGGGTCGGTGGCGACGACGAGGAGTTCGTCGCCGTGCCGCAGCACGGTCGTGGGCAGCGGAACGAACGATTTTCCGTCCCGTACGACGAGGGTGACGGCGGCCCCGGAGGGCAGGCGCAGCTCGTTGACCTCGACGCCGTGCATCTTCGAGCCGTCGGGGACCGCGATGGACAGCAGATGTCCGCGCAGCCGCTCCAGGGGTGCCGACTCGATGCCGAGGTCGGTGGTCTCGGTCTCCTCGCCCAGCCGCAGTTTGCGCGCCAGCCAGGGCAGCGTCGGCCCCTGGAGCAGGGTGTAGACGACGACCAGGACGAAGACGATGTTGAAGATGCGGCGGCTGGCCTCGACGCCCTCCACCATCGGGATCGTCGCCAGGATGATGGGCACGGCGCCGCGCAGTCCGGCCCAGGACATCAGCGTCTGCTCCTGCCAGGGCACCCGGAACGGCGTCAGGCAGAGCACGACGCTCAGCGGGCGGGCGACCATGGTCAGCACCAGGCCGATGACGAGGGCCGGCCACACGTCGTCGCCCAGCTCGTGCGGGGTGACCAGCAGACCGAGCAGGACGAACATGCCGATCTGGGCGATCCAGCCGAGCCCGTCGGCGAACCCGCGCGTGGCGGGCCAGTGCGGCAGCTTGGCGTTGCCCATGACCATGGAGGCGAGGTAGACACCGAGGAAGCCGCTGCCGTGCGCCATGGCGCCCCCCGCGTAGGCCACGACCGCGATGGCCATGACGGCGATCGGGTAGAGGCCGGAGGCGGGCAGGGCGACGTGCCGCAGGCCCCAGGAGCCCGCCCAGCCCACCGCGAGGCCGATGGCGGCGCCGATGGCCAGCTCCAGGGCTATCTCGGCGATCAGCATGTACCAGTGCTCGACGGGGCCGGCCATGGAGAAGGCGACGACCAGGATGACGACCGGGGCGTCGTTGAAGCCGGACTCGGCCTCCAGCGTGCCCATCACGCGCGCGGGGAGGGGAATCCTGCGCAGGACGGAGAAGACCGCCGCCGCGTCGGTCGAGGACACCACCGCGCCGATGATCAGCGCCTGCCGCCACTCCAGCCCCGTCAGGTAGTGGGCGCCCGCCGCCGTGACCCCGACGCTCACCGCGACGCCGGCCAGGGCCAGCGTGGAGGCGGCCGGCAGGGCCGGCTTGATCTCCTTCCACTTCGTGCCCAGACCGCCCTCGGCCAGGATCACGACCAGGGCCGCGTATCCGATGACCTGGGTCAGTTCGGCGTTGTCGAAGTGGATGTCGCCGATGCCGTCCTGGCCCATGAGGACGCCGATGCCCAGGTACACGAGCAGGCTGGGGAGCCCGCTGCGCGAGGAGACCCGGACCGCCGCGACGGCGACGAGCAGGACGAGCGAGCAGACGAGCAGGAGCTGGTTGAGGTCGTGGACAGTCAGCGGCGGTTCCCTTCCCTGGCGCGCGCATCGCGCGCGGGGGCACACGTACATGGGACACGAGAGCGGCACGCTCCGGCCCCAACTACTTCGTTACCTTACCTAACTCTTGACGATTTCTTGACGTTCGACGGGGCAAGATCGAACATCCTTCCGCGCCGGTTCCCGACTCCGCGTCAAGTGGTGTCGGGCCCTGCGCCTATGGTTGCTCCAGCGCTCATTCATAGTCACAGCCCGACCTGCCGCTCGCGTTAGGACAGCAAGGACAGCGATGCCCCCCAACACCACCGCCACAACGGGTGACAAGCCCGGCAAGTCCGGCAGGAAGAAGGGGCGCAAAGCCCGTCTTATCGTGCTTGTACTGGTGCTGGCCATCATCGGCGGCATCGCCTACGGCGCCTACTGGACCATCAGCACCGTGCGCGCCTCCTTCCCGCAGACCCAGGGTTCGATCACGCTCGACGGCCTGTCCGGACCCGTCGACGTGAAGCGGGACGGCTACGGCATCCCGCAGATCTACGCCTCCTCCGACGAGGACCTGTTCATGGCGCAGGGCTTCGTCCAGGCGCAGGACCGGTTCTACGAGATGGACGTGCGCCGGCACATGACCTCCGGGCGTCTGTCGGAGATGTTCGGCAAGAGCCAGGTCGACAACGACGAGTTCCTGCGCACGCTGGGCTGGGACCGCGTCGCCAAGCAGGAGTACGACAAGGAGCTGTCGGCCGACACGAAGAAGTACCTCCAGGCCTACGCCAAGGGAGTCAACGCCTACCTCAAGGGCAAGTCCGGCGAGGAGATCTCCCTGGAGTACGCGGCGCTCGGGTTCAGCAACGACTACAAGCCCGCCGAGTGGACCCCGGTCGACTCCGTCTCCTGGCTGAAGGCGATGGCCTGGGACCTGCGCGGCAACATGCAGGACGAGATCGACCGCGCCCTGCTGACCAGCCGCCTCGGCCCGCAGCAGATCGCCGAGCTGTACCCGCAGTACCCGTACAGCCGCAACCAGGCGATCGTCCAGGAGGGCCAGTACGACGAGCTGACGAAGACGTTCGAACAGGGCGACGGATCGAGCGACTCGGACAGTTCCTCCGACGGTTCCCCGGACGGTTCCTCCGGCGACTCCTCCTCGGACGGCTCGACCGACGGTTCCACGGGCGGCTCCACGGACGGTTCCACCGTCGGCACGGGCACCGAGAACTCCGCCCTCCAGAGCCAGCTCTCGGGCCTCTACGACGTCCTGGACGACCTGCCCGCGGCCGTCGGCGTGAACGGCAACGGCATCGGTTCGAACTCCTGGGTCGTCGGCGGGAAGTACACGATCACCAACAAGCCGCTGCTGGCGAACGACCCGCACCTGTCGGCCTCGCTGCCCTCCGTCTGGTACCAGATGGGCCTGCACTGCCGCACGGTCTCCAGCAAGTGCCAGTACGACGTCTCCGGCTACACCTTCGCCGGCATGCCGGGCGTGATAATCGGCCACAACCAGAAGATCTCCTGGGGCATGACCAACTCCGGCGTCGACGTCACCGACCTCTACCTGGAGAAGCTCTCCGGCGACGGCTACCAGTACGACAACAAGGTGAAGCCCTTCACCACGCGCGAGGAGACCATCCAGGTCGCCGGCGGCGCGCCCAAGAAGATCGTCGTCCGGCAGACCGAGGACGGGATGCCCCTGCTGTCCGACCGTGACGACGAACTGGTGAAGGTCGGCAAGAAGGCCACCGTCGAGGAGCCCGCCCCCGACCGCGGCGACGGCTACGCGGTCGCCCTGAAGTGGACCGCGCTGGAGCCGGGCCGGACCATGGACGCCGTCTTCGCCATGAACAAGGCGGCGGACTGGAAGGACTTCCGCGGCGCGGCCGAGCTCTTCGACGTGCCTTCGCAGAACCTGATCTACGCGGACACCGACAACCACATCGGCTACCAGCTGCCCGGAAAGATCCCCACGCGCGCGAAGGGCCACGACGGCTCCGTCCCGGCGCCGGGCTGGGACTCGAAGTACCGCTGGACCGGTTACGTCGATTTCGACGAGCTGCCCTACGAGTACGACCCGGAACGCGGCTACATCGTCACCGCCAACCAGGCCGTGATCGACCCGAAGAAGTACCCCTACACCCTCACCACGGACTGGGGCTACGGCACCCGCAGCCAGCGCATCACCGACCTGATCAAGCTGAAGATCAAGGGCGGCGGCAAGATCTCCACCGACGACATGCGCCAGATGCAGCTGGACAGCGACAGCCAGATCGCGCGGCTGCTCGTGCCGACGCTGCTGGACATCAACCTGAGCGACCCGGACGTCCGCGAGGCGCAGGAGCTGTTGCAGGGCTGGGACTACACCCAGGACGCCGACTCGGCCGCGGCCGCCTACTTCAACGCGGTCTGGCGCAACATCCTGAAGCTCGCCTTCGGCCACAAGCTGCCCAAGGAGGTGCGGGTCAAGGGCCAGTGCGTCTACGTCGACCCGGTGAACGCCACCGCCCCGGTCGACGAGACCGGCAAGGTCCGCGAGTGCGGCCAGCGCGACGCCGACCAGGCGCAGCCGGACGGCGGCGACCGCTGGTTCGAGGTGGTGCGCAACCTCATGCAGAAGCCGAAGAGCGAATGGTGGACGACGCCCGAGTCGGGCACGCGTCCCGGCGCGGACCACGACCGCGACAAGCTGTTCGCCCGCGCCATGATCGACGCCCGCTGGGAGCTGACCGCCAAGCTCGGCAAGGACATCGACACCTGGAGCTGGGGCCGGCTGCACCGCCTGTTCCTGAAGAACCAGACCCTGGGCACCAGCGGCCCCGGCTTCCTCCAGTACATGCTCAACCGCGGCCCGTGGAAGCTCAGCGGCGGTGAGGCGGCGGTCAACGCGACCGGCTGGAACGCCGCCGGCGGCTACGGCGTCGTGTGGGTGCCGTCGATGCGGATGGTGGTCAACCTCGACGACCTCGACAAGTCGAAGTGGATCAACCTCACCGGTGCCTCCGGGCACGCCTACAGCTCCCACTACACGGACCAGACGAGCAAGTGGGCCAAGGGCGAGCTGCTCGACTGGGCGTTCTCGGCGAAGGCGGTCGACGCCGCCACGAGCGACACGCTGGTGCTCAAGCCCTGAGCGCCGGACGAACGACCGGAAGGTGCCCTCCACGCGCGCGTGGAGGGCACCTTCCGCATCGGGCGCCGTTCAGGTGAAGCGGCGCACCCCCGACGGCGTCACCACCGCGTCCACCGGCCGGTCGTGCGGCTCCGCCGGGACCCGCTCGACGACCTCGGTGTCGTACAGGAGCACCACCAGCGCGGGCCGGGCGCCGGCGCGGTCGACGCGGGCCAGCACCCGGTCGTAGGAGCCCCCGCCACGTCCCAGGCGCATCCCGCGCGCGTCGACCGCGAGGCCCGGCAGCAGCACCGCGTCGGCCTCGGTGACGGCGTCCGGCCCCAGGCGCTCGCCGGCCGGCTCGAAGAGAGCCATCTTCCCGGCATGCTGGACCCGGGCGAGGGAACCCTCACCGGCGTACGCACCCCAGTCGAGGTCGTTGTCGGGCATCAGCGCGGGGAGCAGGACGCGCACGCCCCGGGCGCCCAGCGCGTCCAGCAGCGCGAGCGTCCCGGGCTCGCTCCCCACGGAGACATACGCCGCGACCGTCCGGGCCCGGGCCAGCTCAGGCAGCTCCAGAGCGTGCTCGGCGAGCGCCCGGGCGGCCTCCCGCAGCTCATCCGTCGTCAATGTGTTTCTCACAGCCAGGAGCTCACGCCGCAACATACGTTTGTCAGACTCCGGTCCGCCTTCGAGATGACTCATGCGTCGCTCCTGCGCCGTTTCAATACGCTCATAAGGTCACTAATTAACCGGAGCTACAGATTCCTCACAAAGCCACCGGATAAGGTTGCCGCCATGACTCAGTCGCACCCCAGGATCACCAAGGCTGTCATCCCCGCGGCCGGCCTCGGCACCCGGTTCCTGCCGGCCACCAAGGCCACTCCCAAGGAGATGCTGCCGGTCGTGGACAAGCCGGCGATCCAGTACGTGGTCGAGGAGGCCGTGGCCGCCGGCCTCGATGACGTCCTCATGATCACGGGCCGTAACAAGCGCCCCCTCGAGGACCACTTCGACCGCAACTACGAGCTGGAGTCGGCGCTGGAGAAGAAGGGCGACGCCGAGCGGCTCGCCAAGGTCCAGCAGTCCAGCGACCTCGCGACCATGCACTACGTGCGACAGGGCGATCCCAGGGGCCTCGGGCACGCGGTCCTGTGCGCGGCCCCGCACGTCGGGCAGGAGCCGTTCGCCGTCATGCTGGGCGACGACCTGATCGACCCGCGCGACCCGCTGCTCCAGCGGATGATCGAGGTGCAGGAGCTGTACGGCGGCAGCGTCGTCGCGCTCATGGAGGTCGCCCCCGAGCAGATCCACCTCTACGGCTGCGCGGCCGTCGAGGCCACCACCGACGGCGACGTGGTCAAGGTGACCGGCCTGGTGGAGAAGCCCGACGTGGCGGACGCCCCGTCCAGCTACGCGATCATCGGACGCTATGTCCTCGACCCGGCCGTCTTCGGCGTGCTGCGCACGACCGAGCCCGGCCGCGGCGGCGAGATCCAGCTCACCGACGCCCTCCAGCAGCTCGCCCAGGACGAGAAGGTCGGCGGCCCGGTGCACGGCGTGGTCTTCAAGGGCCGCCGCTATGACACCGGCGACCGCGGCGACTATCTGCGGGCCATTGTCAGACTCGCGTGCGAACGTGAAGATCTGGGTCCGGACTTCCGTTCCTGGCTTCGCAGTTACGTCACCGAGGAGTTGTAGCCACCTTGAGCACCCCCGCGCCCCGCCCCGCCGGCCAGGAGCACCTCTGGTCGGTGGACGAGCACCTGGAGGACATCCTCGCCACCGTCCGCCCGCTGGAACCCATCGAGCTGCAACTGCCGGACGCCCAGGGCTGTGTCCTGGTCGAGGACGTCACGGTGCCCGTCTCGCTGCCGCCGTTCGACAACAGCTCCATGGACGGGTACGCGGTGCGGGTCGCGGATGTCGCGGGCGCGAGCGAGGAGTTCCCGGCCGTGCTGGAGGTCGTCGGGGACGTCGCCGCCGGGCAGGCGTCCGGCCTGCTGCACGTGGGGCCGGGACAGGCCGCGCGGATCATGACCGGCGCCCCGCTGCCGGCCGGTGCCGAGACCGTCGTCCCGGTGGAGTGGACCGACGGGGGCCTCGGCCAGGGCCCGGTCGACGGGATGCGGGCCCGCAGCCTCGCCCCCGAGCAGGCCTCGGGACACGTGCGCGTGCACCGGCCCGCCGAGGCACGCGCGCACGTACGCGCGAAGGGCAGCGACGTGAAGGCGGGCGACCGCGCCCTCACGGCGGGTACGGTGATCGGCCCGCCGCAGATCGCCCTGCTCGCCGCGATCGGCCGCGGCACGGTCCGGGTGCGCCCCCGCCCGCGCGTGGTCGTCCTGTCCACCGGCAGCGAACTCGTCCAGCCCGGCGAGGAGCTGGGCAGCGGCCAGATCTACGACTCCAACAGCTTCGCCCTCACCGCGGCCGCGCGGGACGCCGGCGCCATCGCCTACCGGGTCGGCGCGGTCGCCGACGACGCCGAGACCCTCCGCTCCACCATCGAGGACCAGCTCGTCCGCGCCGATCTGCTGGTCACCACGGGCGGCGTGAGCGTCGGCGCGTACGACGTGGTCAAGGAGGCCCTGTCGCACGTCGGGGACGAGGACGAGGCCGGCAGCGGCGTCGAGTTCCGCAGGCTCGCAATGCAGCCCGGCAAGCCCCAGGGCTTCGGCGCCATCGGCCCCGACCACATCCCCCTGCTGGCCCTGCCCGGCAATCCGGTGTCGTCGTACGTCTCCTTCGAGCTGTTCGTGCGGCCCGCGATCCGCACGCTGATGGGGCTGACGGACGTCCACCGGCCCACCACGCGCGCGAAGCTCGTCGCGGACGGGGCGCTGACCTCGCCGAAGGGGCGCAGACAGTTCCTGCGCGCGACCCACACCGAGGGCACGGTCCGCCCGGTCGGCGGGGCCGGCTCGCACCTGGTCGCGGCCCTCGCGCACGCCGACGCGCTGATCGTCGTACCGGAGGACGTGGAGCGCGTCGAGCCGGGCACGGAAGTCGACGTGGTCCTGCTCGGCTGAGGACCCGAGGTTGGGGGTACCGTGTCGCGCACAACAGGCCCGTGCGCCGCACCGCGACGGGCCCGGACCGGGAGCCCGACACAGCATGAGCACGCCAGACCGACTGACGCACATCGACGACGCGGGCGCCGCCCGCATGGTCGACGTATCCGGCAAGGACGTGACCGCGCGCACCGCGCGGGCCAGCGGACGCGTCCTCGTCTCGCCCCGTGTGGTCGAGCTGCTGCGCGGCGAAGGCGTCCCCAAGGGCGATGCGCTCGCCACCGCGCGCATCGCGGGCATCATGGGCGCCAAACGCACCCCCGACCTGATCCCGCTCTGTCACCCCCTGGCGGTCTCCGGTGTGAAACTGGACCTGTCGGTCGCGGACGACGCCGTGGAGATCAGCGCCACGGTGAAGACGACGGACCGCACGGGCGTCGAGATGGAGGCGCTCACCGCGGTCTCCGTCGCCGCGCTCACCGTGGTCGACATGGTGAAGGCGGTCGACAAGGGAGCGGTCATCACGGACGTGCGGGTCGAGGAGAAGACCGGCGGCAAGTCGGGCGACTGGAGCCGGGCATGAGCGCCGCGCCCCACCGCGCACTGGTCGTGACCGCCTCCAACCGGGCCGCCGCGGGCGTCTACGAGGACAAGGGCGGTCCGTTGATCGCGCAGGGCCTCCAGGGCTTCGGGTTCGCCGTCGACGGGCCGCAGGTCGTCCCCGACGGCGATCCGGTGCGGGCCGCGCTGCTGGCCGGCGTGGACGCCGGGTACGACGTGATCGTCACCACCGGCGGCACCGGCATCTCGCCCACCGACCGCACCCCCGAGGCCACCCGCGCGGTGATCGCGTACGAGGTGCCGGGTATCGCGGAGGCCATCCGGGCGTACGGCCGCGAGAAGGTGCCGACGGCGGTGCTCTCCCGGGGCCTGGCCGGGGTCGCGGGCCGCACGCTGATCGTGAACCTGCCCGGCTCCACCGGCGGTGTGAAGGACGGACTGGCCGTCCTCGAGCCGCTGCTGACGCACGCCGTGGAGCAGCTCCGCGGCGGCGACCACCCCAGACCCGACGCCGGCCCCGGGGGTGCGAGCTGAACAGCCCGTCCTGGCCGGTGGAACTCGCGGAGGGCGATGTCGTCCTGCGGCCGATAAAGCTGCGCGACCAACGGGCGTGGCGCGAGGTGAACCGGCGCAACCGGGACTGGCTGCGCCCCTGGGAGGCGACCATCCCGCCGCCCGCGCCGAGCGGGCCGATCGCGCACCGGCCGACCTACCGCCAGATGGTCCGTCATCTGCGGTCCGAGGCGAACGCGGGGCGGATGCTGCCGTTCGTCATCGAGTACCAGGGGCGGCTGGTGGGCCAGTTGACGGTGGCCGGGATCACCTGGGGGTCGATGTGCTCGGGGCACGTCGGCTACTGGGTGGACGAGGCGGTCGCCGGGCGCGGGGTGATGCCGACGGCGGTGGCGCTCGTCGTCGACCACTGTTTCCGCACGGTCGGACTGCACCGCATCGAGGTCTGCATTCGGCCCGAGAACCAACCGAGCCGGCGGGTGGTGGAGAAACTCGGATTCCGCGAGGAGGGGCTGCGGCCGCGTTATCTCCACATCGACGGGGCCTGGCGGGACCACCTCGTCTTCGCGCTCACAGCGGAGGAAGTCCCGGACGGGCTGCTGAGCCGCTGGCGGCGCAGCCGGGCTCGGGGCGTGCCCCGGGACCCGCAGAACACGCGAGGGAATGCCACCGGCCCGGGAAATTGAATATCTGTTCGAAAATGATCGGACGGTGACCGTCTCAGGCCGTGAATTCGCGGCTCCGGAGGGCTGCTGATCGCATCAGTCGCAAAAAAAGCTCGAAATATCAGCCAGATCGTGCGACACACCGGCCCAATTGGCGGATGGCCTCACGCAAACCCCTCTACCGTGTGAGGCGTGAGCAGCAGCGGCCTCATCTACGCAGTCATTGTCGGGGCCTGGGCCGCCTACTTGGTGCCTATGTGGCTCCGTAGGCAGGACGAGCTGAACGAGGCCCGTCCGACGGAACGCTTCAGCACCGCCATCCGGTTGCTGTCCGGACGGGCGGGGATGGAGCGCCGGTACGCCAAGGACCTGCGGGCGCGCTCCGCCGAGGCGGGGGAGCCCGACGCCGACGCTCCGGACGCCGTCACCGACTCGGTGGACGTCCGGGCCTTCGCCATGCCTCCGACGTCCCCGCAGTCCAAGGCGACGGTTCCGCAACCCCAGGCGGCGGTTCCGCAGGCCAAGGCGGCCGGTCCGCAGGCCAGGGCGACCCTTCCGGAGCAGGAGCGGGATCAAGAGCGCGTGCCGGACGCCCGGCGCACGCCCCCCGCCTCCGCGCCGGCGCCCGCCTCCCCACCGGCCCCCGCGTCCGCGCAGGCCCCGGCCTCCGCACCCGTCCCGGCCAAGGCCTCCGCCCCGGCCAAGGCCTCCGTACCGGCCCAGGCCTCCGCGCCCGCCCCGGCCTCCGGCTCCGCGCCCACGCCCGCCGCCGCGCAGGCGGCCGCCGCGCGCGCCCGGCGCTCGAAGGTGCTCGCGCGCCGTCGGCGTACCACCGTGGTGCTCTTCCTCGCCTTCACGCTGGGCGCGATCGTCGCGGCCGTCGGAGGGCTCGCGTTCCTGTGGGCGCCCGGTGTGCCCGCCGTGCTGCTCAGCGCGTACATCGCCCATCTGCGCTCGCAGGAGCGCCGTCGCTTCGCGTACCAGATGGACCGCAGACGCGCCGAGGCCGCCGCGCAGCGACTGCGGGAGCGGCAGCCCCGCCGACGGGCGTCCGCGTCCGGGGCCGCGCCGATCGAGAACGGCCCCGCCGCCGACGCAGAGGAGCCGCACGAGGACGTCGAGCCGGAGACCGACCCGGGCCTGCTGGCGCTCGCCGCCGACCGCAGGGCGCTCGTCGAGCAGACCGATCACGCGGAGTGGGTCGACCAGCAGCGCGAGCGGCAGCGGCGGCCGGGCCACGGGGAGAGCTGGGACCCGGTGCCGGTGCCGCTGCCCACGTATGTGACCGCGCCGGTCGCGCCGCGCGCCACGGCCGACGTGGACCTGGGCGCGCCGGACACCTGGAGCTCGGCCCGCTCCAGCTCGGTCACGCCGGAGGAGACGGACGACGACCGGCCCGCCGCGGACGCCCCCGGCGGACCGTCACGGGAAGAGGCGGCGGCCGCCCGCGCCGAGGCGGCCGACGAACGCAGCGACGCGCGCCGCGCCGCGTCGGCCCGCCGCTCCCGGGAACGGGGCCGCACCCCTCTGTTCGACCAGTACGAGGACGGCGACCGGCCACGCGCCGCCAACGAGTGACCGGCCCCCACGGTCCACGCGTCCGTGAGGCGCCTGGTCGGGCCCCGGGAACGGATTTCCAAGCAGGCCGATGGGGGTGCTAGAGTTTCACTCGTTGCAAGGGCCTGTGGCGCAGTCCGGTAGCGCACCTCGTTCGCATCGAGGGGGCCAGGGGTTCAAATCCCCTCAGGTCCACGCAGCATAGAGCCTCCGTCGGCGAAAGCCGACGGAGGCTCTGTCGTTTGCCCGGTGAACGCCTGCCGCCCGGCCGCCGGTTCGCGCACCGGGCGTTGCTCAAGTGAGTCTCGCGGCGGGGCGGCGCAGCATGGTCGCCGTCGGCAGCAGCACGGAGACCACCGCGATCACCGCGCACGCCCCCGCGCTCCACCCGAGTTCCGGCCACGGCACCGCCATCACCACCGGCGCCCCGAGCAGCCCCAACGCGCCCGCCATCCCGGCCAGGTTGACGACGGTCACCGCCGACCCCAGTACCGCCCCCACGCCCACCGCCGTCAGCGCCTCCGCCACGGCGAGGCGCAGGACCTGGCCGCCGGTCGCGCCTGTCAGGCGGAGGGCCGTCAGCGCGCGGCGGCGTTCCGCGGCGGACATGAGGAGGGTGTTGGCGAGGGAGATGCCGGTGTAGACGAGGGCGATGCCGAGGACGAGGAAGACGCCCAGGCGGGTCGCGCGGTTGGTCTCCGGGTGGGCGGCCGCCACCCACTCCGCCTTTGTCATCACCCGCCCGTCCCCGGCGGCGGCCCGCCGCAGCCCCGCCCCGACCGCCTCCCGGTCGGCGCCCGCACGCACCCGTACGTCCACCCGGTCGGGGCGTGCCCCGCCCGCGTTGGCGGCGGTGACGTACGCGCCGTTGTCGCCGGTGCCGGTGGCCAGCACGGCCGCGACACGCAGGGTCCGTTCGGTGCCGTCGCCGAGCCAGACCCGGATCCGCTGCCCGACCCGCCGCCGGTCCCACTCCTCGTTCACGACGATCGAGTCGTCGTCGAGGTCCGCGACCCGCCCGGACGTCACCGGCAGCCGGAGCGTCCCGGCGAGGGTGTCCGGGTCCACCGCCCGGGCCTCGGAGCGCACCAGCGCCACACCGTCCTCCAGCGTGTACACGGCGGTCGCGGCGGAGGCCGAGACGACGGCAGCGCCCGGTACCCGCCGCAGCCGTTCCACCAGCTGAGGCCCCCACGCGGTCCCGCCCGCCGGCGTCACCACGAAGTCCGCCGTCGTCCGCTCCCGCAGCTCCGCCGCCTGTGCCGCGTTCAGCGTGGCCGTGGCGCCCAGCAGGGAACCCGCCAGGGCGACGGTGACCAGGACCGGGGCGGCGACGGCGGCGGTGCGCCGCAGCCCGGCCAGGGTGTGCGCCCGCACCAGCAGGCCCGTCGTCCCCGGCAGCCGGGGCAGCAGCGGCCGTACCAGGGCCGGCGCCAGCAGCGCCACCGCCGTGATCAGCAGCATCGGGCGGCTGATGTACGTCTTGCGGTGCAGCAGGTCCGCCGGATCGGCCACCAGCGCGTACGTCAGGGTCGCGGCGGCCGCCGCCAGCAGCAGCGCCCCGCACACCCGACGGCCCCACGGCAGCGCGCGCCCGTCCACCGACGCCTCGCGCAGCGCCCGCGTCGGCGCGGTCCGCCCGGCCCGCCAGGACGCGACGGCCGCGCCGCTCAGCGCCACCGACAGACCCGTCCAGAAGGCCACGTGGTACGGCCACGACTCCGGGCCTGCGCCGATCTCGTACCAGGCCGGCGCCAGACCGCCGTCCACCACCACCTCGCCCAGCCACGGCGCCGCGTACGCCCCGAGCGCGCAGCCCGCCGCCGAGGCGAGCACGCCCACCAGCAGCGCCTCCCCGAGGACCGTCCGCCGCACCTGCCCCGGTGTCGCGCCCGCCGTGCGCAGCAGGCCGAACTCGCGGCGCCGGCGCTCCACCGCGAAGGCGAACGTGGACGCCACGACGAACACCGACACGAACGCCGTCACACCACCGGCCGTGCCGAACAGGGCGTTCACCGCGGTGAGGGCCTCGGCGTCCCGCCCGGGGTCCGCGTCGGCCAGCCGACGATCGTCCCCGGTGAGGACCCGCGCGCCGGAACCCGCCCCGGCCCCCGCGACGGACCCCGTCCCGGAATCGATGCGGGTGCCCGCCACGACCGCCCGCACGGCGGTCGGGTCCGCCTCCACGACCAGCTGGAGGGTCTCGGCCGCCCGTCGGGCCGCCTCCGCGTCGGTGTGGAAGACCGCGTGCTCGAAGCCCAGGTCGCGCACGGTCCCGACCACCCGCTCCCCGGTGCTCAGCCGTTCGCCGACGGCCGCCCAGTCGCCCGTGGTGACCACCTCCCCGTCCGCCCGGGGCGCGCGGCCCGCGGTCAGCTCGTACGGGGCGAAACGCGCCGTCGACCAGGGGTGCCCGACCAGCCCGCCCGGGGCGCCCGTCACCTTCATCGGGAACGTGCGGTCCTCGGTGACCGGGCCCAGCGCCCGCAGCGCGGCCACCGTCGCCGCCGGCACCGCACGCGGCCGGGCCAGGTCCGCCGTCCGTACTCCGGTCGGCGTGTCGACCCGCAGGGCGCTCTGTCCCTGCACCACGACCGGCGCCACCGCGAACCGCTCCGGAGCGCGCTCCGGAGCGCGCTGGGAAGCGGCGAGCGCCTGCCCCATCACGGCGAGCAGCCCCACCCCCAGCGCGAGGGCGACGAAACTCCCGACGAACGCCGCCCACCGGGCCCGCAGCGTCCGCAGCGCGACACTCAGCACCGCACACCCCCCGTCGTCGGCGCGCCGCCCTTCAGCGACCCGCTCTCCAGGCCGGCCATCCGCGCCGCGACCGTCTGCGCGTCCGCACCGGCGAGTTCGCCGTGCACGCGGCCGTCGACCAGGAACACCACCCGGTCCGCGTACGAGGCGGCCACCGGGTCGTGGGTGACCATCACCACCGTCTGGCCCTCGTCGTCGACCATGGCGCGCAGCAGCGTCAGCACCTCCCGGGCGGTCGTCGAGTCCAGCGCGCCGGTCGGCTCGTCCCCGAACAGCACCTCCGGGCGGGTGATCAACGCGCGGGCCAGCGCGACGCGTTGCTGCTGCCCGCCGGACAGCTCACCGGGCCGGTGCCCGCCCCGCTCGGCCAGCCCCACCTGCCGCAGCACCTCCCGCACCCGCGCCCTCGCCGGGCGGCGGCCGGCCAGCCGCAGCGGCAGGGCGACGTTCTGCTCGGCGGTCAGCGCCGGCAGGAGGTTGAACGCCTGGAACACGAACCCGATCCGCTCGCGGCGCAGCAGTGTCAGCCGCCGCTCGCTCAGCCCGGTCAGTTCCGTCACGCCGAGCCGCACCGACCCCGCGTCGGGGCGGTCCAGCCCGGCGGCGCACTGCAACAGCGTCGACTTGCCCGACCCGGACGGCCCCATCACGGCGGTGAGGGAGCCTCGCGGGAAGGCGAGGGAGACGTCGTCGAGCGCGGTCACCAGCGCGCCCTTCGTCCCGTATCTCCGCCGTACGGCGGTCAGTCGGACGGCGTGGTCGGTCATCTCCACCTGTGCTCCCGCTCGTTCGTTTGTCGGTGCCTCCACGAAACCGCCGGACGGCCCCTCAGGTCGTTGGGGCGGGAACGACACTTGGGGTAGGGCCAGGCATACCCCCGGGTCTCGCCCTGAACGGATGGCCCGGCCGAGGCCCTCCTCCTACCGTGATCCGCATGCGTCCCCGACCCCACACCGTGTGGCAGGCCCTCGCCCGCCCCGGATACCTGCTGTCCCCGTGGCCCTGGCGGTCCGCCGCCTATCTGCTGACGGGCGCGGCCACGGGTGCCGTCGTCCTGGTCGTGCTGGTGGTGACGGCGGCGGTGGGCGGCGTCCTCGCGATCGTGCTCGTCGGACTGCCGCTGCTCGCGGTCCTCGCCCTGGCGGGGCTGCCCGTGGCCGCGCTGGAGCGGCGTCGGCTGCGGCTGGTCGACGCGGCCGAGGCACCCGACCCGCACGCCGATCCGCCCGAGCCCGGCCTGCGCGGCTGGCTCACCACCCGCCTGCGCGAACGCGCCACCTGGCGGGAGCTCGGGCACACCCTGCTGGTCGCGGGCCTGCTCTGGCCCGCCGAGGCGTTGCTGCTCACCGTCGCGCTCGGCGCGCCGCTGTCCGTCGTCGCGACGCCGCTGCTGCTGGCGACGGTCGGGGCGGGCCGGGAGACGAAGGTGCTGAAGCTGTGGACGGTCACCGACGGGCCGACCGCGCTGGCCGCCGCCGCGCTCGGTGTGCTGCTGCTGGCCGTCGGCGCCTACGCCCTCGGGGCCGCGGCCGGTGCGCGGGCCGCCCTGACCCGGCTGCTGGTCGCCCCGCGCGAGGCCGGTCTCGACGCCCGCGTCGTCGAACTGACCCGCTCCCGCGCCCGGCTCGTCGACGCCTTCGAGGCCGAACGCCGCCGGATCGAACGCGACCTGCACGACGGCGCCCAGCAGCGTCTCGTCGCCCTCACCATGACCCTCGGCCTGGCCCGCCTCGACGCCCCGCCCGGCGGCGCCCTGGCCGAGCAGCTCGCCAAGGCGCACGAGCAGGCCGGCGCGGCCCTGACCGAGCTGCGCGAGCTGATCCACGGCATCCACCCCAAGGTCCTCGCGGACTACGGTCTTCAGGCCGCCGTCGCCGACGCCGCCGACCGCTCGCCCGTCCCCGTGGACGTCGACGTGCGCCTCCCGCACCGGCTGCCGCAGTCGGTGGAGGCCGCCGCGTACTTCGTGGTCAGCGAGGCGCTGGCCAACGTGGCCCGGCACAGCGGTGCGAGCCGGGCCCGGGTGCGCGGGGAGCACCGTGGCGGGCGGCTGGTGCTGGAGACGTGGGACGACGGCCGGGGCGGCGCCGACACCACCCGGGGAACCGGTCTGACCGGACTCGCGGACCGGGTGTCGGTGCTGGATGGAACACTGTCGCTGACCAGCCCGCCGGGCGGACCGACCCTGCTGCGTGTGGAGATCCCTTGCGAGCCGAGCCAGAAGCCGGGCCAGAAGCCGGGCCGCGAGCCGAGCCAGGAGCCGAGCCAGTTGACGGACACGGCCTGCGCGTAGTCCTCGCCGAGGACAGCGTCCTGCTGCGCGACGGCCTCACCGCGCTGCTGACCCGCTTCGGGCACGAGGTCGTCGCGGCGGTGGGCGACGCGGGGGCCCTGCTCGCGGCCGCCGCCGAGCACACCCCCGACATCGTCGTCACCGACGTCCGGATGCCGCCCGCCTTCCAGGACGAGGGCCTGCACGCCGCGGTCCGGCTGCGCGCCGAACGCCCCGGCCTGCCGGTCCTCGTCCTCAGCCAGTACGTCCAGCGCGCCTACGCCGCCGAACTCCTCGACTCCGGCGACGGCACCGGCGTCGGCTACCTCCTGAAGGACCGCGTCGGCCAGGTGGAGGAGTTCGTGGACGCCCTGCGCGAGGTGGCCGCGGGCGGCACGGTCGTCGACCCGGAGGTGGTACGGCAGTTGCTGCGCCGCCGCCGTGATCCGCTCACCCGGCTCACCCCACGCGAACGGGAGGTGCTGGCGCTGGTGGCGGAGGGCAGGTCCAACGGCTCGATCGCCCGGCAGCTGGTCGTCTCGGAGGCGGCCGTCGGCAAGCACATCGGCAGCATCCTCACCAAGCTGGACCTGCCCCCGGCGCACGACACCCACCGCAGGGTCCTGGCGGTCCTGGCCTACCTCAGGAGCTAGCAGGGCCTCAGGCGCCCGGGGAGGTCAGGGGCTTGGCGTAGCAGCGGCTGGACTCGTACTCGCGGTAGTAGCCGAACTTGACGCACGGCTCGTAGCCGCTGGAGGTGTACAGGGCGATGGCCTCCGGCTGCTCGGTGCCGGTCTCCAGGACCATCCGCAGGCGGCCGGCCGCCCGCGCGTCCTCCTCCAGCTCGGCCAGGATCCGCCGGGCCAGCCCCCGCCCCCGCATCTCGCGGATCACGAACATCCGCTTCAGCTCGGCGTCGCCGTCCTGGTTGCCCTCGCCGTTCTCGTCCTGGCTGCGCCAGCCGCCGGTCGCGACGGGCCGGTCCTGCTCGTCGTACGCGATGAGATACACGCCACGCGGCGGCTGGAAGTCGGCGGGTTCCAGGACGGTGGCGTCCCCGCCGTCGCCGTAGCGCTCGTGGTACTCGGCCTGGACCTCGTCGTTCAGCTTGACGGCGTCGGGGTGGTCGAAGGACACGCGGCGTATACGCATGCTGGTCAAGGTACATCCATACGTCTCGGTGGTCGGTCGATTTCTGGACGGAGTCCAGTGTGCGGGTATGGTGCCCCGGTGCTGACCGTGACCTCCGTGAACGTGAATGGGTTGCGCGCCGCCGCGAAGAAGGGCTTCGTGGAGTGGCTCGCCGACACCTCCGCCGATGTGCTGTGCCTCCAGGAGGTGCGCGCCGAGCCGCAGCAGCTGCCCGAGGAGGTCCGCGCCCCCGAGGGGTGGCACGTCACCCACGCCCCCGCCGCGGCGAAGGGCCGCGCGGGTGTCTCGCTCTACAGCCGCCGTGAACCGGACGCCGTCCGGATCGGCTTCGGCTCGGCCGAGTTCGACGCGTCCGGCCGGTACGTCGAGGCCGACCTGCCCGGTGTCACGGTCGCCTCCCTCTACCTGCCCTCCGGCGAGGTCGGCACCGAGCGCCAGGACGAGAAGGTCCGCTTCATGTCCGAGTTCCTCGCCCACCTCAAGGAGCTGCGGGAACGCGCCGCCGCCGACGGCCGCGAGGTCCTCGTCGTCGGTGACTGGAACATCGCCCACCAGCAGGCCGACCTGAAGAACTGGCGGGCGAACCAGAAGAGCTCCGGCTTCCTGCCGGAGGAGCGGGAGTGGCTGACCCAGGTGTTCGCGCCGGAGGCCGGCGGCTACGTCGACGTGGTCCGCGCCCTGCACCCGGACATGACCGGCCCCTACACCTGGTGGTCGTACCGGGGGCGGGCCTTCGACAACGACACGGGGTGGCGGATCGACCTGCACGTCTCGACGCCCGGCCTCGCGGCCAAGGCCGTCAAGGGGTACGTCGAGCGCGCCGCCACCCACGCCGAACGCTGGTCGGACCACGCGCCGGTGACGGTCGTCTACGACCTCTAGGGCATCCGCAACCGGTAGGGCTACCTCTACGGCCTGCGGGACCTCTACGGCCTCCGGTCGCTCCGCTCCCGCAGTCGCCGGTCCAGCGCGAGGGAGAGTTCCGCCTCCACCACGCTGCGGGCCAGGGGGCGCAGGCGGGGCAGGTCCGCCTGCTTGCCGTGGCGCAGGAGGACCTCGGTGAAGATCTCCGCGAGGGCGTCGGCGTGTTCGCGGACGCGGGCGCCGGCCGCCAGGACGTCCGCGAGCGGTATGCCCTCGCGGACCAGGGCGGCGGAGACGTCGAGCAGGCGCCGGCTGATGTGGACGATCTCGTCGCCGTCGGTGCCGAGGTAGCCGAGGTCCAGGGCGGCGGCGAGGTTCTCGGGGGTGACCTGGCCCTCGAAGCGGGCGGCGAGTTCCTCCGGGGTGAGCCGGACCGGCTCCTCCTCGGTGGGACCGCCGACGCCGAGCAGGTCGGCCACGTCCCGGCCGTGGTCGAGGGCGTCGGCGAGTTCGGCGATGCCGTTGAGGGTGTGGCCGCGTTCCAGCAGCGCCGCGATCGTGCGCAGGCGGGCCAGGTGATGGTCGTCGTACCAGGCGATACGGCCCTCGCGGCGGGGTGGCGCGAGCAGCTTGCGTTCCCGGTAGAAGCGCAGGGTGCGCACGGTGATGCCGGCCTCCCTGGCCAGCTCCTCCATTCGGTATTCCCGCTTGTCCGTCACGCCGGAAGCCTATGTCGTACCCCCGGTAACTTCCTCCGTCCGGCCCCTACCCATCGGTACGAAGCTGCTCTACAGTCCCACTGCGCCAGTGTTCACTGGCGGAGTCGCACGGGCAGGAGGTTGCGGGATGACCGAGCACGTACGGGTGGCGGTGATCGGGTCCGGGTTCGGCGGGCTCGGGGCCGCCGTGCGGCTGCGCCGCGAGGGGATCACCGACTTCGTCGTCCTGGAGCGGGCGAGCGAGGTGGGCGGCACCTGGCGGGACAACAGCTACCCCGGGTGCGCCTGTGACGTGCCCTCCCATCTGTACTCCTTCTCCTTCGCGCCCAAGCCCGACTGGCCGCGCACCTTCTCCGGGCAGGAGCACATCCGCGCCTACCTGGAGCACGTCACGGACGTCTTCGGGCTGCGGCCCCATCTGCGCCTGGACTCCGAGGTGCGGCGGATGACCTGGGACACCGAGCGGCTGCGCTGGGACATCGAGACCGCGAGCGGGGCGCTGTCGGCGGACGTCGTCGTCTCCGCCACCGGGCCGCTGTCCGACCCGAAGATCCCGGACGTGCCCGGCCTGGCGTCCTTCCCCGGCAAGGTCTTCCACTCGGCCCGCTGGGACCACGACTACGACCTCACCGGCAAGCGGGTCGCCATGGTCGGCACGGGCGCCTCCGCCATCCAGATCGTGCCCGCGATCCAGCCGAGGGTCGGCCGTCTTACCCTCTTCCAGCGGACCCCGCCGTGGGTGCTGCCCCGCGTGGACCGCGCCATCACCGGCGCGGAGCGCCGGCTGCACGAGCGGCTGCCGTTCACCACCCGGCTGCGGCGCGGGCTGCTGTGGGGCATCCGGGAACTCCAGGTGCAGGCCTTCACCAAGCACCCGGACCAGCTCGGCTTCGTCGAGCAGCTCGCCAGGCGCAACATGGCCCGGGCCATCAAGGATCCCGCGCTGCGGGCCCGGCTCACGCCCGACTACCGCATCGGCTGCAAGCGGATCCTGCTGTCGAGCGCGTACTACCCGGCGCTGGCCCGCCCGAATGTGGACGTCGTCGCGAGCGGTCTGCGCGAGGTGCGCGGCGCGACGCTCGTCGCGGCCGACGGCAGTACGGCCGAGGTGGACGCGATCGTCTTCGGCACCGGGTTCCACGTCACCGACATGCCGATCGCCGAGCGGGTCGTCGGCGCGGACGGGCGGACCCTCGCGGAGACCTGGAAGGGCGGCATGGAGGCCCTGCGGGGCGCGACCGTGCCGGGCTTCCCCAACTGGATGACGATCATCGGGCCCAACACCGGCCTGGGGAACTCCTCCATGATCCTCATGATCGAGTCCCAGCTGAACTACATGGCCGACTACCTGCGCCAGCTGCACGTCCTCGGCGGCCGCGCCGCCCTCGACGCCCGCCCGGGCGCGGTGCACGCCTGGAACCGGCGCGTCCAGGACCGTATGCGGCGCACGGTGTGGAACACGGGTGGCTGCACCAGCTGGTACCTGGACGCGAACGGCCGCAACACCACCATCTGGCCGGGCACGACCAGCGAGTTCCGCCGCGCGACCCGCCGCGTGGACCTGGCGGAATACGCCCTCGTCCGCCCCTCGCCCCTCGAAAATGAAGCAGCCCCCGAACCCGCGTCGGCCCCCGAACCCGCGTCGGCCGCCGAATCCGCGTCGGCCCCCGAACCCACCCCGGCCGCCGAACCCACCCCGGCCCACGCACCGACGGAGGCCTCCCTGTGAGCCGTCTCACGAGTCCCGCCGCCGGGCCCTACACCCCGCCCGCCCCCGCCCGGGAACTCACCGTCGCCTCCGCCGACGGCTCCCCGCTGCATGTGGAGGTGCACGGGCCGGACGGGGCGCCGGTCGTGGTGCTGGTGCACGGGTGGACCTGCTCCACCGCCTTCTGGGCCGCGCAGATCCGGGAACTGGCCGTCGACCACCGGGTCGTCGCCTACGACCAGCGGGGGCACGGGCGGACCCCGGTGAGCGCGGTGTGCAGTGCGGAGGTGCTCGCCGACGATCTGGAGGCGGTGCTCACCGCGACGCTCGGACCCGGTGAGAAGGCGGTCGTGGCCGGGCACTCGATGGGCGGCATGACCGTCATGGCCGCCTCCGCACGCCCCGCCTTCCGCGCGCACGTCGCGGCCGCCCTGCTGTGCAGCACGGGCAGTTCGCGGCTGGTCGCGGAGTCGACGGTGGTCCCGATGCGGCCCGGCCGGCTGCGGACCTGGCTGACCGAGCACGTCCTCGGGTCGCGGGCGCCGCTCGGCCCGGTCACGCCGCTCGCCCGGCGGATCCTCAAGTACGCCACGATGGGCGCCGGTTCCGCCCCGCACATGGTGGAGGCGTGCGCGCGGATCGTGCACGCCTGTCCGCGCGAGGTCCGCCACGCCTGGTCCCACGTCCTCGCCCTGCTCGACCTGGACCACGCCGTACGGGAGCTGCGCGTGCCGACCGGGGTCGTCGTCGGCACCGCCGACCGGCTCACCCCGCCGGTGCACGCCCGCTCGCTGGCCGCCGCGCTGCCGCAGTGCGTGGGCCTGACCGAACTGCCCGGCCTCGGCCACATGACGCCCGTGGAGGCGCCCGAGCTGGTCACCGGGAAGATACGCGAACTGACCGCCGCACACATCCAGTTGAAGGAGGGCGCATGAGCAGGGTCGGTCTTCAGGGCCAGGTCGTGGTCGTCACCGGGGCCGCACGCGGCGTCGGGGAGCTGCTCGCCCGCAAACTGTCCGCGCGCGGCGTGAAGATCGCGCTGGTCGGACTGGAGCCGGACCTGCTCAAGCAGGTCTCCGAGCGGCTGCACACCGACAGCGCCCACTGGCACGCCGACGTCACCGACCACGAGGCGATGACACGCGTCGCGGGAGAGGTGAAGGAACGCTTCGGGAAGGTGGACGTCGTCGTCGCCAACGCGGGCGTGGCCACCGGCGGCCCGTTCGCCGACTCCGACCCGGGGGCCTGGCGCCGCGTCATCGAGGTCAACCTCGTCGGCTCGGCCGTCACCGCCCGCGCGTTCCTGCCGGTGCTGCTGGAGAGCCGCGGCTATCTGCTCCAGATCGCCTCGCTCGCCGCGATCACCCCGGCGCCGATGATGACGGCGTACTGCGCGTCCAAGGCGGGTGTGGAGGCGTACGCGCACAGTCTGCGGGCGGAGGTCGGCCACCGGGGCGTGCGGGTGGGCGTCGGCTACCTGTCCTGGACCGACACCGACATGGTGCGCGGAGCCGACCAGGACGACGTCATGCGGGAGTTGAGGCAGCGGCTGCCGTGGCCGGCGAACAAGACCTACCCCCTCGGTCCGGCGGTCGACCGGATCGTCGCCGGGATCGAGCGGCGCTCCGCCCACGTCTACGGCCAGTGGTGGCTGCGCGGCATGCAGGGCGTGCGCGGATACCTGCCCGGACTCATCGGGACCGTCGGCGCACGCGAGATGAAACGCTTCGCGCCGCGTCTGACGGGCATGCGCACGGGGCTCGTGGGGGCGGGCGGCGCGGCCGATGAGCAGCAACGGACTACGTACCGTGACTGATCGACATGCGTGGGGTCACCGCCCGTGTGAATCTGGTCGAGGCCCCACCAAGGCGGCCGATCCCCCCACCCACCACGGGAGTGAACCCACATGGGTATGAAGGACAAGTTCCGCGACCAGTCCGAGCAGTGGCAGGACCAGGCCAAGCAGAAGATGGACGAGGCGCGGGAGCAGGTGCAGCGCCGCGGCGGCAACCGACGCGACCGCGAGGAGAACCCCCAGCGCACGCCGCAGGGTGGCCCCGAGCGCACGCCGCAGCGCGGTGAGCGCGACCGTGAGCGGGAGCGGACCGACGAGGACTTCGACGCCTGACGCCGTTCTCCGGACGACGGACGACGGACGACGGACGACGGACGACGGACGACGAACGGCGCCTGACGCCTGACGCCTGACGCCTGACGCCTGAGTTCTGACGTCGCTGCGGAAGGGGTGCTCCCGACGGGGGGCACCCCTTCTCCGTGTCTCCGCCTTCTCCGCGCCGGCGGCCCGCGCCGATCACGCCCCCCGGGGCGGCAGTTTCGGCCGGGAGCGGTCCGGGACGCCGCGGTGGTCCGGCGGGGACGCCGGGGGGTTGGTCTCCAGCAGCTCCAGGGCGAGCCGTACCGCGTCGTCGAGCTGGGCGTGCCGGCCCTCCGCCCAGTCCAGCGGGGTGCGCAGGACCTCCAGGTCGGGGAGGACGCCGTGGTTCTCGATGGACCAGCCGTAGGCGTCGAACCAGGCCGCGTTCATCGGCACGGTGATGACCGTGCCGTCGCCGAGCTGGTGCCGCCCGGTCATGCCGACGACGCCGCCCCAGGTGCGCTGGCCGACCACCGGCCCGAGTTTCAGCAGCTTGAACGCGGCGGTGATCATGTCGCCGTCGGAGGAGGTCGCCTCGTCCGCGAGCGCCACCACCGGCCCCCGGGGCGCGTTGGAGGCGTACGACACGGGCTGGGCGTTGCGGGTGAGGTCCCAGCCGAGGATCGTGCGGGTCAGCTTCTCCACGACGAGTTCGCTGATGTGCCCGCCCGCGTTGCCGCGCACGTCGACGATGAGCGCGGGCCGCGACACCTCCATGCGCAGGTCGCGGTTGAACTGCGCCCACCCGGAGCCGCCCATGTCGGGGATGTGCAGGTAGCCGCACCGCCCGCCGCTCAACTCCCGTACGACGGCGCGGCGTTTGGCGACCCAGTCCTGGTAGCGCAGCGGCCGTTCGTCGAGCAGCGGGACGACGGCGACGCGCCGCGGGCCGCCGCCCTCGCCGTCGGCCGGGTCGAAGGTCAGCTCGACGGTGGTGCCGCCCGCCTGCGCGAGCAGCGGGTAGGGCCCGGCCACCGGGTCCACCGGCCGCCCGTCGACATGGGTGAGCACCGCGCCCTCCCGGATCCCGGTCCCGGCGAGCGGGGAGCGGGCCCGGGAGTCGGAGGAGTCGCCGGGCAGGATCCGCCGGAGCGTCCAACCCGCCTCGCGGTGGGCGAAGTTGGCGCCGAGCAGGCCCTGCCGGCGCTGGTAGTGGGGCGGGCCCTCGTTGCGGCGGGCGGCGCTGACGTAGGCGTGGGAGGTGCCCAGCTCGCCGAGGACCTCGCGCAGCAGGTCGGCGAAGTCGTCGGGGGAGGCGACCCGTTCGACCAGTGGCCGGTACTGCTCCAGTACCGCGTCCCAGTCGATGCCGCACATCCCGGGGTCCCAGAAGTAGGCGCGGATCAGCCGCCCGGCCTCCTCGTACGCCTGCCGCCACTCGGCGCCCGGGTCGGCCTCGTGCATGATGCGGCGTACGTCGATCCAGACCGTGGTGTCGAGGTCGCCGGACTCGGTGGAGGGGACCGCGCGCAGGTCGCCCTCGTCGACCACGACCAGCCGGGTGCCGTCGCCGCTGACGGCGAACCAGTCGAGGTGCCCGACGAGTTCGGACTTCTTGGCCTTGGTGATGGTGAAGTACTCCAGGGTCGGCCGCCCGCTGGTGTCGTCGGGGTTGGCGAAGGTCTCGCCGAGGGCGCCGGAGATGGGCCAGCGCAGCCACACCAGCCCGCCGCCCGCGACCGGGCAGAGCGCCGAGTACTTGGAGGCGGCCACCGGGAAGGGCGTGACGCGGCTGGCCAGGCCCTCGGTCTCGACGGTGACCGTCCCGTCCCCGCCCTCGTCGTCCTCGGCCGGGTCCAGCCCGCCGGCGGCCGGCCGGCCCTCCGGGTTCAGCGCGAACGGCGACGGCGTCGCGGAGGACAGCGGCACCAGGTAGGGCCGGCAGCCCAGCGGGAAGGACAGGTCGCCGGTGTGCACGTCGTAGACGGGGTCGAAGCCCCGCCAGGACAGGAAGGCGAGATAGCGGCCGTCGCGGGTGAAGACGGGATTCTCGTCCTCGAAGCGGCCGTTGGTGACGTCCACGATCAGCCGGTCCTTGATGCGGGCGATCTTGATCTGCCGCAGCGACCGTCCGATGCCCGGGTGCGACCACGTCAGCCAGGCCCCGTCCGGCGCGAACGCCAGGTCGCGCACCGGCCCGTTGATGGACCGGATCAGCTCGGTCACCTCGCCGTCGGCGTCCTCGGTGGCGTCGAGGAGCAGCAGCCGCCCGTCGTGCGTGGCGATCGCGAGCCGTTCGCCCTCCGGGTCGGACACCATCTCCAGCACCCGTCCGAGGCGCCCGGAGGCCAGCCGGCGCGGTGCGCGCTGTCCGCTCGCGCGCGGCAGGTAGGCGATCTCGACGGCGTCCTCGCCCTCGGCGTCGGTGACGTAGGCGACCTGTCCGCCCGCGCCCAGCATCTCCGGCAGCCGCACCCGCACCCCGGGCGTGTCGGTGAGGGTGCGCGCGGGTCCGTCGCGGTGGGTCAGCCAGTACAGGCTGCCGCGGACGACGACCGCGCTGGCCCGCCCGGTGTCGTCCACGGAGATCCCGTCCACGTGCTGCGCGGCCGGCACCTGGTACGGCCGCCGCCCGGCCCGCGGCCCGCTCAGCCGTACGTCGATCCGGCGCGGCTCGGACCCGGCGGACAGGTCGTCGACGACCCACAGGTCGCCCGCGCACTGGTACACCACCCGGGTACCGTCGCTGGAGGCGTGCCGGGCGTAGAAGGCGTCGTGGTCGGTGTGCCGGCGCAGGTCGGAGCCGTCGTGGGCGCAGGAGTAGAGGTTGCCGACGCCCTCGTGGTCGGAGAGGAACGCGACGCGTCCGCCGACGAACATCGGGGAGTGGAGGTGCCCGCCGAGGTCGGGCAGCAGCCGTTGCCCGTGCAGCCAGAGCCGGCCCGTGGCGCCGCCCCGGTACCGCTTCCAGGAGGCCGGTTCGTGCGGCGGGGTGCCGGTGAGCAGCAGGGTGCGGCGCTCGTCGTCGATGTCGGCGACCTGGATGTCGGCGACCGGGCCCCAGGGCAGCTTGCGGCCGGGGTCGCCGTCCGGGGTGATCTTGTAGGCCCAGGTGAAGTGGGCGAAGGGCTCGCCGTGGGAGGCGACGGCGAGGATGTCGCCGTCCGGTGTCCAGCCGCAGACCTGGGTGTCGGGGCTGCCCCAGTAGGTCAGCCGCCGTCCCGGTCCGCCGTCCACGGGCACCAGGTGGATCTCGGGGACGAGGCTGCGCCAGCTCGTGCAGGCGATCTGGCGGCCGTCCGGTGAGAAGCGGGGGTGGCCGGCCTTGATGCGGTCGACGGTGAGCCGCCAGGCCCGGCCCGGCCCGTCGAGAGGGGCCAGCCAGAGGTCGTCCTCGGCCACGAAGCACAACAGGTCATCGCTGAGGTGGGGCAGACGCAGATAGGTCACCTCCCCATGCTTTTCCTCTCGGCAGAGCAGGGCAACTCGTGTCATATCCGGCCGTGTCGACCGGCGTGACCCACAACACGAACGAAACCGTTTCGTTTCGATGATGGGGTGCGCTACGCTCGTCCTGTACGAAACCGAACCGTTCAGCAGCGGGACCGGAGTGGAAGGGGATCGGACATGACCGAGGTCACCACGGCCCGGCGCAGCCGGCTCACCCCCGAGCGCGAGGCCGAGCTGTACGCGGCCGTCCTGGACCTGCTCCGCGAGGTCGGCTACGACGCCCTCACCATGGACGCCGTGGCCGCGCGCACCCGATCCAGCAAGGCGACGCTCTACCGCCAGTGGGGCGGCAAGGCCGAGCTGGTCGTGAAGGCCATGCGCCACAACAAGCCCGGCAACATCAAGGACGTCGACACCGGATCCCTCCGGGGCGACCTGCACGCCCTCCTGGCCCAGGAGGACGACTGCACCATGGAGCGCAACTCCGACCTGATGCGGGCGCTGGCGATGGCGGCACACTCGCATCCCGACCTGCGGCGGGCCTTCAAGGAACTGCTCCTCGAACCCGAGATGGAAGAGTTCGAGAACGTCCTGCGGCGCGCCGTCGACCGCGGCGAGATCCGGGCCGACTGCCCGGCGCTCGAGTACGTCGTGCACATGCTGGTCGGCGCGTTCGCGACCCGCACCATGATCGACGACCGGCCGCCCACGCAGGCGTTCCTGCACTCGTACACCGACGCCGTGGTCCTCCCCGCCCTCGGCCTCACCACCACCACCTGACCGTCCCCACGGTCCGCCCATCCTGACGTCACCGCTCACGTCGTCGGGCCGATCACCCCTGCCTCCAAGCCGGGCTGGTCACCCCTGCCCTGATCCCACGACCTGACCGGGAGTACGCCCTCGTGGCCACTTTCCTCTACAAACTCGGCCGGTTCGCCTTCCGGCGGCGACACTTCGTCGCCCTGATATGGGTGGCGCTGCTCACTCTCGCGGGTGTCGGCGCGGCCTCCGCGCCCGCCCCGGGAACCACCTCCTTCTCGATCCCCGGCACCGAGGCGCAGAAGGCCTTCGACCTGCTGGAACAGCGGTTCCCCGGCGCCAGCGCCGACGGCGGGACCGGACGCGTCGTCTTCAAGGCCCCCGCCGGCGAGAAGATGACGGACGCCGACAACAAGGCGACCGTCGCCAAGACCGTCAAGGAACTGAGCGACGGCTCCGAGGTCGTCTCCGTCACCGACCCGTTCACGACCAACGCCGTGAGCAAGGACGGCACGGTCGCCTACGTCTCGGTGAAGTACGACGCCCCCGGCATGGAGCTGAAGGACTCGACCCGCGACGCCCTTGAGGCGGCCGGGGACGAGGCGCGGGCCACCGGGCTGACCGTCGACATCGGAGGTGACGCCCTCCAGGCCGCGTCCGAGCCGGGGGCGGTCGGCGAGATCGTCGGCCTCGCCATCGCCGCCGTCGTCCTCGTCGTCACCCTCGGTTCGCTGGTCGCGGCCGGACTGCCGCTGCTGACGGCGATCATCGGCGTCGGTATCGGCGTCTCCACCATCACCGCCCTCGCCAGCACGCTCGACCTCGGCGACACCACCTCCACGCTCGCGCTGATGATCGGTCTCGCGGTCGGCATCGACTACGCGCTGTTCATCGTCTCCCGCTACCGGGGCGAGCTGGCCGAGGGCCGGGACCGCGAGGAGGCGGCGGGCCGGGCCACCGGTACGGCCGGCTCGGCCGTGGTCTTCGCGGGTCTCACCGTCGTGATCGCACTGGCGGGCCTCGCGGTCGTCAACGTCCCGATGCTGACCAAGATGGGCCTCGCGGCGGCCGGCACGGTCGTGGTCGCCGTCCTCATCGCGCTGACCATGATCCCGGCGCTGCTCGGGTACGCGGGCAAGCGGGTCCGGCCGGCGGGCGAGAAGCGCAAGGCGCGCGGCGGCGACAAGGCTGTGACGTCCGAGCAGCCCGAGACGTCCACGACACCGGCCAAGCCCGGCCTGGGCACCCGCTGGGCGAGCTTCGTCATCCGCCGTCCGGCCGCGGTGCTGCTGCTCGGCGTGGTCGGTCTGGGCGCGATCGCCGTCCCGGCCACCCAACTGGAGCTGGGCCTGCCGGACGACGGCTCGCAGCCGACGTCCACCACCCAGCGCCGGGCGTACGACCTGCTGTCGGAGGGCTTCGGACCCGGCTTCAACGGCCCCCTGATGATCGTGGTCGACGCCAAGAACAGCGACGACCCCAAGGCGGCGGCCACCACGGTGACCGATCAGATCAAGGGTCTCCAGGACGTCGTGACGGTCACCCCGGCCGCCTTCAACAAGGCCGGCGACACCGCGACGATCACCGTCATCCCCGACTCCAAGCCGTCCTCGACCCAGACCGAGGACCTGGTGCACGCCATCCGCGGCGAGGGCGCCGACGTCAAGGCCGACACGGGCGCCGAGGTACTGGTCACCGGCACCACCGCGATGAACATCGACTTCTCGCAGAAGCTCAACGACGCGCTGGTCCCCTACCTCGCCCTGGTCGTCGGCCTGGCCTTCCTGCTGCTGATCGTGGTCTTCCGCTCCATCCTGGTCCCGCTGAAGGCGGCCCTCGGCTTCCTGCTCAGCGTGCTCGCCGCGCTCGGTGCCGTGGTCGCGGTCTTCCAGTGGGGCTGGCTCTCCGGCCTGCTCGGCGTCGAGGAGACCGGCCCGATCATGTCGATGATGCCGATCTTCATGGTGGGCGTCGTGTTCGGTCTCGCGATGGACTACGAGGTGTTCCTCGTGACCCGCATGCGGGAGGCGTACGTCCACGGCGAGTCGCCGAGCCAGGCCGTGGTGACCGGCTTCCGGCACAGCGCCCGGGTCGTGGCCGCGGCCGCGGTCATCATGATGGCCGTCTTCGGCGGCTTCATCAGCTCCAGCGAGTCGATGATCAAGATGATCGGCTTCGGCCTCGCGATCGCCGTCTTCTTCGACGCGTTCGTCGTCCGCATGGCCATCGTCCCGGCCGTCCTCGCCCTGCTGGGCCAGAAGGCCTGGTGGCTCCCCAAGTGGCTGGACCGCGCCCTGCCCAACGTCGACGTGGAGGGCGAAGGCCTGCGCACCCAGGACGCCACGGCCGAGGAGAGCAAGGAGCTGGTACGGGCCTGACGTACCGCATCTGAAGAACCGCCGGTGAGGGCTCCGTGGGGACGGGGCGCCCTCACCGGCTTTCTTCTGTGACGCACTTTCGGGTGAGGACCCGGGCGGCTGCCGCCCCGCGCGGGCCCAGCGAGCGCCATTCCGGTGTATTCACCACATCAATGGACATTGCAGGTGAGTGTCACCGGTATGTGGAGGATTTGTAACACGGGGCGCGGATCGTGCGAACGGCCCGTGTCGGGTGATCAGGTATGCGTGCCGCGGCCGACCGGCCGTGGCTCGCACCACGCAAGGAGACCTTGTGTCTGTTTCGCCTGTTTCCGCCCGTCGTCTGGCCGCCGCGTCACTCGCGGCCGCGGCCGTGATCGGGGCCGTGGCGCTCCCGGCGTCCGCCGCCGGCCACCCGCACCACGAGCGGCCGAAGGTGGAGATCAGCGCCGTGCAGTACGACGCGCCGGGCCGTGACACCCGCTCCAACCACTCCCTCAACAAGGAGTGGGTCGAGCTGACCAACACCACCCGCCGCGCGATCAACCTGGACGGGTGGACGCTGTCGGACGAGGAGGGTGACACCTACACCTTCCACCACTACCGCCTGGCCGCCCGCGCCACCGTCCGCGTCCACACCGGCGAGGGCCGCGACACCCGCGCCGACCTGTACCAGGACCGCCGCCGCCACGTCTGGGACAACCACGCGGACACGGCCACGCTGCGCAACGACCACGACCGCCTCGTCCACGAGTACTCGTGGCGTGACGGCCGTCGTCACGACGGCGGGGACCGTCACCACTACGACGGCAAGGACCGCTACGACCACGACGGCAAGGACCGTCACCACGGTGACCGTCACCACGGTGGCAACCGCCACTGACGCTCAGCCCTGAACGCGGCGCGTCCGACCACCCCCTCCCGGGTCGGGCGCGCCGCTCTTCCATGTCCGCAGCCCTACCTCGGCCCACACGGTCTTGCGCGGAAACGGCTCCGTGACCACGCCCCACCGGTCCGCCAGCGCGTCCACGAGCAGCAGCCCGCGCCCGGAATCCGCACTTCCCCCGGGCCTCCTGACGCGCGGGAGCCTGTCCCCCCGGGTGTCGGTGACCTCGATACGGAGGGTGCCCGCGATGACGTACAGGGACAGCCGGAAGTCCCGCCCGACGACCCGCCCGTGCGTCGCCGCGTTGGTCGCCAACTCCATGACGATCTGCTCCGCGGGGTCGGACGGGAGCCCCCAGGACCGGAGTTGCTCGGTGGCGAGAAGCCGGGCGAGATGCGCGCCGCGGGGGGTGGGGGAGAGCAGCACGGTGAAGTCGTGGAAGCGGGGGTGGAGATGGTTTTCAGGGGCACGGATCTCTTGATTCATGTCACTGAGCGTGGCCGATGTTGCTTACTGGAGTGAGTGACGATGCCTGTGCGTACGGTGACTGTCCTGGCTTTGTCCTGCGCTGTCTCGGCTGTCTCGGGCGTTGTAGGGGTACGTAAGCGCGACGGAGGTGGAGCCATGAACGACGGTGTGGACCAGGCCGGTTGGGACATCGAGCCGGGGGACGAGATGGAACCGGTGGTTCAGGCGGTCGGGAAGCTGCTCAAGGTGTGCCGGGAGGCGGCCGGCATGCGGGCGTCGGAGCTGGGCGAGGTCATGGGCTACGGCGAGGACATGATCCGCAAGATCGAGCGAGGAGCGCGGATCCCTCGGCCGGAGTTCCTGGACCGGGCGGATCAGCTGCTGAAGGCGCAGGGGCATCTCAGGGCGTTCATGGAGGAGATGCGGAGGGCGCGGTACCCCAAGAAGGCGAGGGAGCTGGCTGAGTTGGAGGAGCGGGCGGTGGAGTTGCTGCTGTACAGCACGCATCACATCCATGACCTGTTGCAGACGCCCGAGTACGCAATGGCGATGTTCGAGAACCGGCTGCCCGCGCTCTCGCAAGACGTGGTGGAACACGCGATCGCTGCACGCATGGACCGGAAGTCCATCTTCGACCGGGATCCCGCTCCCGCGCTGAGTTTCGTCCAGGAACAAGTGACGCTGGAACGCCCCCTCGGAGGCAAGATGGTGTTGCGCCGACAACTCGAACACCTGCTGAAAGTAGGCGAGTTGCGGAACGTGGCGCTCCAGGTGATGCCAACCGATCGCGAGGAGCACGCCGGAATGCACGGGCTGATCGAAGTGCTGAAGTTCTCCGACGGCACTGGGATCGGGCGTTCCGACGGCGCGTTCAACGGTCGCCCGGTCTCAAGCCTTCGGGACCTACGGGTCCTTGAGCAGCGCTATGGGATGATCCGGGCGCAGGCTCTCTCTCCGAGAGAGTCGCTGGCCTTCATTGAGCAAGCGCTGGGGAGACTATGAGCGCCACGGAACTTCATTGGTTCAAGAGCAGCTACAGCAGCGGTCCTGAACCCGGCGACTGCGTGGAAGTCGCCACCACCCCCGCCACCATCCACGTCCGCGACTCCAAGAACCCCGCCCACGGCACACTGACCGTCGCCCCCACCACCTGGTCCGCCTTCCTCATAGGGATGGCACCCCAGGCGGATTGAGTACCCGCCCCCATGCCGGGGCGGGTTCCTCCCGCGAGGATCGGAGTGATCCCACGCGGAAGGAACGGAACGGACGATGAAAGCGACGACGCTGCTCGCGGGCGCGCTGTGGACGGTCACGATGACGTCGCTCGCCTGGCTGACGTTCCTCATCGGGATGGTGGCCGTGTGGCTCGCGGCGGAGGGTGAGCCGGTCGGGGGGTTCCTCCTCCGGTACGGCTTGATCTACGCGGCTTTCGCGGCCGTACTCTCCGCCCTGGCCTCCGCCCCGGGCATCCGCCGCCTCGACGTGTCCGCGCGCCTGCTCCTGCTGGGCGTCCTGGCCGCCCCCGCCCCGACGGCACTGGCCCTGTGGACGTGGGTGAACAGCGGCGCATAACACTCTCGCGTGCCCGTCCACGGCCCCGCTACGGTGCGCTCATGAGGGCCACGGAACTGCACTGGTTCAAGAGCAGCTACAGCGACAGTGGCGAGCCTGGCGAATGCATCGAGGTCGCCACCACCCCCACCACGATCCACGTCCGCGACTCCAAGAAGCCGGCGCACGCCTCCCTCGCGGTCGCTCCCACCACCTGGTCCGCGTTCCTCCGAGGGGTCGGCGCAGGCGCGTAACCCGGTCGCGTGCGTCGTACAACCACCGCTAGCGTGCGGCCATGACGACGACTGGAGCGCATCCCCGTTTCGCAGAAGCCCTCAACGAGCTGGGGCTCGGCGAGGTCAATCAGCACATCCGCCGCTTCCCGGACGCCACCCGGACCGCGGCGGAGGCCGCGGAGGCGATCGGGTGTGAGCTGAGTCAGATCTGCAAGTCGCTGATCTTCGCGGCGGACGGCGTGCCGGTGCTGGTGTTGATGGACGGGGCGTCCCGGGTCGACGTGGAGCTGGTGCGGAGGGAACTCGGCGTCGAGAAGGTGACGCGGGCCGACGCCGGCGTCGTACGGGAGACGACCGGGTACGCGATCGGGGGTGTGCCGCCGTTCGGGCACCGCACCCGGACCCGCGTCCTCGCGGACCGGGGCCTGCTCGCGCACGACGTGGTGTGGGCCGCCGCGGGCACTCCGCACACCGTCTTCCCCATGGCGCCCAAGGAGTTGGTGGAACACGCCGGCGCGTCGCTCGTGGACGCGCGTGAGCGCACCGCGTGACGCCGCTGGTCACGGTCGCCGTCCTGATCGCCGCAGTCACGCACGCCGCGTGGAACGCGATCGCGCACCGCATCACCGACAAGCTGACGGGCTTCGCGCTGATCTCGGGCGGCGGGCTGCTGATAGGCCTGGCCATGGCCCCGTTCGCGGCGTTCCCGGCGGCGGGGGCCTGGCCGTACCTGCTGGCCTCCGCCGTGATCCACATCGCGTACTACGCGCTGCTGATGCGGTCGTTCCGGCTGGGTGACTTCGGGCAGGCGTACCCGATCGCGCGCGGGTCGGCGCCGCTGGTCGTCACGGTCCTGGCCGCCGTCTTCGCGCACGAGGTGCCCGACGGCTGGGCGGCGGCCGGCGTCGCGGTGTCCTGCGCCGGGCTGACCGGCGTGGCGCTGTGGGGACTGCGCGGGCACCGGCCCGACTGGGCGGCGATCGGGGCGGCCCTCGCGACCGGCCTGACGATCGCCGCGTACACCGTCGTCGACGGCCTCGGGGTGCGCGCCTCCGGCTCGTCCCTCGGCTACATCGCCTGGCTGATGGCCGTGCAGGGGACCGCCCTGCCCGCGTACATGCTGTTCCGCCGGCGGGGCGAGACCCTCGCCGTCGTCCGCCCGTTCGCCGCGCTCGGCCTGCTCGGCGCCGCCCTGTCCGTCGCGGCCTACGCCCTGGTCCTGTGGGCCCAGACCCGCGCGGACCTCGCCCCGATCGCCGCCCTGCGCGAGTCGTCGATCATCGTCGGCGCGGCCATCGGCGCCCTGTTCTTCAAGGAACACTTCGGCGCCCCCCGCGTCGCCGCCGCGGCCCTGGTCGTCGTCGGCATCGGCCTGATGCTGCACTCCGGTTGATCTCCCTTGGCGGCAGGGGGAGTTGACAGCATGCGTAGGGTGGAGGGGAAGCGCATCGACGTCCGCCCATGGCTGTGAGCCGGGCGGCCCGAGCGGGGGAAGAAGGGTGCGTGCCCGATGACGGTCGGGCTTCTCTCCACGATCGCCGCCGTGTTCTACGGGGGCACGGTCTCCGTCCTCGCCCTCACCGCGACGTTCGCCCCGCGCCGCTCGCTGCGGCGTGAGGCGCGCAGGACGCTCGCCGTCCTGGTGCCGGGGAGGGCGGCGGAGCCGCAGCAGCCGGACCGCGCGGCGGTGGGACCGAACGGCTGAGCGCCGGGCCGGCCCCGGGCGGATGCCGTGAAGTGACCTGGCTACGCCAGTTCCTTCCGCATCACCGTGCACATCGTCTCGTAGCGGCGCAGCGATCCGTCGGGGGCCTGCTCGTCCCAGGAGTCAGGCCGGCGGTCGTACGCGACGTATCCCAGGCGTTCGTACAGCGCGCGGGCCCGGGGGTTGCTCTCCTCCACGGCCAGCTCGGCGTGGCGGAGGCCGCGGTTCCTGATCCGCAGCTCCGCGGCCTCGACGAGGAACGTGCCGATGCCGCAGGACCGCAACGCCGGGTGGACGGCCAGCTGCCACAAGGTGCCGGCGCCCTCCTTGACCCGGTAGTCGACGCCGCCCTTCGCCACCGGGATGCCGGTCGCGGTGCAGACCGCGAGGTAGTCGACCTCACCGCTCGGGACCCGCTCCAACTGCTCGGCCACGTTGGCCAAATGGAGGGCGGACCCCGCCCATCCGCACGACGCCAGGTCCGCGTGGACCAGGTCACGGGCCGACAGCCTCAGGACGACGTCGGTCATCTCAGGGCCGGCCGTACGGTCGCGTCATGATCTCCATGTTGTGGCCGTCCGGGTCGTCGAAGTACGCGCCCCGGCCGCCGAACAGGTCGTTGACCCGGCCCGGTTCGGTGTGCGACGGGTCGGCGTAGTACGTCACGCCGAGCTTCTCCAGGCGGCCGATCATCGTGTCGAACTGGTCGTCCGCCACCAGGAAGGCGTAGTGCGCGGACTGGATCGGCTCGTCACGCTTCTCGTAGTAGTCGAGGGTGACGCCGTTGCCGAGGTCGAGCGGCAGGAACGGACCGAAGCGCGCGCCGACCGACAGGCCGAGGACGGCGGCGAGGAATTCGGCCGAGAGCTGGGGGTCATGCGCGTAGACGACGGTGTGGTTCAGCTGGGGGAGGGTGGTGGGGGCGGACATGGCCGCGACGCTAATGCGGCTCGCGCGCCGCCCGCAATCGATAAATACCGGCCGTGGCAAGTTTCCGCCCAGGCCTACGACCAGAGCCCCAGGCCCTCCCGTTCCCGAGCCCGAGGCCCCGCCGACGGTCACCCGGTTACGGTGAACTCATGTCCCAGACCGAGCAGTTGACCCCCGACGACCTGGACGCCTACTTCCGACGCATCGGCTGGACGGGGGAGCGCCGCGCCGACGCGGCCACCCTGCGCGGGGTGCACCTGGCGCACATCCGCGCCATCCCCTTCGAGAACCTCGACCCCGTCCGCGGCGAGGTCCCCTCCCTCGCGCCCGCCGACCTGATCGGCAAGCTGGTCCGCAGCCGCCGCGGCGGCTACTGCTACGAGCACAACACGCTCCTCGCGGGCGTCCTGGAGGCGCTCGGCTTCCGGGTGACGCGGCTCGCGGCCCGGGTCGTCGTCGGCGCGGAACGCGTCGAGGACCGGCCCCGCACCCACATGGCACTGATCGTCGAGGTCCCGGGCGACCCGCGGCGCCACCTCGTGGACGTCGGCTTCGGCGCCGCCGGCGCGCTCCTCGAACCGATCCCGCTCACCCCGGACACCGCCTTCGACGGCGCGGGCCGCCGCCACCGCCTGGTGCACGCCCCCCACCACGGCCCGCTGAAGCTGTGGGTGCTGGAGCAGCACACCGCCGGCTCCTGGCAGCCGCAGTACGCCTTCACCCTGGAGCCCTTCGAACGCCCCGACTTCGAGGTCATCAACTGGCACATCGCCACCAACCCCCGCTCGCCCTTCAGCGCGCTCCCCTACGCCCAGCGCGTCACCCCCGACCGCCACATCCTCCTGCACGGCACCCGCCTCACCGAGACCCGCGCCGACGGCACGACGACGGAACGGGACCTCACCGACGAGGACGACGCCCGCCGCGTTCTGGAGGAACAGTTCGACATCGCCGTACCGGAGGGGACACCCTGGAAGCAGATGTTCCGGAGGTGATGGTCATGATGCACACCGCTGTGGGATGGCACGTGGAGCTGGAGTTCCAGGAGGACGAGCAGCACACGAGCGCCGTCGCCATGGTGCGGCTACCGGACGGGACCCAGGTCAAGGCCCGTGGGCACGCCAGCCGGCACCGCGTCGACGCCAACCAGCCCCGGGTCGGAGAGGAGATAGCGGGCGCCCGCGCCCTGAACGAGCTGGCCATGCAGCTCCTCACCAAGGCCCACCGAGAGATCGACGAGGCGTCCGGCCGGACGTCCCACCCGATCCACGTCTGACGGCCGCGGGGGCTGAGCCGCTCAGCCCCCGCTCGCCCCGCTCGCCACCCGCACCGCGCGCACCAGCGCCTGCGCCCGCGGGTCCGCGGTCACGCTCGCCCGGAAGCCGTTGGTGACGTACCCGAAGGCGATGCCCGACTCGGGGTCCGCGAAGCCGAGCGCGCCACCGCGGCCGGGATGGCCGAAGGAGCCGGGGGACAGCAGCGGGGACGCGGCGCCGTGCAGCATGTAGCCCAGACCGAAGCGGGTGTTCACCACCAGCACCCGGTCCGGCCCCGCCGCACGCTCACCGCGCGCCAGCTCCACCGTCCGGGGAGTGAACAGCCGCACCCCGTCGACCTCCCCGATCAGCGCGGCGTAGCAGCGGGCCAGCCCGTCCGCCGTCGCGATGCCGTTGGACGCGGGCAGGACGGCCGCCCGGTACGCGGGGTCGTTCTCGTCGGGCAGCGGGGTGATCGCCGCGAAGGCCCGACGGGTGAGCGAGTCCGGGTCGGCGTACGCGTCGGTGACGGCCTGCTTCGGCCGCGTCCGCAGGCCCCCCGCCGGCAGCGGCACCTCCACCCGGCCCACCCGCCCGACGCGCCCGGCCCGCTCCGCCGGCAGCCCCAGCCACAGGTCGGCGCCGACCGGCCCGGCGATCTCGTCCGCGATCCACGCGCCGATCGTCCGCCCGGTGACCCGCCGCACCAGCTCACCGGTCAGCCAGCTGTAGGTCTGCGCGTGATAGCCGTGGTCCGCGCCCGGCTCCCACACCGGCGCCTGCGCCGCGACCGCCGCCGCGCCGAGATCGGGGTCGGCGGCCTCGGCGGGCGTCAGCGGCCGGTCCAGCACGGGCACCCCCGCGCGGTGCGCGAGCACGTCCCGCACCCGCGTGCGCTCCTTGCCGGCCGTCTTGTACTCGGGCCAGTACTCCCCGACGGGAGCCTTAAGGTCCAGTTGCCCGCGCTGGGCCAGCAGCAGCAGGACGGCGGCGGCGACGCCCTTCGTCGCCGACCGGACCACCTGCGCGGTGCCCGCCTCCCACGGCGCCCCGCCGTCCACGTCCCGGGTCCCGCCCCACAGGTCGACGACCTTGCGCCCGTCCCGGTAGACGGCCACCGCCGCGCCCCGGTCCCCGCGCACCGCGAAGTTCTGTACGAACGCCTCCCGGACCGGCTCGAAGCCCTCTGCCACGGCACCGTGCACGTCCACGCCCGTACTCCTGTTCTCGCTGCTCGGGTGTCCCCCTCACCCAAGCAGGATCGTCACGTCGATGTTCCCCCGGGTCGCGTTCGAGTACGGGCAGACCTCGTGCGCGGCGTCCACCAGCTTCGCCGCGACGTCCGCGTCGAGGACCGGGAGCGAGACGCTGAGGGCGACCGCGAGGCCGTAGCCGCGCTGCTTGTTGGGGCCGATGCCGACCTTCGCCGCGACCGTGGAACCCGTCAGGTCGTAGCCCGCCCGGTTGCCGACCAGGATCAGCGCGTTGTGGAAGCAGGAGCTGTAGCCCGCCGCGAACAGCTGCTCCGGGTTGGTGCCGTCGCCGTCGCCGCCCAGCTGAGGAGGCATCGCGACCTTCAGCGCGATCCGGCCGTCCTGGCTGGTGACATGACCGTCCCGGCCACCGTGGGCGGTCGCCTCGGCGACATACATGATCTTCGTCGGACGGGAGTCGACCGCGGCGGCGTCAGACATGGCTGGATCCCCCCAGAACAGGTGCGCGCAAATACATCGTGCACAAGGTACCGGCCAGTAGGAAAGCGCTCGCCCACCAGGGGTGGCAACCCCCGGTAATCCGTGGTCACCGCACCGGCGGGCGCGGCCCGGGGTCACCGGGCTCGCGCGACCGCCCCCTGGGCCCGTTCCGCGAGGCCCCACAGCTCCTCGCGCAGCCGCACCACCTCGGCCGTCTCCAGACCCGTCGCGGTGAGCAGGGCGCCCGGAACCCGCTCCGCGCGCTCCTTCAGCTCCTGCGCCCGGCCGGTGCAGGCGACCAGCACCGAGCGTTCGTCCCGCGCCGAGCGGCGCCGGCGCACCAGCCCCGCCGTCTCCAGCCGTTTCAGCAGCGGCGACACCGTGCCGTAGTCGAGCCGCAGGGCGTCGGCCAGGTCCTTGACGGTGATCTCGCCGCGCTCCCACAGCACCAGCAGCACGAGGTACTGCGGATAGGTCAGCCCCAGCTCGTCCAGGAGCGGACGGTACGCGGACGTCACCGCCCGCTGGGCCGCGTACAGCGCGAAGCACAGCTGGTCGTCGAGCAGCAGCGAGCCCTCGGTCTCCTCGTTCGTCACGCGCCCATTGTCACGGAGCGCGGGTCGAACCCGAACGGCAGCTCCAGGCGGTGCGCGCGCATCAGCTCGTCGTCGGCGAGGAGATCGGCGGTGCGGCCGTCCGCCGCGATGACCCCCTCGCTGAGGATCAGCGAACGCGGGCACAGCTCCAGCGCGTACGGCAGGTCGTGCGTGACCATGAGCACGGTGACGTCCAACGACCGCAGGATCTCGGCCAGTTCGCGGCGCGAGGCGGGGTCGAGATTGGAGGACGGCTCGTCCAGGACGAGGATCTCCGGCTCCATCGCCAGCACCGTCGCGACGGCCACCCGGCGGCGCTGCCCGAAGGACAGATGGTGCGGCGGACGGTCCTTGAACTCCGCCATCCCCACCCGCGCGAGCGCGCTGTCCACCCGCTCCTCCAGCTCCGCGCCCCGGATCCCGGCGGCGGCCGGCCCGAACGCCACGTCCTCCCGCACGGTCGGCATGAACAGCTGGTCGTCCGGGTCCTGGAAGACGATGCCGACCCGGCGCCGGATCTCCGCCATGTGCCGCCTGCCGACGGGCAGCCCGGCGACGGTCACCGTGCCGGTGCCGCCGCCGAGGATGCCGTTGAGGTGCAGCACCAGGGTGGTCTTGCCGGCGCCGTTCGGCCCGAGCAGCGCCACCCGCTCGCCGCGCGCGATCGAGAAGTCCACGCCGAACAGCGCCTGATGGCCGTCGGGGTAGGCGAAGGCGAGGCCCGAGACCTCGAGGGAAGCGGTCACAGCGTCCATCCCAGCACACAGACGACAAGCGCGGACAAGGGGAGCGCCAGGGCGTACGACCACTGCGCGCGTGAGGCGGTCACCTCGTCGATCACCGGCATCGCGCCGGCGTAGCCGCGGCTGACCATGGCCAGGTGGACCCGCTCGCCGCGCTCGTAGGAGCGGATGAACAGCGCGCCCGCGGACTTCGCGAGCACCCCCCAGTGCTTGACGCCGCTCGCCTCGAAGCCCCGCGACTCCCGCGCGATCCGCATCCGCCGCATCTCGTCGGTGATGACGTCCCCGTAGCGGATCATGAAGGACGCGATCTGGACGAGGAGCGGCGGCAGCTTCAGCCGTTGCAGCCCGAGGAGGATCTCGCGCAGCTCGGTGGTGGCGGCGAGCAGCACCGAGGCGGCGACCCCCAGGGTGCCCTTGGCGAGGACGTTCCACGCCCCCCACAGGCCGTTCACGCTCAGCGACATCCCGAGGACGTCCACCCGCTCGCCCTCCGCCACGAACGGCATCAGCACCGCGAACGCGACGAACGGCACCTCGATCAGCAGCCGCTTCAGCAGGAAACCGGCCGGCACGCGCGCGCGGAACGCGACGACGCCGAGCAGCGCCGCGTACCCGCCGAACGCCCACATCGCCTCCCGTGGCGTCGACACCACGACCACCACGAAGGCGAAGGTGGCGGCGAGTTTGGTGTGCGGCGGCAGGGCGTGCACGGGCGAGTGCCCGTGCCGGTAGAGCCTGTGCGCGTGCCCGGCGCCCATCCCGCGTCAGACGTTCTCTACGGCGGACGGCGACGCCTCGGCCGAGCGGCGCCGGCGCACCGCCCAGAACACCCCGGTGCCCGCGACGACGGTCACGCCGACGCCGATGACGCCCGCCAGCCCCCCGGACAGGCGGGCGTTCTCGACGTCCTTGACGCCGTAGTCGGCGAGCGGGGAGTCGGCGGCGGCGTGCTCCTCGACCTTCTCGTCGATGCCCTTGTCGGCGGCGACCTTCTCCAGGCCGTCGGGGTTCGCGGAGGCGTAGAAGCTGACGAACCCGGCGAGGACGAGGGAGGTGACCAGGCCGGACACCCACAGCGTGCGCCGCGAGGCGCGGGCGGGCGCGGGCGCTGCCTCGGGCTCGGCGTCCGGCACGTCGACCAGCTCGCCGTTCACCCGCAGCCGGAGCCTCTGCCGCAGCCCGCGCGCCCCGTACACGAGGTCGGGGCGTACGGCGATGACGGCGCCGACGGTCAGCGCGGTGATCGCGGCCTCGCCGATGCCGATCAGGATGTGCACGCCGACCATCGCGCCGGCGACCTTGCCGATCGCGACGTCGGTGGTGCCGCCGATCCAGTACAGCAGCGTGAAGGCGAGGGCGGCGGCCGGCACCGACAGCAGCGCGGCGACGAAGGAGGCGGCGGTCACGGAACGGCGGCCGCGCGGCAGCACCTTCACCAGCGCGCGGAAGACGGCGTACGCGACGACCGTCGTCACGCCGCCCATGACGGTGATGTTCACGCCGAGCGCGGTCAGGCCGCCGTCGGCGAAGAGGATGCCCTGCATCAGCAGGACCACGGACACGCACAGGACCCCTGTGTAGGGGCCCACGAGGATCGCGGCGAGCGCGCCGCCGAGCAGATGGCCGCTGGTTCCCGCCGCGACGGGGAAGTTCAGCATCTGCACGGCGAAGATGAACGCGGCCACCAGCCCGGCCAGCGGCGCGGTGCGCTCGTCGAGCTCCCGGCGCGCGCCGCGCAGGCTCACGGCGACGGCGCCGGCGGCGACCAGGCCGGCCGCGGCGGAGGTGGGGGCGTCTATGAATCCGTCAGGTACGTGCACCGTTAGATGATTGGCCAAATGCGAACGGGTTGCAAGAGCGAGTCTGTCGTGTATGACCGGTGTATCGCACATGTGAGATACCTCGGTCCCGGGAAGCGGCTTCCGGAAAATGTGCGACATTGGGAGGGGGGTGGACGCACAGCTTCCACAAAGGTCACCCAGCGTGAAGGGGCCGGTCGATGTCTGTAGTCGAGCAGTACGCGCGAGCCCACATCGTCACCGACGCGGATCTGATCGGGACGGAACAGCCGGCGGTCCCCGTCGTCCTGCGCTACGACCCCGAGGACGATCCGCGCACCGTCCGCGTCGGCCTGCCCGACCGCCATGAGTGGCCCATCGCCCGCACCCTCCTCGAACAGGGCCTGCGCGCCCCGGTCGGCAGCGGCGAGGTCCGCGTCTGGCCCTGCGGCCGCGTCCAGGCAGTCGTCGAGTTCCATTCCCCGCACGGCGTCCAGGTCGTCCAGTTCGACTCCAAGACCCTCCTGCGCTTCCTCCGCCGCACCTACATGGCGGCGGCCCAGCCGGTCACCCACTGAGCCGGATTCCGGCCAGGCCCGCCGACGCGCCTCACGGCCCGTCGACGCGCCTGAAGGTGGTTCAGCCGGCCGACTTGAGCAGGGACGCCACGATCGGCCCGGCCGTCTCGCCGCCGTGGCCGGCGGCCTGGACGACGCCCGCGGCGGCGATGTCGCCGCGGTAGGCGGTGAACCAGCCGTTGGGCTTCTCCTGGCCGTCGACCTCCGCCGAGCCGGTCTTCGCGCCGTAGTTCGGGCCCAGGCCGGACATCGCCTCGGCGGCCGTGCCGTACGCGGCGGTGTAGTTCATCAGCTCCCGCAGCTGCGCCAGCGTCGACGACGACATGGTGCGCGCGGCCGTCGCCAGCGCCCGGCCGTCGACGGAGGGCGCGACCAGGTACGGCTGGTGGAAGCGGCCCGAGGTGACGGTCGCCGAGACCGACGCCATGTTCAGCGGGTTCATCCGCACCCCGCCCTGCCCGATGAGGGACGCGGCCATCTGCGCCTTCGACTGCACCGGCACCGAGCCGTCGAAGGTCGGCACACCGATCGCCCAGTTGTTCATCGACAGGCCGAACACCTGCTGCGCCTGCTTCGTCAGGCTGTCGTCGTCCAGCTCGCCCGCCTGGCTGATGAAGGCGGTGTTGCAGGACCGCGCGAAGCTCGCCTTGAACGTGCCGCCCTTGATCTCGAACTCGTCGTCGTTCTGGAACTTCCAGCCGCCGTACGGGAAGTACTTCGGGCACGGGTGCGCCTTGTCGGCCGACGCCAGGCCCTTCTCGATCAGCAGCGACGCGGTGACGACCTTCATGGTGGAGCCGGGCGCCAGGGAGCCCTGGAAAGCGGTGTTGAAGTTCGGGTTGCTGTTGGCCACCGCGAGGATCTCGCCGGTCGAGGCGCGCATCACCACCACCGAAGCCCGCGCCCGGCTCGCCACCTGCCGCTCGGCGGCGGCCTGGAGGGACGGGCTCAGCGTCGTCTTCACGGTGCCCGGCGTGCCCTCGCTCAGCTCCAGCAGCGTCTTGTCGGAGGCCTTCTTCGCCTTGGACGCCTTGCCGCGCACCACGCGCAGCTCGACGCCCGCCGTGCCGCCCGCCTTCTTGCCGTACTTCTCGCGCAGCCCGTCCAGCACCGTGCCCAGCGACGGGTACTTCTTCGCGGTCAGCTCGCCGCCGTCGCGGTCCAGGGCCTTGACGGGCGGGTCGCCCGCCTCGCCGGTCACCAGCGTGTCGCCGTCGGCCAGGGCGGGGTGGACGACCGAGGCGTGCCAGTCGACCAGCGGCTTGCCGTCCGTCGCCCGCCGTACGACGGTCAGCGCGCTGCCGTACGCCAGCGGCTTGCTCACCTTCTCGTACGTGACCGTGCCCTTCACGGAGAAGGGGACCTTGTCGCCGGAGCGGGCGCCCGGGGTGAGCGCGACGCCGGTGACGCGCGCGTCCTTGGTGTAGCCGGTGAGCAGGGCCGTCGCCGCCGCGGGGTCGTCGGTGGCGGCCGCCGCCCGGGCGACGCTGCCCTGCTGCCAGGCGGTGAGGAACGCGCGGGCCGCGGTGGTGACCTCGGTCGCGGTCAGCGGGCCGGTCCTGACGGCCGACGCCTTCTCGGTGGCCTTCGCCGAGCCGTCCTCGGCCGCCGCCCCGCCGCCGAACAGCGCGTAGCCCGCGAGGCCGGCGCCGCCGACCACGACGGCGATCACCCCTCCGACGACCGCGGGACGCTTGCTCCGCCGCTCCGTGACGCGCCTTCTTTTGCCCACTGCCTGCGATCCTCCGCGCTCCCGGAGGGGCGGCCCTCACGCCCCAGTGCCCTCGTTGCCCTCACTGACCCCAACGACGGCCACCAGCCTAGAGTCCCGTGCCCCGCTCCGACGTCAGGTGTGACGTCAGCCACCCGGGGGAACGGCCGAGAAAGGCCGCGGAACGGCCGCGGAACGGCCGTGGGGTCTCAGCCGCCCGCCCCCAGCACGGACGCGACGATCGGGCCGGCCGCGTCGACGCCGTGTCCGCCGGACTGCACCAGCGCCGCCGCCGCGACGTCGTCGCGGTAGCCGGTGAACCAGCTGTCGGACGTGGCCTTGCCGTCGACCTCCGCGGAGCCCGTCTTCGCGCCGATCCGGCCGCTGAGGCCCGACATCACCCCGGCCGCCGTGCCGCTGGTCGCGGTGCGGTTCATCATCGACCGCAACTGCTGCACCGTGGCGGAGTCCAGCCCCCGGGCGCGGGCCGGCTCCCGCCCGTCGAGGCTGAGCGGCACGATCACCGGCTGCCGGAAGGTGCCCGTCATCGCGGTCGCCGTGATCGACGCCATGTTCAGCGGGTTCAGCTGCACCTGGCCCTGGCCGATCAGGGCGGCCGCGGTGTCCGATCCGCCGGCCGCCGGGACGGAGCCGTCGAAGGAGGGGATGCCGGTCTTCCAGTCCAGACCGATGCCGAATCGATCCTTCGCCTCGTTGGTGAGCGAGTCGACCTGGATCTCGTCAGCGAACTTGATGAAGGCGGTGTTGCAGGAGCGGGCGAAGCTCCACGAGAGCGTCGCGCTCTCGTTCGGTGTCAGGTCCTTGATGTTGTGGAAGGTCTGGCTCTCCGAGACCGCCTCCGGCGGACAGGGCGCCGGCCCGGTCGCCGTCGTGAGCCCGTTGTCGATCAGCATCGCCGCGCTGACGATCTTCATGGTGGAGCCGGGCGCCACCTCGCCCAGGAACGCCGCGTTCCAGCCGTCACCACGGTGGTTGGCGACCGCCAGCACCTCACCGCTGCTCGGCTTCACGGCCACCACCGACGACTCGCCGTACCTCTGCACGGCCTTCTCGGCCGCCGCCTGCACGCCCGCGCTGAGGGTGGTGGGCAGCCGGCCCGCCTTGCCCTCGGCGAGGGTGAGCAGCGGGGTGTCGGCGGTGTCCGGGGTGGCGTGCCGGATCGCCAGCTCGACGCCGGGCGTGCCGCCCGCCTTGTCGCCGTACTTGGCGCGCAGTTCGTCCAGGATCGGGCCGAGCGAGGGATATTTCTCCTTGGTCAGCACCTTGCCGTCGCGGTCCACGGCCTCGATGGGCGGCGCCGCCGAGTCACCGGTGACCAGCGTGTCGTCCATGGACTTCAGCTGCGGGTGGACGACCGAGGGCTGCCAGTCGACCAGCGCCTTCCCGGTGGTGATCCCCCGCACCACCGTCAGCCGGCTCCGGTAGACCAGCGGCTTGGATGTGCCCTCGTACGACACCGTCGCCTTCACCGTGTACGGCACCGTGGCGCCGGTCGCCGCACCCGGGGTGATCCTCACCCCGGTGATGTGGGCGTTCACGGCGTACGAGGTGAGCAGCGGCTCCGCCTTCGCCTCGTTGTTGGTGAGCGCGGCCGCCGCGGCCGCCTGGCCCTTCTCCCAGGCCGCGAAGAAGGCGGTGGCCGTCTCCTTCACCTCGGAGCTGCTCGGCGGCCCGCTCTTCTTCACCTCGGCCGGCCCGCTCGTCCCCGAGGAGCCGCCGCCCCCGTCCCCGTCGAGCGCGTTGACGAGGTTGTAGGCGCCGTATCCGGCCCCGCCCACCATCACCGCGAACACCGAGCCGACGATCGTCGCCTTGGCCCCTTTGCGCATGGCGCGAACCCTCCCCGTTCAGTCCCCGTGCGACCCTCCCGAACCTTTTTGAACGCGTTCAGGAAGGCCGGTCATGCTCGCACTGTATGCGGCCCCAGGGCCTCCTGTGACGGGAGTTTCCGGAAGTTGTCCGAAGGGAGACCGGCATTTGGGGTTCCAGGGGCTGAATCAGACCCAGGTATCCAGCCACATACGTGAACGCCAGGAGTCGATCGGGATGGCCTGACCGGTGTACAGCGGCCAGAAGTAGATGAAGTTCCACGCGATCAGCAGGACCAGCACACCCGCACTCGTCGCCCCCACCACCCGGCGGGTGTCGCTCGACCCCGGCCGCCCGACGATCGCCCCCACCATCATCGCCACCGCCAGACACAGGAACGGCAGGAAGACCACCGCGTAGAAGAGGAAGATCGTCCGCTCCTGGTACAGGAACCACGGCAGATACCCGGCCGCGACACCGCAGGCGATCGCGCCCGCCCGCCAGTCCCGGCGGAAGAACCAGCGCCACAGCACGAACAGGACCGCGAAGCAGGCCGCCCACCACAGCATCGGCGTACCGAGCGCCAGCACCTCCCGCGCGCACTTCTCACCCGCGTCCACCGGACAGCCGTCCTTGCCCGGCGTCGGCGACTCGTAGAAGTACGACACCGGCCGGCCCAGGACGATCCAGCTCCACGGGTTCGACTGGTACCGGTGCGGCGAGGTCAGATGGGTGTGGAACTCGAACACCTCGTGCTCGTAGTGCCACAGGCTCAGCCACCAGTCCGGGAACAGCCACGACCAGCTGCTGCTGCGCCCGTTCGCCGTCGCCCAGTCGCGGTAGTAGCCGCCCGAGCCGTCCCGGGCGGAGAGGATCCAGCCCGTCCACGACGCCAGGTACGTCACCAGCGCGACCGGCACGGTGGCGAGGAACGCCAGGCCCGTGTCCCGCTTCAGCACCGCCGCGTACGGGTGGCGGGCGCCCGCCACCCGGCGCGCGGCCACGTCCCACACCACGCTCATCAGGCAGAACGCGACCATGATGTACAGGCCGTTCCACTTCGTGCCGATGGCCAGTCCCAGCATCACCCCGGCCGCCCAGCGCCACGGCCGCCACCCCAGCCGGGTGGTCTCGGCGATGTGCGCGTCGGGCCGGTACCGGCCGTCCGCGTCCGACGGCAGCGCCGCCGCGAGCCGCGCCCGCGCCCTGTCCCGGTCGATCAGCAGACAGCCGAACGTCGCCAGCACGAAGAACATCAGCACGCCGTCGAGCAGCGCGGTGCGGCTCATCACGAAGTGCAGCCCGTCCACCGCCATCAGCGCGCCCGCCAGGCAGCCCAGGAACGTCGACCGGAACAGCCGGCGCCCGATCCGGCACAGCATGAGCACGCTCAGCGTGCCCAGCAGCGCCGTCATGAACCGCCAGCCGAACGGATCGAACCCGAAGAGCAGCTCGCCCAGCCCGATGACGTACTTGCCGACCGGCGGATGCACCACGTACGACGCGTCCGTCGGAACCGAGACGTCGCCGCCCGTGGAGAGGATCAGGTTGTTGGCGTTCTTGTCCCAGTTGACCTCGAAACCCCGGTGGACGATCGCCCACGCGTCCTTCGCGTAGTACGTCTCGTCGAATATCACCGCCTTCGGGCTGCCCAGGTTCCAGAACCGCAGCACGCCCGCCAGCAGCGTCACCAGCAGCGGCCCGCCCCAGCCGGACCAGCGGGTGATCCGGCCGGCGAGCGTGGGCGGCACGCCCAGCGCCTGCCACAGCCGCGGTCCGGGCTCGGTGTACGGCGGCACCAGCCGCTCGCGGACGTCGCCGGCCGGCTCCGCCGCGTATCCGAAACGGCGCAGTCGCTGCCGCCACAGCGGCCGCTCGTCCTGCGGCGCGTGGCCCTGCCGGTAGTCCGTGGAGTCCATGGAGGACGCGGTACTGGTCACCGCGCCATCGTAGGGAACCCTTCTGTGGGATTCCCGTGCCTCACCCCCTGCGAGACTGGAAACGTGACAGTCACACCCGGAACCCTGGTCCTTGCCGGCACCCCCATCGGCGACATCGCGGACGCACCCCCTCGGCTCGCCGAGGAGCTGGCCGGCGCCGACGTCATCGCCGCCGAGGACACCCGGCGGCTGCGGCGCCTGACCCAGGCTCTGGACGTCGCCCCCAAGGGGCGCGTGGTGTCGTACTTCGAGGGCAACGAGTCCGCCCGCACCCCCGAACTCGTCGAGGAACTGCTCGGCGGCGCCCGCGTGCTGCTGGTCACCGACGCCGGGATGCCGTCGGTGTCGGACCCCGGCTACCGGTTGGTCGCGGCGGCCGTGGAGCGCGACGTCCGGGTCACCGCCGTGCCCGGCCCGTCCGCCGTGCTGACCGCCCTCGCCCTGTCCGGGCTGCCCGTCGACCGCTTCTGCTTCGAGGGCTTCCTGCCGCGCAAGGCGGGGGAGCGACTCACCCGGCTGCGGGAGGTGGCCGGGGAGCGCCGCACCCTCGTCTACTTCGAGGCCCCGCACCGCCTCGACGACACCCTCGCCGCGATGGCCGAGGTGTTCGGCGGCGAGCGGCGGGCCGCCGTCTGCCGGGAGCTGACCAAGACCTACGAGGAGGTCCGGCGCGGCCCGCTGGCGGAGCTGGCGGCGTGGGCCGCGCAGGGCGTGCGCGGCGAGATCACCGTCGTCGTCTCCGGGGCGCCGGAGCGCGCCGCCGAGAAGCCCGACCCGGAGGAGCTGGTGCGGCGGGTACGGGCGCGCGAGGAGGCCGGCGAGCGCCGCAAGGAGGCGATCGCGGCGGTGGCGGCGGAGGCGGGGCTGCCGAAGCGTGAGGTGTTCGACGCGGTGGTGGCGGCGAAGCACGCCACCGGCTGAACCGGCCCGGCCACGTCGTCATGGACGGGCGTTCGTCATGCACGGGTAAAGGGCGAATGTAAAAAGCAAAGCTCACAGGCCCCGCGTGAACCGCTTCGGCAAGGACAGCCCAAAACGGCTCCAACACTCGACAGGTCCGCTCCGTCCGGGCCGCGGGAGGAGTCCACTGGACGCAGGACGCACCCGTCCCCCTGGTCCAGCGGACAAGAGGAGCTGGCATGAGCGAGACCACCGGGCAGACCCGCCCGCACACCACGGCCATCCCCGTCGTGCACGAGTCGTACTCCTTCGCCTGCATGCGCTGCGGGTACGGCTGGGAGCAGTCGTACGAGATCGAGCACCACACGGACGGCGACGGACACGAGTTCGTCCTCTACGTGGCCGACGGCCGGACCGTGCCGTCCCCGTTGAGCCGTCCGACGTGCCAGAACTGCGACGGGCACCTGGTGCGCATCATGCGGGCGGGACAGGTCTCCTCGGCGCTCGACGCGGCCCGCGGGCGGCCGGCGCCGCCGGCCGGACCGGTCGAGGTGCCGGTGCCCGCCCAGCGGCGCGAAGGACGGGAGCACCACTGGCACCTGTCCGACCTGCTCCACCCTTTCCAGCGCAAGGCCGGCTGACCCCGCGCCGCGGCGGTCGTGCGGGGCGGCCGGGCGGCGGTCCGGGGGTGGACCCCTTCCGTAGGATCGGGGCATGCCTTCGAACGCCTCCGACCGCACCGACAAGAACACGCCGCCGCCGCTCCCGGCCCCCCTCCAGGTGCCGGTCGCGGACTCCCACACCCACCTCGACATGCAGTCCGGCACGGTCGAGGAGGCCCTCGCGAAAGCCGCGTCGGTCGGTGTGACGACGGTCGTCCAGGTCGGCTGCGACGTGCGCGGCTCCCGGTGGGCGGCCGAGACGGCCGCGGCCCACGACGCCGTCCACGCGGCCGTCGCCCTGCACCCCAACGAGGCCCCGCGCATCGTCCACGGCGACCCCGACGGCTGGTCCCGGCAGGGCGCGCGCGAGCCCGGGGGCGCGGCGGCGCTCGACGAGGCGCTCGCCGAGATCGACCGCCTGGCCGCGCTCCCCCATGTGAAGGGCGTCGGCGAGACGGGTCTCGACCACTTCCGCACCGGCCCCGAGGGCAAGGAGGCGCAGGAGCGTTCCTTCCGCGCCCACATCGAGATCGCCAAACGGCACGGCAAGGCCCTGGTCATCCACGACCGCGACGCCCACGCCGACGTCCTGCGCGTCCTCAAGGAGGAGGGCGCCCCCGAGCGCACCGTCTTCCACTGCTACTCCGGCGACGCCGAGATGGCCGAGATCTGCGCCCGCGCCGGGTACTTCATGTCCTTCGCCGGCAACGTCACCTTCAAGAACGCCCAGAACCTGCGCGACGCGCTCGCCGTCGCCCCGCTGGAGCTGGTCCTGGTGGAGACCGACGCGCCCTTCCTGACCCCGGTGCCCTACCGCGGTCGGCCCAACGCCCCGTACCTGGTGCCGGTCACCGTGCGCGCGATGGCCGCCGTCCGGGGCGTCGACGAGGACGCGATGGCGACGGCCCTCGCCGCGAACACGGCCCGCGCCTTCGCCTACTGAACCGATCCGAACACAACTCTCAGTAGCCGCGTCGCTTTGGAGAGTGACGATCGCTCCGCTAGGTTCTGGGGGCCCGATCCGGACCCCCTGGACCCCTCCGGCCCCCTGGAGCGTGTCGGCGTGAGCAACCCCCACCACCAGACGTTCGAGACACCGTACGGCCCGAGCGAGCCCCACGACCCCCACGACCTTTACGCCCCGCAGCCCGACGTGCACGGCGCGGAGACCCGGGCGTACGGGGTGTACGCGGCGCCCGGCTCGTACGAGGACACCTACCGGCCCGCCTACGAGGTCCCGGACCCCCCCGAGCCGCGGGTGCCGCGGGAGCCGCCGGAGACGCTGGTGCTGCCCGGCGGGAGCGGCGACGCGAGCGAGGGCCGGTGGGGAGCGGGACGGCGGGCCGCGCGCCGGCGCCGGACGCGTTCCGCCGAGCGCCCGGACTCCCCGATGCGCCGCCTGCTGCCCCAGGCCCTGGTCGTGGCGTTCCTCGCCGGCGGCACCACCGCCTTCCTCGCCAAGGACAAGGCGGTCGAGCTGACCGTCGACGGCAGGCCCCGCACTCTGCACACCTTCGCCGACGACGTCACCGAACTGCTCGCGGAGGAGGACGTACGCGTCGGCGCCCACGACGTGGTGGCACCCGCCCCCGGCACCCCGCTCACCAGCGGCGACGAGATCGCCGTCCGCTACGGCCGCCCCGTCCGCCTCACCCTGGACGGGCAGCTGCGCGAGGTGTGGACGACGGCCCGCACGGTCGAGGGGGCGCTCGAACAGCTCGGGGTGCGTGCGGAGGGCGCGTACCTGTCCGCGGCGCGCTCCCAGCGCATCGGGCGCGCGGGGCTCGCGCTGAACGTGCGCACCGAACGCGCCGTGACGATCATGGCCGACGGCCGGGCCCGCACCATCCGCACCAACGCGGCGACCGTGCGGGAGGCGGTCGAGGCGGCCGGCATCACCCTGCGCGGACAGGACACCACCTCCGTCCCCCTCGGGAGCTTCCCGCGCGACGGGCAGACGGTGACCGTGCTGCGGATCACCGGCAGCCGGGAGGTGCGCGAGGAGCAGATCCCGTTCGTGGTGCGACGGGTGGCGGACCCCTCCGTGTTCAAGGGCACGGAGATCGTGGAGCGTGCCGGGCAGCCGGGGCTGCTGCGGGTCACATACGCCCTGCGCACCGTCAACGGCGTCCGGCAGAAGCCGCGGTTGATCAGGACCGAGATCGTGCGCGAGCCGCGCGCGCAGGTCGTCAAGGTCGGCACCAAGCCGCTGCCGGCGTCCGTGCGCGGCGCCGACGGCCTGAACTGGCAGGGCCTCGCGGCCTGCGAGTCCGGCGGCCGCCCCGACGCGGTCGACCCGTCCGGCACCTACGGCGGCCTCTACCAGTTCGACACCCGCACCTGGCAGAGCCTCGGCGGCACCGGCCGCCCCGAGGACGCCCCCGCGGCCGAACAGACCCTCCGCGCCAAGAAGCTCTACACCCGACGCGGCGCATCCCCCTGGCCCCACTGCGGAACCCGCCTGTAGCTCGTGGCCGCGGGCTGCGTGCCGCCTGGGGCGGCACGGGGGACCGGGGGCCGGGGGGCCGGGGGTATCCCCGCCCGGCCGCGGCGCGGGGCAACCGGACGGGACGCCCACCTGCCGCCCCGTACCCTTGTCCCGTGACCAGCCCCACCCCCGACGCCCTCCTCGGCCCCGCCGACATCCGCGAACTGGCGGCCGCCCTCGGCGTACGCCCCACCAAACAGCGCGGCCAGAACTTCGTGATCGACGCGAACACGGTCCGCCGTATCGTCCGCACCGCGGAGGTCCGCCCCGACGACGTGGTCGTCGAGGTGGGCCCGGGGCTCGGCTCACTGACCCTCGCGCTGCTGGAGGCCGCCGACCACGTCACCGCCGTCGAGATCGACGACGTGCTGGCCGCCGCCCTCCCCGCGACGATCGCGGCCCGGATGCCGGCCCGCGCCGACCACTTCGCCCTTGTCCACTCGGACGCGATGCACGTGACCGAGCTGCCGGGCCCCGCCCCCACCGCGCTGGTCGCCAACCTCCCCTACAACGTCGCCGTGCCGGTCCTCCTCCACATGCTCGACACCTTCCCGAGCATCGAGCGCACCCTCGTCATGGTCCAGGCGGAGGTCGCCGACCGGCTCGCCGCCGCACCCGGCTCGAAGGTGTACGGCGTGCCGTCGGTCAAGGCCAACTGGTACGCCGAGGTCAAGCGGGCCGGCGCGATCGGCCGCAACGTCTTCTGGCCCGCGCCCAACGTCGACAGCGGCCTGGTCTCGCTCGTCCGCCGCGCCGAGCCGATCAAGACGACCGCCTCGAAGGCCGAGGTGTTCGCCGTCGTCGACGCGGCGTTCGCCCAGCGCCGCAAGACCCTGCGGGCCGCGCTCGCCGGCTGGGCGGGCTCCGCCGCGGCGGCCGAGACGGCCCTGGTCGCGGCCGGGGTGTCCCCCCAGGCGCGCGGGGAGTCACTCACCGTCGAGGAGTTCGCGCGCATCGCCGAGCACAAGCAGAAGGAATCCGAGTGAGCGTCACCGTACGCGTCCCCGCGAAGGTCAACGTCCAGCTCGCGGTGGGCGCGGCCCGCCCCGACGGCTTCCACGACCTGGCGAACGTCTTCCTCGCGGTCTCCCTGTTCGACGAGGTCACCGTCACCCCGGCCGACGAGCTGCGCGTCACGTGCACGGGTCCGGACGCCGCCCAGGTCCCGCTCGACCGCACCAACCTGGCCGCGCGCGCCGCGCTCGCGCTCGCCGAGCGCTACGGCCGGACGCCCGACGTGCACCTGCACATCACCAAGGACATCCCCGTCGCCGGCGGCATGGCGGGCGGCAGCGCGGACGGCGCGGGCGCGCTGCTCGCCTGCGACGCGCTGTGGGGCACGGGCGCGTCCCGGGAGGAACTCCTGGAGATCTGCGCCGAGTTGGGCAGCGACGTGCCGTTCAGCCTGATCGGCGGCGCCGCCCTCGGCACCGGGCGGGGCGAGCGGCTGACCGCCGTGGAGGTCGGCGGCACCTTCCACTGGGTGTTCGCGATGGCGGGGCGGGGGCTGTCGACGCCGGCGGTGTTCCGTGAGTTCGACCGGCTCGCCGAGGGCCGGGACGTCCCCGAGCCCGTCGCCTCCCAGGACCTCCTCGCCGCCCTCGCCAAGGGCGACCCCGAGGCGCTCGCGGCGGCCGTGTCCAACGACCTCCAGCCCGCCGCCCTGTCCCTCTTCCCCGAACTCGCCGACACCCTCGCCGTGGGCCGCGCGGCCGGCGCCCTCGCCGCCCTCGTCTCCGGCTCGGGCCCCACCACCGCGTTCCTCACCCGCGACCCCGCCGCCGCGGCCGAGGTCGCTGCCGCACTGCGCGCGTCCGGCACCTGCCACACCGTACGCACCGCCTCGGCCCCGGCCCCGGGCGCGACCGTACTCCCCTGACCCCGCCGTCCGTCCCTCCGCCCGACTACCCTGGAGGGTCGATCGATCCCCCCGGGCAGGAGTGAAATGGCCGTCAATCTGGTCAATGTCGAGAACGTCAGCAAGGTGTACGGAACCCGTGCGCTCCTCGACGGCGTCTCGCTCGGCGTGTCCGAAGGGGACCGGATCGGGGTCGTCGGGCGCAACGGCGACGGCAAGACCACCCTGATCCGGATGCTCGCCAAGCTGGAGGAGGCCGACTCCGGCCGGGTCACGCACTCCGGCGGGGTGCGCATGGGCGTGCTCACCCAGCACGACTCCCTCGACCCCACCGCGACCGTCCGGCACGAGGTCATCCGGGACCTGGCCGACCACGAGTGGGCGGGCAACGCCAAGATCAGGGACGTGCTGACGGGCCTGTTCGGCGGGCTCGACCTGCCCGGCTTCCCGCAGGGCCTGGACACCGTCATCGGGCCGCTCTCCGGTGGTGAGCGCCGCCGTATCGCGCTCGCCAAGCTGCTCATCGAGGAGCAGGACCTGATCGTCCTGGACGAGCCGACCAACCACCTCGACGTCGAGGGCATCGCCTGGCTCGCCGACCACCTGCGGGCCCGCCGCTCCGCGCTGGTGTGCGTCACCCACGACCGCTGGTTCCTCGACCAGGTCTGCACCCGCATGTGGGACGTGCAGCGCGGCACCGTCCACGAGTACGAGGGCGGCTACTCCGACTACGTCTTCGCGCGCGCGGAGCGGGAGCGGATCGCGGCGACCGAGGAGGTCAAGCGGCAGAACCTGGTCCGCAAGGAGCTTGCCTGGCTGCGGCGCGGCGCCCCCGCCCGCACCTCCAAGCCGCGCTTCCGCGTCGAGGCCGCCAACGAGCTGATCAAGGACGTGCCGCCGCCCCGGGACAGCAGCGAGCTGATGAAGTTCGCCTCGTCGCGGCTCGGCAAGACCGTCTTCGACCTGGAGGACGTGAGCGTCCAGGCCGGCCCCAAGACGCTGCTGAAGCACGTCACCTGGCAGCTCGGCCCCGGCGACCGCATCGGCCTGGTCGGCGTCAACGGCGCGGGGAAGACGTCCCTGCTGCGGGCCATGGCCGAGGCCGCCCGCACCCAGGGCGAGGTCCAGCCCGCGGCCGGCCGGATCGCCGTGGGCCGGACCGTGAAACTCGCCTACCTCTCCCAGGAGGTCGCCGAACTCGACCCGACCTGGCGGGTGCTGGAGGCCGTGCAGCGGGTGCGTGAGCGCGTCGACCTCGGCAGGGGACGCGAGATGACCGCGGGTCAGCTGTGCGAGACGTTCGGCTTCAACAAGGACAAGCAGTGGACGCCGGTCGGGGACCTCTCCGGCGGTGAGCGCCGCCGCCTCCAGCTCCTGCGGCTCCTCATGGACGAGCCCAACGTCCTCTTCCTCGACGAGCCCACCAACGACCTCGACATCGAGACCCTCACCCAGCTGGAGGACGTCCTCGACGGCTGGCCCGGCTCGATGATCGTCATCTCCCACGACCGTTTCTTCGTCGAGCGCACCACCGACAAGGTGTACGCCCTCCTCGGTGACGCCACCCTGCGCATGCTGCCGCGTGGCATCGACGAGTACCTGGAACGCCGTCACCGCATGGAGGAGGCCGCCGCCGCCTCCGCCCCGGCCCCCGCCCAGAAGCCGGTGCCCGAGAAGAGCGCTGCCGACCAGCGCGCCGCCAAGAAGGAGTTGCAGAAGATCGAGCGTCAACTCGACCGTGTCTCCGAGAAGGAGACCAAGCTGCACTCCCAGATCGCCGACAACGCCACCGACTTCACGAAGGTCGCCGAACTCGACGCGGAACTGCGCGCGTTGACAGCGGAACGTGAGGAGCTGGAACTGCGCTGGCTGGAACTCGCCGAGGACGCCTGACAGATCCGTACGGCGTTCGCCGCCGCGCGGCGGCCGGCGAGCGGCGCGAACCGACAGTGCGCACACCGGCGTTCACGCTTCCACCCTGCGCGCGACGACGGCGCGTGCGCCGCGTGAAGGGGGAGTGAAGGCGCGTAACGACGGCATCACGGCCCGGTCCTCCCTTGGGAACAGGGGCGGACACGGGCCCCTGCGCTGTCGGTCGCGGGTGATAGAAAGAGCCGTCTGAGACTTTTCTTCGATACGACTCGTGGGTCCGTCACGAACCTCGGGGCGTGGCTAAAAATCAGTGACGAGGGGGAACACGCTGATGACTCAGCCGCCCGACCAGCCGCCGCAGCAGGACGGTTTCGGAGCACCGCAGATGCCCGGCCAACCGCCGCAGGCTCCGCAGCCCGGATACGGCTATCCGCAGCAACAGCCCCAGCAGCCGGGCCCGTACGCCCAGCAGCCCGGGCCCTACGGCGCTCCGCCCCAGCAGCCCCCGTACGGGCAGCCCCCACAGCCCGGCCCGTACAGCCAGCCCCAGCAGCCCGGCCCGTACGGCGCCCAGCCGAGCGGCCCCTACCCCCAGCAGCAGGGCTACGGCTACCCGCCGCCTCCGTTCCCCGGCGCGCCCGGCACCCCGCCGCCCGGCGGTTCGCGCAACCCCTTCAAGGGCAAGCCGGCCCTGGTCGTCGGGGCGGCGGTGGCGGCGCTGCTCGTCATCGGCGGCACCGTCTTCGCGGTCACGAGCGGCGACGACGAGGGCGGCAAGAAGCCGGTCGCCAAGGAGAGCGACGACGGCAAGGCGACGGCGAGCGAAAGCCCCGTCAACCCCGGTGACGGCAGCGGCGACGGCGGCGAGGAGTCCGAGGACTTCAACGCGGACCGCAAGGCCGGCGAGGCCAAGGTGCTCTGGTACAAGGAGGCGCCCGACGCGCCCGCCTCCGGCGCCGACGCCCCCGGCATGTGGATCACCTCCAAGGCGGCGGTGAAGGCCGCCTACAAGGAGGTCGTCGCGTACAACATCGCCGACGGCAAGCCGACCTGGTCCACCATCAGCCTTCCGCAGAAGGTCTGCGCGGTCACCCCGCAGAAGACGGCCGACGACAAGATCGTCATCGCGTACATGAGCGGCACCAGCGACCGCGCCAAGTGCAACCAGCTCCAGCAGATCGACCTCGCCACCGGCGCCCAGGGCTGGAAGGCCACCGTCGAGGACGGCAAGCTCTTCGACAGCGCCGCCTCCATCTCCCTGTCCCTCGCGGGCAACACCCTGATGGTGGGCCGCTCCTCGTCCGGCACCGCGTACGACGTGCGCACCGGCAAGAAGCTGTACGACACGCAGAAGTACGGCGAGGACTGCTTCCCGAGCGCCTTCGCGGGCGGCACCAAGCTGATCGCGGTGTCCTCCTGCGACGCGCTGGGCGCGAACGAGCACGACGAGGTGCAGGAGCTGGACCCGGCGACCGGCAAGGTCAAGTGGACCCAGAAGTTCGACAAGGGCTGGAGGGTCGAGCGGACGTATTCCGTGGACCCGCTGGTGGTCTACAGCACCAACGACGACAAGAAGGCCTGGAACATCTCCACCCTCAAGCCGAACGGCACGTTCCGCTCGCAGGTCGGCTTCGACGAGGAGTTCGCGCCCGAGTGCGGCTTCGCCATCCTCACCCGTGACCTCACCGGCTGCACGGGCACGGCCGCCGACGCCAACACCCTCTACCTGCCGACCGACGCCAAGAGCGGCGCCAACGAGATCGTCGCGATCGACCTGTCCACCGGCAAGGAGAAGTGGCGGGTGAAGTCCCCGACGGAGGAGGCGATGCAGCCGGTGAAGGTCGAGGGCGGCAACCTCATCGCCTACGTCGAGCCGTCGTACGACACGGCCGGCCGGGTCGTGGCCATCCCGACGGCGGGCTCCGCGCACACGCCGAAGACGGTGATGCAGCTGCCGAAGAGCACGATCGACATCGAGGACGGTTTCTACTCGCCCGACCTGGCCTGGGTCGACGGCCGCTTCTACCTCTCCTCCACCCGGCTGACGGGCAACGACGACTCGAAGGAGAAGCTGATGCTCGCCTACGGCAAGTGAGGCACCGGCTTCCCCCCGCCCGTCGTCCCCGCCCGACTCACCGAGCTCGACCCGAGGTACCCACACCATGACCCAGCCGCCGCCCCCGCCGCCCAACCAGCCCCCGCAGCCCCCGCAGCAGGGCGCGTTCGGCGCGCCCCAGTCGCCGCCGCCGGCCCCGCCGGAGGGCCCGCAGCTCGACAAGACGCCGGCCCACGGCGGCCCGATGCCGCACCAGGCCCAGCCCGGCCAGCCCCCGCAGGCGCCGCCCGGCCCGCCGCAGCCCCAGCCGGGCTACGGCTACCCGCAGACGGCCCCGCCCGCCCAGCCGCAGCCCCCGTCCGGCCCCGGCTACGGCTACCCCGGCCAGACCGCCCAGCAGCCCGGCGGGTACGGCCAGCCCAACCCGAGCCCCTACGCCCAGCAGGCCCCGTACGGCCAGCAGCCGGGCTACGGCTACCCGGGCCAGCCCCAGCAGGGCCACCAGACGCCCCCCGGCGGCTACGCAGGGTACGCGGGCCAGCCCACCATGCCGATGCACCCGCAGCCGGCCGGTGGCTCCGGCACCGGCCGCAAGATCAACGCCCAGATGGCGATCATCGTCGCGGCGGTCGTCGCGATCGCGCTGATCGTCGGCGGCGGCGTCTGGTACGCGAGCTCGGGTGACGGCGACAAGAAGGACGACACGGCCAGCTCCGGTGGCACCAAGGGCGGCGACACCAAGGGCGGCGGCGGAGGCACCTCTTCCGGCGGCACCGAGAAGGTGCCCTCGAACCCGGAGTCCAAGGTCCTCTTCCAGCTGCCCTCGCCCGCCGTCGCCAAGGACGACAGCGTCGTGGTGACCGGCTCCTGGCTGACGGACAAGGCGTATGTGAAGGCGGGCGTGGCCGAGATCAACGGCTACGACCGCGACAAGGGCACCAAGCTGTGGACGATCAAGCTGCCCGGCCCGGTCTGCACGGCCAGCAAGCACGCCACCGAGGACAACAAGACGGCCGTCGTCTTCCAGCCGAAGATGCCCGCGAAGGACTCCTCGGCCGGGTGCAGCCAGGTCGCGGCGATCGACCTCGCCGCCGGCAAGCAGCTGTGGTCGAAGGCCGTCGAATCCGGCGACTACCCGGTCACCTTCGACAACGTCACGGTCGGCGGGAACACCGTCGCCCTGGGCGCCAACGAGGGCGGCGCGGCCTTCGACATCACCACGGGCAAGCAGCTGTGGGCCCCGAAGCCGACCGACAGCTGCTACGACGCCGGCTACGGCGGTGGCGCCAAGCTGGTCGCGGTGCGCAAGTGCGGTGACTACGACGCGCGCGAGCTGCACATCCAGACCATCGACCCGGCCTCCGGGAAGGTGCTCTCCGAGTACAAGATGGCGACCGGCATCGAGTACGCGAGCATCGTCTCCACGGACCCGCTGGTCGTGGCCGCCGACGTCGGCGACAGCGCCCAGGACGGCAGCGGCATCTCGGACTTCTTCTCCATCGACAACAAGACCGGCAAGCTGCGCACCCGGATCTCCGCGCCGGGCGAGCAGTTCGCGGCCCGCTGCGACGGCATCACCAAGATCGAGCAGTGCACGGGTGTGGTCGCCGGCAACGGCCGGCTGTACCTGCCGACCGAGGAGCACGACGGCACCGGCGAGTACAGCGAGACCAACGAGGTCCTCGCCTTCGACCTGGCCACCGGCAAGCAGACCGGCCAGCGCGCGGACGCCGGCGACGACTTCGAGCTGATCCCGCTGCGCATGGACGGCGGCAACCTGATCGCCTACAAGCGTCCGCCGTACGACCAGGGCGGCCAGATCGTCAGCATCGACGGCGGGACGTTCAAGCAGACGGTGCTCATGCGGAACCCGTCGACGGAGTCGGTGCGGGACGCCGAGTCCAGCATGTCCCCGGAGTACTCGGAGATCATCTACTCCCAGGGGCGGCTGTACATGTCCCAGGTGTACGCGGACGACTCCAGCTCCCGCGACAAGGAGTATCTGGCGCTGGCGTTCGGCACGAGCGGCTGATCGCCCCCTGTCGCCGTGACGGCCCCGCCCCTGCTCAGGGGCGGGGCCGTTCACGTACCGCTCAACACCCTCGAATGCGAGGAATTTCGGCGATCCGGGGCACTTCTCACCGGTAGGGGGAGCGCGACGTCGAACAAGCGTGTAGCTTCCGGGGGCATGAAGGACGAGGTGCCGGGGGGCACCTTTTGTCTGTCTGGTTGTCCGTCTGGCTTTGCCTGTTGTCCGTGTGGGCATCCATGGGGGGACTGGGGGGTTGCTCGATGGGAGTGCGGTTGATGGTGGTCGACGACCACCGACTGCTCGCCGAGGCGTTGGCCTCGGCGTTGAAGCTGCGGGGGCACCGGGTGCTCGCCGCGGCGGCGCCCGCCGCGGGAGCGGCGGAGCTCGTGATCACCCGGGCACCCGAGGTGTGCCTGCTGGGTACGGCGACACCGGCCGAGCCGGGCGTCTTCGATCCCGTGGTCCGCATCAAACGGGAGCGGCCCCAGGTCGCCGTCCTCGTCCTGGGACCGGTCCCGAGCCCGCGCGGCATCGCGGCGGCCTTCGCGGCGGGCGCCTCCGGCTACGTACGCCACGACGAGCGCATCGAGGGCGTGGAACGGGCGATCATGAAAGCGAGGTCGGGTGAGGCGGCGGTGGCGCCGCAGCTCCTGCAAGGAGCCTTCAGCGAGTTGCTGAACCCGGCGGCCCAGCCCGACGACGAGGGCCAGCGCCTGCTCCAGATGCTCACACCCCGGGAGGTCGAGGTCCTGGTCCGGGTAGCCGACGGCGAGGACACCCGCCTCATCGCCGCCGGCATGGGCATCGCCCCCTCCACCGCCCGCACCCACGTCCAACGCGTCCTGATGAAACTCGGCGTCGGCTCCCGCCTGGAAGCAGCCGCCCTGGCAGCCCGAACGGGCCTACTGGACCGAGCGAGCTCCTTGCCGAGGGGCCCGCACGAGCCCTAGTACGTCCGGGACGCGGAATGCACCGGTGAGGGTCGCCTGCGCGTTCCCCGGATCACGAGTGGAGCGTGGCGTCGGCCAGCGCGAGCACGATTCCGTCGCTGTCGTCGCACTCGCTCGTGGATGTGATGACGAGTTCGACGACACCTGTCATATCCACGGTCACGTTCTGCGGCCGGTTGATCTCCGCGCCCACGGTCTTCAGCGCACGGCCGTCGCCCGCGATCGTCACCTTGATCAGTTCGGCCGTGCTGTTGTCGTCCAGGCCGATGGTCGGCGTGAGTGACCTGTACCGCTCATTGATGCTGTATTCGATGCCGCCCGTCGTGCTACAGGGGTAGACCAACGTCATAGCCTGCTCGTATGACTTCGCCCCCATGGTCACCGACCGAAGGTCGAACGAGCCACTGCCACGCACGGGGGAAAGGTCGGTCAGCGGCACCGTGCCCGTGGGAAGCGGCGCCGGGCTCGACGGTTCAACGGCCTCGGCGGCTTCTGAGCCCCGGAAACCCGCCGAACCCGACAGCTCCGGCACCCGAAACCCCGGGTCCCGGAGCTGTTCCGCGTCACGTGAGGAAAGCGGCGCCCGCTACTCGCCCCGCGGCGCCTCCCCCTCCGGCGACACCGCCTCCGGCGGCAGCGGCGGCGCGGGCGGGGCCGCGGGCCGCAGCTTCAGCCAGGCCAGGAAGAAGATTCCCAGCGCCAGCATCCCCAGCCCCGTCCACAGGTTGATGTTGATGCCCTGGGCCTTGTCGATCTCCGCGTCGCCGTCGGTGAGGCCGGCGATCGTGACGATGACGCCGTAGACGACGAACAGGCCGCCGATGATGCGGCGCAGGTCGAAGATGCGGGCGGCCGTCGCGGACTTCTGCTCCAGCTCGGTGACCTCCCGCTGGACGTCCGCCTCGGAGTAACCCGCGTGCCGCAGCCGCTCGGCCGCCGCGCGCTCGTCGGGTTCGAATCGCTCAGACATGGTCTTTCCATCCTCCCGCGATGGGCGTCGGCGGGCTCAGAACGAGAACGGGATGTAGCAGGCGGCGGCCAGGATCACCGCGCCCCAGCCCAGCAGCGCCGGGCGCCGGTACCAGGCGTCGTCGCCCGCCGCCGGCGGCTCGGCCATGCCGGGGGAGCGGGTGCCGTAGACGAGGCCCTGGAGGTCCTCCTCCGGCTTGGGGGCGGTGAACAGGGACACCGCGACCATCACCACCGCGCCGGCCACGAAGCCGGCGATCGCGGACACGAAGTTGGCGCCCTGGTCGGTGGGGATGTCGACGATCCCCTGCTTGTAGAGGACGAAGTAGTTGACCATCGCCGCCGTCGTGCCGGCCAGCAGGCCCCAGAAGCCCGACTTCATCGACGCCCGCCGCCAGAACATGCCGACGATGAACACCACGAACATCGGCACGTTGAAGAAGCTGAACAGCGTCTGGAGGTAGCTCATGATGTTGGAGAAGGACGAGGCGAGGAACGCCGTGCCGATCGACGCCAGCACGCCGAGCGCGGTGATCAGCCGGCCGAAGCGGACGTAATAGCCGTCCTCGCGCCCGAGCACGACGTACTTCGCCCAGATGTCGTTGGTGAACACCGTGTTGAAGGACGAGACGTTCGCGGCCATGCCCGCCATGAACGCCGCCAGCAGACCCGTCACCGCGATCCCCAGCACACCGTTGGGCAGCAGCCCTTCCATCAGGTACGGGATCGCGTCGTTGTACTGGTAGCCCGACTCCTCGGTGCCGAAGCCGGGGACCAGGGCCGCGGCGACCAGGCCTGGGATCATCACCAGGAAGACGATGAAGATCTTGGGGTACGCGGCGATCAGCGGGGTGCGCTGCGCGGCCGACAGGTTCCGCGCGGACAGGGCGCGCTGCACCTCGGCGAAGTTCGTCGTCCAGTAGCCGAAGGAGAGGACGAAGCCGAGGCCGAGCACGATCGTCAGCCAGTTCGCGCCCAGCGGGTTGTCGCTGCCGATGCCGGTACCGCCCCACGCGGTGGTGAAGTCCTCTCCGTGGGTCTTGGTCAGGGAGTCCGTGAGCCCGTCCCAGCCGCCGGCCTTCTTCAGGCCCAGCACCGACAGCGGGATCAGCGCGGCCAGGATCACGAAGAACTGGAGCACCTCGTTGTAGATCGCCGACGACAGGCCGCCCAGCGTGATGTACGCCAGCACGAAGAAGCCCGCGACCACGATCGCCACCCACTGCGGCCAGCCCAGCAGCGCCTCGACGACGATCGCCAGGGCGTACAGGTTCACCCCGGAGATCAGGATCGCGGCGAAGGCGAAGAGCAGCGAGCTGAGCAGGTGCGCCCCCCGGTCGAAGCGCAGCAGCAGGAACTCGGGGACCGAGCGCACCTTGGAGCCGTAGTAGAACGGCATCATCACCAGGCCGAGGAAGACCATGGCCGGGATGGCGCCGATCCAGTACCAGTGGACGGTGTACGCGCCGTACTGCGCGCTGTTGGCGGCCATGCCGAGGATCTCGGTGGCCGCGAGGTTGGCCGAGATGAAGGCGAGCCCCGTGATCCAGGCGGGCAGTGAGCGGCCGGAGAGGAAGAAGTCCAGGCTGGTCTTCACCGAGCGGCGGGCGGCGAAGCCGATGCCGAGGACGACGACGAAGTAGATCCCGAGGATCGTGTAGTCGAGCCAGTTGGTGGGGAGGCGCAGTTCGGCGGCGAGGGTGTCCGCGGCGAGGGGTGTGGGGGTTCGCATGCACGGCTCACTTCGTTTGGTGTTCTTTGTTTGGTTGTGGTGGTGACTTGCCTGGGGGTTTATGGTTTTATGTGTTTGGTTCTGTTTGAAGCTTTGCTGGGTACTGCTGCTAGGGCAGGGATGGAGCGTCGCGGTGAAGAAGACCTCGACCCGACTGGCCGACGGTCGTGAGCTGATCTACTACGACCTGGGGGACGACTCGGTGCGCGACGCGGTGGACCGCCGCCCGCTGGAGCGCACGGTCACCACATCGGAGGTACGCCGGGATCCGCTGCTCGGCGACTCCATCGCCGTCGCCTCGCACCGGCAGGGACGCACCTACCACCCGCCGGCCGACGAATGCCCCCTGTGCCCCTCCCAGGGCGAGCGGCTGAGCGAGATCCCGGACTCGTCGTACGACGTGGTCGTCTTCGAGAACCGTTTCCCCTCGCTGGCCGGCGACTCCGGGCGCTGCGAGGTGGTCTGCTTCACCTCCGACCACAACGCCTCCTTCGCCGACCTCACCGAGGAGCAGGCGCGGCTGGTCCTGGAGGCATGGACGGACCGCACGTCCGAGCTGTCTCATCTGCCCTCCGTGGAACAGGTGTTCTGCTTCGAGAACCGCGGTGCGGAGATCGGTGTGACCCTGGGTCACCCGCACGGGCAGATCTACGCCTACCCCTTCACCACGCCCCGCACCGCCCTGATGCTGCGCCAGGTGGCCGCGCACAAGGACGCCACCGGCGGGGAGAACCTCTTCGACGCCGTCCTGGAGCGTGAACTCGCCGACGAGCGGGTCGTCCTGGAGAGTGAACACTGGGTCGCGTTCGTGCCGTACGCCGCGCACTGGCCGTACGAGGTGCACCTGTACCCCAAGCGCCGCGTCCCCGACCTGCTCGGACTCGACGAGGCGGCGCGCACGGAGTTCCCCCAGGTCTATCTGGAACTGTTGAGGCGCTTCGACCGGATCTTCGGCGAAGGTGAGCCTCCCACGCCGTACATCGCCGCCTGGCACCAGGCGCCGTTCGGCCAGCTGGAGGAGTTCGAAGGGGTCAACCGCGACGACTTCGCGCTGCACCTCGAGCTTTTCACCATCCGCCGCACGTCCGGCAAGCTGAAGTTCCTCGCGGGCTCCGAGTCCGGCATGAGCGTCTTCATCAACGACGTGCCGCCGGAGCGCGCGGCCCAGCGACTGCGAGAGGTAGCGAGTTCATGAGCGGGAAGTATCTGGTCACCGGCGGTGCGGGATACGTCGGCAGCGTCGTCGCCCAGCACCTGCTGGAGGCCGGGCACGAGGTCGTCGTCCTCGACAACCTGTCCACCGGCTTCCGGGCCGGCGTCCCGACGGGCGCCTCCTTCATCGAGGGCGACATCCGCGACGCCGCCAAATGGCTCGACTCCTCCTTCGACGCCGTCCTGCACTTCGCGGCCTTCTCCCAAGTCGGCGAGTCGGTGGTCAAGCCGGAGAAGTACTGGGACAACAACGTCGGCGGCACCATGGCCCTGCTCGCCGCCATGCGCGAGGCGGGCGTGCGCAAGCTGGTCTTCTCCTCGACCGCCGCCACCTACGGCGAGCCGGTCAGCACCCCCATCACCGAGACCGACCCGACCGCGCCGACCTCCCCGTACGGCGCGTCCAAGCTGGCCGTCGACCACATGATCACCGGTGAGGCCGCCGCCCACGGGCTGGGCGCGGTGTCGCTGCGCTACTTCAACGTGGCCGGCGCCTACGGCGCGTACGGCGAGCGCCACGACCCCGAGTCGCACCTCATCCCGCTGGTTCTCCAGGTCGCGCAGGGCCGCCGGGACGCCATCTCCGTCTTCGGCGACGACTACCCGACCCCCGACGGCACCTGCGTCCGTGACTACATCCACGTCGCGGACCTCGCCGAGGCCCACCTGCTGGCGGTCGACGCGGCCACCCCCGGCGAGCACCTGATCTGCAACCTCGGCAACGGCAACGGCTTCTCCGTCCGCGAGGTCATCGAGACCGTCCGCCAGGTCACCGGCCACCCCATCCCCGAGGTCGTGGCCCCCCGCCGCGGCGGCGACCCGGCCGTCCTGGTCGCCTCGGCGGCCACCGCCCGCGAGAAACTGGGCTGGAACCCGTCCCGCGCGGACCTCGCGGGCATCGTCGCGGACGCGTGGGAGTTCACGCGGACCGTCGCAAGCAGTGCAAGGGAGCAGTAATGGGCGCAGAGCAAGTGCGGGACGGCTTCGTCGCGCTGTACGGGGCCGAGCCCGACGGCATCTGGTCGGCGCCGGGCCGGGTCAACCTCATCGGCGAGCACACCGACTACAACGACGGCTTCGTGATGCCCTTCGCGCTGCCGCACACCGCGATCGCCGCGGTCTCGCGCCGCGCGGACGGCCGGCTGCGCCTGCACTCGGCGGACGTCGAGTCCGGTGTCGTCGAGCTGGCCCTGGACGACCTGGCCCCGGAATCGGACCGCACGTGGACGGCGTACCCGGCGGGCGTGGTCTGGGCGCTGCGCGAGGCCGGCCACCCGGTCACCGGCGCCGACATCCACCTCAGCTCCACCGTCCCCTCCGGCGCGGGCCTGTCGTCGTCGGCGGCCCTGGAGGTCGTCGTGGCGCTCGCCCTGAACGACCTGTACGGACTCGGTCTCCAGCGCTGGCAGCTGGCCCGCCTGTGCCAGCGCGCCGAGAACGTCTACGTCGGCGCCCCCACCGGGATCATGGACCAGACCGCGTCCGCCTGCTGCGAGGCCGGCCACGCCCTGTTCCTCGACACCCGCGACCTCTCCCAGAAGCAGATCCCCCTCGACCTGGCCGCCGAGGGCATGCGCCTGCTGGTCGTCGACACGCAGGTCAAGCACGCCCACAGCGACGGCGAGTACGGCAAGCGCCGCGCCGGCTGCGAGAAGGGCGCCGCCCTCCTCGGCGTCGACGCCCTGCGCGACATCCCGTACGCCGAACTCGACGCCGCGCTGGCCCGGCTGGGCGACGAGGAGGAGGTCCGCCGGCTGGTCCGCCACGTCGTGACCGAGGATGAGCGCGTCGAGCGGGTCGTCTCCCTCCTGGAGTCCGGCGAGACCCGCGCGGTCGGCCCGGTCCTCACCGAGGGCCACGCCTCCCTGCGCGACGACTTCCGCATCTCCTGCCCCGAGCTGGACCTGGTCGTCGACACGGCCCTGGCCGCCGGCGCGCTCGGCGCCCGCATGACCGGCGGCGGATTCGGAGGCTCCGCGATCGTGCTGGCGGAGGCCGCCGACGTCGACACCCTCACCAAGGCGGTCGAGGAGGCCTTCGCCGCGGCGGGCTTCACGGCCCCCCGCGTGTTCGAGGCGGTGCCCGCGGCGGGGGCCCGGCGCCTGAGCTGAGCCGTTCCGGTAGACCCGTCAGCCCCGCACACCTGTGCGGGGCTGACGGTTTTCGGAGGGCGGGGGCCGCTGCGGGCCGACGGTCCACTGCTGCCGCAGACCGACGCACCCCCACCGCCGCCACCCGGCCCGCCCCCGCCGCTCACCCCAGACGCTTGACCAGCGTGTACTCCGTGATCCCCGGCGGATAGTCCTCGATCACGCACGCCACCTCGTAGCCCTGCTTCCGGTAGAAGTCCGGGGCCTGGAAGTCCCAGGTCTCCAGGCGGACCCGGCCGCAGCCGCGCTGCTCGCGCGCGGTGCGCTCCGCGTGCGCCAGCAGACGGCTGCCGAGGCCGGTGCCACGATGGGGCGCGTCGACCCACAGGTAGGTGACGTGCAACCAGGACGCCCAGGTGTGACCGACCAGGCCGCCCGCCAGCTCACCGGACCCGTCCAACGCCCACACGTGCAGCGGGACCTCCCGCTCGTCGGGGGTGCCGCGCAGCGCGCGCAGAACGGGCGAGGCCGCCGTGTTGGTGTCGAGGAGCCTGGCCCGAAGAAGATCACGCCTGTTCTTGTCGACTTCTGTCTCAAGACGAAACATGCGGCACACCATAAACGCGTCGGCGTTCCAGTTCTGCGAATTGACTTCCGCTCTGTGCTCACAGCCCTACTCTGTGAAAGGTACCGGTGGGGGCCGGTGCTGATCAGGGGGCGAGACAGTCGGGTACGACGCCCGTGGTGGGGGTAGCGATGTCTGCACGGCGGCGGCCGTGCGATCGACGCTCCTCGCGGGCGTCGTATCCGCGCCGGTCGTCGTTCCTCGGACCTGGGGTATCCCCTGCTCTGTGGAAGGAGCCTGGGGAAGGGGGTTTCGTGGTTCGCATCCGAGTCCTGGTCGTCGACGACCACCGTATCTTCGCCGAGTCGCTCGCCGCCGCCCTGGCCGCCGAGCCCGACGTCGACGTGTCCGCGGCCGGCAGCGGCCCCGCGGCGCTGCGCTGCCTGGAGCGCGCGGCCGCCGAGGGCCGCCGCTACGACGTGCTGCTCGTCGACGCCGACCTGGGCGGCCGGCTGCCGGGCGTGCGGCCCGCCGTGCCGGTGCAGGACGTGGGCGAGGACGGCCTCGTCGACGGGATCTCCCTCGTCACCGGCGTCCGCTCCGCCCAGCCGTACGTGCGCACCGTCGTCCTCGCCGAGAAGGACGACCCGCGCCGCGCGGCCCTCGCCCTCCAGGCCGGCGCGTCCGGCTGGGTCGCCAAGGACTGCTCGCTGTCGCGGCTGCTCACCGTGATCCGCGGGGTGCTGCGGGAGGAGACGCATCTGCCGCCCGCCCTGCTGACCGGCGTGCTCAAGGAGCTGACCGCCGCGCGCAAGCACCGCACCGAGAGCGAACGGCTCGTGGAGTCGCTGACCCCGCGCGAGCGGGAGGTGCTGCGCTGCATGGTCGCGGGACTGGGCAGGAAGGCCGTCGCCGAGCGGCTGTTCCTCTCCCCGCACACCGTCCGCACCCATATGCAGAACGTGCTGGGCAAGCTCGGCGTGCACTCCACGCTCGCCGCCGTCGCCCTCGCGCGCCGCGCCGGGGTAGGACCCGTGGACCTAGCCGGGGATGTTGTCGAACGGGGCGGTCAGCTGGCGTAGCAGCCCGGCCAGCTCGGCGCGCTGCGCGTGCGACAGCTCGGCCAGGATCGCCCGCTCCTGGTCGAGCAGCCCGGCCAGCGCCTGGTCGGCGCGGTCCTTGCCGTCGTCCGTGAGCCGCACCAGCACACCACGCCGGTCGCTGGGATCGGGCAGCCGCTCCACCAGGTTCCTCTTCGCCAGCCGGTCGATACGGTTGGTCATCGTGCCGGACGTGACCAGCGTCTGCGTCAGCAACTGCCCCGGCGACAGCTGATACGGCGCCCCCGCGCGCCGCAGCGCGGTCAGGACGTCGAACTCCCAGGGCTCCAGCTGGTGCTCGGAGAACGCCAGACGGCGTGCGCGGTCCAGGTGCCGGGCCAGTCTGCTCACCCGGCTGAGTACTTCCAGCGGCTCCACGTCGAGGTCCGGGCGCTCCCGGCGCCACGCTGCGACCAGCCGATCGACCTCGTCCTCCATGACGATCAGTGTAGTGGTTGTGTCGACATGAAGTCTCTTGATGTCAAGCCTCTTGACGTCAAGCTAAATGTGGGGGGAGGCTGGACACCGCCGACCACGCCACGCCGAGGAGGCCCGATGCCCACACCTGTTTGGGACCCCACCCAGTACCTCCGCCACGCCGGCCACCGCGCCCGCGCCTTCACCGACCTCCTCGCCCGCGTCCCCGACCCGCCCACCACAGCGACACCCCGCATCGCCGACCTCGGCTGCGGCCCCGGCAACGTCACCACCCTCCTCGCCGACCGCTGGCCCACCGCCCGCATCACCGGCTACGACAACTCCCCACAGATGCTCACCGAGGCCCAGGCACACGCCGGCCCCCGCCTCGACTTCACCCACGCCGACCTCACCACCTGGACCCCGACCGAGACCTACGACCTGATCGTCTCCAACGCCGCCCTCCAGTGGGTCCCCGGCCACCTCGACGCCTTCCCCGCCTGGCTGGCCGGCCTCACCCCCGGCGGCACCTTCGCCTTCCAGGTCCCCCACAACATCCACGCCCCCCTGCACGCCCTCCTGCGCGACCTCGGCAACACCCCCCGCTGGAAGAACCGCCTCGCCCACCTCCTGCGCCACGAGGACTCCGTCCACGCCCCCGACGTCTACCTCGACCACCTCGCCCGCCTCGGCTGCGACACCGACGTGTGGACGACGACGTACCACCACGTCCTCACCGGCGACGACCCCGTCCTCGACTGGTCCAAGGGCACCGGCCTGCGCCCCGTCCTCACCGCCCTCGCCGACGACCCCGAAGCCCGCGACGCCTTCCTCACCGAGTACCGCGACCTGCTGCGCGAGGCCTACCCCCGCCACGACTACGGCACCGTCCTGCCCTTCCGCCGCCTGTTCGTGGTGGCCCGCACGGCAGCCGACGACGTCGTTTGAGAAGGTCGCACCGGGTCACCCGGTGGGACACAGCGATGTCGAAGCGGCTGGGAGTGATCGACGGTGGCGCGGCAGCAGAAGGCCAAGGGGAAGATGGAACAGGCCAAGGGCAAGGCCAAGGAAACGGCCGGGCGGGCCATGGACGACCAGCGGCTGGAAGCCGAGGGCCGGGCCGAGCAGGCCAAGGCGGATGCCCGCCAGACCAAGGAGAAGGCGAAGGACACCTTCAAGCACTGAGCCCGACGAAACGACACGACCCCCGTCCGCCGGACGGGGGTCAGCTCCTGCGGTGACCGATCAGCCGCGGCTTCTGCTCCAGCCCGTCCAGACCGTGCCACGCCAGATTCACCAGATGCGCCGCCACCTCCGCCTTCTTCGGACGGCGCACGTCCAGCCACCACTGGCCGGTCAACGCGACCATGCCGACCAGCGCCTGCGCGTACAGCGGCGCCAGCTTCGGATCGAAACCCCGGGACTTGAACTCACGACCCAGGATGTCCTCCACCTGGGTGGCGATGTCCGAGATCAACGAGGCGAACGAACCCGTCGACTGCGGGATGGGCGAGTCACGCACCAGGATGCGGAAACCGTCCGTGTACTCCTCGATGTAGTCCAACAGTGCGAACGCCGCCTGCTCGCACAGCTCACGCGGATGACCGGCGGTCAGCGAACTCGTCACCATGTCCAGCAGCCGCCGCATCTCACGGTCCACCACCACCGCGTACAGCCCCTCCTTGCCACCGAAGTGCTCGTACACCACCGGCTTGGACACCCCGGCCTTCGCCGCGATCTCCTCCACCGACGTACCCTCGAAACCTTTCGCCGCGAAAAGGGTGCGACCGATCTCCAGCAACTGCTGGCGGCGCTCCGCACCGGTCATCCGGGTGCGACGGACACGCCGCGGCTTCGCTTCGTTGCTTGGGGTGCTGCTGGAGTCGGTCGCCACGGCGTCCATCATGCCGCGTCAGCGGTCACCTTCCGGTGCCGAGAGCCGTCCTCACCCGTGTTCCGACGCGAATCGATACGCGAGCGTGACGGCCAGCGCACGTCGTACGCCCAGCCGAGCCTCTCGAACCAGCGGATCAGCCGCGCCGAGGAGTCCAGCTGCCACCGCTCCACACCGTGCCGCGCCGACGTCGGATCCGCGTGATGCAGGTTGTGCCACGACTCCCCGCACGACAGCACCGCCAGCCACCACACGTTCCCCGACCGGTCCCGCGACTTGAACGGCCGCTTGCCCACCGCGTGACAGATCGAGTTGATCGACCACGTCACGTGATGAAGCAGCGCCACCCGCACCAGCGAACCCCAGAAGAACCCGGTGAACGCCCCCCACCAGGACATCGTCACCAGCCCGCCGATCAGCGCCGGCAACGCCAGCGACACCATCGTCCACAGGATGAACTGCCGTGAGATCGTCCGCAGCGCCTTGTCCTTGATCAGATCCGGCGCGTACTTGTCCTGCGGCGTCTGCTCCTCGTCGAACATCCAGCCGATGTGCGCCCACCACAGGCCCTTCATCAGCGCCGGCACGCTTTCGCCGTACCGCCACGGCGAGTGCGGATCGCCGTCCGCGTCGGAGTACTTGTGATGCTTGCGATGGTCCGCCACCCAGCGCACCAGCGGCCCCTCCACCGCCATCGACCCCGCGATCGCCAGCGCGATCTTCAGGGGACGCTTGGCCTTGAAGGACCCATGGGTGAAGTGCCGGTGGAAACCGATCGTGATGCCGTGGCAGCCCAGGTAGTAGAAGAACACCAGCAGACCGAGGTCCAGCCAGCTCACCCCCCAGCCCCACGCCAGCGGCACCGCCGCCAGCAGCGCCAGGAACGGCACGGTGATGAACAGGAGCAGCGTGATCTGCTCGATCGACCGCTTCTGCTCGCCACCCAGAGTGGCGGACGTCGGCGGAGAAATGTCGTCGGGCGCCTTCGAAGGCTCTTCGATCACGTCGGAGCGTGTGGTCATGCGCGTCCCCTGTGGGGTCGTGGATTGAGGCAGTTGCCGGGCGGCGAGAACCGTACGACCAGTTTCCTACGGTTCCGTAACCTACGGCGACGTAAGTATGGCAGCGCGTCGCCCGGCGGCAAGAGCCCGTGAGCCAGCGCGTCCGACCGGCCACCTATCCTTGGAGACGGTCGGACAGCGCGGTCCGCTCTGTTTTCTTCCCGGAAGCACGGCCCCCTATGCGGCGCCCGCCGCGTGGGCCCACCTCCGGGTTCCCTCCCAGACGAGCTTCAACACTGCAAGGAGCCGCACCTGTGAGCAGTGCCGACGACCAGACGACGACCAGCACCGAGCTGCGCGCCGACATCCGCCGACTGGGTGACCTCCTCGGCGAGACCCTCGTCCGGCAAGAGGGCCCCGAACTCCTCGACCTGGTCGAAAAGGTCCGCCGCCTCACCCGCGAGGACGGCGAGGCCGCCGCCGAACTGCTGCGCGGCATCGAACTCGAGACCGCCGCCAAGCTGGTCCGCGCCTTCTCCACCTACTTCCACCTGGCCAACGTCACCGAACAGGTCCACCGCGGCCGCGAACTGCGCGCCAAGCGCGCCGCCGAGGGCGGCCTCCTCGCCCGCACCGCCGACCGCCTCAAGGACGCCGACCCCGAACACGTCCGCGAGACCGTCCGCAACCTCAACGTCCGCCCCGTCTTCACCGCCCACCCCACCGAGGCCGCACGCCGCTCCGTCCTCAATAAGCTCCGGCGCGTCGCCGCGCTCCTGGAGACCCCGGTCATCGAATCCGACCGCCGCCGCTACGACACCCGTCTGGCCGAGAACATCGACCTCGTATGGCAGACGGACGAACTGCGCGTCGTACGCCCCGAGCCCGCCGACGAGGCCCGCAACGCCATCTACTACCTCGACGAACTCCACGCGGGCGCCGTCGGCGACGTCCTGGAGGACCTCACCGCCGAACTCGAACGCGTCGGAGTCACCCTCCCGGACGACACCCGCCCGCTGACCTTCGGCACCTGGATCGGCGGCGACCGCGACGGCAACCCCAACGTCACCCCCCAGGTCACCTGGGACGTCCTCATCCTCCAGCACGAACACGGCATCAACGACGCCCTGGAGATGATCGACGAACTCCGCGGCTTCCTCTCCAACTCCATCCGCTACACCGGGGCCACCGAAGACCTCCTGGAATCCCTGCGGACCGACCTCGAACGCCTGCCCGAGATCAGCCCCCGCTACAAGCGCCTCAACGCCGAAGAGCCCTACCGCCTCAAGGCCACCTGCATCCGGCAGAAGCTCGAGAACACCAAGCAGCGCCTCGCCAAGGGCACCCCCCACGAGCCCGGCCGCGACTACCTCGGCACCAGCGAACTGCTCCAGGACCTCACGCTCATCCAGAGCTCCCTGCGCGAACACCGCGGCGGCCTCTTCGCCGACGGCCGCATGAACCGCACCATCCGCACCCTCGCCGCCTTCGGCCTCCAGCTCGCCACCATGGACGTCCGCGAACACGCCGACGCCCACCACCACGCCCTCGGTCAGCTCTTCGACCGCCTCGGCGAGGAATCCTGGCGCTACGCCGACATGCCCCGCGAATACCGCACCAAGCTGCTCGCGAAGGAACTGCGCTCCAGAAGGCCCCTCGCCCCCAGCCCCGCCCCCGTCGACGCCGCCGGCGAGAAGACCCTCGGCGTCTTCCTCACCGTCAAGCGCGCCCTGGAAGTCTTCGGCCCCGAAGTCATCGAGTCCTACATCATCTCCATGTGCCAGGGCGCCGACGACGTCTTCGCCGCCGCCGTCCTCGCCCGCGAAGCCGGACTCATCGACCTGCACGCCGGCTGGGCCAAGATCGGCATCGTCCCCCTCCTGGAGACCACCGACGAACTCAAGGCCGCCGACACCATCCTCGAAGAGATGCTCGCCGACCCCTCCTACCGCCGCCTCGTCGCACTCCGCGGCGACGTCCAGGAGGTCATGCTCGGCTACTCCGACTCCTCCAAGTTCGGCGGCATCACCACCAGCCAGTGGGAGATCCACCGCGCCCAGCGCCGCCTGCGCGACGTCGCCCACCGCTACGGCGTCCGTCTGCGCCTCTTCCACGGCCGCGGCGGCACCGTCGGCCGCGGCGGCGGCCCCTCCCACGACGCCATCCTCGCCCAGCCCTGGGGCACCCTCGAAGGCGAGATCAAGGTCACCGAACAGGGCGAGGTCATCTCCGACAAGTACCTCATCCCCTCCCTGGCCAGGGAGAACCTGGAACTGACCGTCGCCGCCACCCTCCAGGCCTCCGTCCTGCACACCGCCCCCCGCCAGTCCGACGAGGCACTCGCCCGCTGGGACGCCGCCATGGACGTCGTCTCGGACGCGGCGCACGCCGCCTACCGCAGGCTCGTGGAGGACCCCGACCTGCCGACGTACTTCCTCGCGTCGACGCCGGTGGACCAGCTCGCCGACCTCCACCTCGGCTCCCGGCCCTCCCGCCGCCCCGGCTCGGGCGTCTCCCTCGACGGACTGCGGGCCATCCCGTGGGTGTTCGGCTGGACCCAGTCCCGCCAGATCGTCCCCGGCTGGTTCGGCGTCGGATCCGGCCTGAAGGCCCTGCGCGAAGCCGGCCTCGACACCGTGCTCGACGAGATGCACGAGCAGTGGCACTTCTTCCGCAACTTCATCTCCAACGTCGAGATGACCCTCGCCAAGACCGACCTGCGCATCGCCCAGCACTACGTCGACACCCTCGTCCCCGACGAACTCCGCCACGTCTTCGACACCATCAAGACCGAACACGCACTCACCGTCGCCGAAGTACTGCGCGTGACGGGCGAACGGGAACTCCTGGACGCCCAGCCCGTCCTCAAGCAGACCTTCACCATCCGCGACGCCTACCTCGACCCCATCTCCTACCTCCAGGTCACCCTCCTCAAGCGCCAGCGCGACGCCGTGGCCGCCGGCGAGGAACCCGACCCCCTCCTCTCCCGCGCCCTGCTCCTCACCGTCAACGGCGTGGCGGCGGGCCTGCGCAACACCGGCTGACCCACCCCGCACACAAGGGTGCCCCCGAGCCCGCGCCACGGACTCGGGGGCACCCTTCGTCACTCACTCAGCCCTGACGCGCACCCCGGCGGCGACGGAACACCAGGAACCCGCCGGCCGCGAGCAGCCCGCCCGCCACGGCCGCGAGCACACCGACCGGGGCGCCGTTGCCCGTCTCGGCCAGGTCACCGCCGTCCGGCCCGGACGGAGCCACCGACGCGGACACCGACGCCGAGGGAACGGCACTCTCGGACGGCGACGCCACCGGCTCCGAACTCGAACCGCCCGCCGGCTCACTGCTCGACCCGCCCGCCGGCTCACTGCTCGACCCGCCCGCAGGCTCCGAGCTGGTACCGCCCGCCGGCTCCGAACTCGAGCCCGACGGCTCCGGCGAACCGCTCGGCGTGCCACCCCCGCCCACTGGGCAGGTGTGCGACAGGTTGAACAGCCTCAGCTCACCACCCCGCACCTCGGCGACCGCCGACGTCAGCTCCGCCCCCGGCGACGACCACACATAGGCGTGCTTGTCCGACGGCGGACCGAAGTCCGTCACCACCTGCTGCCCACCGGGCGCGAAGGTCACCGTCAGCTTCACGAAGTCCGTCGAGTTGCCCGGCAGTACGAAGTGCCAGCCGTCCTTGCCGTCCGGAACACCGGGGCACTCGCTCCGCGACTTCTGCGGAGCCCCGTCGTCATCCGTGGTCGCCGTGCGCGGAAGCTGCTGCCGCAACTGCACGGTGTAGGTGTCGCCGTCCGTGGCATGGGCGACAGGAGCCAGCAGGATCGCGGCCGAGGACGCGGCGGCGAACACGCCGACGCGAGTGAGGGTACGCATGGAGCCATCCATCTTCGAGTGACGAAAGGGAAGACGTGGAGGGGGCGGCTCAGCATCCAACCCGCACTGACCACCGGTCAAGCACGAACAGGCAACGAACGTCCCCCCCACACCGGAGAGAACGCCGCCGACCTCAAACCGTCACGAACGCCGCCGTCAACAACCCCACACCCAGCGCCGCCAACACCCACCCCACCCGCACCCGCCCCAACCCACCGGCCACCACCACCGACG
>NZ_BQUN01000135.1 GCF_026008495.1 Streptomyces sp. A012304
CACACCGCCCCTTCCAGCGCCGCCGCCACCTCCGCCTCACTCGCCTGCACCGCGACCATCGCACCGCCCGCAGGCAGTGCCTGCATCAGCCGGCCCCGCGCCGCCACCACCGCGGCGGCATCCTCCAACGACCACACCCCCGCCACATGCGCGGCCACCAGCTCACCGATCGAATGCCCCAGCAAGAACTCCGGCCGCACACCCAACGACTCCACCAGCCGGAACAGCGCCACCTCCACCGCGAACAGCCCGGCCTGCGTGAACACCGTCTCGTCCAGCAACCCCTCGGTGCCCTCCGCACCGAACACCACATCACGCACCGAACACGCCACATGACCGGTCAACTGCCGGTCCAGCTCGAACACCGCCGCCTCGAAAGCCTCCCCGAACACCGGGAACAC
>NZ_BQUN01000136.1 GCF_026008495.1 Streptomyces sp. A012304
GTCGGGAATCCGTGGCTTCCTGCTTCTTCGCGCTGTGCCGGGACTGCTCCTGGTCTTACCGGCGCTCCGCAGGCTGATACCGCCAGTCCGGCGGCCGTCTTCACGTTGATCGCGGCGTTGGTGTCCCGGTCGTGGACGGCGCCGCAGGCGGTACACGTCCATTCCCGCACGTGCAGGGGTTTGGGCCCGTCGCGGTGGCCGCAGGTGGAACAGGTCTGCGAGGTCGGCTCGAACCGGCCGATCTTGATCAGAGTGCGGCCGTACCGGGCGGCCTTGTAGGTCAGCATGCTGATGAACGAAGCCCAGCCCGCGTCGTGCACGGACTTGGCCAGCCTGGTGCGCGCCAGCCCC
>NZ_BQUN01000137.1:0-57585 GCF_026008495.1 Streptomyces sp. A012304
GAGAGACTCTCTCAGGCTTTCCTCCGGGCGCTTCCCTTCGGTCTTGCGTTTCCGACTCTATCAGTCTTTTTCCGTCTCCCTGACCACCCTCCCGCAGACATGCAGAAGGTGATCCAAAGAGAGGATCTGATGAGTTGGTTGCTGCTCGGTTAAGTGCGCTCGTTCGCGTCACTCACCCTCAAGCAGGAGTACGACTGTACACGGGGCCGCAGAGCAGACGCAAATCGATTAAGGTAGTGGTCTAGACCACGGACGGATGCTCACGCGGAACCGGTACTTCATATGACATACCCTGCTGCACAGTGCGCCGTCCGGGACTGGCAGTGACGGCCCTGTACATCTCCATCCCTGGGAGGCTTCCCATGACCACCGTGACGTCCCCTCTGGCAGGACGCGCCATCGGACTGGCCGCCGTGCCGGATCCGGTCTTCTCCGGGGCCATGGTCGGCCCGGGCACGGCGATCGATCCGGTGCGTGAGGCCTCCGAGGCCGTCGCACCCGTGGACGGAGTCATCGTCTCCCTTCACCCTCACGCCTTCGTCGTGGTCGACGCCTACGGGCACGGCGTGCTCACCCACCTCGGCATCGACACGGTGCAGCTCAACGGTGAGGGCTTCGAGCTCCTCGTGAACAAGGGCGACACGGTGACGCGTGGACAGAGCATCGTGCGGTGGAACCCCGCTGCGGTGGAGGCGGCCGGCAAGTCCCCGGTGTGCCCCGTCGTCGCTCTCGAGGCCACTGCCGGCTCACTCGGCGAGCTCCGCGAGGACGGCGACGTGAAGACCGGCGACGTCCTCTTTTCCTGGAACTGACACCGCCGCCGTCCTGTGACGGCATACACGACAACCATCGCGGCGGCGGGACCCGCCGCACTATCGGAGACGGGTGAGATGGAGACAACGCTGCGAGGCGTCGGCGTGAGCCATGGCGTAGCGATCGGCGAGGTTCGGCACATGGGGACGGCGGTGCTCGAACCGCCCGCCAAGCAGATTCCGGCGGAGGACGCGGAACGTGAACAGGGACGTGCCCGCAAAGCCGTGGAGGCCGTGGCAGCCGACCTGATGGCGCGCGGCAATCTGGCGGGTGGCGAGGCCCAGGCCGTGCTCGAGGCGCAGGCCATGATGGCCCAGGACCCCGAGCTGATGGCGGACGTGGACCGGCGTATCGCCGTCGGTAGCACGGCCGAGCGTGCCGTGTACGACGCGTTCGCCGCCTACCGCGAGCTGCTGGCGGGGGCCGGTGAGTATCTCGCCGGTCGTGTGGCCGACCTGGACGATGTGCGGAATCGTATCGTCGCCCGTCTGCTGGGCGTTCCGATGCCGGGCGTCCCGGACAGTGACGAGCCGTACGTGCTTGTTGCCAGGGACCTCGCGCCGGCCGACACCGCTCTGCTGGACCCGACGCTGGTCCTCGGTTTCGTGACCGAGGAGGGTGGTCCGACCAGCCACAGTGCCATCCTGGCCCGGGCGCTCGGCGTTCCGGCTGTGGTGGCGCTCCCGGGTGCCGGTGAGCTCGCCGAGGGGACGGTGATCGCCGTCGACGGCAGCACGGGTGAGATATTCGTGAACCCGAGCGACGACAAGAAGGCTCAGATGCAGGCCGCGGCCGCGGAGCGCAAGGCCGCGCTGGCCGCGTCGACGGGGCCGGGTGTCACCGCGGACGGTCACAAGGTGCCGCTGCTGGCGAACGTCGGCGGACCGGCCGATGTGCCGGCCGCGGTGGAGGCGGGCGCGGAGGGTGTCGGTCTGTTCCGTACCGAGTTCCTCTTCCTCGACGACAGCAAGAAGGCGCCGTCCGAGGAGAAGCAGGTGGAGGCCTACCGACAGGTGCTCGAGGCCTTCCCCGAGGGCCGTGTCGTGGTGCGGGTGCTGGACGCGGGGGCCGACAAGCCGCTGGACTTCCTGACACCGGCGGACGAGCCGAACCCGGCGCTGGGCGTGCGGGGACTGCGGACGCTGCTGGATCATCCGGAGGTCCTGCGGACCCAGCTGACGGCGCTGGCGAAGGCCGCCGAGGGGCTGCCGGTCTACCTCGAGGTGATGGCGCCGATGGTGGCGGACCGTACCGACGCCAAAGCGTTCGCGGACGCGTGCCGCGAGGCCGGGCTGCGGGCGAAGTTCGGTGCGATGGTGGAGATCCCGTCGGCCGCGCTGCGCGCCCGTTCGATCCTGCAGGAGGTCGAGTTCCTGTCGCTGGGAACGAACGACCTCGCTCAGTACACGTTCGCCGCGGACCGGCAGGTGGGTGCGGTGTCCCGTCTGCAGGACCCGTGGCAGCCCGCACTGCTCGATCTGGTCGCGTTGTCCGCGGAGGCGGCCAAGGCCGAGGGCAAGAGCTGTGGTGTCTGTGGCGAGGCCGCTTCGGACCCGCTGCTCGCGTGTGTGCTGGCCGGTCTGGGGGTCACCTCCCTGTCCATGGGTTCGGCGTCGATCCCCTATGTGCGGGCGACGCTGGCGAAGTACACGTTGGCGCAGTGCGAGCGGGCCGCGGCGGCCGCGCGGGCGGCCGACAGCGCCGAGGAGGCGCGGAACGCGGCTCAGGCCGTGCTGTCCGGTGAGTAGGGGTCGCGCCACGCCGCTGATCGGCTGGTGAGGAGGGGCGCTCCGCCTTCGGGTGGGGCGCCCCTTCCTGTGTCCTCCTTTGTGTCAGTGGCGGTGAGGCGGCGCCGGCCCGTCGTTCTCCGGGGCGAGGTCGGGGGGCGCGCAGTAGTCGACGCCCGACTCGGGTGAGATGAGCTCTCCGGATTCGACGTCGGTGCAGTAGGCGTCGAAGACCTCGCCGGCGGTCAGGGGTTCCAGGTCGTCTCCGCGCAGGCGCCAGCCGTAGATCTGGTCGGGTGCGCCCGGGATGGTGGTGCGCATGACCAGGCCGCCGGGTTGCTGGGTGGCGAGGCCGAGGGCCAGGACGGTGGTGAACTCGAGGACCTCGGCCTCATCGAGTGGGATGGTGCCGGTCGCCGTGTCGTCGGCGTGCAGGACGGCGACGAGCGTTTCGGGAGTTCCCGTGACGCTGCAGACGAGGTGGCGGCTGCCCGGCGGCGCTGTGTCGAGGATGCGGCCGAGGAGGCCCGAGGCGCGGGCGAACGCCGCACGGCCGATGTCCTCGCCGCAGGTCGCGCAGGCGCCGAGGCGGGCCAGGAGGGTGGCCGCGTACTCCCAGGTCGCCTGGCGGACGGCTTCGTCGACGAGGGTGGGCACGAGGTCGGCGAGGGGCTGGCCCTCGTAGGGGATGGTGGGGCCGGTGGTCGCCAGTTCGGCGGTGAAGCGGGAGCGGTGGGCCGGGACGTCGGGGTCGAGGCCCTTGGCGGTGCAGAACTCGGCGTACTCCTGGGGGTCGAAGAGGGCGACGGTGGTGTGGATCCCTTGGAGGGCTCGCGTTTTGAGGAGTTCCTCGACCTGTTGGAGATACGTGGTGTGGTCGTCGAAGGTGAAGCTTCGGTAGCGCCGCATGGCACGGAAGTCGTGCTCATCGGTGAGCAGGCCGATCGTGCCCGCGATCTCGCGGCGCAGGACGCGTCGCATGGTCTGGTGGTCGGTGTGCGCCATGTTTCCCCCTGTGTGCACAGTCGATCAATGCTCACTCACAGTAATCGACGGCACTGACAACGGCGGCTGGAGCCCGTCCGGCGCGAGCCTGGCGGGGAAGAACGCGCAGGTCACAACGGTGAGGTGGTCGATGGCGGGTCGACCGAGGGGTCGGCGGCGGTTCCCCACGGTGATGGTGCGTCCGAGGTTCGCGGTGGGTCTTCGCCGCCGGCCTCGGGACGGTCAGGCTCGCTTCTGCGCGAGTTCCTCGTAGAAGTGCAGCAGGTCGAGGTTGTCGATGGAGCCCGGGTTGACCGCCTTCTCCAGGGGGGTGCCTTGCAGGAGGCGCTTGACGGGGACCTCGATGCGCTTTCCGGTGAGGGTGTGCGGGACTCCGGGCACCTCGATGATCTCGTCGGGGATGTGGCGCGGGGAGAGTTCTTCACGGATGGCCTGCTTGATGCGGGCGAGGAGCGCCTCGTCGAGCTCGGCTCCGGGGGCCAGGTGGACGAAGAGGGGCATCCAGTAACCGCCGTCTGGCTGCTCGATGCCGATGACGAGGGATTCCTTGATCTCGGGAAGCCGTTCGACGACTTCGTAGATGTCGGCCGAGCCCATGCGGACGCCCTGGCGGTTGAGGGTGGAGTCGGAGCGGCCGTGGATGATGACGGAGCCGCGTGAGGTGACGGTGATCCAGTCGCCGTGGCGCCACACGCCGGGGTAGGTGTCGAAGTAGCTGTCGTGGTAGCGGCTGCCGTCGGGGTCGTTCCAGAAGTAGACCGGCATGGACGGCATGGGGTTGGTGACGACCAGCTCGCCGACCTCGTCGACGACCGGGTGGCCGTTCGGGTCCCAGGACTGCAGGTCGGTGCCGAGGCTGGGTGCCTGGAGTTCGCCGGTGTACACGGGGAGTGTCGGGACGGCTCCGGCGAAGCAGGAGCAGACGTCGGTGCCGCCGCTGACGGAGGCGATCCAGAGGTCGTCGCGGACCTCGTCGTGCAGCCAGCGGAAGCCGTCGGGCGGAAGAGGTGAGCCGGTGGTGGCCACGCACTGGACCGTCGAGAGGTCGAAGTCGCGGGAGGGGTGGACGTCCGCCTTGCGGCAGGCCATGACGTAGGCGGCCGAGGTGCCGTAGAGGGTGGCTCCCGTGCGTTCGGCGACCCGCCACTGGGCGGCTGTGTCGGGGTAGCCGGGGCTGCCGTCGTAGAGGACGACCGTCGTGCCGGTCAGGAGGCCGGAGACGAGGAAGTTCCACATCATCCAGCCGGTCGAGGTGTACCAGAAGAAACGATCCTCGGGGCCCAGGTCGCAGTGCAGGCCGAGTTGCTTGAGGTGTTCGACCAGGATGCCGCCCTGGGACTGGACGATGGCCTTGGGCAGGCCAGTGGTGCCGGAGGAGTAGAGCACCCACAGGGGGTGGTCGAAGGCGACCTGTTCGAAGACCGGTTCCTCGTCCGCGGCTGTCAGGGCGGACCATTCCAGGGCGCCGTCGGGTGCCTCGCTGCCCAGGAGGGGGATGTGGACCACGGCGCGCAGGGTGGGCAGTTCGCGGCGGAGTTCGGCGACGACGGCGCGGCGGTCGTGTTCCTTGCCACCGTAGCGGTAGCCGTCGACGGTGAACAGGACGACGGGCTCCACCTGCTGGAAGCGGTCGAGGACGCTGCGGGCGCCGAAGTCGGGGGCGCAGGAGGTCCAGACGCCGCCCACGGCCGCCGTGGCGAGGAGGGCGACGACGGCCTGTGGGATGTTGGGGAGGTAGGCGCTGACCCGGTCGCCGGGGCGGACGCCGAGGGAGCGCAGTTCCGCGGCGAGGGAGCCGACCTGGCGGCGCAGCTCGGACCAGGTCACCGGGCGCGGTTCGTGGGTCTCGTCGACATGGAGGAGGGCCGGTTCGTCCGCGCGGGTGGTGCTCGCGCGCAGGGCGTGCTCGGCGTAGTTCAGCGTCGCCCCGGGGAACCACTCGGCGCCGGGCATGGAGCGGTCGCCCAGCACGCGCGCGTAGGGGCTGGAGAACCGGACGTCGAACCACTCGGTGACGGCCTTCCAGAACGTCTCGAGGTTGTCGACGGACCAGCGGTGCAGGGCCGGATAACCGCCGTCGGCCGGGGCACCGTGGTGTTCGGCCGTCCAGGCCTGGAACCTGGTGACCTGGGCTTGGGCGATGCGCTGCGGATCGGGCCGCCAGAGCGGCTCGGGGTTCACGGTCGACATGGGGCGGCTCCTGGACTGTGCGCGTCGTGTGCGTCGACCGCGCACGTGCCGGGGTGTGCGCGTGACGCGACTGATACGGACGATGCCACGTGATCGACTTCTACACCAGGGTGTGCCCCACACAGTCGGCGTCGTGAAGATGTGGTCCCGCCACAGGTGAACGGAAGTTGAACGACACACGCGTGTGGAGCGGCGAGTGGCAGGGTGAGCAGCATGGACGGTCGTGACCTGGTGCGTTCGATGAAGGCGGTCGGTTCTGCGGGGGCGGCCCAAGGGTTGCGGACCGTACGGGCCGCGTGGCGCAGGAGGCGTGCCGACGTCACTGGGTTGCCGACGCGCCGCACCGAGCGGGCGCGGGTGCCGGGGGCGGTGCGGGAGGTCGAGCCCGGGCCGGGCGGCGGGACGATCAGGTTCGCCCGCTCGGAGCTGCGGATCCACGTCGCGGTGAACGGGGCCGTGTTCTGGGGCTGGGACGGGGCCGGCCCGGAGCCGTCGTACGCGCTGGTCGGGCGGTGCCCGGAGGCCGATCCCCGGGCGGTCCTGGAGCCCGACAAGGACGGTGGCTGGCGGGTCGTGGCCGAGCGGGTGACCGTCGTGGTCTCGCGGCACGGGGCGATCGAGGTGTGCACGCCGGGGGGCGTGCCCTTGCGACGGGACCTGCCGCCGCGGTGGTGGGAGCCCGAGGGTGGCGGCCCGGGGCGTTGGATGCAGCGCTCGGAGGTGGCGGCGGACGCCCGTTTCTTCGGTCTCGGGGGGCGGGCGTCGGGGCCGCGGCTGCGGGCGGGGACGTACCGGCTGTGGAACACCGATCCGGGGCACGTGTTCGGCTGTGAGGACGATCCGCTCTACCTCACGATGCCGGTGCAGCTGGTGGTGGCCGACGCGGGCACGCATCTGGCCTTCCACGACAGCTCCTGGGACGGCACGGTGGCCCTGCGGGAGGGTGAGGAGGGCGCCGGCTCCGGGCACGACCGGCTGGGCACCTGCGAGCTACGGATGGAGGGCGGCCCGCTGCGCTGCTGGGTGATGGTGGGGACGCCTGCGCGCGTGCTGCGTACATGGGTGTCTCTGACCGGGGCACCGGCGCTGCCGCCGTCCTGGGCGCTCGGGCACCATCACGCGCGGTGGGGCTTCGGCAGCGAGCAGGAGGTGCGGCGTGTCGTGGCGGGTTACCACGAGCACGGGCTGCCGCTCGACGCCGTGCATCTGGACATCGACCACTTCGACGGTCATCAGGTGTTCACGGTCGACCAGGAGCGTTTTCCCAAGCTGCCGGTGCTCGCCGAGGAGCTGCGGCGGGACGGGGTGCGGCTGGTGTCGATCGTGGACCCGGCCGTCAAGGCCGAGCCGGGCAACGCCGTCTACGACAGTGGGGTCGGCGAGGACGCGTTCGTGCGGGATGCCTCGGGGCGACCGGTGGAGGGCGTGGTGTGGCCCGGGGAGGTGGTCTATCCCGACTTCACGCACGCGCGCGTGCGTGAGTGGTGGGGTGGTCTGTACGCGGAACGGATCGCGCAGGGGTTCACGGGGTTCTGGCACGACATGAACGAGCCCACGTCGTTCACGGCCTTCGGGGAGTCGACGCTGCCCCGCTCGGCCCGGCACGCGCTTGAGGGGCGGGGCGGCGACCACCGGGAGGCTCACAACGTCTACGGGCTGTGCATGGCGCAGGCGGGCTACGAGGGGTTGCGGAGGCTGCTTCCCGAGGAGCGTCCGTTCGTCTTCTCGCGCTCCGGCTGGGTGGGCCTGCAACGCTACGGCGGCACCTGGTCGGGTGACGTGGCCACGGGCTGGTCCGGCCTGCGGGCGTCGCTGTCGCTGGTCATCGGTCTGGGACTGTGCGGGGTGCCGTACTCGGGGCCGGACGTGGGTGGCTTCGACGGCAGTCCGTCGCCCGAGCTGTATCTGCGGTGGTTCCAGCTGGGTGCCTTCCTGCCGCTGTTCCGTACGCACGCGAGCCTGCGGGCGGGGCGCCGGGAGCCGTGGGAGTTCGGTCCGGAGGTGCTGGGTCACGCGCGCGTGGCGCTCTTGGAGCGCCGGCGGCTGCTGCCGTACTTCGTGACGCTGGCGCATCTGGCCCGGCGTACGGGAGCTCCCTATGTGCGGCCTTTGTGGTGGGGGGCGCCGGAGGACCGGGCGTTGCGGGACTGTGAGGACGCTTTCCTGTTGGGTGACGGTCTCCTGGTGGCGCCGGTGCTCGACCCGGGGACGAACCGGCGGGCGGTGCGGTTGCCGCGGGGGCGCTGGTACGACACGGCGACGGGGAAGGCCTACGAGGGGCCGGGGCAGGTGCTCGTCGACGCCCCTCTGGCGCGTATTCCGGTGCTCGCGCGCGCGGGTGCGGTCATACCGGTGCGTGGGCGGGACGGTGGGCTGGAGCTGGAGGTGTGGGCGCCTGCCCTGGGCCGGACGGGAGGCGGCCTGGTGGTGCGGGACGCGGGCGACGGCTGGGACGATCCCGAGCTCGAGCGGTACGTCGCCCGCTGGGAGGGCGGCCGGGGCGTCGTCGTCGAGCGGGAGGGTGAGGACGGCGTGTGCGAGCCGTCCCACCCTGTGCGCGTACGCGGGCTGGGCGGGCCGGCTCAGACGTAGCGGCCCTCGAAGAACGCCCGGGCGGCGAGCGTGTGCAGGGGGAAGGCCAGCTCCTCGGGCCTGCGCAGGAGGTGCCAGCCCTCGGTCTCGTCGGTGGGGGCCGAGGTCGGCAGGCGGTCCACGGGGCGTTCCGGCAGGAGGCCGAAGAGCAGGAGGTGGCCGTCGGGGGAGCTCATGGCGTCGGCGAGGCGTACTTCGCGGCTTGCGGCGTCGATGCCCGTCTCCTCCTTGAGCTCGCGGACGACGGCCTGCCGCCAGTCCTCGCGGTCGTCGATGTAGCCGCCGGGCAGTGCGATGCCCCCGCGCGCGGGGCCGACGGTTCGGGTTATGACGACCAGGGCAGTGCCCTTCGTGTCGTACACGGGCTGGAGTGCGACGGCGACCGGCAGCGGGTTGCGGTAGGCCACGGTGGCGCAGGCCGGGCAGGTGCGGGGCCAGCCGGTGACGCCCTCCCCATAGGGTGCCCCGCAGCTCGAACAGTGGGAGTCGCGCGGGGAGTTGGTAGTGGGATGCTGAGTTTCGGACACGCGGCGGACTGTATCCGATCATGGGCGGGCGTCGTGCGCGGGTGGCTCAGTTGCCCCTGGTGAGCGACTTGGCCGAGACGGGGAAGTCGAAGTAGGTGTCCGGGTACGGCTCGGGCTTGAAGGTGTAGTGCCACCACTCCTCGGCGAGATTGACGAAGCCGAGGGTTTCGAGGGTGCTCTTCAGCAGCAGCCGGTGGGCGCGCTGTTCGCCCTGGACGCGCGGGTCGAGAGTGTGGCTGAGGGTGTCGAAGCAGTCGAAGCCGGTGCCCATGTCGACGGAGTTGTCCGGGAAGCGTTCCTGCTGCGGCGCGAAGCAGGGCACCAGGGGCTCACCGGGGGTGTAGGGCCTGGTCGGTCGTGCCGGGAGCTTGACGAGGGTGAGGTCGAGGGTGGAGCCGCGGCTGTGACCGGATTTCTCGGCGATGTAACCGTCTTCGAACAGGCGGGCCTTGTCGACGTTCGGGTAGAACTCACCCTTCATCGCCTCGTCGTCGAGGTTCTCGGCCCAGCTGACGAAGTGGTTCACGGCCCGCTGGGGCCGGTAGCAGTCGTAGACCTTGAGGGTGTAGCCCTGGCGCAGGAGCCTCGTCTGGGCCTGGTGGAGGGCTTCGGCGGCCGGCCTGGTGAGGATGCACAGCGGCTGGCGGTAGCCGTCGATGCGTTCGCCGACGAAGTTGTGCGGCGTGAAGTAGCGCATCTCCTGGAGGATCGTCGGGTCCACGTTCCTCAGGGCGACGAAGTCGGCGGGCGCTTCGGGCTCGGTCTTCGCTCGGGCGGGAGCGGAGGCGACGGTCACGGCCAGCAGGGCGGCGAGCGCGGTGACTGCACCGCGTACGGCACGGGAGAGTCGTGTCATGTCTCCTGCGTCTATCAGCACCGGGTTGCGTTCGGGAAGCGATCGCGTGCGGGACGTCGCGAGAGTCGGGCGCCCTGCCCCTTTCGCGTGACACGTGCCAGACTTCTGACGTCTCGTCAGATCCTGCTTGCGGGAGGGCACTTGTCACGTACACGCACGCCCGTGGTCGCCGGGTGGTTCACGGGGGACGGCGAGCGGTTCAGGTTGCTCGGGACGCGTTGCTCGGCGTGCGGCGCGGTCTTCTTCCCCCGCGAGGACACGTACTGCCGAAACCCGGGCTGCACGGGGGGTGAGCTGGAGGAGGTCCCGCTGTCGCGGCGCGGGCGCGTCTGGTCGTACACGGACAGCCGCTACCGGCCGCCGTCACCCTATGTGACCGATCCGGAACTTCCGTGGAAGCCGTACGCGTTGATCGCTGTGGAGTTGGAGGCAGAGCGCATGGTGGTGCTGGGACAGGCCGCTCCCGGCATCAGTGTCGCCGAGCTGGCGGTGGGCATGGAGGTGGAGGTCGTCCCCGGAGTGCTGCACGAGGACGCGGAGACGACCTGGACGACCTGGCACTGGCGGCCGACGGGGGTGAGGGGATGACAGCGGAGGTGGCGGTGATCGGCGCGGGGATGCACCCGTGGGGCAAGTGGGGGCGTGGCTTCGTCGCGTACGGCGTGGCGGCGGCGCGCGCGGCGCTGGCCGACGCCGGCCTGGATTGGCGGGACGTCGGCTCGATCGTGGGCGCGGACACGGTGCGTGGCGGCTATCCGGGACACGTGGCCGGGGCGACGTTCGCGCAGGCTCTCGGCTGGCAGGGCGCCCGGGTCACGAGCGTGTACGCGGCGTGCGCGTCAGGAGCCCAGGCGATCGGTGCCGCGCGGGCGCAGATCCTCGCGGGGCTGGCGGAGGTCGTGCTCGTGGTGGGGGCCGACGCCGCTCCCAAGGGGTTCTTCCGTCCGGCCGGCGGGGACCGGCCGGACGATCCGGACTGGCTGCGGTTCCGGGTGCTCGGCGCGACCAATCCGGCGTACTTCGGGTTGTACGCGCGCCGGCGCATGGCGGTGCACGGGGACACACTGGAGGACTTCGCCCAAGTCAAGGTGAAGAACGCCGCTGTGGGAGCGCTGAATCCGAATGCCCGCTACCGCAAGCGGGTGACCGCCGAGGAGGTCGCCGCGTCCCCGGTGGTCGCCGATCCCCTGCGGCTGCTGGACATCTGCGCGACCTCGGACGGCGGGGCGGCCCTGGTGCTGTCCAGCATGGAGTTCGCGCGTCGGCGGGGGGTGTCGGATCCGGTGCGGATCCGGGCGGTGGCCACCGTGTCGCCCCGCTATCCCCGAGCGGTGCTGGATCTGCCGGACATCGCGACCGACTCGGCCGCGGCGGTGGAACCGGCCGGGGAGACGTTCCGGGCGTCGATCGCCGCGGCCGCCTATGAGGAGGCGGGAACAGGGCCGGAGGACCTGTCTCTGGCCGAGGTCTATGACCTGTCCACGGCATTGGAGTTGCAGTGGTACGAGGATCTCTCGCTGTGTGGCGAGGGTGAGGGCGCCAAGCTGCTGCGCGAGGGGGCGACGGCGCCGGGAGGCCGTATACCGGTGAACACCAGTGGCGGCCTGGCCTCGTTCGGGGAGGCGGTGCCGGCGCAGGCGATCGCCCAGGTCTGCGAGGTGACCTGGCAGTTGCGGGGTCATGCGGGCGACCGGCAGGTCCCGGGCGCGCGCGTGGGGATCACCGCGAACCAGGGGCTGTTCGGGCACGGATCGGCGGTGGTCGCCGTGCGGTGAGGGAAAGAAAGGGGCTCCCGCCCGGCCGGCCGGTGCTCGGGCAGGTTGGTGCGGTACCTCGCTCACGTTGTGTCATCACGCCGGAAGGCTGCGTGAACGTCTCATGAACTGCGCCTGGGCGCAGGCTCGCGGGGCCATCATGCTCCCGTGCACTCGTGGACGGATGCTCTCCGCTTCGCCTTTCAACCGGTGGTCAACCTCACCACTGGAGGAGTGTCAGCGCTGGAGATACTCGCCCGCCCGGAGACCGGTGACGTCCTCGCGGAAGCCCGGCGGGATCCCGAGCTCGACAGCCGGCTCGCCGTGTCGGCGGTGCGGGCGGCGGCAGGCAAGGAGACGATGCTGCCCCTGCATGTCAACGTGTTCGCCGGCACCCTGGCCGACCTGGGCGGGCTCACCCCCCTGCACGACGCCGTGCGGGAAGCGGGGCGGCTGCCGTGGGAAGTGACGCTGGACGTCGTGCCGCCGTACACGCACGTGCCGCAGGCCGCGCTGCTCGAGGCACTGGCCGCGCTGCGGGAGCAGGGCTTCCGGATCAGCGCCGACGGCGTCGGAGAGGGGGACCTGCCGCTGCGTCTGCTCGCGGACATCTCCCCGGACCTGGTGAAGCTCGACGCGTCCCTGCTGGCGCGCCCGGCGACAGTACGGGCGATGCGGACGCTCTGCGACGAACTGGGGGCGCTGCTCGCCGTCGAGGGGGTGGAGACGGAACTCCAGTGTGCGGCCGTTCGGTCGGCGGGCGCCCAGCTCGCCCAGGGTGAGTTGTTCGCCCCGCCGGCCCGGCTGCCGACGGCGGAGGTGTACGTGCCGCCGTGCTCACCGGGCGTACCGCCGGCGTCCCGGACGGGGCCGTCGGTGCGGGAGTTCGTCCGGCCGGCGGCACTGCTGCCGGCCGGCGCGTCCGCCGGGCAGGTACGGGCGTTGCTGACCGGGTCGCCGGACGTGTCCGGGGTGCTGCTGGTGGACCGGGCGGGGGTACCCGTGCGGTCGGTGCACCGCTCGCGCTTCCTGCTGTCGATGTCGGGACGCTACGGACACGCCCTCTATGCCGACCGGCCCGCAGCCAAGCACGGTGACCCGCCACGCACTGTGGGCATCGACGCGACGGCGTGGGAGGTGCTGGACGTGGTCGCCGTGGGCGATCGGGACCGGACGTCCGACGACGTGGCCGTCGTCGACGAGCACGGGCGGTGTGTGGGCGTCGTCCGATTGGCGGATCTTGTGCGGGCCTTGGCCGAGACGCGGGTGGAGGAAGCCGCGGGGCTCAATCCGCTGACCAGGCTGCCCGGTTCGGACGCGATCACCGGGGAGGTGGACCGGCGGATCGCGGAGGGGCGGACGTTCGCGCTGAGTTGGCTGGACATCGACCACTTCAAGCAGGTCAACGACGGCGTCGGGTTCGCGGCGGGCGACGAACTGATCCGGGCCGTGGGGCAGGCGCTGACGGCGGCGGCGGTGGGGAACACGCGCGTGGGGCACATCGGTGGGGACGACTTCCTCGTGCTGGCCGATCCGGAAGGCCTGAATCCGTTGGCTGCCTCGGTGTTGGAGGCGCCCTGGTCGGCGGGCGGACGTCCGGTCACCCTGTCCTTGGCCACGGTGGTGTGCCCGCCGGGCAGCGTGACGGACCATCGTCAGGCGGCTGCCTGTCTGGCGCCGCTGAAGAAGGCCGCGAAGGCCCTGCGCGGCGCCAGCTGGGTGCTGGGGCGCGCGGGACTGCCGGGGCATGAGGTGCGGCGAGGTGCGCTGCCGGTGGGCACGCCGGAACCAGGGGCGGTGGGAGTGGAGCCAGGCGTGCGGTGAAGGCCACCGACGCCGGCGCGGGACGGTCGGCGGTCCTTGGCCCGGCACCGGCAACCTCAACCATTGCCGTCGTCCTCCTTGACGGCCCCTGGGCGCCGGTGAACACTCCTCGGTGTCAGCCGACATCGCCGTACATTCGCGGCGTATCCAGGCACTGCGCCATGCGGACTCACCGGCTCTGGCGCCACTCCCCCACGGGCGATTCGGCTACGACGGCACGCTCGTCACGGACGCCGGGCGGGGCGCGAAACCTCCCTGCCCAGGCCGAAACAGCCACGGAGACGCACCCTGCACGGAGCACCCGGGGATCGCCCGGGCCGGGCCTAGGAGCCGCCATGAGCAACGGAGACATTTTCGTCGGCGAGGTCATCGGTACCGCCCTTCTCATCCTGTTCGGCGCGGGCGTCTGCGCCGCCGTCACCCTCAGATACTCCAAGGCCAGGGCCTCGGGGTGGATCGTGATCGCCTTCGGATGGGGGTTCGCCGTGCTGGCGGGGGCGTACACCGCCGCACCGCTGTCCGGAGGGCATCTCAACCCGGCCGTCACCCTGGGGATCGCCGTCGACACGGGCGAGTGGGGCAAGGTATGGGTCTACGTACTGGGGCAGATGGTCGGGGCGATGCTCGGCGCCGTCCTCGCCTACCTGGTCTACCTCGCGCAATTCCAGGCGAACGTGCGGCAGACCGGCACCACGCAGGGCACGGCGGAGGAGCCGACGCCGACGCTGGGAATCTTCTCCACCATCCCCGAGATCCGGAATCCGGTCGCCAACCTGATCACGGAGATCATCGCGACGGTCGCGCTCGTCCTGCCGATCCTCGCCTTCGGGCTGACGAAGGGGCTCGGTCAGTCCGGCACGCAGGTGCTGATCGTGTCCCTGCTCGTCGTAGGCATCGGCCTCTCCCTCGGCGGGCCGACCGGCTACGCCATCAACCCGGCGCGCGATCTCGGGCCGCGCATCGTGCACACGTTCCTGCCGATCCCCAACAAGGGCACGTCCGACTGGGGTTACGCCTGGATCCCGGTGGTCGGACCGCTGATCGGCGGGGCGCTCGCGGGTCTCGTGTACAACGCCGCCTTCTGACCAGTCGTCCGCGCAAGTGATCCGCGCGGTCGCCCGGACCACGCGTCGACCGCGCTCCTTTCCGCGCAGGCTTCCGCGCGGCCTTCCGAACCCAGCCCAAGGGGTAGCCATGACGGACCACGCCGAGACGTACGTCGCCGCAATCGACCAGGGCACCACCTCCAGCCGCTGCATCATCTTCGACCGGAACGGCGCGATCGTCGCCGTCGACCAGCGTGAGCACCGCCAGATCTTCCCCAAGCCCGGCTGGGTGGAGCACGACGCCACCGAGATCTGGTCCAAGGTGCAGGCCGTGGTCGCCGGGGCGATCGCCAAGGCCGGGCTGCGCGCCGACCAGGTCAGCGCACTCGGGATCACCAACCAGCGTGAGACGACGGTCCTGTGGGACCGGGCCACGGGCAAGCCGGTGCACAACGCGATCGTGTGGCAGGACACGCGGACCGCCGCGCTCTGCAACGAACTGGGCGGCGCGGACGGGCAGGACCGTTTCCGTGAGCAGACGGGACTGCCGTTGGCCAGCTATTTCTCGGGGCCCAAGGCGGCCTGGCTGCTGGACAGCGTGCCCGGCCTCAGGGGCCGCGCCGAGCGCGGCGAGATCGCCTTCGGCACGATCGACTCATGGCTCATCTGGAACCTCACCGGCGGGGTCGACGGCGGCCGGCATGTGACCGACGTGACGAACGCCGGGCGCACCATGCTGATGAACCTGGAGACCCTCCAGTGGGACGCGTCCATCCTCTCCGCGATGAACGTGCCCGAGGCGGTCCTGCCCGAGATCAGGTCCTCCGCCGAGGTCTACGGCACCGCCGTGGGCCAGCTCGCCGGTGTGCCGGTCGCGTCGGCGTTGGGCGACCAGCAGGCGGCGGTGTTCGGGCAGGCTTGCTACGACGTCGGCACGGCGAAGAACACCTACGGGACGGGCAGTTTCCTGCTGCTCAACACCGGCAACCGGCCGGTGCCGTCCAAGAGCGGGCTGTTGACGACGATGGGCTACAAGATCGGTGGTGAGGCGCCGGTCTACTGCCTGGAGGGTTCGATCGCCATAACGGGCGCGCTCGTGCAGTGGTTCCGCGACCAGCTCGGCATCATTCGCACGGCTGACGAGATCGAGACGCTGGCGGCCAGTGTCGAGGACAACGGTGGCGCCTACATCGTGCCCGCGTTCTCGGGGCTTTTCGCGCCGTACTGGCGCTCCGACGCGCGCGGTGTCGTCACCGGGCTGACCCGGTTCGTCACGAAGGCCCATCTCGCTCGCGCGGTACTGGAGGCGACGAGCTGGCAGACACGTGAGGTCGTGGACGCGATGTTCCAGGACTCCGGGGTGCGGATCACGACCCTGAAGGTGGACGGCGGCATGACGAAGAACAATCTGCTGATGCAGCACCAGGCGGACGTGCTCGGTGTGCCCGTGATCCGGCCCCGGGTCTCCGAGACGACCTGCCTGGGGGCGGCCTACGCGGCCGGACTGGCCACCGGTGTGTGGAACGACCTGGACGAGCTGAAGACTCATTGGCAGAGGGACGCCGAGTGGACACCGGCCATGGAGGCATCGGTGCGGGACCGCGAGTACCACAACTGGCGCAAGGCCGTGGAGAAGAGCTTCGGGTGGGTGGAGGACGGCGGCAGCTAGGCCCTGTCGTTTGGATTCGGGCGGTGCGGCGCGCTCACGCGCGCGTGTGCTGCGTCCGGGCGGTGCCCCGCACGCGCGTGTGCGTCCCCTTCGGGCCGCGGCCCGTACCCCGGTCGGCGGGGGTACGGGCCGTGCGTGGTTCAGGTGGTGGCCCGGCTGCACTCGGCGCGGTTCAGGTGGTGACGGCCTGCCGGCGTTCGGCGCCGTACTCCATGGCGTGCTGGACGACACCGACGAGGACGTCCCTGACCGATACCCGCTCGCGGGCGTCGCACAGCACCACAGGGACGTCGTCGTCGAGGTCGAGGGCGCGCCGCACGTCCTCGACCGGGTAGCGGACCGCGCCTTCGAAGCAGTTGACGCCGATGACGAAGGGTATGGAGCGGCGCTCGAAGTAGTCGACGGCGGCGAAGCAGTCCTCCAGGCGCCGCGTGTCGGCGAGCACGACGGCCCCGAGGGCGCCTTCGGAGAGCTCGTCCCACATGAACCAGAACCGTTCCTGGCCGGGTGTGCCGAACAGGTACAGCACCAGGTCCTCGCGCAGGGTGATGCGCCCGAAGTCCATGGCGACGGTGGTGGTGTGCTTGCGCTCGACACCTGTCGTGTCGTCGACCGGGCGGCCGGCCTCGGTGAGGAACTCCTCCGTGCGCAGCGGCCTGATCTCGCTGACGGCACCGACGAGGGTGGTCTTGCCCACGCCGAAGCCGCCGGCCACCAGGATCTTGAGCGTGACGGGCTCGACCGGGGGCTTGCCGCGCTCAGAACGCCCGAAGATCATCGATCTCTTCTCCTGCTTGATGGGGGTCGTGGGGCGGTGGGCCGTAGCCTCCGCCACCGGGGGTTTCGATGACGAGTACGTCGTCAGGGCCGACGTCCACGGAGTCGCTGCCGTCGAGCTCGACAAGGGTGCCGTCCGCGCGTTCCACCCGGTTGGCGCCCAGCGCGCCGGGGGCACCGCCCGCCATGCCGTACGGGGGCACCCTGCGGTGCTGGGACAGGGTGGAGACGGTCATGGGCTCCAGGAACCGGATGCGGCGGACCGCGCCGTCCCCGCCGCGCCACCGTCCGGCGCCGCCGCTGCCGCATCGGACGGCGAACTCGTCGAGCCGCACGGGAAGCCGCCACTCCAGGACCTCCGGGTCAGTGAGACGCGAGTTGGTCATGTGTGTCTGGACGACACTCGCGCCGGGGAAGCCGTCGCCGGCCCCGGATCCGGAGGCGACGGTCTCGTAGTACTGGTGGTGCTGGTTGCCGAAGGAGACGTTGTTCATGGTGCCGGACCCCTCGGCCTGGACGCCGAGTGCCGCGTAGAGGGCACCGGTGACTGCCTGGGAGGTCTCGACGTTGCCCGCGACGACGGCTGCCGGCGGTTCTGGAGCGAGCAGCGACCCGTGCGGTACGACGATCCTCAGAGGGCGCAGACAGCCGTCGTTGAGGGGGATGTCGTCGGCGACCAGGGTGCGGAAGACGTACAGGACGGCCGCGTTGACGACCGAGAAGGGTGCGTTGAAGTTGGTCGCGAGCTGGGGTGAGGTGCCCGTGAAGTCGACGGTCGCGGAGCGGTTGTCGCGGTCCACGCGCACGCTCACCCGGATCACGGCGCCCGCGTCGGTCTCGTAGGCGTAATCGCCGTCGTCGAGGGCGTCGATGACGCGGCGCACGGCCTCCTCGGCGTTGTCCTGGACGTGCCTCATGTAGGCCTGCACGACGTCGAGTCCGAAGTCCTCGATCATGCGGGTGACTTCGTCGACGCCCTTCCGGTTGGCTGCGATCTGGGCCCGTAGATCGGCCAGGTTGGTGCTGGGGTTGCGGGAAGGGTAGGGGGCCTCGGTGAGCAGGCGGAGGGTCTCCTCCTCGCGGAAGCTGCCGTTCTCGGCGAGCAGCCAGTTGTCGAAGAGGACGCCTTCCTCGTCGATGGTGCGGCTGTGGGCGGGCATGGAGCCGGGGGCGATGCCGCCGATCTCGGCGTGGTGGCCTCGGGAGGCGACGTAGAAGAGGATCGCCGGGTCACTCTCCGTGTCCGTTGCCTTGTCGGTGTCGAAGACCGGGGTGATCACGGTGACGTCGGGAAGGTGGGTGCCTCCGTGGTAGGGGTCGTTGACCGCGTACGTGTCTCCAGGGCGCATCGCGGGGCCGCGGCGGCGGATGACCTCCTTGACACTGGTGCCCATCGAGCCCAGGTGGACGGGGATGTGCGGGGCGTTGGCCACCAGGTTTCCGTCGGGGTCGAACAGGGCGCAGGAGAAGTCGAGGCGTTCCTTGATGTTGACCGACTGGGCCGTCGATTCGAGTCGGGCGCCCATCTGTTCGGCAATGGACATGAAGAGGTTGTTGAAGACCTCGAGGAGGACGGGGTCGGCTTTCGTGTCGAGATCGGAACTCTGCGTAATCGCCGTGCGTTCCATGAGCAGATGCCCGTCGTGGGTCGCCTCGGCCCGCCAGCCGTCGTCTACGACGGTGGTCGCGCCGGCCTCGGTGAGGATCGCCGGGCCGATGACGGTCTCGCCGGGAGGGAGGTCCTCCCGGCGATGCAGGGGTACGTCGTGCCAGGTGCCGCCCGTGTGGAGGCGGACGGTGTCGGGGACGGCGGTGCGGCCTTCGTACGGGGCGAGGGCGGAGAGATCGGGGGGTTCGGTGATGCCGGTGGCTTCCACGGAGAGTGCTTCGACGACGATCGGCCGGTCGAGTGTGAAGGAGTACGTGGCGCGGTGACGTTCTTCGAAGGCGTGTCTCATCGCCGTGGGCTCGGTCAACTCGACGGTGAGGGTGGTGTCGGTGCCGTCGTAGCGGAGCTGGGCGCGGCGGGTGACCTGGACGTGTTCGTCGGGGACGTCCTCGTCGTGGAGTTCGGCGCGGGCCGCCGCTTCCAGGTCGTCGGCCGTCTTGCGGATCCCTGGCATGGAGGCGGCCTCCAGGGGCGCCTCGACGGACTGTTCACGCATGGCGGTGGTGTCGGCGAGGCCGATGCCGAGCGCGGACAGGACGCCTGCCATGGGCGGCACGAGCACGGTGCGGATCCCGAGCGAGTCGGCGACCATGCACGCGTGCTGGCCTCCTGCGCCGCCGAAGGTGGTGAGGGCGTAGCGGGTGACGTCGTGGCCCTTCTGCACGGAGATCCGCTTGACGGCGTTGGCGATGTTGGCCACGGCGATCTGCAGAAATCCCTCGGCGACCTGCTCCGGCGTACGGTCGTCACCGGTCTTGTCGCGGATCTCGCGCGCGAGGGCGGCGAAGCGCTCGCGGACGAGGGCGTCGTCGAGGGGCTGGTCGCCGTCCGGGCCGAACACCTTGGGGAAGTGGGCGGGCTGGATGCGGCCGAGCATCACATTGGCGTCGGTGACGGCGAGCGGGCCTCCGCCGCGGTAGGAGGCGGGGCCGGGGGCCGCGCCGGCCGAGTCCGGTCCCACGCGGTAGCGGGAGCCGTCGAAGTGGAGGACCGAGCCTCCGCCCGCGGCGACCGTGTGGATGTCCAGCATGGGGGCGCGCAGCCGGACGCCCGCGATCTGCGTCGTGAAGACGCGTTCGTACGCGCCGGCGAAGTGCGAGACGTCGGTGGAGGTGCCGCCCATGTCGAAGCCGATGACACGGTCGAAGCCGGCGAGCTGGGACATGCGGGCCATGCCGACGATGCCGCCGGCGGGTCCGGACAGGATGGCGTCCTTGCCGCGGAACTGGCCCGCTTCGGCGAGACCGCCGTTGGACTGCATGAACATCAGCCGTACGCCGCGCAGCTCGTCTGCGACATGCCGGACGTAGCGGCGCAGCACGGGCGACAGGTAGGTGTCGACGACGGCGGTGTCCCCGCGTGGGACGAGTTTCATGAGCGGGCTGACCTCGCTGGACAACGAGATCTGCGGAAAGCCGACCCGGGCGGCCAGCCGGCCCACGGCCTGCTCATGGGCGGGGTGGAGGTGGCTGTGCAGGCAGACGACGGCGACGGCCCGGATGCCGTCGTCGTAGGCCTGTCGCAGCGGGCCGGCGAGGGCGTCCAGGTCGGGTGCTCTCAGGACGGTGCCGTCGGCGGCGATGCGTTCGTCGACCTCCACCACGCGCTCGTACAGCAGCTCCGGGAGGTCGATGCGACGGGCGAAGATGTGGGGGCGGTTCTGGTAGGCGATGCGCAGGGCGTCGCGGAAGCCGCGGGTGACGACGAGCAGGGTACGTTCGCCCTTGCGCTCCAGGAGTGCGTTGGTCGCGACGGTCGTGCCCATGCGCACGGCCTCGACGGGCTCGTGGGCGTCGCCCAGCAGCGCGCGGACGCCGGCGACGGCCGCGTCGGCGTAGCGCGCCGGGTTCTCGGACAGCAGCTTGTGCGTCAGCAGCCGGCCGTCGGGGCGGCGCGCCACGATGTCGGTGAAGGTGCCGCCCCGGTCCACCCAGAACTGCCAGCCGGTCACGTCCTCACCTCGCTTCCGCGCTGCTCACAGGGCTCGGAGGCCGTTGATCACGTCGCGCAGAATACTCTCGTCCGGCAGTTCGGCAGGGGGAACGGGCCGGTTCACATGGACGAATTCCGCGTCCACGAGGTCCCCGACGAGGACCCGGACCACACCGATCGGCAGGTCGAGGTCGGCGGCGAGTTCGGCGACCGACTGGGGCGCGTCCCGGCACAGGTCCACGATGTCCACGTGCTCCGGGGAGAGCGACGGGTCCGTTTCCGGATCATCGGCGTGGGGCTCGGCGACGACCACCGCGATCAGGTCGAGACGGTGCTGGACCGCACTGGTGGTGCGGCCCCGCGTCATGGCGTACGGACGGACGACCGGTCCGGCCTCGTCGTCGAACCAGTGGCTTCTTCCCTGACCGTCTGTGCTCATGCGACCGTCTGTGCTCATGCCATCCCACTACCCGCCCGCGGGCAGATCGGTACGCGGGGCGGTGCCGAGATGCACTCCGACCCGCTTGACGAGGAGCGTCATCTCGTAGGCCACCTGTCCGACGTCCGAGTCGGCGTCCGCGAGGACGGCGAGGCAGCTGCCGTCGCCCGCGGCGGTGACGAACAGGAAGGCCTCGTCGAGCTCGACGACGGTCTGCCGGACGCTGCCGGCCTCGAAGTGGCGGCCGACGCCCTTGGCGAGGCTGTGGAAACCGGAGGCGACGGCTGCCAGGTGCTCGCTGTCCTCCCGGGTCAGGTCCTTCGACACCCCCGTCGGCAGTCCGTCGCCGGAAAGCACGACGGCCTTGCGGATGCTGGCGACGCGGTCGACGAGCTCGTCCAGGAGCCAGTTCAGTTCGCCGTTGCTGGTCGTGGTGTGGCCGGTCGCCTTCGGTGCGGTCATCGACCGTCCCCCTTAGTCGTTCCTCGTGGTGCTGTGCCGCTGTGGGCGTCTTCGCCCGCGGCGTTCTCTGCGCGGCCGCGCTGCCAGCCACGCTGGAGCGAGGCCATGCGGCTGCGTACTTCGTCGGCGTCCCGGTCGGCCAGGTCCTTGCGGTCCTCGGCGCGCGGGTCGGGGCCTTGGCGCAGCTGCGGAGCCAGGTTCGCCTGCCGCACGCGCCGCGGCAGCGCTCCGAAGCCGGAGCCGGTGTCATGAGGCGCTGTTCCGGGGTCGCCGGGCCCCTCACCACCGCCTTGCGAGTGGCCGACCGGGCGGTGAGGTGTGCTGCCCGGGCGGTCCGTCGGCTCGTCCTGGCGGCCGGGGCCTACGGGAGCCTGGCGGGTGCGCCGGGGAAGGGACGGAGGCCCGGACGGCTCGCCGGCGCCATGCTCGGGTCGCTCGGCCGGGGCGCCGCTCCGTGGGATCTGCGCCGCCGCGCCGCGTCGGCGCGTGGGCAGGGGCGCAGGTGCCCCGTCCTCCGTCCGGCGGGTGTCCGACCAGGGCGAGGAGTCGTCGCCCGCCTCCGCGCGCCGCGGACGCTGGTCGGTCACCGGGCGGCCGTGCGAGCTGACCAGCTTGGGGGTGCGACGGCTCGGCAGCGGCACGGGGGCGGTCGGGCCGTCGGTGGGGGTGCGGTCCGGTTCGCCTCGGGTGGCGGACGGGCGGTGGTGCTGCTCGGCGGTCGGCTCGCCCTCGGCTCCGGTGAGGGAGCGGCGCGGGCGGAACAGGCCGCCTCGGTCACCGTCCTCCTCGTCGAGACGGACGGGGAAGGCGTCCAGGGCGTCCAGCCCGACGGGCGCCTCCAGCTCGATCGGACCGTCCAGCAGCGCGGCGGGGACTCCCGGGAGCTGAGCCGAGGGCGAGGAGAGCGCGGTCCTGCCGTCCGCGGCCTCGCCGGCCTTCGGGGGCCGGGGGCGGTCGAGGCGGAAGCCGATGCCGTTGGTGTCGGGGACGTCGTCGGTGAGCAGCACGTCGGGGATGAAAATGACGGCGGTCGTGCCACCGTACGGGGAGGGCTGCAGGGAGACCCTGACGTTCTGCCGCTGTGCGAGCCGGCTGACCACGAACAGCCCGAGGCGGTCGGTGTCGGAGAGTTCGAACTCGGGGGTCTCGGCGAGCCGGAGGTTGGCCTCCAGGAGCGCTTCGGGCGCCATGCCGAGGCCGCGGTCGTGGATCTCCAGGGTGAACCCGTTGGCGACGCGCTCACCGAGCACCTGGACGGCGGTGTGCGGCGGGGAGAACACCGTGGCGTTCTCCAGGAGTTCGGCCACGAGGTGGGTGAGGTCCGCGACGGCCGGGCCGGTGACGGCGATGCGTGGCAGACGGCGGACCTCGATGCGCTCGTAGTCCTCGACCTCGGCGACGGCGGCGCGCACGATGTCCATGAGCTGGATGGGCTTGCGCCACTGTCGGGAGGGTGCGGCCCCCGACAGGATCACCAGGCCCTCGGCGTGCCGGCGCATACGGGTGGTGAGGTGGTCGAGGCGGAAGAGGTCGGCGAGTTCCTCGGTGTCCTCGGTACGGCGTTCCATGGTGTCGAGCAGGGTGAGCTGCTTGTGCAGCAGGACCTGGCTGCGGCGGGCGAGGTTGACGAAGACCTCGGAGACGCCGGAGCGCAGTTCGGCCTGCTTGACGGCGGCCTCGACGGCGGCGCGCTGAAGGGTGTTGAGGGCTTGGCCGACCTCGCCGATCTCGTTCTTGTCGTACTCCAGACGCGGTACCTCGGTCTCCACGTCGACCTGTTCGCCCGCGGAGAGGCGGCGCATCACGCTGGGCAGTCGCACGGCGGACGCCTCGTGCGCCTCCACCCGGAGTTGGCGCAGGTCACGGATGAGTGCGCGGCCGATGCGCACGGACAGCACCAGCGAGAGGACCAGGGCGATCAGACCGAAGACGCCGGCCACGACCGCCTTGACGATGACCTCGATCGCGACCGGTCGGACGCGGTCCTGGTAGCGGTCGTTCGCCTGCTCGTCGAGGGTGCCGAGTTCGGCGAGGACGTTGGCGGCGGCGGTGTCCCAGGTCCTGGCGGTGACGCCCCGGGGCATGTCACCGGCGGAGGTGGCGACGACGGCCTGTTCTGCCGTGCGCAGCGGAGCAGTGGTGGCGTTCTTCCAGAAGCGCTCGTAGCGTTCGCGTTCCGCGGCGGGGAGTTGGGCGAGGCTGATGTCGTAGACCACGTTGCGCTGGGCCTCGAGGTCGGAGACGGCGCGGATCTCGTCGCGGGTGAGCTTGCCGACGACCAGGGCGGAGCCGAGCAGGGCGTCCTCCCGGGAGAGCAGTTCACGGGCGCGGGCGACGCTGACGAGGGCCCGGTACTGCTTGTCCATCTCCACACTGTCGACGACGTCCATCGTGGACAGCAGGGCGTAGCACGGATCGATCAGCCGGTTGTAGAGGTCCAGGGCCTGGGCCCGGGTGACGGTGCCCTCCTCGACGCTGCGGCGCAGGGAGTCGATTCCGTCGAAGGCGTCGAGCACCGCGGTCAGGCCCTCACCGTCGTCCTGGTCCAGCACGTCGCGGACGTCGGGGTCCTTGGCGTTCGCGCGGATCTCGGTCAGCGCCTCGTCCGTGGCGGTCCGGGTGCGCCGCAGTGCGGAGAGCGCGTTGGAGGCACGGGGGTCGGCGAGATAGACGAGGGTCTGGCGGCGCTCCTGCTGGACGACGCGGACGGTGTCCTCGATGGGGTAGCCGACCTTCTCCACAAGGTGCGACACGGTGAACAGGCGGTTCGCCTCGCGGCCCGTGAGTACCGTGGCGAAACCCCAGACAGCGGTCAGGGACACCAGCGGCACGAGAAGCAGCGCCACGATCTTCCGGCGGATGGACTTCCCGCGAAAGCGCATGGCCTCCCCCAGCTCGAACCCCCACCGGCAGGGGGTACGCATGTGCGTCAACAAACGGCGCGAGCCTACTACCGACGCACAGATAACTCGAAGAGCGGTCCGGAAGCTGAACCTCCGTATCAGCGTCCGGGCGGGGGGAGTTGTCCGGGCATTGCGGGAGATTGCCGCCCTGAATCCGAGCTCGCGCGGCGGACCGGATTCGATCGGTGCCGTGGACGAGTTGGCCAGAATTTTTCGAAGTCAGGGAATCTTCGGGGCGTGTCGCGCGTCCTACTCATTGGGAATTGGGGGCGGAATCGGCCACAGGAGCCGCAGGCCGCACCTGTGCGGCGTAAAAGAGCGCAAGCCGGGCAGCCACTGGGGAGTCGGTTCTTCGAACCGGGGCAAAGCTGTCTGCCGGCGGTGGGGAGTGACACGTTGATGGGCACGGCGGAGCGGCGCGGGGCGCCCGAGGACGGCATGGCGTCACGCGGTACGGCGCTGCGGGCTCCGGAGGCAGCGGATCGCGGCAGGCCGGCGGGCGGACACCAGCCAGCGGGCGGGTATGAAGCGGTGGACGGCCGCATACATGACGCGGTGGACGGCCGCATACCTGCGGAAACCAGGGCCGCCGCGTACGAGGGTGCCGAGCGGAACGGGGCGGGTATGTCGGCCGGTGCGCGCGTCGAGGAGCAAGGCAGGCCGGTCTACCGGCCGTTGTGGGTCGAGGAGCCCGCGCGTCGGCGTCGTCTTCCCGATCCGGTGCGCACGGCAGCCGTGCGCGCGGTGCTCCTCATCGCGGTGACGCTGGTTCAGGCCATGGTGGCTTTCCTGTGCACCCTGGCCGGTTCCTGGCTGGCCTTCCCCATGGTGATCAGCAGCGTGGTCAGCACGGTGTTGGCGACGTGGGGTGCGCTGGACGTCTGGGTGACCCGACAGGTGTGGAACCAGCGGTACGGGGTGGTGTCGACGCCGAGCAGCACCGCGCGTGCGCTGCGACGCGAGCGGCGGCGTGCGCGTCGGCAGGCGCGGGCGGCTGAGAGGGCGCAGGAGCGAATACGCCGACAGGGCGGCGCGGGGCAGTTGTCGCACTCGTGAGCTGAGGCTCTCCCGCCAGGTCACCGCACCCTGAACCGCACCGGCCCTTCCCCGCGCGCCAGTTCGCGTCGTGCGCGCATGAAGGGTCGCGGGTGGTCCACGGAAAGCACCGCTGTCGTACGGCCGTCGCGTTCGTAGAGGGCGAGGAAGCCGCCCTCGGCGGGGGCGCCGTCGCTGAGGCCTCCCTCGGTGATGCGGACGGTGTCCCCGTCCCGGTGTCGGCCGGCGAACTGGATGCGTGCGCCGTACTGGTCGGACCAGAAGTACGGCACCGACCGCAGGTTCTCGGCGGTGCGGCCCGCGAGCAGGTTGGCCACGGCGACGCGGGGCTGTTCGGTCGCGGAGGTCCAGTGCTCGGCGCGGGAGCCGCCGACGCGGGCGGCATCGCCCACGGCCCACCACCTGCGGGAGCGCGGTGACGCAGCCGTCGTCGCACAGCACGCCGTCGTGCAGGGCGAGCGTGGAGCCCGCCAGCCAGGCGGTGTTGGGGGTGGCGCCGATGCCGACGATCACGACGTCGGCGGGGAGGGTGCGGCCGTCGCAGAGTTCCACGCCGGTGACGGCCGTGGTGCCTCTCAAGCGGGCCACTCCGGTGCCGGTGACCAGCTCCGTTCCGCCGCGTCGGTGGAGGCCGGCGCAGACGGCGGCCATCTCGGCGCCGAGTTGCGGCACCAGGGGAAGAGGGGCGGTCTCGACGACGGTGACGGCGTGGCCCAGCGCCTCGTACGGGTACACGCTGGGCCGCTGTGTCGCCTACGCCTGGCTGCCGGGGCACCTGGCGCCAGGCACCGGCGTGCACATCGAGTACTTTGGCGAGAAGGTCCCCGCGACCGTCGCCGAGGAGCCGCTGTACGACCCGAAGATGAGCCGCATCCGCCGCTGACGACCGCCGACCGGCCCTCAGGAGGCCTTGTGTCCCCCACCTACGACGTCATCGTCATCGGTCTCGGCGGCATGGGCAGCGCCGCCGCCCACCATCTGTCCGCGCGCGGCGCCCGTGTCCTCGGCCTGGAGCAGTTCGGCCCCGTGCACAACCGGGGCTCCAGCCACGGCGGTTCACGGATCACCCGGCAGTCGTACTTCGAGGACCCGGCGTACGTCCCGCTGTTGTTGCGCGCCTACGAGCTGTACGAGGACCTGGAGCGGTCCACCGGCCGGCAGATCGCGCTCCTCAGCGGCGGGGTGATGGTCGGCCCGCCCGGCAGTGGGACCTGCCGCACGAGATGCTGGACGCGCGGGAGATCCGCCGCCGCTTCCCGACGCTCGCCCCGCGGGACGACGAGGTCGCCCTGTACGAGGAGAAGGCGGGACTGCTCCGCCCCGAGAACACCGTCGCCGCGCACCTCCAGCTCGCCACCCGGCAGGGCGCCGACCTGCACTTCGACGAGCCCATGACCCGCTGGGAGCCGTACCGGGACGGGGTACGGGTGCACTCGGCGGACAACACCTACACCGCGGGCCGGCTGGTGATCTGCCCGGGCGCGTGGGCACCGCGGCTGCTCGCCGACCTCGGGGTGCCGTTCTCGATCGAGCGGCAGGTCATGTACTGGTTTCAGCCGAAGCACGGCATCGAGGCGTTCCTGCCGGAGAACCACCCGGTCTACATCTGGGAGAACGCCGCCGGGGTCCAGGTCTACGGCTTCCCCGCCATCGACGGACCCGGTGGCGGCGTCAAGGTCGCTTTCTTCGACAAGGGCGAGGTCACCACCCCGCAGACGATCGACCGGACGGTGCGCGAGGAGGAGATCCGGGCGATGGCCGACCACATGGCGGGCTGCGTCCCCGACCTCCCCGGCACCTTCCTCAAGGCGGCGACCTGCATGTTCTCCAACACGCCGGACGAGCACTTCGTCATCGCCCGCCATCCCGCGCACCCCGAGTCGACCACCGTGGCCTGCGGATTCTCCGGGCACGGCTTCAAGTTCGTGCCCGTCGTCGGCGAGATCCTCGCCGATCTGGCCCTGACCGGCAGCACCGCGCACCCCATCGGCCTGTTCGACCCCGCCCGCCTCGCCGCCGCGCCCGCCTGAGGAGCCCGTACGTGACGACGACCCCGATCTCCCCGAGCCTGATCGCCACCCTTCCCGGGCGTTACTACACCGACCCGGAGGTCTTCCGGCAGGAGCAGGAACGCCTCTTCGAGTCGATGTGGTTCTGCGCCGTGCGCGGCGCGGACCTCCCCCGGCCCGGGGCGTTCCGCACCGTCCGGGTGGGTCGCGAGAGCGTCATCATCACCCGCGACCGCAGGGGCGCACTGCGTGCCTACCTCAACGTCTGCCGGCACCGCGGGGCCCGGCTGTGCACCGAGGAGTCCGGTGAGTTCCGGCGCAACCTCCAACGCCCGTACCACGCCTGGACGTACGACCTGGACGGCCGGTTGATCGCCGCGCCCAACCTGGTCAGGATGCCCGACGTCGACCGGGTGGCGTACGGGCTGATCGAGGTGGCGCTGCGCGAGTGGCTCGGTTACGCCTGGGTCTGTCTCGCCGACGAGCCGCCGTCCTTCGAGGACACGGTCCAGCACGCGGCGGTCGAACGGCTCGGCGACGCGGCGGCGATCGAGCACTACGGCACCGAGAACCTCGCCCTGGGCAAGCGCATCAGCTACGACGTGCGGGCCAACTGGAAGCTGATCGTCGAGAACTTCATGGAGTGCTACCACTGCGCCACGATCCACCCCGAACTCACCGATGTGCTCCCGGAGTTCGCGGAAGGCTACGCGGCGCAGTACTACGTCGGCCACGGCGCCGGGTTCGGCGAGGGGATCCGTGGCTTCACCGTCGACGGCAGCGAGGGCTTCGCCAGACTCCCCGACGTCAGTGCCGAGCAGGACCGCCGCTACTACGCGATCACCGTGAAGCCGACGGTGTTCATCAACCTCGTACCGGACCATGTCATCCTGCACCGCATGTTCCCGCTCGCCGAAGACCACACGCTTGTCGAGTGCGACTGGCTGTACGCGCCGGAGGTGGTGGAGTCCGGGGCGGACGTGTCGAAGTCGGTGGAGCTGTTCCCGGTCCGGAGGCGGGTGCCCCGCTCGGCGATCACCCGGACGTCGACCTGGTGTCCTTCACCGGCGGTCTGGAGACCGGGCGGCGACTGATGGCGGCGGCGGCCGGCACGGTGAAGAAGGTCGCCCTGGAGCTGGGCGGCAAGAACCCCAACATCGTCTTCGCGGACGCCGACTTCGACGCGGCCGTCGACATGGCGCTGACCGCCGTGTTCCTGCACTCCGGGCAGGTGTGCTCGGCGGGTGCGCGGCTGCTGGTCGAGGACTGCCTGCACGACCGGTTCGTCGACGAGGTCGTACGGCGGGCCGAGGGGATCCGTCTCGGCGGGCCGTTCGACGAGCGGGCGCAGACCGGTCCGCTGATCTCCGCCGCGCATCGGGCGAAGGTCGAGGCGTATGTCGCCCGAGGTCTGGCGGAGGGCGCCGTCCTGCGGTGCGGCGGCGAGCGGCCGTCCGGCGCGGAGTTCGAGGACGGCTACTACTACCGGCCCACCGTGCTCGACGCGTGCACGGCCCGGATGGCGGTGGTCCGGGAGGAGTCCTTCGGGCCGGTGCTGACCGTGGAACGGTTCACGGCCGAGGAGGAGGCGGTGCGCCTCGCCAACGACACGGTCTACGGCCTCGCGGGCGCCGTATGGACGGGCGACGAGGCGAAGGCCGCGCGCGTCGCGGGGCGGCTGCGTCTGGGCACGGTCTGGATCAACGACTACCACCCCTATGTGCCGCAGGCCGAGTGGGGTGGCTTCAAGCAGTCCGGTTTCGGACGCGAACTGGGTCCTTCGGGGCTCGCCGAGTACCGCGAGACGAAGCACATCTGGCGCAACACCGCCCCCAGCCCCCAAGGTTGGTTCGCCTAGCCCTTCTCCCACAGGCCCCGGCACCCGCAGAGCCGCTCCCTCCCCTCCCCCAGGCCCACGAGGAGTCCGCTCATGACGACGACAGCGCACCCATCCGGACAGCCCGGTTCACCCGGCCAGGACGACGCCGAACTCGCCGAGTTCGGCTACAGACCCGAACTCAAGCGCACCCTCGGCAACTTCCACACCTTCGCCGCCGGCATCAGCTACATCTCCATCCTCACCGGCACCTTCCAGCTCTTCTACTTCGGATACGGCAGTGGCGGCCCCGCCTACTGGTGGTCGTGGCCGATGGTCTTCGTCGGCCAGTTCATGGTGGCCCTGTGCTTCGCGGAGCTGGCGGCCCGCTACCCCGTCGCGGGGTCGGTCTACAACTGGTCGAAGAAGATAGGCAATCCGCACCTGGGCTGGCTGGCCGGCTGGATGATGCTGATCGCCTCCATCGTGTCGATCTCGGCCGTGGCCCTCGCCTACCAGCTGACGCTCCCGCAGATCTCGTCGTTCTTCCAGTTCGTGGGCGACGGCACCGGCACGTACGACGTGGCGACCAACGCGGTGATCCTGGCCGCGGTGCTGATCCTGTTCACCACGCTGGTGAACGCCTTCGGCGTCAAACTGATGGCCCGGATCAACACGGCGGGCGTGTTCATCGAGCTGATCGCCACGGTCGTCCTGATCGTGCTGTTCGCGGTGCACATCACCCGTGGCCCGCAGGTCGTCATGGACACCCAGGGCACGGGCTCGGGGTACGGCGCCGGGTACCTCGGCGCGTTCCTCGTGGCCTCGCTGGCCTCCGCGTACGTCATGTACGGCTTCGACACGGCCGCCTCGCTCGGCGAGGAGTCCCTGGACCCCTCCCGCAACGCGCCCCGCGCGATCATCCGCGCGATCGTCGCCTCGTTCGTCCTGGGCGGCCTGATTCTGCTGCTGGCGCTGATGAGCGTCTCCAGCCTGAAGGGCGACAAGCTCTCCACGGACGGGTTGCAGTACGTCGTGCTGGACGTGCTCGGCCCGACGGCCGGCAAGGCGATGCTGTGGTGCGTACTGATCGCGGTGACGGTGTGCGCGCTCGCCGTGCACACGGCGGCGATCCGGCTGGCGTTCGCGATGGCCCGGGACAACAACCTGCCCGCGTCCTCGCTGCTGGCCCGGTGCAGCCCGCGTTTCCAGACGCCGGTGGTCCCGGCCGTGGTGATCGGCATCCTGGCGTTGGCGATCCTCGTGGTGAACATCCGTCAGCCGCAGATCTTCACCGTCGTCACCAGCATCGGCATCATCATGATCTACCTCGCCTACCTCGGCGTGACCGGCCCGATGCTGGTGGCGCGGCTGCGCGGGCGGTGGCAGCCGGCGGGCGACGGGAAGTTCTCGCTCGGCCGCTGGGGGCTGCTCGTCAACATCGTCGCGGTGGTGTGGGGCGCGGCGATGACGGTCAACCTGATCTGGCCGCGCGCCTCGGTGTACAACGCGGCCCCGCCCTTCCACTGGTACCTGAAGTGGGGCGCCGTGCTGTTCGTCGCCGTGATCGCGGGCGGCGGCTACGCCTATTACTGGTTCGTCCAGCGCCACCGCACCGGCGTCCTCGCCGAGCACGCGCTGGAGTCGCCCGCCGCCCCGACCGCTCCGCTCGCCACTCCGGCGGCCGACTGAGGAGGAGGTCAGCAGCTCATGAGCAGCATCGACGAGTTCGACCATGTCGTGGTCGGTGGCGGCACGGCGGGCAACGTGGTCGCGGCCCGGCTCTCGGAGGACCCGGCCGTCACGGTGTGCGTGCTGGAGGCGGGCCCGAGCGACGTCGGCGACGACGACGTGCTGAAGCTGGAGCGCTGGATGGGGCTGCTGGAGTCCGGCTACGACTGGGACTACCCGGTCGAGCCCCAGGCCCGCGGGAACGACTTCCTCCGGCACGCGCGCGAAGGTGCTGGACGGCTGTTCGTCCCACAATTCCTGCATCGCCTTCTGGGCACCGGCCGAGGACCTCGACGACTGGGCGGCGGCGGGCTGTACGGGCTGGAGCGCGGCCGACCTCTTCCCGCTGTTCCGGCGGCTGGAGTCGAACGACGCCCCCGGCGACCACCACGGCCGCACCGGCCCGGTGAAACCGCGCACCCTGAAGGGCGAGGACCCGTGCGGTACGGCCCTGCTGGAGGCGTGCGCGCAGGCCGGAATACCCCACGGTCGCCTTCAACACCGGCCGGACGGTGGTCCGGGGCGCCAACTGGTTCCAGATCAACGCCGACGAGAACAACGTCCGCCAGTCCTCCTCGGTGGCCTATCTGCACCCGGTCATGGGCAAGCGGCCCAACCTCGACGTCCGCACCGGGGTGCGCGCCAAGAGGCTCGTGCTGGAGGGGCGGCGCTGTACCGGTGCCGAGTACCTGGACCCGGACCTGATCCACACCCGGACGGTACGGGCCCGGCGGGAGGTGATCGTCTCGTGCACACCGAACCGGGCCTGGACCGGCCGGACCTGATGTTCCACTACGGGTCGGTGCCGTTCGACATGAACACCGCCCGGCACGGCTACCCCACCTCCGAGAACGCCTTCTGCCTCACCCCGAACGTGACGAAGGCGAAGACACGGGGGAACGGTGCGGCTGCGCACACGGGACTACCGGGACAAGCCGCGGGTCGACCCGCGGTACTTCACCCACGAGCACGACGTGCGGGTGATGACGTACGGGCTGCGGCTGGCCCGTCGCATCGCCGCGCAGCCCGCGCTGAGCGGCTGGGCGGGCGCGGAGCTGGCCCCGGGGCCGGACGTCCGCACCGACGACGAGCTGCTCGACTACATCCGCAAGACCCACAACACCGTCTACCACCCGTCGTGCACCGTGAGGATGGGCGCTGACGACGACTCCTCGGCCCCGCTCGACGCGCGGCTGCGGGTCAAGGGTGTCGAGGGGCTGCGGGTCGCGGACGGCTCGGTCATGCCGGACCTCGTCGCCGTCAATCCGTGCGTCACGACGATGATGATCGGCGAGAAGTGCGCGGAACTGCTGAAGGAGGACGCCCGGTGATCCTCAGCTGGGTCGCTTGTACATCCTCGTCGCCGTGATCTCGCTGTGCCCCGCCTCCCCCGCCTGGGGCTGCTGCGGCAGTCCCGGGCGGAGGTGTTCCTCCACGCTGATGTACTTCAGGCCCGCCCTGAGGTCCGCGTCGTTGCGCAGCCGGATGACCAGCGGGAACTCCGCCAGAGCCGTGGTGTCGAACAGGCCGGTGGTGTACAGCAGCTGGACGCCGAGCGCGTCGGACACCGCCCGCTGGAGCTCCAGCAGGTAGGTGGCGTTGGCGCGGCCGATGGGGTTGTCGAGGAACAGCGTGCCGGCGTGACGGTGCTTGTCGCGGCCCCGGTCGTTCGAGCGCAGGGCCGCCATCGTGCAGTACAGGGCGATGGCGGCGGTGAGCAGCTGACCGCCGGAGAAGACGTCGCCCATCTGCCCGACGGGGACGCGTTCGGCGCGCAGCACGGCGTCCGGCTTGAGGATCTCGACGGCGACGCCCTTGGGCTGGAGGGCCGCCGCGACGCCGCGCAGCAGCAGCGACATCCCGTCGCGCCTCAGGTCGGAGTTCTTCTTGACGGCCGCCCGGGTCGCCTCGTCGATGACCTCGCCGAGCCGCTCGATGAGGGTCGCCTGGTCGGGTTCCTCGAAGCGGATGCGCAGGAACTCCTGCCCGGACCACTCGCCGAGGCCCTCCGGCAGCCGGGAGAGCCGCTGCGCGGAGCGCAGTGTGGCGAGCGCGGACTCGACGAGGCCGCGGAGGCGGTCCACGATCGAGTCCCGGTTGCGCTCCAGTTGCGCCAGCTCGTCCGTGAGGACCCGCAGTCGGGGCGCGAAGGCGTCCGCCCACTTCTGGGCGTGCTCGGGCAGCGCGGAGGCGGGCAGCTCGCGGATCTGCTGCCGGGCGGGGGTGCGGACCTGCTCGTAGCGTGTGGAGTTGGCATGCCGGACGAGCACGTCGCTCGCCTCGCGGACGGCGGCCTCGGCGGCGGACAGATCGGCGACGCAGCCGCGCAGCGAGCGGCGGGCCTCGGCGGCGGACTGCCGGGCCTCCTCCAGACCGCCCGGGTAGGGCTCCGGCTCCTCCTGCTCCTCGTCGGTGGTGTGCTCGCGCAGCAGGTCGCGGAGCATCGCGGCGATCTCGTCGAAGCCGCCGGCCGCGTCCTCGGCGGCCCGGTGCGCCTCCAGCAGCTCGGCGTGGGCCTCCCGGGCCTGGCTCAACGCCTCGGTGCGGGCGGCGAGTTCGGCGGTCGCGGTGCGCAGCAGCGCCTGGGCGTGCTCGGCGTCGCGCGGCTGCTGGTCCTCGGGCAGCTCGGTGTGCGCCTCGCCGTCCTCGGGAGCGTGCCGCTCGGCCTCGCCGCGCAGCCGCCCGAGCTGTTCACTCGCGCTGGACATACGGGTCTCCAGGAGCTGCACCAGCTCCTCCGCGCGCGCGGCGGCGGCCTGCCGGGAGGGTCCGTCGGAGCCGTCGGGTGACTGAAGGAGCTGCTCCGCGCGCGTGCGGACCTTGTTGCTCAGCCGGTCCAGCTCCGCGCGGGCCGCGCTCTCGTCGCTCTCCGCCCGCGCCTGCTCGGCCCGCAGGTCGGCGCCGACGCCGACCTTCTCGTACACCTGAGAAGCGGCCCGGTAGGCCTCGCGCAGGGCGGGCAGGGACGCCGTGGGCGCCTCGGTGTCGTCCTCGGGTACGCCGTCGGGAGCGCCGGCGATCTCGGAGCGCTCGGCGCGCAGCGCACGCGCGGTACGGCGGGCGTCGTCGGCGGCGCGCTGGGCGGCGCGGCGGTCCTCGTCGGCGGCGCGGGCCCGTTCCAGGCACGTCTGGGCGCGGGCCTCGGACTCGGTGGCCTCGTCGGCGAGTTCGCGCAGCTTGGCCTGCCAGCCGGCGCGCTCGCGCAGCCGGAACGCCAGCCCGGCGAGGGCGTCGGCGGCGCGGCGGGCCTTCTGGGCGGCTTCCTGCCTCTCGTCGCGGATCTGCGCGGCTTCGGCGGCGGCCTCGTCGGCCTCCGCGCGCACGGTGCGCGCCTCGGCCAGCTCGGCCTCGGACTCCTCGGCGAACGCGTGTGCGTCGCGGGCGGCCTGCGCCAGCTCGACCAGACGGCCCGCCGGGCAGCCCGTGCGCCAGGACGCCAGGCGTGCGGCCAGCTCCCGGTCCTTGCCGAGCCGGGCGGCGAGCCGGCGGATCTCCTCGTCGCGTTCGGTCGCCCGCGCGCGCAGCGCCTGCCGCTCCTCGTCGGCGGCGTGCTCGTCGTGCATGGCCGGGTTCGGCGGTACGAGGAAGACGTCACCGGTGTCGGCGTCGGGCGCCGGGGTGGGGGCGAGCAGGGCGGCGGCCGTGCCCACCGCGACGGCGGAGCGGGGCAGCAGGGCGGCGTCGCTGAGCGCCTCACGCGCGCGTGCGTGCGAGTCGGGGTCGGTGATGATCACGCCGTCGACCAGCTCCGGGCGGGCGGCGAGCACGCGCGCGTGGTCGGCGGGGTCGACGGCCTGGGCGAGGTAGCGCCAGCCGGGCAGGGCGGGGATGCCGTGCTCGCCGAGGAACTCGACCGTGGCGAGCACGTCCGGGCCGGGCGGCAGCAGCCCGCCGTCGCCGAGCGCGCCGAGGATGCGGGAGTCGTCGGCGGCGGCGGTCCGCAGCTCGAAGAGGTGCCGTTCGGCGGAGGAGACGGCGTCGTCGAGGAGTTCCCGCAGTTCGTCGGCGTAGCGGTCCAGGTCCTCGGGGGTGAGGCCGGTGCCGTCCGTCTCGCCGTCCTGCCGGGGCCGCGGAATGCCCCCGCGGGGGGTGCTGCCGCCGCCGGTCAGGCCGAGCAGCTCCGCCAGCCGCTCCTCGCCCGCCAGGGCCTCGGCGATCCGCCGCTCGGCCTCGTACGACCGCTGGGCGGCCGTCGCCGCGTCCGCCGCTCGGGCCGCGGTGAGTTCGGCGCGGGACTCGGCGGAGGCGGCCTCGCGCGCGTGCTCGGCGGCCCGGCGGGACGCCTCACGCGCGGTGTCCCAGGCGGCGACGGCCGTCTTCTCGGCGTCGCTGGCGGCGAGGGCGGCACGTGCCGGGTCGGCGTCCGGGGCGCTGTCGTCCAGCCAGCCGGCGCGCACGGCCTCGGCGGTCTCCTGCTCGACCTCGGTGAGGCGCTGGCGCAGGTGGCCGGCCTCGCTGCGGGCGCGCTGCGCCTCGGTGGCGGCGGAGGTGGAGTCCCGGTGGGCGGACTCGCCGACCTCCTGGAGCGCTGCGGAGCGCTCCTCCTCCTCGTTGGCGAGGGTCTCGGCGCTCTCCGCGGCCGCGTGCAGGGCGCGCACGAGGTCGACGGCGGCCTTGGCGCGGGCGGCGAGGGCCGGGGCGGCGTCGCGTTCGGCCTCCTGGATCGCGGCGGACACGCGCGCGACGCGGTCGGCGGCGGCGCGGTGGCGCAGTACGGCCTCGGCGGCCTGCCAGGCGGAGTGCAGGGTGCGGGCGTCGGCCAGCTCGCGTTTCTGCGCGGCGGCGGACTTCTCGGCGGCGGCGAGCGCCAATGAGGCGTGGCGGTAGGCGAGTTCGGCGGCGATCAGCGCGCTGCGTCCGCGTGCGGCCTCGGAGTGGGTGACGGTGTGGGCGGCGGCGGTGACCCGCTGGGCGAGGTCGGCGGCCCGCGCCCGTTCCCGGGTGCCCCGCGCGGACAGCCGCCGGGCCAGGGTGCGGGTGCGCCGCTCGGCGGCGGCGTGGACGTCACGCGCGCGTGCCCGAGCGTCGGCGGCCTCCACGATCCGCCCGAGCAGGTCCACCGACCCGGCGGTGAAGTCGCGTTCGGCGATGAGTTCGGCGCGCCGGCCCAGCTTGTTGCCGAAGCCGCTGACGAGGTCCGCGAGTCCGTCGGTGTCGCGGGTGTCCGTCACCGCGCGCAGCAGCAGGTCGGTGAAGTCGGAGTCCTTCTTGACCGCGAAGAGGCCGGCGGCCTCGCCCTCGTCGGCGTTCATCTCCCGCTGGTAGCGGAAGAGTTCGGGGTCCAGGCCGAGGTCGCCGAGGTGTTCGATCCACCGGTCGTGGATCTCCTCCCAGTGCACCTCCAGGTGCGGATACGCCTTCCCGGCGTCGGTGATCGCGTCCCGGAAGCCCTTCATCGTCCGCCGCCGTCCCTGCGCCCCGGACTGGCCCTCGACGGGCGGCCGTACGGCGGTGGACTCGGCGACGGGCAGGTTGTCGAGGCTCAGCCCGGGTCCGGGCCGGAAGGAGTACCAGGCCTCCGCGAACTTGCGGGGGTCGCTGGACACCTGCCGGCCGCGCCACTCGCTCACCTTGCCGACCACCACGCACTCGCCGGTCAGCACGTGCTGCCACTCCAGCGCGACGTGTCCGCAGTCGTCGGCGAGCAGGAACTTGCGCAGCACGCCGGAGCTGGCGCCGCCGAGGGTGTTGCGGTGGCCGGGCAGCATCACCGAGAAGATCAGCTTGAGCAGGACGGACTTGCCGCCGCCGTTCTCCAGGAAGAGCACGCCGGCGGGCGCGGGGCGGCGCGGCGGACCGACCGGCTCCTCCTCGAAGAACTCCGCCTGCGTGGGGGCGGGATCGGGCACGACGTCGCCCACTCCCCGCAGGTCAAGCACGGTGTCGGCGTAGCGCGCACCGGCGGGCCCGATGGAGTAGAGGCGGACCCGGGACAGCTCGTACATGGCGGACTCTCGTAAGTCTTCGGCAGATCAGGGGGGTGTGCGTGGCTCAGGAGTGGAAGGGCAGTCCGGCGTCGGCCACCAGCTCCAGGTCGTCGGTGTCCTCGGCGGGCAGCAGCGTCGGCGTTCCGTCCGTGACGGGGACGACGCCCAGCTCGAGCAGTTCGGCCAGGGCGGCGCTGCCGGCCATGTCCCGCACCTGGAGCTGGTAGCGGGCCGTCGTGCGGTACGTGCCGCCGTTGTCGTCGCCGGTCCGCTGGAGGAAGCCGGAGTCGGTGAGGAAGGAGACGGCCTTGCCGACGATGCCGGTCGTCGAACCGGCCAGTCTGCGCGCGTCCTTGGTGGCGCCGGTGGCGCTGCGCCGGGCCCAGATCCGCCAGGCGGCCTCCAGGCCGGGCGCGTCGCTGGCCGGGTCGGTGTTCTCGCCCTGCTCCTCCGCCCGCTCCTCCAGCCGGCGGCAGGCCTGGCGCACGAAGGCATCGACGCCGTTGACGCTGACCCGCCCGATGTAGGAGTCGTCGGCGAGGTCCTCGGGGCGGGGGAAGGCCATCGCGGCGACGGCGAGGTGCGCGAGGCCGTGCAGGAAGCGGTCCCCGCCGTCGGCGGACGTGCGACGCGCGTAGTCGCCCATGCGCACGGCGAACACCGAGTCCTCGGCGGCGGTCACGGCCATCCCCGCGCGCGGGGACACCTCCAGCACGACGAGGCCGAGCCCGGCCGCGACCGCGTCGGCGAGCCGGGCGAACGCCGGGTCCTCGCGGTGGCGCCGCAGCAGCTCGGCGTACTCCTGGTCGCGCGCGGGCTGGAGCTTGGGCTGGAGCCCGAAGGCGACGAGCCGCGCCGCGTCGGCGGCGTCGGCGGGGGTGACGGTGTTGCTCACCGGCGCGGCGGCGGCCTCCGGTTCACTCCGGTCGACGTGCTCGGTCACGGTGTCGGCTCCTTGCTGAGATGTCGCTCGTCCTTGGGGTTCCCGGCCGGGTTCACGCTGCTTCCGTCCGGTCGGCGGCCATCCCTGCCGCGTCCAGCAGGGCCGTACCGACGATGAGGTCGGCGCCGCCGAACTCGGGGTCGTCCAGCTCCGTCCCGTCGTCCACGGCGAACAGCAGCTTCTCCTCGCCCTGCCGGTAGGCGGTGCCGACCGCCGGGCTGGCCGCGTGCACGGCGAGCAGCGCGACCAGGTACGGCAGGTCGGGGTCGGTGCGCCGTGCCTCGGCCAGCAGCCCGGAGAGTCTGCGGGGCGCGTCGGCGGGCAGGTCCAGCAGCTCCTTGGCGGCGGCCAGTTGGTCCTCGCTGAATCGGCTGTCGTCCGGCGTGGCGATGAGGTCCGGTTCCGGCATCTCCGCCCCGAGGTGCTCCCGCTCCACCGGAGGCGTCAGCAGCAGGTCGACCAGGTCGCCGACCCGGACGGACACCGGCGTGCGCAGCCCGGTCCCGCGCGCGAAGAACGCGTCGGTGACCTTGACGGCCTGTTCCAGCGGCAGGGGCAGGACCGGTGCGACCAGGTGGCCGTAGAGGTCGATCCCCGAGGTCGTCATGGGTGTGGCGAAGGCCTGCCGGTCCTGCTCGGCGCGGAACAGCGGCCCGGCCTCCAGCAGGCGCGACTGCAACTGGGTGTGCCGGCGGATGCAGTCCTTGACGATGTCGACGAGTTCGGCCGCGCGCCGCTTGTGCTCGGGGTCCTCGGACTCGTCGCGTGCCTTGCGGATGTTGGTGAGGATCGCGTTCTCGTGGCGGTAGCGGTCGGCGACGTGGTCGAGGGCCTCGGCGATCATGTCGGGGACGGCGTTGAGCCAGTCGACGGCGCGCACGTTGCGCCGGGTCGCGTCGAGCGCCTTGCGCAGGGTCTCGGAGTACTGCACGGTCCGGTAGCGGGCCTGCTCGGCGGCGAGTTGGGCGTCGGCGAGGCGGCCCCGGCGGATGAGGACCTCCAGCTTGACCTCGGCGGCGATCTGCGCGCTGGTGACATCGGTGTCGAGGGCGCCGACGAGGACGTTGACCGCCTCGTCCGTCGTGCGGAGGTAGACCGCGCCGCCGTGGCCGGGGACCTCCTCGATCAGCTTGAAGTCGTAGTCACGGCGGACGTAGGTGCCGTCCGGCGCGAAGGTGCCGTACACGGCGCGGAAGCCGCGGTCGACGCTGCCGACGTTGATCAGGTTCTCCAGGACCCAGCGGGCCACGCGCTCGTGCTCCTCGGCGGGCCGCCGCGGGGCCTGAGCGGCGATGCGCGGGACGAGACGGGCCACGATCTGGTCCTGGTCGGCGCCGGTGTCGAAGTCCATGTTCAGGGTGACGAGGTCGATGGCGGCGAGGGCGATCTCCGCCATGCCGTACACCGAGTACTCACCGGCGAGGTTGGCCTTGCGTGCGTCGAGGTCGTGAAGGGGGGCGGTGCAGGCGAGCGCGCGCAGGCGCCGCGCCAGTCCCTCGTCGGCGGCCGGGCCCGAAGCGGGGCGCGGCCCCGCACTGAGCTGGGGCGGAACGCGGTCCGTCGATGCAGGCGAAGTCACGGTGCACAGACTAGGTCCTCGGTCTGACAACGAACCAAACGACGCAGAAGCGACGGTCGTCACAGAGGCGCGAGACGATCTCAGGCGTCGCCGCGCCCCTCCTCGCCCACCCGTCGCCGGTACACGTCGACGATCCGCTCCAGCGAGTCGGCGAGGTAGACCTCGAGCAGCCGCTCCGCCTCGCCCTTGTCGCCGGCCTGGAGGGCCTGGAGGATCTGCCGGTTGCGCATCAGGTACGGCTCGTGCAGCCGCCGCGGGTCGTCCACGACGTGGAAGGCCAGGCGCAGCTCGGCGAAGACGCTGCGCATCAGCTCGTCGGTGCGGGCACTGCCGGCCAGGGCCACCAGTTCCCGGTGGAAGTGGATGTTGGCGGTGCCCAGCCCCTTCCAGTCGTTCTCGACGGCCGCGAGCTGTCCCTCGGTGACGGCCGCCCGCAGCGCGTCGAGCCCGTAGGGCGGCTCGCCCAGCCCGCGGACGACGGCGCACTCGACGAGCGCGCGCGTGCGGTAGATGTCCTCGACGTCCTCCACGCTCAGAACACGGACGAACACGCCCCGGTTGAGCTCGTGGACGAGCAGGCGCTCGTGGGTGAGCAGCCGGAACGCCTCGCGCAACGTGTTGCGGGAGACGCCGAGCGCGCCGCCGATGCTGTCCTCCGACAGGCGCGTCCCAGGCGGGAAGTAGCCCTCGGCGATGCGGCTCCTGAGGATGTCCGCGACCCGCTCCGCCGTGCTGGTGCGCCCCAGGAGGGCTCGGTCGTCGGCCAGTCCCGTCAGCTGCTCTGCCATGCCGGAATTCAATCGCAGACAGGAGGAAGGAACAACAAGGGTATTGAAGGATCGTTCAACGATCCTCTACCTTGCTACGAACGGCGCCGCCCGCTCCTCACCGCGGCGCCGCGCGCTTCCGCACGGCACGGCTCACTCCCAGCACCCTCCGTCATCTCTTGCGAGGTGCCCATGAGCACGACCCCTCCACCGCAGGCCCCGCCCACCGACACCCACACCTCGCCGGCTCCCGAGGCGTCCGACGACGGCGCCATGGCCTGGCTGCGCGCCCTCGGTCCGCGCGGCCGGCGCGCCTTCGCGGGCGCTTTCGGGGGCTACGCCCTCGACTCCTACGACTACTTCACCCTGCCGCTGAGCATGGTCGCGCTCGCGGCGTACTTCGGCCTGGACAGCGGCCAGACCGGCCTGTTCACCACCGTCACGCTGGTCGCCTCCGCGGTCGGCGGCGCCCTCGCGGGCGTGCTGGCCGACCGGATCGGCCGGGTCAAGGCGCTGATGATCACGGTCGTCACGTACGCCGTCTTCACCGTGGCCTGCGGCTTCGCGCCCACCTACGAGACGCTGCTGGTCTTCCGCGCCCTGCAGGGCCTCGGCTTCGGCGGCGAGTGGGCGGTCGGCGCGATCCTGGTCGCCGAGTACGCGAGCGCGAAGCACCGCGGCCGCACCCTCGGTGTGATCCAGAGCTCCTGGGCCGTGGGCTGGGGACTGGCGGCGATCGTGTACACGCTGGTCTTCTCGTACTTCGGCGACGACATCGCCTGGCGCGTGATGTTCTGGACGGGCGCCCTGCCGGCGCTGCTCGTGGTGTGGATGCGGCGCCGTGTGCAGGACGCGCCGACCGCCGCCGCCGCGCGCGAGCGGAGCGCCGAGAAGGGTTCGTTCCCGGCGATCTTCCGGGGTCCGCTGCTGCGCACGACGGTCTTCGCGGGGCTGCTCTCCACCGGTGTGCAGGGCGGCTACTACACGCTGGCCACCTGGGTGCCGACGTATCTGAAGACCGAGCGCGGGCTGTCGGTGGTCAACACCGGCGGGTACCTGACGTTCCTCATCTCCGGCGCGTTCCTCGGTTACCTGACGGGCGGTCACCTCACCGACCGGCTGGGCCGCCGCCGCAACATCTGGCTCTTCGCCCTGCTGTCGGCGGTCTGCATCGTGGCGTACGCGAACATCCCGAGCGGTGCCGACACCCTGCTCCTCGTGCTCGGCTTCCCGCTCGGGTTCTGCATGTCGGCGATCTTCAGCGGCTTCGGGTCCTTCCTGAGCGAGCTGTACCCGACGGCGGTGCGCGGCACGGGTCAGGGCTTCACCTACAACACCGGCCGGGCCGTCGGTGCCGTCTTCCCCACCACGGTCGGCTTCCTCGCCGACAGCTGGGGCGTGGGCGGCGCGCTGGTCTTCGGCGCGATCGGCTACGGCATCGCGGCCCTGGCGCTGCTGGGGCTGCCGGAGACCCGCGGGAAGGAACTGGAGTGAACCGTCCGACCTTCATGGAAGACCGCCCGGTGGCCCTCGCCGACGAGCACGCGCACACGTGGAGCCCGAAAACCGCCCGGGCCCGCTTCCGCGAGGGCCTGTCGGGCCCCACGGCCGGTGTCGCGGCGGGCCACACCCAGGTCAACCTGATCTCGGTGCCCGCGGACTGGGCGTACGAGATGCTGCTGTTCTGCCAGCGCAACCCCAAGCCCTGTCCGGTCCTCGACGTGACCGACGCCGGCTCCTGGACGACCGTGCTGGCCGAGGACGCCGATCTGCGCACCGACCTGCCGCGCTACCGGGTGTGGCGGGACGGAGAGCTGGTGGACGAGCCGACGGACGTGCGCGCGTACTGGCGTGAGGACCTGGTGACGTTCCTGCTCGGGTGCAGCTTCACCTTCGAGTGGGCGCTGGCCGGGGCGGGCGTGCCGATCCGCCACGTCGAGCAGGGGCGCAACGTCCCGATGTACGTGACGAACCGTCAGTGCCGTCCGGCGGGGCGACTGCACGGGCCGATGGTGGTGTCCATGCGCCCGGTGCCGCCGGAGCACCTCGCGACGGCGATCCGGGAGAGCAGTCTGCTCCCGGCGGTGCACGGCAGCCCCGTACACTGCGGCGACCCGTCGGGGCTGGGCATCGACGACCTCGGGCGTCCCGACTTCGGCGATCCGGTGGACGCCGAGCCGGACGACATCCCGGTGTTCTGGGCCTGCGGTGTGACCCCGCAGGCCGCGGTGATGGCCTCGCGTCCGCCGTTCGCCCTCACCCACGCACCGGGGCAGATGTTCCTCACCGACGCCCGCGACGAGCAGTACCGCGTGGCCTGAACGACAGGAAGGATCCATGACCGCGATCGATCTGAACGCCGACCTCGGCGAGGGCTTCGGCCGCTGGCGGCTGACCGACGACGAACGGCTGCTGTCCGTCGTCACCAGCGCCAACGTGGCCTGCGGCTTCCACGCCGGGGACGCGGCCACCATGCGACGGGTGTGCGAACTGGCCGCCGAGCGGGGTGTGACGATCGGCGCGCAGGTCTCCTACCGGGACCTCGCGGGGTTCGGGCGGCGCGCGATGGACGTGCCGCCCGCCGAACTGGCCGCCGAGGTCGCCTACCAGATCGGCGCCCTGGAAGTCTTCGCCCGGGCGGCGGGCGCGCGCGTGGCCTACGTCAAGCCGCACGGCGCCCTGTACAACCGGGTCGTGCACGACGAGGTCCAGGCCGGCGCGGTCGTCGACGGGGTGCTCCTCGCCGACGCGGCGCTCCCCGTGCTCGGACTTCCCGGCTCGCGCCTGCTGGAGCTGGCCGGGAAGGCGGGGCTGCCGGTCGTGCCCGAGGCGTTCGCGGACCGCGCCTACACCGAGCGGGGCACGCTCGTGCCGCGCGACCAGGACGGGGCCGTGGTCAGCGACCCGGACACCGTCGTCGAGCGGTCGGTGCGCCTGGCCCGGACCGGCACGGTCGCCGACCGCACGGGGGCGACCATCGAGGTACGCGCGCGTTCCCTGTGCCTGCACGGCGACACCCCCGGCGCGGTGGAGCTGGCCCGCCGGGTCCGGCAGCGGCTGGAGGAGTCGGGTGTGCGGGTGGAGGCCTTCGCATGAGGGCGCTGCCCGTCGGCGAGGACGCCCTGCTCGTCGAGGTGGACTCGGGCGAGGAGGCCCACGCCCTGCACGCCGAGTTGCTCAGGCGCCGCGCGGAGGGCTCGCTGACCGTCCGCGAGATCGTCCCCGCGGCCCGCACGGTCCTCCTCGACGGCCTGGCCGACCCCGTCCGCTGGGCTCGCGAACTGGCCACGGCCGCCCTCCCGCCCGCTCCCCCGCTCGCCCGTGACGTGATCGACCTGCCGGTGCGCTACGACGGCCCCGACCTCGCCGACGTGGCCGCGCACTGGGGTGTGTCCGCGCGGGAGGTGGCCCGCATCCACGCGGCCACCGACTTCCGCGTCGCCTTCTGCGGCTTCGCTCCCGGCTTCGGCTACCTCACCGGCCTGCCGTCGCGTTACGACGTGCCGCGCCGGGCCACTCCGCGCACCGCCGTGCCGGCCGGTTCGGTGGCGCTGGCGGGACCGTACACGGGTGTGTACCCGCGGGCGTCGCCCGGCGGGTGGCAGCTGATCGGCACCACGGACGCCGTGCTGTGGGACCACGCGCGCGTGCCGGCCGCGCTGCTGACACCCGGCACGCGCGTGCGTTTCGTCCCGGTGGACGCGGAGGGCGCCGCATGACCGACCGCGCGCTGTTCGTCGTCCGCGCGGGGGCGCTGACCACCGTGCAGGACCGGGGCCGGCCCGGCCACGCCCATCTCGGGGTGCCCCGCTCCGGCGCCCTGGACGCGCCCGCGGCGGCGCTCGTCAACCGGCTGGTCGGCAACGCCCCGGAGGTGGCCGTCCTGGAGACCACACTCGACGGCTGCGCCCTCAGGCCGCGCTGCGACGTGACCGTGGCGGTCGGCGGCGCCCCCTGCGCGGTCACCGTGGACGGCCGTCCCGCCGCCTGGGGCGCGCCCGTGCGGGTGCCCGCGGGCGCGGTGCTGGACGTCGGGGCCGCCGTCTCGGGGCTGCGCGGCTATGTCGCCGTGACCGGCGGCATCGCCGTGGAACCGGTCCTCGGCAGCCGCTCCACGGACCTGCTCTCCGGCCTCGGCCCCGCTCCCCTCGCGGACGGCGCGGTCCTGCCCCTGGGCTCTGCGGGGCACGTTCCCGCCGCGCACGCGCGCGTGGACGTCGCCCCGCAGCCGGCGCCTCCGGCGGAACTCGTCCTGCGGGTGACCCTCGGCCCGCGCGACGACTGGTTCACCCCGCGGGCGCTGCGCACCTTCACCTCGCGCGCGTACCGTGTCTCCCCGGCCGGCAACCGCATCGGCCTGCGCACGGAGGGCCCCGCGCTGGAGCGGGCCCGGCCGGGTGAACTCCCCAGCGAGGGCATGGTGCTGGGCGCGGTCCAGGTCCCGCCGGACGGCAGACCGGTGGTCTTCCTGGCCGACCACCCGACCACCGGGGGCTATCCGGTGATCGCGGTCGTCCGCCCGTCCGACCTCCCGGCCGCCGCCCAGGCGGTCCCGGGCACCCCGCTCCGCTTCGTCGCGGTACGCCGCCACTGACGCACCGTCCTGACGCCTCCGCGACTGAGCGACGCCTCACCGCCGCTCCCCGGCCGACAGCGGCGGCCAGGCCCTGTCGTTCGGACGCCGGGATGATCCAAACGACAGGGCCTAGGCGAGGTCGGGCCGCCGTTCCCCGGCCGACAGCGCGGTCAGCGCCGCCGACACCGCCGCCGAGGCCCGCAGATCGAGGCGGGCGCTCGTGCCGCGCGCGCGGTGGCGCATCTCGTCGGCGGCCAGCGCGAGCAGTTGCGGCAGCAGGTCGGTGCAGCGCCGGGCCACCCAGCCGGTGCCCGCGGTCGCCAGCCACCACAGGCCGGCCGACGTCGTCGGGGCCGGCGACTGCGGCTCGGGCGAGGGCGCTGCGCCGTCGGCCAGGCCCGCCCGTGTCAGCAGCGCGTGGAAACGCACCGCCAGTTGCCGGTGCCCGCGCTCCCCGGGGTGGAGCCGGTCCGCGCTCCACATGGCCCGGTCCGTCAGCCACGCGCCCTCGGCGGCGTGCAGATGGACGGCGCCATACCGGTCGGAGAGCGCGTGGACGACGGTGTTCACGGCCCGTTGCCGCCGGGCGAGCGGGCGGGCGAGCGCCCCGGGCAGACCGAGCATCGCGCCCGGGTCGGGCAGGCAGGCGGTGAGCAGGACCGCGCCCTGCCCGGTGAAGGAGCCGTAGATCCGGTCGAGCCGGGAGGCGACGGCGTGGATGTCGAAGGTGCAGCGCAGGGTGTCGTTGACGCCGATGACGACGGAGACGAGGTCGGGGCGGAGCGCCAGCCCCGCCGGAAGCTGCCGTTCCAGCACGTCCCGGGTCTGCGCGCCGCTGACCGCGAGATTGGTGAATTCCACGGTCTGCTCCGTGAGACCGCCGGCGAGCAGCGCGGCCCAGCCGCGCCACCCGTCGCCCACGGGGTCGCCGACGCCCTCGGTGAGCGAGTCCCCGAGGGCGACGAATCGGACGGGTCTCATCCGAGTCCTCCGGACACGAAGGGACGGGACGCGACCGTCGCGTCGTCCCCGGCACGAGCGACGCGGGAGGAGGCGACCGTCGTGTCGCCCGCGCCGCTCCCGCCGGCCCGGCGCAGCACGGTCGCGTCGTGCGCGGCGAGGAACGCCTCCACGGCCGTCCCCCACCCGAAGCACTCCGCACGCGCGCGTGCCTGTTCCCGCGCCTCGGCCCGAGGCCGCGACAGCAGCGTCTCGACCGCGTCCGCGAAGGCCTCGCCGTGGTCCGCCGCGACGGCCCCGGCGGCCCCGATCACCTCGGGCAGCGCCGACGAGGCGCTGACCACGACGGGCGTACCGCAGGCCATCGCCTCCAGGGCGGCGAGCCCGAACGTCTCGGCGGGGCCCGGCGCCAGGCACACGTCGGCGGACGCCTGGAGCGCGCCCAGGGCACCCCGGTCGGAGACGTGCCCGAGGAAGGTGACCGGCAGCCCGCGCTCCCGTGCCCGCTGCTCCAGCCTGCCCCGCAGCGGCCCGTCGCCGGCGACGACCAGCACCGCCCGTGTGCCCCTCCGTACCAGGGCCTCCAGGGCGTCCAGCGCGGTACCGGGACGTTTCTCCACGGACAGGCGGGTGCAGGTCACCAGCAGGGCCTCGTCCGCGCGCGCGTGGCGGCCGCGCAGCCCCGGGTCGCGCAGGGCCGGGTGCCGTTCGACGAGGTCGACGCCGAGCGGGGCGCGCACCACGTTGCGGACGCCGATCCGCACGAACTCCCGTTCGGCGAACTCGGTGGTGCACACCACGCGCGCGTAGGTGTGCGCCGTGCGGAGGTTGAGCGCGTCGGCGGCCCGGCGGGCCGCTCCTTCCGGCAGGCCCCAGGTGCGCAGCACCCCGTCGGCGGTCTCGTGGGAGACCATCACGGCCGGGACGCGGGCCCGCCGCGCCCATTTCCCGGTCCAGCGCAGCGTCGTGCGGTCGGAGACCTCCAGGCGGTCGGGCGCGAGGTCCTCCAGTAGGCGGGCGACGCGCCGCTTGTCCGTGAGGACGCGGTAGCCGCCGGTGCCGGGCAGCAGCGGCCCGGGCAGGGTGATCACCCGGCCCTGCTCGGTGTCGCGGTCGCTCTCCCGCTCGCCGGGCACGATGAGCACGGGCTCGTGGCCCGCCGCCCGGTATCCCTTGCCCAGCTCGCGCAGGGCCGTGCGCAGTCCGCCCGAGGCGGGGGCGACGAAGTTGGCGAGGCGCACGATCCGCAGCGCCCCGGCGTCCGCCCGCCCCGTGCCCACGGGGGCCGATCCGGCGCTCACGCCGCCACCACCGGCCGACGGGCGGTGAGCACGTCGGCGTAGTGGCCGATCAGCTGGTCACCGACGGCGGCCCAGGTGCGGCCCTCGACCGTGGCCCGCCCGGCGGCGCCGTAGGCGGCCCGCAGTGCGGCGTCGGCGGCCAGCGACCGCACCGCGTCCCGCACGGCGTCGACGTCACGCGGTGGGACGAGCAGCCCCGTACGGCCGTGGGCGACCAGGTCGAGCGGACCGCCCGCGGCGGGCGCCACGACCGGCACACCGCTGGCCATGGCCTCCTGCACGGTCTGACAGAACGTCTCGAAGGGGCCGGTGTGCACGAAGACGTCCAGCGAGGCGAAGACGCGGGCCAGGTCGTCGCCGGTGCGGCGGCCCAGGAACACCGCGCCGGGCAGCGCCTCGGTCAGATGGGCCTGGCTGGGGCCGTCGCCGACCACCACGACCTTCACGCCGTCCAGGCCGCACGCCCCGGCCAGCAGCTCGACCTGCTTCTCGGGGGCGAGGCGTCCGACGTAGCCGATGATCGTCTCGCCGTTCGGGGCGAGTTCGCGGCGCAGCGCCTCGTCGCGGTGGTCGGGGCGGAAGCGGACGGTGTCCACGCCGCGCGCCCAGAGCTTGACCCGGGGGACGCCGTGCGTCTCCAGGTCGCGCAGGGCCGCGCTGGAGGGGGCGAGGGTGAGGTCGGCGGCGGCGTGGACGGAGCGTATCCGCCGCCAGGCGGCGGCCTCGCCGGCGCCCATGTAGGTGCGGGCGTATCCGGCCAGGTCGGTCTGGTAGACGGCGACGGCCGGGATGCCGAGCCGGGCGGCGGCGGCCATGCCGCGGACGCCGAGGACGAAGGGGCTGGCCAGGTGGACCATGTCGGCGCGGTGGTCGGCGATGGCCGCGGCGACGCGTCGGCTGGGGAGGGCGACGCGCACCTGGGGGTAGCCCGGGAGCGGGAGGGAGGGGACACGGACGACGGGGCACGGCGCCTGGGCGTCCGGCCCGGTCCCGGCGGCGGTGGCCGGGGCGACGACGAGCGGAAGGTGACCGCGATCTACGAGGTGCCGGGCGGTCTGGAGCGCGCAGTGGGCCACGCCGTTCACGTCGGGGGGAAAGGATTCGGTCACGATGACGACACGCATACCGGTGTTGTCGCCGCGCCGGACGTGGCCGCGTCAACGTGGATCTTTCCGGACGACAAACGTCCCATGAGCGTTGCGCTGCGCACCCGAGCGGGTCAGACGGTGTCCATTCCCGTCCGACCCGCTGGTCATCCCCTGTTCACCCGGCGGGCACGCGTACGCCCGTCGGGTCACATGGCGGAGGCGGTGTCGGGCCCGATCCGGCTGCGTACGGCCGTCTGCACCTCGGCCTCCTCGGCGGGGTCGGCGGCGAGTCTGCGCAGGCGTTCGACGACACGGGTGTCGCCGGTCTCGGCGTGCCGGGCGGCGATCTCGCGGGTGGCCTCCTCGCAGTCCCAGAGGCATTCGACGGCGAAGCCGGTGGCGAAGGAGGGGTCGGTGGCGGCGAGTGCGCGGGCGCACCGCCCGCGCAGATGGGACGAGGCGGTCTCGCGGTAGATATGGCGCAGGACGGGGGCCGCGCAGACGATGCCGAGTCGTCCGGCGCCGTCGACCAGGGTCCACAGGGTCGGCGCGTCGCAGCCCTCGCCGCGGACGGCTTCGCGCAGTGCGCCGAGGACCAGGTCGCTGTCCCGGGTGGCGCCCCGGCAGGCGAGGACGCGGCCGGCGGCGGCGCCCAGGGCGTCGGGCCGGTGGGCCCAGCCGCGGGCCCGGTCGACGGCGGCGACGCTGCGCATGCGTTCGAAGGCGTCGACGGCGGCCTCCACGACGGCCGTCGAGCCGGTGGTCACGGCGCCTTCGATGAGATCGAGGGCGTCGGGATCGTTGTTGTCGGCGAGGTAGCGCAGGGCGGTGCAGCGGGCTCCCTCGAAGCCGTCCCGCGCCGCGCGCACGATCTGCGGCCGGTCCTCGGGTCCGGCCACGGCGGTGAGGCAGCGGGCGGCGGGGACATGGAGCGCGGCGCCTCGTTCGACGCCTTGCTGGGCCCATTCGAAGACGGCTTGGACGCTCCAGCCGGGGCGGGGCCCGCTGGGACTCATCTGCCGCTGCCAGCGGTCGAAACAGCCGGTCTCCTGAGCGGCACGCACACGCGTGGAGACGTATTCGCGGGGGTCCTCGGCCCACAGCCGCCAGGGCCGTGGCTCGAAGGCGTCCCGTACGGCGGCGGCCAGCTCGGCCTCGCCCTCGGCGTCGGTCGCGAACCGCGCCAGCACGGGCGCGGCCAGGGCGCGCAGCCCGGCGTCGTCGTCGCGCAGGGCGAGCTCGTCCAGGGCCCAGGCCCAGTTGGAGCCCGAGGCGGCGTACCTGCGCAGCAGCTCCAGGGCGTCCCGCCTGCCGTAGGAGGCGAGGTGGCCGAGGACGGCCAGGGCGAGGCCGGTGCGGGACTCCTCGGTGTCGAAGGCGTCCTCGACGTCGAAGAGGTGGGCCTCGATCTCGTCCAGCTCGCCGTTCAGGTCGAGGAAGAGACGGGCGTAGTACAGGGAGCGGTTCTCCACCTGCCAGTCGTGGCGGGGGTCGCGCAGCACACAGTGGTTCAGGGCCGCGAGGGCCTCGGGGCGGGGGGCGGTGAGCGCGTGCAGTGTGCCGTCGCCGCGGCCCCGCTGGAGGAGGCCGAGCAGCGTGCCGCTGGGCGCTATGACCGGATCGAACATGGGAAACAGCCTCACATCAAGCGTCGACGCAACCGGGGACGTGCATTACCTGGCAGCGTGACAACACGTCGGGGCGCCCGCCGTTTCCTGCTTGCTGTAGACCATCTTCCTCTGCCTCTCGTCGGTGGCCCATGCGGACCGCGTCACGGCCCGCGCGGTGCGGCAACACCTGCCCAGCCATCGCGTCCGTGAATCACGACGTCATGATGACTCGGCGGTTCTCCCTGCCGCGACCGAAATTTCCGGCGGCCTCGCACCGCCTCCCCCGTGGTCGTCGAATTACTTGCTGTGCACTTTTGTTCTACCTGGTCAGGACCTTCGGTGTCACTGGGCGCCGAACAGCTCCAGCAACTCCGTGCGGCCGAACATACGGGCGGTGTCCACGGCCGAGGGGGTGCCCGCGGCCGGGTCGGCGCCGGCGTCCAGCAGCGCCTTGATGACCTCCGTCTCCCCCTTGAAGACCGCCCCCGCGAGCGGGGTCTGGCCCCGGTCGTTGACGCGGTCGGCCTCGGCGCCGCGGGCGAGCAGCGCCCGGACCGCCTCGGCATGGCCGTGGTAGGCGGCGAGCATCACGAGCGAGTCGCCGCGGTCGTTGGTGAGGTTGGCCGGAACGCCCGCGTCGACGTACGCCACGAGCGCCTCGGTCTGCCCCCGGCGGGCCAGATCGAAGATCTTGGTCGCCAGCTCCACGACCTCGGGGTCGGGAACTTCGCTCATCGGCCGGACCGCCTCTCTGCACAGCCGTTCAGGTGAATCGCCAGGGTACTGGCTCGGCGGACACATGACGGGACCCGCCGGAGGCAAAGATCAGCGGGAGACCCGTTCGACGCAACTCCGCTGTTCAGGCAGTCTGCCAAGGCTTCGCCCGTCCGGGGGAAATATCCCGTTTTTCACCCATTTGCACCTTTAATCGTATAGATACATCCTGTGATCCTGGAAGTACTCATGGTGACTGTCCCCACAACCAGGAGAACTCACATGATCCTGTCCATCTCAGGCGTGGTCCTGCTCGGCATCATCGTCTTCCTGTTCTTCCGCAAGGACGGGCTGAAGGCGTCGCACGCCCTGGTCTCGGCCCTGTTCGGCTTCTACCTGGCCAGCACGGCCATCGCCCCGAGCATCAAGGCCGGCGGCGAGAGCCTGGCGAGCCTTTTGGGCGGCATCAAGTTCTGACGTCGCCCGCCCCGCCGTCGTCCGTCCCTTCCGTACTCACCGTCAGGAGACAGCAGTGGCCCGGCGCCCCCTCCCCCGCATCCTGAGCACAGGCAGCGCGCAGATCGCCCGGAGCCGGGAGCTGGCCCGGACGGCGGCCGACAGCGCCACCGACGTCCTCCACCCGCTGATCACGATCACCCGCGGACTGCGCCGGCTGGCCTCGGCCGGGCGGCGCAAGTGGGCCGAGACCCCCAAGGACAGGCGCGGGCCGCTGCTGTTCATGGTGGCCTCGGTGATCCTGGTCGTGGCGCTCGTACCGCACGGCCCCCTGCTCGCCGTCATCACGCTGATGGCGGCGGCGGCCTGGCAGGGCCGGGACCGCACCCCACCGGCTCCGGAGGGCCCCGACGAGTCGCAGATCCAGCGGCTCCAGTCGCTGTACGAGGCTCTGGTCCCGCACTTCTCGACGGCCGAGGACCCCTCCCCGCTGTACGCCCACGGCGGCGAGTGGGAGAAGGTCTTCCCGTCGTACGAGTTCGACGACTCGGACCGGGTGACGCACCTCCTGGTCCGCTACCCGGCCTACTTCCCGGACGGCGAGGGCGAGCCGCGCGCGCGGGTCGAGCAGTTGCTCGCCGCGAAGTCGGGCCGTGGCCGTGAGTACCTCTTCGACTGGGAGGAGGAGGGCAACGAACTCACGGTCCGTGTCCTCGCCCCGCTGCCCACCGACATCGCCGCCCAGCGCTTCGTGACCGCGCCCGGCGAGACGGTCCTGGGCTTCACCGACCACTCCCAGGTCCACCGCACGCTCCCGCTCACCCACGGCGAGGAGCAGCGGGACGTGCCGCCGGTCGTCTGGCGCACCGGCCCGCGCTCCACCGAGCCCCATCTCCTGGCGGTCGGCCAGCCCGGCAGCGGCACCTCGACCCTGCTGCGCTCGATCGCCCTCCAGGCCCTTCAGTACGGCGATGTCCTGATCGTCGAGGGCGGCGGCACCGGCGAGTACGCCTGCCTCACCGGCCGGGACGGCGTCCTGGGCGTCGAGGTCGGGCTCGCCGGGGCGCTGGCCAGCCTGGAGTGGGCGGCGAGCGAGACCGAGCGCCGGCTCATCGCCGCCAACCACGCCCGCCAGGCGGGCCATCCGCCGCCGGACGACACCAAGCGCCCGCTGTGGATCCTGCTCGACCGCCCCACCGCGTTCACCCCGCTCGCCGAGGCGGACGGCCGCAAGGACCCGCAGTCCCTGCTCCAGGTCCCCCTCCGGCACGGCCGCGCGGTCCATGTCGCCGTCGTCGTCGCCGAACAGTTCGACCGCCTCGACCTCCTGAGCGACGCCGTACGGCAGCACACGCGCGCGCGTGTCGTCCTCGGGCCCGCTCCGGCCCGTCAGCTGGAGGCGCTCCTGGGCGCGCGCCCGCGCTCCACGCCCGTCGACCAGGTCCCGCCCGGACGTGGCTACGCCCGGCTCGGCTCCGGACCGGTGCACCGGCTCCAGGTCCCGGCGACCCCGGACCCGTACGACGACGCGACGAGCGACGCGCACCGGCAGGCGGTGCTGGACCTGCTGCCGCCGCGGACGACCCCGGCGGACGGCGAGTCGCTCCCGGTACCGGTCGAGGCCGTGGCCGCGGAGAGCAGCTAGCCAGGGGGCTCCGGGGGACGGTGCTTTTTTTCCGACCGGCGGCACGATCCACAAGTCACCCGCCGCCCCCGACGGGGGACCCCCTGCCGCCTACGCGACGAACGTACGCGGCCCCTCGCCGCCGGCCGTCCCGCCGCTCTCCACCACCCGGGCCGCCGCGGCCAGTCGTGCGGCGGCCTCGTCCGCCACCGCGCCCTGAACGGTGAACGGCAGCCGTACATAGCCCTCGAAGGCCCCGTCGACGCCGAAGCGGGGCCCGGAGGGGACGCGCACGCCGACCCGCTCGCCGGCCTCGGCCAGTCGCGAGCCCGAGAGGCCTCCGGCCCGCACCCACAGGGTCAGGCCGCCCTTCGGGACGGCGAATTCCCATTCCGGCAGCTCCCGCCGCACCGCCGCGACCAGCGCGTCCCGGTTCTCCCGGGCCTGGGCGCGCCGCAGCTCGACGGCCTGCTCCCAGCCGCCGGTGGTGAACAGCCAGTTCACCGCGAGCTGCTCCAGCACGGGGGTGCCCAGATCGGCGTACGCGCGCGCGGCGACCAGGCTGCGCACGACGTCCGGGGCGGCGCGCACCCAGCCGATGCGCATCCCCGCCCAGAAGGCCTTGCTCGCCGAGCCGACGGTGATCACCGTGGAGCCGGCCGGGTCGAAACCGCACACCGGCCGCGGCATCGCCGCGCCCGCGACGTCCTCGTCGAGCCACAGCTCGCTCATCGTCTCGTCGGCGACCAGCACGGTTCCCGCCGACCGGGCCGCCTCCACCAGCCGCCGCCGCTGGTCCTCGTCGGCGAGCGCGCCGGTCGGGTTGTGGAAGTCGGCGACGACATAGGCGATGCGGGGCGCCGCCTCGCGCAGCACCTGGCGCCAGCGGTCCAGGTCCCACCCGGCGAGCCCCTCGGCCATGGCGACGGGCACCAGCCGGGCGCCCGCCTCGCGCATCAGCTGAAGGATGTTGGCGTACGAGGGCGATTCGACGGCGATGCGCTCGCCCCGCCCGCCGAACAGATGGCAGATCGCGTCGATCGCGCCCATCGCGCCGGTCGTCACCATGATCTGCTCGGGCATGGTCGGTATCCCGCGCGCGGTGTACCGCTCGGCGATCACCGCGCGCAGCGCGGGCAGCCCGGCCGGATAGTCGCCGTGCGTGTGCGCGTAGGGCGGCAGCTCCTCCAGCGCCCCCTGCACGGCACGGGTGAGCCACGGCTCCGGCGCGGGCAGGGCCGCGCAGCCCAGGTCGATCATCGAGCCGAGGGCCTCCGGCGGCAGCGGCTCCAGCCCGCGCGCGGGCAGCGGGTTGCCCGCCGGCACGGCCGTCCAGCTGCCGGCGCCGCGCCGCGACTCCAGGAAGCCTTCGGCGCGCAGCGCCTCGTAGGCGGCGGCGACGGTCGTACGGCTCACGGTCAGGGCCATCGCCAGTTCGCGTTCGGCGGGCAGCCGGGCGGCCACCGGGACGCGTCCTTCCAGCACGAGCAGCCGGATGCCGTCCGCGAGCGCGCGGTAGGCGGGCGGGCGGCGCGTCCCGGGGCCCGCCGGGCGGTCCTGCTGGGACTTGAGCAGCCGCGCGAGCTGCGCGGCCCCCACCGCGGAGGTCCACTGCGCCATGACTACCAGTCCACCTTTCCGGAATTGGCCCTGGATGGCTCTTCTCGACAAGCCACAGAGTGACACGGGTAAGGCCACTGCGACCACCCGGGGGGACCCTTGTCGACACCACACCGTCTCGGCCGGCGGCTGATCCAGCTGTACGCCGGCCTCGTGCTCTACGGCGCCAGCTCGGCGCTCCTGGTCCGGGCGGGGCTGGGCCTGGAGCCGTGGAACGTGCTCCACCAGGGGCTCGCCGAACGGACCGGCCTGTCGATCGGGGTGGTGTCGATCGTGGTGGGCGCGGCCGTGCTGCTGCTGTGGGTCCCGCTGCGCCAGCGGCCCGGCCTCGGTACGGTCTCCAACGTCTTCGTGGTCGGTCTCGCCATGGACGGCGCGCTCGCCCTGGTCCCCGAGGCCCACACGCTGACCGTCCGGGTGCCGCTGCTGCTGGCCGGCGTCGTCCTCAACGGCCTGGCCACCGGCCTGTACATCGCGGCGAGCTTCGGGCCGGGACCGCGCGACGGGCTGATGACGGGCCTGCACCGGCGCACGGGCCGCTCGATCCGCCTGATGCGGACGGCCGTCGAGGTGGCGGTCGTGGTCACCGGCTTCGCCCTGGGCGGCACCATCGGCGTCGGCACCCTGCTCTACGCGGTGGCGATCGGTCCGCTCGCCCAGCTCTTCCTGCGGGTGTTCGCCGTTCCCCCGGCATCCGGCGGCAGCACGGTCGTTGCCACCGGGTCACCCCGTGGAGCGATACTGCGTCCGTGAGCACCCTCATACGCCACCCGTACCTCGACCATCCGGGGCCCATCGCATTCGCGCACCGCGGCGGGGCCGCGGACGGTCTGGAGAACACCGTGGCGCAGTTCCGGCGCGCGGTCGAGGCGGGCTACCGCTACATCGAGACCGACGTGCACGCCACCCGGGACGGCAAGCTCGTCGCCTTCCACGACACGACGCTGGACCGGGTGACCGACGGGGCGGGCCGGATCGCCGATCTGCCCTGGGCGGACGTACGGCACGCGCGCGTGGGGGGGCGAGGAACCGGTCCCGCTGTTCGAGGAACTGCTGGAGACCTTCCCCGAGGTGCGCTGGAACGTCGACATCAAGGCCGAGCCCGCGCTCCATCCCCTGCTCAACCTGATCGCGCGCACGGGTTGCTGGGACCGCGTCTGCGTCGGCTCCTTCTCGGAGGCCCGTGTGGTGCGCGCCCAGCGGCTGGCCGGGCCCCGCCTGGCCACCTCGTACGGCACCCGGGGTGTGCTCAACCTGCGGCTGCGGTCCTGGGGCGTGCCCGCGGCGCTGCGCGGTTCGGCGGTCGCGGCGCAGGTGCCCGAGACCCAGTCGGGCATCCAGGTGGTGGACCGGCGCTTCGTGCGCGCGGCCCACGCGCGCGGGCTCCAGGTGCACGTGTGGACGATCAACGAGGCGGATCGGATGCACCGGCTGCTGGACCTGGGGGTCGATGGCATCATGACCGATCACATCGGCACACTGCGCAAGGTCATGGAGGAGCGGGGCGTCTGGGTCTGACCCGGTCCCGCGCGCTCCGCCGCCCTCGCGCGGCATCTTCGGCGGGGAAGCGAGGGCACGGGTGGGCACCGACACCGTGCGGACGGCGGCGTGCGACGACGCGGCCGGGCGGCGGCGCGAGCAGCGCGGCTGGTACTTCTACGACTGGGCGTGCTCCGTCTACTCGACGAGCGTTCTCACCGTGTTCCTGGGGCCGTATCTGACGTCGGTCGCCGAGAAGGCCGCGGACGCCGACGGCTATGTGCATCCCCTGGGCATCCCGGTCCGGGCGGGCTCCTTCTTCGCGTACTCGGTGTCCCTGTCGGTGATCGTGGCCGTCGTGCTGATGCCCCTGGTGGGCGCGGCGGCCGACCGCACGGGCCGCAAGAAGCCGCTCCTCGCGGCCGCCGCCTATGTCGGGGCCGCGGCCACGACGGGCATGTTCTTCCTCTCCGGGGACCGCTATCTGCTGGGCGGCGCGCTGCTCGTCGTGGCGAACGCCGCCCAGTCCGTGGCGATGATGCTCTACAACTCCTATCTGCCCCAGATCGCCCCGCCCGAGGAACGCGACGCGGTCTCCTCTCGCGGCTGGGCCTTCGGGTACGCGGCGGGCTCCCTGGTCCTGGTCGTGAACCTCGTCCTCTATCTCGCCCACGACTCCTTCGGTGTCTCGGAGTCGACGGCGGTGCGGATCTGTCTGGCCTCGGCCGGCCTGTGGTGGGGCGGCTTCACCCTGATCCCGCTGCTGCGGCTGCGCGACCGCCCCTCGGCCGCGCGCGAGGCGACCGCACCGGGCCTGCGCCAGCTCGCCGCGACCTTCCGCGACATGCGCCGCCACCCGCTGACCCTCGCCTTCCTCCTGGCGTACCTCGTCTACAACGACGGCATCCAGACCGTGATCTCCCAGGCGTCGATCTACGGCTCCGAGGAGCTGGGCCTCGGCCAGTCCACGCTCATCGGCGCCGTCCTGCTGGTGCAGGTCCTGGCCGTGGCGGGCGCCCTGACGATGGGGCGTCTGGCGCGGCGGTACGGCGCGAAGCGCACGATCCTCGGCTCGCTCGTGGCCTGGACGCTCACCCTGGGCGCGGGGTACTTCCTGCCGGCCGGGGCGCCGGTGGGCTTCTTCCTGCTGGCGGCCGCGATCGGGCTGGTCCTCGGCGGCAGCCAGGCCCTGTCCCGCTCCCTCTTCTCGCATCTGGTCCCGCCCGGCAAGGAGGCCGAGTACTTCTCCGCCTACGAGGTGAGCGACCGCGGAATGAGCTGGCTCGGCCCGCTGCTGTTCGGGCTCACGTACCAGCTGACCGGGAGTTACCGGGACGCGATCATCTCGCTCGTGGTCTTCTTCGTCCTCGGGTTCCTGCTGCTCGCGCGGGTCCCGGTGCGGCGGGCGATCGAGGGTGCGGGCAATCCGGTACCCGAGAAGATTTAGCGCTCAACACGAAAGGGCGGTAGTGTACGCGTTTGGCCTGCCAGGCGTACCGTTACTGCGCGTCAAAGATGCCGAAACGCTGGGTGACATCTCCTTGCAGATGTGACAAACCGGGCGCCGGTGGGTACTGCACTGGTTGACAAGGCTGCGGCTACGACGGCGACGCATGACCCGGAACGGGACTCGGAACGGGAATCTTTACCGCCGACCGGACGTTGACCGGATGACGACGACAGCGACACCTGTCCTGTGGGCGACAAGCCCGGGAGGCACGATTCATGAGTGAGCGAGCTCTTCGCGGCACGCGCCTCGTGGTGACCAGCTACGAGACGGACCGCGGCATCGACCTGGCCCCGCGCCAGGCCGTGGAGTACGCATGCGAGAAGGGGCACCGCTTCGAGATGCCCTTCTCGGTCGAGGCGGAGATCCCGCCGGAGTGGGAGTGCAAGGTCTGCGGGGCCCAGGCACTCCTCGTGGACGGCGACGGCCCCGAGGAGAAGAAGGCCAAGCCCGCGCGTACACACTGGGACATGCTGATGGAGCGGCGGACCCGTGAGGAACTCGAAGAGGTCCTCGAGGAGCGCCTGGCCGTTCTGCGGTCCGGGGCGATGAACCTGGCGGTGCATCCCCGGGACAGCCGCAAGTCCGCCTAGCGGAGGCCGGCGCATCAGCGCAACGCACATGACCGCGGGCGCCG
>NZ_BQUN01000137.1:57766-151061 GCF_026008495.1 Streptomyces sp. A012304
CTTCCCGTCGGGCCGGTGCATCCGGGCCTGCTGGAAGGCATCGCCCAGGGAGCCGGGGACGGCCTCGCGCAGCTTCCGGTCGACCGTGCGCTCCGCGTACCGGCCGACGGCCTTCTGGACCGGCGGGAGCAGCAGGAGCAGGCCGAGCGCGTCGGAGGCCAGCCCGGGGATCATCAGGAACAGGCCGCCGAGCATCAGCAAGCCGTTGCCGCCGCCGCGGGACGGGGGCGTGCCGCGCTGGACCGCCTCGTTGAGGTTCTGGAAGGCGCGGCGCCCCGCCCGCTTGACCACCACCGAGCCGAGCACCAGCCCGGCGACCAGCAGCAGGAAGACCGTGAACCCGCCGGCCTCGCCCGCGACCACGGTCAGCAGCCAGATCTCCAGCACCAGCCACGCGGCGAGTCCCAACGGCAGCAACCGCCAGCGGCGGGAGCGCCGGGGCCGGGCGGAGAACGCGGGAGTCGAAGCGCCAGTCGTCATGCTCCCAGTGTGCCCGCACCCGGCTCAGAGCGGCGTAAGGGGAGGTTCAGTCGTCCCCGTGGGAGGGGGCGTCCCTGTGGGACGGGGAGGGCGACGCGGACGGGGGCTGCTCCTGCTGGCCGCTGCGGCCCGCGATCTTGCCGACCCGCTCCCCCACGCCCCACGCGGTGACCCGCCACAGCGCCTCGACCAGGATGTCGCGGCTCATCTTGGAGTCGCCGAGTTCGCGCTCGACGAAGGTGATGGGCACCTCGACGACGTGGTAGCCGGCCTTGACGGCACGGCGGGCGAGGTCGACCTGGAAGCAGTAGCCCTGGGAGGCGACCTCGTCGAGACCGAGGCCCTCCAGGGTCTCGCGGCGGAAGGCGCGGTAGCCGCCGGTGATGTCACGCAGCGGGAGGTCCAGCGCCAGGCGCGAGTAGAGGCTGCCGCCGCGGGAGATGAATTCCCGGGACTTCGGCCAGTTCACGACCCGGCCGCCCGGCACCCAGCGGGAGCCCAGGACGAGGTCGGCGCCCTTGAGGGCGGTCAGCAGCCGGGGCAGCTCCTCCGGCTGGTGCGAGCCGTCGGCGTCCATCTCGATGAGCACGCCGTAGCCGTGCTCGAGGCCCCAGCGGAAGCCGGCGAGGTAGGCGGCGCCGAGCCCCTCTTTGCCCTTGCGGTGCAGGACCTGGACGTGGTCGTCCTCGGCGGCCAGTTCGTCGGCGAGCTTGCCGGTGCCGTCGGGGCTGTTGTCGTCGGCCACGAGGACGTGGGCCTCGGGGACGGCCTTGCGTACCCGGCCGACGATGGCCTTGATGTTCTCCGCCTCGTTGTAGGTCGGGATGATCACCAAGGCCGTGCCGAGCGGACCGAACTGCCTGTCCCGGGCCGGTGCCCCGAGAGTCCCGTCGCCGTCGTTCACTGCTGCCCCTTCATGTCCGTACGCAGGGGACCACCATAGTGGCCGCCGCCTGCGCTGACGTGACGGGACGATCGTATGGTGGTGTCGTTTTCCGAAAAGCGGGGTAAGGATGCGCTTTTCGGCTCGTACGACGAGGCTACTGGGTGCGGGGTGCCCCGCGCGGTGCTGCGGAGGGGGCCCGGCGCCCTTCGGGCCGACCTGGGGCCCGCTGGCTGCGGGTCGACCGAAAGCCGTTGTCTACTGAGCGCCCGGGCCCCACCCGGGTCACACCTTCCCCGACCGGTCGGCACGTTCCCTCGCTGCGGCGCGGGCGCTGTGCCTGGCTCCCAGTGGCGGTGCGCCGGGCCGCGGCGACCGTCCTGACCCAGCGGCGCCGCCGTGAGTCGCGGCCGTTCCCCGGCGGGGCGTCCGGTGGTGGACTCGGCAGAACCTACCGGCCCCCTGCCGTCGGCTGTCAACAGCCACCCCACCTGCGGCTCTTCGGTCAACGCGCTGGTCAGCGCCGAGGAGCCGCGGAGGGTCCGACGGCGGGCGGACGGGTGATCTTCCCGGCCTCGCCCCGGCGGATCACTCACCCGGCCGCACGTACACCGTCCGCCCGCCGACCACGGTGCGCAGGCATACGGGCAGGTCGGTGCCCGGGGACAGGTCGGGCAGGCCGGGGGTGCCGGAGCGGGGGTCGGTGGACCAGCGGGCGACCCGGTCGTCGGGGGCCTGGACGACGAGCGCGTCGGTGCACCACACCGCGTAGTCGGCGGGCGCGCCGGGCACGAGGACTCCGGCGTCGTCCCGGCCGACCGCCCGCCAGCCGCCGCGGGTGTGGGCCGTGAAGGCGGCGCGCACGGAGACGCGGTGCTCGGGGGTGCGGTGGAAGGCGGCGGCGCGGACGGTGCCCCACGGGTCGAGCGGCGTGACCGGGCTGTCGGAGCCGAAGGCGAGCGGGACCCCGGCCCGCAGCAGGGCCGCGAAGGGGTTGAGGGTGCGGGCCCGGTCGGCGCCCAGGCGCTGGGCGTACATGCCGTCCTCGCCGCCCCACAGGGCGTCGAAGGCGGGCTGCACGGAGGCGGTCAGGCCCAGCTCGGCGAAGGCGGCGATCGTCTCCGGCGTCAGCATCTCGGCGTGCTCGACGCGGTGCCGGGCGGCGCGGATCCGGGCCAGGCCGACCTTCTCGGCGGCGGCCCGCACGCCCTCGACGACGGCGGTGACGGCGGCGTCGCCGATGGCGTGGAAGCCCGCCTGGAGGCCGGCCTCGGTGCAGGCCGTGACGTGCGTGGCGACGTCGGAGGCGCTCAGGTAGGCGGTGCCGGTGTGGGCGGCGTCGGTGTAGGGGGCGTGCAGACAGGCGGTGTGGGAGCCGAGGGCGCCGTCGACGAAGAGGTCACCGGCCGCGCCCGCCGCGCCCAGCTCACGCGCCCTGGCGATGCCCTCCTCGGCCTGCTCGGCCCAGTAGCCGACGACCCGGGGCCCCGCCTCCTCGGCGGCGAGCCGCAGCAGGGCGGTGAAGTCGTCCTCGGAGGAGATCTCCGGGCCCGCGCACTCGTGGACCGAGCCGATGCCGAGCGAGGCGGCATGGGCGAGGGCGGTGCGCTGGGCCTCGGCGCGCTGGGCCGGCGTCACGGCCGCGAACGCGGCCGCCCGTACGGCGTGGTGGACGTCGGCGGTGAGCGGCGCGTCCCCCTCACCGGCCTGCGGGCCGTACGACGCGGCGAGCCCCGGGGTCAGGTCCAGCAGCGCCGTGGTGACGACCGCCGAGTGCACGTCGATACGGGAGAGGTAGAGGGGACGGCCGCCCGTGGCCTCGTCCAGTTCGGCGCGCGTCGGGGGGCGGCCGCCAGGCCAGCGGGAGGCGTCCCAGCCGTGACCGAGGAGGACCTTGTCGTGCGGACGGGCGGCGGCGAAGTCCCGTACCCGCGCCAGGGCCGCCTCCAGGGACGGCGCGGCCGACAGGTCGAGGCCGGTCAGGGCGAGGCCGGTGGACGTGGTGTGCACATGCGCGTCGGTGAAGGCCGGGGTGACCAGGGCGCCGTCCAGGTCGACCACCTCGTCGACACCGTCCGCGAAGGCGTCCGCGGCGCCCTCCGAGCCGACCCAGGCGACCTGGCCTCGCTCGACGACCATCGCGGTCGCGAACGGGTCGGCGGGGCTGTGGACCTCGCCGCGGCGGAGCAGGACGGTCTTCGGCTCGGGGGTGCGCTCACTCATGGGGAACAGTCTCGCGCCTCGGCGGTGCCGCGCGGCACACGGACCCCTCAGATGCGCGGCGGCCTCGCCTCGTACGGCGTGGACAGCACGACCGTGGTCCGGGTCGAGACCCCGGCGAGCGCCCGCAGCCGCCCCAGCAGCTCCTCCAGCTCGTGCGGTGTGGCCACGCGCACCTTGAGGATGTAGTTCTCGTCGCCGGCCACGCTGTGGCAGGCCTCGATCTCGGGCACGTCGGCGAGACGGTCGGCGATGTCGTCGGGGGCGCTGGGGTCGAACGGCTTCACCGAGATGAAGGCGGTCATGGGCAGCCCGACGGCCTCCGGGTCGACGACGGCCGCGTAGCCGCGGATGACGCCACGCTGTTCCAGCCGGCGCACCCGCTGGTGCACGGCAGACGTGGACAGACCCGTGGCCTTGCCCAGGTCGGTGTAGCTCATCCGCCCGTCCTTGACGAGCAGCTGCACGATTTGTCGGTCCAGCTCCTCCATGACGCAAGAACTTACAGTGCGCCCGATCTCTTCGTATACCTATGCAGCCCAGGTCATACCCGGTTCGTAATGTGACCGAGCGCCGTTCGTGAGCCCTCCGGTGCGCGGGCGCACACCCCGGCACCTGCGATTGGCATGTGACGAACGCCACAAGCCCTGTCCGGCCTTCGTGATGTTCTCGTGATTACCGCCGAGACGGGCTGGGAAGTGCTTGCTGTGGTCGAGGCCGCAGTGCCTTCACGGCCCAGCCCGAGGGGGAGAATCCCATGCAGAGTCTTAAGCGCCCTGGTCGCACCGCGCCCAAGCGGTTCCAGCCGGTCATCGTCGAGTCCGAGCCGGAGGGCGTCGAACCCGACGACTTCGACACCGACGAGGCGGGCGAGTTCGACACGTACGACACCTTCGAGATGTACCGGGTGATCTGCCCGGACTGCGCGCAGCCCATCGCCCTGCTGGCGGACGAGGAGGTCCTGCCGGAGCACGCGCTGTGCGCCTCGCCGTGGAACCCGTTCGGCCTCACGGTCTGCGCCGGCACGGGACGCGCGGCGGGCGAGGCCCGCCCCGCGGACGAGTCCTTCGCGCCCCAGGAGCAGGACACCGCGCTGCTGCTGACGCTCCCTCAGGGACTGGACTGGCGGACCCAGCCCTTCTCGCACGTCGGCGGCCCGGGCTCGCGCCCGATGCGCGTGTCGACGATGGGCCGCCAGGCGGCCTGAGCGTTCGGCTCGCCCTCCGCGCAGCCGTCCTGCGCGTCGGTGGCACGCCGCCGTGACGCGGACGTCGCGGCTCACTTCCGCAACTGCCCCGCGCCATGGCCCGCACGCCGCCGTGGTGCGGGACGTCGCCGCTCACTCCCGCAACTGCCCCCGCGCCATGGCCCGCACGCCGCCGGGTGCGGGATCAGTGCGCGCGCAGGGGGGGGCGGACCACCATGACGCCGGCTCCGGCGCTCGCCGTGCAGCGCCGCTCCGCTCCGTGGTCAACGGGTCGGCTCCGGGAGCCTTCGTCTCGGCTCCGCAGTCGTCGCTTCGGCTCCGGCGCTCGCCGCGGCGGCTCAGCCGTCGACACGGCGGCTCAGCGGTCGGCGCGGCGGCTCAGTGGGCGAGTCATCGCGTGGGCTCCGGCGCTCGTCGCTTCGACCCGGCGCTCCTGGGGGCGGCCCGGCGCGGGGTCACGGCCGTCAACGCACGGGAGAACGGGACGCCTCTCGAACGCACGCCCGACCGTGTGCGCGGGTGACCTGGTGTCAGGTGCGCGCGTTGCCCCGGTATGACCCCCATCTCTCCGGCACCCGGGCGTCACCGCCAGCTCTTCGTGCCCCTGCCCATGCCTGCGGAATCGGTTCCGCGCCCGGGTGGGCTCGCTCCGCCGACCCTGCCGGATCCGCCGATCTACCGCGATCTGCTGCGCGTCTGGGCCGACCGGGGCCGCACCCTGCCGGGCCGGCACGATCCGGAGTGGACGCGGCTCGCGGCACCCGTGGTGCGGCCGGGGCAGTTCAGCGGGTCTCCGGGCCCAGTAGCTGACGCGCGATGACCATCCGCTGGATCTGGTTGGTGCCCTCGACGATCTGCAGCACCTTGGCCTCGCGCAGATAGCGCTCGACGGGGAAGTCGGCCGTGTACCCGTAACCGCCGAGGATCTGGACGGCGTCGACGGTGACCTGCATCGCGGCGTCGGTGCAGTGCAGCTTGGCCATGGCCGCCTCCTTCACGAACGGGCGTCCGGCGTCCCGTAGCCGTGCCGCCGCCAGGTACAGGGCCCGGCCCGTCTCGATCCGGGTCGCCATGTCGGCGAGCAGGAAGCGCAGGCCCTGGAAGTCCGCGATCGGCCGCCCGAACTGCCGCCGTTCGCGGGCGTAGGCGACCGCCTCGTCGAGGGCCGCCCGGGCGAGCCCGACGGCGCAGGCGGCGATGCCGAGCCGACCGGAGTCCAGCGCGGCCAGGGCGATCGCGAAGCCCTGCCCCTCGTCGCCGACGCGGCGCGCGTCGGGGATCCGCACCCCGTCGAAGTGGAGCTGGGCGGTGGGTGAGCCCTTCAGGCCCATCTTCCGCTCGGGTGGCGCGGCGCTGAGCCCCTCGGCGTCGCCGGGTACGAGGAACGCGGTGATCCCGCGCGGGCCCTCGCCGCCGGTGCGGGCCATGACCGTGTAGAAGTCGGCGATCCCGCCGTGCGTGATCCAGGCCTTGGTGCCGGTGATCACCCACGCGTCGCCGTCACGCACCGCCCGGGTGCGCAGGGAGGCCGCGTCGGAGCCGGAGGTGGGTTCGGACAGGCAGTACGCGCCGAGCTGCCCGCCGCCGAGCATGGCGGGCAGGTGCGCGGCCCGCTGCTCGTCGGTGCCGTGGGCGGCGAGCGCGTAGGACGCCAGCGTGTGCACGCTGACGCCGAGCCCGACGGTGAGCCGGGCGGCGGCGAGTTCCTCCAGGACCTGGAGATACACCTCGTACGGCTGGTCACCGCCGCCGTACGCCGTGTCGTACGGCAGGCCGAGCAGGCCCGATGCGGACAGGAGGGTGAACAGCTCGCGCGGGAAGCGGCCGGCGTCCTCCTCCTCTGCGGCCGTCGGGGCGATCTCCCGCCGGGCGATGTCCTGGACGAGGGCGAGCAGGTCCCGCGCCTCGGACGTGGGCAGGAGGCGGTCCACCGGCGGCGGGGGGCGGTCGGGCATGGCGACGTTCTCCTCCCGGGACATGGCCTGACTGACCAGCGGGTTCGCGCTGTGAGTATGCCCGGCGCGGGGCGGCGCCGCACGGGACGGCCGCAGCGGGATTGGTCCGCACCATTGACCACACTGGTCTAGTCCTCCTACGCTCTCGGGCACCGCGTTACCGCGTTCATGCCAATCGGCGCGCTATCCCCTCTCCCCCACGAGGTGACACCCGATGCAGCCTCCTGCCCACCGCTCCCGATTCAGGGCCCTCGTCTCCGCCGTCTGCTGCGCCGTGCTCGGCGCGGGCCTGCTGGCCGGCGCCGGCGGCACGGCCACCGCCACGTCCCCGGCGCCCGAGGCCGCCGCCGTGACCCCGAGGGCCGCCGGCTACAAGGTCGTCGGCTACTTCACCGAATGGGGCACCTACGACCGCAGGTACTACGTCAAGAACATCGAGACGTCGGGCTCGGCGGCGAGGCTGACCCACATCAACTACGCCTTCGGCAACGTCACCGGCGGCAAGTGCGCGATCGGTGACTCCTACGCGGCCACCGAACGCACCTACACGGCCGCCGAGTCCGTGGACGGCGTCGCCGACACCTGGGACCAGCCGCTGCGCGGCACCTTCAACCAGCTGCGCGAGCTGAAGAAGAAGCACCCGGGCCTGAGGGTGCTGTGGTCCTTCGGCGGCTGGACCTGGTCGAGCGGCTTCGGCGAGGCCGCGCGCAACCCGGCCGCGTTCGCCCAGTCCTGCTACGACCTGGTCGAGAACTCCAGGTGGAAGGACGTCTTCGACGGCATCGACATCGACTGGGAGTACCCGAACGCCTGCGGCGCCACCTGTGACACCAGCGGGCGGGCGGCCTTCCGGAACCTGATGCAGGCGGTGCGCGCCAAGTTCGGCTCCGGAAACCTCGTGACGGCGGCGATCACCGCCGACGCCACCGCCGGCGGCAAGATCGACGCGGCGGACTACGCGGGCGCGGCGCAGTACGTCGACTGGTACAACCCGATGACGTACGACTTCTTCGGCGCCTGGGACGCGACCGGGCCGACGGCCCCGCACTCGCCGCTGCACTCCTACTCCGGCATCCCGAAGGCGGGCCTGTACACCTCTGCGACGATCGCCAAGCTCAAGGGCCTGGGCATCCCGGCCGCCAAGCTGCTGCTGGGCATCGGCTTCTACGGCCGCGGCTGGACCGGAGTGACGCGGTCGGCGCCCGGCGGCACCGCGACCGGCCCGGCGGCGGGGACGTACGAGCAGGGCATCGAGGACTACAAGGTGCTGAGGACGAAGTGCCCGGCGACGGGGACGGTGGCCGGCACGGCGTACGCCAAGTGCGGTGGTGACTGGTGGAGTTACGACACGCCCGCGACCATCGCCACCAAGATGACGTACAAGAACCAGCAGGGCCTGGGCGGAACGTTCTTCTGGGAGCTGAGCGGGGACACGGCGGGCGGTGAGCTGATCAAGGCCATCGACTAGCCGGCCGCGAGGGCAGCGGGGGCGGGGGACCACGGGCCTCCGCCCCTCGTGCGTGGGGTCAGGCGCCCCTGCGGGCCGGTTTGGGGGCCGGGAAGGCGGGGTCGAGCTCCTCGATGGCACGCAGGGCGCCGCCGAGCGTGTTGACCAGGAGGTCGCGCATGGTGTCGCGGGAGAGTTCCGGGCGGTCGATCCACTCCAGGGTGGCGCCCTCCACGCTGCACACCCAGGAGAGCAGGCCCATGCGGGGCAGCGCCGGGATGTCGCTGCGGCCGTACGCGCCCTCGGCGATGGTCGCGACGATCGCCTCGCGCACCCCGTCCCGGATGGCGTGCACCTCGGCGTCGAAGCCGACACCGCCGCTGACGATCGTGCGGTAGGCGGCCTGGTGGTGCTCGGCGAAGCGCAGATAACTGTCGACGGTGCGGTGGACCCGGTCCACCTGAGGCAGCTCCAGGCCGCTCGCGGCGAAGGTGACCAGATCGGCGACGGAGTCCTGGATGATCGCCAGGTAATAGCCGCGCTTGGACTGGAAGTAGTAGTAGATCAGCCCCTTGGCGACGTGCGCCTGCCGGGCGATGTCGTCCATCGAGAGCGCGTCGTAGGACGTGTCAGCGAACAACTTCCGCCCGATGGCGATGAGTTCGGCGCGCCGCGCCACGGATCGCTCGGTACCGCGTGCCCGGGGACGGGCGGCGTCGCGCTGTTGACTGATATTCAATTTCGACCCTGGTCTCCAACGGTCGGTAGGACGACGTCAGTATGTCAGGTCGAACAGTGGGTCACGTCACAGCACAGGGGCAACCCCCGGCCCGGACATCACAGCAGTCCCAGCTGGGTCACCAGCATGGCGACGACCACGACGAGGACCCAGCCCATGACATGCTCGACGATCTTGGGACCGTCGTCCTGGGGGCCGCCGGTGCGGGCGCGGGCGACGGTGGCTGCGTGTGCGGTCATGGTGTCTCGCTGAGGTCGGGGGTACGGGCTGCGGTCTGTCCACCTTGCCACCCATCAGGGCTTTTGCGGCCGAGAGCTTGCTCACACGACCGGCCTCGCGGCCCCGCGCTCAGCGCGCCCGACCGCCGCGCGGCCCCGCCGCTCAGCGCACCCCGACCGCCGCGAGCGCCTGCCGCCGGCGCGCGCTCGGACGCGTCGGGAAGTAGAGGTAGCAGACGCCTCCGGCGCCGGAGACCACGTCGCCGCTCGCGTTGCGGCGCTTGGTCCGCAGCCAGACCGTCTCGAACTCCCGCCGGGGATAGACCCGCCGCACCGCCGCGTTGGTCGCCGCGTGCGGATCGTTGGCGATCACGTCGCCGTCCGCGGTGAAGCCGACCACGGTCATGAGGTGGCCCGAGGTCCCGTACCCCGCTCCGGTCAGCTCCTCCTTCAGGAAGGACTGGGAGGTCATGACCGGAATGCCGGCCGCGATCAGCGTCTCCAGGTCGGTGAGCGAGCCGAGCCGGGTCACCACGCCCTGAAGGCCGGGGAAGGTGGCCGCGTAGGCGGCGTTGAACGGCCAGTTGCCACAGCCGCCGTACTGGTGGTCGTAGGTGGAGCGGGCCGCGTGGCACACCTGCGGGTCGGTGTAGGCCGGGTCGACCCAGGCCAGCTGCTCGGGGGTGAGACGGCCGCCCCAGTACTCGATGACCATCTGCGAGGAGGTGGGGCTGCACCAGGCCTCGCCGCCGTTGTCGTACTCCGGGTACCGGCCCGTGTGGATCTCCTGCGAGTAGCGCGGGACGTCCAGTTCCCGCGCGAGGCCGGGCACGGAGGCCGGGACGGTGAACCGGTCGGGGACGTCGGAGCCCATGATCCCCAGCCGCCACACGGTCGGCGTGCGCCGCGTGCCGGCTCTGCGGTGGAGGGTCAGACGCAGCCGGCAGGCGGTGAGCCGAAGGCCCGTGGAGGCGTCGTCGATCGCGAGGGTGTCCGTCCGGACGGCGCTCCGGCCGTCGCTCTGGCCGTCGACCGAGGTCCGCTTGATGTCCTGGTCGCCGGAGGCCCAGCGACCCATCACGTACCAGGGGGTGGCCGTGCCGTCGGAGTAGGTGGCCTTCAGCTCGATCTGGAGCCAGGTGCCCGCCGGGGTGCTCGCGTTCCAGGAGGCGATCGCCTCGGTCGCGGGGACGGCGAGCCGGTGCACCGGGGACGTCCAGGTCGCGTACTCCCAGGGCGCGGTGGTCCCGGTGTGCGGGTCGGTGTGGTCGGCGACGCCGAGCGGCGTACCGATGACGAGGCCGGGGCGGACACCGTCGACGGCCCCGGTGCCCCGGGCGGTTCCGGCGCGCCAGTCGGCGTACGTCGTCCAGGAACGGTGGTCGACGGTCCGGCCCGGGGCGGCCTCGGATCCGTGGCCGGTCCGGGCGGGGACCCCCTCGGATCCGTCGCGCGTCCCGGCCGGGGCCGCCTCGGAGCGCGCGGCGCCGTCCAGGTCGGCGGCCGCGGCCGAGCCCGGTACCGCGCCGCCCGCCACGGTCGCGGCGACCGCGGCCGTGAGGACGGCCCGGCGGGAGGGCAGCTCGGTCGTGCCCGAGGGACGGTCGGCGCCGCGGGTCGGCTGTTCGGCTCTGCTCATGGACGGAAAACCCCCAGGGTGTCCGATACGGGAGGATCCGGTGCACGGTGGTGCGCCCACTATGAAGGCAGGCACCCCGTCCTGCCAGCACCTCCGGCCGTGCCGCGCCCGGCGATTTCAGCCACGACCCGACCGGCCGACGACGGCCCGCGGGCGACCGGGAGGCACACCCACGGCGACGAGACACACCCACGGCGACCCGAAGCGCGCGGACGGGCGGCCCAGGGCACACGCACGGGCAACCCGAGGCGCACCCATGGCGACCGGAAGCGCACTCGCGGCCGACCCGAGGCGCACCCGAGGCAGCCCCAGGCGCACCCGAGGCAACCGAAGGCGCACGCACAGGCGCCCCGGCGCCTCCACGGCGACCCGAGGCGCACCCGCGGGCCGCATTAGACTGGCGCGCCGCACCGCCGCACACCCTGGGAACCGCCATCCGTCAGCTCGCCGCCCGGCTCCGCCGCCTCCCCCCGTCCTGCGGGCCGGTCCGTCTGGTCGGCGTCGACGGGCACGCCGGCTCGGGGAAGTCGACGTTCGCCGGACGGCTGGCCGAGGAGCTGGGCGGCGCGCCGGTGCTGCACCTCGACGACATCGCGAGCCACGACGAGCTGTTCGACTGGACCGCACGCCTGCTGCCCCAGGTGATCGAGCCCCTGCGCCACGGCCGCGCGGCGCACTACTCCCCCTACGACTGGCGGGCCCGCCGGTTCGGCCCGCCCCGGCCGCTGCCGCCGGCCCCCGTGGTGCTGATCGAGGGCGTCGGCGCGGGCCGCCGCGCGCTGCGCCCGTACCTGGCGTGCCTGCTGTGGATGGAGCTGCCGCCCGAGGAGGCCTGGGCGCGGGGACGCTCCCGGGACGGGGCGGAGCAGCGGGAGTTCTGGGACCGGTGGGTCCCGGCCGAGCTGCGACATTTCACCGATGATCCCTCGCGCCCCCACGCCGACCTATTGGTACGGCAGTTGACCGAGGGGTACGAGATCCTGCCGGGACTGAAGTGAACGCCGACAGGGCCCCGGCAGGTCACCCAGCGTGATCGACCACCTGTGATGTGGTGAACCTGTGAAGGGTCTTGCGTCGGAACTTCGCCAAGTGCTTCAACTCGGCTTGACCGACGGCCCGTACAGGACTTACGTTCTCAATGTGCGGCAATCGAAGCCGCCCTCAGGACGCGAAGCCCCCGGTTGTTCCCCCGTGATCGGGGGCTTCGTTCTGCCCGCACCCCGTCTTCCGCGCCGATTCTGGACGCGATGTGACGCCTTTCCCTCACTCAGGGTCACGGTCCGCCCATGCGCCCCCCTTGCTCCCACCTCGCCAAACGGCTGGTGCGGCACCCTACGGCGGGCCACATCCCCGCGGGTACGATGCCCTCGGTGCGACCTACGGACGGCTGCTGCGCGCACCTTGCAACTCCGGTCCGCGGCACAGCGGTTCGACCAGGCAGCCGGTGGGCGACGGCCCGACGGCATACCGACGGGGGCACGGTTTGTGGGGGACGTGATGGACTTCGGCACGCGGGGCCCCGAGGCCCCGGCCGACCTCGCCTGGCTCAGAGGCGTGGACGCCTACACCATGGGCGCCTATCCGCAGGCGGAGGAGGAGTTCCGCACCGCGGTGCGGATCGATCCCGGGATGGCCGACGGCTGGCTCGGACTGCACGCCCTGCGGGTGGACACCACCACCGCGCTGCTGCGCATGTTCCGGCACCGGGAACGCTTCGGCGAACAGCGCTCCCGACACCGCCGCAACCTCAACTCCTGGTACTGGCTGGGATGGTGGGTGCAGCCCGTCCTCGAAACCCCCCGTGACCTGCTCCTCGCGCACGCCTCGCACTGGCTGGACGGCCGCCATGTGCCCGAGCTGGACCGTGCCCTGGCGGGTCTCCCGCCCATCGACACCGACCACCAGGTCCGCTTTCTGCACGCCTGCCGCGCCTACCTGGTCAAGGACTGGGAGCAGCTCGTCCGGCACACCGACCCGCTGCTCGACGACCCCCTGCTCGGTATCGAGGCCGGTCTCTTCGGCGGAATGGCCCGGGTCCGGCTGGAAATGTACGGACAGGCCGAGCCGCTGCTGTCCGCGGCCCTGATGCGCTGCCGCAGCGAACAGCCGCAGCGCAAGGAACTGCGGTACTGGCTGGCCCGCGCCCACGAGGGCACCGGGCGCTCGGCGGCGGCGCTCCCCCTCTACCGGGCGGTGCACCGCGTCGACCCCGCGTTCATGGACACCGCCGCCCGGCTCGCCGCGATCGCCGAGGGCGACGGCTACGACGACCCCGCCGACCTGGCCGCGATCACCCTCACCGGCGCCGGGCAGGACGCCGGCGACGGCTCGGACGGCCTCGACCCGCTGTTCGGCACCGAGGGCCGCGATCTGAAGCTCACCGAGCCCGCCGACCTCCCGCCCGTCGGCCCGCTGCCGTCGGTGACCGATCCGACGGTGCGCCAGCGGACCCTCGCCACCTCGGCCCTGCCCGCCGGACCCACCGACCCGGTGTTACTGGAGGAGGCCCTCGCCGAGCTGGAGCGCATGGTCGGCCTGGAACCGGTGAAACGCCAGGTCAAGGCGTTGTCGGCGCAGCTGAACATGGCCCGACTGCGGGCGGGTCAGGGCCTGCCGGTCCAGCCGCCGAAGCGGCACTTCGTCTTCTCCGGCCCCTCCGGCACCGGCAAGACCACGGTCGCCCGCATCCTCGGCCGCGTCTTCTACGCCCTCGGCCTGCTCGGCGGCGACCATCTCGTCGAGGCCCAGCGGGCCGACCTGGTCGGCGAGTACCTCGGGCAGACGGCCGTGAAGGCGAACGAACTGATCGACTCGGCCCTCGGCGGCGTCCTCTTCGTCGACGAGGCCTACTCCCTCTCCAACTCCGGCTACGGCAAGGGCGACGCGTACGGCGACGAGGCCCTTCAAGTGCTGCTGAAGCGGGCCGAGGACAACCGGGACCACCTGGTGGTGATCCTGGCCGGCTACCCCGAGGGCATGGACCGGCTCCTGGCCGCGAACCCCGGGCTGTCCTCCCGCTTCACCACCCGCGTCGACTTCCCCTCGTACCGGCCGCTGGAGCTGACCTCGATCGGTGAGGTGCTGGCCGCGGAGAACGGGGACGTGTGGGACGAGGAGGCGCTGGACGAGCTGCGGTCGATCGCCGGGCACGTGGTCGACCAGGGCTGGATCGACGAGCTGGGTAACGGCCGGTTCCTGCGCACGCTGTACGAGAAGAGCTGTGCCTACCGGGACCTTCGGCTGTCGATGTGTCCCGGGGTGTTGTCCCGGGACGACTTGTCGACCCTGCGGCTCCCCGACCTGATGCAGGCCTACGGGGAGGTCCTGTCGGGACGGGGGCCGCAGGATCCGTCGGCGATGTGAGGCGCTGGCCTAGGTCGCCATCACCACGTCGGGGACCGGGACGTCCCGGTGTGCCGGGTCCCGTACTTCGCCCACCAGCAGTTCCAGGACGTCCTCCAGCGCCACGAGCCCGAGTATCCGGCCGGACGCGTCCGCGACCTGGGCCAGATGGGTCGCCGCCCGGCGCATGACCGTCAGCGCGTCGTCCAGCGGCAGGTCCGAGCGGAGCGTCGTCATCGGGCGCCACAGTCGCTGGGGCACCGCGCGCTCGGACTGCTCCAGGTCGAGGACGTCCTTGATGTGCAGGTAGCCCATGAAGGCGCCGTTGTCCGCGGCGACGGGGAAGCGGGAGTAGCCGGTACGGGCGGTGAGGTCGACGATCGCGCCAGGGGTGACCGACGGGCTGACCGTCACCAGCGACTCTCGTTTCAGCAGCACGTCCGTGACCGGGCGGGAGCCCAGCTCCAGGGCGTCCTCCAGCCGCTCCTGCTCCTCGGGGTCGAGCAGACCGGCCTGCCCGGAGTCCTCCACCAGGCGGTTGAGCTGCTCGCTGGTGAAGACGGCCTCCACCTCGTCCTTCGGCTCCACGCGGAAGAGGCGCAGGATGCCCTGGGCGCAGGCGCCGAGGGCCACCGTGAGCGGCTTGCAGAAGCGGGCGAACCAGACCAGGCCGGGGCTGAGCCAGAGCGCGGCCTTCTCCGGCGCCGCCATGGCGAGGTTCTTCGGGACCATCTCGCCGATGACGAGGTGGAAGAAGACCACGGCGGCCAGCGCGATCACGTACCCCAACGGGTGGACCATGCCGTGCGGCAGGTGGATCCACTCGAAGACCGGCTCCAGCAGGTGCGCGACCGTCGGTTCGGCGACCGCGCCCAGGGTGAGGGAGCAGACGGTGATGCCGAACTGGGCGGCGGCCATCATCTGGGGCAGTCGCTCCAGTCCGTACAGGACCTGGCGGGCCCTCGCCGTGCCCAGGGGTTCGATCTGGCTGCGGCGGACGGAGACGAGGGCGAACTCGGCGCCGACGAAGAAGCCGTTCGCCAGCACGAGGAGGGCGGCGAAGGCGAGTTGGAGGACGCTCATCGGGCGGCCTCCACGACCGCGCCGGTGCGTACCAGCCGCACCCGTTCGGCCCGGTAGTGGCCGACCCGGCGCACCGACAGCCGCCAGCCGGGCAGCTCCGCCCGGTCGCCGACGGCCGGGATCCGGCCGAGCAGGTCGGCGACGAGCCCGGCGACGGTCTCGTACGGGCCCTCGGGCACGTCGAGGCCTATGCGCTGGAGGGTGTCGACGCGGCAGCTGCCGTCGACGTCCCAGGCGGGCCTGCCGTCCTCGGGCGGGGCGGCGGCGAGTTCCGGCGTGTCGAGCCCGTCGTGCTCGTCGCGGACCTCGCCGACGATCTCCTCGACGATGTCCTCCAGGGTGACCACGCCGGCCGTGCCGCCGTACTCGTCGACGACCACGGCGATGGGCTGCTCGCTGCGCAGCCGGGCGAGAAGGGGCTGGACCGGCAGGGTCTCGGGGACGAGCAGCGCGGGGCGGGCGATGTCGGCGGCCGGGGTGCGCAGACGGTCGCGGACGGGGACGGCCAGGGCGTCCTTGAGGTGGACCATGCCGACGACCTCGTCGATCTTCTCGCGGTAGACGGGGAACCGGGACAGGCCGGTGGCCCGGGTCAGGTTGACCACGTCCTCGGCGGTGGCCGAGGCCTGTAGGGCGCTGACCTTCACCCGTGGGGTCATGACGTGCTGCGCGGTCAGCTCGGCCAGCGACAGGGTCCGTACGAACAGGTCGGCCGTGTCCTGTTCGAGGGCGCCGGCCCGCGCGGAGTGCCGGGCAAGGAAGACCAGCTCACCGGGGGTGCGGGCGGAGGCCAGCTCCTCGGTGGGCTCGACGCCCAGGGCGCGCACGAGGCGGTTGGCGACGGCGTTGAGGCCGGCGATGACCGGCCGGAACAGGCGGGCGAAGGCGTACTGCGGGCCGGCGACGAACCGCGCGACCTGCATCGGCTTGGACACCGCCCAGTTCTTGGGGACGAGTTCACCGATCACCATCTGCACGGCGGAGGCCAGCAGCATGCCGATGGCGACGGCGACACCGGAGACGGCCCCCTGGGGGACGCCGATCGCGGTCACGGGGCCGCTCAGCAGCTGGGCGAGCGCCGGTTCGGCGAGCATGCCGACGACCAGGGAGGTGATGGTGATGCCGAGCTGGGTGCCGGAGAGCTGGAAGGACAGCTCCTTGAGCGACTCGACGACCGTACGGGCTCGTCTGTCGCCCTCCGCGGCGGCCTTCTCGGCGTCCGGGCGCTCGACGGTCACGAGACCGAACTCGGCGGCCACGAAGAAGCCGTTGGCGAGAATGAGCAGGAACGCGGCTGCCAGGAGCAGCATGGGGGTGGTCATGATGCCGCCGCCTCCACTGGGGAGGGGGCGGCGCAGGTACTACAGGACGAACCGTCCATCGCCGGAGAGCGTCACTCCTCGGGTAGCAGGAACCCCTGTGCGCCCGGCAGGGCACCACAGGGGCGGAGACGCACAGGGAGCGCCTCCGCCACCAGATTAATCAAGACAGGGGCTCCAGCGGCAGGGTGGACCGCCCCGAGTCAGCCCTGATCTTGCTCGGGGGTCGTCTCGGGGTGGCGGACACCCCTGGCCTCGGCGAGTGCGCGCAGCGCGCGGGCGTCGCCGATGGCCTGCTGTTTGTGGATCCCCGGCTGGATGCCGAGCGCGGGCAGGCTGGTTCCGTCGCTGAGGTCGAGGAACACCCAGGGGTCGCCCGGACGGAGGTTCACCTGAAGGATCTCCGCCCAGTCCAGGCGCCGTGTGCCCGCGATGTTCACGACGGTGACACCGGAGTCGTCGGCGACGACCCGGACGCGGCCGAGCCGGGCCAGCACCCAGAAGATGAGGGCTCCGGTGAGGACGAAGCTGAGCCGCTCCCCCGGGCCGAGCTGCTCCAGGGCCAGCGCGACGGCGGAGATGACGAGGAAGATCGCCACCCCGGCCGTGAGCAGCACCGCGCGGGTGCGGCCCGGCCGGAAGGTGACGGGGAGGGTGGGCAGGTCGGACATGTTCCGGGTGGACCTCTACAGACGGCAGGCGTGGATGGCCGTGGTCAGGATGGCGCGGGCGCCGATGTCGTACAGGTCGTCCATGATCCGCTGGGCCTCCTTGGCGGGGACCATGGCGCGGACGGCGACCCAGCCCTCGTTGTGCAGCGGGGAGACGGTCGGGGACTCCAGGCCCGGGGTCAGCGCGACGGCCTTCTCCAGCTGCTCGACGCGGCAGTCGTAGTCCATCATCACGTAGGTGCGGGCGACGAGGACGCCCTGGAGGCGGCGCAGGAACTGCTGGACCTTGGGTTCGTCGGCGTCGGCGCCGGTGCGGCGGATGACGACGGCCTCGGACTTCATGATGGGCTCGCCGATGATCTCCAGGCCCGCGTTGCGCAGGGAGGTGCCGGTCTCGACGACGTCCGCGATGACCTCGGCGACGCCGAGCTCGATGGCGGTCTCGACGGCGCCGTCGAGGTGGACGACGGAGGCGTCGACGCCGTTGTCGGCGAGGTGCCCCGCGACGATGCCCTCGTAGGAGGTGGCGACGGTCATGCCGCCGAGGTCCTCGACGCCCTTGGCGGTGCCGGGCTTGGTGGCGTAGCGGAAGGTGGAGCGGGCGAAGCCGAGGGGGAGGATCTCCTCGGCGTTGGCGCCGGAGTCGATCAGCAGGTCGCGGCCGGTGATGCCGATGTCGAGGCGGCCGGAGGAGACGTAGATCGCGATGTCGCGGGGGCGGAGGTAGAAGAACTCGACCTCGTTCTCCGGGTCGACGATCCGCAGCTCCTTGGACTCACGGCGCTGCTGGTAGCCGGCCTCATGCAGCATCTCCGCCGCAGGGCCGGAGAGTGAACCCTTGTTGGGAACGGCGATGCGCAGCATGAGGCGGGCTTCCTTCGGTTCGGTGCGGTGGTGGGTGAGGGTGCGGCTCAGAGGTGGGCGTAGACGTCGTCCAGGGTGATGCCGCGAGCGACCATCATCACCTGCACGTGGTACAGCAGCTGCGAGATCTCCTCGGCGGCCGCGTCCTTGCCTTCGTACTCGGCGGCCATCCAGACCTCGGCGGCCTCTTCGACGACCTTCTTGCCGATGGCGTGGACGCCCTTCTCGACCAGTTCGGCGGTGCGGGAAGTGGCGGGGTCGCCGGTGGCGGCCTTCTGCTGGAGCTCGGTGAAGAGCTCCTCGAACGTCTTCTTGGACATGGTGGCGCCCACTTTACGCGCTGTGCCGGGCGGCCTAACGCCACGGTTCGGATACTGAGCGCAGGGTGGCCGCGGTCGCCACCGCCGCCGTCACCGCCTCGTGTCCCTTGTCCTCGCTGGAGCCCTCGATGCCGGCCCGGTCCAGGGCCTGCTCCTCGGTGTCGCAGGTGAGGACGCCGAAGCCGACGGGTACGCCGGTCTCGACGGAGACCTGGGTGAGGCCCTGGGTGACGCCCTGGCACACGTAGTCGAAGTGGGGGGTGCCGCCGCGGATGACGACGCCGAGCGCGACGATCGCGTCGTAGCCGCGGCCCGCGAGGACCTTGGCGACGACCGGGAGTTCCCAGCTGCCGGGGACCCGCAGCAGGGTCGGCTCGTCGATGCCGAGGTCGTGCAGGGCGCGCAGGGCGCCGTCGACCAGACCGTCCATCACCTTCTCGTGCCACTGGGCCGCGACGACGGCGACCCTGAGGTCACCCACATTGCGTACGGTCAGCTCCGGTGCGCCCTTGCCGCTCACGTTCTCGTGTCTCCTCAGTGCTGTGCTTACTGGTTGCCGCAGGGGGACACGGGGCCCGTGTCCAGCCAGGGCAGGTCGTGTCCCATCCGGTCGCGCTTGGTGCGCAGGTAGCGGATGTTGTGCTCGTCGGCCTGGACGGGCATCGGCTCGCGGGCGGCGACCTCGATGCCGTGCCGGGCGAGGGCCTCGGTCTTCTCCGGGTTGTTGGTCATCAGGCGCACGCTGCGCACGCCCAGGTCCTCGAGGATCTGCGCGCCGGCGCCGTAGTCGCGGGCGTCGGCGGGCAGGCCCAGCTCCAGGTTGGCGTCGAGGGTGTCCCGGCCGCGTTCCTGGAGCTCGTACGCCCTGAGTTTGGACAGCAGACCGATGCCGCGGCCCTCGTGTCCGCGCAGGTAGACGACCACGCCCCGGCCCTCGGACCGGATGCGTCCCAGGGCGGCGTCGAGCTGGGGGCCGCAGTCGCAGCGGGCGGAGCCGAAGACGTCACCGGTGAGGCATTCGGAGTGGACGCGGACCAGGACGTCCTCGCCGTCGCCGATCTCGCCGTGGACGAGGGCGACGTGCTCGACGCCGTCGACGGTGGAGCGGTAGCCGTACGCGGTGAAGGTGCCGTGGGCGGTCGGCAGGTGGACCTCGGCCTCGCGGCGGACGGTGGGTTCGGCGGTGCGGCGGTAGGCGATCAGGTCCTCGATGGAGATGATCGTCAGGCCGTGCTTGCGGGCGAAGGGGATCAGCTCGGGCAGGCGCAGCATACGGCCGTCCTCGCCGGCGATCTCGACGATCGCGCCGGCGGGGCGCAGCCCGGCGAGCCGGGCGAGGTCGACGGCGGCCTCGGTGTGTCCGTCGCGCACCAGGACGCCGCCGGCCTTGGCGCGCAGCGGGAAGATGTGCCCGGGCCGGACGAGGTCGGTCGGTTCGGCGGTGCCGCTCGCCAGGAGCTGGAGGGTGGTGGCGCGGTCGGAGGCGGAGATTCCGGTGGTCACGCCGTGCGCGGCGGAGGCGTCGACGGAGACGGTGAAGGCGGTCTTCATCGACTCGGTGTTGTCGGCGACCATCTGCGGCAGTCGGAGCCGGTCGAGTTCCTCGCCCTCCATGGGGGCGCAGATCAGGCCGCGGCACTCGCTCATCATGAAGGCGACGATCTCGGGGGTGGCCATCTCGGCGGCGATGACGAGGTCGCCCTCGTTCTCGCGGTCGGCGTCGTCGACGACCACGACCGGACGTCCGGCCGCGATGTCGGCGATGGCCTGCTCGACGGGGTCGAGCGTGAGGTCCTCGGCGTCCTCGGGGGTGTACAGGACGGGTGCGGCGCTCATGCCGGCGCTCCTTCCAGGGCGGGCTGCGGGCCCCGGCGGGAGCGCAGCCACCAGTCGCGCATGCCCCACAGGACGAGCGCGCCGTAGATGACGTAGACGAAGCCGGAGAAGGCGTAGCCGTTGGCGAAGTTGAGGGGGACGCCGACGAGGTCGACGAGGAGCCAGGCGATCCAGAACTCGACCATGCCGCGGGCCTGGGCGTACATCGCGACGATGGTGCCGACGAAGATGTAGGCGTCGGGCCAGGGGTCCCAGGACAGGGACGGGTAGGCCTTGAAGAGCAGGGCGACGGCGACGGTGCCGGCGGCGGCGGCGCCGGCCATGGCGGCGCGCTCGGGCCAGGTGGCGAAGCGCGGGGCGATCTGGCCGTCCTCGGAGCGGTCCTTGTCGCGGTTCCACCGCCACCAGCCGTACAGGGCGACGGCCATGACGACGACCTGCTTGCCGGCGCTGCCCGCCAGGTGGCCGTAGAACGCCACGAACAGGACGAGGCCGGAGAGGAACTGGACCGGCCAGGTCAGCAGCGAGCGCCGCCAGCCGAGGGCGAGGGTGATCAGGCCGAGGATGTTGCCGATCATGTCCGACCAGATGACGCGCTGGTCGAGGAGGACGAACGCCTCCGAGTTCAGCCAGTTCACTCGGCTGCTCCCCGCGTGTGCGCGAGCAGGCGCTCGACGTACTTGGCGACGACGTCCACTTCGAGGTTGACCGGGTCGCCGGGCTGCTTGAGACCGAGGGTGGTCAGGTCGAGGGTGGTGGGGATGAGGCTGACGGTGAAGTGGTCGGGGCCGGCGTCGACGACGGTGAGGCTGATGCCGTCGACGGTGATGGAGCCCTTCTCGACGACGTACCGGGCGAGGTCGGCGGGGAGGGAGATCTTGACGATCTCCCAGTGGTCGGAGGGCTTGCGCTCCAGGACCTGACCGGTGCCGTCGACGTGTCCCTGGACGATGTGCCCGCCGAGGCGTGCGCCGACGGCGGTGGGGCGTTCGAGGTTGACGCGGGAGCCGACGCTCAGGGCACCGAGGCTGGAGCGGTTCAGGGTCTCAGCCATGACGTCGGCGGTGAACTCGTCGCCCTCGTGGTCGACGACGGTGAGACAGACTCCGTTCACGGCGATGGAGTCGCCGTGCTTCGCGCCGTCGGTGACGACGGGGCCGCGCAGCCGGAAGCGGGAGGCGTCGCCGAGGTTCTCGACGGCGGTGACCTCACCCAGCTCTTCGACGATTCCGGTGAACACTTCCCGGGTCCTCCTGCCTCATTCGGGCACGGACTCCGGGGCCTGTCGATGACGACAGATCGTACGGACGGGACACCGGGGCGACGCCGGACAGACTCGTCCGCAGGGACGAGTACACATCGGCGGCGCGCACGTATGCCCGCCCGCCGCGCACTGCCTCCCATCCGGACTTTAACCGTCGGTCCAGGAATTTCACCTGGTCAACCGGTCACTGGACGTGACCGGGTCGCGGACTGTAACCGCCGGTTCGGACTTTCACCGACCCCGGAGTGCGCTGCTTTAGGTACAGGGCCAGTGTGCCACGGCCGATCGTGGTCCATACGGGTGACGCGTGTGGGGTGGCTCACAGTGCGTAGCGATGGACTTCTCACGCGGTTCGCGAACGACCCAACCGCCCACCGGGACAGGGCCCTTCAGATTGGTCCATACCTATTGACCGCTTGGTCTAGTCCTCTCTAGGGTGCGACAGGCCCGGCGGCGGTGACGACGGCCCTTGCCCGCCGCCGGGCCCCCACCCCGAGCGCGGCGCGCGCCGGGCGGGCACCTCACGGTGTTCCGTACAGCTCCGCCTGGGCCGACGTCCGCGCGGTCAGGAGGGCGCCGCGCAGGACCGCGGTACCGCCGAGGCCGCTGGGACGGACCTCCGTCGGCAGCGGGGCCATGCGGCGCAACCGCCGTTCCACGCGGGCCGCGAGGGACTCGCCGCCCGCGTGGCCGACCTCGCCGCCCAGGACGACGCAGCCGGGGTCGAGGACGGCGACGACCGAGGCGGCCCCCAAGGCGAGACGGTCGGCCAGGGCGTCGAGGAAGCCGTCGGCCGTGCCGGTGCGTACCGCCTCCCGTACGACCGCCGCCGCGCCCGGCCCGTCGGCCGTCGCCGGCACCCGCAGCCCGTGCTCCCCCGCCAGCGCCACGATCGCCGCCGCGCCGGCGAGGGAGTGGAAGCCGCCCTCGCAGTCGGTCGACGAGGGCAGTCCGCTCGTCCCGGGCACCGGCAGGAAACCGATCTCGCCGGTGCCGCCGGAGGCGCCCCGGCGCAGGGCGCCGTCGAGGACGACGGCCGCGCCCGTGCCGTGGCCCAGCCACAGCAGGACGAAGGTCGCGCGGTCGCGGGCGACGCCCTCGCGCTGTTCGGCCAGCGCGGCGAGGTTCGTCTCGTTCTCCACGCTGACGCGGGCCTCGGGCAGCCGCCCCTGGAGGGCGGCCACCAGACGGCGGTGCCAGGCGGGCAGCCCGCTGGAGTCGCGCAGCTCACCGCTGGCCGGGTCGATGAGTCCGGGCGCGCCGATACCGACGGTGTGCAGCCGGTCGGCGCCGGCCTGCTTGACCACCCGCTCGACCAGCGTCACCGCCTGCTCCACGGCGGGCCCGGTGCCCGTGTCCCCGCCGATCGGCACGGACGCCTCGGCCAGCACCCGGCCGACCAGATCGGACACCACGACCGCCACGCCCTGCGTGCGCACGTCCAGCGCCGCCAGTTGGGCGCGGCCGGCCGCGATGCCGTACAGCTTGGCGTTCGGGCCGCGCCGCTGGGCGCCCGTCTCGCCGACGACCTCGATCAGGCCGGAGGCGGTGAGGCGGTCGACGAGGTCGGCGACCGTGGGCCGGGACAGGCCGGTGAGCTGCTTCAACTGCCCTGCCGTCAGCGGACCTTCGTCGTGCAGCAGCCGCAGGGCGAGCCGGTCGTTGATGGCCCGGGCGGTGCGCGGGGATGCGGGCATGCGGGGAATCCTCCCAGACCGGTGCGCGCCGCACCGGGGCGGCCGCAGGCTGTTCCGCTATCTATCAGGCAGGGTTCCTGATAGTTTACGGCTCCGTGAAACGCCGACTTGGGGAGGGCCGGGGATGGGTGAAGTGGTCTACGACCAGCGCGCGGTGAGGCGGGCCCGGTACGCCGTGGCGACCGTGTTCGCCGTACACGGCGCCGTCGCCGGCTCGTTCGCCACCCGCGTGCCGTGGATCCAGGACCATTCCTCGGTCAGCGCCGGGCAGTTGGGGCTCGCCCTCGCCTTCCCCGCGCTCGGCGCGTCGGTGGCGATGCCGCTGGCCGGCCGCGTCAGCCACCGCTTCGGCGCCCGCAACGCCCTGCGCGGCCTGATGGCGCTGTGGACGCTGTCGCTGGTCCTGCCGTCCCTCGCCCCGAACCTGCTGACGCTCTGCCTGGCCCTGTTCGCCTACGGCGCCACCGCGGGCATGGCGGACGTGGCGATGAACGCGATCGGCGTGGAGGTGGAGAACCGGCTCGGCCGCTCGATCATGTCCGGCCTGCACGGCATGTGGAGCGCGGGCGCCCTGATCGGCTCGGCGGGCGGGACGCTCGCCGCCCACCTGGACGCGGACGCCCGGCTGCACCACCTCCTCGCGGCCGTGGTCCTCACCGTGGTGGGGGTGGCGGCGTGCGCCTGGGTGCTCGACCTGCAACCCACCGAGGACGAGGAGCCGCCGCCCCGGTTCGCGCTGCCGCCCCGGTCGGCGCTGCTCATCGGCGCCGTCGGCTTCTGCGCGGTGTTCGCGGAGGGCGCGAGCCTGGACTGGTCGGCGGTCTATCTGCGCGACCGGCTCGACTCCTCGGCGGGGCTGGCCGCCGCGTGCACGACGGGCTTCACGCTCACCATGGCCCTCGCGCGGTTCGCCGGCGACAAGGTGGTGGACCGGTACGGGTCCGTGCGGACGGTCCGGGCGAGCGGCGCCCTCGCCGTGCTCGGCGGTCTGCTCATCGTCGTGGCGGACCGTCCGGCTGTCGCGATGGGCGGGTTCGCGCTGATGGGCCTGGGGATCGCCGTCGTGGTGCCGCTGTGCTTCGCGGCGGCGGGCCGCAGCGGCCCCAACCCCAGTCAGGCCATCGCGGGCGTGGCGACCATCACGTACACCTCCGGACTGATCGCGCCGAGCGCCATCGGCGGCCTGGCCCAGGCGACCAGCCTCACGGTGTCGTTCTGGCTGGTGACCCTGCTGGCCTGCGGGCTGGTGGCCTTCGCGGGCGTGCTGCGGGCCGGCGACCGCGACCGGCCCCGGGTCAGCCGGCCGGACGCAGCAGTCCCCGACCCGCGCTCCTGAGGGTCTCGCTCCAGGGCGCGGGCCGCAGGGTCGCCGCGTCCAGCCGGACGAGCACCCGGGTGCCGTGCGCGTAGGTCACCGCGCCATCGGCCGAGCAGAAGCGGAAGCCGTACGTCAGGCCGGTGGTGCCGAGCCGCTCCAGCCACAGGTGGACGGCGTACCCGCCGGGGCCTGGTGACCGGGGCCTCGTAGGTGAGGCGCAGTTCCTTGACGGCGTTGGCCCGCTCGGCGCGCAGATCTGGATCAAGGCCGGGTTCCGTGCGAGGAGCCCGTTGTTCCGCGGGGCCCGTTCCCTCGTTCCGGCGAAGCAGCGGGTCCGTCGGCCCCCTGGGCGGCCCGGGGCTGCGACCCTTCCTCCATGCCCCCCTTGGAACAGTCCGCCCCTCCGCTCGACACTCCGGTCGACGGGGTGCTCTCCCGTATGCGCACCCTGGACGCGGCCCTGCCGCCACGGGACGGAGTCGCCGTCTTCAACCGCGTCTACCTCGCCGTCACCGAGGAGGTCGACCGGCGCATCGACGCGGGCCGGTTCACCGATCCGCGAGCCGCGATCACCCTGGACGTGCGGTTCGCCGAGCGCTACCTGGCGGCGGTCGACGCCGCGAGCGCCGACCGGCGCCCGCCGGACTGCTGGCGCCCGCTGTTCCAGTTCCGCGGCCATCCCGGCGTACGGCCGTTGCAGTTCGCGCTGGCGGGCATCAACGCGCACATCGGCCACGACCTCGCGCTGGCCGTCGTGGACACCTGCCGCGGCCTCGGCTGCGAACCCGCCGACCTGGAGGACGAGTTCGACCGGGTGGGCGATCTTCTCGTGGCGCTGGAGGAACGCATCCGCGAGGAGCTGATGCCGGGCCCCGATCTGCTCCAGATCGCCGATCCCCTCACCCACCTCGTCGGCGCCTGGAGCCTCGAACGGGCCCGCGACGCCACCTGGTCCGCGGCCCGCGCCCTGTGGGCCCTGCGCCAACTCCCCGACGTCGCCGAGGCGTTCACCACCCGCCTGGACGCGGCGGTCGGCTTCGCCGGACGCATGCTGCTGACGCCCCTGCCGGACTGGTCCGCCCGGGTGGCGACGCCGACGTACTTCCGGGACCGGGCCTAGTCCTCGGGCAGCTCCACGGGCGCGATCTCGTCGTAGACGTCGCCCGGCCCCGGGTTGGACGGGTCCGTCGCGCCGCCGAAGTGGTGCATGACGCCCCAGACCGCGTTCAGCGCGGTCTGCACGGCGCCCTCGGCCCAGCCGGCCGTCCAGGAGATGTCGTCACCGGCGAGGAAGACGCCCCGCTTGTCCTCCGGCAGCCGGTCCTGCATGAAGTGGGTGAACAGGCGCCGCTGGTAGCGGTAGTGGCCGGGCAGGTTGGCCTTGAACGCGCCCATGAAGTAGGGCTCGTTCTCCCAGGAGACGGTCACCGGGTTGCCGATGATGTGCTTGCGGATGTCGACCTTCGGGTAGATCTCGCCGAGCGACTTCAGCATGACCTCCATCCGCTCGTTCGCGGACAGCGGCAGCCACTTCAGGCTGTCGTCGCACCAGGTGTACGACAGACAGATCACCGCGGGCCGGTCCGGGCCGTCGTCGAGGAGGTAGGTCCCGCGGGTCATCCGGTCGGTGAGGGTCATCGACATGACGTCACGGCCGGTCCGCTCGTCCTTGTCCAGCCAGAAAGGCCGGTCGACGGGCACGAAGAGCTTGCTGGACTCCATGTAGTGGGTGCGCTCGATCGCCGTCCAGTGGTCGATCGGGAAGAGCGAGTCGTCGCAGTCGATCTTCGACAGGAGCATCCAGGACTGGGCGGTGAAGATCGCCGCCTGGTACGTGCGGATGTCGCCGTTCGCGTCCGTCACGGTGATCCGGTTGCCGGCCGTGCGGTGCAGTCGGGTCACGGCCGGACGCGGCTCGCCGCCCTCGTGCAGCGACGCGAGCGAGGTGCCGTGGGCCCAGTGCACGATCTTCTCCGGCTCGCGCTCCCAGAGCCTGAGCGGCAGCTGCTGGGAGCCGCCGACGATGCCGCGGTGGTGGTCGTCGGCCTCGGTGTAGACGACGCGGAGGATCTCCAGGATGGAGTTCGGGAAGTCGGTGTCCCAGCCGCCCGTGCCGAAGCCGACCTGGCCGAAGATCTCGCGGTGGCGGAAGGATTTGAAGGCCTCGGAGTCGCAGAGGAAGCCGTAGAAGGTCTGGTTGTCGAGCTTCTCGACGAGCCTCGCCCAGATCTCCCGGATGCGTGGGACGTCCCGCTCGCGCATCGCGCGGTTCATGTCGGAGAAGTCGGCGCCTTCCTCCAGGCACCTGTTCCAGGCGTTCGCCACATCGCGGTAGACCTGCGGCAGGTCGTCGAGCGTCTCGGCGTAGTGGCTCTCGCCCTTGAGGTCGACGACGGTCGACGGGGTCGCCTCCGCGAGCGGGTTGGGGAACGGCCGGGTCTCCAGACCCACCAGGTCGATGTAGTGCTGGAGGGCGGTCGACGACGGCGGGAAGCGCATGGCTCCCATCTCGGCGGTGAGGGCCGGGTCGCACCCGTCGAAACCCACCGTCCGCAGCCGGCCGCCGATCCGGTCGGCCTCGTAGACGACCGGCTTGAGCCCCATCTTCATCAGCTCGTACGCGGCGACGATGCCGGACAGACCGCCGCCGATGACGGCGATCTCGGTGCCGTGCTCGGTCGCCGGTATCTGTCCGAGCCCCGCCGGGTGGGCGAGGAAGTCGTCGTACGCGTACGGGAAGTCCGGGCCGAACATGGTGATCGGCGGCTGCTGCTCGTCTGCGTGCTCGACGGCGTTGGGCACCGTGGACGTCATGGGGTACGGACTCCTTGCGCGGAAACTCTGAAGGTGAGGGGGAGGTCAGACGAGGGACCGGTACAGGCCGGGGCGGCGGTCCTTCAGATACGGGTTCGCCTCGCGGGAGGCGGCGAGGGCGACGGGGTCGGTGTCGGCGAGGACCAGTTCCTCGGCGCGGCCGGCCCGGGCGCGGGCCACTCCGTCGGGGCCGGCCAGGGTGGAGAGACCGACGAACTCGAACTCCCCTTCCTGACCGACCCGGTTGACGTACGCGACGTACATCTGGTTCTCGAAGGCGCGCACCGGGATCATCGACTCGGCGACGAACTGGAAGGGGTGCATCTGCGCCGTCGGGACGACGAGGAGGTCGGTGCCGGCGAGCGCGTGCGCGCGGACGTTCTCCGGGAACTCCACGTCGTAGCAGATCATCAGGCCGACGGTCATCCCGTTGAGCTCGGCCTGGACGACCGGCTGCTCGCCCGGAGTGAAGTGGTCTCGCTCGAAGCAGCCGAAGAGGTGTGTCTTGCGGTAGTTCGCGAGGCGGGTGCCGTCGGCGGAGACCAGCTGGGCGGAGTTGTACACGGTCGCGCCGTCCCGCTCGGGATACCCGTACGCGACCGCGATCCCGTACCGCCCGGCGATCTCCGCGACCGCGTCCGCGGACTCGCCGTCGGCGGGCTCCGCGAGGCGGGCGATGTCGTCGCCGATCGCGTACCCCGTGAGGAACATCTCCGGCGCGGCCAGCAGCCCGGCCCCCGCGGCGGCGGCCCGTGCCGCGGCCGCGTCGAGCACCTTGAGGTTCTCGGCGATCGAGCCGGGCCGGCCGGAGCTCTGGAGCAGGGCGGTACGCATGCGTGTTCCTCACCGGGCGAAAGGGGGGGTCGGGGGGCCACGTAGACGGTACGGTCGCCCGGCCGGGGCGGACAAGAAGGAGCCGTTGCGCGCCGGTGAGCGTTTCATTGCGCACCCGGCCGCCAAAACGGCGATTCGTTGCGCAGCCCGGCCGCGAGGGGCGGGTCGGGCGCCGACGACGCGCTACGCACACCGGCCGGCCGGGCAGACCCGCAGCGCCAATACGATGCGCACCCGGCCGCGACAGGGCGGGACACGCGCCGGCAACGCGCTACCCACACCGGCCGGCCGGGCAGACCCACAGCGCCAATACGATGCGCACCCGGCCGCGACAGGCGGGGCACGCGCCGGCAACGCGCCACCCCCACCGGGCCCGCGACGGCGACCGCGGGCCCATGCCGACCGAGACAGGCAGGACCCGCGCGACACCGACGCCCGCCCACACAGGCCGGGCCAGGCAGGACCCGCAGCGCCGATGGATGCGATGCGCACCCGGCCGCGACAGGCGGGACACGCGCCGACGACGCGCTACCCGCACCAGGCCCGCGACGGCGACCGCGGGCCCATGCCGACCGAGACAGGCAGGACCCGCGACACCGACGCGCCCACCACACCGGCCCGAGCACGCGCCATCCGCTACGCCGACGCGGCACCCACACCGGCCCCGGACCGGCAGCCGGGGCGCCGACGCGCTGCGCAGACCCGCCCCGGACGCCCGGAAGCGGTCACCGTCGCCATGCCGCGACCAGGCCGGCGGTCAGCACATAGGGCACCGCGAACAGCGCGAACGCGGCGCCGTGCGTGGTCGTCGACGCCAGCAGGCCGTAGCCGCCGTAGACCGCGATGGTGGCCAGCTCCGTGCCCACGCCCGCCGCCGAGGTGAGCGTGGCGCGGCCGGGGCCCTCGATGCTGTGCTGGAGGCGGGAGTCGGCGAGGACGGTGGCCAGTTGGAAACCGCCGTAGGCGAGGGCGATCGCGGCGAGGGCGAGAGGTGTCCCCGCCGCCCCGCCCGCGGCCAGGGCGACGGCCGAGCCCGCGAGGAGCGCGGCCAGTCCCGCTCTGCCCAGCCGCTCCGCGCCGCCGGCCAGCAGACCGCCGATCGTCGGCCCGAGCCAGACCAGCAGCAGCCACCACGGCACGGTGGCGTCGGCGACGCCGGTCTCGCGCACCAGCAGCGGCGTGTACTCGTCCAGCGCGCCCCAGACGGCGCTGACGGCGGGGACCAGCAGCAGCGCGTGGCGGACGGCCCGGTCACGACGGGCTTCGGTGAGGCTCGCACGGAGCATCGCGGTCCAGCCGGCGACACCGTCGGCGTCGGCTTCCGCGGCCACGACGGGGGCGCGGTGCTCGGGGAAACCGGCGGCGACCGCGGCGGTCAGCAGGCCGGCCAGCACGCTGGCCAGCCCCACCGCCGGGTACCCGCCGAAGTCGAACACCGGCCCCGCCAGCGCCATCGCCGCGACGACCCCGAGCAGCGCGGCCGCGTTGGCGCGGCCCATGATCCGCGCGTACCGGTCGGCCGCGCCGAGCCGGTCGAGTTCCTCGTACACCAGCGCCTCCAGCGCGCCGGAGCCGAGGGCGCCGCGCACACCCCACAGCACGAAGCCGGCCGCGAACGCCGGGTACGAGGGGACGATCACCCACAGGGCGAAGCCGGCGGAGCCGAGCAGCGGGCCGAGCCAGAGCAGCGTCCGCCGCGACACCGCGTCGGCCCAGGCGCCGGACGGGATCTCGAGGAGGACGCCGGTGAGCGACCACAGCACGAACAGCGAGGAGATCTGCCAGACCGACAGACCGGTGTCGCTGAACAGCAGCGCGTACACCGGGTAGAGCAGGACGAGGTCGTCCAGGAACGAGTAGCCGTACAGCGTGGCCGTGAGCCGCCGGACGCCGAGGGCGGGGACACGCGCAGGTGAGAGAGTCATGAGGCCTTCCCGCAGGGACAGTTCGGACACCGTGGGTACGGCGTCCGAGGCGGCCCTCGGGAGGCACGGCTGCTGGATCAATGTCGCCAGGTCATGACACCGATGCTAGACCCGGGCGGGCGGCCCCGTCCCGTCGTTTACGCGGGCGCCCCGGAGGAGAACCGTCGCAGCAGCGGCGACAGCACCAGCACGGACTTGGTCCGCTCCACGAACGGCTCCCCCGCGATCCGCTCCAGCACCCGCTCGAAGTGGCGCATGTCGGCGGCGAAGACCTGGGCGACGGCGTCCGCCTCCCCGGTGACGGTGGAGGCGGCGACGACTTCCTGGTAGCGCTCCAGGCCTCGCTGGATGGTCTCCGGGGAGGTGTTGCGCCGGCAGTAGATCTCGACGAACCCCTCGGTCTCCCAGCCGAGGGCCGCCGGGTCGACGCGGACGGTGAAGCCGGTGATGGCCCCGGTGGCCCGCAGCCGGTCCACGCGCCGTTTCACGGCGGGCGCGGACAGGCCGACCAGATGCCCGATGTCCGCGTAGGAGCGGCGGGCGTCCTCGGCGAGGGCGTGCACGATGCGTTCGTCGAGATCGTTCAGCACGGCGGTTGGTTCACTTCACTTCTGCTGCTGCTGAGGGTGCGAGTCGGGAGCGGCGGTAGCCGTACAGGAAGTAGAACACGAGCCCGACGGCCATCCAGACGCCGAAGACCACCCAGGTGACGGTGGACAGGCTGCCCATCATCCAGACGCAGAAGCCGAAGCCCAGCGCGGGCAGCACCGGCGACAGCGGGACCCGGAAGGTGCGCGGCATCTCCGGGCGATTCCGGCGCAGCACCACGACGGCCACGTTGACCAGCGCGAAGGCGAAGAGCGTGCCGATGCTGGTGGCGTCGGCGAGCTGACCGAGCGGGACGGCGGCGGCCAGGACACCGCAGAACAGGGACACGATCAGCGTGTTGGCGCGGGGCGCGCCGGTCTTCGGGTGGACGCGGGCGAACACCTTGGGCACGAGCCCGTCCCGGGACATCGCGAAGAGGATGCGCGTCTGCCCGTACAGCACGGTCAGCACGACGCTGGCGATGGCGACGACCGCGCAGAACGCCAGCAGCGTGCCCCAGAAGGTGTGGCCGGTGACCTCGCGCATGATCTGGGCGAGCGCGGCCTCGGAGCCGGTGAACTTCTCCCACGGCTTGGCGCCCACGGCCACGGCGGCGACGAGCACGTACAGCGCGGTCACGATGACGAGGGAGAGCATGATCGCGCGGGGCAGGTCGCGCTGCGCGTCGGTCGCCTCCTCACCGGCGGTGGAGGCGGCGTCGAAGCCGATGTACGAGAAGAACAGCGTTGCTCCGGCGGCGCTGACCCCGGCCATGCCGAGCGGCATGAAGTTCTCGTAGTTGCCGGAGCGGAAGCCCTGCACGCCGATGGCGCAGAACAGCACCAGCGCGGCGATCTTCACCACGACCATGACGGTGTTGGCGCGGGCGGACTCGCGGGCTCCGCCGAGCAGGAACGCCATGGCCAGCAGGACGACGATCAGCGCGGGCAGGTTGAACACGCCCCCGTCGCCGGGCGGGGCGGACAGCGCGGCCGGGATGGTCACGCCGATCGTCCCGTCGAGAAGTTCGTTGAGGTACTCGCCCCAGCCGACCGCCACGGCGGCCACCGACACGCCGTACTCCAGCACCAGACACCAGCCGCACACCCAGGCGACCAGCTCGCCCATCGTTGCGTATGCGTACGAGTACGAGGAGCCGGAGACGGGGATGGTGCCCGCCAGCTCGGCGTAGGACAGGGCGGAGAAGAGCGCCGTGAGTCCGGCGATCACGAAGGAGAGGGTGACGGCGGGGCCGGCCTTGGGCACGGCCTCGCCGAGGACGACGAAGATGCCCGTGCCGAGCGTCGCGCCGATGCTGATCATGGTGAGCTGCCACAGCCCGAGGGAGCGCCGCAGGGACCCTCCCTCACCTTGGCCGCCCTCGGCCACCAGGCGTTCCACGGGCTTGCGCCGCATGAGGCGCGCTAGCGGCCCCGGGGACGCGGGGGCGGTCCGAGTGCGCTGTCGCGGGGGTGCGCCTTGGTCGAGCACGCGCTGACTCCTTCGTCGCTGCCGATCGGGGCGGCGGGGACCTGAGGCACTCCCGAGCGGACGGGAACCCACCGAGCGGGGTCCCCGCCACGCCACGTACAGCGCATGACCCTACGAGGGAGAGCGTTGCCGTTGTAATGCAGCAACCTTGCGCATAGCCGCAAGATCGTTGCGTTCCTCGCGGGTGTCCGGGCATTCGTTGCGCGGGCACTCACCACCGTTGCGCGGGGCTGGAGCAGCGGCTCCGAGGGGCACGCGGTCCGGCGGCGGGACGGTGGACTGCGGGCACGCGGACGGCCCCCGCTGTCCCGGGGGCCGGGACGACGGGGGCCGTAGGCGGGGGCGTCGGGGCGTCAGCTCCAGCTGGCGTGCAACGGCTTGCCCTCGGCGTAGCCGGCCGCGCTCTGGACACCGACGACGGCCTTCTCGGCGAACTCCTCCAGGGAGGCCGCGCCGGCGTAGGTGCAGGAGGAGCGGACTCCGGCGATGATCGAGTCGATCAGGTCCTCGACGCCCGGGCGGGCCGGGTCGAGGAACATGCGGGAGGTGGAGATGCCCTCCTCGAACAGCGCCTTGCGGGCCCGGTCGTACGCCGACTCCTCCGCCGTGCGGTTGCGCACCGCCCGCGCGGAGGCCATGCCGAACGACTCCTTGTACAGGCGGCCGTTCGCGTCCTGATGGAGGTCGCCCGGCGACTCGTAGGTGCCCGCGAACCAGGAGCCGATCATCACGTTGGAGGCGCCGGCCGCCAGCGCCATGGCGACGTCGCGCGGGTGCCGGACGCCTCCGTCGGCCCACACGTGCTTGCCGTACTTCTTCGCCTCGGCCGCGCACTCCAGGACCGCCGAGAACTGCGGACGGCCCACGCCGGTCATCATGCGGGTGGTGCACATGGCGCCGGGGCCGACGCCGACCTTGATGATGTCGGCGCCCGCGTCGATCAGGTCCTTCACGCCGTCGGCGGAGACGATGTTGCCCGCGACGATCGGGACGTGCGGGTCGAGGTCGCGCACCAGCTTGATGGCGTTGATCATCGACTCCTGGTGGCCGTGCGCCGTGTCGATGACGAGGGTGTCGACGCCCGCGTCGAGCAGCAGCTTCGCCTTCTCCGCGAAGTCGCCGTTGATGCCGACGGCGGCGGCTATGCGCAGCCGGCCCCGGGCGTCGGTGGCCGGCGTGTACAGGGTGGCCCGCAGGGCGCCCTTGCGGGTGAGGATGCCGGCCAGCCTGCCGTCGGCGCCGACCGCGGGGGCGTAGCGGCGGTTGGCGGCGTCCAGGGTGTTGAAGGCCTCGCGCGGGTCGATGTCCGCGTCGAGCAGCAGCAGGTCCTTGGACATGACCTCGCTGAGCTGCGTGAACCGGTCGACGCCGGTGAGGTCCGCGTCGGTGACGACACCCACCGGCCGGTGGTCCTCGTCCACGACGACCCCGGCGTTGTGCGCGCGCTTGGGGAGCAGGGCCAGCGCGTCGGCGGCGGTCTGGTGCGGGGCGAGCACGATCGGGGTGTCCAGCACCAGGTGGCGGCTCTTCACCCAGGAGATGACGTCGGTGACGACGTCGATCGGGATGTCCTGCGGGATCACCACGAGTCCGCCGCGCCGGGCCATGGTCTCGGCCATGCGGCGGCCGGCGACGGCGGTCATGTTGGCCACGACCAGCGGGATGGTGGTGCCCGTGCCGTCCGGGGAGGTGAGGTCCACGCCCTGACGCGACCCGACTCCACTGCGGCTCGGCACCATGAAGACGTCGTCGTACGTCAGGTCGTACGCGGGCTGGATGTCGTTGAGGAAACGCACGTGCTGCACATCCCAGTCGATCAGAGGTGGCCCCCGGGCAGGTCAGCCACAGGGGGAAGAGCACGTACTTCATTGTCCCATGGGGTCCGGTATGCGATGCCCGGTCGGATCGTCCAGCTTGTCGGCGGCACCCTTAGGAGGATCCTCCGAGAGCGAGCACCACGGAGAGCAAGGGCACCTGGTCCACCGCCGAGGAGAACACCTCCTGGGCGATCTCCCACTCCTCCGGCCGCTCCTTGGCGTACGGCCGCCAGTTGCGGACGACGACGAGCAGCCCGCCGCCCTCGGGCATGGCCCGCAGGTCGGTGAGGCTGTCGGCGAGGGCGTCCCAGTTGCGGCCGAACCAGTCGGGCAGTTCCAGGTCCCGGACGCAGCGGTCCATCAGACTCGCCTTGTCCTTGACCCCGTCGAGGTCCAGCGTGAGTACCTGGTCCGTCATGCTGCGCACCGCCCTGTACGAGTCGTGGTTCCGGCTTCCGGGGACGGCCGGACGGCCGCCCCCTTGCGGCCTTCCGTCAGGCGCCGTCCGGGTCCGTCCGGTTGAGCGCCGGCTTCGGCGTGGGCCCCGCCGTCATCAGGTAGTCCGCCGCGGACGTGTCCGTCACCAGGCTGGTGACGAGCCCGGACCGCAGCACCGCGTCGATCGCGGCCGCCTTGCGCTGCCCGCCCGCGATCGCGACGACCTCGGGAACCCGGCGGAGCTGGTCGGCCTTGACCGTGATGCACCGCTCGCCGAGGTCGCGCCCCACCCGGCGGCCGTCGGCGTCGAAGAGGTGCGCGGACATCTCGGCGGCGACCCCGAGCGAGGCGTAGTGCGCCCGCTCGTCGTCGCTGAGCATGTCGTGCACCGTGGAGATGCCCGGCTCCCAGGAGCCGATGGAGACGCAGGCGACCGTGACCTTGTCGAAGTACTCGAAGGCCCGGGCGATCCCGGTCTGGTGGCGCAGCGCGGCCGCGGTGGCCGCGTCCGGCAGCAGCATCGGCGCGTAGATGGGGTGCGCGTCGCCGCCGGACACCTGGGCGGCACGGCGGACGGCCTCGACCGAGCCGCGCTCGGCGGTCCCGGCGTCGTACACGCCGGTCAGCTGCACCACCGTGCACGGCGGCAGCCGGTCCAGCGCCGCCGCCATGTTGATCGTGGAGCGGCCCCAGGCCAGGCCCAGGACGTCCCCCTCGTTGACCAGCTCGCCGAGCAGGTCGGCGGCCACTTCCCCCAGGTTCTCCGGATCGGGCGACTCCTCGACATCGGCCGGGGACTCGACCACGACGGCGTGCCTGAGGCCGTAGCGGGCGCGGAGCGCGTCGGAGCGCTCGGCGTCCAGCTCGGCCGGCACGCGGATCTCGATGCGTACGAGATCCCGTTCGAGAGCGGTCTCCAGGACCCGCGCCACCTTGAAGCGGCTGACGCCGAACTCCTCAGCGATCTGGATCTTGGATTTGCCCTCGAGGTAGAAGCGGCGGGCCATGGCCGCCGCCTGCACCAGCTCAGCGGGTCCCATCCGCATGGCTGACCGGCCCGCCGACATACCCGACACGGCGATCTCCTCACTGCTCTTCACACTCTGGATTCGCCGTTCATCCTTGCAGATCCGGCGTACTTGATCAGCCCTGATGGGCGCCGTTCACGTTCCCTTGGCTCAGTGGTCGCATGCCCAGGAGGCCCTGGCGGTCGCCGCCTCCGCCTGGGCGCGCAGCGAGCGGACCGCCTCGGCCGGGTCCTCGGCCCCGTACACCGCCGAACCGGCCACGAAGACGTCGGCGCCCGCGTCGGCGCACCGCTCGATGGTGGAGGCCGAGACTCCGCCGTCGACCTGGAGCCACAGCTGGAGGCCGTGCTTGCTGATCAACTCGCGGGTGCGGCGGATCTTGGGGAGCATGATGTCGAGGAAGGCCTGGCCTCCGAAGCCCGGTTCGACGGTCATGACCAGCAGCATGTCGAGTTCGGGCAGCAGGTCCTCGTACGGCTCGATCGGCGTCGCGGGCTTGAGCGCCATGGAGGCCCGGGCGCCCTTCGCCCGGATCTCGCGGGCGAGTCGCACGGGCGCGGCGGCCGCCTCGACATGGAACGTGACGGACGAGGCACCCGCCTCGACGTACTGCGGGGCCCAGCGGTCGGGGGCCTCGATCATCAGATGGCAGTCCAGCGGAGTGTCCGTCGCACGGGCCAGAGACTCTACGACCGGCACACCGAGCGTGAGGTTCGGGACGAAATGGTTGTCCATGACGTCGACATGGAGCCAGTCGGCTCCCGCGACCGCCTGGGCCTCGTCCGCGAGGCGGGCGAAGTCGGCGGACAGGATGCTGGGATTGATCTGCGCGGCCATGACCCAAGCCTGCCATGCCCTGGAGGGGTCGGCGGCATCGGTCCCGGGTGGATGCCGTCGCGGAGGCCGGCATGACGGCGGGTCGTGGGATCGGGCACCTCGTCTGCGGGCGGCGGGCCAAGTGGCTGGTGCTGGCGCTGTGGCTGGTGGTGCTTTTCCTGATGGCACCGTTCGCCCAGAAGCTCATGGACGCCCAGGACAACGACGCGACCTCCTGGCTGCCGGGATCCGCGGAGTCGACGCAGGTCCTGGAGATCTCGCGGGACTTCCGGCCGGAGCAGATCCCCGCGGTGGTGATCTACGCCCGTGACGACGGGCTGACCGCGCGGGACCGGGCGCAGATCGCCGAGGACGTCGGCCGGCTGGAGCGGCTGACCGACCACGGCGTGCGCGGTGCGGAGACCCGGGGCCCGGCGTACGACCGGCCGGCCGATTCGCGGGCCGCCCAGGTCTATGTGCCGATCACGATGGACGAGCAGGGCTGGGACCGGATCGCCCCGGCGGTCGACTCGATCCGGGACGTGGTCGGCGAGGGCGGCGCGGGCCTCGCCGTGCACATCACCGGCCCCGGCGGCACCTCCGCTGACTTCGCCGAGGCCTTCGAGGGCATCGACTCGACGCTGCTGCTGTCGGCGATGGCGGTCGTCGTCGTCATGCTGCTGCTCACCTACCGCAGTCCGACGCTGCTGCTGGTCCCGGTGCTCGCGGTGATCGCCGCGCTGTTCACGGCGCAGGCCCTGATCTACTTCCTGGCGGAACACGGGGGCCTGACCGTCAACGGCCAGAGCGCCGGCATCCTCACGGTGCTCGTCTTCGGCGCGGGGACGGACTACGCCCTACTGCTGGTGGCCCGCTACCGGGAGGAGCTGCGCCGCCACGAGGACCGGCACGAGGCGATGGCCCTGGCCCTGCACCGGGCGGGCCCGGCGGTGCTGGCCTCGGGCGCCACGGTCGTACTGAGCATGCTGGTGCTGCTGGCGGCGGAGATGAACTCCACCCGTGGCCTCGGTCCGGTCGCCGCGATCGGTGTCGCGGTGGCGCTGCTGGCGATGATGACCCTGTTCCCGGCGCTGCTGGTGATCTTCGGCCGCTGGATCTTCTGGCCGGTGATCCCGCGCTTCGGCACGGCCGACCCGACCGAGCGCGGCGTCTGGGCCCGCATGGGACGCCGGATCGCGCGGGGCCCACGGGCGGTCTGGGTGGCGACCGCGCTGGCGCTGACGGTCTGCTCGCTGGGCCTGATCCAGTTGCGCGCCGAGGGCATCTCCAACGCGGACGCCTTCACCGGGAAACCGGACTCGATCACCGGTCAGGAGGTGTCCGAGCGGTACTTCCCGGCGGGCAGCGGCAGTCCGCTCGTCGTCGTCAGCGATCGGGCGCAGGCCGAGCAGGTGGCCCGTACGGTCGCCGGCACGCCGGGCGTCGTGCCGGAGTCGCTGGGCCTGCCACCGGGCACGAAACCCGTCTTCGAGGGCAAGGTCCTGTTCGAGGCCACCCTGACCGACCCGGCCGACAGTGAGGCGGCGAAACAGACCGTGGAGCGGGTCCGGGACGCCGTCCACGCGGTGCCGGACGCCGACGCCCAGGTGGGCGGCGGTACGGCGGGCGTGGTGGACATGGACGAGGCGATCACTCACGACAATGTGCTGATCATCCCACTGGTGCTGGTCGTGGTCCTGCTGATCCTATGCGTCCTGCTGCGCGCCCTGCTCGCCCCGCTGCTGCTGATCGGCACGGTGATCCTGTCGTTCACGGCGGCCCTCGGCATCAGCGCGCTCGCCTTCCGCCACCTGTTCGACTACGCGGGCGAGTCGACCGACTTCCCACTGTTCGTCTTCGTCTTCCTGGTGGCTCTGGGCATCGACTACAACATCTTCCTGACCACCCGCATCCGTGAGGAGGCCGCCCGCCAGGGCAGCCGCCCAGGTGTGGTCACGGGCCTCGCCGCCACCGGCGCGGTCATCACCTCGGCGGGCCTGGTCCTGGCCGGCACCTTCGCCGCCCTCGGCACGCTCCCGATGGTCGCCTTCGCCGAGATCGGCTTCGCGGTCGCCCTCGGCGTCTTCCTGGACACCTTCGTCGTACGGTCGGTGCTGGTCACGGCGCTGTTCCTGGACGTCGGCCCGAAGGTGTGGTGGCCGCACCGGCTGGCCCGCAGGGACGGCGGGATCGCGCCCCGCGAGAGACAGCCGCAGGTCAGCCGTTCCTCCGAATGACGGCCAGGTACATGGCGTCGGTCCCGTGCAGATGCGGCCACAGCTGCACGTCGGGGCCCTCCCCGAGGGCCGGCACCCCCGGCAGCAGGGGCCGGGCGTCGAGGAGTTCGGCCTCCGGGTGCTGCTTGAGCACGTCGGCGACGACGGCCCGGGTCTCGGCCAGATGCGGCGAGCAGGTGGCGTACCCGACGACGCCTCCGACCCGCACGGCCTCCAGCGCGGTCCGCAGCAGCCCGCGCTGCAACGGCGCGAATCCCTCCAGGTCTTCCGGCCTGCGTCGCCAGCGCGCCTCGGGCCGCCGCCGCAGGGCGCCGAGCCCGGTGCACGGCACGTCCATCAGCACCCGGTCGAAGGACCCGGGCCGCCACGGGGGGCGGGTGCCGTCGGCGGCGATGACCTGGTAGGGCCCGGGGTTGCCGACCAGGGCCTTGGCGACCAGTCCCGCCCGGTGCGGCTGCTTCTCGGAGGCGAGCAGCACGGCGCCCCGCTGGGCCGCGACGGCCGCCAGCAGCGCGGCCTTCCCGCCGGGCCCGGCGCACCCGTCGAGCCACCGCTCGTCGGGCCCGTCCAGGGGCGCGTTGGCGAGCGCGAGCGCCACCAGCTGGCTGCCCTCGTCCTGCACACCCGCGCGCCCCTCGCGCACGGCGTCGACGGCCCCCGGCTCACCGCCCTCGGTGAGCCGCACGGCGTACGGCGACCAGCGCCCGGGTACGGCGGCCTCCTCGCGCAGCAGTTCGTCGGTCGTGGCCCGCCCCGGCCGGGCGACGAGGGTCACCTCGGGCCGCTCGTTGTCCGCCTCCAGCAGCTTCTCGATGCCGGCCCGTCCGCCGCCGAGGGAGTCCCACAGCGCGGAGACGACCCACCGGGGATGGGAGTGGACGACGGCGAGGTGGTCCTCGGGATCGTCGTCGTAGGGCGGCGCGACCCGCTCGGTCCAGGCGTCGAGGTCGTGCTGGGCGACCTTGCGCAGCACGGCGTTGACGAACTTGGCCCGTCCGTCACCGAGCACCACCCGGGCCAGTTCCACGGAGGCCGACACCGCGGCATGGGTCGGGATCCGCGTCCCGAGCAGCTGATGTGCGCCGAGGCTGAGCACGTCGAGCACGGGCGGGTCGACCTCCCGCAGCGGCCGGTCGACGCACGCGGCGATGATCGCGTCGTACGTGCCCTGCCCCCGCAGGGTCCCGTAGACCAGCTCGGTGGCCAGGGCGGCGTCCCGCGCGTCGAAGTCCCCGCTCTGGCGCGCCTTGCGCAGCAGCGGCGGCAGCACCAGGTTCGCGTACGCGTCCCGCTCGTCCACGGCCCGCAGCGCCTCGAAGGCGAGGACGCGGACCGGGTCCTTCTGGGGCCGACGGTGGGGCTTGCCGGTGGGGCGGGGACGGCGGGGCTGGTCACTCACGAAAAAGGTGCTCCGGATACAGAAGAAAGCTGAGAACAGGCTGGGGAAGGCCGGCCGGGGAGCCCGGCGGGGCAGCCGGCCGGAGAAGACGCCCCCAGCGTACGTCGGGCGGGCCGGGGGCCGCGCGGGAGCGTCCGTCGGGCAGGCGGTTGTTGTGGGCGTCCGTCGGGCGGGCGTCGCGCGGGGCGTGCGTCAGGCGGGCAGTTGCTCGGGGCGTACGTCGGGCAGGTGCCGCGCGGGGCGTACGTCAGGCGGCAGTCGCCGCGCGGGAGCTTGGGCAGTTGCCGCGCGGGAGCGTACGTCGGGCAGGGGCCGCGCCGGAGTGTCACGCCCCGACGCGCTCCCCGTCCGCGATGCGCACCCCGCGCGCCCAGTCCGCCGCCCGCATCGGCTTCTTGCCCTGCGCCTGTACCCACAGCAGCTCGACGGCGTACGACCCGGTGCCGACGTGCACGCTGTTCTTGCCGACGGCGAGGGTGCCGGGGGCGAGGTCGTCCCGCCCCGGCACCGGCTGCACCTGGATCAGCTTCAGCCGCTCGCCCCGGAAGGTGGTCCAGGCACCGGGGGCGGGCGTGCACCCGCGCACCACCCGGTCGACGCGCAGCGCGGGAGTGGCCCAGTCGACCCGGGCGTCCTCGACGGTGATCTTCGGGGCGAGGGTGACGCCGTCGGCCGGCTGCGGTACGGCTTTCAGCGAGCCGTCCTCGATGCCGTCCATGGTCGCGGCGAGCAGCCCGGCCCCCGCGAAGGCGAGCCGGGTCAGCAGGTCCCCGCTGGTGTCGGTGGGCCGGATCTCCTCGGTCACCGTCCCGTAGACGGGACCGGAGTCGAGCCCCTCCTCGATGAGGAAGGTGGAGGCCCCGGTGATCTGGTCCCCCGCCATGATCGCGTGCTGCACGGGCGCGGCCCCCCGCCAGGCGGGCAGCAGCGAGAAGTGCAGATTGACCCAGCCCTGGGCCGGGACGTCCAGCGCCACCTTGGGCAGCAGGGCCCCGTAGGCGACGACGGGGCAGCAGTCCGGGGCGATCTCCTTCAGCCGCTCCAGGAACTCCGGCTCGCGCGGGCGGGCGGGCTTGAGCACCTCGATCCCGGCCTCCTCGGCCCGCTGGGCCACGGGAGACGCGACCAGCCTGCGGCCCCGCCCGGCCGGCGCGTCGGGCCGCGTGACGACGGCGGCCACCTCGTGCCGCCCGGAGGTGATCAGGGCGTCCAGCGCGGGGACGGCGACCTCGGGGGTACCGGCGAAGACGAGCTTCATGAACGGACACGGGCCTCTCGGACGGGACGGACGACGGGCAACGCACAAGTCTATGACCTCGGATGAGGACCTCGGAGAAGGACCTCGGATGAGGACCACGGAAGAGGACCACGGAAGAGGACCACGGATGAGGACCACGAAGGGCGACGGCCCAGGACCGGGCCGCGCGCACCCCACCGAGGGGGCGTGGGCATATGCCCATACGCCCCCACACCGTGACCCTCGGAGCCAACCCGCGTTGGTCAAGAACGAGTTGACTCCCTTCTCTGCAACGCCGGTTCGAGAGGCTTGTTCATGGCCGACCATGCAACCCACGACGCCCAGGCCCGGGCCAGCCTGCACTTGCTGGTGCGGGACATCGAGCGGGTCCGCCGGCAGGTGGACGCACTGCGCACCCTCACCGCCCAGTTGGGCAACGTCTACCGTCCGCGCCGCTCCGGCCCGTCCACGGGCTTCGTCGTCTACGGACGCGCCCCCGCCCCCACGGTCCGCCTCGCGCAGGAGCTGCGGGACAGCGTCGAGACCCTGGTCACGGCGGCGGTGGACTTCGACCGCTCGCTCGGTTTCTCGTGGGACGCGGTGGGCTCCGCACTCGGCGTCACCAAGCAGGCGGTGCACCGCCGTTACGGCGCCCGCCGGGCCGCCGCCCAGACGGCCGCGCAGACCGAGCGGGCGGCGGAGCCCTCCGGCACCCGTACCGTCAACGTCGGCACCGGCATCCCGGCCGTCCCGACGGTGCCCGCCGCCCGGTCCATGCCGACCCAGCCGACGGCGGGCAGCCCGTCCCTGCGCGACGAGGCCCGGCCGACGGCGTTCCCCGGCCCGCGCAACGCCGGCTGACCCGACCCGGCCGGTCGCCCACACCCCCCACCCGCCCTCTCGGCACGCCCCGAGAGGGCAGCCGCACAAGGGGCGGCCGTACAAGAGGCCAGCCATACAGAGGGCCACCGCGCAACAGCCCCGCCGTACAGAGGGCCGCCGCGCAAGAGGCCCGCCCTCATGTCTCAGGACGGCGTCGCTCAGCCGATGTCCGGCGGATCGATCCGCACCCACACGGCCGACGTCGCTCCCGGCCCCGAGGTCCCGCCGCCCCGGGCCATCCGCGCGGCCTGCGCGGCCTTCAGCGCGGAGGCCAGCGCGGCCCCGCTGCCCGGCGGCACCCGGATCAGCGCCCGTTCCCACTGCTCGCCGGGCGGCGGCATCCCCGGCCGGCGAGGCCGCCCGGCCGGGGTGACCGGCACGGGCACGGGTCCCAGCACCTCGGCCTCCCGAGGCAGCTCCACGGCCCTCAGGAACGCGGCCACCGCCTCCCCCGGCCCGGTCACCGCCGCCATCCGCGACACCGGCGGGAAGCCCAGCTCGGCCCGTTCGGCGAGTTCCCGCACGGCATGCCCGACGGGGTCCCACCGCACCAGCGCCTGCACCGGCCGCAGGGTCGGCTCGGCGACGACGACCACGGTCCCGCCGTCCCCCTGCGGCCGCACCAGCGCGGCGGCCGCGATCCACCGCCGCAGCGCGTCCTCCCCGGCCCGCAGATCGGGCCGGGCGAGCATCGCCCAGCCGTCCAGGAGCAGGGCCGCCGCGTACCCGCCCTCGGCGACGGGCTCGGCCCCGGGTGTGCTCACCACCAGCGCGGGCGTCCCCGGCACGGTGTCCAGTACCTGCTCACGGCCGGACGTGCGCACCGGCACGGCCGGGAAGGCCCGTCCCAGTTCCTCCGCGGTCCGCCGGGCCCCCACGACCTGCGCCCGCAGCCGGAAGGAACCGCACTCCGGGCAGTGCCAGGCGCCCTCCTCGCGCCCGCACCAGCCGCACGCCGTCGCGCCGCCGTCCCGCGCCTCCAACGGCCCGGAGCAGTGCCGGCACCGGGCCGGCGCACGGCACTGGGCGCACGCCATCCGCGGCACGTACCCCCGCCGGGGCACCTGCACCAGCACGGGCCCGTGCCGCAGGCCCTCGCGGACCGTCTGCCAGGCGAGGGTGGGCAGCCGGGCGGCCCGGGCGGCCTCGTCCCGGGCGAGGTCCTGGTCCCCCACGGTCCGCACCAGCGGAGCCGTACGCCGCACCTCCTCGCGCGCCGCGACCAGCGGCCGCGCCCACCCGCTCTCGACGAGCTGAGCGCCTTCGACGGTGCAGCTCCAACCCCCCATCAGGAAGCCGCACTTGTCCTGCGCGGCCCGCAGCAACAACACGTCCCGAGCATGCGGCTGCGGGGCGTGCGGCTCGCTGTGGCTGTCGTCCCCGTCGTCCCAGACGGCGACCAGCCCCAGATCGCGCACCGGCGCGAACATCGCGGCCCGCGTCCCCACGACGGCCCGCACGGACCCCCGGCGCACGGCCAGCCACTCGCGGTACCGCTTCTCGGGCCCGGCGTCGGCGGTGAGCAGCGCGTGCCGGCCCTCCCCCAGCACCGCGGTCAGCGCCGCGTCGACCCGCGCGGCGGCCCGCCCGTCCGGGACGACGACCAGGGCGCCGCGCCCGGAGGCGAGCGTGGCTGCGACGGCACGCGCCAGCTCCTCGCTCCACCGGGGGCCGGGCAGCGCGTTCCACACGGCACGCGGCGAGCCTCCCGAGGCCAGCGACTCCAGAAACGCGCCGCCGTGCTCGTAACGCGCCCAGGGCCCGGCGGCCGGGGCCCGGGGCGGCGGGAGCGGCGCGGGCGAGGGCCGCTGCTCGGCGCGGGCGCTGCGGGGCGGCACGGCCAGTTGCAGCACGTCCGCCAGGCTCCCGGCGTACCGGTCGGCGACCGCCCGGGCCAGGCCGAGCAGTTCCTCGCTGAGGACCCGCTCGGGGGACACGATCTGAGCCAGCGCCGCGAGCGGCCCGGAGTAGTCGGACTCGGCGAGCCGCTCGACGAGGAACCCGTCGATGAGCCCCCCGCCCTCGCGCCGCCCCTCGCGCACCCGCCCGCGGCCGGCCCCGAACCGCACCCGCACCCGCACGCCCGGCTGCGCCTCGGCGTCCAGCTCGGCCGGTACCGCGTAGTCGAAGTACCGGTCGAGATGCAGCACACCTTTGTCGACCAGCACCCGCGCGACCGGCAGCTCCTCGGCGAGCGCGGCCCCCCGCCAGGTCCTGGGCTTCGCCCGTGGGGCCTTGGCCTTGCGCACGCTCTCCCGAATCAGCGCGAGCTGCTCCGGCGGCGCCCCGTCCCCGGCCGCGCCACCGACGCCCCCCTGCCCGTTCTCGCTGCTCACGCTTGCATTCTTACCAAACGCCACTGACAAAGGGCGGCGCCGGAACGGCCCCGCCACACAGGCCGCACAGCACCGCCCAGCCACACCGGCCGCACAGCACCGGTCCCGCAACACCCGCCGCACAGCACCGAGGCCCGGCGCCCCGAAAGGGACACCGGGCCTCGCGGACCGGGTGCGGGAACTACAGCCCCGCCGCCTGCCGCAGCGCCTCCACGCGGTCCGTGCGCTCCCACGTGAAGTCGGGCAGCTCACGGCCGAAGTGACCGTACGCGGCGGTCTGGGCGTAGATGGGGCGGAGCAGGTCGAGGTCGCGGATGATCGCGGCCGGACGCAGGTCGAAGACCTCGTCGATCGCCTTCTCGATCTTCTCCGGCTCGATCTTGTGGGTACCGAAGGTCTCCACGAACAGACCCACCGGCTCGGCCTTGCCGATCGCGTACGCCACCTGGACCTCGCAGCGCGCGGCCAGCCCGGCGGCGACCACGTTCTTGGCGACCCAGCGCATCGCGTAGGCGGCGGAGCGGTCCACCTTGGACGGGTCCTTGCCCGAGAAGGCACCGCCGCCGTGACGGGCGAAGCCGCCGTACGTGTCGATGATGATCTTGCGGCCGGTGAGGCCGGCGTCGCCCATCGGGCCGCCGATCTCGAAGCGGCCGGTCGGGTTGACCAGCAGGCGGTAGTTCTCGGTGTCGAGCTTGATGCCGTCGTCCAGCAGCGCCTTCAGCTCCGGCTCCACGACGAACTCGCGGATGTCGGGGGCGAGCAGGGAGTCCAGGTCGATGTCCGAGGCGTGCTGCGAGGAGACGACGACGGTGTCGAGGCGGACCGCCTTGTCGCCGTCGTACTCGATGGTGACCTGGGTCTTGCCGTCGGGGCGCAGGTAGGGGATGGTGCCGTTCTTGCGGACGTCCGACAGGCGCTTGGACAGGCGGTGCGCCAGGAAGATCGGCAGCGGCATCAGCGTCGGCGTCTCGTCGGAGGCGTAGCCGAACATCAGACCCTGGTCACCCGCGCCCTGGCGGTCCAGCTCATCGTCGTCGCCCTCGACCCGGGACTCGTACGCCGTGTCCACACCCTGCGCGATGTCCGGGGACTGTGCGCCGATCGACACCGACACTCCGCAGGAGGCGCCGTCGAAGCCCTTCTTGGAGGAGTCGTAGCCGATCTCCAGGATCTTGTCCCGGACGAGCTGCGGGATCGGCGCGTACGCCTTGGTCGTGACCTCACCGGCCACGTGCACCAGACCGGTCGTGATCAGGGTCTCGACGGCGACCCGGGAGGTCGGGTCCTCGCGGAGCAACGCGTCGAGAATGGTGTCGCTGATCTGGTCAGCGATCTTGTCGGGGTGACCCTCGGTCACGGACTCCGAGGTGAACAGGCGACGGGACACAACGCTCCCTGGGGTTGCAGCGGCTGCTGGCTGATCATTGACGGACGCGCCGGGAGCTGCGCCCGGAGTCGTCCGAGAACAGTTTATCGGTCGCGCTCGACCACCGGCCCATCTGTCTCGCCTCTCGGGAGCGCTGTGACCTGCGGCACAGGCATTCTGCCGAATGCCGAGCGCCATTGGCCAGGGGCGCCACGCCCCGATCGAGCGAGGTTCGAGGGAACGGCGAAGCGCATCAAACATTCAGTCCAGTCGTCGCGTCACCAGGTCCCACACGGTTTCGGCCAGGGCTTCCTTGGGGCCGTGGGGGACGGGGGTCTCGCTGCCGTCGGCGCCCAGGACGACCGCTTCGTTCTCCTCCGAGCCGAAGGTCTTGCGCTCCCCCACCTCGTTCACCACCAGCAGGTCGCAGCCCTTGCGCTCCAGCTTCGCCCGGCCGTTGGCCAGCACGTCGTCGGTCTCGGCGGCGAAGCCGACGACGACCTGACCGGGGCGTGCGCGATCAGCGGAAATCTCCGCGAGGATGTCCGGATTTCGCACGAGGACGATGGGCTCCGGATCCTGACCGTCCTTTTTCTTTATCTTCCCGGCCGCGTAGGCCGAAGGGCGGAAATCGGCGACGGCGGCCGCCATGACGACGGCGTCGGCGTCCGCGGCCGCCTTCAGGACCGCCTCGCGCAGCTGGACGGCCGTACCCACCTGGACGACGTCGACGCCGGCCGGGTCGGGCAGTGCGGTGTTGGCCGCCACCAGGGTGACGCGGGCGCCCCGGGCGGCGGCGGTGCGGGCGAGGGCGTAGCCCTGCTTGCCGGAGGAGCGGTTGCCGAGGAAGCGGACGGGGTCGAGGGGCTCACGGGTGCCGCCTGCGCTGACGACGACATGCCGCCCGGCGAGGTCGGGCTCGCGCACCCCCCTGGCCAGGACGCGGCGGCAGACCTCGAAGATCTCCGCCGGGTCCGGCAGCCGGCCCTTGCCGGTGTCGACGCCGGTGAGGCGGCCGACGGCCGGCTCGACGACGACGGCACCGCGGCGGCGCAGCGTCGCCACGTTCTCCTGGGTGGCCGGGTGCTCCCACATCTCGGTGTGCATCGCGGGCGCGAACACCACCGGGCAGCGGGCGGTGAGCAGGGTGTTGGTCAGCAGGTCGTCGGCGAGGCCGTGGGCCGCCTTGGCGAGGATGTCCGCGGTGGCGGGGGCGACGACCACCAGGTCGGCGTGCTGGCCGATACGGACGTGGGGGACCTCGTGGACGTCGTCCCAGACCTCCGTGGAGACCGGGTTGCCGGAGAGGGCGGACCAGGTCGCGGCGCCCACGAAGTGCAGGGCGGAGGCGGTGGGCACCACCCGTACGTCGTGGCCGGACTCCGTCAGTCTGCGCAGCAGCTCACACGCCTTGTACGCGGCGATGCCGCCGCTGACCCCCAGAACGACCTTCGGCTTGTCCACCGTCTCTCCCCGGACCTCGGCTCCTGTACGCCCTGGGCGGGGCGTACCTCCCCATCACACACCACAGGCCCGGCAGTCGCGCTGCCGGGCCTGTGGAAAAACCAACTGCGAGCCGAAAATATTACTGGGCCGGGCCCTCGATGGCCTCGGACGTCAGCAGTCCGGCGTTGATCTCGCGAAGGGCGATCGAGAGCGGCTTCTCGTGGACGTGGGTGTCCACGAGCGGACCGACGTACTCGAGGAGGCCCTCGCCGAGCTGCGAGTAGTACGCGTTGATCTGGCGGGCCCGCTTGGCCGCGTAGATCACGAGGCTGTACTTCGAGTCGGTGGCCTCGAGGAGCTCGTCGATCGGCGGGGTGATGATGCCCTCGGGCGCGGAGATGGAAGAGGACACGCTCTACCTTCCGATGGGTGGGAAAAGATCGGCCGTGATCACATCACCTGTGATCACACAACATCCATCAAGGCTAGCAGCTCGCGCGCCACGTCCTCGACGGAGGTGTTGACCAGGGTCTCGTCGAACTCCGGCTCGGCCGCGAGTTCGATCTTCGCCGCGTCCAGGCGGCGGGCGATCACCTCGGGCGGCTCGGTGCCGCGTCCGGTGAGTCTGCGCACCAGCTCCTCCCAGGAGGGCGGAGCCAGGAACACCAGCTGGGCCTCCGGCATGGACTCGCGGACCTGCCGCGCGCCCTGGAGGTCGATCTCCAGGAGCACGGGCTCGCCCGCCTCCAGGCGCTCCAGCACGGCGGCTCGGGGAGTGCCGTAGCGGTTGCCGGCGAACTCCGCCCACTCCAGCAGCTCGCCGTTGGCGATCAGCTTGTCCATCTCGTCGTCGGTGACGAAGAAGTAGTGGACTCCGTGCTGCTCGCCGGGGCGGGGCTTGCGGGTCGTCGCCGACACCGAGAGCCAGACCTCGGGGTGTTCCTTGCGCATATGGGCGACGACCGTGCTCTTGCCGACCCCGGAGGGGCCGGAGAGCACGGTCAGCCGCGGACGTTCACTCATGCAGCGATTATTCCAGCTATCCCGCAGTGCCCGGGACGGTCGGCCCGGAGCACCTCGGACTCACTTGGCGGTGTCGCCGAACTCACGCTCCAGAGAGGCGATCTGGTTGGAACCGAGACCCCGCACGCGGCGGCTCTCGGAGATGCCGAGCCGCTCCATGATCTGCTTGGCGCGGACCTTGCCCACGCCCGGCAGGGACTCGAGCAGGGCGGAGACCTTCATCTTGCCGATGACGTCGTTTTCCTGACCCTGCTTGATGACCTCGTGGAGGGAGGCGCCGGAGTGCTTGAGTCGATTCTTGACCTCGGCCCGCTCCCGGCGAGCCGCGGCGGCCTTTTCGAGCGCGGCTGCGCGCTGTTCGGGGGTAAGGGGCGGAAGAGCCACGCCTACGTCACCTCGGATGTCGAACTGTCGGATACGGACCGGTGAGGAACCTAGTCGCCCCACACCTGAGGAGCCACGAGCAACACGCTTGCCCGTTCACTCTCCGTCGGAGACTAGCGGCCAACTCCGCCAGAGTCAGCGAGAACAGAGGAAAAGTCCTGGTCAGCCTCCGTCAGGCCGGACATTGAGGACATAATGCCCCGGATTTGAGGATGTATCCAGGCTCAAGTCGGCCGCGGGCCGTCCGCCGGAGCCCCCGGTCGGACGGCCGGCTGGCTCTCAGGCGGCCGCGACGGCGGCCCTGACCTCGTCCGCGAACCGCTGTGCGGCGTCACGCAGAGCGACCACGTCGGGACCGTGGCGCAACACTCCCCGGCTCACGTTCGGCACGACGTTGCCCACGGCGGACCCGAAGACCCGGGGCAGATCCGCCGCGGTCGCCCCCTGGGCGCCGACGCCGGGCGCGAGGAGCGGCCCGTTGATGCCGAGGTCGTAGGTCGACAGGTCGCCGAGCGTCGCACCGACGACCGCCCCGAAGGAGCCCAGCGGCTCCTCCCCCGCGTTCTCGGCGGCCAGGTGCGCCAGCATCGTCGCGCCCACGTCGCGCCCCGCGTGGTCCTCGACGCGGACCGCGTGCTGCACCTCGCGGCCCTCCGGGTTGGAGGTCAGCGCCAGCACGAACAGCCCGGCGCCGCTCTCCCGCGCCAGCGCCACCGCCGGCGAGAGCGACCCGTAGCCGAGGTACGGCGAGACGGTCAGCGCGTCCGAGAACAGCGGGGCGTCCGGGTGGAGGAAGGACTCGGCGTACGCGGCCATGGTCGAGCCGATGTCGCCGCGCTTGGCGTCCATCACGACCAGGGCCCCGGCCTCCCGCGCCTCCCGCACGCACGTCTCCAGGACGGCGATCCCGCGCGAGCCGAAACGCTCGAAGAAGGCGCTCTGCGGCTTCAGGACGGCCACCCGCCCGGCCACCGCCTCGACGACCGTCCGGCTGAACCGCTCCACACCGGCGACGTCGTCGTTCAGTCCCCACTCCACGAGCAGGGAGGCGTGCGGGTCGATGCCGACGCACAGCGGGCCGCGCTCGTCCATGGCACGGCGCAGGCGGGCGCCGAAGGGCTCCTGGGTCATGCCGTCTCCCTGACGTCGGCGCCGACCGCGTCGGCGAGGGTGGCGTACGGGCTGGTGCGCAGGCGTGCGGCGAGGCCCTTGTGGATGGCGCGGCCCCAGAAGGGCCCCTCGTAGACGAAGGCGCTGTAGCCCTGGACGAGCGTGGCGCCGGCCAGGATGCGCTGCCAGGCGTCCTCCGCGGTCTCCACGCCGCCCACGCCCACCAGGGTGACGCGGTCGCCCACGCGCGCGTAGAGGCGGCGCAGGACCTCCAGGGAGCGGGCCTTCAGCGGCGCGCCGGAGAGGCCGCCGGTCTCCTTCACCAGCGCGGGCTTCGAGGTCAGACCGAGTCCCTCGCGCGCGATGGTCGTGTTGGTGGCGATGATGCCGTCCAGACCGAGCTCCACGGCCAGGTCGGCGACGGCGTCGACGTCCTCGTCGGCCAGGTCCGGGGCGATCTTCACCAGCAGCGGGACGCGCCGCGTGGTGACCGTGCGGTCGGCGGCGTCACGGACGGCGGTCAGCAGCGGCCGCAGGGCCTCCGTGGCCTGGAGATCGCGCAGCCCCGGTGTGTTCGGCGAGGAGACGTTCACGACCAGGTAGTCGGCGTACGGCGCGAGGCGCTCGGTCGACTTCACGTAGTCGAGGACGGCCGTCTCCTCCGGGACCACCTTGGTCTTGCCGATGTTCACACCGACGACGGTTTTGAACACGGGCTCGCGGGAGGCCAGGCGCGCGGCGACCGCCAGCGACCCGTCGTTGTTGAAGCCCATCCGGTTGATCAGCGCCCGGTCCCCGACCAGGCGGAACAGCCGCTTCTTAGGGTTGCCGGGCTGCGGCTCCCCGGTGACCGTGCCGATCTCGACGTGGTCGAAGCCCAGCATCGACATCCCGTCGATGGCGACCGCGTTCTTGTCGAAGCCGGCGGCGAGCCCGAAGGGGCCGTGCATGCGCAGCCCGAAGGCCTCGGTCCGCAGTTCCTTGTAGCGAGGAGCGAGGGCGGCCGCGAGGAAGGTGCGCAGCACGGGGATGCGGACGGCGAGGCGGATCCAGCGGAAGGCGAGGTGGTGGGCCTTCTCGGGGTCCATCCGTTGGAAAACCAGACGGAAGAAGATTTTGTACATGTCCCAGGTCTTCTCATGAAGAGGGGGACACCGTTTCCGGTGTCCCCCTCGCCGGCTGCTAGTCGCGGGCCGCGGTCAGGTGTTCCGCGTGTTCCTGGAGCGAGCGGACGCCCACGTCACCGTGGTTGAGGGCGTCGATGCCCTGGACGGCGGCGGCGAGCGCCTGGACCGTCGTCAGGCACGGCACGGACCGCGCCACGGCCGCCGTACGGATGTCGTAGCCGTCGAGGCGGCCGCCGGTGCCGTACGGGGTGTTGACGATGAGGTCGACCTCGCCGTCGTGGATGAGCTGGACGATGGTCTTCTCGCCGTTCGGGCCGGTGCCCTCGGACTGCTTGCGCACGACGGTGGCGTTGATGCCGTTGCGCCTGAGGACCTCGGCGGTGCCGGAGGTGGCGAGCAGCTCGAAGCCGTGGCCGACCAGCTCGCGCGCCGGGAAGATCATCGAGCGCTTGTCGCGGTTGGCGACCGAGATGAAGGCGCGGCCCTTGGTGGGCAGCGGCCCGTAGGCGCCCGCCTGCGACTTGGCGTACGCCGTGCCGAAGACGGAGTCGATGCCCATGACCTCGCCGGTGGAGCGCATCTCCGGGCCGAGGACGGTGTCGACGCCGCGGCCGGAGGTGTCCCGGAAGCGGGTCCACGGCATCACGGCCTCCTTGACGGAGATCGGCGCGTCCAGCGGCATTTCGCCGCCGTCGCCGGTGGCCGGGAGCAGCCCCTCGGCGCGCAGCTCGGCGATGGTCGCGCCCAGGGAGATCCGGGCGGCGGCCTTCGCCAGCGGCACCGCGGTCGCCTTCGAGGTGAAGGGCACGGTGCGGGACGCGCGCGGGTTGGCCTCCAGGACGTAGAGGATGTCGCCGGCCATCGCGAACTGGATGTTGATCAGGCCGCGGACGCCGACGCCCTTGGCGATGGCCTCGGTGGAGGCCCGCAGGCGCTTGATGTCGAAGCCGCCGAGCGTGATCGGGGGCAGGGCGCACGCCGAGTCGCCGGAGTGGATGCCGGCCTCCTCGATGTGCTCCATGACACCGCCGAGGTACAGCTCCTCACCGTCGTAGAGCGCGTCGACGTCGATCTCGATGGCGTCGTCGAGGAAGCGGTCGACGAGGACCGGCCGGGTGGGGCTGATCTCGGTCGACTCGGCGATGTAGGAGGACAGCCGGGTTTCGTCGTAGACGATCTCCATGCCGCGTCCGCCGAGGACGTACGACGGGCGCACCAGGACCGGGTAGCCGATCTCGTCGGCGATGGACTTGGCCTCGGCGAAGGTGGTGGCCGTGCCGTGCTTCGGGGCCGGCAGGCCGGCCTCGGCGAGCACCCGCCCGAAGGCGCCCCGGTCCTCGGCCGCGTGGATCGCCTCGGGCGAGGTGCCGACGATCGGCACGCCGTTGTCCTTCAGCGCCTGCGCCAGGCCCAGCGGGGTCTGGCCGCCGAGCTGGACGACGACACCGGCGATCGGGCCGGCCTGCGTCTCCGCGTGGACGATCTCCAGCACGTCCTCGAGCGTCAGCGGCTCGAAGTACAGACGGTCGGAGGTGTCGTAGTCGGTGGAGACGGTCTCCGGGTTGCAGTTGACCATCACGGTCTCGTACCCGGCGTCGGACAGCGCGAAGGAGGCGTGGACGCAGGAGTAGTCGAACTCGATGCCCTGGCCGATGCGGTTGGGGCCGGAGCCCAGGATGATGACCGCCGGCTTCTCGCGCGGCGCGACCTCGCTCTCCTCGTCGTAGGAGGAGTAGAAGTACGGCGTCTTGGCGGCGAACTCGGCGGCGCAGGTGTCGACCGTCTTGTAGACCGGGCGGATGTTCAGCGCGTGCCGTACCTCGCGGACGACGTCCTCGCGCAGACCGCGGATCTCGGCGATCTGCTGGTCGGAGAAGCCGTGCCGCTTGGCCTCGGCGAGCAGCTCGGCGGTGAGCTCCGGCGCCTCGGCCAGCTCGTCGGCGGTCTCCTTGATCAGGAAGAGCTGGTCGACGAACCAGGGGTCGATCTTCGTGTACTCGAAGACCTCCTCGGGCGTGGCGCCCGCGCGGATGGCCTGCATGACGGTGTTGATGCGGCCGTCGGTGGGCCGGACCGCCTCTTCCAGGAGCCGGGACTTGTCGCCGGGCTCGCCGACGAAGGTGAACTGGCTGCCCTTCTTCTCCAGCGAGCGCAGCGCCTTCTGGAAGGCCTCGGTGAAGTTGCGGCCGATGGCCATGGCCTCTCCGACCGACTTCATGGTGGTCGTCAGGGTCGAGTCCGCCGAAGGGAACTTCTCGAAGGCGAAGCGCGGGGCCTTCACGACCACGTAGTCGAGGGTCGGCTCGAAGGAGGCCGGGGTCTCCTGCGTGATGTCGTTCGGGATCTCGTCGAGGGTGTAGCCGACGGCCAGCTTGGCGGCGATCTTGGCGATCGGGAAGCCGGTCGCCTTGGAGGCGAGCGCCGAGGAGCGCGACACGCGCGGGTTCATCTCGATGACGATGACCCGGCCGTCGGCGGGGTTCACCGCGAACTGGATGTTGCAGCCGCCGGTGTCGACGCCGACCTCGCGGATGACCGCGATGCCGATGTCGCGCAGGATCTGGTACTCGCGGTCGGTCAGGGTCATGGCGGGCGCGACGGTGATCGAGTCGCCGGTGTGCACGCCCATGGGGTCGAAGTTCTCGATGGAGCAGACGACCACGACGTTGTCGTGCTTGTCGCGCATCAGCTCCAGCTCGTACTCCTTCCAGCCGAGGATGGACTCCTCCAGGAGCACCTCGGTGGTCGGGGAGAGCGTGAGGCCCTGGCCGGCGATGCGGCGCAGCTCGTCCTCGTCGTGGGCGAAGCCGGAGCCGGCGCCGCCCATGGTGAAGGAAGGGCGCACGACGACCGGGTAGCCGCCGAGCTGCTCGACACCGGCGAGCACCTCGTCCATGGAGTGGCAGATGACCGAGCGGGCGGACTCGCCGTGCCCGATCTTGCGGCGGACCTCCTCCACGACGTCCTTGAACTGGTCGCGGTCCTCGCCCTTGTGGATGGCCTCGACCTTGGCGCCGATCAGTTCGACGCCGTACTTCTCCAGGGCGCCGTTCTCGTGCAGCGAGATGGCGGTGTTGAGGGCCGTCTGGCCGCCCAGGGTGGGCAGCAGGGCGTCCGGCCGCTCCTTGGCGATGATCTTCTCGACGAACTCGGGCGTGATCGGCTCGACGTAGGTGGCGTCGGCGATCTCCGGGTCGGTCATGATCGTCGCGGGGTTGGAGTTCACGAGGATGACCCGCAGGCCCTCGGACTTCAGGACCCGGCACGCCTGGGTGCCGGAGTAGTCGAACTCGGCGGCCTGGCCGATGACGATCGGGCCGGAGCCGATGACCAGGACGGACTGGATATCGGTGCGCTTAGGCACGCTGGCCCTCCATCAGGGAAACGAAGCGGTCGAACAGGTAGGCGGCGTCGTGCGGGCCGGCGGCCGCTTCGGGGTGGTACTGGACGGAGAAGGCCGGCTGGTCGAGCAGCCGCAGCCCCTCCACGACGTTGTCGTTGAGGCAGACGTGAGAGACCTCGGCCCGCCCGAACTTGGTGTCGCTGACCTTGTCGAGCGGCGCGTCCACGGCGAATCCGTGGTTGTGCGCGGTGACCTCGACCTTGCCGGTCGTACGGTCCTGGACCGGCTGGTTGATGCCGCGGTGGCCGTACTTCAGCTTGTAGGTGCCAAAGCCGAGGGCGCGGCCGAGGATCTGGTTGCCGAAGCAGATGCCGAACAGGGGCGTCCTGCGCTCAAGCACCTCGGTCATCAGCGCGACCGGGCCGTCGGCGGTGGCGGGGTCGCCGGGACCGTTGGAGAAGAACACGCCGTCGGGGGCGACGGCGTACACCTCCTCCGCCGTGGCCGTGGCGGGCAGGACGTGCACCTCGATGCCGCGCTCGGCCATCCGCTGCGGGGTCATGCCCTTGATGCCGAGGTCGATCGCGGCGACGGTGAACCGCTTCTCGCCGACGGCCGGGACGACGTACGCCTCCTGGGTGGCGACCTCCTCGTAGAGGCTCGCGCCCTTCATGTGCGGCTGGGCCTGCACGCGCGCGAGGAGCTCGGCTTCCGGGGCGACGGACGCGCCGGAGAAGATGCCGGCGCGCATGGAGCCGCGTTCGCGCAGGTGGCGGGTGAGCGCGCGGGTGTCGATGCCGCTGATGCCGACGACGCCCTGGGCGACCAGCTCGTCGTCGAGGGAGCGCTTGGCGCGCCAGTTGGAGGGCACGCGCGCGGGGTCGCGCACGACGTACCCGGAGACCCAGATGCGGCGGGACTCGTCGTCCTCGTCGTTCCAGCCGGTGTTGCCGATCTGCGGGGCGGTCGCGACGACGATCTGGCGGTCGTACGACGGGTCGGTGAGGGTCTCCTGGTAGCCGGTCATGCCGGTGGAGAACACCGCCTCGCCGAAGGTCTCCCCCACGGCCCCGTAGGCACGGCCGCGGAAGACCCGGCCGTCCTCCAGGACGAGTACGGCGGGAACCTTGGCGGATCCCCTGGTGGAGGTCGTCATCGTGCGCCTTCCGTCGTGTTGTTCTTGATCATGGAGTTGATGGCGTCGACCCACGCGGTGTGCTCGGCCGCGGTGTCCGAGCGGAACCCGGAGTCGATCAGCTTGTCGCCGTGCGCCCAGGTGACCACGAGCAGTCCGCCCTCGGTGAGGACCTTGCCCGCGATGCCCTTGCCGAGCACGGCCTCGCGCAGCGCGCCGGCCGGGACGAAGAAGTCGGTCGCGCCGGGGCGTACGACGTCCAGTCCCGCGTCCGTGAGGGTGAGCTCGACGCGGCTGCGGGTGCCCAGGCCGTGCGCCACGATGCGGTCGAGCCACTGCCCCGCGGTGGTGGAGCCGTGGTACCGGCCGCTCATCGTCAGTTTCGCCTCGCCGGGCTCGTCCGGCGCGGTGGGCAGCTCAGGAAGGTCGCCCTGGAGCGTGCCGCGCCACTTCCAGCCCTCGCGCATCAGCCAGTAGACGAGCGCGACGAACAGGGCGAGGCCGACGACCCAGCCGATCCGGGCGGCCCAGTCGGTCACTTCGGCCGATTCCTTCTCGGCCGCCAGCAGGAGTACAGGTGTCACGTGAGCTTCCCGTCGACGAGCGTGGCCTTGCCCCGGAGCCACGTGTGCGTCACACGGCCCGGCAGCTCGCGTCCCTCGTACGGGGTGTTCCGGCTGCGCGAGGCGAAGCCCGCGGGGTCCACCGACCCACGGTATGCCGTGTCGAGGAGCGTGAGGTTGGCGGGCTCACCTGCCGAGACGGGACGCCCATGGCCCCGGGCCTGCCCGATCCGGGCGGGCTTGAAGGACATGCGGTCGGCGACCCCGGCCCAGTCGAGGAGCCCGGTCTCCACCATCGTCTCCTGGACCACTGACAACGCGGTCTCCAGGCCGACCATGCCCATGGCGGCCGCGGCCCACTCGCAGTCCTTGTCCTCGTGCGGGTGGGGCGCGTGGTCGGTGGCGACGATGTCGATCGTGCCGTCCGCGAGCGCCTCGCGCAGCGCGAGCACGTCACGCTCGGTGCGCAGGGGCGGGTTGACCTTGTAGACCGGGTTGTAGGTGCGCACCAGCTCGTCGGTGAGGAGCAGGTGGTGCGGGGTGACCTCGGCGGTGACCTGGATGCCGCGGGACTTGGCCCAGCGGACGATCTCGACCGAGCCGGCGGTCGACAGGTGGCAGATGTGCACGCGGGAGCCGACGTGCTCGGCGAGCAGCACGTCCCGGGCGATGATCGACTCCTCGGCGACGGCCGGCCAGCCGCCCAGTCCCAGCTCGGCGGAGACGACGCCCTCGTTCATCTGGGCGCCCTCGGTCAGTCTCGGCTCCTGCGCGTGCTGCGCGACGACCCCGCCGAAGGCCTTCACGTACTCCAGGGCGCGCCGCATGATCACGGCGTCGTCGACGCACTTGCCGTCGTCGGAGAAGACGGTGACACCGGCCGCCGACTCGTGCATGGCGCCCAGCTCGGCGAGTTTCCTGCCCTCCAGGCCGACGGTGACGGCGCCGATGGGCTGCACGTCGCAGTAGCCGTGCTCCTGGCCGAGCCGGTAGACCTGCTCGACGACGCCGGCGGTGTCGGCGACCGGGAAGGTGTTGGCCATGGCGAAGACGGCGGTGTAGCCACCGGAGGCGGCCGCGCGGGTACCGGTCAGGACGGTCTCGGAGTCCTCGCGCCCCGGCTCGCGCAGATGCGTGTGCAGGTCGACCAGGCCCGGCAGCAGCACCTTTCCGTCGGCCTCGACGACCTGGGCGCCGTCGGCCTCCAGGCCGGTCCCGACGGCCTCGATGACCTCGCCGTCGATCAGGACGTCCTGCGGCTCGCCGCCGAGCACCTTCGCACCACGGATCAGGATCTTGCTCATGGTCGCTTACTTCTCCTCGGTGGTGACGGGGGTGCCGGCGGGGCGGGCGTGGCGGACGGCGGGTTCGTTGCCGCCCAGCAGCAGGTACAGGACGGCCATCCGGATCGACACGCCGTTGGCGACCTGCTCGACGACGGTGCAGCGGTCGGAGTCGGCGACCTCGGCGGTGATCTCCATGCCGCGGACCATCGGGCCGGGGTGCATCACGATGGCGTGCTCGGGCATCCGCGCCATGCGGTCGCCGTCGAGGCCGTAGCGGCGCGAGTACTCGCGCTCGGTGGGGAAGAACGCGGCGTTCATCCGCTCGCGCTGGACGCGCAGCATCATCACCGCGTCGGACTTCGGAAGCGTGCTGTCGAGGTCGTACGACACCTCGCAGGGCCAGGTCTCGACGCCGACCGGCACCAGGGTGGGCGGGGCGACGAGGGTGACCTCGGCGCCGAGGGTGTGCAGCAGGTCGACGTTGGAGCGGGCGACACGGCTGTGCAGGACGTCCCCGACGAGGGTGATGCGCTTGCCGGACAGGTCCTGCCCGATCCCGGCGTCGCGGCCGACGAGGCGGCGGCGCATGGTGAAGGCGTCCAGCAGGGCCTGCGTGGGGTGCTGGTGGGTGCCGTCGCCGGCGTTGATGACGGCCGCGTCGATCCAGCCGGAGTTGGCCAGCCGGTACGGGGCTCCGGAGGCGCCGTGCCGGATGACGACGGCGTCGACGCCCATGGCCTCCAGGGTCTGCGCGGTGTCCTTGAGGGACTCGCCCTTGGAGACGCTGGAGCCCTTCGCGGAGAAGTTGATGACGTCCGCGGACAGGCGCTTCTCGGCGGCCTCGAAGGAGATCCGGGTGCGGGTCGAGTCCTCGAAGAAGAGGTTGACGATGGTGCGGCCGCGCAGGGTCGGCAGCTTCTTGATGGGCCGGTCGGCGACCCGGGCCATCTCCTCGGCGGTGTCGAGAACATGGACGGCGTCGTCGCGGGTGAGGTCGGCGGCCGAGATGAGATGACGCTGCATCTGTCAGGCTCCGTAAGACAATGGGGAGTTTTCGGGCATGCGGGCGCATGAGGGCGCGCACGCGTGGGCGTACGCCGGACCGCTACTGCTGCGCGCCCGGGGCGGTCTGCTTCACACCGAGCAGCACGGTGTCGCGACCGTCCTCCTCGGCGAGCTGGACCTTGACCGTCTCCCGCAGCGACGTGGGGAGGTTCTTGCCGACGTAGTCGGCACGGATGGGCAGTTCGCGATGACCGCGGTCGACGAGGACCGCGAGCTGCACCGCGCGCGGGCGCCCGATGTCGTTCAGGGCGTCGAGGGCGGCGCGGATCGTGCGGCCGGAGAAGAGCACGTCGTCGACGAGGACGACCAGACGGCCGTCGATGCCGTCACCGGGGATCTCGGTGCGGGCCAGCGCACGCGGCGGGTGCATGCGCAGGTCGTCGCGGTACATGGTGATGTCGAGCGAGCCGACGGGGACCTTGCGGTCGGTGATCTGCTCCAGCTTGGCGGCGAGCCGCTGAGCGAGGAAGACGCCCCGGGTCGGAATGCCGAGGAGCACCACGTCGTCGGCGCCCTTGGCACGCTCGACGATCTCGTGGGCGATGCGCGTCAGCACGCGCGCGATGTCGGGGCCTTCGAGAACGGGCCGCGCATCGGACTGCTGCGGCTCGAGCCGCGTGTCCTGCTTGTCCATACGAAACGGACCTCCTTCTCCGCCTCACGGGACGGACCTTAAAGGACGTCGGAATTGCGCCATCCACGGTAGCAGGCCGGGGCGACTCCCCTGATCACCCCCTTGGCGTAATCGGCCACTGATACCACGGAAGAGTCGGTGTGGACCATTCGGCTTGACGCAGAAGAATCACGCTGCGTAACCTCACAGTGAGTTACCAACCGCGCGGCATGGACGAGAGCCAGTCGCGTCGACCCAGTGCCGGGGAGCTATATGTCCAGCGAATACGCCAAACAGCTCGGGGCCAAGCTCCGGGCGATCCGCACCCAGCAGGGCCTTTCCCTCCACGGTGTCGAGGAGAAGTCCCAGGGACGCTGGAAGGCGGTCGTGGTCGGTTCCTACGAGCGCGGCGACCGCGCCGTGACCGTGCAGCGCCTCGCGGAGCTGGCCGACTTCTACGGCGTGCCGGTGCAGGAGCTGCTGCCGGGCACCACCCCGGGCGGCGCGGCGGAGCCCCCGCCGAAGCTGGTCCTGGACCTGGAGCGGCTGGCCCATGTACCGGTCGAGAAGGCGGGCCCCCTCCAGCGCTACGCGGCCACGATCCAGTCGCAGCGCGGTGACTACAACGGCAAGGTGCTCTCGATCCGCCAGGACGACCTGCGCACCCTTGCCGTCATCTACGACCAGTCGCCGTCGGTCCTGACCGAGCAGCTGATCAGCTGGGGCGTGCTGGACGCGGACGCGCGTCGCGCGGTCTCCCACGAGGAGAGCTGACCGCTCGGCGGGCCAGCAGAAACGTGCCGCCGGGGTGGCCGGAACCTGATGGTTCCGGCCACCCCGGCGTTTCTCCACGGAACGGGCGCGTCCGGCGGGGACGGAGAGGACGGGGAATGCCGAAGGGCCCGCAGCGAGTGCTTCCCTGCGGGCCCTTCGGCGTCGAGTCGAGTCGTACCGTCTACGCCTCGTCCCGGCGCAGCGACGGCTTGAGTTCCTTCAGCCGGCCGAGCAGGCCGTTGACGAACGAGGGCGACTCGTCCGTGGAGAACTCCTTGGCGAGCTGCACCATCTCGTCGAGGACGACGGCGTCCGGCGTCTCGTCGACCCAGATCAGCTCGTAGGCGCCGAGCCGCAGGATGTTGCGGTCGACGACCGGCATCCGGTCGAGCGTCCAGCCGACCGAGTACTGCGCGATCAGCTCGTCGATGCGCTTCGCGTGCTTCGCGTAGCCCTCGACCAGCTGCATCGTGTACTCGCTCACCGGCGGCTGCCGGGTGTCTGCCCGGGAGAGCCGGATCCAGTCGGCGAGGACCGTCAGGACGTCGGCGCCGCGCTGGTCGCCCTCGAAGAGGATCTGGAAGGCGCGCTTGCGGGCCGTGTTGCGAGCGGCCACGGTTAGCTGTTCACCCGGCCGAGGTAGTCGCTCGTGCGGGTGTCGACCTTGATCTTCTCACCGGTGGTGATGAAGAGCGGGACCTGGATCTGGTGGCCGGTCTCCAGGGTGGCGGGCTTGGTGCCGCCGGTGGAGCGGTCGCCCTGCAGACCCGGCTCGGTCTCGGCGACGGTCAGCTCGACGGCGGCCGGCAGCTCGACGAAGAGCACCTCGCCCTCGTGCTGCGCGACGGTGGCGGTGAAGCCCTCGACGAGGAAGTTGGCGGCGTCACCGACGGCCTTGCGCTCGACCATCAGCTGGTCGTAGGTCTCCATGTCCATGAAGACGAAGTACTCGCCGTCCATGTACGAGAACTGCATGTCACGCTTGTCGACAGTGGCCGTCTCGACCTTGACACCGGCGTTGAAGGTCTTGTCGACGACCTTCCCGGAGAGCACGTTCTTGAGCTTGGTGCGCACGAAGGCCGGGCCCTTGCCGGGCTTGACGTGCTGGAACTCGACGACGGACCAGAGCTGGCCGCCTTCGAGCTTGAGCACCATGCCGTTCTTGAGGTCGTTCGTGGAAGCCACGGTTGCGGAATCTCCTGGACTGACGTGGACGACCCCGGGGGCACGCACTCCTACAGCGCGAGCAGCTCCTTGGTCGTGATGGTGAGTAGCTCGGGTCCGCCGTCCGCCTCGGGGCGTACGACGAGCGTGTCATCGATCCGGACACCGCCCCGGCCCGGGAGGTGGACCCCCGGTTCGACGGTGACCGGCACGCAAGCGTCCAGTTTACCCATGGCCGCGGGACCCAACTGCGGGTCCTCGTCGATTTCGAGTCCTACCCCGTGCCCGGTCAGCGCCGGAAGGCGTTCCGCGTACCCCGCGGAGTCCAGCACCTGGCGTGCGGCACGGTCCACGTCACGGTAGGCGGCGCCGGGCGTCAGACTCTCGCGGCCGGCCCGCTGCGCGGCGAACACCAGGTCGAACAGCTCGACCTGCCAGTCCGCCGGGGAGGTGCCGATGACGAAGGTGCGGCCGATCTCGCAGCGGTAGCCGCGGTAGGTGGCCCCCAGGCAGACGGAGAGGAAGTCGCCTTCCTCGACCCGCCGGTCGGTGGGCCGGTGCCCGCGCCGGCCGGAGTTCGGTCCGGTGCCGACGGAGGTGGGGAAGGCGGGACCGTCGGCACCGTGGTCGACGAGCCGCCGCTCCAGCTCCAGGGCGAGGTGGCGTTCGGTGCGGCCCACGAGGATGGACTCCAGCAGCTCGCCCAGAGCCTGGTCGGCGATCTCGGCGCCGATGCGCAGGCAGGAGATCTCCTCCTCGTCCTTGACGACCCTGAGCTGTTCGACCGCGCCGCCCAGGTCGGCCAGGCGCAGCCGTGGGGCGACGGAGCGCAGCGCGCGGTGGCGGGCGACCGTCACATGGTGCTCCTCGACCGCGAGGGAGTCGGCGCCCTGGTCGGCGACGAGGCCGGCGGCGGTCACGGCGGGGTCGCCGCCGGCGCGGGGCAGGGTGTGCACCCGCAGTTTCTCGTCCGGTCGGCCCTGGCCCGGGCGGTCGTCGGGCGGGCCGGCGCAGACCAGCAGGTCCTCGCGGTTGCCCAGCAGGAGGACGGCGCCTCGGGGCGCCGCGCCCGCGAGGTATCTCACGTTGGCGGGGCGGGAGATCAGCGCTGCCGCGTTGCCGGACGCGTTGCAGCGCTCCCTCAGCCTCATGCGGCGGGTCGCGTACACCTCTGACATGAGACGAGCGTAGAAGCGGTGGCTGGATCCCGCCGGTCGGGAGCGGCTAAGTGGGGGTGCGGGCCTCCCCCGGGTCGGGACACCCGCCACCCGGGTCAGAGCATCCGCCGGTCACCACTACGCTGGCACCCGCCGGTCACCCCCCACTACGGCGGGCACCCGCCGGTCACCACTTCGGCGGGCTGGCGATCGCCCGCGCCAGGACGTCGTCCAGGACGCGCGCCGTCGTCGGCACGTCCAGCTGGGAGTTGTCGATGATCGGGAGGCCGGAGCCGTACCAGCCGGCCATGCGGCCGTGGATGCGGGCGACCTCCTCGTCGGTGAGACGGCGGTTGCCGGAGCGCTCGGCGTTGCGCTCCAGGACGACTTCCAGGCCGGGGAGGAGGACGACCGGGAGCAGGCCCGGGCCCACATGGCGTTTCCAGCCACCGAGGCCGACGGCCGGGCGGTCGGGGAAGATCGCGTCGTCGAGGATGCAGGAGATGCCGTTGGCGAGGAAGTTGCGCGCGGCGAAGCCGCAGGTGCGGCGGGCCAGGCGGTACTGGGCCTCGGAGTGGTCGTTCCACCCGCTCTGCGGGTCGGCGAAGCCGGAGCGGACCCATTCGCGGACGTCGTCGAGGCTGATGTGGGCGGTGGGTACCCGGCGGTGGTCGGCCCAGAACTTGGCGACGCTGGTCTTTCCGGCGCCCGCGGGGCCGATGAGCAGCACGGCGAGGGTGGTGCCCGCGGGGTCGGGGGCGGCGGGCGCCGGGGGCGCGCTGGGCACGCCGACGGGGCCGCCGGGGGGCAGCGGGACATGCCCGGTGATCTCCGTGCCCGGTGGGATGGGGGCGTGCCCCGGGGCCGTGGGATGGGGCGCGGGCGGGACCGGGGGCTGGGGCGCCGGGGGGAGGGGTCCGGAGTGCGGTGCTCCGGTGAAGCCCGGCGCCGGGTGCGGCGGGGGGACGGGGGCGGTCCGCTGGGGGGGGCTGCCCGGCTGGTGCGGACCCGGGTGTTGTGCGGCCGGCGACCAGCCGGCGGCCGGACCGTGCCCCGGCTGGTGGGGCGGCGGCAGCGGAGAACCCACTGCGTGCTGCATCCGGTGCCACTCCGTCTCGTACAGGCAATTGGCGCTGGTTGTGGGGGCTCGGGCCCCGCTCTCGCTACTGAACGGTACCGCCCCCGGCCGTCGTTTGGTGAACGGCCGGGGGCGGTCCGAAGTGCCCGGTGTGGAAAGCGAATCGGGCGGAAGGGAACCCCGTGGACTTACTGGCCCACTTCGCCGTAGGCGGCGAGCAGGACCGCCGGGTCGGGGCCCTCCAGGACGGTCGGCTTGGCCAGGCCGTCGAGGACGATGAAGCGCAGCAGGTCGCCGCGCGACTTCTTGTCCACCTTCATGGTCTCCAGCAGCTTGGGCCACTGGTCGTAGCGGTAGTACAGCGGCAGGCCCACCGATTCCAGGACCGTGCGGTGACGGTCGGCGGTGGCGTCGTCGAGGCGGCCGGCCAGGCGGCCCAGTTCGGCGGCGAAGTGCATGCCGACGGAGACGGCGGCGCCGTGCCGCCACTTGTAGCGCTCGTTCTTCTCGATGGCGTGGGCCAGGGTGTGCCCGTAGTTGAGGATCTCCCTGAGGCCCGATTCCTTCAGGTCGGAGGAGACGACGTCCGCCTTGACCTTGATGGAGCGCTCGATCAGCTCGGCGGTGTGCGGGCCGGCCGGGGTGCGGGCGGCCTCGGGGTCGGCCTCGATGAGGTCGAGGATGACCGGGTCGGCGATGAAGCCGGCCTTGATGATCTCGGCGAGCCCGGAGACGTAGTCGTTGACCGGGAGGGAGTCCAGCGCGGCCAGGTCGCACAGCACGCCGGCCGGCGGGTGGAAGGCGCCGACGAGGTTCTTGCCCTCGGCGGTGTTGATGCCGGTCTTGCCGCCGACGGCCGCGTCCACCATGGCGAGCACGGTCGTCGGGACGGCGATCCAGCGCACCCCGCGCAGCCAGGTCGCGGCCACGAAGCCGGCCAGGTCGGTGGTCGCGCCGCCGCCGACGCCGACGACGACGTCGGTGCGGGTGAACCCGGACTGGCCGAGCGCCTTCCAGCAGTAGGCGGCGACCTCGGCGGTCTTGGCCTCCTCCGCGTTGGGCACCTGGATGGCGACGGCCTCGTAGCCCTGCTCGGTCAGGTCGGCGCGGAGCGCGTCCCCCGTCTCGGCGAGCGCCTCGGGGTGGATGACGGCGACCCGCTTCGCCTTCTGCCCGATCAGCCCGCCGAGCTCGCCGAGGAGCTGACGGCCGACCAGGACCTCGTAGGGCTCGGACCCCGCGCTGCCGCCGACCCGGATCCGCGTCACAGCGTCACTCATGCTTCCTTCAACTCCAGTGCGTCCAGGGCTGCTTGGCCGACCTCTTCGGGCGTGCGGCCGTCTGTGGGCACGACGGCCGTGGCGACCTCCTCGTAGAGGTGGCGGCGGGCCTCCATGAGGTCGCGCCACTGCTTGCGCGGGTTGACCGCGAGCAGCGGGCGGGCCGTGTTGAGGCCGGTGCGCCGCACGGCCTCCTCGACGTCCATGGACAGGTAGACGACGCGCAGCCCGGACAGCAGGTCACGCGTGTCCGCGTCCAGGATCGAGCCGCCGCCGAGCGCCAGGACGCCGTCGTGCTCGGTGAGCGCGCGGTGCACGGCCCGCTTCTCGACGGCGCGGAAGGCACTCTCGCCGTCCTCGACGAAGATGTCGGCGATGGTGCGGCCCTGCTCGGCGACGATGTCGTCGTCGGTGTCCCGGTAGCCGACACCGAGCCGCTCGGCGAGCAGGCGCCCGACGGTGGACTTGCCGACGCCCATCGGCCCGACCAGGACGACCAGCGGCGCGCTCATCGGATGTGCAGGTTGTCGAGGTAGGACCGCACGTTGCGGTGGGTCTCGGCCACGCTGTCGCCGCCGAACTTCTCCGCGACGGCGTCGGCGAGGACCAGGGCGACCATGGCCTCCGCGACGATGCCGGCGGCCGGCACGGCGCACACGTCGGAGCGCTGGTGGTGGGCCTGCGTGGCCTCGCCGGTGGTGACGTCGACCGTCCGCAGGGCGCGCGGCACGGTGGCGATCGGCTTCATCGCGGCCCGTACGCGCAGCAGCTCGCCGGTTGTCAGGCCGCCCTCGGTGCCGCCGGAGCGGCCGGTGGCGCGCCGGATGCCGTCGGCGGTGGTGACGATCTCGTCGTGCGCCTTGGAACCCGGCACCCGCGCGAGCTCGAAGCCGTCGCCGACCTCGACACCCTTGATGGCCTGGATGCCCATGAGGGCGGCGGCGAGTCGGGCGTCCAGCCGGCGGTCCCAGTGCACGTGGGAGCCGAGGCCCACCGGCACGTCGTAGGCCAGCACCTCGACGACGCCGCCGAGGGTGTCGCCGTCCTTGTGGGCCTGGTCGATCTCCGCGACCATCGCCTTCGACGCGTCCGCGTCCAGGCAGCGCACCGGGTCGGCGTCCAGCTTCTCGACGTCGGCCGGGGTCGGGTAGACGCCGTAGGGCGCCTTGGCGGCGGCCAGCTCCACGACGTGCGAGACGATCTCGATGCCGGCCGTCTCCTTCAGGTACGACCGGGCGACGGCGCCGAGCGCGACCCGGGCGGCCGTCTCGCGCGCGGAGGCGCGCTCCAGGATCGGGCGGGCCTCGTCGAAGCCGTACTTCTGCATGCCGGCCAGGTCGGCGTGGCCGGGACGGGGGCGGGTCAGCGGCGCGTTGCGCGCCAGGCCCGCGAGGACCTCGGGGTCCACCGGGTCCGCCGCCATGACCTGCTCCCACTTCGGCCACTCGGTGTTGCCCACCATGATGGCGACCGGGGAGCCGAGGGTCAGTCCGTGCCGGACGCCGCCGATGAAGGTGACCTGGTCCTGCTCGAACTTCATCCGGGCACCGCGACCGTAGCCGAGCCGGCGCCGGGCCAGGTGGTCCGCCACCATCGCCGTGGTGATCGGCACGCCGGCGGGAAGGCCCTCCAGCGTCGCCACGAGTGCGGGACCGTGGGACTCCCCCGCGGTCAGCCAGCGCAACCTGCTCAACGGTGCTCCTCAGTGCTCGCGCCTGGTACTGCCCTGCGTACGCGCGTCCTCGCGTACGGCAACGGCGTGACCGGGTGCGCGACCCAGGCCCGCCACCTCCGATCCTCCCACGTCCGCGGCCCGGTCCCGGCCGCCGGTCCATCAGGCGGACGGCCGCGTGCGGGCCGCGGGCTCAGCGCGTGGCGTCCGGCCGCTGCTGCGGCGCGTACGCACCGAGGAAGTCCGCACCACTGGGCGCGGCCGAGGTCTGCGCGGCCGGGGCGGCCTGGCTCTGCTGCGGCGCGTACGCACCGAGGAAGTCCGCACCACTGGGCGCGGCCGACGGCTGCGCGGTCTGGTTCTGCTGCGGCGCGTACGCGCCGAGGTAGTCCGCGCCGCTGCCCTGCCCGGGCTGCGCCGCCGCGTGCACGGGCACGCCGGCCCGTACCGCCCGCCGGTGGGCGATCTTGCGCTTGAGCTTGAGGATCCACGAGGCCAGGACGGCGAGCACGATCAGCGCAAGGACCGTGATCTGCACCCACTCGGGCATGAACCGCAGAAAGAACTCGAAGATCTCGCTCTTGCCCCCGGCCAGCGACACCTCTGCGGACACGTTGGACATGTACCTGACTCCCCCTCGACCATGCTCCGCCCCCTGCGGATCTCAGCGGATCCTAGCGGTGCGCCAGCGCGTGTTCTCCCGCTTTTCGCATGGCCTCGACGGGGGCGGGCACCTGTCCGGTCATCTGCTCCACCTGGAGCACCGCCTGGTGCACGAGCAGGTCGAGCCCGCTGACGACCGCCCCGCCGAACATCGACCAGCGCGCGGCCAGCTGGGTAGGCCAGGGGTCGTACAGCACGTCGAAGAGGGTGGCGGGCCGCTCCGGCACCGAGGCGGCCAGCGCGTCGGTGGCCCCGGTCGGCGTGGTCGCGACGACCAGCGGGAAGCGCAGCGCCTCGGCGGCGTCCGCCCAGTCCGCCGTACGGACCCCCACGTCGAGGCGCTCGCCCCACTGCCGCATCTCGACGGCCCGGGCCTCGCTGCGCACGTAGGCGACGATCTCACCGGTGCAGATCCGGGCCAGCGTGGCCAGCGCGGAGGAGGCGGTGGCGCCGGCGCCGAGGATCGCGGCCGACTCCACCTGCTCGACGCCCCGCTCGCGCAGGGCGGCGACCATACCGGGGATGTCGGTGTTGTCGCCGACGCGGCGGCCGTCCTCGGTGAACACGAGCGTGTTGACCGTCTCGACGGAGGCCGCCGTCTCGCTGATCTCGTCGAGCAGCGGGATGACCGCGCGCTTGAGCGGCATGGTCAGTGACAGCCCGGCCCAGTCGGCGCCGAGCCCGTCGACGAAGGCGGGCAGGGCCGCCTCGTCGACGTCGAAGCGGTCGTACGTCCACTCCGTGAGGCCCAGCGCCTCGTACGCGGCGCGGTGCAGCACCGGGGAGAGGGAGTGGGCGATGGGGCTGCCGAGCACGGCGGCCCGGTGACGGCCGACGTGCTCGGCCGGTTCGGTGGTGCTCATGTCCTCAGTTACCGGTGCTCTCGTTGAACTTGTCCCTGAGCCTCTGGAATTCCGCGTAGGTCTTCGCGAATTCCGTCTTGTTCACGCCGTCCGTCGCCACGAAGTAGATCCAGCCGTCCTTCGTCGGATTCAGCGCCGCGGCGAGTGCGTCGGCACCCGGATTTCCGATCGGTCCGGGCGGAAGACCCTTCTGCGTGTACGTGTTGTACGGGTCCTGGTTGCTGTTGATCTCGGCTTCACTGATGTGGATGTTGCTCTCGTTCTTCAGGTAATTGAACGTCGAGTCGAACTGGAGCAACTGGTTGGTCTCGGTGTTCGTCGGCTTGAGACGGTTGTAGACGACCTCGGCCATCTTACGGAAGTCGTCGGTCGTCTTGCCCTCGGCCTGCACGAGACTGGCGACCGTGATGACCTGCAACGGGCTCTTCAGGCCGAAGGCCTTGGCCTTGGCTTCGAGGTCGATCTTGGCGTAGGCCTCGTCGGCCCGCGCGACCATCTCCTTCAGCACCGTCGCGGGTTTCATGCCCTTGGCCGCGCCATAGGTGCCCGGGTGGAGGAAACCCTCCAGCGGGTCCTTGATATCGGTGTCGTCGTTCGCCCAGTCGGGCAGTCCGAGGCTTTCGTACTCCTTCTCGGCGATCTTCCTGGTGGTACCGGAAGCCAGGCCGAGTTTCGTGTCGATCGCCTGGTAGACCTGCACATTGCGCTGGCCGGGCTTGACGAGCACATTGGCCTGGCTTTTCGGGTCGAGCATCATCTCGACGGCACTCTTGGCGGACATCTGTTTCTTCAGGATGTACGCGCCCGCCTGGATGCTCACATCGGGCTTCTGGGTCAGCGCGGAGACGAACGCGTCGACGCTCTTGACGACGCCCGCCTCCTTCAGCCGGCGGCCGATCTCCGCGCCGCCCGCGCCCTTGGGCACCTCGATGCTGACGGTCTGGCCGATGCCGTCGCCTGCGTAGTCCGGGGCCGCGCCGTAACGATTCTGGTAGAACTGGTACCCGAAGTAGCCGGCGCCACCGAGGCCACCGCCGAACACCAGCACGACGACCAGGCAGGCGCATCCGTTGCGGCGTTTCTTCCCCTTGGTGCCCTTGCCGCCCCGGGCCCGCCGGTCCCCGCGGCCACCGCGATCCCCGGGCGTGTCGTCGTCCTCGCCGTCGTCGCCGTCCTGGTCGTCCGCCGCATCGCCCGCGAAAAAGGGGTGCTCGCCCTGTTCCGGCTCCGGATCCCAGTCGGTCCTCTGCTCTCCCGCGGGCTCGACGGGCTTCTCCGGCTCCGGCTGGCGACGGGCGGGCGGCTCCGGCGGCGGGTAGGCGTCCGGGGTGCCGTAGAAATCGGGCTGCTCGGCGCCGTAAGCGGTTGCTTGCTGGCCGTACGGGTCTCCGGGATCGGCGGCGTACGGCATGTGCGCGTGCGTGCCCGTGCCGTCCCAGCCGCCCTCGTGGTAGGGCTGCTGCTGGCCCTGCTGGACATACTGCTGCTGATCGTATTGCTGTTGGTCGTACTGCTGGGGGTACTCCGGCTGGTACGCCTGCTGGTCGTACTGCTGCGCCTGTCCGTGGTCCCAGTCGCCGTACTCCGGCTGCTGCGACTGCTGCGGGTAGTGGTGGTGCTGTGGCTGGCCGCCGTAGGCAGGCTGATGGCCGGCGTGGGCCTGCTGCCCTTCCCATCCGCCGTCCCCGTACAACGGGTCCTGCGGATGCCACGGTTCGGAGCCCGGGCTCCGGCCATACTCAGTCATCGATCCCCTAGAGCCGCGAGGCGGCGGTCGCGCGGCTTGTGGGCCCGGCTCCCGTTCCGCCTCTCTTTGTGCGGCAGCTGTTCGAACACCGCCGCATCGCGCGGAACGTTACCGTATCGCGATCAGATGACCACTTCGACGCCCTCCCCGGGTGGTTTCCCTGACACCCGTTCGGATTCGAGTGCCTGCTGGAGGATGATCACAGCGGCGGCCTGGTCGATGACGGAGCGCCCCTTCTTCGACTTCACCCCCGAGGCACGCAGCCCCTGACTGGCCGACACCGTCGTCATCCGCTCGTCGACGAGCCGGACGGGGACCGGCGCGATGCCCCGGGCCAGCTCCTGCGCGAAGCCGCGGACCTTGACCGCGGCCGGGCCCTCGCCCCCCTTGAGGGAGCGAGGGAGACCGACGACGACCTCGATCGGCTCGTACTCCTCGGCCAGCTGCCTCAGCCGCCGGTGAGCCGCCGGGAGGTCCCGGCCGGGGACCGTCTCCACCGGAGTGGCGAGGATGCCGTCGGGGTCGCACGAGGCGACCCCGATCCGGGCGTCGCCGACGTCGATCGCGAGGCGACGGCCGCGGCGCATGCCCCGGCCGTCCGCGCTCGCCCGTTCCTCGGTGCTCACTTGGCCGTTTCCGCCACGAGCCGCTCGACCGCGTCGACGGCCTCACCGACGGCGGCCGGGTTCTGGCCACCGCCCTGGGCGACGTCCGGCTTGCCGCCACCGCCGCCGCCGAGGGTCTTGGCGGCCGTACGGACCAGGTCGCCGGCCTTGAGGCCGCGCTCGCGGGCGGCCTCGTTGGTGGCGATGACCGTCAGCGGCTTGCCGTTGTTGACCGTGAACAGGGCGACCACGGCGGCCCGGCCGCCCTGGATGCGGCCGCGCACGTCGAGGACCAGTTTGCGGAGGTCGTCCGGCGTGGTGCCGTCCGGGACCCGCCCGGTCACGACGGCGACGCCGCGCACGTCCTTGGCGGACTCCGCGAGACCGGCGGCGGCCTGGAGGACCTTCTCCGCGCGGAACTTCTCGATCTCCTTCTCGGCGTCCTTCAGCTTGCCGAGCATGGCGGAGACCTTCTCCGGCAGCTCCTCCGGGCGGCCCTTGAGGAGCTCCTGGAGCTGGGCGACGACCGTGTGCTCCCGGGCGAGGAAGCTGTAGGCGTCCACGCCGACCAGGGCCTCGATACGGCGCACACCGGAGCCGATGGACGACTCGCCGAGCAGCTTCACCAGGCCGAGCTGGGCGGTGTTGTGCACATGCGTGCCGCCGCACAGCTCCTTGGAGAAGTCACCGATGGTCACCACGCGGACGCGCTCGCCGTACTTCTCGCCGAACTCGGCGATGGCGCCCTGCTTCTTGGCCTCGTCGATGCCCATGATCTCGGCGTGCACGTCCAGGTCGCGGGCGAGCACCTCGTTGATCTTCTGCTCGACGTCGGTCATCACGGCCGTCGGCACGGCGGACGGCGAGCCGAAGTCGAAGCGGAAGCGGCCGGGCTGGTTCTCGGAACCGGCCTGGGCGGCCGTCGGGCCGAGGGCGTCGCGCAGGGCCTGGTGGGTGAGGTGCGTGGCCGAGTGGGCTCGGGCGATGGCCGTACGGCGACGGGCGTCGATCGAGGCGTGGGCCTTGGCGCCGACGGTGACCTCCCCGACCTGGACGACGCCCTTGTGGACGTAGACGCCCGGCACGGGCTTCTGGCAGTCGCGCACCTCGACGACGGCGCCGGTGTCGATCCTGATACGTCCGGTGTCACCGATCTGACCGCCGCCCTCGGCGTAGAACGGGGTGCGGTCGAGGACGATCTCGACCTCGTCGCCCTCGGTGGCGGCGGGCGAGGACACGCCGCTGACCAGGATGCCCACGACCGTGGACTCGCCGTCAGTGTCGGAGTAGCCGATGAACTCGGTCTCGCCGGCGGAGTCGGCGATCTCGCGGTAGGCGCCCATGTCGGCGTGTCCGGTCTTCTTGGCCTGGGCGTCGGCCTTGGCGCGCTCCCGCTGCTCCTTCATCAGGCGGCGGAAGCCCTCCTCGTCCACGGACAGGCCCTGCTCGGCGGCCATCTCCAGGGTGAGGTCGATCGGGAAGCCCCAGGTGTCGTGGAGCAGGAAGGCCTTGTCGCCCGAGAGCACGGTGCCGCCGGACTGCTTGGTCTCCGTGACGGCGGTGTCGAGGATGTTGGTGCCGGCCTTCAGCGTCTTCAGGAAGGCGTTCTCCTCGGCGAGGGCGACCTTCTCGATGCGCTCGCGGTCGGTGACCAGCTCGGGGTACTGCTGGCCCATCATGCCGATCACGACGTCGATCAGGTCCTTGACGACCGGGCCGGTGGCGCCGAGGAGGCGCATGTTGCGGATGGCGCGGCGCATGATGCGGCGCAGGACGTATCCGCGGCCCTCGTTGCCGGGGGTGACGCCGTCGCCGATGAGCATCACCGAGGTGCGCATGTGGTCGGTGACCACGCGCAGGGACACGTCCGAGTCATGGGCGTCGCCGTAGGCCACGCCGGTCAGCTCGGTGGCCTTCTTGATGACGGCCATGGAGGTGTCGATCTCGTACATGTTCTGCACGCGCTGCAGAATCATGGCGAGGCGCTCCAGGCCGAGGCCCGTGTCGATGTTCTTGCTCGGCAGGTCCCCGAGGATCTCGAAGTTGTCCTTGCCGATGCCCTCGCCGCGCTCGTACTGCATGAAGACGAGGTTCCAGATCTCCACGTACCGCTCGTCGTTGACGGCGGGGCCGCCCTCGACGCCGAACTCGGGGCCGCGGTCGTAGTTGATCTCGGAGCACGGGCCGCAGGGGCCGGGGACGCCCATCGACCAGTAGTTGTCCTTCATGCCGAGGCGCTGGATGCGCTCCTTGGGCACGCCGACGACCTCGTGCCAGATGCGCTCGGCCTCGTCGTCGTCCTGGTAGACGGTGATCCACAGGCGCTCGGGGTCGAGGCCGTAGCCGCCCTTGTCCTGGGGCGTGGTGAGCAGCTCCCAGGCGTAGGAGATGGCGCCTTCCTTGAAGTAGTCGCCGAAGGAGAAGTTGCCGCACATCTGGAAGAACGTGCCGTGCCGGGTGGTCTTGCCGACCTCTTCGATGTCCGGCGTGCGCACGCACTTCTGGACGCTGGTGGCACGGGCGTACGGCGGCTTGACCTCGCCCAGGAAGTAGGGCTTGAAGGGCACCATGCCGGCCGGGACGAGGAGCAGAGTCGGGTCGTCCGCGATGAGCGACGCCGAAGGGACGACGGTGTGCCCGCGCTCCTCGAAGAAGCTCAGCCAGCGGCGGCGGATCTCAGCCGACTCCATCAGTGGTCCTCATTCCGGTTGTACGAGTACGTCGGGGCTTCGACGTACGTCGGGTTGCTGCGGTTGTTCTCGATGGCGGCGTACCGCCGGGGTGCCGGGAGTTCGGGGTCCTCGTGGATCCCGAGGGCTTCCTCCAGCTCGGCCTCCCGCCGGGCCATGTTGTCGCGGACGTCGAGCGCGAAGCCCACCGCGCGGTCCTTCAGGCGCGCTCCCGTCTCGAGGGCCTTGTTGGCCGCGGTCGCGGCGAGGCTCTCGGGGGTCAGCTGCCTCAGCTTGCGGTTGACCTTGGTGGTGGCCCACACACCGGCGGCGACGCCCGTGCTGAACCAGAAAGTACGGCGGAACATCGCTGGCTCTCAGTCCCTCTTTCCACGGGGATTGCGCTTGTCCCGCCGGGAGACCGCGCGGCCCACGATCACGGTGCGCCGGGGCGCCTTGGCGGGCATGTCGTCCTCCTTGCGGCCGCCGAGGGCCCGGCGCACGCCGTAGCCGAAGGCTGCGACCTTCACCAGGGGGCCGCCGAAGGTGGAGGCGACGGTCGTGGACAGCGCGGAGGCGTTCGAGGCGACCTCCTGCACGTCCGAGGCGATCGCGTCGACCCGGTCGATCTGGGTCTGCGCGGAGCGCACCGTCGCGGAGGCGTCGGCCAGCAGCGGGACGGCTTTGTCGGTCACGTCCGCGACCAGTTTGGTGGTCGCCCTGAGGGTCTGGGCCAGCCTCGCCAGCGCGACGGCGAGGAAGGAGACCAGGATCGCCCAGAACACGGCCACCAGGATTCCGGCCACCTCTCCACCGGACACTGCGCACCCGCTCCCTGTTTGCTGACTGTTCGCTGACGCCTCTCTCTGGAGGCGAGCCTATCGCGCCGACGCAACCGTTCCGTACCGGATTAGGGGCCCTGCGCGGTGACCGGCTCCGGGTACGCGAAGGCCCGCCGCCCCGCCTGCCCCGAGGGGCAGGGGGACGACGGGCCGAGGCGCGAGGTACCGCGACCGCCGAGGATCAGCGGGCGTAGTACTCGACGACGAGCTGCTCGTCGCAGATCACCGGGATCTCCTTGCGGTTCGGCTCACGGTCCAGGCGGAACGCCAGGGCCTTGAGGTTCACCTGGAGGTAGCGCGGGGTCTCGCCGTCGGGGGCGAAGCCACCCTCGCGGGCGATCGCGAACAGCGTCTTCTCACGGCTGCGCTCGCGGACCATCACGACGTCGTCGGGACGGACGCGGAACGACGGCTTGTCGACCTTCTGGCCGTTGACCTCGATGTGGCCGTGGACGACCATCTGACGGGCCTGGTAGATGGTGCGGGCGATGCCCGAACGCAGGACCAGGGCGTCGAGACGGCGCTCGAGCTCCACGATCAGGGCCTCACCGGTCTTGCCCTGCACCTTGGAGGCACGCTCGTAGGCGCGGACCAGCTGGCGCTCGGAGATGTCGTACTGCGCGCGCAGACGCTGCTTCTCCAGCAGACGGACCTTGTAGTCCGAGTTCTGCTTGCGGCCGCGGCCGTGCTCACCCGGCGGGTAGGGGCGGGCCTCGAAGTACTTGACGGCCTTCGGCGTCAGCGCGATGCCGAGGGCACGCGACTTCTTGACCTTGGGGCGGGACTGGTTCGCCACTGTTTTCGTCTCTTTCCTAGTTTCCGGCTTGTCAGAGTTGAGGGAGGTCGCATCCGCAGCCGGGGAATCCCGCCGGGTCCGTTACCGGACCTGGAGGACAGCCGCTCCCCTGGTCTGGGCACATACGTGCAGCACGCGAGTGGCCCACCGACCGTCCCGAGGCTTCGGGTGGTGGTGGGCTGCCCGCGACACCGTTCGACGGTGCGCGACGCTCCTGGAGCCGGTCCCTGAGGACCGGATCTCCGGCCGATCGTCCCGTTCTGACTGCACGGGACTCAGCACTTCGGTCGAGTCTACAGGGTGCTAGGGCCGCCTACGACCGAGGTGCTTCCTGGTCCATTCGACGGCGTCCGCGTACCGCGCCTCGGCGCCGTGCCGGGTCGGGGTGTAGTACTCGCGCTCCTTGAGGGCGTCCGGCGCGTACTGCTGGGCCGCGATGCCCTCGGGCAGGTCGTGCGGATACACGTACCCCTGCGCGTGCCCCAGTTTCGCCGCGCCCTTGTAGTGCCCGTCCCGCAGATGCGGCGGCACGGGTCCGGCCAGCCCCTTGCGCACGTCCTCCAGGGCGGCGCCGATCGCGGTGGTCGCGGAGTTCGACTTGGGGGCCAGGGCGAGGGCGATGGTGGCGTGGCTGAGGGTGAGGGCGGCCTCGGGGAAGCCGATCAGAGCGACGGCCTGGGCGGCGGCGACCGCGATGGACAGCGCCTGGGGGTCGGCGAGGCCGATGTCCTCGCTGGCCGAGATCATCAGGCGGCGGGCGATGAAGCGGGGGTCCTCGCCGGCCTCGATCATCCGGGCCAGGTAGTGCAGGGCGGCGTCGACGTCGGAGCCGCGGATGGACTTGATGAGGGCGCTGGCGACGTCGTAGTGCTGGTCGCCGTCGCGGTCGTACTTCACGGCGGCCCGGTCGACGGTCTCCTCGAGGGTCGTCAGGGCGATCTCGGTCTCGCCCTTGTCGAGGGCGGCCCCCGCGGCGGCCTCCAGGGCGGTCAGCGCACGGCGGGCGTCCCCGCCGGCGATGCGCAGCAGATGCGCCTCGGTGTCCTCGGGGAGGGTGACGGCGCCCTTGAGTCCGCGGTCGTCGGTGAGGGCGCGGCGGAGCAGGCCGCGCAGGTCGTCGTCGGTGAGGGGTTCGAGGGTGAGCAGCAGCGAGCGGGACAGCAGCGGGGAGATGACCGAGAAGTACGGGTTCTCGGTGGTCGCCGCGATCAGCGTCACCCAGCGGTTCTCGACGGCGGGCAGCAGGGAGTCCTGTTGTGCCTTGCTGAAGCGGTGGATCTCGTCCAGGAAGAGGACGGTCTCCTTGCCGAAGCCGCCGGTGGCGCGGCGGGCGCCGTCGATGACCGCGCGGACCTCCTTGACGCCGGCGGTGATGGCGGACAACTCCACGAAGCGCTTGTTGGTGGCCTTGGAGACGACGTACGCCAAGGTGGTCTTGCCGGTGCCGGGCGGTCCCCAGAGGATCACCGAGGACGGGCCGGCCGGGCCCCCGGAGCCCTCGCCGACCAGGCGGCGCAGGGGGGAGCCCGGCTTCAACAGGTGCTGCTGGCCCACGACCTCGTCGAGGGTGCGCGGGCGCATCCGGACCGCCAGCGGGCTGCCGGCGGGGTCCTTCTCCTGGCGTTCTTCTGCTGCGGCGGTGAACAGGTCGGGCTCCACGCTGAAAACCCTATGTCACCCCACTGACAACGCCGTCGGGCCCGGGCTCAGGCCCAGAGCTGGCTGCCCCAGCGGGTGAGGATCAGCATGGCGATGATGCCGATGTGCGTCGCCGGAAGCACCCAGGTGAACTCGGCGAAGAAGTTCTTCAGCGGACGCGGGGCGGGCAGGAAGCCGTTGCGGATGTTGAACGAGGTCACGTACCAGAACATGACGATCGTCGCGGCCCAGGCGAGCGAGCACCACAGGCACAGCGCGTTGATCCGGTACAGGGACTGGAACATCAGCCAGGCGCAGAAGACGACGCCGAAGAGCGTGCCGAAGTTGAAGGTGAGCCAGTACCAGCGCGGGAAGCGGGCGCGGGCCAGCAGGCTCATGCCGACGCAGATGACGATGCCGTAGCAGACCAGGCCGAGCATCGGGTTGGGGAAGCCGAAGGCCTCCGCCTGCTTGCTCTCCATGATGCTGCCGCAGGACACGATCGGGTTGATGCTGCAACCCGGCGTGAACGTCTCGCCGGCCACCTTGGCCTCGAGGATCTTGAACTTGTCGATCGTGATGACCCACGCGGCGAGCAGTCCGGCCGCGCCGGTGATCACCAGCAGCAGGGCGAACGCCCGGCTGCCGCCCACCGCTCCCGGCGCGGCGGGCTCGTCGCGCTGCGGGTCGGGCTCGGGCTCCGTGGAGACGTCTTTGACTGTCGTCTTGCTCATCACGCCGATTCCGTCACTTGAGACTCGGACCATCTTCGGGCAGGGCCATTGTGCCGCACACGCGCGTGTGAGCACCGTTCGCTGCGCATAAGGGTGGGTGGACACAGCGGTCAGGTGTTCGGTTCCGGACAACCCGCGGGAGACGACGCGGGGACAGCGGCCGGAGACGCGAAGGCGCCGGGTGCCCCGCGGGGCACCCGGCGCCTTCGCACGCGTGGGTCAGCCGAGCCGTGCCTCCAGCTCCGCCACGATCTCGTTGACCCCGACCGCCGTCTGCTCGCCGGACTCCATGTCCTTGAGCTGGACGACCCCCTCGGCGAGGTCGCGCTCACCGGCGACGATCGTGTAGCTGGCACCACTGCGGTTGGCGTTCTTCATGGCGCCCTTGAGGCCCTTGGCGCCGTAGGAGAAGTCGGCGGCGACGCCGAGCTTGCGCAGTTCGGTGACCTTGGCGAACAGGACGCGGCGCGCCTCCTCGCCGAGCGGAACGGCGAAGACGCTGGTGGACGCGGGCAGGTCGAGCTCCACGCCCTCCGCTTCCAGGGCCAGGACCGTGCGGTCGACGCCGAGGGCCCAGCCGACGGACGGCAGCGCGGGGCCGCCGATCATCTCGGACAGGCCGTCGTAGCGGCCGCCGCCGCCCACCGCGGACTGAGAGCCGAGACCGTCGTGGACGAACTCGAAGGTCGTGCGCGTGTAGTAGTCCAGGCCGCGGACCAGCTTCGGGTCGTCCTCGAAGGCGACCCCGGCGGCCGTGATCAGCTCGCGGACCTCCTCGTGGTACGTCTTGCAGGCGTCGCAGAGGTAGTCGCGCAGCAGCGGGGCGCCCGTGAGCTGCTTCTGCACCGACTCGCGCTTGTCGTCCAGGACCCGCAGCGGGTTGATCTCCGCGCGGCGGAGCGTGTCCTCGTCCAGGTCCAGGCCGCGCAGGAAGTCCTGCAGGGCGGCCCGGTAGACGGGGCGGCACTCCTTGTCGCCCAGGCTGTTCAGCAGGATCCGGAAGTTCCTCAGGCCCAGCGAGCGGTACGCCTGGTCGGCCAGGATGATCAGCTCGGCGTCCAGGGCCGGGTCCTCCGCGCCGATCGCCTCGGCGCCGACCTGGGAGAAGTGGCGGTAGCGGCCCTTCTGGGGGCGCTCGTAGCGGTAGTACGAGCCCGAGTACCAGAGCTTGACGGGCAGGTTGCCCGCCTTGTGCAGGCTGGCCTCCAGGGCCGCGCGCAGGACGGACGCGGTGCCCTCGGGGCGCAGGGCGAGCCGGTCGCCGCCCTTGGTCTCGAAGGCGTACATCTCCTTGGTCACGATGTCGGTGGACTCGCCGACACCGCGCGCGAAGAGCTCGACGCTCTCGAAGCCGGGCGTCTCGACGTAGCCGTAGCCGGAGTTGCGCAGCGGGGCGGCGATCGCCTCACGGACGGCGAGGTACTTGGCGGAATCGGGCGGCAGAAGGTCGTACGTGCCCTTGGGGGCCTTGAAGGTGCTCACGGGAAGTCTCTCGTCACATTCCTCGTCGGGGAGCGTCCACGCTCCCGAGGCCGGCGGCCACCTGCCGCAGATAGGGGTTGGTGGCGCGCTCCTGGCCGATGGTCGTCTGGGGGCCGTGGCCGGACAGCACCACGGTCGAGTCGTCGAGCGGCAGGCACACGCGGGCCAGCGAGTCGAGCATCTCGGCCATGTCACCGCCGGGCAGGTCGGTGCGTCCGATGGAGCCGGCGAACAGCAGGTCGCCCGAGAAGAAGACGGACGGGATGTCCGCCGCCTCGGGCATCCGGAAGGTCACCGACCCCTTGGTATGGCCCGGCGCGTGCGCGACGGAGAACTCCAGACCCGCCAGGGCCAGCTCGGTGCCGTCGGACAGCTCACGGACGTCGTCCGGCTCCCCCACGGTCAGCTCGCCCATCAGCGGCATCCCTATGGACCGGCCGAGGGCCTTCTCGGGGTCGCTCATCATGTACCGGTCCTCGGGGTGGATCCAGGCCGGTACGTCGTGCGCCCCGCAGACCGGGACGACCGAGGCCACATGGTCGATGTGACCGTGGGTGAGGACGACGGCGACGGGCTTGAGCCGATGCTTCCTGATCGCTTCCTCGACTCCGGGGGCCGCCTGGTGGCCCGGGTCGATGATCACGCACTCCTCACCGGCGGCGGGGGCGACGAGATAACAGTTCGTCCCCCAGGCCCCGGCGGGGAACCCGGCAATGAGCACGATCGTCCTTCGTTTGTGTCGGTACGGGTGGGCTTGCGAGCGGCTGTGCCCGTCGTCAGAGCCTACCGGCGCTGCCGTTTCCTCAGCGAACCCATATACGGTACGGGGCACACGCGGGCGGTCGGCCCCGACTGACGCGCGCGTACCGGCCGACGTACGAGACGCACGAGGAGAGAACCCGGTGGTCACCCAGGAACAGCGCAAGCGTCAGCTCGCCCGGGAGAAGTTCTTGCGGCAGCAGCAGCGCCGCACGGCCGCGCGGCGCAAGGCCCGCATGCGCAACTCGGTGATCGCGTCGGTTCTCGGCGTGATCCTGGTGGGCAGCCTGGCGCTCTACACGACGGGCGTCATGAAGGACGACGACAAGGCGAACGCGAGCTCGGAGACGACGCCGGCCGCCACCCCCAGCGCGGTCAAGGACCCGTGCGAGAAGCCCGCCGCGGGCTCGGTGAAGACGCAGACCTGGAAGAAGGAGCCGGCGGTCACCATCGACAAGTCGGCGAAGTACACGATGAAGCTCGCCACGACGTGCGGCGAGATAGACGTCGCGCTGAAGGCCTCGGCCGCCCCGCACACCGTGAACTCGTTCAACTTCCTGGCCGGAAAGGGCTACTTCGACCACACCAAGTGCCACCGGCTCACCACCAACGGGATCTACGTGCTCCAGTGCGGCGACCCGACGGGCAGCGGCAGCGGCGGCCCCGGCTACACCATCCCGGACGAGAACCTGAAGGACGCCGGTCTCAAGGGCAACGTCTACCCGGCGGGCACGGTCGCGATGGCCAACACCGGTCAGGCGCACACCGGCGGCAGCCAGTTCTTCCTCGTCTACCAGGACAGTCAGCTCCCGCCCAGCTACACACCGTTCGGTACGGTGTCGGCCGAGGGCATGACCGTCCTGAAGAAGATCGCCGCCGCGGGCGAGAACACGGGAGGCGGTGACGGCGCCCCGAACGCGACGGTCGTGATCAACAAGGCGACGGTCACGAAGTCCTGACGGCAGGGCGGCCAACTGCGCAATTTCGGTCGCGCGGGATGCGGACAGGCGACCCGCCGGTCGCCTATGTTGGCCGTGACGAAACTGTGGACGATGCCGGGGGCGCCGAAGCCCTGTGCAGGCATCATGTGGAGGAGGCGCTGTGAGCAGCGACCCGTGGGGCCGCGTCGACGAGACGGGGACCGTGTACGTGCGTACGGCCGACGGCGAGCAGGTCGTCGGTTCCTGGCAGGCCGGCTCCCCCGAGGAGGCGCTGGCCTACTTCGAGCGCAAGTACGAGGGCCTGGTTGTCGAGATCGGCCTCCTCGAGAAGCGAGTGCAGACCACCGACCTGTCGGCGAAGGACGCCCAGACCGCCATCGACCATCTGCGCGAGCAGGTGGACGCGCACCACGCGGTCGGCGACCTGGACGCGCTGCGGGCCCGGCTGGACAAGCTGGTGGCGACGGTCGACACACGGCGCGAGGAGCGCAAGCAGCAGCGCGCCAAGCAGTCCGACGAGGCCCGCAAGGCCAAGGAGGACCTGGTCGCGGAGGCGGAGCGGCTGGCGCAGTCCGACCAGTGGCGGGCGGCCGGTGAGCGGCTGCGGGCGCTGGTGGACACCTGGAAGGGCCTGCCGCGCCTGGACCGCAAGTCCGACGACGAGCTGTGGCACCGGTTCTCGCACGCGCGGTCGGCGTTCTCCAAGCGGCGCAAGCAGCACTTCGCGCAGCTGGACGCGCAGCGCGAGGAGGCGCGCCGCACCAAGGAGCGGCTGGTCGCCGAGGCCGAGGCGCTGTCCGGCTCGACGGACTGGGGTCCGACGGCCGCGCGCTACCGCGAGCTGATGGCGGAGTGGAAGGCCGCCGGCCGCGCCCAGCGCGAGCACGAGGACGACCTGTGGAACCGCTTCCGCGGCGCCCAGGACGTGTTCTTCGCCGCCCGCAGCTCGGTGTTCGCCGAGCGGGACGCCGAGCAGGCCGAGAACCTGAAGTTGAAGGAGGAACTGGCCGAGGAGGCCGAGAAGATCCTCCCGGTCACGGATCTGAAGGCGGCGCGGGCCGCGTTCCGCTCGATCAACGAGCGCTGGGAGGCCATCGGCCATGTGCCGCGCGACGCCCGGCCGAAGGTCGAGGGCCGGATGCACTCCGTGGAGCGGGCGATCCAGGAGGCCGAGGAGGCCGAGTGGCGCCGGACCAACCCGGAGGCACGGGCGCGTGCCGAGGGTCTGACCGGTCAGCTCCAGGCGGCCGTGGACAAGCTGAGGGCGCAGATCGAGCAGGCGCGCGCCCAGGGCAACACCGCGAAGGCCGACAAGCTGGAGCGGGAGCTGGAGGGCCGTCAGGCGCTGCTGGACCAGGCCCTGAAGGGTCTGCAGGAGTTCGGCGGCTGAGGCGGTACTCGCCTCGCCAGGTCGTCGCCTCGCTGGAGGCCCGAAAGGCCCGTCGGTTCTCACCGGCGGGCCTTCGGCGTGTCTCAGGACGGGCCGCCCCGCTCGCTGATGTCCAGGGCGTGCTTGAGCACCTCGCAGGCCTGGAGGTGGTTGCCGGACTCCTGGAGGAGGTCGGCCAGCCGTCGGCAGACCAGCACCGCCTCGGGGCCGTACACCTTGTGGACCTGCTGGAAGGCGAGTTCCAGGACCTCGATCGCCTCCTTGACCTGGCCGGTCTCGGCGAGCAGCGCGGAGAGTTCCAGCTGGACGGCGAGCAGATCGCCCGGGGCGCCGGCGGTCTGCTGTTCCTGGAGGGCGAGCCGCAGGACCGGCAGGGCGTCGCGGATGTTGCCCTCGGCGCGCAGCAGCCGGGCGACGGCGAGGCCGGTGGAGACCATGGCGGCACGGACGTCGGCGGGCAGCACGGGCCCGGCGGGGATGCGGTGACCGGCGCGGGCCTTGTTGCGGGCCAGCGGGAGCCGTCCGACGCCGTTCTCCTGGGAGTGCTGGGGCAGCGGGCGGTTCTTGGCGCGCAGGCGTTCCAGGAGGACGCGGTAGAGCGTGTCGAGGTCCAGCAGCTCGGGGCCGTCCGGGACGCCGTCGCGCAGCACGGTGAGCAGTTCCCCGGTGAAGGCGGTGTAGCGCTCGCCGTCGGGGGCGAGGGCGATGCGGTCGCGCGGCGAGGCGGTCAGCACGTAGGCGCCGTCGACGGCGGCCTCGGCGGCCAGGACGTCGCCGCCGGCCAGGGCGCGGGCGGCGCGGCCGCTGAAGCAGCAGTCGAGGACGACGACCTTGCGGCGGGCCCGGGTGGAGCGCAGGGCGGTGCGCAGATGCTGGTAGGCGACGGCGGTGTAGCCGAGGTGTTCCCGGGAGTCGCCCAGGGCGAGGTAGAGGTCGGCGGAGTCCGAGTCCCGCATGCCGTGTCCGGCGAAGTAGACGAGGAGGGTGTCGGTGGCCTCCTCGCTCGCCTGGTGGACCGGGTCGAGGATGCTCTGCGGGCTGAGCGGGTCGGTGACGACCGTGCAGTGCTGCACGGGCAGCCCCCACACCGTGGCGTCGCACAGTTCGGCGGCGAGGTCGACGACGCCCGTCTCGACGGCGGGCAGCTGCGGCAGGTGGCGGTAGGAGGCGGTGCCGATGAGGACGGCCCGCGAGCGCGCCGGGTCAGGCAGTGCCGTCATCGCCTCCGCTTCCCTCGGTCTGCGGGACGGGCCGGACGGTCGCGGGCGCGGTGTCGCCGTCGAGGGCGGCGACCAGACGGCGTACGGCGTCCTCGTCCCGGGCGGCCTCGGCGGTGAGGACGATCTCCACCTCGCCGCGGCGCAGGGTGACGGCCGGGGCGCGGCGGCGGGAAGCCTGCCATTGCAGGACGGACACGACCAGGGAGGCCGCGGACAGCCCTGCCGAGACGGCGAACTGGAGGATGTCGAAGCCGGTGCCCATGCCGCCGGGCGGGGGCGGGGCGGCGCTGCCTGGCCGCACCGGCAGGTCGGCGACGTCCTCGCGCAGCCAGAGCAGCAGGGAGCGCAGGTCGTCCTCGGTCCCCGTGACGTCCAGGGTGGCCGAGATCTCCGCGCAGAGGTCAGTCATCGGGTCCGTCCGTTCGTCGTGCCACACGTCTGTTGACGTCGGCGAAGAGCTTCAGCGCGTCGCGCCGGGCGTCGAGTCTGGCCAGGCACACGGCGTGCCAGTACCGGCTGGTCAGGGTGGTGGGGTGGTCGGGTCCCAGGGTGGAGAGGCAGACCGGGACCACGACCGACAGCATCTGGGCCGCCTCCTCCAGCCGGCCGCGCAGCACCAGGTTGACCGCCTCGCGCTGCCGGGACAGCGCGCTCTGCGGGGTCATGCTGCCCAGCACGATCCGGCGGGTGGCGTCGCTGAGGGTGACGGGCCGGAAGGGGTCCCCGGGCACCTCCCGCTGAGCGGGCAGCACGGCCGCCTCGTCCCAGAGGTACTCCGGAGCCTCCTCGACCGTGGCGGCCCGTGAGACCGGGGCGGGGACCGGCGGTACCGCGTGCGCGTCGCGTACGGCGTCGTCCCGCACCCGGCCCCCGACGATCTCCGCCAGCCGTTCGGTGCCGCCGTAGCTCATGGGCAGGAGGGTGCCGCGGATCGTCGCGGGGTCCCGGCGGCGCAGGACGGGGTTCTGGCGGCACAGGTCGTCGACCAGTCGGCACAGCTCCTCGGGGCAGTCCCAGCGCGTCCCCGAGAGCCGGGGGACGCCCTCGCCGAGGGCGAGTTCCATGATGGCGCCGTAGTCGACGGTCGGGCCGAACGGCAGCTCGCCGGTGATCATCAGGTACAGGCAGGTGCCGAGGCCGTACCAGTCCGCCGCGCGTTCCGGCAGGGCGCCGCGCATGGCTTCCGGGGCCATGAACTGCGGGGTGCCGACCAGGGCGCCGGTCCGGGTGATCGCGACCTCGCCGGCGAGCCGGGCCAGTCCGAAGTCCTGGAGGACGACCCGCCCGCTGCGGGTGATGCCGACGTTGGTGGGTTTGACGTCACGGTGCAGGACCCCGGCCTGGTGGGCGGCCTCCAGGGCCTCGGTGACGCCGAACGCCACCGTGCACGCCACCTCGGCCGGCAGTGGCTCCCCGTCCGCGACCAGATCGGCCAGGGTGACGCCGTCGAGGACCTGCATCACCAGGTACGGCGTGCCGTCGTGGACGCCGCTGTCGTACAGCGTGACGACGCCGGGGTGGTCGATCCGGGCCAGGGCCCGCGCCTCGCGCTGGAAGCGGTCCCAGGCCTCGCTGGTGCCCGGCAGACCCTCGACGGCGGTGAGCATCTTGACGGCGACGCGCCGGTCGAGCCGGGTGTCCTCCGCCTCGTGGACGACGCCCATGCCGCCGCGTCCGAGGAGCCGCACCGGGCGGTAGCGGCCCGCCACTAACCCGTCTTCGTCCGCCCCGCCCATGCCGCTCCCCCGTCTTCCCCTGCTCGGCTCTTCCGGTGCGTCACGGCCTGCGTGCCGACGTCACCCGGTACACGTCGTAGACGCCCTCCACCCCGCGGACGGCCTTCAGGACGTGCCCGAGGTGCTTGGGGTCGCCCATCTCGAAGGTGAAGCGGGAGGTGGCCACCCGGTCCCGGGAGGTCTGCACGGCCGCCGAGAGGATGTTGACGTGCTGGTCGGACAGGACCCGGGTGACGTCCGACAGGAGCCGGGAGCGGTCCAGGGCCTCGACCTGGATGGCGACCAGGAAGACCGAGGACTGCGTCGGCGCCCACTCGACGTCGAGGATGCGCTCCGGTTCACGCGACAGTGACTCCACGTTGACGCAGTCGCTGCGGTGAACCGATACGCCACTACCGCGGGTGACGAAGCCGATGATCGGATCGCCGGGGACGGGCGTACAGCAGCGGGCCAGCTTGACCCAGACGTCCTCGACGCCCTTGACCACGACACCCGGGTCGTTGCTGGTACGCCGCTTGCGGCCACGGGTGCGGGACGGCGGGACCGCCTCGTCGATCTCCTCGGTGGCGGCCTCCTCGCCGCCGAGCGCCTGCACCAGCTTCTGCACGACGTTCTGCGCGGCCACATGGCCCTCGCCGATCGCGGCGTACAGGGACGAGATGTCCGGGTAGCGCATCTCGTGCGCCAGCGTGACCAGCGAGTCGCCGGTGAGGATGCGCTGGATCGGCAGGTTCTGCTTGCGCATCGCGCGCGCGATGGCGTCCTTGCCCTGCTCGATCGCCTCGTCGCGGCGCTCCTTGGAGAACCATCCCCGGATCTTGTTGCGGGCGCGCGGCGACTTGACGAAGCCCAGCCAGTCGCGGGAGGGGCCCGCGCCGGGTGCCTTGGAGGTGAAGACCTCCACCAGATCGCCGTTGTCCAGGGTCGATTCCAGCGGTACGAGCCTGCCGTTGACCCGCGCCCCTATGGTGCGGTGGCCGACCTCGGTGTGGACCGCGTAGGCGAAGTCCACCGGCGTGGCCCCCGCCGGGAGCGCTATGACGTCTCCCTTCGGGGTGAAGACGAAGACCTCGTTGCGGGAGAGGTCGAAGCGCAGCGACTCCAGGAACTCGCTGGGGTCCTCGGTCTCCTTCTGCCAGTCCAGCAGCTGCCGCAGCCACGCCATGTCGTTGATGGCGTCCTTGTCCTTGCCGGACGTGCGCGGCGCGTCGGTGCGGACCTTGGAGGCGCCGGCGACCGCCTCCTGCTTGTACTTCCAGTGCGCGGCGATGCCGTACTCGGCGCGGCGGTGCATGTCGAACGTGCGGATCTGGAGCTCGACCGGCTTGCCGTTGGGGCCGATGACCGTCGTGTGCAGCGACTGGTACATGTTGAACTTGGGCATCGCGATGTAGTCCTTGAACCGGCCGGGGACCGGGTTCCATCGCGCGTGCACCGTGCCCAGCGCCGCGTAGCAGTCGCGGACGGTGTCCACGAGGACACGGATGCCCACCAGGTCGTAGATCTCCGCGAAGTCACGGCCGCGGACGATCATCTTCTGGTAGACGCTGTAGTAGTGCTTCGGGCGGCCGGTGACGGTCGCCTTGATGCGGGCGGCGCGCAGGTCGGCCTGGACCTCGTCGGTCACTATGGCCAGATACTCGTCACGTTTCGGTGCCCGCTCGGCCACCAGCCGTACGATCTCGTCGTACATCTTGGGGTAGAGGATCGCGAAGGCGAGGTCCTCCAGTTCCCACTTGATGGTGTTCATGCCGAGGCGGTGGGCGAGCGGCGCGTAGATCTCGAGGGTCTCGCGCGCCTTCTTCTCCTGCTTCTCGCGCTTGAGGTAGCGCATGGTGCGCATGTTGTGCAGGCGGTCGGCGAGCTTGATGACCAGGACGCGCGGGTCCTTCGCCATGGCGACGACCATCTTGCGCACCGTCTCGGCCTGCGCGGCCTCGCCGAACTTGACCTTGTCCAGCTTGGTGACGCCGTCGACGAGCAGCGCGACCACGTCGCCGAAGTCGCGGCGCAGGTCGTCCAGACCGTACTCGGTGTCCTCGACGGTGTCGTGCAGCAGGCCCGCCATGAGGGTGGCCGGGTCCATGCCGAGCTCGGCGAGGATCGTGGTCACCGCGAGCGGGTGGGTGATGTACGGGTCGCCGCTCTTGCGTTTCTGACCGCGGTGCCAGCGCTCGGCGACCTGGTAGGCCTTCTCGATCTGGCGCAGCGTCGCCGTCTCGATCTTGGGGTCGTTGCTGCGCACTATCCGCAGCAGCGGTTCCAGGACCGGGTTGTAGGGGTTGGCGCGCTGGACACCGAGACGGGCGAGGCGGGCGCGGACGCGGTTGGAGGAGCCGGTGCGGGCCGGCGGCTGCGCGGCGGCGGGCCGGGCCGCGGGCGGCGTCGCGGGGCGCTCGGCCGGGGCCGGCTTGGGGCGGGGCTGCTCGGCCGGCTTGTCGACGGGCGCGGTGCGGTCGTGCCGAGCCGGCCCGCGGCTGTCGTCGTGCGCGTGCGACGCGGGCGTGGCCGCGGGCGCCGAAGCGGACTCGGGCTTGGCGGCTGTCAGGTGTTGGGCCTCGTCTGGCAAGAGGACTCCTCGTGCGCGATCCGGGTCCCCCGGTCAGGCTCCGGAGCACCCATCGTAGCGATCCCGGGCCCCAGGATCGCCTTCAGTCCGATGTGAGGACCGTCTACCCCCGAAACACCAGAGGCGAGCGCCGGATTCCTCCGGGCCCGCCCCTTGTGGGTGTACGACGGTGTCAGACCGTGAGCAGCGCCTCCAGCGGTGCGCCGCCCAGGGCCGCCTCCAGGCGGGGACGGCCCTGGAGGAAGCCGAGCTCCATCAGCACGGCGACGCCAGCGACCTCGGCGCCCGCGCGGTGGATGAGCTGGATCGACGCCTCTGCGGTGCCGCCGGTGGCGAGGACGTCGTCCACGATCAGAACGCGGTCCTCGGCGGTGAGGTCCTCGGCGTGGATCTCGATCTCCGCGGAGCCGTACTCCAGGTCGTAGGCCTGGGCGAGGGTGGCTCCGGGGAGCTTGCCCGCCTTGCGCACGGGGACGAAGCCGAGGCCGGCGCGGACGGCGACGGGGGCGCCGAGGATGAAGCCCCGGGCCTCCAGGCCGACGACCTTGGTGGCGCCGGTGCCCTCGGCGATCTCCGCGAACGCGTCGGTGAGGGCGGTGAACGCCGCCGGGTCCGCGAGCAGCGGGGTGATGTCCTTGAACATCACGCCCGGCTCGGGATAGTCGGCCACGTCACGGATGCGGCTGAGCAGCAGCTCCTTGATCTCGGTCACCGGCGCTTCCCGGAGGGTCGGCCGCGGCCCCGGCTGCGGGAGGCGGTCTGGACGCGCGGGCCGACGACCGCAGCGGCGGCGTCCTCCACCTCGTCACCGTCGGCTTCGACGCCGCGGGGCTCGGTGTACTCCTCGTCGTCGGCGGCGGCCTGGGCGCGCTTGGCGAGGACACGCTTCCTCAGCTGCTTCAGCTGCGGCTCGCGCTCCTTGAGGTCGGCGACGAGCGGCGTGGCGATGAAGATCGAGGAGTACGCGCCGGCCGCGAGGCCGACGAACAGCGACAGCGAGATGTCGTTGAGCGTGCCGGCGCCGAGGAAGCCGCCACCGATGAACAGCAGGCCCGCGACCGGCAGCAGCGCGACCACCGTGGTGTTGATGGAGCGGACCAGGGTGCTGTTGATCGAGCGGTTGGCGATGTCGCTGTAGGTGAATCTGGTCTGCTTGGTGATGTCCTTCGTCTGTTCCTTCAAGGAGTCGAAGACGACGACCGTGTCGTAGAGCGAGTAACCGAGAATGGTCAACAGACCGATCACCGTGCCCGGCGTGACCTCGAAGCCGACGAGGGCGTAGATGCCGACGGTGATGGTGATGTCGTGGATCAGGGCGACGAGCGCGGCGATGGCCATGCGCCACTCGAAGGCGATCGCCAGATAGATCACGACGAGGACCATGAAGATCGCCAGGCCCTGCCAGGCCTTGTTGGCGATCTGTTCGCCCCAGCTGGGACCGACGAGGTCGGTGTTGATGTCCTCCCGGTCGACCTTGAAGTCCTTGGCGAGGGCGGCCTGGATCTTGTCGGACTCCTGGGTGTCCATGCCGGCGATCTGGATGCGCAGCGTGTCGTTGCCGAGCTTCTGCACGACCGCCTCGTGGCCGGAGGCCTCCTCCGCGTACTCCACGGCCTGCGACACCGAGACGCTGGTCTTCGGGGTGGTGAAGACGGCGCCGCCCTGGAAGTCGATGCCCATGTTCAGGCCGCGCACCGCCAGGCCGACGATGGCCGTGATGGTGATCAGGATGGAGATGCCGTACCAGATCTTGCGGTGGCCGATGAAGTCGTAGCTGACCTCGCCACGGTGCAGTCGGGCGCCGAGGTTGCCGAGTTTCGACACGCTCACGCCTCCTTCGTCTCGACGGGGCCGGCGACGGGACCGGCGGGACGGCGGGTGCGGCGCAGCGGAGGCTTGGCACCCAGGCTCTTCGGGTCGAGGCCGGACCACTTGTGGCCGTCCGCGAAGAACTTCCGGCGCGCGGCCAGCGTCATCAGCGGCTTGGTGAAGAAGAAGACCACGACGACGTCGAGGACGGTGGTCAGACCCAGCGTGAACGCGAAGCCCTGGACCTTGCCGACGGTGACGACGAACAGCACGGCGGCGGCGAGGAACGACACGAAGTCGGAGACCAGGATGGTGCGCCGGGCGCGCGGCCAGGCCCGCTCCACGGCGGGGCGCAGCGAGCGGCCCTCGCGGATCTCGTCACGGACGCGTTCGAAGTACACGATGAACGAGTCCGCCGTGATGCCGATGGCGACGATGGCACCGCAGACGGCCGGCAGGTTCAGCGCGAAGCCGATGGCCGGGCCGAGCAGCGACATGAGCACGTAGGTGAGGGCCGCGGAGACCAGCAGCGAGGCGATCGCGATGAGGGACAGCCCGCGGTAGTAGGCCACCAGGTAGATGATGACCAGGGCGAGGCCGATGGCGCCGGCGAGCAGACCGGCGCGCAGCTGGTCACCGCCGAGCGCGGCGCTCACCGTGGTCACGCTCTGCTCGTGGAAGGAGAGCGGGAGCGCGCCGTACGACAGCATGTTGGCGAGGTTCTGGGCCTCCTCCTGCGTGAAGCTGCCGGAGATCTGCGCCTGGCCGCCGGTGATGGAGGAGCTGACGTACGGGCTGGAGACGACCTCGCCGTCCAGGACGATGCCGAACTCGTTCTGCGGGGCCTGGTTCTGGGCGAGCTTGCCGGTGATGTCGGCGAACTTCTTCGCGCCCTTGTCGCTGAAGGTCATGGTGACCTGCCAGCCGGCCGCGGTCTGGGTGTCGAAGACGGCCTGGGCCTTGTCGACCTCGGTGCCGTCCACGGCGGCCGGGCCGAGCAGGTACTTGTACCAGACGCCCTGGATGTCGCCGCAGCCGACGGTGGTGTGCTCGGGCTTGGCGCCCTCGCCGGCCTTGAGGCGGACCGACTCCTTCGAGCAGTCCAGGGAGGCGTACTGCGCCTGGACACTCGCCTCGTCGGTGGGGGCGGTACCGCCCGCGGAGGCGGAGCCGGAGGGGGCGGCCGAGGCGGAGGCGGACGGCGTGGCGTCGGCCTTCAGCGCGTCCGTGACGGCGCGGCCCTGGGAGGTGGCGGAGGCCGACGGGCTGGTGGAGGACGTGGCCTTCTCACCGGAGCCGGAGCCGGAGGCGCCGGCGGACGGGCTCGGCGAGGCGCTGGGCGAGCCGCTCGCGGACGGGCTCGGCGGGGTGCCCGCCGCGGAGCCGGTGGGCTCGCTGGCCAGCACCGGACGGAAGTACAGCTTGGCGGTGGTGCCGACCTGGTCCCGGGCTTCCTTGGAGTTCGTGCCCTTGGGGATGTTCACGATGATGTTGCGGTCGCCCTGGGTCTGCACCTCCGCCTCGGAGACGCCCAGACCGTTGACACGGCGGTTCATGATCTCGACCGCGGTGTCCATGTTGGCCTTGTTGATCGCGGAGCCTTGGTCGGCCTTCGCCTCCAGCGTGATGCTGGTACCGCCGGCAAGGTCGATGCCGAGGCGCGGGGTGGTGTCCCCGGTGGCGAACATGCCTCCGGTGAGCCCCACGATGGCGATCAGGATCAGGGCCAGCGAGCGCCCTGGCTTGCTCTGGGCACTCGCGCTCCGGCCCTTCTTAGGTGCTGCCACCTTCTCGTACTCCCTCTCGGGCCGCCTCGCGCCGGGTCAGCGCGGCGGCGGCCATGACATGGTGTCGGGATCCCCTATGTGCGAGATGCGCGTACCCCGGGGCCGCGGGCCGTGGTGGTGCCCGCGGCCCCGGGGTACGTGGCTACTTCTTCGCGTCGGAGTCGCCGTCGGTCTTCTTCGGCTCTTCGTCGTCCTCGACGGTGTGCTCCTCGGCCTCGTCCTTCTTGCCGAGGTCGACGGGCTTGTCGTCGGAGGCGGCGGCAGCGTCGGCGGACCCGTCGGTCTCGGAGGGCTCGGTGAGGGAGGAGGCGTCGTCGGGGACGATGTCGGAGTCGGACTTCAGGTCGTGCTCGATGCCGTGGACGATGCGGTTGTACTCGTCGTCGGACAGGACGGCGCCGATCGCGTTCTTCGCGAAGAGCAGTTCCACACCCGGGCCGGCGTCGACGAGGACCGTGTCCTCGCTGACCTCCTTGACCGTGGCGTACATGCCCCCGATGGTGCGGACGCCGCTACCGGGCTGCATCTGGTTGCGCATGTCCACGGCCTGCTGCTGCTTCTTCTTCGCCGACCGGGTCATCAGGAACATGGCCCCGATGAGCACGATGAACGGGAGGAGGGTCACGAGACTCACGGGTCGGTACTTCCTTCACGCGACCGCGATGGTGAGCGGCCTGATGGTTGGGGGTATGTGTGCTGCCGACAACGGCGGCATCGGCGGAGTCTAAGCGAGTCCGCGTGCAGGGAACAACGTTCAGCATGGCACCTGGGTTCCTGGCCCGGCCAATGCCTGCGCCGTGTTCCGTGCGCCGTCATGCTCCGAACAGGCCCTGTTGTCCGGTGCCCGCGGCGGCGGAGCGGGGCGGGGTGAGTCCCAGATGAGTCCAGGCGGCGGGGGTCGCGACCCGTCCGCGCGGGGTACGGGCGAGAAGGCCCTCTCGGACGAGGAAGGGTTCGGCGACCTCTTCGACGGTCTCGCGCTCCTCCCCCACCGCGACGGCCAGCGTGGACAGGCCGACCGGACCGCCGCCGAACAGCTTCAGCAGGGCCTCCAGGACCGCGCGGTCCAGCCGGTCGAGGCCGCGGGCGTCGACCTCGTAGACGGCGAGGGCCGCCGAGGCGATCTCGCGGGTGACGACGCCGTCGGCCTTGACCTGCGCGTAGTCGCGGACGCGGCGCAGCAGGCGGTTGGCGATGCGGGGCGTGCCCCGGGAGCGGCCGGCGATCTCGGCGGCGCCGGCGGTGTCGATCTCGACGTCGAGGAGGTGCGCGGAGCGGTGGATGACCCGCTGGAGTTCGGCGGGCTCGTAGAACTCCATGTGGGCGGTGAAGCCGAAGCGGTCGCGCAGCGGAGGCGGCAGCAGGCCCGCGCGCGTGGTGGCGCCGACCAGGGTGAAGGGGGGCAGTTCGAGGGGGATGGCGGTGGCGCCAGGGCCCTTGCCGACGATGACGTCGACGCGGAAGTCCTCCATCGCCATGTAGAGCATCTCCTCGGCGGGCCGCGACATCCGGTGGATCTCGTCGAGGAAGAGGACCTCGCCCTCCTGGAGGGAGGAGAGGATCGCGGCGAGGTCGCCTGCGTGCTGGATGGCGGGGCCGGAGGTGATGCGGATGGGGGCGCCCATCTCGGCCGCGATGATCATGGAGAGGGTGGTCTTGCCGAGGCCGGGGGCGCCGGAGAGCAGCACGTGGTCGGCGGTGGCTCCGCGCGCGCGGGCGGCGCGCAGGACGAGGTCGAGCTGTTCGCGGACCTTCTCCTGGCCGATGAACTCGCCCAGGTCCTTGGGGCGCAGGGCGGCCTCGACGGCCTGGTCCTCTCGGTCGGCGACGGAGCCCACCAGCCGCTCCCCGGCGGGGGCGGGGGTGTCGCTCGGGTCGTCCCAGTTCATGTGTGTGCCTTACGGAGGTCGGGGTCAGCGGGCTCGGTTCAGGGTCTGCAGGGCCGCCTTCAGCAACTGGCCGACCTGCGGGGTGCCCTCGGCGGCCTCGGCCTGCGGGGTCACGGCGGCCACGGCCTCGTCGGCCTCGCGGGTGGCGTATCCCAGGCCGATGAGCGCCGCGTGGAGCTGGTCGCGCCAGCCCTGCGAGACGGGTGCGCCGATCGCGGGTGCGCCGATCGGCTCACCCAGCCGGTCCTTCAGCTCCAGCAGCAGCTTCTGGGCGCCCTTCTTGCCGATGCCGGGGACGGCGATGAGCGCCTTCTCGTCGCCGGTGGAGACGGCGCGGCGCAGGGCGTCCGGGGTGTGCACGGCGAGCATCGCCTGGGCGAGGCGGGGGCCGACCCCGCTGGCGGTCTGCAGCAGCTCGAAGACCTGCCGCTCGTCGTCGTCCGCGAAGCCGTACAGCGTGAGGGAGTCCTCACGGACGACGAGGGAGGTGGCGAGCTTGGTCTGCTGGCCCATGCGCAGTCCGGACAGGGTGTTCGGCGTGCACTGGACGGCGATGCCGATGCCGCCCACCTCGACCACCGCGGCGTCGGGGGCGAGGGCGGCGACCGGACCGCTGACGAAGGCGATCATGCCGTACGGCCTTTCGATGCGTGCAGGGCGACGGCCTGCTGGAGTCGGTTCTGCGCGGGGGCGCGCCAGATGTGGCAGATGGCGAGGGCGAGGGCGTCGGCGGCGTCGGCGGGCTTGGGCGGCGCGTCCAGCCGGAGCAGGCGGGTGACCATGGCGCCGACCTGGGCCTTGTCGGCGCGGCCGCTGCCGGTGACGGCGGCCTTGACCTCGCTGGGGGTGTGCAGCGCGACGGGGATGCCGCGGCGGGCGGCGCAGAGCATGGCGACGGCGCTGGCCTGGGCGGTGCCCATGACCGTACGGACGTTGTGCTGGCTGAAGACGCGCTCCACGGCGACGTATTCGGGCCGGTACTCGTCCAGCCACTGTTCGACGCCCTGTTCGACGGCGACGAGGCGGGTGCCCAGTTCGGCGTCCGTCGGTGTGCGGACGACGCCGACGCCGAGCATGGTCAGCGGCCGTCCGGCGACCCCCTCGACGACGCCGACACCGCACCGCGTGAGTCCGGGGTCCACCCCGAGTACGCGCACGGTCCCCTCCCTTTCGATCGCCTGTTTGTGCAGGCTATCGGGTGCCACTGACAAACGGGCGGGGGC
>NZ_BQUN01000137.1:151197-185142 GCF_026008495.1 Streptomyces sp. A012304
AGTTGGCGAAGACGTTCTGCACGTCGTCGCTGTCCTCCAGCGCGTCGATCAGCTTGAAGATCTTCTTGGCGCCCTCCTCGTCCAGCTCGACCTGCATGGTCGGGACGAAGTTGGCCTCGGCGGAGTCGTAGTCGACACCGGCCTCCTGCAGGGCGGTGCGGACCGCGACCAGGTCGGTGGCCTCGCTGATGACCTCGAAGGACTCACCGAGGTCGTTGACCTCCTCGGCGCCCGCGTCCAGGACGGCGCCGAGCACGTCGTCCTCGGTCAGCTCGCCCTTGGGGACGATGATGACGCCCTTGCGGTTGAAGAGGTAGGACACGGAGCCCGGGTCGGCCATGGAGCCGCCGTTGCGGGTCATGGCGACGCGCACCTCGGAGGCGGCGCGGTTGCGGTTGTCGGTGAGGCACTCGATGAGCACCGCGACACCGTTCGGTCCGTAACCCTCGTACATGATCGTCTCGTAGTCGGCGCCGCCGGCCTCGAGACCGCCACCGCGCTTGATCGCGGAGTCGATGTTCTTGTTGGGGACGGACTGCTTCTTGGCCTTCTGGACGGCGTCGTAGAGCGTCGGGTTGCCCTCGACATCGACACCACCCATGCGCGCCGCGACCTCGATGTTCTTGATCAGCTTCGCGAAGAGCTTGCCGCGCTTGGCGTCGATCACGGCCTTCTTGTGCTTCGTCGTGGCCCATTTAGAGTGGCCGGACATCTGCCTGTCTCCTTCGCGTAACCCATCCCTGTACGAACGGCAGAGATCCTACAAGGACTCCGCTGTCCGGTTGGCGCGCACCATCTCGACGAAGAGCGAGTGCATACGGTGGTCGCCGGTCAGCTCCGGGTGGAACGACGTGGCCAGCGCGTTGCCCTGGCGCACGGCGACGATGTGGCCGTCGTGCTCGGCGAGCACCTCGGCCCTGGCGCCGACGGACTCCACCCAGGGGGCGCGGATGAAGACGCCCTCCACCGGGCCGCCCTCGACGCCCTCGACGTCGACCGCGGCCTCGAAGGACTCGTTCTGGCGGCCGAAGGCGTTGCGGCGCACGATCATGTCGATGCCGCCGACGGTCTCCTGGCCCGAGCGCGGGTCGAGGATCTTGTCGGCGAGCATGATCATGCCCGCGCAGGTGCCGTAGACGGGCATTCCGTCGCGCACGCGCGCGCGGAGCGGCTCCATCACACCGAACAGGATGGCCAGCTTGGAGATGGTGGTGGACTCGCCACCGGGAATGACCAGGCCGTCGATCTCGGCGAGTTCCTCGGGGCGCCGCACCGGCCTGGCCACGGCGTCGGCCGCGGCCAGGGCGATGAGGTGCTCCCGTACGTCGCCCTGGAGGGCCAGGACGCCTGTGACGGGGGTGTTGCTCATGGGTGCTTACCAGCCCCGGTTCGCGTAGCGCTCGGCCTCGGGGAGGGTGTCGCAGTTGATGCCGACCATGGCCTCGCCGAGGTTGCGGGAGGCGTCCGCGATGATCTTCGGGTCGTCGTAGAAGGTGGTGGCCTTGACGATGGCGGCGGCGCGCTTGGCCGGGTCGCCGGACTTGAAGATGCCGGAGCCGACGAAGACGCCCTCGGCGCCGAGCTGACGCATCAGCGCGGCGTCGGCGGGGGTGGCCACACCACCGGCGGAGAACAGCACGACCGGGAGCTTGCCCAGCTCGGCGACCTCCTTGACCAGCTCGTACGGGGCGCGCAGCTCCTTGGCGGCGGCGTACAGCTCGTGGTTGTCGAAGCCGCGCAGCTTGGCGATCTCGTTCTTGATCTGGCGCAGGTGGCGGACGGCCTCGACGACGTTGCCGGTGCCGGCCTCGCCCTTGGAGCGGATCATCGCGGCGCCCTCGGCGATACGGCGCAGGGCCTCGCCCAGGTTGGTGGCGCCGCAGACGAAGGGGGTGGTGAACGCCCACTTGTCGGAGTGGTTGACCTCGTCGGCCGGGGTGAGGACCTCGGACTCGTCGATGTAGTCGACGCCGAGGGACTGCAGCACCTGGGCCTCGACGAAGTGGCCGATGCGGGACTTGGCCATGACCGGGATCGAGACGGCGTCGATGATGCCCTCGATCATGTCCGGGTCGGACATGCGGGCCACGCCGCCGTCCTTGCGGATGTCGGCCGGGACCCGCTCCAGGGCCATGACGGCGACGGCGCCCGCGTCCTCGGCGATCTTGGCCTGTTCGGGCGTCACGACGTCCATGATCACGCCGCCCTTGAGCTGCTCGGCCATGCCGCGCTTCACGCGCGCGGTGCCGGTCTCGGGGGCCTGGTTCTCGGTGCTGGACACGGGTTGACCTCACAGAAGGGAAAGAGGGTTTTCTGCAAGCACCGAGGAAACGGGAGTGGGCCAGTCCACAGCAAGGGCCAATGGGAAGCCGGTGGATCCTTTTGGCCGTCCGCGGTGGCCCGCCGGGCTACGCCGTGCGGTCGGCCAGCGCGGCCGGCGGCTCGTCGTCCATCTCGAACGCCATCGGGAACGGTGCGTGTCCGGCCAGCCGGAACCAGCGCACCTTGCGGTGCTCGCGCAGCCTGCGGGCGGCGCCGACGGCGTCGTTGTGGAAGCGGCGCGCCATGGGGACCCGGCGCACGGCCTCCGTCAGCTCGCGGGTCGCCGCCTCTCCCCCGGGCACCGCACGGACCACCTCCACCTGCCGCGCGTCCGCGAAGACCGCCCGCAGCGCCTGGCTGAGGTCGCTCTCGGCGACCTCCCGCTGCTCCTCCTCGGCCTGCCGGGCGGCGTGCGCGGCCTCGTACAGCACGATCGAGGCGGCCGGGTCGAGCACCCCGGACGTGGCCAGTTCCTGTGCCACGGACGCCCTGCGCAGCAGTTGCGCGTCGAGCGCGGCACGGGCGGCGTCGATGCGGGCGTGCAGCCGGTCCAGCCGACCCGCCGTCCAGCTCAGGTACAGGCCGATCGCGACGAGGACGACGAGGATCCAGATGAGGGTTGGGGTCACGGGCGGCAAGGCTACCGGGGCGCTCCGCCGGCTCGGCCGAGCGAGTCGACGTGGCCGTCAGCGGGGGGATCAGTCCCGCGCCAGGCCGAGCCGAGCGCGCAGGCCCGTTCCCGGCGTCCGGTCGTCCGCCGCCACCGCCGCCGCGCCCGCCGTCACGGTCTCGTACACGGAGAGGATGTCCGCGCCGACGGTCGACCAGTCGAAGCGCCGTACGTGGGCGCTGCCCCGCTCGCGCAGCTCGGCCCGGCGGTCGGGGTCGCCGAGGAGGCGCACCGCCGCCTCCGCCAGCGCGTCCGCGTCCTCGTTGGCGAAGAGTTCACCGGCCGCGCCCTGGTCGAGGACCTGGGCGAAGGCGTCGAGGTCGGAGGCGAGGACGGGGGCCCCGGCGGACATGGCCTCGACGAGGATGATGCCGAAGCTCTCGCCGCCGGTGTTGGGGGCGACGTACAGGTCGACGCTGCGCAGGAAGCGGGCCTTGTCCTCGTCGCTGACCATGCCGAGGAACTCCACGCGCGAGCGCAGCTCCTTCGGCAGGTTCTCCACCGCCTCCTGCTCGTCGCCGCGCCCGGCCACCAGAAGTCGCGTGTCCGGCCGTTCGGCGAAGATCCTCGGCAGGGCCCTCATCAGCACGGGCAGGCCCTTGCGGGGCTCGTCGATGCGGCCGATGAAGCCGATCGTGTCGCCCTGCCACTCGGGTCTGGGCTCGGCCTCGGCGAAGAAGTCGACGTCCACGCCGTTGGGGATCACGACCGCGTCCCCGCCCAGGTGCTCCACCAGCGTGCGGCGGGCGTACTCGCTCACCGCGATGCGCGCGCTGATCTTCTCCAGGGCGGCCTGGAGGATCGCGTACGCGGCGATCATCGCGCGCGAGCGCGGGTTGGAGGTGTGGAACGTCGCCACGATCGGGCCCTGCGCCGCCCAGCAGGTCAGCAGGCCCAGGGACGGCGAGGTCGGCTCGTGGATGTGGATGACGTCGAACGCGCCGTCGTGCAGCCAGCGGCGCACCCGCGCGGCGGACAGGAAGCCGAAGTTCAGCCGGGCCACCGAGCCGTTGTAGGGCACCGGGACCGCGCGGCCGGCGGAGACCACGTACGGCGGCAGCGGGGTGTCGTCGTCGGCCGGGGCGAGGACGGACACCTCGTGGCCGAGCCTGATGAAGTACTCGGCGAGATCGCGGATGTGGAACTGGACGCCGCCCGGCACGTCCCAGGAGTACGGGCAGACGATGCCGATTCTCACGCGGCCGCCCCGTCCGAGGGGCGGGGTTCCAGGTCCGCGAGCCAAAGCCGCTGCAGCATGTGCCAGTCCTCCGGATGGTCGGCGATGCCCGAGGCGAAGACGTCCGCCAGCGCCTGTGTCATGACAGACGTCTTCTCGGCCCGCGTACCTGTCTCGGGTACCTCGATCGGGGGATGGACGCGGCCCCGCATGATGGGCGACTCGTCGTACCAGAGGGTGACGGGGAGCAGCAGCGCGCCGGTCTGCTGGGCGAGGAGGGCCGGGCCGGCCGGCATGCGGGCGGTGGCGCCGAAGAAGTCGACCTCCACGCCCGAGGCGGACAGGTCGCGGTCGGCGACCAGGCAGACCAGGCCGCCGTCGCGCAGCCGCCGCGCCAGGGTGCCGAAGGCGGAGCCGCCGCTGTGCGGCAGGACCTCCATGCCGAGGCCCTCGCGGTAGGCGACGAAACGGTCGTAGAGGGTCTCGGGCCTGAGCCGCTCGGCGACCGTGGTGAACGGGATCTTCAGCTTGGTGGTGACCCAGGCGCCGGCCAGGTCCCAGTTGGCCAGGTGCGGCAGGGCGAGGATGACGCCGTCGCCGGCCGCGAGTCCCTCGGTGAGGTAGTGCAGGTCCTTGGGGTCGAAGCCGCCCTTGACGCGGTCGGCGCTCCACGCCGGGAGCCGGAAGGACTCCATCCAGTACCGCAGGTAGGAGCGCATGCCGGCGCGCGACAGCTCGGCGAGGCGCTCGGGGCTCGCGTCGGGCACCACGCGCGCGTAGTTGCTCTCCAGGCGCAGCACGCCCTTGCCTCGCTGTTTCCAGGCGAGGTCGGCGATGGTGCGGCCGAGACGGACCGCGGCCGGCTCGGGGAGCTTTTTGACCACGCCCCAGCCGAGCCCGTACAGGGCGTCCGTCAGCCGGTCCTGGGCGCTCACTTCGCGGCCTCGCTCCCCCGGGTGTCCGCCTGCTGGACTTCTGCCTCGGCCTCCGCCTCGGCCTCCGCCGACTCGCGACGGACGGTGACGACCCGCTGGATCAGCGTGACCAGGCTGCCGACGGCGACGATCCACAGGGCCACCGGCAGCAGGTACTGGATGCCGGGCACACCGAACGTGTGCAGGCCCGCCAACCCGGCCGCGACCAGCGACACCACCAGCCGCTCGGCCCGCTCGACGAGCCCGTTGACGGCGACCGGCAGGCCGATCGACTCGCCGCGCGCCTTGGTGTACGACACCACCTGGCCGCTGGTCAGGCAGAAGATGGAGACCGCGCACAGGACGTTGTCGTCGCCGCCGCCCGCGTACCACAGGGCGAAGCCGCCGAAGATCGCGCCGTCGGCGACCCGGTCCAGCGTGGAGTCCAGGAAGGCGCCCCAGCGGCTGGAGCGGCCGAGCTGGCGGGCCATGTTGCCGTCGACCAGGTCGGAGAAGACGAACAGGGTGATCACGACCGTGCCCCAGAAGAACTCGCCCCGGGGGTAGAAGACCAGCGCGCCCGCGACCACGCCGGCGGTACCGATGAGCGTGACCGTGTCGGGGCTCACGCCCCGGCGGATGAGAAACGCGGCGAACGGTGTGAGGACACGCGTGAAGAATGCACGCGCGTACTTGTTCAGCATGGCCTTCCCGACGGTCGGTGTGGCCGCGCGGCCCCTGGTGGCCACCGGCTGGCCCATCGTAGCCACGCGCGCGCGTGAGCGACCGCCGGGCACCCGCAGCCCCGTGTCCGAGCGTGGTCGGGGGCGCGCGGCCGGACCGTGACCGGGCTGCCGTCAGGCCGTGATGCGTCCTTCGTATGGACGCACCGTGACGGGAGTGGAAAGCTCGAAGGACCGCGGGCGTCGCCGGAGCCGCCACCGCACGCGGAGCCGCCGTGCCCGCGCCCCCGATGACCTCACCGTGCACGGGAGGCAAGACATGGGCGACAAGGCGAACGCACACCCCGGGGCCGCCGGCAGGGCTACGGCGGCCGACCACCCCGCGTCCGTACGGAATGTGGTGCTGGTCGGCCACAGCGGATCGGGCAAGACGACTCTGGTGGAGGCTCTCGCGCTGACGGCGGGAGCGGTGAACCGGGCGGGCCGCGTGGAGGACGGCGGCACCGTCTCCGACTACGACGAGATCGAGCACCGCCAGCACCGGTCGGTGCAGCTCTCCCTGGTGCCGGTCGAATGGGACGGCTTCAAGGTCAACCTGCTGGACACCCCCGGCTACGCCGACTTCGTCGGGGAGCTCAGGGCCGGTCTGCGCGCCGCGGACGCGGCCCTGTTCGTCGTCTCGGCCTCGGACGGCGTGGACGGCTCGACCCGCATGGTGTGGGAGGAGTGCGCGGCCGTCGGCATGCCCCGCGCGATCGTCGTCACGCACCTGGAGGCCGCGCGCGCGGACTTCGAGGAGATGACCCGGATCTGCGCGGAGGCCTTCGGCGGCGACGACCCCGACGCCGTGCTGCCGCTGTACCTGCCGCTGCACGGCCCGCAGGGTCCCGACGGGCACGCCCCCGTGACCGGACTGACCGGGCTGCTGTCGCAGAAACTGTTCGACTACTCCACCGGCGAGCGCAAGGAGTCCGAGCCGGGCGAGGACCAGCTGCCGGACATCGAGGAGGCACGCAACCGGCTGATCGAGGGGATCATCGCGGAGAGCGAGGACGAGACCCTCATGGACCGCTACCTCGGCGGCGAGCGGATCGATGTCAAGTCGCTGATCGAGGACCTGGAACGGGCCGTGGCACGCGGCACGTTCTTCCCCGTCCTGGCCGCCGCGCCCGCCACCGACGGCGCCCGGCAGGGCATCGGCACGGTGGAGTTGCTCGAACTGATCACCAGGGGCTTCCCGACCCCGCTGGAACGCGAGGCACCTCAGGTGACCACCATCGACGGCAGGCCGCGCGAGCTGAAGGCCTGCGACCCGGACGGACCGCTCGTCGCGGAGGTCGTGAAGACGTCCTCCGACCCGTACGTCGGCCGGGTCTCCCTGGTTCGCGTCTTCTCCGGCACCCTGCGCCCCGACGAGACCGTCCATGTCTCCGGTCACGGGCTGGCCGACCGCGGCCACGAGGACCACGACGTCGACGAGCGGGTCGGCGCCCTCTCCGCGCCCTTCGGCAAGCAGCAGCGGACGCTGTCGCACTGCATCGCGGGCGACCTCGCGTGCGTGGCCAAGCTCAGCCGCGCGGAGACCGGCGACACGCTCTCCGCCAAGGACGACCCGCTCCTGATGGAGCCCTGGCAGATGCCGGACCCGCTGCTGCCCCTGGCCATCCAGGCGCACAGCAAGCCCGACGAGGACAAGCTCTCGCAGGGCCTGGCCCGGCTGGTCGCCGAGGACCCGACCATGCGGCTGGAGCAGAACCAGGACACCCACCAGGTGGTGCTGTGGTGCCTCGGCGAGGCCCACGCGGACGTCGCCCTGGAGCGCCTGCGCAGCCGCTACGGCGTCCAGGTCGACGTCGTCCCGCACAAGGTCTCCCTCCGGGAGACGTTCGCCACCAGGGCGGGCGGCCGCGGGCGGCATGTGAAGCAGTCCGGCGGGCACGGGCAGTACGCGATCTGCGAGATCGAGGTGGAGCCGCTGCCGGGCGGCTCGGGCATCGAGTTCGTGGACAAGGTCGTCGGCGGCGCCGTGCCACGCCAGTTCATCCCGTCCGTGGAGAAGGGCGTGCGGGCCCAGGCCGCGAAGGGGGTCGCCACCGGCCATCCCCTGGTCGACGTCCGGGTGACCCTCCTCGACGGCAAGGCGCACTCGGTGGACTCCTCCGACGCCGCGTTCCAGACCGCCGGCGCGCTCGCGCTGCGGGAGGCGGCGGCCGACGCGAAGATCCATCTGCTGGAGCCGGTGGCCGAGGTGACCGTGCTGGTCGGCGACGACTACGTGGGCGCCGTGATGAGCGACCTGTCGGGCCGGCGCGGGCGGGTGATGGGCACCGAGCAGACCGCCGGCGGGCGCACGCTGGTGCGCGCCGAGGTGCCCGAGATCGAGATCGGCCGGTACGCGGTCGACCTGCGTTCCCTCTCGCACGGCACGGCACGCTTCCACCGCGTCTACGCCCGGCACGAGCCGATGCCGCCGCAGGTCGCCGAACGCGTACGTCAACAGGCGCAGGACGGATAGGGGTTGGTACGCGGCCGCATTCAAGTGGCCCGTGTGGAAGGTGTTCCTCCGGTTCGGCGGGCGGCTTCGGCCGTCCGCCGACGGATGTCGGTGGCTGCCGATACGCTGATGACCTGATCAACAGGTGTGCGGAGCACGGAAGTCGGGAAGGCCGCAGGAGCGAGAGTGGCGGCGATCGGGGGCGGGAATGACCGTTGACAGCGGTTACGCGGACATCTTCGGACCACAGGTGCCGCAGACGGGCGACGGAGGGCAGGCGGCGACCTTCGCGCTGGCCTCCGCGGCCTACCGGGACAACCCCGTCGAGGACATCAAGAAGGCCGACAACGAATGGCACCAGTCGACGGTCAACACCGGCCGCAGCTGGGCCAGGATCTTCCGGCCCAACCTCGGCGAGGCCTTCTCCCAGGCGGTCGTCGACCGCATGCTGGGCGTCGGCCGCAAACCCCTCATCCAGTCGTTCGGCATGGAACCGCAGGTCATCGTCGAGCACTGCCTCGCGGCCAACCGCATCCGCCGGGAACGCGACAAGAAGCTGACCGGCGTCATGCTCCTGTTCGGCGTGCTGTTCCTGCCCGGCCTGCTGGTGTGGCTGCTCGTCTTCCAGCTGCGCACCACGATGGAGAAGTCGGGCAACAAGCGGGTCTCCGGCCTCGCCACCGGACTCCTCCTGGCCGTCGGCGCCCTCGCCGTGATCTTCCTGCTGCGCATGCCGTTCACCGGCTTCTGGGGGCTGTACGCGCGCGGCGCGGTCGTCGCGCCCGTGGCCGGCTGGTTCCTGGCCCGCCGGATCTGCGAGGGCACCGCGAAGGACCTGCGCGAGCGCTGGGACAGCCTGCTGTCCGGCAGCAGCGTCGGCGCGAAGGTACCCGAGGCGGTGCCCACCAGTCCCAACCAGACCGCGGCCGAGCAGCTGCGCCAGTCGCTGGCCCGCCTCAGCGCCGAGCAGCAGTCCAACTCCGTCTTCTACGCGGGCCCCAAGGGCATCCTCGGCATGGGCACGCGCTGGGGCGCCTGGCACCTCGCGGAGGAGCTGCACCCGGTCGACCCCAACAAGGGCGTCCACGAGTTCCGCAGCTGGACGGTCATCCGGGCCATCCACGACCAGCTCACCGTGCTGAACCGGCAGAGCCTGAAGACCGGCGGATTCCCGCCCCCGTCGGTACGGCACTGGATCGTCACGCCCGTCGGTGAGAACGCCAAGGCCGTCGCCCGGCCGGAGGGCACCGACGTGGAGGCGTACCAGGTCAAGCCGAAGAAGATAGAGCAGATCTGCGACCAGCAGCAGTTCGGCGGCGGCGACCGGCACTACCTCGGCGTGCAGTGGCCGCTGTGGGACGGCCAGTTGATCATCACCATGCTGATCACCGTGACCGTGCTCCACGAGACGCTGCGCATCGAGGTCACCGGCCACGCGCTCGGTCCGGTGAACGGTCTGTTCACCACCAAGCCGGAGGCCCCCACGAAGGAGGTCGCCAAGACCGTCCGCTTCTGGGAGACCCGCAAGATCAACCTCCCGCTGGTCACCACCGACGAGGTGGTACGGCTGGCCGCGCGCGCCACGCTGACGTGGTACCCGCCGCTGCTGAACTGGCTGGGCGGCTCGATCGGCCTGCCCGAGCCGTTCGGCCTGCGGCACGCCTGGGCCGACCAGCCCTGGCGGCACCGCTTCATGGCCGACGACGCGCTGCGCGCGGCCGCGCCGGTGCTGCGCGTGGTGCACGCCGCCGCGCTGCGGGTCCTGAAGGAGCACGACGTGGACATCGAGAAGTTCAGCTCGCGCTCGGCGGTGCTCAGCGGGGCGGTCCAGGACCTGTCACCGCGCAAGGCCGACACCTACGACGCGTAGGGCGACCTACGACACCCCGGGGGGCCTACGACACGTAGAGGGACCTCCGAGGCTTGGGGCGACCCGAGCCGTGGGCGCCCGCCCACGGCTCAGCGCCCGCGACGGGCCGGTCTCACGCCGCCGGCCAGGCCTCCGCCAGCATCTTGCGCGTGTCCGCGAGCAACTGCGGCAGCACGCGCGTGTGCCCCACGACCGGCATGAAGTTCGTGTCGCCGCCCCAGCGGGGCACGATGTGCTGGTGCAGATGGGCGGCGATACCGGCGCCCGCCACCGCGCCCTGGTTCATGCCGATGTTGAAGCCGTGCGCCCCGGACGCGGCACGCAGCGTCGTCATCGCCTGCTTGGTCAGCTCGGCCAGCTCCACGGTCTCCGCGCCGGTCAGCTCGGTGTAGTCGGCGACATGCCGGTAGGGGACGGTCATCAGGTGGCCGCCGGTGTAGGGGTACAGGTTCAGCACCGCGTACACGTGCTCACCGCGCCGGACGATCAGCCCGTCCTCGTCGGACTTGGCCGGGATCGAGCAGAAGGGGCAGCCGTCGTCGGCCCCAGGGCCGGTCGGCTTGTTCTCGCCCTGGATGTAGGCCATCCGGTGGGGCGTCCACAGGCGCTGGAACGCGTCCTGCGTCCCCACTCCGATCTGCTGTTCCGGCTCACTCGTCATGCAAGGCAGCATATGGCTTCGCCCGTTCGCGGCGTGTCGCCGGGGCGGTGGGAAACGCCCCGCGGGCGAAGCTGGGCCGGTGCACCCGGACCGTCCCGGGGCCCGCTGGGAGCGGCGCGCCGAGATCCCTCTCGCCGTCGCCTCGCTGGCCTTCCTCGCCGCCTACGCCGTCCATGTCCTCGCCACGGGCCTCTCGGACGTCTGGCGGGACGTGTGCCTGGCGGTGACGCTGACGGCGTGGGCGCTGTTCGTCGTGGACTACGGGGTGCGCTGGCGGCTGAGCGGGCAGCGACTGCGGTTCGTGCGCACGCACTGGCTGGACACCCTGGTGGTCCTGCTGCCGCTGCTGCGCCCCTTGCGGATCGTGCGGCTCTACGAGGCCGTACAGCGCCGGCGCGGGCGGCCCCGGCTGTCGCTGCACGCGCGTGTGATCACCTACGCGGGGGTGTCGACGGCGCTGCTGGGCTTCGCGGGCGCGCTCACCGTCTACGACCAGGAACGCGGAGTGCCCGGCGCGAGCATGCGGACGTTCGGGGACGCGGTGTGGTGGACCTGCGCGACGCTGTCCACCGTCGGCTACGGCGACATCGCCCCGGTCACCGCGGGCGGCCGGGTGGTGGCGGTCGGCCTGATGGCGTGCGGGCTGGCGCTGCTGGGGACGGTCACGGGGTCGTTCTCGTCGTGGCTGGTCCAGCTGTTCTCGCGGCAGGACGAGGACGGGCCCCCGGGGAGATGAGTCCCGGGGGCCCGTCCCAAGAGGCTCAGACCTGCGTCCGCTCCTCGACGACCTTCGCGATCTTGGCGATGGCCTCGTCGAACGGGATGCCGTTCTCCTGCGAGCCGTCGCGGTAGCGGAAGGACACCGAGCCGTGGGACATGTCCTCGTCGCCCGCGATGACCATGAAGGGCACCTTCTGCTTCTGGGCGTTGCGGATCTTCTTCTGCATGCGGTCGGACGACGAGTCGACCTCGACGCGCAGCCCCTGCTTCTTGGCGGCCGCGGCGAACTTCTGCAGGTACTCCACGTGCGCGTCACCGATCGGGATGCCGATCGCCTGCACCGGCGCCAGCCACGCCGGGAAGGCGCCCGCGTAGTGCTCCAGGAGCACCGCGAAGAACCGCTCGATGGAGCCGAACAGGGCGCGGTGGATCATCACCGGGCGCTGCTTGGCGCCGTCGGCGCCGGTGTACTCCAGGTCGAAGCGCTCCGGCAGGTTGAAGTCGAGCTGGATGGTCGACATCTGCCAGGTGCGGCCGATGGCGTCCTTGGCCTGGACGGAGATCTTCGGGCCGTAGAAGGCCGCGCCGCCCGGGTCGGGCACCAGCGGCAGGCCCTGCTTCTCGGCGACCTCGCGCAGCGTCTCGGTCGCCTCCTCCCAGACCTCGTCGGAGCCGACGAACTTCTCCGGGTCCTTGGTGGACAGCTCCAGGTAGAAGTCGGTCAGACCGTAGTCGCGCAGCAGTTCCAGCACGAAGGTGAGCAGCTTGTCGAGCTCCTCGGACATCTGCTCACGGGTGCAGTAGATGTGCGCGTCGTCCTGCGTGAAGCCGCGGGCGCGGGTCAGACCGTGCACGACGCCCGACTTCTCGTACCGGTACACGGTCCCGAACTCGAAGAGGCGCAGCGGCAGTTCGCGGTAGGAGCGGCCGCGCGCGTCGAAGATCAGGTTGTGCATCGGGCAGTTCATGGGCTTGAGGTAGTAGTCCACGCCCTCGTCGAGCTGCATGGGCGGGTACATGCCGTCGGCGTACCAGTCCAGGTGGCCCGAGGTCTCGAAGAGCTTCCCCTTCGTCGCGTGCGGGGTGTAGACGAACTCGTAGCCCGCCTCCTCGTGGCGGCGGCGCGAGTAGTCCTCCATGACCCGGCGGACGATGCCGCCCTTGGGGTGGAAGACGGCGAGGCCGGAGCCGATCTGCTCCGGGATGGAGAACAGGTCCAGCTCGCTGCCCAGCTTGCGGTGGTCGCGCTTCTCGGCCTCGGCGAGGAAGTCGAGGTACGCCTTCAGCTCGTCCTTGGACGGCCAGGCGGTGCCGTAGATGCGCTGGAGCATCGGGTTCTTCTCGCTGCCGCGCCAGTAGGCGGCCGCGTTGCGCATCAGCTTGAACGCCGGGATGAGGCGGGTGGAGGGCAGGTGGGGACCGCGGCAGAGGTCCTTCCAGCACAGCTCACCGGTCTTGGCGTCCAGGTTGTCGTAGATCGTCAGCTCGCCGGCGCCGACCTCGACGTCCGCGCCGTCGTCCGACGACGCCGACCCCTTGAGGCCGATCAGCTCCAGCTTGTACGGCTCGTTCGCCAGCTCCTCGCGGGCGGCCTCGTCGGTGACGACGCGGCGGGCGAACCTCTGCCCCCGCTTCTGGATCTCCTGCATCTTCTTCTCGATGGCCTTGAGATCCTCGGGCGTGAACGGCTTCTCGACGTCGAAGTCGTAGTAGAAGCCGTCCTTGACGGGCGGGCCGATGCCCAGCTTGGCCTCGGGGAAGATCTCCTGCACGGCCTGCGCCATGACGTGCGCGGTGGAGTGGCGCAGGATGTTCAGGCCGTCCTCGGAGGAGATCTCGACGCCCTCGACGGTCTCCCCGCCCCGGAGCTCGTGGGTGAGGTCCTTCAGCTCACCGTCCACCCGCGCGGCGATGATCGAGCGCTCGCCGGCGAAGAGGTCGGCCGCCGTGGTGCCCGTCGTCACCGTGCGCTCTTCCCGCTCGGAATCGCGTTGGATGATCACACGGACGTCTGACACCGGTCTCTCCTGACTGCAGGTGGGTGCGGCGCCATACCGGGAGCGCGCGCAATAGGGGATCGTACCGACCCCGGGCGGCCGACCGCGAAACGGTCACCCACAGTCCCCGCTCAGTCGCGGTCCTCCCCGCTGCACGCCTCCTCGAAGAAGTCGAGGTTCTCCTGGAGGGACTTCATCAGCCGGTCCCGGTCGGCCTCGTCCACCTGCACCGGTACGACCCCGCAGGCTCCGGTCAGCCTGCGGAAGCCGCCGCGGCTCTCCAGCCGCCCGTGCACCCGCACCGGCAGTCCGACGAGGTGGGCCTGCCCGGCGATGCGGTAGTCGTCCTCGTCCAGGGTGAGGCGCAGGTGCGGCACGTCGGCGCCGGCGAGCACCCGCAGCCGTACGCTGCCCTCACCGCTCGGCCCCGACCTGCGCAGCCGGACCACCGTGCCGGTGACGCGGACGGTCACCGACGGCTCCTCGCGCGCGTAGCGGGCCCCGGCCTCGCGCAGCACGGGCAGGTCGCCCGGCGAGAACTCGACGGGTTCGCCGCCGGCCGCGCAGCCCTCGGGCACCCCGGCGGAGGGCGCCCACTCGACGGCGATCCGGGCGCCCTCGGTGCCGCGCACGAGGGCGGCGACGGCGTCGGTCAGCTCACGGCTGACGCCCGCCTCGACGGCGCCGTCGAAGGCGTCCATGCCCCCGGTGGCCCGCTGGTAGTCGATGGCCTCACGAGTGGCGTGCAGGGCCTGGTGGAGGCGTACGGCGAGGGGGCGGGCGGTGTCGACGGGCACGAAGGCGGCCAGGCCGTCGCCGCCGGCGGCCGGTCCGACGAGGACGTCGGCCAGCAGGGCGAGGGCCGCGCGCCGGTGCCGGACCCCGTGGTAGCCGGCACGCGCGCGGGTGGCGAGCGCGCCAGCGAGCAGCATCTGCCGGGCGGCGGTGCGCAGATGCTCCTCGACGGTCCAGGGCGCGGCGCCGGCGGGTCCGGTCGGCGCGTCCCGCCACCAGCGGATCTCGTCGCTGGGCACGGCGAGCCCGACCAGCACCTCGCGCGCGGAGGGCGTGCCGCTGCGGGCGAGGGCGACGAGCGCCTCGCCGAGCAGGTCGTCGCTGTCGGGGAAGGCGCGGCTCTCGGGCACCAGGAGGCTGGTGCCGCCGCTGCCCTGCCCGGGCGGGGTCCAGCGGCCGTAGCGTCCAGGGGCGCCGCCCCGGCGCTGCCAGCCGTGCCGCAGCAGCAGGGCGCCGAGGACCGCGGGGTCGACCTGCTCGGGGGCGGGCGGGCTGTCCCAGGGCAGGTCGGGGTGGGGTCTCACCGAGCGCAGGGGTTCGTCGGCCGGGCGGTGCTTCACGGTCTGCCTCCCGTCCCGACGCGCGTCATGATCTCGCACAGCGCCCGGTCGTCGAAGATGTGTGAGGTCGGGATGTGCACGGTGGTGCGGGTGCGGCCGGTGATCGGGTGGCCGGCCAGGTTGACCCAGTAGCAGCAGTGCCGCAGGTCGAGCCGGTCGTGGCCGGCCCGCAGCCACTGGTCCCGGGACCGGGGGACGATCATCACGACGAGGATCTTGTGCACCGACACCGGGGTGCGCGCGAGTTTCCTGAGGTGGTCGTTGTCGAGCGTGAAGGAGAAGTACCGGCCCGGCGGGTCGGGCGGGATCTGGTAGGTCGCCTTGAGCTGCACCTTGATGGTGACCTCGTCGTCGACGGTGTGTCCGGGCGCGCTGTGGCTGACGTGCCAGTCGATGCCGTTGTCCGGGAACGGCTGGGACAGCGAGCAGCCCGCCGCCGCCGCGACCGCGTGGAGGTACCCCACCTGCAATGTCTCCATGCAGGCGGTGGTGGCGAGTGTGCCGCGATGCGGGTCCGTCTGCTCGGGCAGCAGCCCGCCCCGCTCGGGCTGCGCTAGCGCCATGACCAACAGCCTTCCAAGCAAAGAGGATCCCCGCGCCGGGGGCCGATGAACATCCGTGTCGAGCCCCTGAACTGCAAAGACCCGTACTCCTGTTGTCTCCTCCCGGCGTACGGCGCAAACAGCCCGGGTATCACCAAACGGGCAGAAGACGGTACGTCAGCTGCCGTGGGTGAACGAGGGGTTGTGTTGGTATGGCGTGCTGGTACGAGGGCCCTTTGGCCGCGTTCGACACGGAGACGACAGGAGTGGACGTCGAGACCGACCGGATCGTGTCGGCCGCGCTCGTCGTCCAGGATGCGCCCGGCATCCGGCCGCGGGTGAGCCGCTGGCTGGTGAATCCGGGCGTGCCGGTGCCCGCCGAGGCGACGGCGGTGCACGGCCTGACGGAGGATCATCTGCACCGCAACGGCCGCTGGCCGGCGCCGGTGATGTACGAGATAGCCGAGCTGCTCGCCGAACAGGCGGCGGCGGGGCGGCCGTTGGTGGTGATGAACGCGCCGTTCGACCTGACGCTGCTCGACCGTGAGCTGCGTCGGCACCGCGCCTCGTCACTGGGTCACTGGCTGGAGCCGGCGCCGCTGCGGGTGCTGGACCCCCGGGTGCTGGACAAGCACCTGGACCGCTACCGCAAGGGCCGTCGCACGCTCACCGACCTGTGCGCGCACTACGGTGTGCCGCTGGCCGACGCGCACGACGCGGCGGCGGACGCGGTGGCCGCGCTGGAGGTCGTGCGGGCGGTGGGGCGGCGGTTCGCGTCCCGGCTGGAGCGGTTGTCGCCCGCGGAGCTGCACTCGTTGCAGACGTCCTGGTACGCGGCGCAGGCGCGCGGGCTCCAGGCGTGGTTCGCGCGCAGCGGCTCGCCGGAGGTGGTGGACCCGTCGTGGCCGCTGCGTCCGGTGCTGCCGGCGGCGGCATGAGGTGCCTCATGCGGAAGGGCCGGTCCGCGCGATGCGGACCGGCCCTTTCCCGGTGGGCGATACTGGGTTCGAACCAGTGACCTCTTCGGTGTGAACGAAGCGCTCTCCCACTGAGCTAATCGCCCGGGAACGCACTGAACAATACAGGTCTCCGCGGGTTTCCTTCAAACCGCTTCGAGATACGTGAGCAGTCCGCGTCGTCCGGCGCGCATCATCACCCGGTGGTTGGCGCGGAACACCGGCCGTCCGGGCACGGCGAGCCGCCTGAGCAGTGGCTTGTTCACGTCGACGACCTGGTCGTAGCGGGCGAGGCAGCCGGTGCCGTCGGGGACGACCGTCCACCGCGCCCAGCCGTCGACGTCCCCGGTCAGCGCGCTCTCCAGCACCCCGGCCACCGGATCGCGCCGCCGCTCGCGCGCGGTGAAGGTCAGGTCGTACGGAAGGAGGGAGCGGATGCGGACGAGGCCGGCGGTGTCGTCGATCCGGGTGACCTCGCGGACCTGCGGCCACCAGCGCGGATAGTCCTCGACCCGTTCCAGGACCGGGTAGACGGTGGCGAGGGGCGCGGGGAGGTGCCAGCGGCTGACGAAGCGGTAGTGGGCCCAGTCCATGGGCCGAGTGTGCCCGCACCCGGCGGTTCCACACGGGATCTGAGTACGGCCTGAGTACCCGCACTCATGCCGCACGGCGTGACCCGGACCACACTGCGAGCCATGACGTCTTCTCCGTCCCCGGCCGAGGAGCTGCGGCTCCTGGATGCCGAGCTGTGGCAGCTGGATGCCCGCCGGGCCCAGTTGCTGGCGCGCCGCGCCTGGTTGCTCGCCGCCCTCCAGCAGGCGTCGCAGCCGACGCGGCCGCCCCGTACCGCACCGCCCGTGGAGGCGAGCGCCCCGCGCGTCCAGAACGTCCTGCTGCTGCTCGGCGGTGTGCTGCTCACCATCGCGGCGGTGGCGTTCACGCTGGTCAGCTGGGGTCACCTGGGGATCGCCGGGCGGTCGCTGGTGCTCGGCTCGCTGACGCTGGCGGTGCTCGCCGCGCCGGTGGCGCTGCTACGGCGCGGGCTGCGCTCGACGGCGGAGTCGGTGGCGGGCCTGGGGCTGGCGCTGACGGTGCTGGACGCCTACGCCCTGCACGAGGTCGCCCTCGCCTCCGTGGACGGCACGGGGTACGCGGCCGCGGCGTCGGCCGTGCTGGCGGCCCTGTGGGCGGCGTACGGCCGTGCCCTCGGCACGCTGCGCCTGCCCCTGCCCGCCGCGCTGCTCGCGGCCCAACTGCCCCTTCCCTTGTGGGCGTTCGCGACGGACGCGGAGCTGTACGGCGTCGCGGCGGCGCTGCTGGTGACGGCGGCGCTCGACGCGGTGGTCGCGCTGGGCGTCACCGTCCGGCCCGTGCGGATCACCGCCGCCGTCGGCGCGTACGGCCTGGGCGGCGGGGGCGTACTGACGGCCGGGTGGCTGTCCTGGACGGCCTCCGGTCCGAGCGCCGCCGCCCGTGCGGCGGCGCTCCTGATCCTCGCGGCGGCCGTCGCGCTGGGCGCGTCCTGGCGGCTGACCCGCCCCGCCGCCGGGCCGGGCGTCGCCCGGGACTTGGCCGCCCTCGTGGTGGGTACGGCGCTCACGGGCGGTCTGCTGCTGGTGATCGCGGGCGGCGGCGTGCTGCGGGCGTCGCTGCCCGCCGGCTGGGCCGTCCCCGCCCACCTGGCCTGCGGTGTCGCTCTGTCGGCCGCGGTCCGGGGCCGGCTGCCCGAGCCGGTGCGGCAGGGCCTTTTCCGGGCCTCGGCCGCGGTGCAGGCGCTCGCGGTGCTGTGGGCGGTGCCGCTGGTCGTCGTCACGGCGTGCGGTCCGCTCGGCTGGGTCGAGCGGCCCTGGACGGGCGCGCCGTCGGACGCCCGGGCGGCGGTGACCGTCCACACGCCGTGGCCGCCGTACGGGACACAGGCGCTGGTCGTCCTGGTGGTCGTGGCGGTGGTGCTCGCGCTGGCCGTGCGCCACGAGACCTGGCGTCCTCGGGCGCTGACCGGCGCGCTGGGGCTGGCCTGGGCGGCGGGCGTGGCGCTGCCGGCGGTGCTCGAACTGCCCTACACCGTCACGCTGTTGTTCCTGGGCGCGCTGGTGGCGGTGGCGGTCTTCCTGCCGGTGCCGTGGACCGCCGCCGTCCTGGCGCCGGCCACCTCGCTGCACCTCGCCCTGCTCTCCCTGGCCACCCGGAGCGCGACCCTGACCGTGTCGTCGGCGCTGATCGCGCTGTTCGTGACGGCGGCGGCGCGGCCGCGTCTCACGCCGGTCCTGGCCCCGGCCGCGCTGGCGCACGCCGTGGTGCTGGCCTGCGCGACGGGTGCGGCGGCGGGCTGGCAGCCGCAGCACACCGCCGTGCTGGTCCTCGTGGTGCCGGTGGCGGCGGCGCTGCTCGCCGCCCGGCTCGGCGCGTCCCCGGCGACCGTGCCGGTGGAGGTGACGGGGGCCGTCGCCGGTCTGCTCGCCGTGGGTCTCACGGTCGTCGATCCGCCGATGCTGGCGCTGGTGCTGGGCCTGGGCGGGGTGATCGCCGCGGGCACGGCGGTCCGTGCCGACCGCCGGCCGGTCGGCTGGGCGGCGGCCGTCCTGTTCGTCCTGGCCGCCTGGGTCAGGCTCGCCGCCTGGGACGTCACCGTCCCGGAGGCGTACACGGTCCCGGTGACCGTGCCGGCGCTCCTGGTCGGTGTCCGGCTGCGCCGCCGTGAGCCGCGGACGTCGTCCTGGACGGCGTACGGTCCCGGGCTCGCCGCCACGCTCGTGCCGAGCCTCCTCGCGGCCTGGGGCGATCCGCAGTGGACGCGCCCGCTGCTGCTCGGCGCGGCCGCCCTGCTGGTCACGCTGCTGGGCGCCCGGCACCGCCTCCAGGCACCGCTGGTCCTCGGCGGCTCGGTGCTGGTCCTGGACGCTCTGCACGAGCTGGCCCCGTACCTGGTGCAAGTGGCCGACGCGCTCCCCCGCTGGGCGCCTCCCGCGCTCGCCGGGCTCCTGCTGCTCGCGGTCGGTGCGACGTACGAGCGGCGGATCCGGGACGTCCGACGGGCGCGGGAGGTCCTGGGGAGGATGAGCTAGCCGCCTAGGAAGGCATCTTGTCGCCGAGCAGGGCCAGGTTCTCGATGGCGGCGAGGCCGTAGAGCGCGGTGTCGTTGGTGGACACCCAGGTGGCCTCGCTGCCCGGGACGAGGGCGGCGGGGCCGCTCAGCGGCTCCGTCCGCCACGGCGCGGACTCCTTGTAGCCGTCGGAGTTGTAGAACTTCTCCCAGGCCCGCTTGGCGAGCTTCTCGTCGCCGGTCTTCACGGCGGCGAAGGCGTCCAGACGTGAGTGGCCCTGGAAGAGCAGCAGGGTGCCGAAGTTGGAGCCGTAGCGGGCCGCCTGCTCTGCCTTGGTCGCGTTGAAGTAGCGGCAGTAGTCGTAGTAGGCCTCGTTGAACTTCGGCATGTCGACGAGGTGGATCAGCTCGGCGCACAGCTCGTTGAGGCCGAAGACGGCGGAGAGGTGCGAGACGCTGACGACCGGCTTGTCGGCGATGGCGAACTTCCCGGTGTCCAGGTCGTACAGACCGGTGCCCTGGACGAAGCCGTTGGGCTGGGCGGCGATGGTCTCCATGGTCGACAGCACGCGCGCCTTGGCCTTCTCCCACTTCGGGCCCTTGCGCTCCCACTCCGTGAGCCAGGCCGACACCAGGCCGCTCCAGTCGGTGCCGAAGCCGATCGACAGGGCGTGCCGGTCGGGGGTGTACGGCTCGGTGCGGATCTTGCGGATCGGGTCGAGGACGAGGAACGTCTCGTCGGAGTCGACGTTGGCGTGCATGAGGTCGCCGACCCGCTCGTCCGCCGTGAGGAAGTAGTAGTAGCGGCGGTAGGTGGTGTTGGCGATGCGCTGCTGCTTGGCGCTGTCGGCGTAGTGCTGGACGCCGTGCCGGGTGCCGAGGCCCGCCCACTGGCCGATGTGGTAGACGTCGACCTCGCCGGTGTGCCGGGTCATGGCCTCGGCGAAGCGGAAGATGTCCGCGCGGCCGGAGCGCAGGTACGCGAACCACAGCCAGAGGTCCGGCGAGAGTTCGGAGTTGTCCCAGGCGTAGCCGCCGATGTCGTAGCGCCACTGGTGCCGGACGGTGTCGTAGGTGTGCATGATGTCGCCGTAGTCCCAGAAGCCGTACCACCGGCGCTGCTCCACCTGGTCCTTGTAGTAGGTGAAGAGGAAGTCGAGGTGGTCCTCGATCTTGGCCTTGGCGGGGGTGGAGCGGTCGGGCTCGGAGTACAGGCCGGGGCCGAAGACCTTGGCCTTGATGAGCTGCTTGGGCGGGGCGGCGAGCTGCGGCAGCACCCGGACGGCCTCGACCTGCTGGGCGAGCTCGTCGGGGCTCGGGGTGGACTCGTTGGCCCAGAAGAGGAGTTCGGAGGTACGGGCGATCCCGTAGGGGGTGCCGAAGCCGGGCTCGTAGTCCTCGTAGGTGATGTTGAGGCCTTCGAGCTGCTCGGGGAAGGTGTCCTGGCCCATGCCGTCGTGGTAGAAGCGCAGGTCCATGGGCTGTGCCTCGGGCGACCAGAGCCAGAGGGTGACCTCGGCCTCGTCGGTGTGGGCGTCGCGGATGTCGAGCTGGGAGGGGTGGCTCTCCCAGAAGTCCCTGAGACCGAAGGAGAACCCGCCGCTCACCCCGCCGACGTAGCCGAAGCCGGAGGCCCGCCTGCCGCCGCCGGCGGCGATCCAGCCGTAGCCCTTCTTGGTGCGCTTGCGCAGGGTGAAGCCGTCGGCGGAGAGCTGGGAGAGGGTGTAGTCGCCCCACTCGGGGATGTACTGGAGCCGGGTCGTCACCCGCTGGTCCCAGGTGGCGGGGTCGGGCAGCTTCTTGCCCTCGTACTGGGCCGCCTGGACGGCCGCGCCCGGGTCGCGGCGCAGGCCGGTGATGCCTTTGACGGCCTCGCGCAGCAGACCGGTGCCCTCGCCGCCGATGCGGATGTGCCGGTCGTAGGACTGGTCGCGCATCGGCACGGAGAAGCGGACGCCGAGGCCGCGGATGAAGTCACCGCTGGCCTTGCCGGGCTCCTGCGTGCCGTCGTAGGTGATGGTGTGCACCATGCGGAAGGAGTCGGCGCCCGCGTAGAAGTAGAGGCGGATCGAGAAGGGCAGCCAGCTGCGGCTTCCCTTGCGGTGCTTGCCGTCGATACGGACGACCGCGCGGACCGGGCCGTCCTGCTCCACGGCGACCGCGGAGATGGCGCCGTCGAAGCGCTCGGTCTTGACCGTGCCCTGGTCCTCGTCCTCGATCTCGGGCTGGCGGATCAGGACCAGCCGGCCGTTCCTGGCGATCTCGGTGGAGCCGCGGGTGACGGACTTGATGATCGTGGCCCCGGACTTGCCGATCTTCGCGGTGATGACACCGGTCGACACGTCGATGGTGCCGCCGCTCTTGTCGACGGTGACCTTCTTGACGGGCTTGGCGGCCGTGCCGGCGGTGAGGGTGAGCTTGCCGTCGCCCGAGCTGACCGCGTGGGCGGTCCACTTCAGCGACCCGTCCGGCCAGTAGGCGATGGGCCAGGACTGGACGGGGACGGCCTTGCCGTCGGCGTCGGTCAGCGCGAAGGTCTGGTCCTCCTGGTAGAGGCCCATCGGCCAGGGCACGCCGAGCGTGGAGCCGGGGGCCGCGCCGAGGCCGCCGTCCTCCAGCCAGTCCAGGGTCACCGGTTCCGCGTCCGCGGTGTCGGCTCTCGGCGCGGCCTGCGCGTCCTTGCTGCCCAGCGCCCAGCTGAACTGTGCGGCGGCTCCGGCGACGGCCGCCGCCTTGAGCAGGGACCTGCGGGGGATGGGGGACATGGCCTGTCCTTTCCGTGCGGGTTCAGGTTGCCAAGGGCATGACAGAGGGAGGTGCGGCGCCCGGGGCGCCGACCTGGGGAGAGGGCACCGCCGGTCAGCGGTGCCGGTAGCGCTCCTCGACGGCGACGGCCGCCGCCGCGACGGCCCCGAGCACGGGGACCGCGAGCGGCGCGATGAACCACCCGGACAGGGCCACGACGGCCAGTCCGGCGGTGAGCAGGAAGGACCCCGCGGGGTCGAGCACGGTACGGCGGCCCGCCCGCGCGAGCAGAGCGCGCCAGGAGTCGTCCGGGGTCCACACGGCGGCGGCGCGCATGCCCGCGACCGCGCACCCGATGAGTGCGAACAGTCCGACGGCCCCGACGAGCGGCCCGCCGGGGATCCCGGCCCGCGCGGCCTGGACGTCGACCCAGGCCACGGCCACCGCCGCCCACCCCGCGACCCCGACGACCCATCCCCCGCGCACCGCCGCCCGGAAGTCGGCGACGAACTCCCGCCACCCACCGCCCTGGTGGGCGGTACGACGGCGCAGGTGCCGGGCCCCCGCGGCGAAGGCGGCCGGGTAGGTGACGACCCCGAGCGAGGCCACCGCGATCCACACCCCGGTGAGCAGGCACTCGGCGAACACGCCGAACCGTTCGGCGAAGACGGACTCCTTGCGGACCTTCACACGTGCTTCGGCCATCGCCGGCCCTCCTCAGCCCTTCAGTCCGGAGGTCGCCATACCGTCGATGAGGTACCGCTGGAAGGCGAGGAAGAACAGCAGCACCGGCAGCAGCGCGACCAGCGACATGGCGATCAGCCCGCCGTAGTTCGCGGCGACGCCGTCGGAGTCGCGGAACATCATCATGCCGAGGGAGACGGTGTACTTGCCGGGCTCGTTGAGGTAGATCAGCGGGCCCATGAAGTCGTTCCAGGCGTTGATGAAGGTGAAGATCGCGCTGGTGATGAGCGCCGGACGGCACAGCGGCATCACGATCGACCAGTAGATCCGCAGATGCCCGCAGCCGTCGATCCGGGCGGCCTCGTCCAGCTCCTTCGGCAGGTTCCGCATGAACTGCACCATGAGGAAGACGAAGAACGCCTCCGTGGCCAGGTACTTGCCGATCAGCAGCGGGACGTAGGTGTTGATCAGCTCCATCTTCTGGAACATCACGTACTGCGGGATCAGCAGCACGTGGTACGGCAGCAGCAGGGTGCCGATCATCAGGGTGAACATCAGGTTCCGGCCCGCGAACTTGATCTTGGCGAAGGCGTACGCCGTCAGCGAGCAGGAGATCAGGATGCCGGCGACCGAGCCGAGCGAGTAGATCAGGGAGTTCTGGAAGAAGGTCCAGATCGAGATGTCGGCGATGCCGTCGGCGAGGCCCTTGAAGTTCGCCAGGATGGGGTCGGCCGGGAACAGGTTCAGACTGTTGATGATGTCCTTGCTGGGCTTGAACGAGGCACCGATGACCCACAGGACGGGGTAGAGGACGACCGCGAGGACCAGCAGGGAGCCGATGTGCCAGGCGAGCGAGCCGGCGCGCTTGCGGCCGAGGCCGCGCGGCCGGTCGACGGCGGGCGGGGTGGTGGTCGTGGTGGCGCTCATCGGGCGTCCTCCTCGTAGTGCACCCACTTCTTCTGCGACCAGAAGAGGACGGCCGTGACCAGGGCGACGGCGAGCAGCAGCATCCAGGCCATCGCGGAGGCGAAGCCCATCTGCGCGTTCTTGAAGCCCTGCTGGTACAGGTAGCAGGTGTAGACGAGCGTGGCGTCGGCCGGCCCGCAGTACGTGTTGGAGACGACGTACGCGGAGCCGAAGATCTGGAACGAGTGGATGGTCTCCAGCAGGACGTTGAAGAACAGCACCGGGGAGATCATCGGGAGCGTGATGCTCCAGAACCTGCGGAAGGGGCCGGCGCCGTCCATCTCGGCGGCCTCGTACAGCTCCCTCGGCACCTGCTTCAGGCCCGCCAGGAAGATGACCATCGGCGCGCCGAACTGCCAGACGGTCAGGGCGACCAGACAGTAGAGGATCCAGTCGGGGTCGCCGACCCAGCCGCCGCTGTGAATGCCGAGGAAGGACATCGAGCGGTCCACGATGGCGTCGTCGGAGAAGATCGAGCGCCAGACGAACGCGACGGAGACGCTCGCGCCGATCAGCGAGGGCGCGTAGAACGCGGCCCGGTAGAAGGCCTGTCCACGCCGGCTCTGCGCGAGCAGCAGGGCGACGCCGAGCGCGAGCAGCAGCTTCAGCGGTGTACCGATGACCACGTACTTCGCCGTGACCTCGACCGACCTCTGCCAGCGCGGATCGTCGAACATCTTGGTGAAGTTGTCGAAGCCGATCCACCGCGGGCTGTTGAAGAGGTTGTAGTCGGTGAAGGCGAAGTACAGGGAGGCCGCCATCGGGCCCGCGGTCAGCAGCAGAAAGCCCGCGATCCACGGGGACATGAAGAGGTAGCCGGCGAAATTCTCGCGGCGGCCCCGCCGCTTGACGGCGGCGGGGCCGGCGGCGGGTGCCGTGCGGGTGTCGAGCGGAGACTCCTTGACGAGCGTCACAGTGGTTCCCATCAGGCTTGGAAAGCGGCCTCGGACTCGTCGAAGAACATCTTCACCGCGTCGGCGACCTTCACCTTGCCGAGACTCATGTCACCGCCGATGCGCAGGAAGGCGGCCTCGGAGGTGTCGGCGCCGGACGGGTGCGGGGTGATCTTCCCGAGGACACCCGCCTTGGCCGTGTCCTCCTCGTACTTCGCGATCTCCTTGCCGACGGCGTCGCTCGGCTTGTACGCCTCGTACTGCTCGGTGCTGGCGAGGATGCCGCGGTCGTACCCCATGATCTTGCCGACCTCGGGGTCGTGGACCATGAAGTTGATGAACTGGGCGACCTCCTTCGGGTGCTGGGTGCGCGCTGAGGCGCTCAGCATCAGGGAGGCGAGGTACTGGCCGGTGTTCTTGCCGTCCATGGTGGGGATCGGCGCGAGGCCGTATTCGCTGGTGCCCTCGGCCGTGTAGCGCACGGTGAAGTTGTCCCAGGTGAATTCCGAGGCGCCGTGCACGGCCGTGACGGACGACTTCGGGCGGTCCTGCGCGACGACCTTCGGGTCGGTGATGATGCCGGCCTTGACGCGGTTGTAGCCGTCGGTCCACCACTCCGTCAGGTCGGCCTTGTCGAATCCGAGGCCGTCCTTGGTGAAGAACGCCTTGCCGTTCTGACGGAGGTACAGGTCGTAGAGGTACATGATGCTGAAGTAGCCGGTGTCCCCGGGGATCTTCGTCTTGTCGTAGATGGTCTTCAGGGCCTTGAAGTACTCGTCCCAGGTCCAGCCGGGCTGCGGCGTGACGCCCGCCTTCTGGAAGACCTTCTTGTCGATGACCAGTGCCATGGTGTTGGAGCCGACGGGAATGCCCAGCTGCTTGCCGTCCACCTCACCGACCGAGACGACACCCGCGCGGAAGTTGTCGACGCTCAGATTTCCCGCGTCGATCTGCGACTTGAGGTCCAGCAGGATGCCGCGCTTGTCGTACTTCCGAAGAAATCCAACGGCGTTCTGGAATACGTCCGGCGGATTTCCACCGGCGGCCTGCGTCTGGAACTTCTCCCAGTATGCGACGTAGTCCTGGAAGTCCGTCTTCACCTTGATCTTCGGGTACTTCTTCTCGAACAGCGCGATGGACTGGTTGATCCGCTTCGCCCGCTCGTCCGCGCCCCACCAGGAGTAACGGATCGTCACCGTTCCGTCGGCGGAGGTGCCGCCGTTCCCGCCACAGCCGGTCGTGGCGGCCAGCCCCAGCGTGGCCGCCGAGGCCCCGGCCGCCTTCAGGATCGTCCGTCTCTCAACATTCCTGCTGGTTCCCACAGTCGGGCCCTCCCCGCGGCGTCGTCGCCGCTTGCATGAATCGTTTCAAGAAAGCGCTTGCTGGCACAAGGTACGAGGGGGTTGAGGGAGCGTCAATGATTCGGACAGGAATTTCTTGCCGGGCGGCTGCCGGGAGTTGTCGCCGCGTCAGGTGAGGGCCGCGGTGGTTACGGGGTGAAGTCGCAGGTGGGGGGCGGTTGTTCGGGGATCCGGACGCTGGTGGGGGGTGTGGAGCGCCGGCCGGGGCGACTGAAATCCGGATGAAGGATGGGGGGTTGGTGGTGGTGCGGAAGTGGTTGCTGTGACGTCAGGGGCTAGTCACCCCTGCACCACAGGTAGCTGCCCGGCGTCGTCGCGCACGCCTCGAGCAGCTCGGCGAGATCGAGCAGGGCGGCCCTGCGCCGCTCGTCGGCGCACCGTCGCGCCAGGGCGACGGCCTCGTCCCGGGCGGCTCGGGCCTCGTGCTCGCCGAAGAACGTGTCGCCGTAGGGATCCACCCGGCGGAGGCCGCCCGAGCTGTGCCGGTCGAGCGCGTCCAGGGCGCCCGAGCGATGCGTGCCGCGCCCGCCCGAGCGGTGCCCGTCGAGCGCGCCCAGCACCCGTGCCAGGGCCTCGCCGTGCTGGTAGGACGCGCGCAGCAGGGTGTCCGCGGATGATCCCTTTCGCGCGGGCCGCCGCGAGTGAAGTTCCAGCTCAATCCCCATGAGAACTTCTTCTGAGACCTTCCTCCGCAGCACATGCCGGGGCCGGCCGTCACCCGGCGGCAGCAGCCGGCCGACCGTGGGGCGCGTCGGCCCGGCCGGCCTCGCACAACGACGGCGGCCCGTCTGCTCTCACAGACGGGCCGCCGTTCCGGGTGGGCGATACTGGGTTCGAACCAGTGACCTCTTCGGTGTGAACGAAGCGCTCTCCCACTGAGCTAATCGCCCGGACGCAGGAAGAACATTACCCCATGTCAGGGGGTACCTGTGACCACCGGTGGCCGATCCCCGCGCCCGCCGCCGCTCACTGGTTCTTGATCTTCCACGGCATCACGAGGCCGAACTTCCACAGGTAGATGCCCACGATGACGCCGATGATCACGAGCCCGATCGAGGTCAGGATGATGTTGCGGCGCCGCACCTTGGGGTCGAGGGCACGCTGCGCCGCCTCGGTGACCTTGCGCTTGGTCCAGCGCAGCACCAACTGGGCCCAGACGAACTCGGTCGCCCAGATGGCCATGCCGCCGAAGATCACCACCCAGCCCGGTCCGGGCAGCGGCAGCATGATAATGCCGGCCACCACCACCGCGAGGCCCACGATGAAAATGCCGACCTGCCAGCTCAGGTGCAGTATGCGGCGCGCCTTGATGAACTCCGGCGCCCGGGAGCCGAGCCCCTGCTCCTGCTCCTCCGTCGCCCTGTCCGTCTTCGCGTCGTCCGCCGCCATGGCTACCTCGCCCGGCTCGTCACTCCCCGTATTCATACGGCCAAACCCTACCCGAGAGATTGCCGGTCACCGTAATGGTGGTAGTAGGCGAACACTCTCTCGGCCGGAAGAGTTACGTAAACGCACGCAAAACCCTCAGAGGGGTTTACAACGGCACCGTAGGTGGCATGTCGATTTGGCCGACGTGCGAATCCCCGAGCGCACACTGAGCGAAAGGCCCTGGCGCTTATGAACACCACGGTCAGCTGCGAGCTGCACCTGCGCCTCGTTGTGTCGAGCGAGTCCTCCCTGCCTGTCCCCGCAGGCCTGCGGTACGACACGGCCGACCCCTACGCCGTGCACGCCACCTTCCACACCGGAGCCGAGGAGACCGTCGAGTGGGTGTTCGCCCGCGACCTCCTCGCCGAGGGTCTGCACCGGCCCACCGGCACCGGCGACGTCCGCGTCTGGCCGTCGCGCAGCCACGGTCAGGGCGTCGTCTGCATCGCCCTGAGCTCTCCGGAGGGCGAGGCTCTGCTCGAGGCCCCGGCGCGGGCCCTGGAATCCTTCCTGAAGCGGACGGACGCGGCCGTGCCCCCGGGCACCGAGCACCGTCACTTCGACCTCGATCAGGAGCTCTCGCACATCCTGGCGGAAAGCTAGGACGGGCTCCCGCTGAGCCGCCCGGCGCCGTCCACTCGGGGAGACGGCTCGGGCCAGGACAACCGCATAGGGCAGGAGTCGGCGCCGTGCCACGAACACCCGTGGCACGGCGCCGACGCGCGTCCGAAGAGCCGTGACGGCCCCCCTGCGGGTCCGTTCGCCGCCGCGCCGGCGAGCGGGACCCGCAGGTGCCCGGTTGTCCGGGTGATGACCACCCGTGGCTCAAGAGCCCGGTGCGGCTACCATCGGCCAGCATCGGCGGGCGCCCGCCCGACCCCCAGGCCAGGGAGCGAAACGTGCTGATCACCCACGACACCCGGTGTTCGCTCGACGCCGTGGTGGATCTGGTCAACACCGCACCGGACGACGACACCTCGCCCGACGGGCTGCCCGATGTGGCCACCCTCGCGGATTTCGTACGAAAGCACGAAATCAGTGACGTCGGGATCCTCTCCGAGTTCGACCTGTCCGCGGTGCGCAAGATCCGCGGGCGGTTCGCGGGGATCTTCGCGGCGCCGGACGCCCGCACCGCCGCCGGACTGATCAACGAGCTGGTCGCCGCCGCGGGCACCACACCCCGCCTCACCGACCACGACGGTTACGACTGGCACGTGCACTACTTCGCGCCCGGCGCCTCCGTCGCGGACCACCTGGCGGCGGACTGCGGCATGGCGCTGGCGTTCTTCGTGGTGGCCGGCGAGCAGGAACGACTGCGGCGCTGCGAGGCCCCGGACTGCCGGCGCGCCTTCGTCGACCTCTCCCGCAACCGCTCCCGCCGCTACTGCGACAGCCGCACCTGCGGCAACCGCCTCCACGTGGCCGCCTACCGCGCACGCCGCAAGGAAGCCACGGGCTGAGGCCGGGCCCGGCGTACGTCAGGGCCGGCGCGCTGTGGGCGTGCCGGCGCTCAGGACGGCCCCGTGCCCGCCGGTTCTCGATGCCGACGCGGTCCCGGCGGGTGACGCCGGGAACCGCGGGTACGGCTCACAGCAGCAGCAGGTCGTGCAGCGAGGCCATGAGCAGCAGACACCCGATCACCGCAAGGAAGATCATCAGCGGTGGCTGGGAAAGGGCGAAAAGGCACCCGCGCGGCTCGTCCTGCTTCGGCGCGGCGTCGCTCTGTGTCGGGTCCAGCATCTCGCGGGCGATGATGACGCAGGCGGTACGCGCCACGCGATCAGCACCCTGGATTGAGCGGGTGGGCGCCGGATTCCGTGAGGTCGGCTTTCAGCCGTGATCACTTGCGCGCGTGTGCGGCCCGACTGTGTCGTTTCCGACCCGCGCCGTCGCGTGCGGTGCCGTCGGGTGCGGAGCCGTCCCACCCGTGGTGCGCGCCCGGTGCCGTACCGCCGCGGGTACGGCACCGCGTCATATGCCGTGCTTCTTCAGGATGGCCTCGATGTCGCTGAAGTCCTCGGAGGCGTTCGCGCGGGGCGCGCCGGCGGGGCCGGCCGCCGGACGGGTGCCCTGGCCCAGGGAGGGCGCCGAGGCGGCCGGGGACACCGCCGGGCCCTGCCCGGAGCGGGCCGCGGCCTTGCGCTCCCTGCGGGTGCCGCCACGGCGGCGCTCCACGGCGCGGGTGGTCGCGAAGAGCGCCCACGCCACGCCGAGCACGACGAAGCCGGCCCAGGCGGTCGGGCTGAAGGCGGTGTCGGCGACCCACTCGACGATCCCGGTCATCACGAGTCCGAGCGGGACGAGGGCGTAGGCCGCGATCCGGGCCGCGCTCAGGAATCGCTTGCGCCAGGCCGTGACGGCCGCGACGCCCAGGCCGGCCGCGGCTACGGCGGAACAGACGGTCTCGGCAATCATCCGGTCCTCCAGACACGGCGCACTCGGGCAAGAGACGACTCGGCGCCACGCAAGCGGCGCCTCGTCCCTTCCATCGTGCACCTGAGCGGTGCTCCCGGGCCATGTTCCGGCCGGACATCAGGGACATCTCCGGGTCGGCTCCTCCGCAGGTGCCGGTCGGCTCGTGCGCGATGCCGGTCGGCTCGTGCGCGATGCCGGTCGGCTCGTGCGCAGGGTGCCCGCCGGTCAGGGACGCACGGTCCACCTGTCTACAGGTCGTACGGCCGGTGCGGGACGGTCCCGGTAGTACGGGTCGTACGGGTCGCACCACCCGTGCGGGACGGTCCCGGTCGTACGGCCGGTACGACCGGTGCGGGACGGTCCGGATTGGGGCGGCGGGGCAGCTGCTGGGAGACTGGGGGCATGAGCGACTCCTCCCCGGCCCCCGCCCCGACGCCCGCGTCCGCCCGACCCGCCGTCGTCCTCGACGTCTGGTGCGAACTCCAGTGCCCGGACTGCCGCACCGCCCTCGACGATCTGCGCGCCCTGCGCGAGCGCTACGGCGACCGGATGGAGCTGCGGCTGCGGCACTTCCCGCTGGAGAAGCACAAGCACGCCTTCGCCGCCGCCCAGGCCGCCGAGGAGGCCGCGGAGCAGGGGCGGGGCTGGCCGTACGTCGAGGCGGTGCTGGGCCGGGTCGAGGAGCTGGACCGTACGGGAGAACCCTTCCTGGTCGAGATCGCCGGCGAACTCGGGCTGGACGCCGAGGAGTTCGACACCGCGCTCATCGACGGCCGGCACATCCTGATCGTGGACGCCGACCAGGCCGAGGGCAAGGCGATCGGCGTCACCGGCACCCCGACCTATGTCATCGGCGGCGAGCGGCTCGACGGCGGCAAGAGCCAGGAGGGCCTGCGCGCCCGCATCGAGGAGATCGCGGACCGGCTCCTGGCCGAGCAGGGCTGAGGCCGGCCGGCCTCAGAGCAGGTACTTGTACAGCGTGTGCGCCACCGGGACATAGCCGAGGGAGGCGTAGAGCCGCTCGGCCGGCGTGTTGCCCGCGAAGACGTTGAGGTCCATGACGCGTCTGCCGGCGGCGATCGCCTGAGCCTCGGCGAGCAGCATGAGGGAGCGGCCGTGGCCCCGTCCGCGGAAGGCCTCGCCGGTCTCGATGTCGAACACGGACGCCTTGTCGTCGTCGAGGAACACCATCCACAGGGTGCCCACCGGGGTGCCCTGGTGTTCCAGGACGCTGAACAGCATGTTCTCCGTCGCCAGGCCCGCCGGCGACAGCACCCCGTAGTCCTGTCGCGACTTGCCCCACGCCTGGTCCTCGGGAACCCCGCGGTCGATCAGGTCCTGGGCGTAGCCCGCGACCCCTCGGTCGAGCCACGGCCCGTACTCGGCCTCGGTCATGGGCCTGCCGCGGCTGCCCGCGGGCAGTTCGGACGCGGTGTCGCCGAGCGGTTTCCGCAGGCCGTGGTTGCGGTGGACGTAGCCGAGGGCCGTCACCAGCCGCAGCGCGGCCCCGGCGTCGGCGGGCACCCTGAGTTCGATCCGGCGGCAGCCCCAGCCGCGGGCCACCTCCTCGGCGGCGAGCGCGGCCACCGTGCCCCGGCCGCGCCCGCGATCGGGTTCCTCGATGCGCAGGTCGGCGATCCGGGCGACGCCGGGCCCGAAGACGGGGTGGGTCATCAGATGCACCGCTCCGACGGGACGGCCGTTCACGCACACCTGGTAGTGGCGGGACAGCGCCCCGTCGGCGGCGCGCTGGAGCGGCTCGGTCGGCCGCAGGGTCGTGGTCATCACCGCTGTTCTACCCGCTGCCGCGCTCCGGGTCAGCCCCATATGTCGGGCCTTTACGGATCGAGGTCCTCGCCCGCCCGCTCCTCGAAGATCCGCATGGCCTTGGCGGTCACCGGTCCCGCCGTGCCCGGCAGTTCACGGCCGTCGACGCGGTGCACGGCCTGGACGTCGCGCAGGGTGGAGGTGAGGAAGACTTCGTCGGCGCGGTCCAGGACGTCCAACGGCAGGTCGGCCTCCTTCGCGCCCGTCCACTCGACCACCAGGGCGCGGGTGATGCCGGCGAGGCAGCCGGAGGCGAGCGGCGGGGTGTGGATCTCGCCGTCCAGGACGACGAAGACGTTCGACCCGGTGCCCTCGCAGAGCTGCCCGACCGTGTTGCCGAACAGCGCCTCGGAGGCGCCGTCCCGGTGGGCGCGGGCCAGGGCGAGGACGTTCTCGGCGTACGAGGTGGTCTTCAGGCCGGTCAGCGCGCCGCGCTCGTTGCGGGTCCACGGGACCGTGACCACGGCGGTGGAGTCGGGACGGCGGCCGACCTCGCCCAGGGCGACGACGAGGGTCGGACCGTGCTCACCGCGGTCGGAGCCGAGCGGGCCGTGGCCGCCGGTGTAGGTGATGCGCAGACGGCCCAGCGGCATCGGGTTGGCCTCGAGGACGGCCGCGCAGGCGCGGCGCACCTCGTCGAGGTCCGGGTCGGGCAGGCCGAGGCCGCGCGCGGAGCGGGTCAGCCGGTCGAGATGGCGGGTGAGCGCGAAGGTCCTGCCCTCCACCGCCTTCACGGTCTCGAAGATGCCGTCGCCCACGGTCAGCCCGTGGTCGAAGACGGAGACACGGGCGGACTCGCTGTCCTGCAGCCCGCCGTCGAGCCAAAGCTTCACTGATCCCTACCTCTTGTGTCCGTACCGGCCTCTTGTGTCCGTACCGGCTTGTGTCCGTTCCGGGGGCGTCGCATCGGCCGGGGGCCAGGGGCCCCTGGTCGGCACCGCGTGTCAAGGTCCCGCATCGACCTCGTACGTTCCCGACGCTACCGCGAGCAGCCGGGACGCCTTCAGTTCGGTCTCCCGCCACTCGGCCTCGGGGTCCGAGCCCCAGGTGATGCCGGCGCCGGTGCCGAAGCGCAGCACGCCTTCCGCGCGGTCGATCCAGAACGTGCGGATGCCGACGGCCAGCGCGCCCGTGCCCCGGTCGGCGTCGACCCAGCCGATACCGCCGCAGTACGGGCCCCGGGGCGCGGTCTCCAGCTCGTCGATGATCCGCAGGGCGCTGGACTTCGGGGCGCCGGTGACCGAGCCGGGCGGGAAGGCGGCGTCGAGCAGCTCCGGCCATCCGGCGTCCTCGCGCAGCTCGCCGCGCACGGTCGACACGAGATGCACCAGCCCGGGGTGCTTCTCCACGGCGCACAGGTCGGGGACGCTCACGCTGCCCGTGGCGCACACCCGCCCGATGTCGTTGCGGACCAGGTCCACGATCATCACGTTCTCGGCGTAGTCCTTCTCCAGCAGGTCCGCCTCGATGCGCCCGGTGCCCTTGATCGGCCCGGACTCGACGACCCGCCCGTCCCGGCGCAGGAACAGCTCGGGAGACGCGCTGGCCAGCTCCACCCCGTGTCCGGGCAGCCGGATCGTTCCTGCATACGGCGCCGGGTTGCCGCGGGCCAGCAGCGCGGTCAGGGCGTCCACATCGGCGTCGGGCGCGACGGGCGCGGACAGAACCCGGCAGAGGTTGGCCTGGTAGACCTCGCCGGCCGCGATGTACTCACGGATACGGCGCACCCCGGCGGTGTACGCGGCGCGGTCGAGGGACGACGTCCAGTCGCCGGCCGCGGGCCCCCGCCACTCCCCCGGCACGGGCGCGGGCACCGGCCGCGTCCGTACGTCGGCGAAGCGAGCGCAGACCAGACGGCCCTCGAAGTCGGCGCAAACGGCCCAGAAACCGGCGGAGTCCAGGGCCGCGGGGTCTTCGGTGACGTCGAGAAGGCCGGTGGCCACGCGGTCACCGAAGCGGGCGAGAGCAGGGAGGTCGAGCACGGTGTCGAGTCTAGGGCGGGTGTCCCGGGCGCGGTCCGGGGATGTCCCGCGGGGCCCTGAGCTGGTCTTCGACGGGACGCAGCGCAGCACGCAGCACAAACGTGTTTTTGTGCTGGCCCAGGAATCCGCTAGAGTTCAACACGTCGCCGGGACGCGCAAGCCGACCGAAACGACAAGCGGACGTAGCTCAGTTGGTAGAGCGCAACCTTGCCAAGGTTGAGGTCGCGAGTTCGAGCCTCG
>NZ_BQUN01000137.1:185385-186645 GCF_026008495.1 Streptomyces sp. A012304
TGGATCTTCGGATCCCCGCGCGATTAGCTCAGCGGGAGAGCGCTTCCCTGACACGGAAGAGGTCACTGGTTCAATCCCAGTATCGTCCACACACCGGAGCCCCCGGCCGTCTCAGCGGCCGGGGGCTTCTCCGTGTGCGGGCTCAGCTCGAGAAGAGCATGTGACCGAAGCTCTTGTGGCGCTTGCCGTGGCCGTAGTGACCGCCGTGGCCGCCGTGCGGGGCGCCCCAGGCGGGACCGGGCGGGGCGGCCGGGTACGCCTGCGGGGCGGGCGGGGGCGGCGCCGGCTGGGACCACTGCGACTCCAGACGGGTCAGCGCCTCCAGCTCGCCGTAGTCCAGGAAGATGCCCCGGCAGTTGGCGCACTGCTCGATCTGGACGCCGTTGCGGTTGTAGGTGTGCATCGGAGCATGACACTTCGGACACTGCATGTTCGGCTCAACTCCTCGCCGGTCGTCCTGCTTCACCCGTCGCCAGGACAGACTCTGTCCGGCTGCGGTCGGTTGCACCCTACTTCGCGGAGCTCGGCGCCAACTGCAAGGGGACGGACGCCATTCGCTCGCAGGCGTCGACGAGGGAGCGCTCGACCTCGTCCAGGGGCCGGTCCTGGGCGTGCGCCTTGGTGAGGGCTCGGGCGGCGGTCTGGACGGTGAGGGCGCGGGCCGGGACGTCCAGGGCCGGCCAGGGGTCGCCGTCGGCGGGGACGGCCGGGCCGGCGGCCGCGCGGTAGGCGGTCAGGAAGCGGGTCCACTCGTCGGGCGGGAGCAGGCCGCAGGCGTACCAGGCGGCCGGACGGGCGAGGTCCCAGGCCGGGACGCCGACGCCGAGGTCGTCGACGTCGATGAGGCGCCAGGGGCCGTCGGGGGCGGGGTGGCGGACGAGCTGGCCCAGGTGGAGGTCGCCGTGGCAGAGGGTGGTGGTGTCGGGCATCGGCGCCTCGGCGCGCGCCCACGCGGGAAGACGGCTCCAGGCGTGCAGGACGGGGGCGGCGGCGTGGGAGGGGACGCCGGAGGCGCGCAGACGGGCGACGGCGTCGGCGGCCTTGGCCGGGCCGCGCATCGGCGGCAGGGGCGTTGGGGCGGGGGTGCGGTGGAGGCGGGCGAGCAGGGTGCCCGCGGCTTCCCAGGGGGCGGCGTCGGGGTCGTCGGGGTCCACGGGGGCGCCGTACGGCCAGAAGGTGACGAGGCGGTCGTGGAGCGGGGCGGGGGCCGGGGCGAGTGGGGGGAGGAGGACGTCGGGGAGGCGGGCGGCGGGGGTGAGG
>NZ_BQUN01000138.1 GCF_026008495.1 Streptomyces sp. A012304
CGGGAGCCTTCCCGCCAGGTCACCTCCCTGAAGGCTTCCCGTCCGGCGGCCGTGGCCAGTTCCGCGACTGGCACCGGAGGCTGTCGGTAGCGGGGAAGCGGCCGTCGGCCGGTGCCGGAGAAGGCCGTGGCGGCGGGGTGCGCATCATGGGGCTGGACGGTCAGATCGCCGCGGATGCCGACCACATACGGGATCTCCCGCTCGGCCAGGCCGGCGCGGAAGTCGGCGTTCTGGCCGTAGCCGGCATCCGCCACCACCACCGGCGGCACCAGGTGCCACCCGGCCAGTTCGTCCAGGGCGTCCAGCGCCAGCCGCCACTTCTCCCGGTGCCCGACGTCCTTCGGCACGCCGGTCTCTTTGCGCCGGACGGTGTCCTTGGCCCACTCCTTGGGCAGGAACAGCCGCCAGTTCAGCGGGCACGAGGCCGCGTCGGAGACCGCGTGCACGCTCACCGCGACCTGGCAGTTGGCCTGCTTGCCCAAAGCGCCGCAGTACTGGTGGGCGACCGCCACCGACATCCGTCCGTCCTTGGGGAACGACACGTCATCGACCGCCCAGGCGTCCGGGCCGATCCGCGGCACCA
>NZ_BQUN01000139.1:0-35280 GCF_026008495.1 Streptomyces sp. A012304
CCACCAACCCCTGCCCAGCAGGACCACACCAAGATCAAGACAGACCTAACGGAGTCCTACTAGCACCTTCGTGTTCGACGGCGGGCGGCTCACCGACGAGCAGCTCGCGAGCATCGTCCTCGCCCCCGAGGAACACGACGAGCTACGGGCAATGCCCCTGGAGCAGTGGCAAGCACTGATGCCGGTGAAGGACTTCGACCGGGTGACGGCCGTCATGGAGGCCCGCCGGAGCGGGGTGGCGGCCTACATCGGCACCTGGGACTGGGCCACCGGACCGGACGGTCCTCTCACGCACGCCGAGGAGGCGACACAGTGAGCACGGCAGCACCGGGCCGGGACGGCCGCTTCCTGCCCGCCGCGTACTGGGAGCCGCTCTGGGCAGGCGGCCGCCGCTACCGGCAGGTGTGCACGGCCGAGAAACAGCTGATGGCCGAGCACCTGGCTCCCGGCAAGGGCCGCCTTGCCCTCGACATCGGCACGGGACGGCCTGCCGAGCCGATCGAGGTCGCGGCGCTGGCCCTGCGCCCCGTAGGCGACCGGTTGGTGGAGGTCGGCCGGTTCGAGGACCTGATGCGGCCGCCCGCCGACGTTCCCGTGACCGCGCGGGACGTCCAGCTCAAGGGCATTACCCAGCAGATGATCTCCACGGCACGTCCGGCCGCCGAAGTGCTGGCGCGGCTCGACGCCCGCCTGACCGCGCCGCCGTACCGGCTGGTCGCCCACCATGCCTCCACGGAGGCCGGGATCATCGGCCGACAGGCCGAGCACTGTCCTGTACTCGCGGGCACGCCACTGCTGGACACGCTGCGTCTGGCCAAGGCCGTGGTGCCCGGGCTCGGCTCCTACGGGCTGGATGGCCTGCTCGGCTACTACGGCATCCCCAAGCCAGCCGGACGGCACCGGGCCATGCCGGATGTCGAGGTCACCACCCAGGTGCTGGCCCGGCTACTGGACGACGGATGCGCCGACGGGCGGTGGAGCACCCTGCTCGAACTGGACGCGGTAGCCGGATTGCAGCCCAACCGGCGGCCGCACGCAGCCCCCGAAGCGGAGCAACGAGCCCTGTTCTGAACCGGCGCCCCCAGCAGGAAGGACGTGATGCGGTCAGCCTCTTCAGGGCCCGATGCCCGTAGAGCCAGCCGTGACAGTCACCTGCCCAAGCCCGTCGGCTGGACGACACGGCACACGCAGCCGCGGCACCTGATGAGCTGGCGCACCTCTACCGGCTCACCGCGGCCGGGCGGCCGCCGATCATCTGACCTCCCTCCCATCCACCGCCTCGAGGAGACCTCTTCGCCATGGACCACCCGTCCCTGCCTTCGCTGCTGGGGGTGTTCGCGCACCCTGACGATGAGAGTCTTCTAGCCGGCGGTGTGCTCGCTCAGCACCACGCCGCCGGCGCCCGCACAGCGGTCGTCACCGCCACCTGGGCCCCTGACAGCCGCCGAGCGCCCGAACTCGCGGACGCCCTCGCTGCCCTGGGCGCCGGCTCCCCACGCCTGCTCGGCTACGGCGACGCCCGCAACCCCGAGGCCGCGCCCGGCCAGTCCCGGCTCGTCGACGCTCCCCTCAATGAGGCCATCGGCCGCCTCGTCGCCCACATCCGGGACTTCCGCCCCGACATCGTCGTCACCCACGATGCGGTCGGCCAGCTGACCGGCCACCCCGACCACGTACGCACCCACCAGATCACGCTGCTCGCCGCCGAAGCCGCCGGACTCGCCCACCTGCATCCCGAAGCGGGCCCGCCCTGGCAGCCGGCCGCGCTGTACGCCGCCACGCACCCCGAGTCCGGCGTCGGCCTGCTCCGCCCGCTGCTCGAAGGTGTGGGAAAGGAGGTGCTCGCGGTGCCGGACTCGTACGTGACCACCAGCGTCGATGTCACCCCGTGGGCCGACGTGAAGTGGCGGGCGATCCTCGCGCACCGCAGCGAGGTCGCCCGTGAGCGGCCCCTGCCCGGCATTCTCGCCCGCCTCCCCGAAGCAGACCGCACCCAGATCATCCAGACCGAACACTTCACCCGCCTCATCCCCGGCCCCACGAAGGACGACCCGACCCAGCTGGCCGCCTGACCCTCGCCACACCTTCACCGCCCACGAGCAAGCCCCCGCTGATCGGAGAAAGATGACCACGACTTCCGCCACCGACGAACGTCCCAGCGTGGCGATGAGCGATGAGGCGTACGGGGCGCTGCGCGCGTCGGCTGCCCTGTGGTCCGGCACATCCGTGTTGATCACCAACCGGCGCGGTCAGGCCCTGGTGCAGCACGTCAGCTACCGGGCCGCTCGCCTGCTTCCCGGCGGCGCCGTCGACAGGGCGAATCCCCCGTCCGGGGCGCCGCCCGCGAGCTGCAAGAGGAGCTCGGCGTCACGGCGACCGTCAACCAAGGGCGGGCCGTCGTCACGCCGACAGTTTCGACTCCCTGTATCCGAAGTACAAGGGCGGTCGGCCAAAGACGTTCACCCTGCCTGAGCGGCGCGGGATCAAGAAGATCGCGAAGTCCAAGCTGGCCGAGCACGACCTGCCCTTTTCGACCTGGAGTCTGACCAAGCTGGCGGACTTCCTGGTCGCCGAGGGGGTGGTCGACGACATCAGCCACGAGGGCCTGCGCGTCCTGCTCCGCGAGGAGGGCGCGTCTCCTTTCAACGCCTGAAGACCTGGAAGACCTCCCGCGACCCCGACTACGCGGCCAAGAAGGCCCGCGTCGAGCACCTCTACGCGATCGCCGACGCCGAGGTCATACCCGACAAAAACTGAACCCGAAGTCGTCTTCTGCATGGACGAGTTCGGGCCGCTCAACCTGATGCCCCACCCCGGGCGACAGTGGGCCGAACGCTCCGGCAAGCATAAGGACCACGACCGCGAACCACGCCGACGGCGCCGGGCCACCTACAACCGCTACGGCGGCGTACAACACCTGTTCGCCGCCCTGTACCTGACCAAGGACAAGCTCTACTGCCACATCAAGCCGGTCAAGAAGCGCACCCAGTTCCTGGAGTTCTGCCGCTACCTGCGCAGCCTCTACCCGCCGCAGATCCGCATCGCGCTCGTCTGCGACAACTTCTCCCCGCACCTGACCACGAAGAGATGCCAGCGGGTCGGTACCTGGGCCGCGGCGAACAACGTCGAGATCGCCTACACCCCGACCAGCAGCTCCTGGCCCAACCGCATCGAGGCCCAGTTCACCGCGCTGCGCTACTTCACCCTCGACGGCACCGACCACGCCAGCCACAAGGAGCAGGGCAGCATGATCCGCCGCAGCAAGGCCGCCCGGAACGGCCGCGGCATCATCTGGGAACTGCCCGGCTTCCGCACCGTCGACGCCCTCGCCTCAGCCATCCTGACCGCGGCAGCACCAAAGCGGTTGGCCGTCTACGACCAACGCGTCCAACACGCCCTCGACACCCTCGGCCTCCCCCTCACCCCCGCACCGGGACGCTACGGCCGCTACATCCAGCTCCTCGACGACCTCCTCCACCACGGCGGAGCACACGCCAACGGCTGGACCGCACGCGACATCGACACCGCCCTGTACTGGACCGGCCGACCCACCCCCACGACAAGCCGCTGACCAGCACAAACCCGCACCAGCCCTTTAGACGCCGGACACCATCACCAACACCACACCACCGTTATCAACGAACCCCCAACAACCACAGACCAGAAGCCTGGCCAGCACCGCCCGAAGCCCCCGGAAGCGCCTGTCCCTCTTCTCAGAAAACCTCCAACACCCCAGCTCACACTCCACCCACCACCAACTACGAACCCCGGAATCACACCACCGCCGTCCCGGCGCCCCGTTCCGGGCCGCCGGCATTGGTGCTGGTCAGTGCCTGCTCCAGCATTCCGGCGTCCCGTGGTGACCGCGGTGTGTGGTGGGCGGGACGGACCGCGCAGCACACTGCGGTCACGCCGGCAGAAAGCTGGAGGACCCGCTTCCGCGGCACGGAGCGGAAGCAGCAGGAAAGGGGGATACGGGTGTGATCAACGGTGACGGGTCCTTACTGGGCGGACGGCTGGCGGCCGCACGGGACCGGGCCTTCACAGGCCGGGCTGCGGAGCTGGAGCTGTTCCGCACGGCCCTGGCGGGCGGCCCCCACGCACCGGCTGTGCTGTTCCTGCACGGCCCCGGCGGCATCGGCAAATCGATGCTGCTGTCCCGGTACGCGAAGGAGGCGCGGGACGCCGGCCGTACGGTCATCGAGGTCGACGGACGGACGATGTCTGCCACACCCGACGGCTTCGAGGAGGCGGTACGACAGGGACCGGCCGTTCCCGAAGCGGCCGGAACGCCCGGAGCGCCCCGCGAGCCGCGGACCGCCGCCTGTGCTGGTGCGGTCCTCCTGGTCGACACCTTCGAGCGTTGCCGGCGCCTCGAGGGCTGGCTGCGGGACCGCTTCCTGCCGCGCCTTCCGCTGGGCTCCCTCGTGGTGATCGCCGGGCGTGAGGCGCCGGACCCCGCGTGGTCGGCGGACCCCGGCTGGGCGGACCTGCTGCGGGTCGTCGCGCTGGACAACCTCAGAGGGGAGGACAGCCTGGCGTATCTGCGCGCGCGGGACGTTCCCGCTCATCTCCATGACGCGCTGCTCGGCTTCACCGGGGGCCATCCGCTGGCCCTGTCCCTGGCCACCGCGGTCACCCTCGACAACGAGGCGGCACCGGCCGACTGGTCTGCGGAGCCACGGCATCCGGGGGCCGCATCCACCTGGTCCCCGAGCCGGAACGTCATCGAGACTCTGCTCGCCCGGCTGGTCGGAGAGGTGCCCACGCCGCTGCACCGCCGCGCACTGGAGATCTGCGCACACGCCTACTGCACCAGCGAGGAACTCCTGCGCGCGCTGCTCGGCGAGGACGCCGGGCCGATGTTCGCCTGGCTGCGCGGGCTGCCGTTCGTCGACTCCACGGGGCTCGGCCTGTTCCCGCACGACGTGGTGCGCGAGTCCCTGCAGACGGATCTGCGCTGGCGCGATCCCGAGGGGTACGCGGAGATGCACCGGCAGCTCCGCGACCATCTCTTCGACAAGGTCAAGGCCGCGCCCGACCACGCGATACTGCGTTCCGTCGGCATGCTCCTCTCCCTCTACCGCGCCGAGCGTCATCCGTCGGGGACCCACACCTGGTGCGTCGCGGGCATGCTGCGGGACTGCCCGTACCAGACCGATGATCACGGCCAGGTGCTGCAGATGACCAAGGAGGCGGAGGGCCCGGAGTCGGCGGAGCTCGCCCGGTACTGGCTGGAGCGGCAGCCCGGGGCGTTCCGGGTCTACCGTTCCGTGGACACCGGGGAGACGGTCGCCTTCTCCGCCTGGCTGAGATTCACGCAGCCGCCCGGCGAGGACGTCGACCCGGCCGTCACGGCCGCCTGGGCACACGCCCGAAAAGCGGGACCGCTGCGCGCGGGCGAGTTCCTGTCGGTGGCACGCTTCCAGGTGTGTCCGGCCGATCACCGGCACACCTCACCGCCTGTGGACCACATGCACTGGCGGAACCTGGGCGAGATCTTCCGCGCCGACCGACTGGCCTGGTCCTTCTCGGTGACCCGGGCAGCACCGGACCACCAGGCCGAACAGCCCGGGCTCTTCGCGCTGGAGCCGCTCGAGGACACGGTGGACATCGGAGGGCACGCGTACGCCCTGTGTGCGCACGACTGGCGGGTCCAGCCGGTGACGTCCTGGCTGGAGACGCGGACACGGCTGGCGCTGTCGGGCGGCCGGTGGCCGCAGTCCGCGACAGGCGGCGGCGCCACCGGCCCGGGCCCGTCCGATGGGCTTCTCGTCCTCGAACGGTCCGCGTTCGACACGGCGGTACGGGACGCCCTGCGGGCCCTGCGCGACAGCAGGGTCCTCGGCGCCAGCCCGCTCGTCCGCACCAGGCTGGTGGCCGGGCGGCGGGAGGGACTCCGGGAGGTGCTGACGGGCGCGATCGAGGCGCTGCGCGAGGAGCGCGGCGGGGAGAAGTACCACCGGGCGGTCACCACCACCTACCTCGGTGGCGCCCCGACGCAGGAGAAGGCGGCCGAACGGCTCGGGCTGCCGTTCAGTACCTACCGCAGGCATCTGAGTGGGGGTGTCGAGCGCATCTGCGAGGCGCTGTGGGAGCGGGAACTCCACGGCTTCGCCCCGCGCTGAGCAGGGGTGGGCGGTAAGTGGGCAACAAACCGGTCTGGGAAACGAGCACCCCCCGGACGGAGGGTAGGGCGCGTTGACAGCCCCACCACTACGCCCTGAGAGGGGAATTCCGGTATGCACACCATGAGCGTCCTCAGGAAGCGCTCCACCACCCTGATCGTCGGCTCCGCCGCGCTCGCCGCGGTCCTCGCACCGACCGTCCAGGCCTCTGCCGCGCCCCGGCCCACTCCCCCGGCGGCCGCCCCCGCGCCGGTGCAGGCGCAGGCCGCCCAGGTGATCGTCATCCAGGGGTTACTGGCGCTGACGGGAGGCCTGCGCGAGGTCGTCACGAAGGCGATCGAGACCAGCCAGAACCGCAGCGGCTACGTGAAAAGCCTTCTGGAGGAGGCCTTCTACAAGGCCGACCAGCGCTACAACGTCGTCGTCATGAACGACTCCGTCAGGCACAGCTGGGACCTGAAGGGCGTCGCCTTCCACGGACTGGTCCAGGGGCACTACGGGACCTACCGGGTCATGGTCTTCGAGTCCGGGACCTTCACCAACCACGGCGACGGCGGCTACATCAACTGGGCCTACCGCGGCTGGTTCACCCGCGACGGCATGACGCTGCACTTCCGCAAGCCGTGACACCCCGCCCTCACCCCGCGATCCACGGGCCCTCGACTCACCGCCCTCGACCTGAGAGGAACCCCTTCACCATGCGTACGACCCTGCGCACGAAGACCGCCATGGCAGGCCTGGCCCTGTCCGCCCTGACCCTGCTGGGCGCCGGCTCGCTTCCCGTCCAGGCCGCCGAGCGCCCCACGCAGGACGCCCCGCTCTCCGCCCAGGCCGAGGCCAAGGCCGTCAGGGCTCAGGTCACCGTGGCGGCGGACCACATCGGCGCGGGGGCCGCCATCGCCAAGGCGATCAGCGACCTCGCCACCGACGACCGCGGGGAGTTCGTCAAGGAAGCCGTGAACAAGGCGTTCGAGCACGCCGGACGGCGCTACAACGTGGTGATCATGAACTTGAGCCAGGGGTACGAGAACCGCCTCACCGGCGTCAAGCTCTACGCCACCGTCAAGTGGGCCCGCGTCTACTACGGCCTGTGGGTCGCCGAGGCCGGGCAGTTCACCAACACCGGCGACGGCGGCTACATCAACTGGGGCTACCGCGGCTGGTTCGAGCGCCATGGCACCACCCTCACCTTCCGCCAGCCGTGACCCCGCGGCCCGGCGCCGCCCATCGGTGCCGGGTCCCCGATGCGCCACTGAAGTGGCGCACCCCTACATGCCGGCCTCGGACATCCCGTGCACCGCCGGGATCGTGCCCAGCCGGCCCTTCTGGAAGTCCTCGAAGGCCTGCATCAGCTCGTCCTTGGTGTTCATGACGAACGGGCCGTAGTGGGCCATCGGCTCCCGGATCGGCCGGCCGCCCAGCAGCACGACCTCCAGGTCCGGCGACCGGGACTCCTGCTGCTCGTCCGCGCGGACGGTCAGCGAGGAACGGCGCCGAAGACGGCCGTCTGCCCCTTGTGGACGGGACGGCGCTCATGGCCCACCGCGCCCGCCGCCCATGACCACCCGCATCACCGTTCCGGCCGAAGCCCGCGCCTCGTGGGAACTGGCCGACCGCTGGAAGGCCAAGATGGCCGAGGTCCGCGCGGGCGGGCTGGTGCTGAAGGGAAATGGGTGCGGCTCTTTTGAAGTGAAGGTCGTGGATCAGGCGGTCAGTGTGTATCCGGCCTGGTCGGGGCTGGGGTAGAGCCGCTGGTGTTCGCGCTGGGTGTGGAAGGTCCAGTAGGCGTCGAGGTCGTTGTTGGCGGTGAGGGCGCGGAGGCGGAGGACGGCTTCGGCTCCTTCGAGGCCCCAGCGGGCGCCGGTGATGTCGAGGCGGTCGCCGATGAGGTGGCGGCAGGTGCCTTCGACGGCGCCGGTGGCGATGGGCCAGCCGGCTTCGAGTGCGGTGTCGTAGTGGAGCTGGTCGAGGTGGCCGGTGAGGTAGCGGTGGCAGCCGGTGACGGCCCGGCGGCGTGAGCCGGGCAGGCGTTCACGGTCGGCCTGGGCCAGCATCTCGTCGGCGGCGCGGAGTGCTTGGCCTGCGAGGATCGTGGTGAGATGGTCGGCGGCCCATGCCTCGGCCTCGCGGCTGCCCGGGGGTGTGGAAGGCGTGTGCGGCGGCCCAGACGTACTCCGCGACGTGGATGAAGTCGAGCAGGACGTGGACGGTGATGTTGCGGCGCTCGGCTGCGGCGTGGATGGGGCCGAGCTGGTGGTGGGCGCCGTCGACGAGCTGGCCGTGCTGCACGTCGCGCATCTTCTCGGATGACGGTGGGCCCCCGCGTCAGGGCAGGAAGCGGGGGCTCGGAGACGCCGCCGACGGTGGCGCGGTCAGTCTGCCTGCGGCGCGGACTTCTCCAGGAGGAGCGGGAACAGCGCCGCAGGCAGGTCGGCTCCGCGCCCGGCCTCCACTGCGCGCTGGTAGAGCTTGCGCGCACCTTCCGTCATCGGGCCACGCAGGCCGATGTCGTGGGAGGACGTGGTGGCCAGTTCCATACAGGCGAAGAACGTGTCGATGGTCGCCTCGTCCGTGCTGTAGTCGCCCTTCTCGACGCGGTCCACCGAGTCGCGGAGTTCGCGTTCCAGGATCGCCACGGTCGGCAGCGTGTGGTTGAGCAGCCTCCGGGGCGAGACGCCGTACGCCGACGCGAACGCCAGTGCTTCCTGGAAGGCGCCTTCCGCAGCCATGTAGAAGATGAGCATGCCGAGGTCCAGGGCACAGGCGTCGCCCACGTTGTCGCCCGCGTGGTTGGTGGTGCCGCCGAGCAACAGCAGGGTCGGCTCCAACTCGTTCCAGATCTCCGCGGGCCCGGAGAAGACGACACCTCCACCCGGCTGGCCGATGTCCTTGGGGTACGCGGCGATGGTCCCGTGCAGATAGCGGCCACCACGCTCCCTGACCCACGCGTCGGTCTCGATCGCGTGGTTGGGTGTTCCCGTCGCGAGGTTGACGATCGTCCGTCCGTCGAGCCGGACGTCGTCGCCCAGGGCTGTGCGCAGCGCCGCGCTGTCGGTGAGGACCGAGATGACCACCGGGCTCGCCTGGGCGGCGGCGACCGCCGACTCCGCCACGCCGGCACCCCGCTCGCGGAGCTTCTCCGCTTTGGTGGCGGTGCGGTTCCACACCGTGACCTCCCGACCGCCTTCCACGATCGCGGACGCGACCGCCGTCCCCATCAGGCCGAGACCGAGAACACTTACGTCGGACAAGGTGTCCACCTTCCTCTTTCGTTCATTTTCGTACAGGCCCTGCGGGTCGGAGTGGCGGCTGCTCGGTGCCTACTGCCGGCCGATGCGCTCGTAGACGTCCGGGCGGGACCGGCGGTAGACCAAGGCCGTGATGACGCCCACTACGAACGTTCCATAGACCAGGGCGAACATCCCGTTTGTCAGGCTCTTGGAGCCACTGATGAGGGTGCTGAAGTTCTGCGTCGCCAGGACCAGCGACACGGCGAGACCGGTGAGAGCGAGGACGGGCGCGACCACTGACTTCCAGACGTTGGTGTCGCTCGGCCTGGTCCGCCGGAGGTAGACGGGGATCGCGACTCCGGTGACCAGCAGCAGGACGATCAGTGCGTAGCCGAAGACGCCGCTCAGGGTCGCGTACAGAAGGGTGGGGTCGGCCGCGAAGATGACGAAGGGCGCCAGGCCGAGGACCGTCGTCACGGTGGTGACCAGGGACGCGCGGTAGGGGGCGCCCTGGCGGGGGTGCACCTTGCTGAGCCCCTTGTGCAGGATTCCGTCCGCGCCGAGGTTGTAGAGATAGCGAGCCGTGATGTTGTGACTGGACAGCGCCGCGGCGAAGATGCTCGTGGTGAGCAGCACGGTGGCCAGGTCAACCACGACGCGCCCGCTGTACGCGGCGGCGCTGTCCATGAACGACTGGGTCGGGTTGGCAGCCGTGGCAGCCACCACCTTGTCGGTGCCGTACGCCTGGATCAGCAGCCACGCGCTGCCGGCGTACAGGAGCGTCACCAGGCCGATGAACAGGTACGCCGCCCTGGGCACGGTGCGATCCGGGTCGCGCACCTCGTCGCGGAAGATGGTGGTCGCCTCGAACCCGCCGAAACAGAGGATGGCGAACAGCAGCGCGATACCCGTCGACCCCGAGAGGGCCGCGTGCGGGGTGAAGGAGGAGAGGCTGAAACCCGAGGCGCCGCCCTTGGACACCACGGAGGCGTCGTAGACCAGGACGATGACGACCTCGCACACCAGCACCACGGACAGGATGCGCGCTGACACGTCGAGCTTGAAATAGCCCAGCACGCCGACGACCGCCACCAGCGCCAGGCCCCAGAGCCACCAGCTGATCGCCGGTCCGTGGTACCTGTCGTGGATGAGCGACTTGAGCACCAGACCGAAATACGCGTAGCAGGACAGGGTGATGGCGTAGTAGCACAGGAGTGCCAGGAAGGAGGAGCCCAGCCCGACGACCCGGCCCAGGCCTGCGGTGATGTAGGCGTAGAACCCACCGGGATTGGGGAGATGCCGGGCCATCGTGGTGAAGCCGGCGGCGAACAGGGCCAGGATCACGCCTGCCGCCACGAAGGCCATCGGTGCGCCGATCAGGGCCAGGATCACGCCTGCCGCCACGAAGGCCATCGGTGCGCCGATGCCGTTGCCGTAGCCGACGACGAGCGGGATGAAGCCGACGACGACCGCCATGGGTGCGTTGAAGGCCAGCACGGTGAACAGTAGGTGGAACATGCTGAGGTTGCCGCGCAACTGGGGCTCTGAAGCGACTCCCACGGACGGCACCTCCGTCTCGGTCACTGGTCTCACGGAACTCATGGGTTGTCTCCTGACGATGGCCCCTGCCCCTGGACAGGGGCTTCGGCGGTGAGGGTTGGGATCTGAGCGGGCTGCCCTTGGAGTTCGTGTCTCGGCCGGGTCCAGGATGAGATCAGTCCGGACTGGGTGAGTTGCGTGCAGCCGACCGAATTGGTCGAAAGACTAGGTCGCGTGTCCGGAAGCAGGCAAGACGGGGGGGCGGTAAATTCTTTGTTTCGCGTGACAGGGGCAAGGAAAGGAATCCTCTCCGAAGATTGCGATTAACTCCGACACGGCACGACACCCCGGAAGCAACGAGGTCCGGTGCCAACTCGGCCCGTATTGCGGTGAGGTCAGCGGCATTGACGGGACGCGCTCATCGCGACCTCGCCTGGGCTACATTCATCCACGTCAACGCGATGTGCCGATCGAGGGCACGCGGGAACGCGGTAAGTGCACCGCCCGCCGAAACGTGCGGGAAACGCAATTCAAGGAATGCCGAGTGCTTCTGCACTCGCAGGGAAGGGCCTCCCTGTACCGGGTGACCGGCACCGCCTGCCTTCGATCACCTGGGTAAGCAGCCGCCGGAGCCAATCAACTTGGTCGTGCGATCAGGAACTGTCATCCTGGGTGTCAGCCCCGAACGCGTGGACGAGGTGCCCGGCGGCGTCGTCGACCGCCTCCTTCGCCCGTGCGATGGTTCCGACCTCGGTGAAGAAAGCGTGGAAGACGCCCGGGTAGCGCTTGGCGGCGCTTCGTACGCCGTCCTCTCGTAGCCGGCGGGCGAAGTCCTCCCCGTCGTCGCGCAGCGGGTCGCACTCCGCGGTGATGATGAACGCCGGCGGGAGGCCTCGCAGGTCGCGAGCGTTCGCGGGCACGGCGAGCGGGTCGGCGCGGTCGGCCTCGTCGCGCAGGTACTGGTCCCAGAACCACAGGACGTCGTCGCTGGTGATCAATGGACCGTCGGCGTACTCGGTCCAGGACGGGCGTGGCACGCCGTACTCGGTGGGCGGGTAGGCCAGCAACTGGAAGACGATGGGCGGGCCGCCCCGGTCGCGGGCGAGCAGGCACACGGCCACGGAGAGGTTGGCGCCGGCGCTGTCGCCGCCGATCGCGATGCGGGACGAGTCTGCGCCCAGTTCGGCGGCGTGGGAGGACACCCAGGTCAGGGCGCGGAAGCAGTCGTCGAGCGGCTCGGGGAACTTGTGCTCGGGCGCGAGACGGTAGTCCACCGAGACGACGACACAGCCCGCCGCCGTCGACAGTGTGCGGCACAGGGCGTCCACGCCGTCCAGACCACCCACCGTCCAGCCGCCTCCGTGGAGGTATACCAGGACCGGCAGTCCGGCCTCGGGGCCGGGCCGGTACACCCTGACCGGGATCTCGGCTTCCGCGCCGGGGACGGTCCGGTCGTACACCTCGTGGATGACCGGAGGCGGAAGGTCGGAGGCGCGTGCGCGGACCCACTCTCGTGCACCCGCAACGCCCAGCCGGTGCAGCGGTCGCGGAAGCAGCTCCTTGAGCAGGTCGGCCGACGCCTGCGCGTCGGGATCGAGTTTCACGGTGCCTCCGGGACGGTGCGCGACGTGCAGGGCTCAGGGGTCACCGGACAGTGACAGGACATTCCGCCGTTGACGGCGAGGGTGGTGCCGGTGATGTACGCCGAGGCCGGGCCGGCGAGGAGGACGACTGCCGGCCCCCGAAGAGGTTTTCGTCGAGTGTCCCGATATGCCGGACGGTCTTCGTCCGCGGATTGTCGGCGTCGACGAGGAACATGGTGGCGCCCCCGCGTTCGCCGGGTTCACCCGAGGTCCGTGCCATGACGATCGTGAAGCCCGCTCCGTCGGCACCGGTGATGAACCACTTGCGGCCGTCGATGCGCCGGCCGCCCGGAACCCGTTCGGCGCGCGTGGTCAGCGCGGCCGGGTCCGATCCCGCACCGGGGGCCGGTTCGGTCATCGCGAAGCACGACCGGATCTCGCCGGTGGCGAGCGGGCGCAGATAGCGCTCCTTCTGCTCGGGGGTCGCGACGGCCTCCAGCAGGTGCATGTTGCCCCCGTCGGGAGCGGCGATGTTCAGCGCCAGCGGGCCGAGCAGCGAGTAGCCCGTCTCCTCGAACACCACGGTGCGGCCCCGCATGTCCAGTCCGTGACCGCCGTACTCGGCCGCGACATCGGGGGCGAAAAACCCCGCCTCCTTCGCCGCACACTGGAGGTCCACTCGTACGGCCTCCGAGTGGACGACTCCCCTGTGCCGGTCCTCGACGGGGAGCACGGTCTCCCGGATGAAGCGGGCGCCGGGGTCGGCGAGCTCCGCCACGACCGGGCCGGGGAAGAGATCGACAGTCATGAGTACTCCTGTCGGCTAATGAGGGTTAGCCGACTGTAAGGCGGCACAGACCGGATGACAAGGGCCAGGCATTCGATCCGATGAAGCTCCTGCTACTTTTGGCTAGCCGGTCTGCACTGGCATGGGAGTACAAAACCGAGGGGTGAGCGGGGATGACCGTGTCGGGATCGCGGGCCGAGGGCATCCGCGCCGCAGCGCTGGACCTGTTCACCAGGCTCGGCTACGGGGCGACCACGATGGCCGACATCGGCGCGGCGGTGGGGATCCGCGGACCGAGCCTGTACAAGCACGTCGCGTCCAAGCAGGATCTGCTCGTGCAGATCATGACGGACACCATGGACAACCTGCTGGCGCTGCACCGGGTGGCCGTCGACAGCAGCAGTGATCCCACCGAGCGGCTGCGGCGCGCCACCGAGGCCCACGTGCGCTACCACGCCCGCCATCGGCAGGAGGCGTTCGTCGGCAATCGCGAGATCCGCAGCCTGGCCGAGCCCCACCGTACGAAGATCCTGACCCGCCGCGCGGAGTACGCGGCGGGATTCCGCGACCTGGTGACGGAGGGTGTTGCGGCGGGGTGCTTCAGTGTCGCGTCGGCCCGGCTGGCCTCGTACGCGATCCTGGATCTCGGTATGGGCGTGGCCACCTGGTTCCGGGACGACGGCGAACTGACTGAGGACACCGTGGCCTGGCAGTACGGGGAGTTCGCCCTCAGTATCGTCGGGGCGCCCCCGCGGTCGTGAGCGCGGGGGCAGCGGTCAGGGCCGCCCGGCCCGGTGTCCGTCGGCCAGCCGCTCCATCGCCTCGGTGGCCAGGTCGATGTCGACCATCAGGTGGTCGGGGTCCCGGAACGCCAGCCACTGGTAGACCAGCCCGTCACTCACGGCGGCGATCATGCGGGCCAGTGGCTCCACGAGCTTCGCCTCGTCACCGTCGCGCATCCCCTTGTTGAGGGTCTTGATCATCACTTCGAGATGGATCTGGTAGGCCTTGGAGGCAAGTTCCCCCTCCTGGCGCAGGACCCAGAAGAACAGCTCCGCCTGGGCGTGCGCATGCTTCTCGGCAGACTGGTAGTAGCCCATGAGCTGCCGGAGCAGGCTGGCCGCGGTGCGGCCCAGGCCGGCTCGTTCGCGTACCTGCCAGATGGTGTTCTCCAGCGTGGCGATCTGCTGCTCGTAGATCGCGAAGAAGAGCTCCTCCTTGGAGCTGAAGCAGTAGTGCAGGCTCGCGAGAGGCGCGCCGGCCTGCGCCGCGATCCGGCGGGTGGTGGCACCGTCCACCCCGAATTCCGCGATCACGTCGACGGCCGCCTGGATGAAGACCTCGCGGCGCTGGGTGGCTCGGAGTCGCGCCATGGCAGAACCCTATCTACGTGTACGGAGGTGAGTGTCGCCTGTCAGGGTATCGTGACTAAGTCGCATGTCCATGACGCGCGACTGGCCAGAAGCAGTGCATTGCCGGGGCGCATGGCCCGGCTTCACCAACCGTTCGGACCGACTCGGACCGTTGACCAGGTTTCGGTACTCCCGGCGTTGAGCCCCTGCCCATCACGGCGACGCGAGGTCACCGTGACTCCAGCCTCATACACTCCGTTGACACCGTCGGCCTTCCTGGAGGGGACCGCCCGCGTGTGACCGAAGGGTGCGATGATCCGCGGGCGCCGGGGGGTCATACGCGGCGTTCGCCACCGAGGGGACACGGGTCGCCCGGGGTGTCGCGGGCCGTCGGCGTGGGTGGCGGCGACCGGGCCGCTTGTCCGATGGGCACGGATCAGGGGCGTCACGCGCTTGGACGGAGCCGCCGATCGCGATCTGCTGGTTGAGACGACCGCCGAGGACGAGACCGCGAAGGTCTGTCCCTTCCAGCGGCTGGACGCGATCGCCCACTCGCCGCGATCGCCCACTCGCCGCGAGCGGTGCTCGCCTCCAGCGCATCGTCCATTCCGATCATGAAGCCCGCCGTCGCCACCTCTGAACCGGCTCCGGGGTCTCGTTCCTGCTGTGCGCGACCAGGAAGATCGAGTCGGGTATCGCCACGACCGAGGACATCGACATGGGAAGGTGCGTGGCTGCGCACCTCCGCCGCTCCTGGCCCGATGTCGGGCCGGTCTGCTCGGCGGCAAGACCAGGCGGGGCTTCTGGGCCTGTGCCTGACGTGGATGCCCCCCGGTAAACGTTGTGTTACCAGTCGAATGTTGCGTTCGCCCGACTCACCGCCGACAGGGCCATCACAGTCACCTCCCGCGAAGTCCCTATCAAGTCCGATTCCCTCTAGATCAAGTGACCAACTTTTCCGCTAGTTGGCCGGTTGAAGCGGAGGTGGAGCGTCGCAACCGAAGAGTGTCACCCGGGCCCGGCGCTTCGCCCAGCCCCTCCTGGATCCACTGGTGCCCCCAGGTTACGGGGCTAGGGCGCTCTCGAATTTCCGCCACATCGACCGTTGACATCAGTTCATACCAGCATCACGATGTGGTCATCGGACTTGGTCTTACGACCCAAAATGGCTCGCCCGACCTCCTTGTCCCACGCCGGCACCTCGTCAGCCGGTATCCGAGCCTCCCCGCACGTCCCTCCCACCGCCCACCCGGTATGCACAAGGGGTACGAGATGACCACCAGCACGAACGTGAAACTGCGCTCCGTCCCGGCAGCGACTCCGGTCGCCGACATTCTGGCCATCGTGTCCAAGGACGGCGGGGTGATCATCCAGCAGCTGTTGTCCCAGGACCAGGTCCGCCGCTTCAACGCCGAGATCGACCCGGCGATGCACGCCCTGGAGCCAGGCGCCAAGAACCCCGGTGACGAGGGCATCGCCGACTTCCACGGCAAGAACACCAAGCGGCTCACCAACCTCGTCATGCTGAGCAAGACCTTCCGCGAGGAGATCCTCAACCACGAGATCGTCGCCGCCCTGGCGGACGCGGTCTTCCTGGAAGAGTCCGGGGCGTACTGGATGAACACCGCGCAGGTGATCGAGATCGGGCCGGGGAACAAGGCGCAGCCGCTCCACCGTGATCTGGAGAACTACCACCCGTTCATCGGCATGGGGCCGGCCGGCCCCGAGGCAATGATCAACTTTCTGGTCGCGCTGACCGACTTCACCGAGGAGAACGGCGCCACGCGCGTCATCCCCGGCAGCAACCACTGGCCGGACTACGAGGACCGCGGCAACCCGGAGATGACGATCCCCGCCGAGATGAAGAGCGGCGACGTGCTGTTCATCAACGGCAAGGTCGTCCACGGCGGCGGCCACAACCGGACGACGGACTTCTACCGGCGCGGTGTGGCCTGGGCCTTCCAGCCCAGCTACCTCACCCCGGAGGAGGCGTACCCCTTCATCGTCGACCACGAGCTCGTCCGGTCGCTGCCTGAGCGGGTGCAGCGCCTGATCGGCTTCCGGTCCCAGTACCCCAAGGGCTGCCCGGGCCTGTGGCAGGTCGACTACGTCGAGCTGGCCGAGTACCTGAAGCTCTGACCGGCCCCCCGACGGCAAAAGCCTGCCCCGCCCGGACACTGAGAGGAACAGACACATGGATCTCGCTCGCCCGACGGCGCAACCGGGCCGACCGGACTCGGTACCCGGCCAGAGCCGGAGCCGGCACACCGACCCCGCGCCGGGCGGCCACTACGCGGTCGTCGTCATCGGCTCCGGTATGGGCGGGATCTGTGCCGCGATCAAGCTCAAGGGGATAGGGGTCGACTCCCTGGCTGTCCTTGAGCGTGCCGAGGAGGTCGGCGGCACCTGGCGGGCGAACACCTACCCCGGGATCGCCGTCGACACGTCAATCCTCCAGTACTCGCTGTCCTTCGAGCCGAACCCCGGCTGGTCCCGCCTGTACGCCAGCGGCGCCGAGCTTCAGCGGTACCTGATCGGCCTGTCGGAGAAGTACGGCATCCGCCGCCACATCAGGTTCGGCACCGACGTCACGGAGATGCGGTACGCCGAGAACGAGCAGCTGTGGCAGATCTCCACCCGCTCGGGCGCGACGTACACCGCGAACGTCGTCGTCAACGCGACCGGGCACCTCAGCACACCGGCCATCCCCAGCATCCCCGGCCTGGACCAGTTCGAGGGCCAGGTACTGCACTCGGCCGAGTGGGACGCCTCCTTCGACGCCTCGGGGCGCCGTATCGCCGCCATCGGCAGCGGTGCGAGCGCCGCACAGCTCGTGCCGTGCATCGCCCGGGACGCGGAGCAGGTGTACGTCTACCAGCGCTCCGCGCCCTGGGTGTTCCCGCGCGACGACCGGCCGATCGGCCGGATCGAGGCGGCGGTCTACCGGCATGTGCCGTTCGTGCTCAAGGCGCAGCGCTGGCGCCGCTTCTGGGGCAACGACAAGGTGGCGTACGCCTTCGAGAAGCAGAACGAGACGGTCCGCAAGCAGCAGCGGTACGCCGAGGACTTCATCGAGCGTTCGATCCCGGACCCGGAGCTGCGCCGGGCGGTCACCCCTGACTACAGCGTCGGGTGCAAGCGGCGCATCATGTCCGACGACTGGTACCCGGCGCTGCTGCGGGAGAACGTGGAGCTGATCCCCAGCGCGCTGACCGAAGTGCGGCCCCGCTCGGTGGTCGGTCCGGACGGCGTGGAGCGGCCGGTCGACACCATCGTCTTCAATACCGGCTTCGCGGTCGAGGGCTTCATGCCGATGAAGGTCTTCGGCACCGGCGGGACCGAACTCCACGACGCGTGGTCGGACGGCGCCCAGACCCACCTGGGTATCACCGTCTCCGGCTACCCGAACCTCTTCTTGATCTCCGGGCCCAACACCGCGATCGGCGCGGGATCGTACGCCTTCATGATCGAGTGCCAGGTCCGGTACATCACCGGCGCGCTGGAGCTGATGCGCCGGCGCGGGCTGTCCGCGCTGGACGTACGGCTCGACGTGCAGCGCCGCTCGTACTGGAAGACGCAGAGCCGGCTGTCCGGGAGCGTCTACGGCTCCGGCTGCGAGGGCTGGTACCAGGGCGAGGGCGGCCGGATCGACACCCTGTGGCCGGGCACGAACGCCGAGTACTGGTGGCGCACCCGGCGCTTCGACCCGAAGAGCTATCACCTCGTCACCCGGGCGCCGATCTTTTCCCGCACCGCCGCTGCCGCGTCCGCGACGACGATTCCGGCCGCCTGAAACCCCCCGAGTGAGCTGACCAGTTGACCATGAACAGGAAGTGCCGGCCATGACCCGATCGGCTGTCTCTGTCGTAACCGAGGACGATCCCACTCCGCTGGTGCTGTCGGTCGCACGGACGCTTCGTGCCAGCGCCCGTGTCCCGGAGCTGCTGCCGGTGCTGCGGGGCCTGAGCGGCACCGTCGTCGTGCGGTCGAAGGACGACCCCCAGGCGGTGACGATCCGCTTCGCCGACGGCGAGTCCAGGGTCGACCACGGGGCCGCCGCCGATCGCGATCTCGTGCTCATCGTGGATCTCGCGGACCGCTTCACCATCGTCGAGGTACGGGGATCCGAACCGACGGCGCCCCTGGCCGACGCCGTGCACAGCGTGCTGGAACCGCCGCTGCCACCGTGGCGGGACGCCGCCACCGGCTTCTGGGAGTTCACCGGCTCGGATCCGGGGATGCCCGGGCAACTCGTGGTCACCTGCGAGGACGAGCAGAGCGAGTACGTACTCGGTGACGGTCTGCCGCGTTACGAGATCAGCGGCCCTTCCCACACGCTCGCCCGGGTGTTCACGGGGACCGATACCTTCCTCGACGCGGTCTTCACCGGAGCCGTGTCCATCCGCGGCACCCTTCCCCAGCTGTCCGTGATGGCCGGCGCGTCCCTGAAGGTGAGGTTCCATGCCTGACACGCTTGACACGCCTGAGAACATCGGTAACTGGCTCCGCGAGCGGAACATCACCTCCGTCAGGGTCGAGGGCACCAACCTCGAAGGGGCGTTCATCGGGAAGAACGTCTCGCCGCGCAAGCTGGAGTCCGGCCTGACGTCCGGCTTCGCGTTCGCCGACGTGGCCTTCGGCCTTGACCTGGGCAACGTCCCGCAGTTCGGTTTCGCCATGCCGTCCTGGCGTGGCGACCTGCCCGACATCCTGCTGCACCTGGACCCCTCGACCATCGTCGAATGGGCTCCGGGGCGCGCGGCCGTCCTCGGCGATTTCCGGGACAAGGAGGGGCAGCCGCTCCCGGCCTGTCCGCGCAACACCCTGCGCCGCCTGACGGACCGGCTGGACGGCCTGGGCTACCGGGCCAAGGTGGCGATCGAGATCGAGGCCACGGTCTTCGAGGAGTCCATCCACGAGGCCCGCCGGAAGAACTACCAGGACCTGACCCCGCTGGGCGGGGCCGCGGGATCGGCGTACCACCTCGCCAAGTCCAAGGACTGGGACGACTACATGTCGGCGGTCGCCCGCCGGCTGGACGAGCTCGGCATCGACTGGGAGGCGTGGAACGACGAGGCCGCCGCAGGTCAGATCGAGCTCAACCTCGCCCCGGCCGACCCCGTGACCGTCGCCGACTCCTGGGCCCGCACCCGGCAGGTCATGCGCGAAGTGGCGTTCGGACTGGACCACTGCGTCACCTTCATGGCCAAGCCGACGGCCGGCTACGGGCAGGCGTCACACGTCAACGTATCCCTGGAGCAGGACGGACAGAACGTCTTCTACGAGGAGTCCGGCCCCTCGAAGGTCATGACCCACTTCCTCGGTGGCGTCATGGCCACGCTGCCGGGAGCGACATCCTTCGCGCTGCCGCAGATCACCTCCTACCGCCGCCTGGTCGACCTCGACGGCCCCCCGACCACGGTCACCTGGGGTATCGCCAACAAGAGCGCGGCCGTCCGCGCCGTGACCGGTCACCCGAAGTACTCCCGGCTGGAGTACCGGACCCCGGGCGCGGACGCGAACATCTACCTCGTACTCGCGGCGGTGCTGGCCGGCGGTCTGGCCGGCCTGGAGGGCAAGATCGACCCGCCGGCACCGTTCGAGCAGATGGCCTGGTGCCTGCCCCCGGGGACGGCGAGGATCCCGGACAGCATCAGCAAGGCCGCCGCCGCGCTGGAAGCCGACGAGCTGCTGGCGGGCGTGTTGGGTCAGGATCTCGTCGACTACTGGCTGGGCACCAGGCGCTGGGAGTGGCTGCAGTTCCACACCACCGGCGGCGACCCCGACGCCGACCTCACCACGTGGGAGTCCAACCGCTACTTCGAGCTGCCGTGATGACGGCGCTCGTCGACGCGGCGGTACTGAACGCCGCGCCCGGCCGGCTGGAGATCGAGAAGCTGAGGCTCGATGTGCCGGGACCGGACGAGGTCCTGGTACGGGTGGTCAGCGCGGGCCTGTGCCACTCGGACCTGCACGAGATCGACGGAACCTTCGCGTCAGAACCGCCGATCGTGCTCGGTCACGAGGCATCGGGTGTGGTGGAGGCGGCGGGGGCCGATGTGGTGGGGCTGCGGGTCGGTGACCACGTCGTCACCTGTCTGTCGGTCTTCTGCGGCCGATGCCGCTACTGCACCGGCGGCCGCCTCACGCTGTGCGAGAACCGGTCCCGGCTCTCCCACCAGCGGCCCGGTCCCCGGCTGGTGAACGCCGCCGGGCGCCCGGTGCGGCCGACGGCGGGGATCGGCGCCTTCGCCCAGGCGATGGTGGTCCATCAGAACGCCCTCGTACGGATCCCTTCCGACATGCCGATGGCCCCGGCAAGCATCCTCGGCTGCGCGGTGACCACGGGTCTGGGCGCGGTCTTCCGCGGCGCCCGCGTGGAGCCGGGCAGCAGCGTGGTGGTGATCGGCACCGGCGGGATCGGCACGGCGGCCATCCAGGGCGCCAGGATCGCGGGCGCGACGCAGATCATCGCCGTGGACCTGATCCCGGAGAAGCTCAAGGCAGCCGAGCGGTTCGGCGCCACGCACGCCCTGCACGCGGGCGAGTCCGACCCGGTCGAGGCCGTACGCGAAATCACCGGCGGCGGCGCCGACTTCGCCTTCGAGGCGGTCGGGCGGAGTACGACGGTGGAGCAGGCCTTCGCGATGCTGCGCCCTGGCGGACTCGCCACGGTCGTCGGCATGGTGCCGGAGCACACGCCGATCCGGGTCAGCGGGCCGGAACTGTTCCTTCAGGAGAAGCGCCTGCAGGGCTCCTTCATGGGCTCGAACCAGTTCAAGACGGATATCCCGCGCTACGTCGACCTCTATCTCCAGGGCCGGCTGCTGCTTGACGACATGGTGTCCGAGCACGTCACGCTCGCCGGGATCAACGAGGGCTTCGAGCTGCTGGCCCAAGGACGGGCGACCCGCGTGGTCGCCGACATCGGGGAGGTCTGATGCGACCCCTCATCGGTATCACCGGCCGCCGGCTGAGCGCGAGCCTGCTCAGCGGCATGGACGCCAGATACGCCGGCCGTCATGTCGACCAGTACTTCTCCGACTACGCCCGCTGTGTCGCCGAAGCGGGCGGCATCCCGGTGCACCTGCCCTTCGAGGCGGGGTCCATCGAGACGATGCGCCGCCTGGACGGCCTGCTCGTCACCGGCGGCCAGGACATCCATCCCAACCGCTGGGGTGGCGACGCGGGGGAGGCAACCGGCGCGGACCCGCGGCTGAACAGCATGGCCCACGACATCGAGCGGGACGCCTACGAGGCCCTGCTGATCCACGGCGCGGTCGCCGCGAGTGTGCCCGTGCTCGGGGTGTGCCGGGGCCACCAACTGCTCAACGTCGCCTTCGGCGGGCGGCTCGTCGCCGACATACCCCCGAGCGTCGTCGAGCACTACTCGCGGCAGGCAGCCCTCACCGACGGGGCCGGCGACCACGTCGTGCGGTTCTCCCCCGGCTCGCTGGCCGCGTCGATCTACGGCTCCCTCGCGCAGGTCAACTCCTGGCACCACCAGGCCGTCGAGGTCTGCGGAAACGGGCTGGCGGTGTCCGGACGCGCCGCCGACGGCGTCGTCGAGTGCACCGAGATGCCCGGCTTTCCCGTACTCGGTGTGCAGTGGCACCCCGAGTGGCAGCAGACGCCGGACCCGGTCTTCGGCTGGCTGGTCGACGCCGCCGGGCAGGCGCTCCAGCGGCGCGCCGGGCAGTCGGTCTCCACCGGACAGCCCCGCTGACCGGGACAGCAAACGAAACCCCCGCCGACCAGAGAATGGTGTTGATCATGACGCGGACTCCGACCCCGACGACACGGCAGGACTGGCTGGACCTGCTGGAATCCACCCGCCTTCCGGCGGCCATGTGGGTGGACGGTGAGTGGGCGCAGGCCCGGGGCGGAGCCACCCTGCCGCTGGTCACGCCACGTGACGGCTCGGTTCTCGTACACCTTCCGGCCGCCGACGAAGGCGATGTCGACCGAGCAGTCCGGGGTGCCCGGCAGGCCTTCCTGGACCGCCGCTGGGCGGGGCTCGAGCCCCGTGAGCGGGGCGAGATCCTGATCCGCTGGGCCGATCTGCTGGACCGGCACCGGGACGAACTCGCGCTCCTGGTGGCCATGGAGATGGGCAAGCCGGTCGTCATGGCCCGGTCCGTGGAACTGCGCACCACGATCAACCTCATCCGGTGGTACGGCGAACTCGCCGACAAGCTGATGGACGAGTCACCGCGGGGCCGCGGCGAGGCGGTGGCCCTGGTCACCCGGGAACCCCTCGGGGTGATCGCCGCGATCACCCCGTGGAACTTCCCCATGACACTGTCGACCTTCAAGGTGCCCGCCGCGCTGGTCGCGGGCAACAGCGTCGTGCTCAAGCCTGCCAGCCAGTCGCCGCTGTCCATGCTGCGGGCAGCCGAACTGGCGCACCAGGCCGGTGTGCCGGCCGGGGTGTTCCAGGTCGTCACCGGCAGCGGGGCGGTGACCGGCGCCGCGCTGGGGCGGCACCCCGACGTCGCGACCCTGACGTTCACCGGCTCCACCGACGTCGGCAAGCAACTGCTGGGGTACGCGGCCGAGTCCAACGCCAAGCCGGTGTGGCTGGAGCTCGGCGGGAAGTCGCCGAACATCATCTTTCCGGACGCGCCGGACATGGCGAAGGCCATCGAGACGGCCGCCTGGGCGATCCACTTCAACTCCGGCCAGATGTGCACCGCCGGATCGCGGCTGATCGTCCACGAGTCGGTCCGGGACACCGTCGTCGCGGGCGTGGTCGAGCACCTGGCAGCACTTCGCATCGGCGACCCGCTCGACCCGGCGACCCAGTTCGGCCCGCTCTCCAGCGAACGGCACCGCCGCGAGGTCCTCGCCGAAGTCACCTCGGGCATCAGCAGCGGGGCCAAGCTGGTCCACGGCTCCGACAGGCCGCGCACCGGCCCCGGCTGGTACGTGGACCCGGCCGTGTTCGTGGACGTCGACCCCGACAGCCGGCTCGCCCAGCACGAGATCTTCGGGCCGGTGCTGTCCGTACTCACCTTCTCCGACGAGGAGTCGGCCGTCCGGATTGCGAACAACTCGGACTACGGCCTCGGTTCCTCGGTGTGGACCGCCGACCTCGCCCGCGCCCACCGCATGTCCCGTGCCATCGAGGCGGGCGTGGTGTGGGTCAACTGCTTCGAGGAGGGCGACTCGTCCGTGCCCTTCGGCGGGCGCAAACTCTCCGGCCACGGCTCCGACAAGAGCGTCCACGGCCTGGAGAAGTTCACCGCCCTGAAGACCACCTGGATCGCTCTCACATGATGAAAGGCGGACACATGACGGACACCACGCGCATTGCTCTGGTAGGGCTGGGAGCCACGGGCCTGGCGATCGGGCGGGCGCTGGCGGGCCGCAGGGACTGCACGCTGGTCGGGGCGGCGGACATCTCCCCGGAGCGGGTCGGCCGCGATCTCGGAGAGTTGCTGGGCGGCACGCCGTCCGGGACCGCCGTCGTCGCGGACCCCGACGTACTGCCCTTGGCCGATGTCGCGATGGTTGCCACCACCTCGATGCTGGACGCTGTCGAGCCGGTGCTGTCGGCGCTGGTGCGGCGGGGGGTGAACGTGGTGAGCATCTGCGAGGAACTCGGTCATCCGTTCCTCAGCCATCCCGAGGTCTCCGGCCGGCTCGACAAGCTCGCGGTGGAGCACGGGGTCTCGGTGCTCGGCACCGGCTGCAACCCGGGCATGATCATGGACACCCTGCCGCTGCTGCTGAGCAGCCTGACCCAGCGGGTGCGGCGGGTGCGGATCCGGCGCACCGCCGACATGTCGCGCTACGGCGCCATCCTGACGAAATTCGGTCTGGGCCTGACCGAGGAGCGCTTCGCAGCCGAGCAGGGCGCCGGCCGGGTGATCGGGCATGTCGGCTTCGAGCAGTCGGTGGCGGCGCTGGCGGCCGGTCTCGGCCGGGACCTGGACGAGATCGTCGTCGATGCGCCCCGCCCCGCGCTGCTGGCCGCCGAGCCACGGAGCGGCGAGCACATCCGGATCGAGCCGGGGACGGTGGCCGCCGTGCTGCACGGCGCACGTGGGCTGAGCGGCGGTGAGACCGTCATCGAACTCGGCATCCACTTCGGGCTCTTCCAGCCCGGCGACCCCATGGAGGACGGCGACACCTGCGTCATCGAAGGCGACGAGCAGACCCTCGAGGTCAGGGTGCCCGGCGGATACGAGAGCTTCCTGTCCACCGTGGCCGTGGCGAGCAACGCCGTGGTCGCTGCCGTCGGGGCCGCGCCGGGCTTGCGGACCATGGCCGACCTTCCCGTCGCCGCCCTTGCCAGCAAGGGCGCCTGGCGCCGCTGAGAAGCCGATCTTTCGATCTGTGGTCACTCCCGGACGGGACCGGGATCCGCCGCACCGTGAATACGAGAGGAGGTTCACCCGATGCCCGGTGACCTGTCGTTCGAACCGCTCACACCCGTTTCCTACCTGGACCGTGCGGCCGCCGCACACGGCGACCGACTCGCGGTGGTGGACGGCGACCAGCGGTGGACGTACGCGCAACTGCACGACCGGTGCCGCCGCCTGGCCGGAGCGCTCACCCCGCTGGCCGGCGGGCGCCCGGTGGCCGTGCTGGCGCCGAACACCCATGTCCTGCTGGAGGCCCACTTCGGCGTGCCCTGGGCCGGGGCGCCGCTCGTCGCGGTGAACACCCGGCTGTCCGCCCGGGAGATCGCGTACATCCTGGAGCACTCCGAGGCGGCGGTGCTGATCCACGACCCGGCCTTCGACGACCTCGTCGACGCCGCCCTCGCGCTACTCACCGCGCCGCCGGTACGAATCAGAGCGGGCGAGGGCGACAACGGAACGTACGAGTCGCTGCTCGCCGACGCCGTCCCGCACGCGATCACCCCGCAGGACGAGCGGGCCCTGCTGGCGGTCAACTACACCTCCGGCACGACCGGCAGGCCCAAGGGCGTCATGTACCACCATCGCGGCGCCTACCTGCAGGCGCTGGCCATGGTGGGTCACACAGGGCTGTCGCCAACGGCCGTGCACTTGTGGACACTTCCGATGTTCCACTGCAACGGCTGGTGCTTCCCCTGGGCGGTGACCGCCGCGGCGGCCACCCACCTGTGCCTGCCGAAGGTCGACCCGGCCGAGATCTGGCGGCTCATCCGCGACGAGGGCGTCACCCATCTCAACGGGGCCCCGACCGTGCTGTCGATGATCGCGTACGCACCGGAGGCAGCCCCCGTCACCCCGGCCGTGCGGATAGCCACCGGCGGGGCCCCGCCCAGTCCGGCGATCCTGCGGCGGATGGCGGAGCTGGGCTTCGACGTCACCCACTTGTACGGGCTCACGGAGACGTTTGGTCCGGCGATGATCTGCGACTGGCGTCCCGAGTGGAACGGGCTCGACACCCACCAGCAGGCCCGGCTGAAGGCCCGGCAGGGCGTGGGGAACATGATCTCCTACGCGGTCCGCGTCGTCGCGGCGAACGGCGCCGACGTCCCGCGCGACGGCGCGTCGGTGGGAGAGATCGCGCTGCGCGGCAACAACGTCATGCTCGGCTACTTCAAGGACCCGGCCGCAACCGAAAAGGCCTCCCCCGACGGCTGGTTCCGCACCGGCGACCTCGGCGTGATCCACCCCGACGGATACATCGAGCTGCGGGACCGCAGCAAGGACGTCATCATCTCCGGCGGCGAGAACATCGCCAGCGTCGAGGTGGAACAGGCCCTCTGTGAGCATCCGGCCGTCCTGGAGGCCGCGGTGATCGCTGTCCCGGACGAACGCTGGGGCGAGGTCCCCGCCGCCTACGTCACCCTGCACGCCGGCAAGGCGGCCACGCAGGCCGAACTCATCGAGCACGTCAAGAACCGGCTCGCCCGTTTCAAGGCGCCGAAGTACGTCGTGTTCGGCACGCTCCCCAAGACGTCAACCGGCAAGATCCAGAAGTTCGTCCTGCGGGACCGAGCCTGGGCCACTGCCGGACAGTCGGTCAACGGGGCCGGCTGAACGGTGCGGACTCCTCGTCCGACGGGATTCCGACCGCAGCGCATCAGCTATGGAGGCCAGAACTTTACTGAAAGACCGACGTGCGCTTGTCACCGGCGCGGGAAGCGGTATCGGTGCCGCCGTCGCCCGAGCGTTGGCAGGTGCCGACGCGAAGGTGACCGTCGCCGATGTGGACTCGCGGTCGGCTGCCGGTATCGCCGAGGAGATCGGCGGAGAGCCGTGGGTCCTGGACCTCACCGACACGGGAGCGCTCGACAGCCTCTCCCTGGACTACGACATCCTCGTCAACAACGCCGGGTTCCAGCACGTCTCCCCGATCGAGGACTTCCCGCCCGAGACGTTCCGGCGGATGCTCACGCTGATGCTGGAGGCGCCCTTCCTGCTGACGCGGGCGGCTTGCCGTACATGTACGAGTCAAGTTTCGGACGGATCGTCAACATCACCTCCATGCACGGTCTCCGGGCCTCACCGTTCAAGTCGGCGTACGTCGCTGCCAAGCACGGGCTGGAGGGTCTGTCCAAGGTGATCGCCCTCGAGGGCGGCGGTCGCGGCGTGACGAGCACCTGTGTGAGCCCGGGCTACGTGCGGACTCCTCTCGTCGACAAGCAGATCGCCGACCAGGCGCAGGCGCACCACGGCATCAGCGAGAACGAGGCCGTGGAGAGCATCTTCCTCGGAGAGAGTGCCGTGAAACGGCTCGCCGAGCCGACAGAGGTCGCCGACCTGATCCTCTGGCTCTGCGGTGAGAAAGCCGGAATGGCCAACGGCAGCAGCTTCACCCTCGACGGCGGCTGGAGCGCGAGATGAGTCAGCCCTTGAAAGGCGGGATCACGAAGGCGAGAGGAAGACGTAGATATGGACAAGACGATCGGTTCCGCAGCTGAGGCGGTGGCCGACATACGGTCAGGTTCCTCGGTGGCGGTCGGCGGGTTCGGGCTGTGCGGCATACCGCGGGTACTGATCGACGCATTGTTCGCGGTCGGCGCGACCGATCTCTAAACGGTGTCCAACAACTGTGGCGTTGACGGGGCTGGACTGGGCGTCCTGCTCCGAGCGGGCAGGATCCGCCGCACCGTGTCGTCCTATGTCGGCGAGAACAAGGAGTTCGCACGTCAGTATCTGGCCGGTGAGCTGGAGGTCGAGCTGACACCGCAGGGCACGTTGGCCGAGCGGCTACGAGCGGGAGGTTCAGGGATTCCGGCGGTCTACACCCCGGCGGGAGTAGGCACTCTGGTCGCTGATGGCGGTCTCCCGTGGCGCTACAACGCCGACGGCTCGGTGGCGGTGGCGTCGCCGGCGAAGGAGACTCGGGGGTTCCGCGGCCAGGAGTACGTGCTGGAAGAGGGGATCGTCACCGATTTCGCACTGGTACGTGCGGCCAAGGGTGATCGGCACGGCAACCTGGTCTTCGACGCCTCGGCCAGGAACTTCAACCCGCTGTGCGCCATGGCCGGCCGGATCACGATCGCTGAGGTCGAGGAGTTGGTCGAGCCGGGCGAACTCGATCCGGAGCAGGTGCACACACCCGGCGTGTTCGTACAGCGCGTCGTCGAGGTCGGCACAGCAGGCAAGGGAATAGAAAAGCGCACCGTCCGGGAGCGAGCCGCCGCCTCCCCCGTATCCGGCCCCGGTCACCAGCCGATGGAAGGTTGAACTGCAGTGGCGTTGTCGCGAGTTGAACTGGCGGCGCGAGTCGCGCACGAATTGGCCGACGGGCAGTACGTGAATCTGGGCATCGGTCTGCCGACTCTCGTCCCCAACTACGTGCGGAACGGGGTGCACCTGGTGCTGCAGTCCGAGAACGGCATCCTGGGCGTGGGCCCTTATCCATATGAGGACGAGGTGGATGAGGACCTGATCAATGCCGGCAAGGAAACGGTGACTGTCCTGCCGGGAGCGTCCTTCTTCGACTCGGCCTCCTCCTTCGGCATGATCCGCGGGGGCCACATCGATGTCGCGGTCCTGGGCGCGATGCAGGTGGCCGCCAACGGGGATCTGGCGAACTGGACCATCCCCGGAAAGATGATCAAGGGCATGGGCGGTGCCATGGACCTGGTCCACGGGGCGAAGAGGGTCATCGTGATGATGGAGCACACAGCGAAGGACGGCAGCCCCAAGATTGTTCCCGAGTGCACCCTGCCGCTGACCGGCAAGGGCTGCGTGCAGCAGATCATCACGGACCTCGCCGTCATCGACGTCACTGATGAGGGCCTTGTGCTCCGTGAGACGGCACCCGGGGTCAGCGCCGACGAGGTCCGCAAAGCCACCGGCGCCAACCTGCTCAGCGCGTAGCCGGGACACGTCCTGCGCAATGATCCCCGACCAGACAGCACCACAGGTGCGGCGAGGCCGCGTGGTCGTCAACGAGCCGGATTCGAGTCGCTCCGGCCACCTGCGGGGCCCTGTACTGGTCCGGCCGCCGTCAGGCCTCCCGGACGAGGTGGATCAGGGCGCTCGCGTTGTAGTCCGGGGCCAGCGGCAGCGGGAAGCCGTGGGTGAGCAGCACGGCGCCGTGGTGGAGGAGGCCGGTGGCGAGGTCGCGACAGCGGGCGCCCGGGCGAGGGCGCGCAGCGGCAGGGCGGGGTCGGCGTGGCCGTAGCGGCGGGCGCGGCGGGTGACGAGGACGGCGGCCTCGGCCGCGTACGTGTAGGCGATCTGTTCGGCACTGTGCGGTCCGTCTGCGCGGAACCACGCCGCGACGCCGATGCCCATGTCGAGGATCGCGTACGAGGCGAGCCGTGGCTACGCAACGGTGAACTCACCCTCGGCGTAGCCCGGTTCGATGACGGCGCGCAGTCCCCGCTCGTTGGTCCGGCGAAGTCGCAGCACCTGGTCGCGGTGGGGCTGCTTCAGGTTCCCCATCTCGTGGTTGCCGACGAACGCCTGCTCACGGTGTGCCGCGTGGTAGCGCACATGCGCATCGACCATCTGCCGCAGTTGCCGGATCACGTCGCCGCCGGCGTCCAGTGCCGCGTGCCGGTCGGCGATCAGCGCCCTCATCGTCTCGATCATGATCTCGCCGAGCAGGGCCTGCTTCGAGCTCACGTGGCGGTACGGACTCGGGCCGCGGATGCCGAACGCGGCGCCGACGTCGGACATCGTCGTCGCGCGGTAGCCGCGTTCGGCGAACAGGCTCAGCGCCGCCGCGGAGATCGCCTGCGCGTCGACGGTCTGCCGCCTCGGCGGCACCTCCGCATCCCGTCCCGCCCAGTGCGACTCATCTTCGCCATGGAGCGCCTCAATCATGCGGCCGGGGATACATGCTACTGATTGTTAGCCAGCTCACCGTGGCGTATCACGCATGCCTATTGACAGTTCTCTGGTCAAACGATCAAACTCCAAGCTAATGACCATTAGCTCATGAGGAGTGGCATGACAGCCCGGCGTACCGCGCTCGTCACCGGCGCATCTCGTGGAATCGGCAGGGCCATCGCGGAGCGACTCGCGGCAGAAGGGTTCGACCTCACTCTGTCCGCTCGTACGGACGGGCCGCTCAAGGACGCCGCCGACGAACTGCGCGCCCACGGGCAGCGCGTGGAGACCGCGCCTGCGGACATGGCGGACCCGGCGGAGGTCGAGGCCCTCGCCGACGCACATCTCGAACTTCACGGAGGCCTCGACGTCCTGGTGCTGGCCGCGGGCATGGGCGCGGGTGGCGAACTGTCGACGTATCCGCTGAACAGGTTCGACACGATGATGTCGGTGAACGTCAGGAGCGCGTTGCTGCTCACCCAGCGACTCCTGCCGGCGCTCCGTACGGCCGGATCGGCGCCGTCGGGACCAGGCGCGAAGATCATCGCCATCGCGTCGATCACCGGAGTCGTGAGTGAGCCGGGTCTGGCCGCCTATGGCGCCAGCAAGGCGGCCCTGATCTCCCTGTGCGAGTCGATCACAGTCGCCGAGGGCGGGCGGGGAGTGAGCGCGACGGCGCTGTCCCCCGGGTACGTCGACACCGACATGGCGGCCTGGGTGCACGACCGGGTCGACCCCTCCTCGATGATCCGGGCCTCGGACATCGCGGAACTCACAGTGGCACTGTGCCGGCTGTCGCGGCATGCCGCAGTGCCCAACATCGTAGTCACCAGGCCCGGAGAGACACTGTGGCGCGCATGACCACCGCCGGCGGAAACAGGGCCGGACGCGGCGGCCCGGGCAACGATCTGACGAGCCGGACGGAGTCACCGTAAATGTCCTTCGATTTCTCTCTCACACCCCGAGTCGTGGAGTGGCGCGACCGGATCGCCGAGTTCGTGGCGGACGTGGTCGTCCCGCGTGAACAGGAGGCGTTCACGAACGGTGTGGACGACGCTCTGCGCCGGGATCTCCAGCAGGCGGCCAGGGCGGCCGGGCTCTGGGCGCCCCAGGCACCCGCGGACCTGGGCGGGGGCGGCTTCCGCTTCGACGAGGCGGCGGTCCTCCTGGAGGAGGCCGGCACCAGCCTGCTCGGCCCGCTCGCCCTCAACTGCGCGGCCCCTGACGAGGGCAACATCCACCTGCTGAACGTGGTGGCCACGCCGGCGCAGCGCGACAAGTACCTCGTTCCGTTGGTCAACGGCGACATTCGCTCCTGCTTCGCGATGACCGAGCCGCCGCCCGGCGCGGGCTCCGACCCGTCGGCCGTACGCACCCTGGCGACCAAGGTCGCCGACGGCTGGAGGATCTCGGGCGAGAAGCACCTGATCACCGGGGCCGAGGGGGCCGCGTTCACGATCGTCATGGCACGAGACGGCGGGAGTGACGGGGCCACCATGCTGCTGGTCGACACCGGCACGCCCGGCTTCACGGTGACGGAGCACGCCCGAACCATCGACTCGACCATGGTCGGCGGTCACTGCCGCGTGCTTTTCGAGGACGTCTTCGTTCCCGACGACGCCGTACTCGGCGAGCCCGGCAGGGGCTTCCAGTACATACAGGTCCGGCTCGCGCCCGCGCGCCTGACCCACTGCATGCGATGGCTGGGCGCCGCCCGCCGCGCACACGAGATCGCCCTGGGCCGGGCGGTCGACCGTGAGCTCTTCGGGCAGCGGCTGACCGACCTCGGGATGGCGCAGCAGATGATCGCCGACAACGAGATCGACCTGGTCGCGGCGCGGGCGTTGCTGTGGCAGGCCTGCTGGGAGGTCGCCCAGGGCGGCAGGGGCACGGAGTCGTCCTCGCGCGCGAAGGTGTTCATCAGCGAGGCCGTCGGGCGTATCGTCGACCGGTCGGTGCAGTTGGCCGGGGGCCTGGGCACCAGCGAGGACCTGGTCATCGGCCGTATCTACGCCGACATCCGGGCGTTCCGTATCTACGACGGAGCCTCGGAGGCGCACCGGATGTCGATCGCGAAGCGGGCCGCGCGCCGGGCCGGTACCGCCGGACAGGGAAGCGGGGTCCGGTCGTGAGCACCGATCTGCCCGGCCTGCCGGCCGCGAGCATCGAGAAGTGGTTCCAAGCGACGCTGCCGGATCTGCTGGACGGCGGCCCCTGGCACGCGGAGCTGATATCCGGCGGGCTGTCGAACATCACGTACCGCCTGCACCTCCCGCACGCGACCGTAATCCTCCGGCGGCCCCCGCTCGGCCAGGTTCTCCCGAGCGCACACGACATGAAGCGCGAGTACCGCATCCAGACCGCGCTGGCGGGGACCGGCGTCCCGGTACCCCGGACCCTCGCGCTCTGCACCGATCCCGACGTCCTCGGCTGCCCCTTCTACGTCATGGCCGAGGTGCCCGGGCAGATCATGCGCACGGCGGACGACACTGCCGGGCTCACCCCCGAGACGCGCTCGGCGCTGGCCGCCGGTCTGGTGCGCACCCTTGCGGACCTGCACGGTGTCAACCCGTCGAGCGCAGGTCTGGCAGATTTCGGACGGCCCCAAGGCTACTGCGCACGGCAGATCGTCCGCTGGGGCGAGCAATGGCAGCGCTCGCACACCCGCGAACTCCCGGACATGGACGTCCTCCTGAACAGGCTCTCGGAGCATGTGCCGACGCACTCCGAGGCCTCGATCGTCCACGGCGACTACCGTCTCGACAACACGATCGTCGACATGACCGAGTCGCCACGCATCGCGGGCGTGCTCGACTGGGAGCTCTCCACGCTGGGAGACCCCCTGGCCGATCTCGGCATGACCCTGACGTACTGGCACGACCACGGCGACACGGACCGGGAACTGATCCCCGTGGCCGTGGGAGTCACCACGCAGCGAGGCTTCCCCACCAGCCGTGAAGTGGCGGAGAAGTACGCCGCGTTGACCGGCCGGGACCTGAGCCTGCTGCCTTTCTACTTGGCCTTCAGCTCGATGAAGCTCGCCGTGATCTTGGAAGGCGTCCACGCCCGCTACATCCGCGGCCAGACGGTGAGCGAAGGCTACGAAGGCGTCGGCGCGGCGGTCCCGGTCCTGGTCTCGAAGGCTCTCCGCGAACTGCGCGCGCTCGCGGGGGCGTAGGCGGGGGTATGGCCGCGGGACGAACGCCCGCTCCCTGGAGCAGAAGCTCGCCGGAACCACGGGAATCCCCACCCCGTCAGCACCTGCGCGCCTACTACCGCACCCGCCTCGGCACCTTCCGGCAGTCCCGTTCCCGGGGTGGGAAGGCGGTCACCCCGCCCTTCGGCGAGGTGACCGAGCAGGTCCGCCAGGTGTACGTCCATGACCGCTACCAGGCCATGACCGCCGCACTCGCCCGTTCCGCCCGCGGCCGCGTCGAGTGGGCCGTGGTGGACGCCATCCCGGTCGCCGGGGTCTCGTCATGAGGTGCAGATGTTCCTCAGCCTGTCCGCCGCCTTGTCGATCTTGCTGAAGTCCGGGCCTGTGTCGCCGTTCAGGATGGCCTTGTCGAGGTCCTCGGCCGCCTTGTCGACGTCGTGTTGTCATCCGACGTGGCGTCGATGGATTCGCCGGTCCGCGTGGGGTCCTCGCCGCGTCACACCGGCCTGATGGGTCGCCTTGATGCTGTCGGCGATGGAGTCGGCGCTGCCGAGGCAGTGCAGCGCCGAAGCGTCAAGGGAAGACGCCGGTCCGGGCGGTACCCATCGATGAGGGAATTGACGGTGACGAAAGCGGACCTGAGAGGCCGAGGTACGGGGCTGCGCCGCCCCGTAGGCCGGCCTTCGGCCGCCCGGGTGACCAACGCGGCGATCCGGTGGCCGCTATCGACCGCCCAAGGGGCGGGGTGGCGCCTGGGGCTTTCAGGCGATCTTAGTCTCGCGCGGGATCCGGGGTGATGCGGGACTGGTCGCTCTTGTCCTCTCAACGGGCGCCGAGGTAGCTCTCCACGATCGTGCAGGATCTCGTTTTTCCCCCGCAGAAGGGCATCAGATCCGGGGCCGGGAACACGGGCTGGCCTACTGTCCGACGAAGGAAGGCCGCCGCCTGTCCGCCCCCTGGTCGGCCAACTGCAGCCCCCACGAAAGCGCTCAGCAGTACGCCCCGCCCGCAGCGAAAACCCTAGCCCCGCGACTCAAGCAGCGCCCTCACGCGGCGGCAGAGAGGACCAGGACGGCGCCGAACGCCGCAAGGATACGCAGGTGACACTACCGTGTCGCCGAATCGGCCTTGGGTACTCCGTCGCCCTCGCGGATAGTGCGGACTATCTGCAACGAGGCCTCTACCAAAGGGGAGTGGGGCGCACGCGCCACTAGGGTCTGTTGCGAAAGTGGATCTTGTTCGTTGATGATCGCCTTTCGTGGGACGTGGGGATCTGACGAACAGCCAGTGGGCTCGGCTTGAGCCTCTGCTGCCGCAAGGCATCAAGCCGGGCCGTCCGCCGGTTTGGACGCGGCGGCAGCTGATAGACGGCATACGGTGGCGGACCCGGACCGGTGCTCCGTGGCGGGACGTTCCCGAAAGATACGGGCCGTGGGACCGGGTCTATGACCTGTTCCGACGCTGGCAGCGTGACGGCACGTGGGCCCGGATCCTCACCCGGCTCCAGGCCCAGGCGGACGCCGAGGGCCTGATCACCTGGGAGGTGAACGTCGACTCCACCGTCTGCCGGGCCCACCAGCACGCCGCCGGAGCGGCGAAAAAGGGGACCTGCAGAAGGAACCGCCCGGCGGAGTGTTCGTCGAGCCGGCCGACCATGGCCTCGGACGCTCCCGCGGCGGACTGACCAGCAAGATCCACCTCGCGGTCGAGCAGGGGCAAAAGCCCTTGTCCGTCGTGATCACGGCCGGGCGGCGGGGCGGCTCTCCGCACTTCGAAGCGGTTCTGGAAGCCATCCGGGTGCCGAGGCTGGGGCTCCAGGCCGCGCAAGCGTCCGGAACGGGTCCGGGCCGACAAGGCGTACGACTCTCGCGGCAACCGCTCCTACCTGCGCAGACGCGGGATCAAGGCCACCATCCCCATCCCGGGGGACCGGGCCCGCAACCGTCTCAAGCGCGGATCGCGCGGCGGGCGGCCGCCGAAGTTCGACAAGGACGACTACAAGCAGCGGCACGCGGTCGAGTGCGGAATCGACCGCCTCAAGCGGCACCGGGCCGTTGCTATGAAGCGACGGTGCTGGTCGCAGCAATCAACGAGTGGCTGTGACCAGCACTTTCGCAACAGACCCTAGGCGGTTTCGTTTTGGACGCGGTCGATGCCAGCTCGCAGATCCGGTACGGCAAAGCGCTGGACGGGGCCTGATCTGCGGGTGCGCTGCACCACGACCGAGCCGGTGTATGACTGGCCGGAGGGCGCGCCGTACGACGGGGAGGC
>NZ_BQUN01000139.1:35348-48244 GCF_026008495.1 Streptomyces sp. A012304
CTGGATGGTGCCGGGCTACGGCTCGCACGCCTCCGAGGACGATCAGGTGGACCTCTACTCGAACACGGCGCTGTGCAGGTTTAGCTGGGCGAAGGGCGACAGGAAGGTAGTCGATGTCGTTGATTTCCACGTCCGACAGTCCCATAGCGCGACCGCCGCCGTCCTGGAAATACACCTCCTTAAACCCTTCGGCGATCATTCCGCGCATCTGCTGGTCGGTTGCCCCCGCGTCGCGGGCGTCGAAGAGGCGCTGCGCGTACTCCGGGGGAAGGTGCACGGTGAGTCGCCCGAACCGTCCGTCGTCGGTCGTGCCGACCGGCGCGGTGTAGCCGAACCGGGCCCGGGTCTCCACGGTGATCCCGGTGCCGGTGACCGCCTGCTTCTGCCGGCGCTTGCGCACCAGCGGCTGCCACCGCCGTCGTACGGCGTCGCTCCGGTATGTGTGGGGCGCGGGGCGGGTGGGGATCATCGAGACGGCTGCGCAGGGCGGCCCTGTGTGGCACGTCGAGAAGGATTCTGGATGGCAACAGGCACTGTGAAGTGGTTCAACGATGAGAAGGGGTTCGGTTTCATCCAGCAGGACGAAGGCGGCCCGGACGTATTCGTCCACTTCCGCTCTATTCAAGGGAACGGCTTCAAGTCACTGGTCGAGGGCCAGAAAGTGGAGTACACGCTCACCCAAGGACAAAAGGGACCGCAGGCCGACAACGTGGTGCCCAAGGACTGACGGGCGCCCAGCGTCTGCCCGTGGTGCCCCTACCGGACACCCGGCGGGGGCACGGGGCACGAGGCGTCTCTGACCAGCCCGATCAAGGCTCGATGTCACAGCACGACAGCGTCCTGTGCAGGGAAAACGAGCTGCTCGCCGATCTGCTTGCTGCGGCGCCGAAGCACTTGATCTTGTTCATGCCCTACGCACGACTTCGCCCGCCCTGCAGTCACACCGCCCTGTTCAAGATGACCGCGTCGGACCGCGCGGGCAGCGACCAGAGAACTGGTCAGGCCGTGTCAGGAGGGGTGCCGGGCAGGGAGGCGTCCGACGCATAGTCGCACCACCGGTGTAGCCCCCGGTCTGGAGCAGCAGTCGGCGGCCGGTCGGCCTCACCGCGGACACGCGAGTACCCGGCCCGTGGCAGCGAGGGGCGCCCCTTCCCGTGGGGCGCCCCCGCCCACAAACCGGTGCCGCCCCCGATCCGCCGTGCGCCTGTGGACGAGCAACTGGGGGTCAGGGGGGTCTCATCGTCAGGCGAATGCCTGTGGCGTGTACCACAGCTTGTTGGCGTCGGCTCCCCGATGGAACGCGTGCAGCAGGCCGCGGTGATCGGCCAGCGCGGTGGGCACGGAAACAGCTCCCCCGAGGGACTGGAAGGCGCTGTAGGTGTCGGCGTTCTCTGCGGTCTGGCCGGCGACCCACAGGGCGTTGTTGTTGCCGACGACGAACACGTTGAGCCGGCCGTCCTGTCCCCGAGCCGCGGTGGGGCGGTGCTTGATGCCGCCGTTAAGGGTGACGGACGTGTCGAAGGACTGGTAGTCGAGGCTCTGCCCGACACGCCAGGCCGCACCGTCGGAGCCGCGGTAGAAGATCTGCACACGGCCCGCCGCGTCGACTGCGGTCGTCGGCCAGTCGGTCACGCCGGTGGTCTGCTCCTGGAACGAGCTGAAGTCGGCGGAGTTCTCCGTCTTCTGCTGTGCCGTCCACAGCCCGTCGTCGCTGCCCCGGACCGCGACGACGATACGGCCTGAACCGTCGAGCGCGACCGCTGGCTGCTCCTTGATACCGCCGTTGATCGAGACGGGGGCGAAGTACTGCTCGTACAGGACACCCTGGTTGCGGGTGTACCAGACAGCGTCGTCGGTGCCGCGGTAGAACGCGTGCAGCCGTCCGTCGGCACCGTGGACGGTGACCGGGTCACCGGCGGCGTTGGTGGCCAGCTGCCGGGGCGCGGCGAAGCCGGTGTTGAGCGTCTTCTGGTCGATGACCTCCAGCTTGCCGTCCGGCGTGCGGTAGAACACCCGGATCTTGCCGTCCCGGCCGAGGATCGGTGCCGGGATGCCCGCGATCGTGACACCCGCGTGCTTGGTCCAGTCCCCCCAGTCGTACGCGCGGGTCTGCCAGCGACTCCACAGTCCGCCGTCGGCCCCGCGTGCGAACACCTCCAGGCGGTTGTCGGCGTTCAGTACCGGCACGGGCTCGCTCGACAGCGTCCCCTGAAGGTCGACGGCCTTGCCCCACACGGTGCCGACGGTCGTTGATGTAGCCACACGAACTCCCTTGCTCACGCCGTCGGCAGAGATGCCGATTTCTTCTCGGCCTGGGCCGGACGGCACTGACGACAAAGCCAAGCGAAGCGCAATCGACTGACTACGGAAAGCAACCATCGCTGAATTCTCGTCACTCCCGAGCGGCACGTTTGCCTGGCATACCAGCAGGGCAGCCACGGCGTGTGGCCACTCCCTCTAGCTCGCGAGCCGGTCCGCCAGCAGCCGTTCACCTGCGGCACGCGAAGACCGGCCCCCGGCCGATTGACCGAAACGACCGCTGCCCGCACTTCACTCCCACACCCATCCAGGCGAATACCTCGTGCACCACGTTGACGACACCGGGGTTTGTGGTCCCACATCTTCAAGTCCGTCCGGTAGGGCATGACCAGCACGCCGACCCCGGCGCCGACTGGCCGGCCCTGCCCACCGCCGATTTCCCCTCTTCCTCGACGTCTGCCGCCGACGCCTCGCCGGAGACACCTTCGACCAGCTGAACCTCGTCTACCGCGCCGAAGCCCAGCGCACGGACGAGTTCGTACGCCGCCACCGCCACGAGCTCACCCCGGGCCGCACGCCGAGCGAGTTCCAGCGCAAGCGCAACGCCTACCTGCGCGACGAACGCCTCGGCACCGTCGCCAGCCCACGACTCGCTCTCATCCGCCTGCGCGCCATCCAGGCCGCCCTGCTCACCCGAGGCGTCCTGCTGCGCTGGCAGCCCGCCGTCCTCAGCGCTGTAGGTCCCGGCGGGCGGGCGGTCAGTCTCGCGAACAACACGGTGAAGGCCGCTACGGCAAGGTCTCGGCGTCCCGGCGGGAGAAGACCAGATCGCTCATCTCCGTGACGGGCCCGCGCCACCGCATCGGCGGAAGGGGCCGCCGTAGGGCGGCCGGGTAGCTGCCCGCGGCGTAGTCGTTGGCCATCGAGTAGACGTGGAACCCGTGGGCGGTGAGGGGCCCGAGGACGTCATCGACGGTGTGCCCCTGCTTGGCCAGGGTCTTGGGGGCGACCTCGATGACCAGCTCGGCGTCGTCCCGCAGGCTGCTCAGGACCGGGGCGAGCCCGCGCACGGCCGCAGCCTCGCCTCCCTCTACGTCGATCTTGATCAGTGGGGCGGCGGCGAGCTCCCCCGCCGTGAGCAGGGTCGGCAGCGGCGCGGCGTCGGCCTCGAAGGAGGCCTCCACGGTACGCGGGCGGACGGCGGTGGTGCCGCCGAGGTTGGTGGCCCGCTCCAGGTAGAAGGTGAGCCGCCCGGGCTGGTCGGAAACGGCGGCGTTGATCGTGCGGACGTTGCCGCACCCGTTGGCCGCGAGGTTCGCGGTCAGGGCCTGGTGGAAGGACGGGGACGGCTCGATGGCCACGACACGGCCCGCGGGCCCTACGAGGCGGGAGGCCAGCAGCGTGTAGTAGCCGGTGTGCGCGCCCACGTCCACCACGAGGTCGTCCGGGGCGAGCCGGGAGCGCATCCAGGCCGTCAGGTGCGGTTCCCACACGCCGTGCAGCCACAGGTAGCGCTGGATGACGTCGCTGGTTACCACGGGGAAGACCATGCCGTCGCGCATGCGGGCGGTCGCGTGGACGGGGTGGTGCTTGAGATGGTCGCTCAGCCGGGCGGCCAGTGGACCGGTGCCGAGGCAGCCGGGCAGATGGCGGACGTACCCGCGCAGGGCGTGAAGCGCGAGCAGAGGAGTCACGGCAGGCTCCGGGTGAGGGCGCGACGATCTGGCCGCGGGGGACGGCGGAGGGTGGCAGGCTGGACCGGAGAGCGGTTCCCGCGGCGAGAGGAGCGTTGGTGAAGGCGGCGGTGTCCGGTCAGAAGCCGGGTCCGGTGGTGTATCTGCTGGTCGGGCTGACCGGGTCGGGCAAGACCACGTACGCGAAGAAGCGGCTGGAGCCCGCCGGCACGGTGCGGCTGTCCATGGACGAACGGGTCCACGACCGGCACGGCCGCTACGGCGTCGACTACCCCGAGCGGGACTACTTCGCCCTGGAGGCGCCGGTGGTCGCCGAGGTCCGCGAGGACCTGGTCGCTTTGATCGCCGCCGGGCGGGACGCCGTGCTGGACCACGGGCTGTGGCTGCGCTCCGACCGCGAGGAGTGGAAGAAGCTCGTCGTCGAGGCGGGCGGCACGCCCCGGCTGCTGTACTTCCCGGTGCCCCGCGAGGAACTGCTGAGGCGTCTGTCCGAGCGCAACGAGCACGAGGACGCGAACGCGCTGACCGTCTCCCCGGAGGCTCTGGATGACTTCTACGCCCGGTTCGAGCCCCCTCATGACGAGGGTGAGGAGATCATCGAGCCCGGCTCGTTCTGACCCACCGGGGGCCGCCAGGTGGCAACCAGACTGGTGGCCTCCGCCACCCACCAGTCGGGGACGGTCCGCAGCGAGACGGGCCGGAAGCTCAGCCGCGGGGAGTCGACGGCGATCCGGCCGCCGTGCAGCTGAAGGTGCTCCAGCAGCCGCCGGGCCTCCGCCAGACGGGCCGGGGATGCGGTCTGCCACGTGCCGTCCGCCGAGTGCTGTGCGCGGCGCTCGACGTCCTCGTCGACGCCGTCGCGCCACGTGAAGTGGTGGACCACGACGGGCGGCCGGTTCGCGGGACGGTGGCCCTTAGCACGGTGGTTGCCGGACGCCACGGGCACGCTGGAGATCGGCGAGGAAGTCGGCGGTGAGCGGGCGGCCGGCGTGGGCGAGGGCGTTGAGGAGAGCGACGGCGTCCGTGTCGGTGCCGGGGGCGGGCTCGGTCGGGAACTGGCGTCGAAGTAGCGGGGGTGGTTGTAGACCTCGGCGGCGTACGGAGTGAGGTCTGCGGGGTGGAGGTCGAAGCGGCGGGCGAGTTCGAGGACGACGTGCAGCGGCTGGTTGGGCTGGTGGTCCAGGGAGATGTCGTGTTCGTGGACACCGAGTAGGTCGGCGAGCTCCCACGCGGTCATGCCCGCGTTGTACTGGTGGCTTCGTTGATCTCCAGGAACAGCGTTTGTCGATGGGTTGCGGAGGCAGTTGGCGATTAACCGGCTCGGGAATGTCGACGAGAGATGACGGCGCGTGTCCGGCCTCCGGTGAAAGCTGGTCGTTCTCGCGGAGCTGGTGATCGGTAGGTTGTGTCGCCGGATGCTGAATCGCCTGTTCGAAGGGGTGGGGCCGGGGTGGAAGAGCCAGAGATCACGATCAAGCTCACCCGCGACGAAGCGACGATCCTGTCGGACTGGTTGGAACGGTTGCAGATGACCGATCTCAGCAACACGGTCGACGATCCGGCGGCATGGGCACCGATCCATCGGATCGCGGGCCAGCTGGACAAGATGCTGCCCGCGCTGTTCTTCCCCGACTATGACGTGCGGCTGGAAGAGGCCCGGCGCCGCCTGCGTCCGCTCGATGACGGCAGCCTTGAAGACTGAGCCGATCGAATCTCGCGGCATGACAGCACTGCCCGAGAATGCGGGCCGGCCCCGCCGCCCGTCAGGGCGGCAGGCCGGCGAGTCAGGCAGCGGCAGATGTCAGCCGGCCTTGGCGGGCTCCTCCGCTCGGGCTCGGGTGCTGGCGAGGCGGTAGGAGTCGGTGCCGGTCTCGATGATGGTGCGAACGTGAGCCGGTCGACGATGGCCGCGCAGAGGCGGGGGCGGTGAACGACCTCGACACCGTCACCGCGACCACGGCGCTCGACGCCCGCCGTGCGGCACGTCCCGGCCTCCGGCTGATCCGGCCGCCCGACCCTCGTGAAGGAGACGCATGTCCCTCCTCCGCCCAAGACTCTCTGCGATGAGCCCAGGAAACACCATCGGACAGGGCGCAACCGCGGGGGCCGAGGGTGGATGGTGGCTTACAGCGGGAGTTGTATACCGAGTTCCTGCATGGCGAGGGAGGGCCGGCCGCCTTCGGAGCGTTCGGTCTTGGAGCCCTTGATGCGGGGGTCGAGGGTGCGGGGGTCGACGGCTTCGGCCGGGGCGCTGTTGGCGTACAGGCCGGCGGGGTCGCTGTCGCGGTCGTGGGGCAGGAGCCAGAAGACGCGGCGGCGGAAGGTGCCCGACGCGTGCGAGGCCTTGGCGTTGGGACCGAGGATCGCGAAGCCGACCATGCGGCCGTCGCGGTGGTAGGCGGGCTTGCCCTTGCGGGTGGGCAGCCGGTCCAGGCTCTGGCGGACGTAGTCCAGTTCGTCGATGTCCTCCAACCACACGAGCTCGGTCTCGTGGCTGATCTCGTCCGCGCTGATCAGGGAGCTCATACGCTGGTGTCCCTCTCGTCGTCGGTAAGCAGTCCGATGCCCGGGTAGTGCTTGCGCTGATTGGACAGGATCATCTCCTTGGGCGAGGCCAGTCCGACGAGTTCCCGCGTGCGGGAGGCGAATGCGCGCGAGGACATGACCAGTGCGCCTTCATTGTGGCACCAGGCCTTGTAGGCGGCGTAGAGCGCCGTCTGCTCGGCCCGCAGGTCGGGACCGAGGCGGCAGCATTCCTCGTAGAAGCGGCCGGTGTGGTCCTCGGTCTCGGCGTAGGCGGTGGTCGCGATGCGAACGCGTTCGGGACCGGTGAGGTCACGGTCGCCCGAGAGGTAGCGGCGGGCGCCGTCGATGAGCCAGGAGAGGATGCCGGGGCCCTCCTCGGTGACGAGGATGTCGGCCAGATTGTCGATCTTGCGGTCGTCGGGGACGATGCGCTCGAAGGGCAGCAGGCGCATGCGCCGCCAGAACGCGAAGCCGCCGGTTCCGACTTCGGGGCGGGTGTTGCCCAGCAGCCAGAGTTTGTGGGTGGGTTCGAAGCTGAAGGGGTCCTGCCGCATGCGGCGGGCTTTGATGCGGTCGCCGCCGGGTCAGCAGTTTGACCCGGGCCTCGTCGAACTTGTCGCCGGGCTTGATCTCCGAGCAGACGTAGATGCGGCGGCCGTGGAGTTCGGCGAGGTCCGTGGGGTGGCCTTCGAACGGCTTGGCCATCAGGAAGCCGGGCGGGGCTGCGTCCGCGTAGTCGCCGAGCAGCTTCATGGTGACGTCCAGCAGGACGCTCTTGCCGTTCTTTCCCTTGCCGTAGAGGAAGGGAAGGACCTGGGCGCCGACGTCGCCGGTGATCGAGTACCCCAGCAGAAGGTGCAAGTAGTCGATCATTTCCTGGCCCTCGGCGTCGTCGCCGAAGGTATCGGTCAAGAAACGCAGCCAGCGGGGGGTTGGCATCTGCGCGGGCCGACGGTGGTGGAGCGGGAGTGGAAGTCCTTGCTCGGGTCGGGTGCCGACAGCAGCCCGGTGCGCAGGTCCACCACCCCACGCGGGGTACACAGGGCGTAGGGGTCGGCATCCAGGCGGTCGGGGTTGAGCGACATGCCTGGCGCTGATTTGGCCTGGGCAAGCATGGCGTTGATGCCGGTGGTCGACAGGGCGCGGCGGCGGTGCTTGTCCAGGGCGGTGTTGGTGAAGCGGCCACGAGGGTCGTGGGTTGCGATGTTCTCGGCGAGGTCGCCGGCGGCCCACAGGACGGTGTCGTCCTCGTCCATCTGCCAGCGGGTGGTGTCCCACCGGAACCAGCCGATCCTGGAGACGTGCCGGTAGTCGGAGGCGTAGAGCTTGACGAAGAGCTTGGCGTTGCCGCGGTCGGTCAGGGTGTCCGGTAGCAGACCGTTGGCGGTTGCTTCACCCAGAGGCCGCTCGGCGGCGGCCTGAGCGGGCAGTGGTACGGCGGCGGCCTGATGGCGGATCTGGGCGGCGACGGCTTCGGCGTCGAACTCGAAGAGTGTCTCGTTGCGGGGCGACGTCATGGGCGCCTTCCGCTGGCGTGGAGGGGGCGTTGCATGCCGGCGGCGAGTCCGCTGCGGATGATCTGTTGGATGCGCAGTTCCTGGCCGGGGCGGGCTGCGGCCGCGGTGTCCTTGAGAGCTTGCTCAGCTTCCTCGGGGAGGCGGCCAGCCGCGATGAGGCCTCCGAGGGTGTAGGCGACGCGGTTGAGGGTGTCGGAGAAGCCAGCGCCTTCGGCGACCTGGCCACACGCTTCGACCGGCGCAAGGACCGTGGCGAGGGTGTGTTGGGCCGCTTGGCGGCCGCCGCCAGCGGCGAGAACGGCCTGCTGGGCACGCGGCGGTACGGGCCGGGGAGCGGGGATGCTGGGTGCGGGCAGGTGGCCAGTGCGGTCGAGTGGGTCCACACCTATACCCAGGTCAGACACCGGCTGCCCTACCGGCGACAGTTCGCCGTCCCTGGCTTCTTCCGCCGCCACGCGGGCAACCTCACCGACCGGGACATCCGCCTCTGGCGCCTCGTCTCGGCTTGCGTCATCGCGGCGGAGATCGCGCTGCCGCCCGCCCTGCTCATCGAGCAGACGACGCCCTACGCCGTCGTCGCCGGCATCGCGATGCACGCAGCCTTCACCTGCCTCAAGCCCCGCCAGCTCATCACCTTCTCCGGTCTCACCCTCGGCACCTACAGCGCCTTCGCCGTCTGAACCGCCCCGCCCCGGCCCGGCCGCGCGGCCAACGCGTGACCGGGCCGGGGCGTACGGTGAAGCCATGGCCGGGCGAGTACGCCGCTGCGCGTACGTCCTGTGCTCGAAGCCGCTGCCGCAGGGCTCCCGCAGCGACAAGCGGTTCTGCGGCCGCGCGTGCCAGGCGGCGCGTCGCCGGTGGCTCCGCCACCAGTGGGAAGCCTTCGCGATCGGGCTGGCGTTCCTGTTGGGCGAGGAGCCCGAGCAGATTTGTGCGCTGCCCGGTGTGCGGGCGCCGCTTCGCGCTGGGCCACCCGCACCGCAGGGACAAGGTCTACGACCGGAACTCCTGCCGTCAGAAGGTGTTGAGGCCGTCAGCCAGCGCTCCAACCGGCAGAAGCCCGACCAGGACGTCGCCGAATGGCTGCCGATCGAAGCCGCACACTGCCGCTACCTCACCTGCTGAGTGCCCATCAAGCTCTCCTGGGCGCTCACCGTCGACGAAACCGAACTCCAGGCACTCAACACCCTCGCCGACGGCTGCCCCAACACCCTCGTCACCTACACACCCGCCCCCTGACCCCAGGCACCCAACCCGCCAGGGCCAGGCCCCGCGGATCGGCGTGACACCGAGGGCTCCGGCGTCGTTGAACCGGACGACCTCGAGCCAGGCCCCGCCCGTCGAACCTCGGGAGCGGCAGCGATATCAGCAGGTCACACAGGGCGTCGATGTCGAGGCGGCCATGGTTCAAGGCGCCGTACAGCGAGCCGTAGCCGCGCTGATGCTCGGCCGACAGCGACAGTTCGACGGGTGTCCTGGTCGGTCCGTTCGCGCATAACAGCGCGTCGGTCAGCTCGAAGAAGGCGTCGGCCCGTGCGGACACGCGCCGGTAGAAGGCCGTCCGGAAGCGTGACAGGTCGGCGCATGCATCCCGTCCACCGACCTGCGGCAGCAAACTCATCCCACGGCCTTCCTGATCGCCCGTACTCAGTCGCAGAGTCCAGGATCACGAGAAAGGCCACCCTCATACCCAGTAATCACTCCAATGAGTGACCATCCGACCGGGCTCGAAGACAAGGACAAGCTGAAGCCGAAGCAGTCTCGGTTGGGAGGCATCCCGCCGTAGGTCTCGATCAATCTCGGGCAGCTGCCGCTGCGTCTCGCGTGTCAGCCCGGCGCGTTCATCAGGGCGGCGACATAGGCATCCAGCCGCTCCTCCACAGCTCGCGTCGTCAGCTCTGTCCTCCCGGCCTCCCGCCACGGCTGTGACACCGACTGCACTTCTTCCGAGGCGGCCAGCGCGTCCCGCACCCGCCAGTACAGCCGCTCGCTCACGCTCGCAGCCAGCACACCACCGGCCTCCTCGTACGCCTCGGTGAACCGCAGACCCCAGGCCGGGCCGTGCAGCAGCGCAAGATTGACGGAGCAATGCGCCACATCGAGATCAGCCGGACCCCAGGAGGCCGCCGCCCAGTCGATGACGCCGGTGATCCGGGCGCCGTCCGGGTACGAAGACGACACGTCGAACAGCACGTTTCCGGGCTGGAAGTCCCGGTGCAGAAAGCGCCCTTCGTAGGGCGGCGCGGGCTTGCGGATCACGTCGATCGCCGCGGCCCACACGGCCGCGTCCGCGTCCCTGGGAACCACGACGGTGTCGGCGGTCGTCAACGTCGTGTATACCCGGGGCCGCTCAGCGGGGCGCACTGCGTGGATCGCCACGAGTTGACGGGCCAGCAGGCGAACGCGCGCCTCCACTCCCCCATCGCCGAGGACCGTACGGCCCGCCAGATGAGTCATCAGGAGCGACGGATACTCGCACTGCGCGGCGGTCGGATCAACCGCGACCAGTGAAGGAGCTGGCACGTCGGTCCCGGCGAGCAAGGTCAGAGCACCGGCCTCCCCGATCAGCCCGCCCTCGGCGTTCTCCAAATAGAACGGGTCGACGTAGCTTCGCAGCACCAGGTCACGGGTGCCTCCGTCCCGCGTGCCGATGATCAGCCTCCGTACCTCGGCGGTGATACCGCCGTGCAGCGCCTCGGCTCCGACGATCCATTCGCCGGTCTCCAGGTGCCGACCCACCCAAGCCAGCGTCAACGGTCGGACAGCTGCAGTTTCGTCGTGGCTCATCACCATGCCACCTCATCACCCGGACGGCGGCAGGGACGAACGATTTAGCCCTGGAAGCGACTCCGAGCCGTAACGGTCTCGGGGGAATTAGTGATCGTCCTGGCCGGGCCGTGACATGGGAAACTCATTTCAGTCCGGTCGCCGGGGCAAGGGAGGACGCTTGGGCGGGAACGATCCGCACATCCATGTCGAGTCGAAGGTGGTCCACGGCGATGCCGCCGTCCGCAACGTGCTGGCATCCACGTTCGGTCTGGCGGGTGACCTGCCGAGCCTCGTCGCTACCGGATGCGGACTGCGGGTGCCGTATGCGATGACCTCACCGCGCCCGGACAAAGTCACCTGCCTCGCCTGCCGGGAGCACGCCCGGCGCGAGCACCTGCGCTTCGCGGAGGGGGTCGAACGCTTGGGCAGCATGCCGGGATCGACCGTCAGCCCCGCCCGCGCGAAGCAAGCCGCAGACAGGCATCGCGAGCTCGCGGAGAAGTTCACTGACCCGAGCTCGCCTGCCTGTGGGAAGCGGCCCGGCAGTCCGCGCTGAGGGCCGCGCGCGGCGGAGAGCGCAAGCGGGCAGAAGGTGCCGGGCGCAAGCCGAAGCTGGTCTTCTTCGACCGGCTGCTCGTCACCCTGGTCCATCTGCGCCACCAGCTGCCGCACGAGGTGCTCGCCGAGCTGTTCGCAGTGGACCGCTCCACCGTCTCCGAGGCGATTCGCCAGGTCCGCCCGCTGCTGGCAGCACGTGGTTTCGCCGTGCCCGACCGGCCGGGCCTGCGGCTGAGGACCCTGGAGGATCTCTTCGCCTATGCCGAGACCGAGGGCGTCGAGCTGCGGCTCGACGGGGCCGAGACCAGGTCCGCCGCCCGCAGGCCGGACGGCCCGGGCGCCGGGCGTTCATCTCCGGCACGCGCAAGCAGAACACCATCAAGACCACTACGTTCAGCGACGGCCAGGGCCGCATGCTGCTGTCCGGCGTGGTCCGGCCGGGCCGAATGCACGACCAGACCGCCGTGCGCACCGAGGGCATCGCCGAACAGTTCCGTACCCGGCCGACTGTGAGAGCCAAGGTCGACTCCGGCTACCTGGGGCTGGCCAAGGAGTTTCCCGGCCAGGTCAGCGCCCCGCCGAAGAAGCCCAAGGACGAGGCGTGCGACGGCGACAAGTACGCCTGACGCGAGACGCCGCGGCGGCAGTCCTCGCCCGGATCTGCGTCGAGCACACCAACGCCGAGCTCCGCCAGTGGGCGACCCTGCGACGGTTCACCGGACGGCGCGAAACCTACGCCGCGACCCACCTGGCGATCGCCGGTCTGGTCTCCGACCGATCCGCCCAGCGGGCCACCCGCCGACAGACGAGCACCGAACTCGTCCCTGTCCGCGACGCCGCCTGCTGATCACCCGCCAGCCGAACCGCCCGGCCAGCACATCTGAATCCGAGGTTTCGAATGGCCCTATGTGCGCAGGACAGGGACCCTCGATCATTACCTCACCACCCCCCAGGCCTGGCTGAAGCAGGAGCTGGACCGGCATGGGGACCTCCATCCGCTGCTCCAGGAGCGCTTCCTCGATGGCGACCCTCAGCGTCTGCAGAAGGCGAAGAAGATGATCGATGCCGAATACAACAGCTGGGCCACCCAGATGCGTTGGAGATGAGGTAGCTACTGAGGTTGAACTCGTGGTGTCGTAGGGGCTGACGGGCCGCGGTCCCTGCGGTATCACCGGGGCGTGAGGTATCCACAGGGTGGCGGGCTGACCGCCGAACGTCAGGCGTCCCGCGAGGAGTTACGGCTCCAGGCGGCCGAGCGGTTCGCAAGGGGCGAGGCGAGCTCGGTGATCGCCAAGGACCTGCGCGTCAGCGTCCGGTCGGTGCAGCGATGGCGGCGAACGTGGGACGAGGGCGGTCCGCGTGCTCTGCGGTCGCAGGGGCCGGCGTCGCTGCCGAGGCTGAGCGAGGAGCAGTTCGCGCAGCTGGAAACGGAGCTGGCCAAGGGGCCGGCCGCGCACGGCTGGGATGACCAGCGGTGGACGCTGGCGCGGACCAAGACGGTGATCGGCCGGCGCTTCCACCTGACCTACACGATCCAGGGCGTGCGCAAGCTGCTGGTCCGCAACGGCTGGTC
>NZ_BQUN01000140.1 GCF_026008495.1 Streptomyces sp. A012304
TGACGACATTGCCCGTGCCGTCGTCGTCGGGCGTGAGCCGCATGTCGTAGCGGGTGGTCCAGCCGGCGCCGAAGGCGAGGTCACGCCGTGGGTCGAGGCTGTTGTACGTGCGGATGAGCGTCAGTTCGGGGCCGACGCCGGCGATGGACGCGTCGACGGCGCTGGAGGTGAAGTTGCCGACGTTCGGGTCGAACTCCTTGCCCTGCGCCTCGGAGAGCCGGGAGGTGATCTCGGGCTGCGGCACGGCGGCGACCAGCGCGACCTGGGCGGTGGGCACCTCGTTGGTGGCGTCCTTGACGAAGCCGCGCCACAGGTAGGTCTTGCCCCACTTCAGCCGTCCGGACGGGACCGGGTAGGCCGAGCTGGTCTGGTAGGCGGAGGTGGTGCAGCCGGTCGGCTTGCCGTCCTTGTCGGACT
>NZ_BQUN01000141.1 GCF_026008495.1 Streptomyces sp. A012304
ATGCGCCGCCAGTTCCAGGGCTACGCCATCGCCAAGGGCGCCGCCAATGTGGACAACGCCTACAAGCTCATGGACTTCTCGCTGCGTGCCGAAAGCCAGGCTGCCCTGGCCAAGGCGTTCCCGTCGAACCCGTCCTCTCCGCTGGCCTACGAACAGCTCACCGAGGAGGAGCGCAATGCGCTCGCGGGTGCGCCGAAGTACTACGACAAGGGTTTCGACGCGGATGTCGACTGGTGGCTGAAGAACGAGGCGGCCGTCACCAAGCGCTGGTTGGAGTGGGCTCGTGGCTGA
>NZ_BQUN01000142.1 GCF_026008495.1 Streptomyces sp. A012304
GACTGCCCGAGTGCTATGTAGCCGTACGCGAAGGACTTCGAGGCGAGCGCGCTGCCCACCGAGGGGCCGGGGTAGGCGGTGCCGGTGCCGGCGGTCCAGGACTCGGTGACGGGGTGGACGGAGACCGGGCGCGGCTTGCAGGAGGCGGAGTCGAAGTTCACGACCTGGAGCTGCACACCGAAGATCTGGTGGTACCTGAGCTCTTCGTCGAGTCCGGGGAAGCCGAGGTACGCGGCGGAGGCGCCGTTCGGGCCCTTGCCGACCTGGAGTTCGCTGGAGCCGACGACGGAGCCGCCGCCGCGGACCGTCATGGAGGTGGAGGCGGAGGTGGTGTCGACGGAGGGGTCGACGCGGACGGGGTAGGCACGGGCCGGGTCGGCGAGCCACTCCCGGTCGGCGGTCACCTTCAGCGCCTGGCCGCCGTCCTGCCCCTGGACGAGTTCGTACGTCACGGCGTTCGAGACGGCCTGGGCGGCGTCCTCCATGAACCCGGCCGGGACGACGGCGCGGGTGCGGCCCTCGGCGTCGGTCAGCAGAATCGATCCGCCGTCGACCTTGGCGGTGAGGCCCTTCAGGCGGAGCGGGAAGACGAAGCTGTTCGGGGCGGTGGCGGACTTCAGGACGAGGGTCTCCTTGACGCCGCCGGCCTGCGAGTCGAGCCAGAGGTCGGTCTCGGGAAGCACCTGCTGGTAAGCGAC
>NZ_BQUN01000143.1 GCF_026008495.1 Streptomyces sp. A012304
AGCTTGCCGTCGAGGTAGAGGCTCTGGGTGGAGCCGGACATGGACAGCACCGCGTGGTGCCACTGGCCGTCGTTGACGTTCTTGGTGATGTCGGTGATCGGCTCGACGGCTCCGGTCCAGAACTGGCCGCGCAGCTTTCCGTCGTTGCCGACGTACAGCATCGGGACACCGGTGCCGGGGGCGGTGCCCCAGGCCTTGTCCTGGTAGCCGACCAGCGGTCCGCCGGCGCCGGAGGCGATCGTCTTGAACCAGACCTCCACGGCGGCGTCGCGGCTCTTCTTCACCGTGCCGGCGGGCAGGTCGATCCGCGAGGTGGTGCCGTTGAAAGTGGCGGCGGTGCCGGGGTCGCCGGCGATGGCGCCCGCGGCGTTGAGCGTGACGTTCTGGTAGGTGCCGCGGTCCTTGCCGAGGTTGGCCTCGTTGACGCTGCTCGCGGCGGTGCCCTCCTCCTCGCCGAGGCGCCAGTAGGACTCGGGGCGGGAGTCCAG
>NZ_BQUN01000144.1:0-37068 GCF_026008495.1 Streptomyces sp. A012304
GACGTGCAGGGAGCGGGTGCCGATGTCGGTGAAGTCGGTGCGGACCGTGGTCAGCGGCGGGAGGAAGTGGGCGGCCTCGGGGATGTCGTCGTAGCCGACCACGCTGACGTCGTCCGGGACGCCGCGGCCCGCTTCGTACAGGGCGCGCAGGACGCCCAGGGCCATCTGGTCGTTGGAGACGAAGACGGCGGTGACGTCCGGGTCGCGGGCGAGGCGGCGGCCGAGGTCGTAGCCGGAGTCGGCGCTCCAGTCGCCGGGCATGGGCGCGTGGACGGGCGCGCCGGCCGCCTTCAGGGTCTGCCGCCAGCTCTCCGCCCGGCGGTCCGCCGCGGTCCAGCCGCTCGGGCCCGCCACGTGCCGGACGGTGGTGTGGCCGAGGGCCAGCAGGTGCTCGGTGGCCTTGCGGGCGCCGGTGCGGGCGTCGGAGGTGACGACGGGGGTGCCGTCACCGAGGTCGTTGTCCAGGACCACCAGCGGGGTGTCCAGACGGGCCTCCGCCAGCGCCTTCGCCACCCACAGCTGCGGGGCGATCGCGATGACGCCGTCCGCGCCCTCCGCCGACAGCCGGTCCGCGGCCTGGACGACCGTGTCGCGGTCGGCGGTGTCCAGGGCGATGGAGCTGATCAGGTATCCGGCCTCCTGGGCGGCGGTGTTGATCGCGGTCAGGGTGGAGGCCGGGCCGTAGCGGGCGGCGTCGAAGGAGATGACGCCGAGCATCCGGGTCCTGCCGCTGGCCAGTGAGCGGGCGCTGCGACTGGGGCGGTAGCCGAGGGCGCGCATGGCCGTGCGGACCGCTTCCCGGGTCTCGGGACGGACCGCCGGGTGGTCGTTCAGCACCCGGGAGACCGTCTGCTTGGAGACGCCGGCCAGCTTCGCCACGTCGTCCATCACGGGGCGCGCCCCCGCGAAGTTACGACGGCTGCGTCCCTTGGTCGCCGGGCTGTCGGCGGCGCTTGGGGTCATCTGCCTGCTCTTCTTCCGCTCCCCGGACTTCTCACCTGGTCCGCTCCCCGGACCCTATCCCCACCCCGGCCGGGGTCCGACGGGTCCACAGGATAGGCCGGGGTGGGGACGGTGGCGGAGGTCGGGCCGTGGCGGAGGGGGACGGTGAGGTGGCGGCGGAGGTCGGGCCGGGCCCAGGGTCCAGGTCCTCCTCGTGATCCACTCGGCGTGGCGCACCTCGGCGACGCCCGGGGTGGTCTCCTCGGGGACGTGCACCGCGGCGGCCGGGTGCGCCGGGAGGATGCTCAGCACGAGCCGCCGCTCCCCCGCCGGCAGGCGCAGGTGGTGCCGGTGGGGCATCAGGAGTGCTCCGGGTGTCCGAGGTCGGGGGTGTCGACGAGGTGGGCGCGGGTGGCGGTGGTGGCGTGCAGTTCGAGCAGGACGAGGTCGTTGGCGCCGGGGCGCAGCACGGGCGCGGGGACGTACAGGGTGCGCTGGGGCCCTCGGTTCCAGTAGCGGCCCAGGTGGAAGCCGTTGACCCAGGCCTGGCCCTTGGTCCAGCCGGGGAGGGAGAGGAAGGTGTCGGCCGGGGTGGTGACCTCGAAGGTGCCGTGGTGGAAGGCGGGTTCGGCGCAGGTGGTGGTCCCGGCGGGGGCGAAGTGGACGGTGTCCGGGACGCCGTCCAGGGGCAGCGGGTGGCAGTCCCAGCCGTGCAGCGGGGTGCCGTCGAGGGCGACCGGTCCGAGCAGGCCCTTGGGGACGCCGATGCGGGGCCCGTAGTTGACGCGGCCCATGTTCTCGACGAGGACGTGCAGGACGGCGCCGGGGCGCGGGACGCGCACGGGCAGGGCCTCCTCCTGCCGCTCGCGTTCCAGGACGCCGGCCGGGGCGCCGTCCAGGAAGACCTGGGCGCGGTCGCCGACGCCGCCGGTGAAGTGCAGTACGCCGGCTCCGGCCGTCGGCACGGTGGTGCGGTAGAGGACGTATCCGGCGCGCAGGCCGAGGTCGTCGGCGGTCAGGGGGTCGGCGGGGGCGTGCACGGGCGGTCCGGCGAGCGGCAGCAGGGGTGCGCGCCGGTCCAACTCGACTGTGGTGGCGGGGAGTTTGAGGGAGGGGGCGGGAGCCGGTTCGTCGGGGACCGGGAAGTGACGGGCGATCACCTCGCGGAAGGCGTGGTACTTCGGGCCGGGGTCGCCGCTCTCGGTGAGGGGGGCGTCGTAGTCGTAGGAGGTGATGGTGGGCGCGTAGGTGTGGTGGTGGTTGGCGCCGTTGGTGTAGCCGAAGTTGGTGCCGCCGTGGAACATGTAGATGTTGACGGAGGCGCCGGCGGACAGCAGCCGGTCCAGGTCGGCGGCCGCGTCGGCGGCGTCCCGGCCGTGGTGCGGGCCGCCCCAGTGGTCGAACCAGCCGATCCAGAACTCGGCGCACATCAGCGGCCCTTCGGGCTGGTGCTCGCGCAGCCGGGCCAGCGAGCGGTCGACGCGGCTGCCGAAGGTGCTGGTGGTGAGGAGGCCGGGGAGGCTGCCGGCCGCGAGGTGCGCGGGGTCGGCCTGGTCGCAGGTGAAGAGGAGTTCCTCGACACCGCGGGAGCGCAGGGCGGCCTCCAGGTGCTTGAGGTAGGCGGTGTCGTCGCCGTAGGCCCCGTACTCGTTCTCCACCTGTACGGCGATGACGGGGCCGCCGGACGCGGCCATGTGCGGCAGGAGCGGGGGCAGCAGCAGGTCGAGATAGCGGTCGACGGCGTCGGTGAAGCGGGGGTCGCTGCTGCGCAGCCGGATGTCGGCGTGGGCGGGGTCCGCGGTGAGCCAGTGCGGCAGGCCGCCGCCGTCCCACTCGCCGCAGATGAACGGACCCGGGCGGAGCAGGACGTTCAGGCCCTCGGCGCCGGCCAGGCCCAGGAAGCGGGGCAGGTCGAGGAGGCCGTCGAGGACGAGCGTGCCGGGTTCCGGCTGGTGCAGGTTCCAGGGGATGTACGTCTCCACCGTGTTCAGGCCCATCAGCCGGGCCTTGCGGAGACGGTCGGGCCACTGGTCGGGGTGGACCCGGAAGTAGTGCAGCGCACCGGAGAGGACGCGGAACGACGCACCGTGCAGGAGGAAGCCGTCGGAGTTCGTGGTCAGGGCGGGCATGGGGTCCCTTCTGGGGCGGAGGTGGGGGGGCGGCGCGTCCGGCCACAACCCCCCGGGGGGCGACGGGCGCGGACGCGGCGGGGCGGCCGCAGGTCTCAGCGACCGGGCGGGGCGGCGGCCACGGGGCTCAGCGACCCGACGGACGCGGAGGCGGCCGGGCGGCCACGGGTCTCAGCGACCGGGCGGGCGCGCAGGCGGCGGGCCGGCCACGGCGTCCCGGCGACTCGACGGCTCGACGACTCGACGGCTGCGGGTTCTCAGCGACCTGACGGCCGCAGGGGCTCAGCGACTCGACGGCCGCAGGGTCTCAGCGTCCGGCCCCGGGCGTGTCTTACGGGTCAGCCACAGGGTCGCCGCCAGGCAGACGGCCGACACGGCGGACAGGAGCAGGGGTACGGCTCTGATGCCGGACCACTCGATGACCTTGCCGAGCGCCGGCCCGGCCACCACCCCGCCCACCATGGACGCGGCGATGACGACGGCACCGGCCCGCAGGGCCTTGGGCACCGCCCGGTGCAGCCAGGGCAGACCGGTCGGGAAGATCGGCGCGATGAAGAGGCCGACACCGGCGTAGGCGTACGGCGCGAGGGACGGCACGGCGGCCAGCAGCAGGCAGACCGTCATGCCGGCGCAGGAGACGGTGATGATGGCCTGGGCCGAGAAGCGCAGGGCGAGCGGGGCGACCAGGAAGCGGCCGACGGTCATCATCAGCCAGTAGACGGAGGTGGCGGTGGCGGCGAGACCGGCGCCGTAGCCGACGCTCTCCAGATGGGTGGGCTCCCAGCCGCCGACGCCGGCCTCGATGCCGACGTGCAGGACGTAGAGGGTGACGAAGACGGCGAGGACCGAGGCCAGACTGCGGGCCAGCGGCCCGGTGCCCGCCGTGGCGGTCCCCGACTCCCGCGGCTGGGGCGTCCGGTCCCGTACGCCCTTCAGGCAGAGCAGCAGCGGCAGGTTGGCCAGCGCGAAGGCGAGGAAGACCGCCGGGTAGTGGTCGGCGCCGGCCGCGCCGATCAGGGCGGGGCCGAGGATCGCGCCGATGCCGAAGTGGGCGTTGAGGATGTTCAGCAGTGCGGCGGAACGGTGGCCGAAGCCCGTGGCGAAGAGTTGGTTGAGGCCGTAGTCGATGCCGCCGAAGCCGAGCCCGGCGAGCAGGGCCGCCGCCAGGGCCGTCGGCCAGTTCGGCGCCAGCGCGAAGCCCGCCGCTCCCGCCGCCATCAGCAGGTACGAGGCGCCGAGGATCCGGCGGTTGCCGGTACGGCCGTACAGGCGGTCGAAGAGGAGCACGCCGGCCACGCCGCCGATGAAGTGCGCGCTCAGGGCGAGTCCGGCGGCCGAGGGCGACAGGCCGAACTCCTCACGCAGCGCCGGGATCGCGGGTCCGTAGAGGGCCTGAAGGGCACCGATGAGGACGAAGCCGACACAGGAGGCGGCCACGGCGGAGCGGGTGAAGACGGGAGTGGGAGCGGGGGTGGGAGTGGGGGTGGCCGGTGGGGTGGGGGCGCGACGCGCGGTCGATCGGTCGGTCACGCGGACTCCAGGGAACGGCCCACGACGGTGTGGGCGAGGGACGGATCCAGCTCCGGACGGAGATCGATGTTACCGGTAACATAGACACGGTCAAGAGGATGAGCGCGGCGGACGGTTGCGCGCCGGGCACGGGTTGGTTGCGACAAGGGCCTTTCGGTGTGCGGGAGTCGGGGATGCGGGAGCATGCGGGGCATGAGCCGAGACCGGTACGTGGACTTCCTGCGCGCGTGGGCGATCCTGCTCGTGGTGGCGGGGCACTGGCTGATCACCGGTCTGGTCCGGCACCCCGACGGGGAGATCGGCGCGCCCGAGCTGCTGGCGACGATCCCCTGGACGCAGTGGCTGACCCTGGGCTTCCAGATCATGCCGCTGTTCTTCCTCGCCGGGGGATACGCGGCCGCGGGCTCCTGGACGCGAGCGCGGGCGGCCGGCGGGACCGTCGCCGGGTGGGTGGGGCAGCGGGCGGTACGGCTGCTGCTGCCGGCCGGGGTGTACAGCGGGCCGGTGCTCACGGCCGTCGGGGTGTGCGCGGCGGTCGGGGTGGATCCGGCCACGCTGGCGCTGGTGGGCTGGGCGATGGCCATGCAGTTCTGGTTCCTGCCGGTGTATCTGCTGCTCAGCGCGCTCACCCCGGCGCTGCACGCGCTGCACCGGCGGTGGGGTCCGGCCGTCCCGGCGGGGATGGGTGCCGTGGCCCTGCTCGTCGGCGTCCTGGACGTGGCGGCGGACGCTCCGTACGTCGGGACGCTCAACTACGTGCTCGTGTGGGGCGTGGTCTACCAGCTCGGCTTCTGCTGGCGGGACGGCCTGGTGGGCGGGACGCGGTCGCTGCCGGCCGCCCTGGCGGTGGGCGGCGGGGCCGGCTTCGCCGCGCTCGTCGGGTTCGGGCCGTTCCCGGTCAGCCTGATCCTGGTGACGGGTCAGGACCCCAGCAACACCAACCCGCCGTCGGCGGCGATGCTGGCGTGGGCGGTCGCCCAGGTGGGCCTGTGCCTGCTCGTCGCGCCCCGGGTGCGGCGGCTGCTGGAGCGGGAGCGGGTGTGGCGGGCGGTACGGGTGACGGGGGCCGCCTCCATGACCCTGTACCTGTGGCACATGCTGCCGGTGCTGGTGCTCGCCGCCGCCTTCTACCTGACCGGCCTCGCTCCCCAGCCCGCGTTCGGGTCGGCGGCCTGGTGGGGGTGGCGGGTGCCGTGGCTGCTGCTGCTCGGAGTCGTCCTGGTGGGTGTCGTACGGCTGCTGTGGCCCATGGAGCGGCGGCTCGCCTCCCTGGACGTCGGCGCCCGGCCGAACGCCTCGGGTCTGCGGCGGACCTGGCCCCTGTGGACCGGCCTCGCCCTGAGCGGGTGGGCGCTGGTGCACTTCGCCGGGCACGGCTTCGCACACGGCGGACGGTTCCCGGTGTGGCCGGCGATGGCGCTGGGGGTGGGCACGGTTCTCGTCGCCCACCGGCGGCGGCCGACCGGGCAGGCCGCGACGGAGGGCGCGCAGGAGGCGTCCCTGGAGGGAGCCGTCTGAGGCGGGCGGCCCTTCGGTATCGCGGCTGCCGCCCTGCGGCTACGGGCGTTCGCCCGGTTCAATGGGAGTGTGGATGACGCGTTGTGGAGCAGGCTGCCGGTCGGGACGCGGGCAGAGGTGGACGGCCTGATCGCCGACGGCCGCCACATCCAGGCCATCGCGGTGATGCGCGAGCAGGCGGGGCTGCCACGGCCTGAACTGCGTGACTGCGTCGACCTGCTGGAGCTTCGCGCCCGCGTCCTGCGGCGGTAGAACCGCGCTTTCGACCCGTCCGCCCTCGGTGACCCGGATCCCGCTCAAGCCGTCCGCTTGCGGGACGCCGTCTTCTTCGCGGGTGTCTTCTTCGTCGCCGTCTTCTTCGCCGTGCTCTTCGCCGCCGTCGTCTTCTTCGCGCCTTCGGCCGACTTCGCCGTCGACTTCGCCGTCGATTTCCTCGTCGAGGTGGAGGCCGCCGTCTTCTTCGCGGCCGTGGACTTCTTGCCGCCGGTCTCCTTGGGGGCCGTGCGGGCCGACGGGCGCGGGGAGAGGGAGGTGACGTCCGCCGGTTCCTCCCCGCGCGACTCCTTCGCCGCCCGGACGCTGTTCTCCAGGGCCGCCATGAGGTCCAGGACCTTGCCGCCGGCGGCGGGGGCCGGGGCCTCGGGAGGTGCCTCGCCGGCCGCCTTGGCGGCGACGACCTCCTCCACGGCCTCCCGGTACTCGTCGTGGAGGTCGTCCAGGTCGACCTCGCCGAGGGTGTCCATCAGGGCGTCCGCGAGGTCCAGCTCCTTGTCGCGGACGGTGACGGAGGCGTCCGGGGCGACGCCCTCCGGCGCACGGACCTCGTCCGGCCAGAGCAGGCCGTGCATGGCGATCGCGTCCCCGACGACGCGCAGCATGCCCAGGCGCTCCCGGCCCCGCAGGGCGTACTTGGTGATCGCGACCTTGTTGCTGCGCTTGAGCGCTTCCCGCAGCAGGGTGTACGGCTTGGCCGCCGGCGCGCCGCCCGCCTGGAGGTAGTACGCGGCGTCCATCTGGAGCGGGTCGATCCGGTCGGCCGGCACGAAAGCGACGATCTCGATCGTCTTCGCCGTCGGGATCGGCAGATGGGACAGGTCCTCGTCGGTGATCGGGATGATCGTGCCGTCCGCGTCCTCGTACCCCTTGCCGATCTCCGCCTGGCTCACCTCGCGGTCCTCCAGCTCGCAGACCTTGCGGTAGCGGATGCGGCCGCCGTCCTCGGTGTGGATCTGACGGAAGGAGATCGAGTGGCTCTCGGTGGCGTTCACCAGCTTGATCGGGATGCTGACGAGACCGAAGGAGATGGCGCCGTTCCATATGGATCGCACGTGCAGCACCTTTCCTGACCATGGCGGACGTCGCGGAGACCGATGCGATCGGTACCGGTATGTACCGGTTTCGTGTGATTCTCATCGTATGACGCCGATCACAGAGGTGGAGGGGCGACGGCTCGCGCTCAGCAATCTCCAGAAGGTGCTGTATCCGGCGACCGGCTTCACCAAGGGCGAGGTGCTGCACTACTACGCCACGGTCGCCGACGCCCTGCTGCCCCATCTGCGGGACCGGCCGCTGTCCTTCCTGCGTTACCCGGACGGCCCCGACGGCCAGCTCTTCTTCGCCAAGAACGTGCCGCCGGGCACCCCCGACTGGGTGACCACCGCCGAGGTGCCACGGGCGGAGGGCCCGGCCCGGATGGTGCTCGTGCAGGACCTGGCGAGCCTGATGTGGGCGGCGAACCTCGTCACCGAGTTCCACACGCCCCAGTGGGTGATCCAGGCACAGGACCCTCAGGAGGCCGACCGGATCGTCTTCGATCTCGACCCGGGGCCGCCCGCGACCGTCGTCGACTGCTGCGAGGTCGCGCTGTGGCTGCGGGAGCGGCTCGCGGCGGACGGCATCGATGCGTACGCCAAGACCTCCGGTGCGAAGGGGCTGCATCTGCTGGCGGCGGTGCGCGGGGCGTCGTCCGAACAGGTCACCGAGTACGCCAAGCGGCTGGCGGTGGAGGCGGAGCGGGCCATGCCCCGGCTGGCCCTGCACCGGATGACGCGGAGCCTGCGGCCGGGGAAGGTGTTCGTCGACTGGAGCCAGAACGCGGCCCGCAAGACCACCGCCACGCCCTACACGCTGCGGGCCCGGCCGGAGCCCACCGTGTCGGCGCCGGTGACCTGGGAGGAGGTCGAGGAGTGCGGGACCGCGGAGCGGCTGGCGTTCCGGGCGGAGGACGTCATGGACCGCGTACGGCACGACGGCGACCTGCTCGCCCCGCTGTTCGACGCGGAGGTGGCGGGAGCGGTGCCCTGACCGTCACACACGCCACCGCAGCACCGCCCGGCCGGTCGGCTCAGCCGCCGGAGGTCCACGTCCCCCGGTCGCGTGCCATCGCGTGCAGGCCCTCCACGTCCGCCGGCTTGAGCACGCCGCCCAGACGGGCCAGCTCCCCGAGGTCCGTGTCGCGCAGGACGCGGACCTGGCGCGGGGGCGCCGCGATCCGCAGGTCGGCCGGGTCCACCAGGGCCAGCACCGGGCGGACCTCGGCGGTCAGGGCGTGGGAGGCGCGGTCGGCGTCGGCGCGGACGCGGCGCAGGAGCGGGGTCGGGTCGCGGCGGCCCAGTGCGACCGTCGGGTCGCTGACCAGGACCCGCTGTCTGTGGGCGTACAGGGCGTGGACGGCGAACAGACCGCCGGGGCCGATGGCGAGGTGGTGGATGCGGTCACCGCCGGGCAGCGGGACCGAGTGCAGGATGTGCCAGCCGGCGCCGTCCAGCCGGTCCAGGGCCGTGCCGACCGTCTGCTCGGCGGTGAGCGCGCGACGGCGCGGGTCGGGCCGCAGCCGGGGACCGTGGCCCGGGTCGCGCTCCAGGGCGATCAGCAGGGCCTCGCCGGGGCGGTTGGGGGCCAGGTCGTCGTCCGGGTGGAGGGCGAGCCGGGCCAGCTCGGCGGGCGTGGGGACGGGCGGCGGGCCCACCGTGACCGGGCTGGTCAGGAAGGGGCCGAGCGCCTCCAGGACGTCCTCTCTGCGGTCGTCGCCGATCACGTTGACCCGGGCGGCCTCACGGTCGTACCAGGCGATGTTGCTGCCGTCCGTGAGGCAGACGTAGAGCCGTTCCTGGCCGTGGCGCCAGGTCGGTATGACGCGCAGTCCACTCATGACCATCACCCCACGACCATGGGACCAGGAGGGGTGCTCCTCGGGCAAGAAGGCGGCTACCTTTGGAGGGAGTTGGGCAGTCCCAGGGAGCGCGGTTGGAGGCGCCGTTGCGGACCCGCAGGAAGCAACCCGACGTACCCGCTCCGGACGCCCCGTGGAACGAGATCGTGCCCGGCCTGTGGATGGGCGGACACGAGTTCCGGGGACGCGCCGGGCAGCGGGAGACCGCCGTCGTACGGAGCGAGTTCGATCTCGTCCAGACCCTGCTGCGGCTGCCCGGACACGGGCCCGACCAGGGCGTACGGCACCATGTGTGGCCGATCCCCGACGGCCGGCTGGACGGCACCCAGCTCGCCGGGGTGATGCGGCTGGCGCAGGCGGCGGCCGAGACGCTGGAGGAGGGCTGCACCGTCCTCGTGCGCTGCTGGCACGGCTACAACCGCTCGGGCCTGGTGGTCGCCCAGGCGCTGGTGCGCCAGGGCCGCTCGGCCGAGGAGGCGATCCGGCTGATACGGTCGCGGCGCTCGCCGTGGGCCCTGCACAACGAGCTGTTCGTCGAGTACCTCCGGGCGGGCCTGTCGACGGCCAGGCTGCTGGAGGAGCTGGCCGAGTGATCGTCCCGCCCGGGCGGGCTCTGGCCGGGTGATCGTTCGTGCCCGACCTGCCCCGGGTGGTCGTTCCGCCTGTCCGGCCGCCGTCCGCTCGGATCTGGCCCGCAAAAAAGGACTTCCCCGCGAATAAGGTGTACGGGCCGACGCCACCGTGATCACAGGAGCCCCGTGTCCCCCAGCCGTACCGTCCTCGCCCTCGCCGCCGTCGCCCTGCTGGGGTCGGCGGCCACGGCCTGCGGTGACGCCGGCGGGCTGCGCGGGGCCGGGCCGACGCCGACCGCGATCAGCCCGGCGCGGCTCTGGCCGCAGCTGACACCGGCGTCCAGCCCGGCCTGGGACCTCGACGAGGCCGACACGGAGACGATCAAGGGCGTCACCGTACCCGGCGACGACGTGCGGCAGGTCGATCCCGTGGCGCTGGTGCGCGCCGAGATCGAGGCGAACCCGGACGACTACGAGGGCGACAAGGCGCCCTACCGCGACACCGTGCGCCGGATCGCCGACTGCGCGCGGGGCGTGGGCACCACCGCCGCGAGCCGGTGCCCCGTCCTCCAGCCGTACTACCGCGATCTGACCGGCGACGGACGGCCCGATCTGACGCTGGGCTTCCGGCTGCTGCCGGGCGATCTGACCGCCGTCCGCGTGTACACCGCCGACCGGCACCGGCTGGTGCGGGTGATGGCCTGGGAGGACGCGGTCAGCTCGGTCGAGCTGGCCGGACGGTCGGTGATCATCCGCTCGCCGTCCGACCTCGCGGAGTACGAGTACCGCCTCCAGTGGACCTGGGACCCGGAGCGGAAGGCGATGCTGCTCACGCACGACGAGATGCTGCGCTCCGACGGCCGCGCCCCCGGCCCGGGCTCCTCCCCTTCGTCCTCGCCCTCCCCCTCGCCCTCTCGCTCGGCGAGCGGGCGATGAGACCCGTCCTGCCCCGGTGGGCCGGGACGCTGGCCGTGAAGGCGGCCGTCTTCATCACCGTGATGTGCTGCGCCCTCGCGGCGCTGCTGGGCGTGCTGGTGCATGTGCAGGTGACCGACCAGACCGTCGGCCAAGCCCGTGACCTGGCACTGTCCCGGCTGACGGACGCCACGGAGGCGTACGAGGCCGGGGACACGCTGCGGCCGGGGGCCGGCGTGGATCCGGAGGGGCTGCCGACGGCGCTGCGGGAGCTGGCGGTGGCCGGGGAGCGCGGCACGATGGTCGCCGACCACCATGGCCGGCCCACGATGTGGGCGGCAGGACCGGCCGACGGCGGCCGGGCGCTGGCGGTGGCCGTCGACTACGGCCAGCAGGCGCGCACCATCGAGGGCCTGGACAGCGCGATCCTGTGGTCGTCGGCGCTGGCGATCGGGGCGACGCTGCTGGTCGGCGCGTTCGCGGTGACCCGGGTGACCCGGCGGCTGCACACCACCGCGCGGGTGGCGCGGCGGATCCGCGCCGGTGACCTGGACGCGCGCGTGGGCGATCCCCGGACGAGGGACCGGACGCGTCCGCAGGACGAGGTGGCCGCCGTCGCCGCCGCCCTCGACTCGATGGCGGCCTCGCTCCAGGGCAAACTGCTGAGCGAGCAGCGTTTCACCGCCGACGTGGCGCACGAACTGCGCACCCCGCTGACCGGGCTGCACGCGGCGGCCGAGCTGCTGCCGCCGGGCCGGCCGACGGAGCTGGTGCGCGACCGGGTGGCGGCGCTGCGCTCGCTCACCGAGGACCTGCTGGAGATCTCCCGGCTGGACACCCGGCGGGAGCGGCTGGAGGTGGACAGCGAGGAGCTGGGCGCGCTGGCCGGGCGGGTGGTGCGGGCGTCGGGGACCGACACGCGGATCGCCCTCGTGCGGGACACGCGGGTGGAGACCGACCGGCGGCGGCTGGAGCGGGTGCTGGGCAACCTGGTCTCCAACGCCCACCGGCACGGTCGGGCGCCGGTGCTGCTGACGGTGAACGGGCCGGTGGTGACCGTACGGGACCACGGGGACGGCTATCCGGAGTACCTGTTGGCCCACGGGCCGCAGCGGTTCCGCACCGAGGGCGGGGCGCGGGGCCACGGGCTGGGCCTGACGATCGCGGTCGGCCAGGCGGAGGTCCTGGGCGCCCGCCTGACCTTCGCCAACGCCCCGGACGGCGGAGCGGTGGCCACCCTGACGCTTCCTCAGACCCCTCCGGCGCAGACCGGCCGCGCCGACTGAGCGACGCCTCACGGCGACTCCGGCTCTCCGATGGCCCAGCGTGACGGGCGTCCAGCGCGCGCCGCTCCTAATGTGGCGGTAAGTCAGCTTTGCCCCTCCTGGAGGTACCCCATGTCCCTGCGCACCGCCCTCACCCGTGTCGCCATAGCCACCGCCGCCGGCGCACTCGCCACCACGGCCGCCGTCGTTCCCGCCGCCGCGAACGACGACGGCGGAGGGAACGGGAACAACGGCGGCGGCAACGGCACCAACAGCGCCGGCGGCTTCAACAACGGCAACGGGAACGGCAACGGAACCGGTGGGAACGGCAACGGCAACGGAACCGGTGGGAACGGCAACGGCAACGGAACCGGCGGGAACGGCAACGGCCAGGCCAACGGCTTCGGCGGAAACGGCGGCAACGGTGGGGGCGGCAACGGCAACGGCCACGCGAACGGCGGCTTCGGCGGAAACGGCAACGGCAACGGCAACGGCGGAAACGGCCAGGCGAACGGCTTCGGCGGCAACGGCGGCAACGGCGGCGGCGGAAACGGCCACGCGAACGGCGGCAACGGCTTCGGCGGCAACGGTGGGGGCGGAAACGGCAACGGCGGCAACGGCCAGGCGAACGGCTTCGGCGGCAACGGCGGCAACGGTGGCGGCGGAAACGGCCACGCGAACGGCGGCAACGGCTTCGGCGGCAACGGGGACGCGAACGGCGACTTCGGCGGAAACGGTGACTTCGGCGGCAACGACGACCTCGGCGGAAACGGCGGCTTCGGCGGCAACGGCGAAGCCAACGGTTTCGGCGGCAGCCAGACCCACGCCCGCCTCTACAAGGGCGTCGTCACCGCGAACCAGCTGCTCCTGCGCAGCGCGCCGAACCGCGGCAGCCAGGTGATCCGGGTCGTCAACCGCGGCGATGTCGTCACGATCTACTGCAAGACCATCGGCCAGTCGGTCGACGGCAACAACCAGTGGTACCTGCTCACGAACGGCACCTGGGCCTGGGGCTCGGCGCGCTACATCCGCGACCTCGGCCCGACGCCCCGGTGGTGCTACTGAACCGAAGATCCTTCCAAGGCTCACAAGGAGCCCCATTTGGGTAAGTTCCGGACATGACGAGAGCCGGAGCCGAAGCCATCGCGGTGACGGTCGACGCCCCCGCCCCGGCGGTACGCCTCCCCCGGCGCCGTGGCATCGAACTCGCCCTCATCGTCCTCGCCGTCCTGCTGTCGGTGTACGGCTACTGCGCCGTCGGGCTGGCCAGGGCCGGCACCGTCCCGCCCGGCGCCGCCGGCTACGGCGCCGGGCTCGGCGTGCTCGCGCTGCTGGCACATCTGACGGTGCGGCTGCGCGCGCCGTACGCCGATCCGTTGCTGCTGCCGATCGCCGTGCTGCTCAACGGCATCGGCCTGGTGCTGATCTACCGGCTGGACCTGGAGACCCCGGACGACCGGGCGGCGCCCACGCAGCTGGTCTGGTCGACGCTGGGCGTGGCGCTGTTCATCGCGGTGGTGGCGGCGCTGCGCGACCACCGGGTGCTCCAGCGGTACGGGTACGTGAGCGTGGCCGCCGCGCTCGCCCTGCTGACGCTGCCGATCTTCTTCCCGGCGGTCAACGGCGCCCGCATCTGGATCCGGATCGCCGGGTTCTCCATCCAGCCGGGCGAGTTCGCGAAGGTGCTGCTCGCGGTGTTCTTCGCCGCGTACCTGGCGGCCAACCGCCCGGCGCTCGCCTACGCGGGCCGCAGGATCTGGTTCATGCAGCTGCCCACCGGCCGGGTGCTCGGCCCGATCGTCGCGATCTGGCTGCTGAGCGTCGGCGTGCTGGTCCTCGAACGCGACCTGGGCACCTCGCTGCTCTTCTTCGGCCTGTTCGTGGTCATGCTGTACGTCGCCACCGGCCGCACCGGCTGGATCGCGGTCGGTCTGCTGCTCGCCTCGCTCGGCGCGGTCGCCGTGGGCTGGCTGGAGCCGCATGTGCACAGCCGGGTCGAGGACTGGCTGCACCCGTTCGCGTCGATCGAGGAGGGCCGGGGCCCCAACCAGCTCGCGCAGTCCTTGTTCTCCTTCGCCGCCGGCGGCGTGCTCGGCACCGGCCTGGGCCTCGGCCACTCCGTCCTCATCGGCTTCGCCGTGAAGTCCGACTTCATCCTGGCGACGGCGGGCGAGGAACTGGGCCTGGCCGGCCTGTCGGCCCTCTTCCTCCTCTACGGCCTGCTGGTGGAGCGCGGCTACCGGGCCGGTCTCGCCCTGCGCGACGGCTTCGGCCGGCTGCTCGCCGTGGGTCTCGCCTCGATCGTCGCGCTCCAGGTCTTCGTCATCGCGGGCGGGGTGACCGGCCTGATCCCGCTGACCGGCATGGCGATGCCGTTCCTCGCGCAGGGCGGCTCGTCGGTCGTCACCAACTGGGCGATCGTGGCGCTGCTGATCCGGGCGAGCGACTCGGCGCGGCGCCCGCCCGACGAAAAGGAGACCGTACGCCGGGAAGGGACCCGCGCGAGACCTCGGGGGAGCGTGCGATGACCCGTCACATCCGGCACGCGGCCGTCTTCTCCGTCCTGCTGCTGGTGGCCCTCCTCGTCAACGCCGCCCGCGTCCAGGTCGTCGAGTCCGCCCGCTACGACGACAACCCGGCCAACCGGCGCGCGTCCATCGCCCGCTACGCGCAGCCCCGGGGGGACATCCTGGTCGGCGGCGCCCCGGTGACCGGCTCCCGGGACACCGGGGAGCAGCTGCGCCATGAACGCACGTACACCGACGGCCCGTTGTACGCGCCGGTGACGGGTTTCGCCTCTCAGCTGTACGGGACGACGTTCCTGGAGCACACCGAGGACGCCCTGCTCTCCGGCACGGATCCGCTGCTCTCGCCGCTGCCCGTGTTCCACGACGTCACCCGGGCCCGCCCGGCCGGCGGCGACGTGGTGACCACCCTCGACGCGCGGGCCCAGCGGGCGGCGTACCGGGGGCTGGCCGGCCGCAAGGGCGCGGTCGCGGCGGTGGAGCCGTCGACGGGGCGGATCCTGGCGCTGGTGTCGATGCCGTCGTACGACCCCTCCGTGCTCTCCGGGAACGGGCCGGAGGCCGAGCGGGCGTGGGCGCGGCTCAACGGCGATCCGGACCGGCCGATGCTGAACCGGGCGGTGCGCCGGACGTATCCGCCGGGGTCGACGTTCAAGGTGGTCACCGCGGCGGCGGCGCTGGACGCGGGCGTGGTCCGGGACCTGGACGCGCCGACCGACTCCCCCGCGCCCTACCGGCTGCCCGGGACGACGACGCGCCTGACCAACGAGTCGGAGGGGTGCGCGGACCTGTCGCTGCGGGAGGCCTTCCGCTGGTCGTGCAACACGGTGTTCGCCAAGCTCGGCGTGGACGTGGGGCTGAGGGACATGGCGGCCACGGCGGAGGCGTTCGGGTTCAACGCGGCGGACCTGCGGATCCCGTTCTCCGTGGCGCCGAGCACCTTCGACACCTCGCTGGACAGGGCGCAGCTGGCGCTGTCCTCGATCGGGCAGTACAACACGCGGGCCACTCCGCTCCAGATGGCGATGGTCGCGGCGGCCGTCGCCAACGGCGGCCAGGTGCGCACCCCGTACCTGGTGGAGCGCACGACGCGACGCGGCGGGGCGGTCCTCGCCACGGCCGGGTCGCGGCCGGTGCGGCAGGCGATGCACCCGGCGACGGCGATGCGGCTGCGGGAGCTGATGACGGACGTGGTCCGCAGGGGCACCGGTACCAACGCCGCGATCCCCGGCGCGACCGTCGGCGGCAAGACCGGCACCGCCCAGCACGGCATCGGCAACGCCGGTATCCCGTACGCCTGGTTCGTGTCGTGGGCGCGGGGCGCGCGGAGCGCGGAGCCGGACGTCGCGGTCGCGGTGGTGGTGGAGGACGCGGCGGCGAACCGGCGGGACATCACCGGGGGCGGGGTGGCGGCACCCATCGCGCGGGCGGTGATGGAGGCGGTGCTCACTTCATGAGACCGGGGTTCACGTCCGTGCCGTGAGACGGGGGTTCACATGCGTGTCAGGTCCGTCATACCTTCGCGCGCATGACTGACGCCGCAGCTCCTCTCGAACTCGCCCAGGTCAACATCTCCCGCCTCAAGTTCCCGCTCGATTCACCGGAGTTGAAGGACTTCGTGGACGCCCTCGAACCGGTCAACGCGGACGCGGAGGCCGCGGACGGGTTCGTGTGGCGGTTGCAGTCGGAGAGCGGTGACGCGACGGACGTCCGTGTCTTCGGGGACGACTGGCTGATCGTCAACATGACGGTGTGGCGGGACCCCGAGGCCCTGACGGCGTACATGTACCAGGGCCGCCACCGCGAGATGCTCTCCCGTCGGCGCGAGTGGTTCGAGCGGGTGCGGGAGGCGATGACGGCCCTGTGGTGGGTCCCGGCGGGCCACCGGCCGACCGTCGCGGAGGCCGAGGCCCGGCTGCTCCATCTGCGCGCCCACGGCCCGACCCCCTACGCCTTCACGCTGCGCACGTCGTTCCCGGCGCAGGGGGCGGAGCCGGTCAGCCTCGCGGTGCCCGAGGACCTGGGGTGCTCGGTCTAGCGAGGTCCAGCCAGTACGGCCGGGCGCCGCGCGGCCGGTTGTGGCCGCACTCGATCTCGTTGCCGTCGGCGTCACCGACGTAGGCGGACGCGGCGGCGATCACCGTCACGGTGCCCGGCTCGTGCTCCACCTCGAACAGGCCGTCGTCCCGGGGGCCGATCGCCCAGACGACGAAGGTCTCGCCGGGCCGCAGCCAGTGGTCGCTGCCGTACGGTTCGAGGACGAGTTCCAGCAGTTCCCCGCCGGTGTTGCGCACGCGCAGCACCGGCACGGGCTTCTCGTGGGCGGCCGTCATGGGTGTTCTCCTCTCCGTTCTCCTCCCGGTTCTCCCCCCCGGTTCCCCTCCCCGTTCCCCTCTCCCGGGCAGTGGTTCGCGCCGTCGCAGCCAGTCGGCCGGTACGGCGTCGACGCCGGTGCGCGCGGCGACGACACCGCCGGTGATCGCGCAGGTCGTGTCGACGTCGCCGAATCCCTCGGCCGTGGTCCACAGGGCGGCGACCAGGTCGTCGGGGTGGCGGGCGGCGGACCAGACGGCGAAGGGGACGGTGTCGTCGGCGCGGACGCGCTGACCGTTGCCGAGGACGTCCGAGGCCTGCCAGGGCTCGGTGGTGAAGGGGAGGGCCGCGGCCCGGACGAGTCCCTCGCGTGTGGCGCTGTCCGGGGTCAGTGCCGCGACCTCGGCGATGTCCAGCCGGCCGCGCGCCGAGAGCGCGGCCGCGACGGCCACGGCGACCGCGCCGGCGACGCCCTCGGGGTGGGCGTGGGTGACCTCGGCGGACCGGGTGGCCTGCTCGACGGTCCGGGCGAGGTCCGCGTGGAACCAGGCGCCCAGCGGCGCCACCCGCATCGCCGCGCCGTTGCCGAGGCTGCCCTGCCCGCCGAACAGGTCCCGTGCGAACTCCCGCCAGCGGTCCGGCTCCTGGAGCACCCGGGGCAACAGGTCGTGCATGCCGTGGCCGTAGCCGCGGCCCGGGTCGGCATCGTGGCCGAGCGCGAAGGCGAGGGCCAGCTCCCGCTGCCGTACCTCGCCGTACCGGTCCAGCACCCGGAGCAGGCCGAGCGCCATCGCGGTGTCGTCGGTCCAGTGCCAGTCCGGCTCCTCGGGCGTCCGGCGGGCGCGGACCTCCTGGTAGGCCTGGCGCGGGTCCCGGAAGAGCGGGAACCAGCGTTCCCCGAAGGCGTCCCCGAGGGCCAGGCCCTCCAGGCTGCGGCGCGCGGCGGCGCGGTGCGGCGCGGTGTCCCCTGACGCGGTGCTCACTCGGCTTCTCCCCCCTGACGGCTCCCCGGCGGGCCAGTCTCGCACGGCGCACACGGTAGACGCGGAGTCAACAAGTGTCGTACGAGGGCTTGACCGGCTTGCTGACAAGCAGTCTCATAAAGAGCCATGACGACCCTCTCCGAAGCCGACGCGTCGGCCGTCCTGCGCGACGCGCTCGGGCTGCTCAAGGACCGGGAGCAGGTGGCCGAACGGCTGCTCGCCTCCTCCGCCAAGCACTCCTTCGACCCCGACGAGGAGCTGGACTGGGACGCGCCCTTCGAGGAGGGCAAGTGGTTCTGGCCGCCCGAGCTGGTGTCGCTGTACGACACCCCGCTGTGGAAGCGGATGAGCGAGGAACAGCGGATCCTGCTGTCCCGGCACGAGGCGGCGGCGCTCGCCTCGCTCGGCATCTGGTTCGAGATCATCCTGATGCAGCTGCTCGTCCGGCACATCTACGACAAGGCGGCCACCAGCGCGCATGTGCGCTACGCGCTGACCGAGATCGAGGACGAGTGCCGGCACTCCAAGATGTTCGCCCGGCTGATCACGCGCGGCGACACGCCCTGGTACCCGGTGAGCCGTGTGCACCAGCAGCTCGGCCGCCTGTTCAAGACGGTCTCCACCACCCCCGGCTCCTTCACGGCCACGCTGCTGGGTGAGGAGGTCCTCGACTGGATGCAGCGGCTCACCTTCCCCGACGAGCGGGTGCAGCCCCTGATCCGGGGCGTCACCCGCATCCACGTGGTGGAGGAGGCCCGCCATGTGCGCTACGCCCGCGAGGAACTGCGCCGCCAGATGGTGACCGCCCCGAAGTGGTCGCAGGAGTTCACCCGGGTCACCTCCGGGGAGTTCGCCCGCGTCTTCTCGGTCGCCTTCGTCAACCCCGAGGTCTACACCAACGTCGGCCTGGACAGGCGGGAGGCCGTCGCCCAGGTGCGGGCCAGCGCGCACCGCCGCGAGGTGATGCAGACCGGAGCGAAGCGGCTGACCGACTTCCTGGACGACATCGGGGTGCTGCGCGGCGTCGGGCGGCGCCTGTGGCGGTCGTCGGGGCTGCTGGCGTAGGCGCGCGGCGGGGGCGGGCGATTACGCTGCACGTCATGACCCCCGCCGCCCCCGCCTACCGACGTCTGTCCGTCGAGGAGCGTCGCAGACAGCTGCTGTCCGCAGCGCTCGAGCTCTTCGCGCACCGCGCCCCCGAGGACGTCTCGCTGGACGACGTCGCGGAGGCGGCCGGGGTGTCACGGCCGCTGGTCTACCGGTACTTCCCCGGCGGCAAGCAGCAGCTGTACGAGGCCGCGCTGCGGTCCGCCGCCGAGGAGCTGCGGCACTGCTTCGACGAACCCCACGACGGCCCCCTGCTCCCCCGCCTCGCCCGCGCCCTGGACCGCTACCTGACCTTCGTCGACCAGCACGACACCGGCTTCAGCGCCCTCCTCCAGGGCGGCAGCGTCGTGGAGACCTCCCGTACGACGGCCATCGTGGACGGCGTACGGCGGGACGCGGCCGAGCACATCTACAGCCACCTGGGCGTCGCCGCCCCCGGGCCCCGGCTGCGGATGACCGTCCGGATGTGGATCACCGCCGTGGAGGCGGCCTCGCTGATCTGGCTCGACGAGGACAAGCAGCCGCCCGCCGAGGAGCTGCGGGACTGGCTCGTGGACCAGTTCGTCGCCGTCCTGACGGTGACCGCGGCGCGGGACACCCAGACCGCCGAGGTGGTCCGGGGTGCGCTCGCGGCGGAGACCTGATCGACACTGGTGCCGTGAAGAGCGAAGACACCCCCTTCGAGGGCGGCCCGATGGACGGACGGGTGCTGCCCGTGCTGCTGGGCCCGACGGGCCAGCCGCCGAAGACGTACCGCATCCCCGTCCCCGACGCGGCCGGCGGCCCGCCGACCGTCCTGGTCTACCGGCGTGTGCCGCGCGGGCACAGCGCGAAGCTGGGCCTGCCGCGGGGCTGGAAGTACGAGTACGACCCCGAGGGCGCCGCGAGCCGCCGACCGCGCTGGCCGTGGTCCAAGCCCGACGCCACGCCGGGCGGCAAGCGGGACGACACCGACGGGTGACCTGGTTGGTCCGAACCGCGCACGCCCGGCGCGCGGACCGCGCGGACACGTCTGATGCTCGCCCTGCGGGGTGGAGGGGCCGCCCCGCAGCGGAGGTGATGACGTGTCAGGAAGACTGCTGCGTCTGGTCGGTACGGTCTGCACCACGGCGCTGGCCGCCCAGACCCTGCTGACCCAGGGCGTCGCGGGTGCCGTACCCGATCCCCCCGAACCGCCCGGTGAGCGGTCGGTGGCCGCGCTGCTGACGGACCTTCAGCGGCTGTACCGGGAGGCCGAGCGGGCGACGGAGACCTACAACGCCACCGAGGAGAAGCTGACGGCGCGCCGGGCCGAGGCCGAGCGGCTGCGGGACGAGCTGACGAGGACCCGGCTGTCGCTGCACGAGAGCCGGGGCGCGGCCGGCCGGCTCGCCCGCCAGCAGTACCAGGACAGCACCGACATCTCCCCCTACGTACGGCTGCTGCTCGCCCGCGATCCGCAGCACGCCCTCGACCAGGGCCATGTGATCGGACAGCTGGCCAGGGAGCGGGCCGAGACGGTGGGGCGGCTGGAGGGCAGCGAACGCAGAGCCGACGACCTGGCCCGCCGGGCCCGCGCGGCCCTCGACGACCAGCTCACCCTCACCGAGCGCCGCAAGAAGGAACGCGACGACGTACGCCGCCGGCTGGACGCCGTGGAGAAACTCCTCGCCTCCCTCACCGCCGCCCAGCTCACCGCGCTCGCCGAGCTGGAGCGCGGCGGCGTCGCCAAGGCCCAGCGGAGTCTGGTGGCCTCCGGCGCGCTGAGCGACGACCGGGGCCCCTCCCGCACGGGCGACCGCGCGGTCCGCTACGCCATGCGGCAGCTCGGCAAGCCGTACGAGTGGGGCGCGGAGGGTCCGGACTCCTTCGACTGCTCGGGCCTGACGTCCGAGGCCTGGCGGGCCGCCGGCTCCCCGATCCCCCGCACCAGCCAGGAACAGTGGGCCCGCCTGGCGCGGGTCCCACTGAACCGGCTGCGCCCCGGCGACCTGGTGATCTACTTCCCCGAGGCCACCCACGTGGCCCTGTACATCGGCAAGGGCCAGGTGGTCCACGCTCCCCGCGCCGGCGAGAAGATCAAGATCTCACCGATCGCGTCCAGCCCGATCCTCGGAGCGGTACGCCCGGACCAGCCCGTCAAGGCGACGCAGGAAACGCCGCACCGGCCACCGGCACCCCGCGCCCCCGAGCGTGACTAGGCACCCACCGCCCCGGCCAGGTACGCCTCGGTCTTGGCCGGCTCGTAGAAGTAGTTCTCGAGGTCCGCGGGGTCGTCGAAGGCATTGACGAAACGATCAGCCACGGGCTGGATCTGACCCGCCGCGCCGATCAGGTTCAGCACGTGCTCCGGCGGCGGAGCCAGCATCGCGTTGGTCCACTTGGTGACGTGCCGCGCGGTGTCCCAGTACCGGTCGAACGTGGCCCGCATCCACTCCTCGTCGAACTCCTTCTCCCCGCGCTCGAGGATGGCGGCGAGGTACGCGGCCGCGCACTTGGACGCCGAGTTGGAGCCCTGGCCGGTGATCGGGTCGTTGGCGACGACCACGTCGGCGACGCCCAGCACCAGGCCGCCGCCGGGCAGCCGGCCGATCGGGTTGCGGACGGTGGGGGCGTAGCGGCCGGACAGCACGCCGCCCGCGTCGGTCAGTTCGACCTTGGTGGCCCGCGCGTACTCCCAGGGCGTGAACGTCTCCATGAGTCCCAGGGTCAGGGAGAGGTGCTCCGCCGGGTCCTTGACGCCGTTGAAGACGTCGAGCGGGCCGCCGGGTATGCCCTCCCAGAACAGGATGTCGGCACGGCCGGAGGTGGTCAGGGTCGGCATGATGAACAGCTCGCCGACACCGGGCACCAGGTTGCAGCGGACCGCCTCCGTGTCCGGGTGCTCCGGGCGCGGGCCCAGTCCGTGGACGTACGACACGGCGAGGGCGCGCTGCGGTTCGCTGTACGGGGACCGCTCCGGGTCCCGGGCGAACATCTGCACCAGCTCGCCCTTGCCCGCCGAGACGAGGACGAGGTCGTAGGTGCGGGAGAAGTAGTCGAGGTCGGAGACGGCCGCGCCGTGGATCACGAGCTGGCCGCCGCGCTGTGCGAAGGTCTCCATCCAGCCGGCCATCTTCACGCGCTGGTCGACCGACTGGGCGAACCCGTCGAGCCGGCCCAGCCAGTCGATCACGCGCTGGGTGGGGCCCGGGTCGTGCGAGCCCGGGGCGGCCACGGAGATGCCGACTCCTTCGATCTTCGGGGCCTGGGACTCCCAGAAGTTCAGCTGGAGGTCGCGCTCGTGCTGGAGTGCCGTGTGGAACATGCACTGCGTCGACATGACCCGCCCGGAGCGGATCTCGTCCGCGGTCCGGTTGGACATCAGGGTGACCTCGTACCCGTGCGACTGAAGGCCGAGGGCGAGCTGGAGTCCGGACTGGCCGGCTCCGACGACGAGTATCTTCCGCATGCGGGGGTGTCTCCTACTCGGGGGTTTCGTCGAGCGCGTGGCCCACCAGGGCCAGGAGGGTCTCGATCACGGAGATCCGGCGACGCGCGTCCATGATCATGACAGGCACATGCGGAGGAATGGTGAGGGCCTCGCGCACGTCCTCCGGTTCGAACAGCTCACTGCCGTCGAAGTGGTTGACGCCGACGACGTACGGCAGCCCGCAGCTCTCGAAGTAGTCCAGCGCGGGGAAGCAGTCCTTCAGCCGGCGGGTGTCGGCGAGGACGACCGCGCCGATCGCGCCGCGCACCAGGTCGTCCCACATGAACCAGAACCGCTGCTGGCCCGGCGTGCCGAACAGGTAGAGCACCAGGTCGTCGTCGAGCGTGATGCGGCCGTAGTCCATGGCCACCGTGGTGGTGGTCTTCTCCGGGGTGCCGGTGAGATCGTCGGTCTCCTCGCTGGCCTCGGTCATCAGCGCCTCCGTCTGGAGGGGCGTGATCTCCGAGACCGCGGCGACCAGGGTGGTCTTGCCGACGCCGAAGCCGCCCGCCACCACGATCTTGGTGGCGACGGGGGCGCGGGTGCGGTCCGTCTGCCATGACTTCAGCTCCTCGTCGGGCTCGTCGACGAGAGGGGAGACGCCAAAGGAGGGGGCGGCGTCAGAGACGGCGGAGTCCACTCAGCACCCTTTCCAGCAGAGCGCGGTCGGGACGGCCCGTGCCGTGACCGGTCCCGGTGCCGTACACACGGATCTTTCCCTGGTCCGCGAGATCGCTGAGGAGCACCCGGACCACTCCGAGCGGCATCCTCAGCAGCGCGGCGATCTCGGCCACCGTACGCATACGGCGGCACAGTTCGACGATGGCCCGCAGCTCCGGCATGACCCGGGTGGTGGGGGAACCTCCCCCACCGCCGATGGCGCGGGCGGTGACCCCGGTCAGCTCCTTGCGCTCCTCGGGCGCCTCGAGCTCACCCGTGGTCGCCACGAACGTCTCCACGAGAAGGACGTGACCGAAGCGGGTGCGACCGCCGGTCAGCGAGTAGGGGCGCACCCGGGCGGGCTTGCGGTCGCCGCCGCGCACCGGGAGCTGCTGCCTGCCCTCGCGCGGCTGCCGCGGGTCCCTCGGGGCGCCGCTCATCGGGTGCCCCCCGCCGCCGCGGACTCCAGGGACTGCCGCAGCTCGCTGCGGAGTTCCGGAGTCAGGACATGGCCGGCGCGGCCCACGAAGAGGGCCATGTGGTACGCCACCACGCTCATGTCGCAGTCGGCGGAGCCGTGGACGCCGAGCAGGGAGCCGTCGCTGATCGACATCACGAAGAGGCTGCCCTCGTCCATGGCGACCATGGTGTGCCTGACCCCACCGAACTCCATGAGCTTGGCGGCCCCGATGGTGAGGCTGCCGATGCCGGAGACGATGGTGGCGAGGTCGGCGGAGGAGCCGCGCGGGCCGGCGGGTTTGGCTCCCTGGGCCTGGCGGGCCGCGGTGTTGCGGCCCGGGTCGGAGGAGAGCAGCAACAGGCCGTCGGAGGAGACGACCGCGACGGACTGGATGCCGGGCACTTCCTCCACAAGGTTGGTCAACAGCCAGTGCAGGTTTCGGGCTTCACTGCTCAGTCCGAAGGTACTGGGCGCGGTCAACTGCTTGCCTCCTCGACTGTGCCCCCCGTGTCTTCTTCGGCGTGTGCGTGTGCTGGTTGAGGTGCGGGTGCCTTGTTCTGGGCCGTCTGTTCGGCGATCTCCGCCTCCACGTCGCGGTAGCCGGCCTCCGCCCCCCGGCGGAAGCCGCCCAGACGGCGACGGAGTGCTTCGGCGTCGACGGACCCGGTCCGCTGGCGCGGGGCCGGGGCGGGTGAGGTGAGTTTGGGTGTGCGCTTCGGCAGGCCCTTGTCCGTGACGAGCTCCTCCGGCTCGTCGGGGACGCGGGTGTGTTCCGCCTCGGCTTCCGTCTCGGCTTTTGCGGTGGCTTCCGCGTCGGCTTCCGCGTCGGCGGGCTCCGGTGAGGGGGCCTCGCCGTCGCCCGTGGCCGCGGGTCCGGGGGCGGTGTCGCCCGCCGGCTCCCCCTGTTCCTGCTCGTCCTGCTCCTCCTGCTCCCCGTCCGCTTCCCCTTGCGGCTCCGGCAGCAGTAGTTCCATCGTCGTCTCGGCCGGGGTCTCCGCCTCCGCCCCGCGGACCGTCGTCTCGGCCGGGGTCTCCGCCTCCGCCCCGCGGACCGTCGTCTCGGCCGAGGTCTCCGCCTCCGTCTCGCGGACCGTCTTCTCCGCCAGGGCGACCAGCGGGTCGGTGCCCTGCTGGGTGCGGCCGGGCAGGACGTTGGAGTTGGCCTCCGCGTCCGCGCCCGGCAGCGAGAAGGCGTGCGGGGCCGAGGCGGCCGGCGCGGCCGTCGGGATCGCGGCGGCCGGGGCGGTGGCCAGCAGGGACGTCGGCAGGACGACGACCGCCGCGACCCCGCCCTGCTTTTGCTCGCGCAGCTGCACCCTGACGCCGTGCCGGTGGGCGAGGCGGGCCACGACGTACAGGCCGAGCCCGAGGCCGTCCTCGCCCTCCTGGTCGTAGGGGGTGTCGGGCTCGAACTCGGTGAGGCGGGCGTTGAGCCGGGTCAGCCGCTCCTCGGTCATGCCGATGCCCTCGTCCTGGACGGAGAGCATGACCTCGCCGTTCTCCAGGAGCCAGCCGGAGACCTCGACGGGCAGGTCCGGCGGGGAGAACGAGGTGGCGTTCTCCATGAGTTCGGCCAGCAGGTGGGAGAGGTCGTCGGCGGCGAAGCCGGCCACGTGCGCGTGCGGAGGCAGGGCGGAGATGCGGACCCGCTCGTAGCGTTCGATCTCGCTGACGGCGGCCCGGACGACGTCCACGAGCGGGATCGGGCCCGCGTGCTGCTGCACGTGCTCCTGGCCGGCGAGGACGAGGAGGTTCTCGCTGTGCCGGCGCATGACCGTGGCGAAGTGGTCGAGTTTGAACAGGGTGGCCAGCCGGTCGGGGTCCTGCTCGCGCTCCTCCAGGCCCTCGATGACGGCGAGCTGGCGCTCGACGAGGCCGAGGGTGCGCAGGGAGAGGTTGACGAAGGTGCCGCTGATGGTGGAGCGCAGCCGCTCCAGCCGGTCGGCGGCGTCGGAGAGTTCGGCGCGCAGTTCCTCGCGGGCGTCGGCCATCTTCTGGCGCTGGCCGACGAGGTGCTTGCGGTCGGACTCCAGGGTGGCGACGCGCTCGTGGAGGGCGACGGCGTGCTCGTGCAGGGCGTTGACGGAACGCACGACCTGGGCGAACTCGTCGTTGCGGCCGGTGAACCGCACCGGTTCCTCGGCCGCCGGGTGCTCCGCGCCGGCCAGCCGGGCGGAGCCCAGGCGCAGGACGGCGAGCGGGCGGGTGAGGCTGCGGGCCATGGCGGTGGCGATGCCGACGGCGATCAGCAGCAGGGCGCCGAGGAGGGCGACGCGGATCTCCAGCGCCGTGACGTCGTCGTCGCGGAGCTGGGCGAGGTCCTTGGTGCGCTTGTCGTAGAGGGAGGACTCGGCGCCGCGCATCAGGTCGACGCGGGCGGAGAGGGCCGCGTCGACCTTCGCCGCGCTGGTGCCGAGTTCGTCGTCGCTCAGGCGCGGCTGGTCGGTGAGGGTCGCCAGATACGTGTCGGCGGTCTCGACGTCGCCGCCGGTGACGGTGGAGTCGTAGGAGGCGACGGCCCGCTCGGGGGCGCTCTCGCGGAACGCGGTGAGGGCCGTGTCGGAGCGCAGACGGGCCTGCTGGGCGGCGGCGGTGAGCGCGTCGCGCTGCTTGGTGTCGGCCTCGGAGGAGACGGTCTTGTCGGACGTCTCGCCGGTGATCGGGTCGTAGACGCTCTCGGTGGACGTCGGCACGTTCAGCGCGGCCAGCAGCAGCCCGCGGGCCGCGGCGGCCTGCTGGACGGCGGTGTCCAGCTCGGCGAGGGCGTACGCTCCGGAGCCCGCGCGCGGCGGCATCTGCTCCGCGAGGTCCTCGACGAGGGCGTGCAGCGCGGTGATGGCCGCGGAGTAGGCCTGGTGGGCCTGGAGCGCCGTGCTCTTGCCGGTGAGGGCGGTCTGGCGGACGGCGGCGATGCCGTCGAGGGTGCCGCGCAGCGCGGCGGAGGTGTCGGCGTGGGCGGTCAGCTCCCGCACCTGCCGGTCGACCCGGGCGCTGGCCTGCGTCGAGGGCGCCTTGGCCTTGGTGCGGCCGGCGGCGACGTAGGTGGTGACCTGGTCGCGCTCGTCGGCGACCGACTGGGCGAGCGCCAGGGCGTCCTGGGTCCGCTCGGCCAGGGTCACCAGGTCCTGGGAGTCCTTCAGCTGCCCGGAGGCGGCGAGGACGGAGGGCGCGCCGGCACCCGCGATGGCGGCGGCCACCACGGCCACCGCGACGATCAGCCGGTTGCGTACGTGGGTCGGGCGGCCCTTGCCTACAGGGGTACCCTCCGCGCCCCCCTCGGAGGCCGTCTGCCTGCCTGTGCGCCGAGGCCGCGTCTTCTGCACCGGTGCTCGCATTCCTGACTCGTTACCCATGGGCCGGATGACGCTCCGTCAACTGGTGCGTACGTCCGGTACGGTTTCCGACCCTCCCAGTGCCGGTGGGCGGGGTTCGCGCATCGCCTGCCCCGCCACCCGAAGGAGTGAACATCGGAGGGGAGTTGGCGGGCAAGTTCCTCTGGCGTGTGCGACGGCCTTGTGGGGAGGGCCGGTTGGACGTGGGCGGCGGGCTTTGGCAGTATTCGCCACCACGTCTTCCCGGAGCGCTTCATTCCCTCCCAAATCAGACGTCTGACCTGCGCCTGTGCGCTGGTGCGGGGGGCGATGCCAGCCTTTTGCGCCGGGTGTGAAGGGCTCGTGCAGACTGGCTGGATGCGTACGGAACTTGTGTCGGAGCCCGGCGACCGGCACCGCCCCAACGAGGACTTCGCGAGCGTCGGACTTCCCGCCTCCGGGCAGGGCGGTTCGCTCGTCGTCCTGGACGGAGTGACGCCGCCACGAGGCAGCACGGGCTGTCTGCATTCGGTCCCCTGGTATACCGCGCGTCTGGGCGGGGCCCTGACCGAACTGACCGTTTCACTCCCGGATGTTCCTCTGGTCGAGGCGTTGGCCCGCGCCATCGCGCGTACCTCCGACGCCCACGCCGAAACCTGTGACCTTTCTCACCCGCGCACCCCTCAGGCGACGGTGGCTCTCGCGCGCTGGACGCCGGAGACGGTGGAGTACCTCGTCCTGTCCGACGCGGCCGTCCTGCTGGCCTCTCCCGACGGCACGGTCACCCCGGTCCTCGACGACCGTCTGGCCCGGCTCCCGCGCGCCCTGCTGGCGAGCCAGGAGATCTGCGACTCGCGGGCCCGCAACAAGGAGGGCGGCTTCTTCACGGCCGCGGCGGACCCGGCGGTGTCCGCCCGCGCCGTCACCGGCGCCGTCGCGCGCACCCGCGTGGCGGCCCTGGCCGCCCTCAGCGACGGGGCGACGCGCTGGACGGAGACGTTCCGTGAGGGCGACTGGGCGGACCTGTTCACCTACGTCCGCAAGGACGGCCCGGGCGCGCTGGTGCGGCGCGTGCGCGAGCTGGAACGCGCCGACACCGAGCGGGTGTTCCTGGGCCGCGCCAAGCGGCACGACGACGCGACGGCGGTGTACGTGGAGCTGTGAGCGGGCAGCGGACCGGCCGAGGTGGCTACCGGGCGATGCCCTGGTTCAGCTGGTGGAGCAGGCGCGCCAGTTCGGCGACCTCCCCGCGGTCCCAGTGGGAGAGCTGGCTGACGTAGCGCGCGCGGCGGGCCTCGCGGACCCGGCGCACCCGGACGCGGCCCTCCTCGGTCAGGTCGACCAGCCAGGCGCGTCCGTCCGCCGGGTCCGGCTCGCGGGTGACGAGGCCGAGCTGTTCCAGGGCGCGCAGCTGCCGGGACATGGTGGCCTTGCCGACGCCGATGTAGCCGGCGAGCTCCGTGGCCCGCTGCCGCCCGCACTCCTCCAGCCGCACGAGCAGCCCGTACGCGGCGGACTCCAGGTCCGGATGGACCTCGCGGGCCATCTCGCCCTGGTTCGCCCGGGCACGGCGCAGCAGCACCGTCAGCTCCCGCTCCAGTGACAGGAACTCCTGGTCCACACCGCTCGGCAGGGTCTCGGACACACCCCCGTGTCCGTCGCCGTTTCCGCCCTCGCGCACGTCAGCACTCCTGATCCGGTCGCCCGGACCCGATTCTACGTGCGTAGTTCTCCACCGGCCGAGCGTGTTGGCATGCCTACGCCATCGCCGGGCGGCTCACGCCGGCGGCAGGGCCGGGGTGTCGTCGGCGTGCGGGGGCTGCGGGCGAGGCGGCAGGTACGGCCGGGCGTGCTGCCCGCAGAGCCAGAAGGTGTCGCCCTCCGGGGTCACCACTTTGCTGAGCCCGCCCCAGCGCCGGTCGGGGTCGAGCTTGGCGAGCAGGGCGAGCGTGGCATCGAACTGCGTGCCCCACTCCGTCTCGGTCAGGCCCCAGGAGTCGTCGTGGGGATCCCAGTCGTCGAAGCCTCGGGTCTCGTCCACCAGCGCCTCCATCGCCGCGATGTCGTCCTTGAGCTGCTTGTTCACGTCGTCGGCCGCGACCCCCAGCTCCGCCTCCGCCACCGGAACGGCGTACCGCAGCACCTGGAGCACCCTGCGCACGTACGGCAGCAGCTCCATCTTCTTCTGAGTGGTCGCCCGCACCTCGTACGGCTCGTGCCCCGGCACCGGGTGCCAGGCGCCCGGCGCCTCGCAGTACAGCCGCAGACGCAGCACGGAGCCGGGCAGCAGCCCCAGGGCGCGCCGCCGGTCGACCTGGGTGACCGACAGCAGCGTCGGGGATCTCATGCCTCGGTGGCTCAGGCGGCCGTGCCAGGCGGCCAGCGCCGCCCGCTGCTGTTCCGCGGCGACCGCGAGCCGCTGGGCCTTCGCGAGCTGCAACTGCTCCAGCAGGTCTGTCCGCCCTGCCGCCTGGTCCCGCCCCTGCTGCTCGACCATCGACTGGAGGGTCTGCACGGCCTCCTTGGTCTCCTGCGCCATCCGCGCGGAGATGTGGGCGGTCGGCGACTCGATGCCCTGGAGCAGCAGTCGGACGTCATGGTGGTCGTAGTCGACGGGGCACTCGATCTTCTCCAGCGCGGGTCGGCGCGCCAGCCGGTCCTTGAGCTGCTCGATGAGGAACTCGTGGGTGCAGTCCGAGCCGTCGGGCAGTCGGCCGGGGCAGGGCACGAGCCGGGTGATCTCCAGGCCCGGGTAGCGCTGGAGGGTCTGTTCGAACCCGTCCTTGAGCACCGCGAAGAAGCTCTGCGGGTAGGGCCCGCGCACCTGTAGTTCGGCGGTCTTCGTCAGCCGGTCCACGGTGACCAGCGCGGTGTGGTCGCCGTCCTCGGTGGACTGGCGCAGCAGGGCGCCGCTGCGCCAGTGCAGGCCCGCCGTGAAGCGGTGCTCGCGGGCGATGAACCAGGTGGGGATGCCCGGCGGCACGGTGTGCAGGCGGTAGCGCAGCCGGATCTCCCGGTGCTGCGGCTGCTCGGCCGCCTCCCACTGCGGCCCGTAGTCGGGCGGGTCCAGCGGCAGCAGCTCGACGACGAGGCTGCTGGTGCCGTCGTCGGTGCGGTAGGAGAGGTCGAAGTGCTCCATCATCACGACGAAGTGCCGGCGCAGGCCCGGGTCGAGGTCGCTCCACAGTTCGGCCTGGTGGCCGCGGGCGAACAGCGCCCTCGACTCCCGCACCCGGCGGGAGTCGAGGACCTTGCTGATGTAGTCGGTCACCCACTGCGGCCGCAGGACGGCGATGTCCTCCAGCTCCGGGTCGTCCGTGTACGCGAGGATGTCGCCGAGGCTGTGCAGGGCCGCCCGCAGGCTGCGCTGATGATCGAGGTCCGCGACGCCGCTGGTGGCCAGCAGCCGGTTCAGCTCCTCGGGTGTGACGTGGTTGCGCGGGTCGGCGCGCACGGCCTCCGCCGCCCGCAGCCAGGTCTGCGGCCACAGCACCCCCATCAGGGGCAGCCTCGCGGCGTGCCGGGCCAGGCTCTCGACGACCGCGTCGATGCCTTCCCTGGTCGCGCTGTCGGCGGCCAGCGAGTCCACGATCAGGCCCGGGTAGGCCTTCTGGAGTTCCGCCAGCGGCAGTTCGGCGGGACGGGGACCGAGGTGCGTCGCCACCAGGACGACGGGCGCGCGCGGCGCCCTCGCCTTGATCATGTCCAGCCAGTAGTAGAGCTTGCTCGCCTCCCAGCCCACCTGGGCGTCCCAGACCAGTACGAACAGGGAGCGGTCGGTGAGGAAGAACTGATGTGTCGCGTGATAGATCTCCTGCCCGCCGAAGTCCCAGGTGGCGAGGTTCATGGTGACGCCGTCGTGCGCCGGGTCCGGGTGCGGGAGCCGCAGGCTGTCCACGTTGAGCCCGTGGGTGCTGCTCTCCTGCGGGTCGAAGGTCTCCTTGCGCACGGCCTTGAGCAACGAGGTCTTCCCGGCGCGGCCCTCCCCCACGACGACGATCTTCGACGACCACTGGGGGACGGAGGCGCGGGCACGTTCGCGGAGGAAGGCGAGGAGGGTGGGGGTGCCGGCGGAGACGACCTCCGGGGGGAGGGCGGTGAGTGGGTTGCCGCCCACAACGAGCCCGACGCCGTCCGAGAACTTCCCCACCGAGTCCGGCAGGTCCCGCAGCCGGTTGTGGTTCAGGAGCAGCGCGGTGAGCTGGGACAGGGCGCCGATCGAGCCGGGCAGTTCCGTCAGACCGCAGCGCCCGAGGCCGAGTTGCCGTACGTGAACGGCGTGGCCGATGTGTTCCGGAAGCTTCCCGAGGGGGTTGTCGGACAGCTCCAGAGTGCCAAGTTCGCGAAGGCTCCAGAGCCACTCGGGTAGTTCCCTCAACTTGTTGCCGGCCAGGTACAACGCCCTCAGTGAGGTCAGTCCGCGCAAGGGTGGGGGGACCTCCGTCAGGCCGTTGTGGTCCATGTCGAGCCGTCCCAGCCCGTCGAGCCGACCGAACGACTCCGGCAGACGAAGGATGGCGTTCCGGTCCAGGTTGAGGGTGACGAGTTCGGTGAGTTCCTCGATCCAGTCAGGGAGCGTGGTGAGGCGGTTTTCGCGCAGATTCAGTTCATGGAGACGAGGAAGAGCGCGCACCGCGGCCGGGACCTCTGTCAGACCGTTGCCCGCCAGGAAAAGAATCTCCAGCCGCGACAGGCCGGAGAGCGAGTCGGGAAGCCGAATGACGCTGTTCTCGTCCAGATCGAGAGCTTCCAACTCGGTGAGTTCCCCGATCCAGTCGGGCAGTTCCGAGAGGAGGTTGGCCGTGAGGTTGAGGCGCCGGAGGTGGCGGAGTTCGCGGAGCTGCGGAGGCAGCTCCGTCAGCCCCGCGCCGGTCAGATCCACATTCGGCTTTCCGTCACCTGCTGCGGAGAGCACACGCTTCACTCTGTCGTCGCGGTCCATGTCCCCCCAGAACGCCGTCCCCACCGGTCGAGCCAGTGTGACGCCCCCCACACCCTGAAGGGAGCCACTTCCTCCCACATTCCCCGGAATTCCCCGAACGGATACGGCGAAGGCCCGGGTCCCTCACGGGCCCCGGGCCTCCCTCATCCGGCCGCGTCCGTCACGCCGCGACCGGAACCTCCGGCGTCGCCCCGTTCGTCGCGGGGGCGAGCGCCAGTTCCAGGACCTGGCGGACGTCCGTGACGGTGTGGACGTCGAGCTTGTCCAGCACCTCGCTCGGGACGTCGTCCAGGTCGGGCTCGTTGCGCTTGGGGATGATCACGGTGGTCACCCCGGCGCGGTGCGCGGCGAGCAGCTTCTGCTTGACGCCGCCGATGGGCAGGACCCGGCCGGTCAGCGAGACCTCGCCGGTCATCGCCACGTCCGTGCGGACCAGACGCCCGGAGAGCAGGGACGCGAGGGCCGTCGTCATGGTGATGCCGGCGCTCGGGCCGTCCTTGGGGACCGCGCCCGCCGGGAAGTGGATGTGCACGCCCCGGTCCTTCAGGTCGGCCACCGGCAGTTCCAGTTCGGCGCCGTGCGAGCGCAGGAAGCTCAGCGCGATCTGCGCGGACTCCTTCATCACGTCACCGAGCTGCCCGGTCAGGGTCAGGCCGGCCGCGCCGGTCTCCGGGTCGGCCAGGGACGCCTCCACGTAGAGGACGTCACCGCCGGCGCCGGTGACCGCGAGGCCCGTGGCCACGCCCGGCACGGACGTGCGCCGCTCGGCCGGGTCCTGGGCGGACTCGGGCACGTGGTGGGGCCGTCCGATCAGCCCGCGCAGGTCCTCGGCCGTGATGGTGAACGGCAGCTCGCGCTCGCCCAGTTCGTGCTGGGCGGCGACCTTGCGCAGCAGGCGGGCGATGGACCGCTCCAGGTTGCGTACGCCGGCCTCGCGCGTGTACTCGCCGGCGAGCCTGCGCAGCGCGTCCTCGCCGAGGGTCACCTCGTCCGTGTCCAGGCCGGCCCGCTCCAGTTGGCGCGGGAGCAGGTGGTCGCGGGCGATGACGACCTTCTCGTCCTCGGTGTAGCCGTCGAGACGGACCAGCTCCATGCGGTCGAGCAGGGCCTCAGGGATCGCTTCGAGCACGTTGGCGGTGGCGAGGAAGACGACGTCCGACAGGTCGAGTTCGACCTCCAGGTAGTGGTCCCGGAAGGTGTGGTTCTGCGCCGGGTCCAGGACCTCCAGCAGGGCGGCGGCCGGGTCGCCCCGGAAGTCGGAGCCCACCTTGTCGATCTCGTCGAGCAGGACGACGGGGTTCATCGACCCGGCCTCCTTGACGGCCCGGACGATACGACCGGGCAGGGCGCCCACGTAGGTCCGCCGGTGCCCGCGGATCTCCGCCTCGTCCCGCACACCGCCGAGGGCGACGCGGACGAACTTGCGGCCCATGGCGTGGGCGACGGACTCACCGAGGCTGGTCTTGCCGACGCCGGGCGGCCCGACCAGGGCCAGAACGGCACCGCCGCGCCGCCCGCCGACCACGCCCAGCCCCCGGTCGCCGCGCCGCTTGCGCACCGCCAGGTACTCGGTGATCCGCTCCTTCACGTCCTCCAGACCGGCGTGCTCGGCGTCGAGGACGGCCTTGGCGCCCTGGATGTCGTAGGCGTCCTCGGTCCGTTCGTTCCAGGGGAGTTCGAGGACGGTGTCGAGCCAGGTGCGGATCCAGGAGCCCTCGGGGGACTGGTCGCTGGACCGCTCCAGCTTGTCGACCTCCTTGAGGGCGGCCTCGCGGACCTTCTCGGGCAGGTCGGCGGCCTCGACGCGGGCGCGGTAGTCGTCGGACTCCTCGGCGGCGTCCTTGCCGTTCTCGCCGTTCAGCTCGCGCAGTTCCTTGCGGACGGCCTCCAGCTGACGGCGCAGCAAGAACTCCCGCTGCTGCTTGTCGACGCCCTCCTGGACGTCCTTGGCGATGGTCTCGGCGACCTCCTGCTCGGCGAGGTGGTCGCGCAGTTGCTGGGTGGCGAGCTTCAGACGGGCGACCGGGTCGGCCGTCTCCAGGAGTTCCACCTTCTGCTCGGTGGTCAGGAAGGGCGAGTAGCCGGAGTTGTCGGCAAGGGCGGAGACGTCGTCGATGGCCTGGACGCGGTCGACGACCTGCCAGGCGCCGCGCTTGCGGAGCCAGGCGGTGGCGAGGGCCTTGTACTCCTTGACCAGCTCCGCGACCTGCCCGGGCAGGGGCTCGGGCACGCTCTCGTCGATCCTGGTGCCCTCGACCCACAGCGCCGCGCCCGGCCCCGTGGTGCCGGCGCCGATCCGCACACGGCCGCGGCCGCGGATGAGGGCGCCGGGGTCGCCGTCGGCCAGTCGGCCGACCTGCTCGACGGTGCCGAGCACACCGGTGCTCGCGTAGGTCCCGTCGACGCGGGGCACCAGGAGGACCTTCGGCTTTCCGGGCTCCGAACGGGCGGCGGCCTGGGCGGCCTCCACGGCGGCCCGTACATCGGCGTCGTTCAGGTCGAGCGGAACCACCATCCCGGGCAGCACGACCTCGCCGTCGAGCGGCAGCACGGGCAGGGTGAGCGGTGTGAACGCTGCGGACTCAGCAGCCATGATCTCCCCTTCGGCAGTCAACTTGAGTTATGCCGACTCAATGCACGTGAGCCTCGGAATGTTCCCCGACCGCCGTTCGCTCTCAGCGATCACACCCGCCGCGGGCACCGAAGGGTCGCCTATCGTCCACTGAGTAATGCCCAATAAAGCGATAAGCCCATTACGACACTCAGGGAGCACGGTGGACGGCGGCGGAACGGTACGGGCTTGGGTCGACGGCTGGGTGGTCTCGCGCGGGGCCGCTCCCCCGGTCCGGGAACCCTGGGGCTTCACCATCGACGTGGGCCGGCCGGCGCACGTGTCCCGGCACGTCTTCACGGGCGTCGGCGACGAGGTGGAGGAGGCGGCCGTGCGCAAGGTCGCGGACGGGGTGACCGCCGCCGGAGTGTGGCTCAAGGTGTTCCAGGACCCGACGCGGGTGCGGGACTGGCTCGGCGAGGGCTGGTGGGTGGACCCGGAGCCCGGCTGGCTGATGACGGTGCCGCTGCGGGCGGAGGCGGTACCCGCCCGGCTCCCGGACGGCTACCGCCTGCGCCACTGGACACGCGGCGGCGTCGTACGCGCCCTGGTCACCGCCCCCGACGGCTCCTTCGCCGCCCGCGGTCAGATCGCCCCCACCGGCGCCACAGCCGTCGCCGACCAGATCGAGACCGCCCCCGAGCACCGCCGCCGCGGCCTCGGCGGCACCGTCATGCGCACCCTGCAGACAGCGGCCGCCACCGAGGGGGCGCGACTCGGCGTCCTGGCCGGCACCCCGGCCGGCCGGGGGCTGTACGAGTCCCTGGGCTGGACGGTCACGGCCCCCCTGACGAGCGCCAGACGCACGGGCTGAACGAGGGCGACCGACCCCTGACGCAGCGGCCCTCCGACACACGCCGAACGCACGGGCCGAGCGCGCACCCCGGCCCCCGCCCACCCCCACTTACGGCATTCGCCCCGAACCGGCCACCCGCCCCCACCACAATGCGCACATGACCGATGACTGGAAGCAACGGCTCGACGACCTCCAAGCGGAGCTGGTCCGGCGGGACGATCCCGTCGCATGGGTGACCGAGGCGGACGCGGTCGAGGCGTCCCGGCGTTATCCGCACATCGCCGTGCGGGGGCCCGTCTTCGGTGTGGCCGTGCTGGATCCGGCCGCCCCGCAGGCGTGTTGGCGGCTGCTGAAGCCGGTCGTGAGCTGCATGCCGCAGCAGGCCCGGGACAGCCTGAACTCGCACCTGTGGTTCACCGCGAGGGACGGCACCGACGACCCGGCCGCGCGGCGCGAACTGCTCGCCGCCGTCGCCGTCCTGGAACGGGAGCCGGCCGACAAGGTGGAGGCCCTGGGCGTGCGCTACCGGGTGGTGCGCGGCGACGAGCTGGGCCGCACCGGCGACTACGGCCTGGAGCCGCCCCGGCCCACCGATCCGGAACCGGCGGACCTCTCCTGGGACGGCCGGGACGAGAGCCCCTCCCCGGACGTGGGTTTCGTGCTCGACCCCGGCCGGGACGAGGGCCCGATGGCCGGCGCCCTGCGGCTGGGGCTGCGCGACTTCGCGTACACGGGCGTCCGCTTCCCCGCCTCCGTCCGCGAGGACTCCGCGCGGGCCGTGCTGACCCATCCGGACGTGGTCCGCCTGCCGATCGGCTTCGCGGTGGCCGAACGTGAGGAGACCGGATGGATCCCGCACGGCACCCTCATGGCGACTCCGCACGAGGCCCGTCGGCTGCTGTACGACGGGCTGGCGCGGTACTGGGCGCTGCTGTACGGCTTCGACGAGGCGCGGCGGGCCCTCTACGCGCGGGCGGCCGAGGACTTCCGGGCGGCCGGCCGGGCCGACGAGGCCCGCGTGGAGGACCGGGTGTTCCGGATCTGCCGTATCGAACGCATCGTCCGCATGGGCCCCGACGGCCCGGAACCGCCCCGCCCGTCGGACGTCGACGACCAGGGTCCGATGAAACTCCACCCCACGCTGCGCGAGGACGGCACGGTCGACCACGACACCTGAAGGCCGGCGCCGGACCTACGCTGCCACCGCACCGGCCGCCGGGCGCCCGGGGGCGCGCCGCACCCACGGCCAGGTCCCGATGCCCACGGCCAGCGCGATCAGATGACCCCAGTTCGTCAGCGGGTCCGTGAAGGCGAGCAGGTCCTGGACCAGCAGGCCGCCGAACAGGGCGAGCATCGACCACCGGAGCCAGGGCGTGAGCAGGCCCGCCAGCGCCCCGACACTCGCGGCGACGCCGAAGCTGATGCCGTAGTCGAGGCGGTGCAGGGAACTGTCGGGGAGGTGCCCCACGAGGACGGCGAGGCCGACGGGCACCTCGGTCGCGAGGGTGGCGAGGACATGCCCCAGCAGGAAGACGCCCGCCGTGCGCAGACCGCCGACACGGCGCTCCAGCGCGGTCAGGACGAGCACGAAGCCGACCACGAACGGCGAGGTGAAGCCGCCCGCGACCCACAGCGCACTGGCCACGAGCACCTGCGCCGGCGCGCGCAGCAGATGGGCCACGTCCGTGCTCGACGCCTGGTGCAGCTGGTGCACGAGCGCGGCGTCGGCGTGGGCGGCGACGTAGGAGGTCACGGCGAGGACGGCCGCGTAGGCGAAGGTGAACGGGGTGCCGGTGGGCGTGGGCAGCAGCAGCCGGAGCCGTCGGCGGGGAGCGGCGGCGACGGCCGGCCGCGGGCGCTCGGGGG
>NZ_BQUN01000144.1:37270-40671 GCF_026008495.1 Streptomyces sp. A012304
ACGCCACCGATGTCTGTGATCGACACCACGCGGAAGTCGATTCACAGCAACCTGGAAGGTTCCCGACAGCTTCCCCACCCGGCCCGTCCCTGACGTCAACCTCGAAGGTCTCGGCCCCCACACGGGTGGCCCGCGAGAAATCCGTCAACAATCCGTCAAGGAAAGTGCCAGGATGGACGGATGCCCGTCTCCTACGACATCCCCGAAGTCCTGGACCGTCGTGAGGGCCCGTACGGCGAGGTCGTCCTGCGCCGGCACGGGAAGCTGCTCCAGATCATCGCCAACGGCTGCTTTCTGATGGACACCTCCGACGGCCGTTCCGAACGCCTGCTCGTCGACGCCGCCCTGACCGCGCTCGACGGCCGTCCCGCACCTCATGTGCTGATCGGCGGCCTCGGTGTCGGTTTCTCGCTCGCCCACGCCGCCGCCGACCCGCGCTGGGGCCGCATCACCGTCGTCGAACGGGAACGCGCCGTCATCGACTGGCATCTCGACGGCCCGCTGTCGGCCCTCTCCGCCCCCGCCCTCGCCGATCCGCGCACCGAGATCGTCGAAGCGGATCTCCTCGACCACGTCAATGAGACATCCGCCACGTTCGACGCGCTCTGCCTCGACATCGACAACGGCCCCGACTGGACCGTCACGGAGGGCAACGAGGGCCTCTACTCCCCGGCCGGACTCGCGGGCTGCGCACGGGTGTTGAGACCCGGCGGCATCCTGGCGGTATGGTCCGCCCAGCCGTCTCCGGAATTCGAGGGAACCTTGGGGAATGCCGGGTTCCAGCAGGTGCGTACCGAAGAGATCCCGGTTGCCCGAGGAGTGCCGGACGTCGTGCACCTCGCCGTCCGACCTGGATAGCAAACCGGACGTGACTCCCCGTACGCTGCTGCCCTGACGCCGATCATTTACGCGTCAACCGCAGTCATGCGCAGACAAGGGGTCACCCCACTGATCCCGGAAAGCACACCTCAGGGGCGGGCGATGGAGCAGACACACACCTCGCACAACGGCACGACGACGGCGACCCCGGGCGCGCAGCGTCGTGTTCTGGTGGTCGAGGACGACCCGACGATCGTCGACGCCATCGCGGCCCGCCTGCGCGCCGAGGGATTCCTCGTGCAAACGGCGGGAGACGGCCCGGCGGCCGTCGACACCGCGGAGGCCTGGCAGCCCGATCTGCTGATCCTCGACATCATGCTGCCCGGTTTCGACGGTCTGGAGGTCTGCCGTCGTGTGCAGGCCCAGCGTCCGGTGCCGGTGCTGATGCTCACCGCGCGCGACGACGAGACCGACATGCTGGTCGGGCTCGGCGTCGGCGCCGACGACTACATGACCAAGCCGTTCTCCATGCGGGAGCTGGCCGCGCGCGTGCACGTCCTGCTGCGCCGCGTGGAGCGGGCCGCGCTGGCCGCGACGACCCCGCGCAGCGGCATCCTGCGTCTCGGCGAGCTGGAGATCGACCACGCGCAGCGCCGGGTGCGGGTCCGCTCGGAGGACGTGCACCTCACGCCCACCGAGTTCGACCTGCTGGTCTGCCTGGCCAACACCCCGCGCGCGGTGCTCTCCCGCGAGCAGCTGCTCGCGGAGGTGTGGGACTGGGCGGACGCCTCCGGCACCCGGACCGTCGACAGCCACATCAAGGCGCTGCGGCGGAAGATCGGCGCCGAGCGGATCCGCACGGTGCACGGCGTGGGCTACGCGCTGGAGACCCCGACGCCATGAACGGCGGGCCGGACGGACCGAGAAGCCCCGGGGACCCCTGGGGCGGCGTACGACCGTTCTCGATCAAGACCAAGCTGGGCGCGCTGGTCGTCGTCTCGGTGCTGATCACCACGGGTCTTTCGGTGATCGCGGTGCACACCAAGACGGAGCTCCGCTTCATCACGGTCTTCTCGATGATCGCCACACTGCTCATCACGCAGTTCGTGGCTCATTCGCTCACCTCGCCGCTGGACGAGATGAACGCGGTGGCCCGCTCGATCTCGCACGGCGACTACACCCGCCGGGTCCGCGAGAACCGCCGCGACGAGCTGGGCGACCTCGCCCAGACGATCAACGTGATGGCCGACGAGCTGGAGGCCCAGGACCGCCAGCGCAAGGAGCTGGTGGCCAACGTCTCGCACGAGCTGCGCACCCCGATCGCCGGGTTGCGCGCGGTGCTGGAGAACGTGGTCGACGGCATCGCCGAGGCCGATACGGAGACGATGCGCACGGCTCTGAAGCAGACCGAGCGGCTCGGCCGGCTGGTGGAGACCCTGCTGGACCTGTCCCGCCTCGACAACGGCGTCGTACCGCTGCGCAAGCGACGGTTCGAGGTGTGGCCGTACCTGTCGGGGGTGCTGAAGGAGGCCAACATGGTCGCCTCCGCGCGCGCGGGCATGGCGTCCGGCTCGGGCAGCCACACCCGCACCGACGTCCATCTCCATCTGGACGTCTCCCCGCCGGAGTTGACCGCGCACGCGGATCCGGAGCGCATCCACCAGGTCGTCGCCAACCTCATCGACAACGCCGTCAAGCACAGCCCGCCGCACGGCCGGGTGACGGTCAAGGCGCGGCGCGGTCCGACGCCGGAGTCGCTGGAGCTGGAGGTCCTGGACGAGGGGCCCGGCATTCCGCGGTCGGAGTGGCGCCGCGTCTTCGAGCGGTTCAACCGGGGGGCCGTGCGCCGGCCGCACGGTCCGGGCAGCGACGGTGGCACCGGGCTGGGGCTGGCGATCGCCCGCTGGGCGGTCGATCTGCACGGGGGACGGATCGGAGTGGCCGAATCCGATCGGGGTTGCCGGATTCTTGTCACTCTTCCGGGAGAGCCATCCGTGGCAAGTTGACGTAAAGTGCGAACCGGAGCCACAAGATCCATGAGTGTCCGGGCCGACGAACGGCTGGTGGACACGTGTGATCAGGCAGAGCACCGGCGCACGCCGGCGGCGGTCGGCGCGTTCGGCGCGCGCGACCTGCGTCAACGCACCCGTTTCGCAGCGCAACCGCGCTTGTTTCCCGCCATTTCCACCCCCGAAACACGCTCTGCGATGTGACTTACGCGACGATGCAGCTGCCCGACCTGACCTTCCCCCTGTTGGAGGCGTAGCCTTTATTCCCGCTGTCCATCACCTTGTGAAGCGGAAGAGGGCGGTTGCCGCCGTGTCGCCACAGTCCCCCAGTAACGCATCGAGCATCTCGACCGACGCCGACCAAGCGGGCAAGAACCCCGCTGCCGCGTTCGGTCCGAACGAGTGGCTCGTCGACGAGATCTATCAGCAGTACCTCCAGGACCCGAATTCGGTAGACCGTGCCTGGTGGGACTTCTTCGCCGACTACAAGCCGGGGGCCGCCAGCGCTCCGGCTCCGGCGGGTACTGCGGCCACGGGGGCCGCAGGGACCACCACCACGCCCGCGGCGCCCGC
>NZ_BQUN01000145.1 GCF_026008495.1 Streptomyces sp. A012304
GCGGGAGGAGGGAGAGGAGGTAGCGGACCTCCGCGATGCAGGTCTCCTCGTCGTCGTAGGCGAAGTGGCACACACCGCTGGTCTCGGCGTGCACGTCCGCGCCGCCCAGGCCGTTCTGGGTGATCTCCTCACCGGTGACCGCCTTGACGACGTCCGGGCCGGTGATGAACATCTGCGAGGTCTCACGGACCATGAACACGAAGTCGGTCAGGGCCGGGCTGTAGGCCGCGCCGCCCGCGCACGGACCGAGCATCACACTGATCTGCGGGATGACACCGGAGGCCTTGGTGTTGCGCTGGAAGATCCCGCCGTAACCGGCGAGCGCGGAGACACCCTCCTGGATCCGGGCACCGGCACCGTCGTTGAGCGACACCAGCGGCGCACCGGCCGCGATCGCCATGTCCATGATCTTGTGGATCTTCGTGGC
>NZ_BQUN01000146.1 GCF_026008495.1 Streptomyces sp. A012304
GACTCTCCGCAGCCCGTCAGTAACCCCAACCACCCTGGTTACACCGCTCGTTTGACAGACCCGACAGGGCCGTTAAATTGACACACCCCCGTCCTCGCGCATGAGGTTGCCACGCGTGGGCGGAGTCCAGGGGTGTGCTGTAGCACCCCTGGTACCACCGGTCTGAACTGCCCTCATGCCTGCTTCGGCAGGCGTTGGGGCTAGTCAGTCACCCTTGGTGATGTTCACCTTGTCTGTGCAGTTATCGGGCCAGTTGTTGATGCGTTCACACACCCTGAACCACCGGATGAAGTTCACCGCGAAATAGGAATCGTCGGTACGGCAGACGCCGTCAGAGCCGCCTGAGTCAGTCCAACTTAGGGATTCTCCGGCTTCAGACATCAATTGGACGTAGACCCCGTGGCCGTCCGCCTCGTTGTCGCAGACGGTGACCCTGCCCACGGCGCTGGCGTTGCCCCAGTACTCAAGCTCGCCGCTGTCGTTCCCGTGCGCCTGCCATACGATCAACTCGATGGCTGCGGCAGGCTGTGCTGCTAGCCCCAGAACAACCGCCCCAGCCGCCGCGCAGGTGGTAAGCGCCTGAAGCCAGCGTCGACGAGCAGGTTGCCTGGTGGAACCTGTGCGTTTGATGGGCACGTGCCATTCCCCTTCCGCCCACGACCTGTTGGCAAGTCTCAAAACAGTACAGGGCGCATGAGCCAGGCGGACCCTGAAACCTTCCAGGGTCCGGCAGTTAGGGGTCCTTTCAGAAGGCTGGGCCTAAGGGTCTGCCGATCATTAACCTGTCGTCTTGATCTCGCTGTTGGGATTGCTGCTTTGGGTGGCGACTTGGGCTTGAAGGGCTGCCAGGGCGGCTGGTGGGGTGGTGGCCGGCGCGATGGTGATGCCCTGCACTTCGAGCAGGCATCTGATCTTCAGCAGGGTGCGGTGCATGGCAGTGCGGCTGCTGCTGAAGAGCACGGCGAGGGGTTCCGCGTCCAGGTTGACGCGCAGGT
>NZ_BQUN01000147.1:0-4524 GCF_026008495.1 Streptomyces sp. A012304
GGCCCGTCAGGTCGACGATCGAGGCGAGCTTGTGACGGGTGGAGGCGCCCATCACGTCGAGGATCAGGGCGTCCTTCTTGCCCTCCCACAGGCGAAGCGCGCGGCCGGCCATCTGGCAGTACAGGCCGGCCGACTTTGTGGGGCGGGCGATGACCGCGCACGACGTCCACGGGGCATCGAATCCCTCGGTGAGCACCATGCAATTCGTCAGGACCTGCACGTCACCGCGCCGGTACCGGTCGAGGGTGGCCGCGCGGTCGTCGCGGGCCATGTCGCCCCAGACGGCGGCCGCGGGGATGCCGGCCGCGGTGAAGGTCTCGGCCATGGACTGGGCGGTGGACACGGTCGGCGTGAAGACGACGCCCGCCCGGTCGCCCGCGTGCTCCCGGTACGCCTGGGCGACGACCGGCCCGGCGTCGGAGTCCTCGAGGGCCTGGCCCAGCTGGCCGTCCTGGAGGTCGCCGGCGCGGGTCCTGACTGTGTCGAGGTCGAGGCCGTCAACGATGACACGCTTCCCGCGGACGTCGCACAGGTAGCCGTCCTCGATCATCTCCAGGATGTCGAGGGTGAACACGACGTCCTGCCAGACCTCGGCGAGGCCGCCGTCGGTGCGGGTCATCGTCGCCGTGAACCCGGCGACGGGCAGGCCCCGCCAGGCGCCGAAGTGCTCGAGGACCGTCATGTAGCTGGGGGCGGCTGCATGGTGGCACTCGTCGACGATGATGACACCGATGTTCTCGATGGCCTTGCGGCGCCGCTCGACGGCCAGGGTCTGGATGCTGGCCACGATCACGTCGGCGTCCTGGTGCTCGTCGCGCTCGGCCTTGACGACGCCCACCCGCAGGTCGGGGCGGACGGCGCGGATCTTCGCGGCGGCCTGCTCGATGAGCTCCTCGCGGTGGGCGATGACCAGGGCGCGGGCGCCGTTGAGCTGGGGCAGCAGCTCGTCGATGAGGTTGGCGAAGACGACGGTCTTGCCGGCGCCGGTCGGGAGGACGACGGCGAGTCGGTTGTTCGGGCCGTTCCATCCGGAGATGAGGGCTTTGATGGCCTCTGTCTGGTACGGGCGGGGCGTGAACGTCTCGGGCGTATCAGACAACTCGGTCACCTCGGCTCTCCGTTGCGGGGTTCTGCGGGGATGTTGCGGGGATGTCTGCGGGGTTCTCCGGACCTTGCAAAACCAGCGCCGACCTGCGGCTTAGCGGGGATTGCGGGGTTCTCCGGAATGTGTTTTGGGTCTGGCATGTGGAGCAGCCGCTGTTTTCCATGCGATGCATGCACATGCGTGTTGCGCGTGGTGCATGTGATGCGCGTCCATATGCGGGGAGAGTGCCGCCCATTCCGGAAAACCCCGCACTCCCGCAAACGCGCAGCTCAGCAGTGGTTTCGGCATTCCGGGAAAACCCCGCACGATGCGGGGATGTTGCGATCACCGGGCGCCTCCGTACCGCTCGACGCGCCACCGGTTCTGCTTCAGGTTCCGGTCGTAGACCAGGACGACCTTGAGATCTTCGTAGTAGCGGCCCTCGCGGGCCTTCAGCCAGTGGCCGAGCATCTTGGTCGAGGGCGGTTCGCCGTTGTGGAGGCGCGGCACGTCCTCCTTGAGGCCCAGGAGTTCCTTGGTGGTGACGGCCCGGTCGCCGATGGTCGTGTGCCAGGCCGTCAGGAATGCGGCCCACTCCTGCGCTTCGTCGTCGAGTGCTGCGGTTGCGTTCCCTCGGTTGGTCAGCCAGCCGGGTACTTCGAGGTAGGCGAGGATCCCCGCCACGGTTGACGCCCACCGCGAGTAGTCGCCCATGCGCGTGTTCACCGTTTTGGCGCCGGCCGCGAGCCAGCCGCGGACCATGGTGACCAGGGCGGCGACGACGGTGGACGCGTTGCTCTCCAGCCACTCGCGGAGGTCGCCGACGGTGAAGTTGTCGCGCTGGTCGGGGTCCGGGCAGTCCGGGTCCAGGCGTACCCAGAGGGTGCGGCGTGCGTTGTCCCCGCCGGTGCGCAGGTTGTTGCCGGTGAGGACCCACAGTCGGTCGTTGGGGATGCTGACGCTGCTGGTGCTGCCGAGCAGGCGGTCGCTCCAGACCGCCGACGTGAGGAGCTGGGACAGAATCGGCGACTTGACGATGTGTCCGTTCGGGAGGTTGTCCATGGCGATGACGGGGTCGCCGCAGTCCCACAGCTTGGCCGTGATCGCCTTGCGCAGTTCGGCGTCGTTCTCAGCCCATGGGGTGACGGACAGCCCGTAGACGTAGCCGAAGGCGTCCATGAGCAGGGACTTGCCGGACCCCTGCGAGGTGCTGGTGATCATTACGAGCGGCGTCGGGCCGGGTACGTAGGGCCGGATGATCGGCGACAGCAGGGCGCCGAGGTACTGGGCTCGGTCGGAGTCGTCGACGAACGGGAAGTCGGCGAGCATCTGGTGAAGGACGATGTCCTTGGCCCGCTCGATGGACTCCTTCGTCACCTGCGGTTGCAGGCGTCGCAGGGGCACGCGGGGGTGCATGTACAGGCCGGTGCCGCGGTCGTAGCCCGGCGCCTGGACCAGCGTGCCGTCGGGCCGGACGACCGGGGAAGTGACGATTCCCCGGAGCGGCAGCAGCGGCCAGTCCTTGCGGCCGAGGATCGTGCCGCAGGTTTTGGGCATGACCAGCTCGCGGACTTCCTTGGTGCCCTCGGTGAACGGATCCCTGACGACCTGGTAGGTGGTGACGTGGTCGGCGAGGTAGGCGCGCAGGTTGTCCGTGCCGAGCTGCTTGACGAGCGGGTTGCCCTGGTCGTCTTCGTACACCCAGCAGGGGCCGGTGGACCGCTTGTACAGGCCGGGCAGCTGCTCGCTGGCCATGATGTCGAGCAGGCCGTCGATGGCGTCGGCCTCGTTGGTGATGTCGAGCTCGGGCTTGCTGGGGACGATACGGAGGCCGGGGCCGCCGGCCGTGTCGTGCTCGTCTGGGTCTGGGACGCTGTCCGGGTCGAGGGCGGACGAGCCGTCGGTGAACGGACCGGTCTGCCTCGGGACGGACCGCAGGCGCTGACGCGGCGGCTCGGAGCCGTAGTTCTTGCTGCGGAGGTCGGCGGCGGCGCGCTTGAACGCGTCCAGGGTGGTGCTGCCCTGGGTGAGCAGGGTGTAGGCGGCGAACTTGTCGTAGGGCGTCTCTGCCTCGAACACGGTGGACGTGCTGAACACGTACAGCCGGTCGCGGTCGGAGGCGTGGCCGGTGGTCGCGGAGATCCCGCGGTTCTTGCCCTTGCGTCGCCAGTACGTGGTCTGGCCGCGCGTGAAGATGGGGTCGAACTCCTCGCCGATGATCTCCGTCCAGTTGGCCTTGTTCTCGAAGTCGTCGCCGGGCCGCACGTATCCGGCGGGCAGTTCGCGCTTCGGTCGCGGCGCGGTTTTGGCCTTCTCCTCGGTGGGCATCGCGTCGACTGCCTGGCACAGGGCGTACAGCGCGTCGAGGTCTTCCGGCTCGACGACGGCCATGGTGGTGGGACCGCCGGCGAGTCGGACGTAGGGCTCACCGCTGGGGTGTGTGGGTCCGTGCGACGGGGCGATGACGACGAAGCCGCCTTCGCCTCGGGTCTCGACGAGAACCCGCACGATCTTGGTGCTGGGCTTCTCGGCGACGCGCTGACGCTCTTCCGGGGTGTACTCGTCTTCACGGGCGAGGCGGCGGGCGAGCTTTTTGTTCGCGGCGACGGGCCTGCCCTTGACGATGACCTTGTAGTGGACGCCGCCGGAGGGCGACTGGTCGGCCCAGCCGGTCGTGACTGCCTGCCAGAGATCACCGAGCCCGCTGTTGTTGGCGAGCTCGGTGACCTCGTCGAGGAGGCCTTCCTTGATGGCCAGGCCCTCGAACTCGATCAGCTCGATGTTGCCCGAGACGGCGCCGGTAACGATGCCGATGCCGGTGCGCCGGCCGTCACCGAACCAGCGGTCGTGCTCCTCCGGAGTGGACCGTGTGACCTTGTATCCGGTCCAGGAGCGGACGTCGGGGGCCTTGCTGCCGTCAGGCTTGACGGGCAGGACGCACAGGCCGGCGTCGTGCAGCTCGCGAGCGGAAGCCCGGAGGTCGGGGGTCTGTGCGTCGTTCAACGGGACACTCCGGTGCAGCGAGCTGGGTGGTCGGTGCGGATGGTGGCGACGAACGGCGCGACATCGTCGCCGTAGGCGGGGCCCTCGATGGGGTGGGTGCAGCCGGGACGGAGGCACTCGTAGCGGGCGCGACGGCCGTCGAGGTCGACGAACAGGGCCCCGGTGACGCTGTCATCCTGGGCAGTGAGCGAGGTGGCGGCCGAGGTAGATGTCGCCTTCCGGGCGGGCCAGCCGGGTCCGGGAGGGGTCTCGGGCAGGCCTCGCAGGGCGTTCGGGGTGTGGGCGGGGCAGCGTGGGCCGGGGATGTACTGGCGGACGCCGTCGGCTTCCTTGCAGTGCCGGCGTTCCGCGCCGATCCAGTGGCGGCACTCGGGGTGGGCCGGGCGGCCGGGGGTGTCCACGAGCTGCACACCCCCGGCCGCCGCCTCGGCGGGGGG
>NZ_BQUN01000147.1:4575-32406 GCF_026008495.1 Streptomyces sp. A012304
CGTCGCCGTCACGCCCGCGCCTCGGCGTGCGCCTTGGAGACGGCGGCGATCCGGCGGTCCTCCGCCTCGCGGTCCAGCCGCGCGACCTCCGGGTCGCCGTCGAAGTCATCGACGGCGATCACTTCCGCCTGATCGACCACGGCCTCGAACTCGGCGACGAAGCCGCGCATCGCGGTCAGCACTTCGCGGGCCTTGGTGGGCGTGAGTGTGCCGGTGCTGGTGCCGTAGTGCAGCCACACGAGGGTGCGGCGGCCGTAGGCCTGTGACCGGTAGTTGTCCACGACGACCTGCGCGCCGAGGAAGGGCACCGTCGCGTTCTCGGCGGCGCTGCAGTTGTCGTCGATGTCGCGCAGCTCGGTTTCGAGCGGTGCGGTGGAGTGCCATCCGGGTTCGCCGTCGGCGCCGGCGTGGTCGAGCCCGCACTCGGGGTTGCAGCCGTACCGGGCCATCCATACGGGGCCGCGCTGGGCGGCGGTGAGCGGGTAGTCCTCGGGTTTCTGGGCCTGGCGCAGCTCGGCGGTCATGGCCTCGACGAACTGGGCGGCCAGTTCGGGCGTGTATCGCCCCGGCAGGGCGGACTGCATGGCCTCGGTGACAGCCGAGGGGAGGGCGGCTATGACTCTTTCGAGGCTCGCGGTCAAGACCCGGTCCGTCATCTCGTCGCCGGGGGACTTGCGCTGCTGTGCGTCCCACCGGCGGGCGAGGGTTGCGATTCTGTCGAGCTGCTTGTGCTGCTCGGCGACCTTGGCCAGCAGGTGGGCCGGGGTGACCACCTGAAGGTCACCCTGGTTTCCGTGGGTGCTGGCGACCAGCGTGGGCTGGCCGGTGTCGAGGTCGTGCATGATCTCGGCGGTGAGGCTGGCGGTGACGCTCTCCTCAGGCAGGCTGGACGTCGCCGTTGACGTCTGTGCGATGCTTTGCATAGAGCTGTTCCGATCTCTTCTTGCAGTGGAGTGCGGATTGCTCGACAGGCGCCGCCGGCTGGACTCCGGCGGCGTCGTCGTTTTCAGGCGGCCGATCCCGACTGGACTTCGGGACCGGCGCCGTCGTGGCCGTCCGGCGTGATGTGCAGGACGCGCAGGAGGTCTTGCGTGATGACGCGGTAGGTCTTGCCGGCGCGGATCAGTGCGCACGGGAACTCGCCCTTCTGGGCGAGTTCGTATGCGGTGGTGCGGCCGAGACCGAAGGCGCGTCCGCCAGTGACGATGTCCACCGTGGCCGGGAGAGCCAGGAGGTCGTCGCGGGTGAGCGGGCTTGCCATGGGTTCCTCCGTGGAGCGGACGATCCGACATGGTTCGGAACCGCCCAGTAGCGTTCATGACTGCCGCGTAGTACGTTGACGTCGTGTCCCGTACTACGTTGCGCCAGACGCTACCAGAGAATCCGGGGAGTGTGTGATACGTGAGCCAAGATTTTCGTACCACGGTTGCGGCGGGTGGCGTGGTCCACCGGATGCCCCGGGTTCGCCGCGTCGATGAGGTCGAGCTCCTCGACGAGGAGTGGATCGGGTTCCGCGTCGACGGCTTGGCTGAATTGCCGGACGAGTTCTATCTCCGCGTCCTCAAGGACTACGACGGTGACTGCTCGATCGAGGAGATCGCAGACCTCATCCGTGCTTACGGGCAGCTATGCCTTGATGACTTCGCAGAGTGGGACGGGGGCTGGATGGGGAACTGGGAGCAGCGTTCCATCGCCATTGAGAAGCGGTTCGAATACAAGCAGAAGTACAAAGAGACCTTGTTGGTTCCTGACACCCTCCTGCACCTCTGGGAAGGGGCGCCGCATCTCGATTACTTGAGGTTCCTGCGCGATGGCTGGATCGTTGCCTCTGCCACAGGGGATCTCGCCGACTGGCACCGCCTGTTCGAGGGCTTGCCTTATGCCTTCGACTCTCTAGACAGGACCGTGAGGGACTGGGTGGACGGGCTCAATAAGGCTCTCGGAGTGGCGAGTCCGAGGATTGACCACCCACTAGCGGAAGAAGAAGGCGCCACCTTGTACGGAGCGGCTTGCTTGCAGCTGTACAACCACATCGTTGAGCAGGCGCAGTACAAGATCTGCGCCAACGAATCCTGCGGCCAGTTCTTCGTTCGCCAGCAGGGGCGGGCAGGCGGCACCCAGCGCAAGAGTGAGGGCGTTAAGTACTGCTCAAGCAAGTGCGCGAAGGCCCAGGCTCAGCGGGAGTTGCGGCGTCGCCGGTCGGAGCCTGCACCAGATCAAGTGATCTTGGATGCACAGCAGGAGGAAAGCCGGGCGATGACCCTGCTGGCTCTGGCTGACTCTCGTGAGGCTGCAGGGATGCCATCTCTCGGACAGGTGCTGAGGGATAAGCGCATCGAACTTCAGATCAACGACCGAGCTGTGCGCCGTCAAGCTGGTGTTGCCGCACCAGTGTTGGCGGCGATCGAGGCAGACGACTTCGATCGGTATGAAGGTCAAAGGGTGCACATGGCGCGCTGGGTTGAGAGTCTTGCCAAGCTATATGGCATGGATGCCAAGGAAGTCGTTGCCCGCTACAGGGCAGATGCTGTGCGCGCGATGGCTAGGTAGAAGGGGAAGGTGCATGCCTGCATCCCGCCGCGCTGGCGGCATCAGTAAGCGGTGTGAGTGCCGCGGCCCGGACGGGAAGCGGCTCGGCGCGAAGTGCCCGCAGCTGTCGAAGCGCTCGCACGGCGCCCACCAGCTCCGCCAGGAGCTCCCCGTAGACGCGGAAGGCGCACGCCGGACGTTCCGGCGCACCGGATACCCGGGCGTCAAGGACGCCCAGACTGACCTCGACCGCATCCGCGCCATCCTCGACCTGGCCGGCGACGACGAGGACGGCCAGCGCCGGGTCGGTGACTTGCTCGCCGAGCTGATGAAGACCCGCGGCCCGATCCCTGAGCCCGTCGAGGTGTCCCGCAAGCTGGGCGTCGGCGTCCCCCTCGACGGCAAGATGACCGTCGCCGACTGGCTCGACCACGTCATGGCCAACAAGAAGACGCGCACCACCACGAACCACGGCTACGCCAGCCACATCCGCGTCCACATCAAGCCTGCCCTCGGACACCTGCGCCTGGACCGCCTCGGTGTCGGCCACGTCCAGGACATGTTCAACGCGATCGACGACCGCAACGACCTCATCCGCGCCGAGAACGCAGCCCGCCGCGAGCAGGTCGCCCGCTGCAAGCGGGGCAAGCCCGGCGCACCGAAGGCCGGCGAGCGCGCCCGCCTGGCCGCCGAGCGGGAGAAGCTCGCGGAGATGCCGCCATTCCGACGCATCACTGGCCCGGCCACGAAGCAGGCGATCCGGCGCACGCTGCGCATGGCCCTGAACAAGGCGATCGCCGGGCAGCTCATCACCTTCAACGCGGCGCAGCATGTCGAGCTGGCGCCGGCCGCCAGACCGAAGGGCCTGCTGTGGACGGCGGAGCGGGTGGCGCGCTGGGAGGAGACCGGGGTGAAGCCGGGCCCGGTCATGGTGTGGACGCCTGCCCAGCTCGGCGCGTTCCTCGACGCAGCCGAAGGCGACAGGCTGTACGCCTTCTTCCACTTGATCGCCCATCATGGCCTGCGCCGCGGCGAGGGTGTCGGCCAGGGTTGGGACGACTTCTCCCCGGAGCGGAAGGAGATCCGGGTGTCCGCCGAGATCGTGGTCGACGGCTGGACGCCGATCGAGACCGCACCGAAGACCGACGGATCGGTGGGCGTCGTGAAGATCGACACGGAGACCGTGCGGGTTCTCCAGGAGCATCGCGTCCGGCAGCAGGAGGAACGGGCCGAGTGGAACAAGCGGGCTGCTGAGGAGCGGGCGGCAGGAAAGGGCACTGCGGACTGGGTGGACACCGGGAAGATGTTCACCGCCGAGGACGGGGCGTGGCTGCATCCGGACGTCGTATCGAAGGCGTTCCGCCGGATCGCGGACGGGGCCGGTCTGCCACCCATCAACCTGCGTGACCTACGGCACGGTGCGGCCGCTCTGGTGAAGGCGGGCGGCGGAGACATCCATGACGCGAAGGTGAAGCTGCGGCACGGGACGATTCAGCTGACGTCAGACACGTACATGGAGCTGTTCGAGGAGTACGAGGACGAGCTGACGGAGAAGGCGGCGGCCGCGGTGCCGAGGGCGCGGAAGCCGCGCGGCGGGGCCCCGGATCCGGGCGCTGTTCCGGAGCAGGGGCCTGGAGCGTCGCAGCCAGTTGCAGACGCGGATGATGATGCATCCACGGTGCCCGGCACTGACAACGGGGAGGGTGCGGCGTAGAGTTGAGGGGAACGACCGAGGCTCCGTCACCGCAGGTGGCGGGGCCTTTCTGCTCGCCCATTGCTCGCCCGAACGTCTCGGAATTAGCCGACACAGGGCAGCATGAAACGGCACAACGGAGGGGTATCCGCAGGCGGGTATCCCGCCGTGACCAGCACCTATCGGGGTTGTCCGTCACAGGGTGACACGGGACGGAATGGGGCGGTCCGAGGAGTCCCCAGACTTTTAATCCATTGGTTGTGGGTTCGAGTCCCACAGGGCCTACCGGTGCAGGAGAGGGTGCACCCCCCCTCTGACCTGCTGTGCAGCGCCCGGGTCGGCTTCGGTCGGCTCGGGCGCTGCCTCGTTTTCAGGCCGTGCGTGAGCGATGCGTGAGCGGATGTGTCTGTGGCCCCTGGGACGCGTCGGCCCGGGACGGGTGTGGGGCAGCGGGTGGCACCGGCGGAGGCCGGTGATGCGGTGGGCGCGCGGGTGGGTAGGGGTGCGGGTGTCGGCGTGAGGGTGGTGTGCCGGCGTCGCCGCGTCCGGTCGCTCGGGGGAGAGCATGACGACGAACTCATGGGAGTCGCTGCAACGGAAACTGGAGCCCAATCCTCAGCAGTTCATGGCCTGGCCGATCATGATCGGCGGCATGGGGGCCACCGCGCTCGGCGTCGCGTTCGTCGTGTTCAATCTGGGTCTGCTGTTCGGCGTCGACGGATTACCGGTCTCCTTCGAGGATCTGCGGAACGCGTCCAGCTGGCGTCTGATCCTCGGCATCGCGTGCCTGCACGCGTGCTGGTCGGTGATCAACCATGGGAACAACCTGTTCGGCGTGTACCGGCCGGCGGGATACAGCTGGTGTCTCAGCGGCGCGTTCGGCTTCGTCGTCGTCGCCCGCGACGTCGTCATGACGGCGATGGACCTCTCGACGACCGTCGCGGCGCTGCGCGACGCGCACACGGCGGCGGTGCTCTTCGGCGGGCTCCTGGCGGGGATGCTGCTGCTGCGACTGGGCAACCGCCGGTTCGCCCGTGCGCGCCGATACCTCGCCCCGGTCGTCCGCGAGCCGGAGGACCTGCGTGGTCTGGACTACGGCCTCTACCTCAGGACGTTCCGGCAGGACCGGGCGCTGTCCGGAGCCCAGCCGTTCACACCCGCCAAGCGCGCGGTGCGCAGCCTGTTCGTGGTCGAACTCACCGAGGAAGCCATGCTGGCCGACGCGCTGACGAGCGACATCGCCCCGATGGTGGCCGTCGGCCGCCCCGGCGAACCGGCCCCGCCCGTGGGCGCGCTGCGCGTCTATCTGCCGGGTGAGGACTGGCAATCGTACGTGCGGGGCTTCATCGAGGGGGCCGGGCATGTCGTGCTCGCGCTCGGCTGGGGCGAGGGCACGCTGTGGGAGCTGCGTGAGTCGATGCGCATCCTCCGACCGGAGCAGCTCATACTCGTCGTGCCGATGGACGAGGCCGAGTACGAACGTTTCCGGAAGGAGACGGCGAAGTCGCTGCCCGCCGCGCTGCCGGCCTATGCCGGGCAGAACGGGGTCCGTTCGGCGATCCGTGGCCTGATCACGTTCTCCGAGGACTGGAAGCCCACCTTCGTGCCCGTCCGCGCCTACTCGCCGTTCCACAACTCGCTGCGCATAGCCCTCTACTTCGCGGCCTGGCCCGCGCTCCGGCGGCTGGGCCACCCACCGCGCGGAGTGGCGCGCCTGGCGCCGAACGCGATCAAGTGACATTGCACTGTTAGGCGCCGGTCTGGTGGGGGTGGTGTGGCGCGGCGGACCGGGACGCGTGACTCTTAAGAGCCGTGCTCGGTGGGGGCTGTGGCGGCGCGGCGGACCTGGTTCGCCTCGTGGGCGATCGCCCAGGCGTCGGCGACCGGGCCCATGTGCCTGAGCTTGTCGGGGTTGGCGACCGAGCGGATCGCCCTGATCCGTCCGTCGACCAGGTCGAGCGCCATCGTGGTGAGGACCCTGCCGTCCCGGTCGCGCAGGACCGCGCCCGGCTGGCCGTTGACCTCGTGCGGCTCGAACGTCACGTCGATCCGGACCAGCAGGGGGAAGTACGAGGCGAGCAGCCGGGCCACCTTGTCGGCGCCGACGATGCTCCGGGCCACCTGCGGGGCCTTGCCGCCGCCGTCCCCGACCAGCTGCACGTCCGCCGCGAGCAGCGTGCGCAGACCGTCCACGTCGCCCTCCCGGAGGGCGTCGAAGAAGCGTGCCGCCAGTTCCTCCTGCTCCTGGCGGTCCGTCTCGAACCGGGGGCGGCCCGCCGCCATGTGCCGCCGGGCCCGCACCGCGAGCTGCCGGCACGCCGCCTCCGAGCGCCCCACGGCCGACGCGACCTCCGGGAAGCCGAAGTCGAACACCTCCCGCAGGACGAAGACCGCCCGCTCCAGCGGACTGAGCCGTTCGAGCAGCAGCAGGGCCGCCATCGACACCGAGTCGGCCAGCTCCGCCGCCCGCGCCGGGTCCTCATAGGGGTCGGTGAGCAGCGGCTCGGGCAGCCACTGCCCGACGTACGACTCACGCCGGAAGCGGGCCGAGCGCAGCACGTCGATGGAGATCCGGGTCACCGCCGCCGACAGATAGGCCCTGGGCGAGGCGGGCCGGGTCGCGGACGCCTCGTAGCGCAGCCAGGTCTCCTGCACGGCGTCCTCGGCCTCGCTGACGCTGCCGAGGATCCGGTAGGCGATCGAGAACAGCAGCGGCCGCAGCTCCTCGAATTCCTCGGTCCGGGTCATGCCGGCCTCTTCTGTCACACCAGCCTCCCCATGAACACCCGCATGGTTCCTCACCTTCCGCCTCCTTCGGCCGTCCGAAACCTGGGACGGGACAGCACGGCCGGTTGTGACATGGGACGAGGCAGCACGGCCCGCCTGTGACATGAGACGAGGCAGCACGGCCCGTTGTGACATGGGACGAGGCGGCAGGGGCCGACTGTGACATGGGACGGTCGGAAACCGTCGTGCGAACAAATTCATGTGAGATCGAACAGTCGCATGATAGAAAGAGGCTCATGGGTGTCGCCAATCGCCTCGATCTGACCCTGCGCCTGGTGCAGGGCGCCACCGGACGGGTCTCCGTGTCCGAGCTGGCGCAGCGGCTCGGTGTGTCCGAGATGACCGTGCGCCGGGACCTGGACGCGCTGGAGAAGCAGGGGCTGGTGCGCCGGGTGCACGGAGGCGCCGTCGCCGGGCGGGCGCGGGAGGAGGGCGGTGGGTTCGACGCCAGGGAGAGCTGGCAGGCCGCGACCAAGGACCGGCTCGGCGCGGCCGTCGCCGCCCTCGTCGAGCCGGGCACGCGCGTGCTGCTCGACGCCGGCACGACGACCGTGCACGTGGCCGAACACCTCGCCGAGCGAGGCCCGTTGACCGTCGCGGCGCTCAGCCTCCAGGCGGCGGCACGGCTGGCCGACCGGCCCGGGATCGAGCTGCTCGTCGTCGGCGGACGCTCACGGCCCGGGGAGCGGTCCCTCGTCGGGCCGCTGGCGCTGCGCACGGTGGAGTCCCTGGCCTTCGACCTGTTCGTGATGTCCATCGGAGGAGTGCACGCCGCGCACGGCTGGTCGGAGTTCTCCCTGGACGACGCGGCCGTCAAGCAGGCGGGCCTCGGCCAGGCCACCCGCGTCGTCGCCGTGGCCGACGCGACCAAGCTGGGCGTACGCGCCTTCAGTCAGGTCGCTCCGCTCGGCGCCGTGCACACCTTCGTCACCGACGCCGCGGCGGCCGACCCCGCCACCCATCCCGGCGGCCCGCAGACCCTGGACGCCCTGCGCGAGGCCGGCGTCGAGACGCTGCTCGTCTGAACCCCCGCGACGCTGCCTTTCGCAGGTGGATCACTGCAACCCCGCTTTTCCACGCACCCCGAGCCGAGGAGAGAGCCGTGTCCCGTCCACCCCTGATGATCCTCGTCGCCGGCCCGTACCGTTCGGGCACCGGCGACGACCCCGCCCGACTCGCCGCGAACGTACGGGCCATGAACGAGGCCGCGCTCGCCCTCTTCCGCGCCGGGCACCTGCCGGTCACCGGTGAGGCGCTCGCGCTGCCCCTGCTGGAGACGGCGGGCAGCACCGGCCCCGACGACCCGCTCTTCGAGGAGCTGTTCCATCCCGTCGCCGAGCGCCTTCTCGACCGTTGCGACGCTGTCCTGCGCATCGGCGGGCCCTCGCAGGGAGCCGACCGGATGGTCGCGCGGGCCCGCGCTCAGGGCAAGGACGTCTACTCCGCGCTCGCGGACGTCCCGGCCGGTGACCGGCGATGACGGACAACAGCACACCAGGGCCCCGTCCCGGTGACGGCGGCACATCACAGCCCCGCGCCGGCGAGGACGGCACACCACAGCCCCGCCCCGGCATCGACGTCCCCGACGCCCGCGGCCGTACCGGACTCGACCGTCAGGGGCGCGACCTGACCGGCAACCCCGGGGTCCGTATCCGCGACGTCGAGGTGCTCGCCTGCGACTGGTCCGTCCTGCGCCGCACCACGTTCGACTACCGGCACAGCGACGGCCACTGGAGCCGCGAGCGGCGCGAGACCTACGACCGGGGCGACGGCGCGACGATCCTGCTGTACGACCCGCGGCGGCGTACGGTCCTGCTGACCCGTCAGTTCCGGCTGCCCGCCTACGTCAACGGGCACCCTGACGGGATGTTGCTGGAGACCGCGGCCGGACTGCTGGACGGCGACGACCCGCAGGAGGCGATCCGCCGGGAGGCCGCGGAGGAGACGGGCCGCACGGTCCGCGAGGTCGAGCACGTCTTCGACGCCTATATGAGCCCGGGCTCCGTCACCGAACGCCTCAGCTTCTTCGCCGCCCCTTACGACGGCTCGGCCCCCGGCGCGGACAGGGCGGGCGTGGCCGAGGAGGGCGAGGACATCACAGTCGTCGAACTGCCCTTCACGGAAGCGCTCCAGCTGATCCGCACCGGCGGGATCGCCGACGCGAAGACCATCATGCTGCTCCAATGGGCCGCGCTCGACGGCCCCTTCCGGCACGGCTGACCAGAGAAATGTGAGGCGATGAGAGATGTGGCCACGGGTCGACGGCATGCGGTCGATGGAGCTCGGCACCCCGGACGAGATGCGCGTCCGGCTGAACTCCCTCGTCCTGTCCGGCAGGAAGACGGCCACCACGGGCCTGCTCGCGGAGTACGTGGAGGAGACGGAGGGCCTGGAGTACGTCGGTGAGCGCCTCGCACTCCTCGACGGCCACGGCCGGTCCGTCGCCGTTATTGAGGTCACCGGCGTGCGGCGGACCACCTTCGCCGGCGTGACCTGGGAGCACGCGGCGGCCGAGGGGGAGGGCGACGCCGACCTGGAGGAGTGGCGCGCGGGCCACCGGCGGTTCTGGAGCACCGAGGGCACGCCGGTGGAGGACGCCACGCCCGTGGTGTGCGTGGCGTTCAAGGTGGTGGAGAAGAAGGCCTGAGGGCGGGCGGCCGTCAGCCCACGCCGAGCCCCGTGAGGTCTCCCAGCGGCAGTGTGTGCTGCGTCTGGAGGACCTTCGCCCGCAGGTAGCGCACGTTGTGCGGGGTGGTGAAGACGCCCGTCGGCACCCGGTTCTGGACGTCGATGCCCAGCGAGCGCAGCTGCTCGGCCTTGTCGGGGTTGTTGGACAGCAGGTCCAGGCCGGTGACGCCGAGGGCGCGCAGCATCTGGGCCGCGGCCGTGTAGTCCCGGTCGTCCTCGGGCAGGCCGAGGGCGGCGTTCGCCTCGTAGGTGTCCAGGCCCTGGTCCTGGAGGGCGTAGGCGTCGAGCTTGTTGTAGAGGCCGATACCGCGGCCCTCCTGGCGGAGGTAGAGCAGCACGCCGCCGCGGTCGGCGATGCGCTCGACCGCCTCACGCAGCTGGGGCCCGCAGTCGCAGCGGGCGGAGCCGAAGACGTCGCCGGTCAGGCACTCGGAGTGCAGCCGGACCAGGGGGGCGGTGCCGGGAGCCGGGTCACCGAGGACGACGGCGACATGCTCCTGGCCGTCGGCCAGGCCGTGGAAGGTGACCAGTTCGGCGTCGACGGAGTAGCCGTCGTGGAAGCGCAGCGGTACCCGGACGCGGGCACGCTGGGTGGCGGCGATGGTGTCGGGCATGCGGGTTCTCCGGTCCGTGGGCGTCTGCTTCAAATCTGAAGCAGGTCTACGAGGCGAGACCTTACCCCATGCTTGAATTTTGAAGCAACAGGGTTGTGGCGCGGCTCACGGACTCGAAGGGCTCCCTGTGAGGACAAAACGGCACATGGCCCCCGCGGCCCATGGGGCTCGGCCCCTTGACCCCCGCGGCCCATGCGGCTCGGGCCCTTGGCCCCCGCGGCCCATGGGGCCGAGCCGCGCCTCATGGCGACGAGGAACACGACGGCGACGACCGCCGCAGCCATGGCACGGTCTCCGGCCCGGCGCCCGCCTCCTCCCCCTGGAAACCCCGCACCACACTCGTGCAGATCTCCTCCAGCTGGCCCACCTGCTCCGGCGTGAGCCGGTCGAAGAGGGTGGCGCGGACCGTCTCGACATGGCCGGGCGCCGTCCGCTCCAGCACCGCCATGCCCTCGTCCGTCAGCACCGCGACGCTCCCGCGCCGGTCCCAGCGGCAGTCCTCGCGCCGCACCAGCCCGTCCTTCTCCAGCCGGGTGACCGCGTACGTCAGCCGGCTGCGGGTTATCGTCAGCCGCTCGGCGAGATCGGTCATACGCAGGCGCCGCTCCGGCACCTCGGAGAGATTGGCCAGGATGGAGTAGTAGAGGTGCGGCATGCCGGCCTGCTGCTGGAGCTGCCGGTCGAGCGCGTCCTCCAGCAGGCCGGCGGCGGCCACGTACGCGCGCCAGGCGCGCTGCTCTTCGGGAGTGAGCCAGCGGGTCGTCATACGACCAGTGTAGGTTTGCTTCAAACTTGAACCAAGACCCTGGCGTCCCCAGCCCGCCCCGTCACACGGAGAGACCGCGCCGATGCCGTACCCGTACGTTCTGCTGTCCGCCGCCGTCTCCCTCGACGGTTACCTCGACGACACCGGCCCCGAGCGCCTGCTGCTCTCCAGCCCCGCCGACTTCGACCGGGTCGACGAAGTACGGGCCTCCGTGGACGCCATCCTGGTCGGCGCCGGCACGATCCGCGCCGACAACCCCCGCCTGCTGGTCAACTCGGCCGAGCGACGGGCCGCCCGGGTCGCCTCCGGACGGCCGGAATACCCGCTCAAGGTCACGGTGAGCGCCTCGGGCGAGCTGGACCCGGCGGCGAAGTTCTGGCACACCGGCGGCGACAAGGTGCTCTACACCACGGACCGGGGCGCCGAGCGGGCCCGCTCCCTGGAACTGCCGGCCGACATCGTCCCCCTCGGCCCCGACCTCCGCTGGCGGACCCTCCTGGGTCACCTCCACGACGTGCGGTGCGTACGGCGGCTCATGGTCGAGGGCGGCGGGACCGTCCACACCCAGCTGCTCCAGGAGGGCCTCGCCGACGAACTCCAGCTGGTCCTGGCCCCCCTCTTCGTGGGCGACCCGGACGCGCCCCGGCTCTTCGGGCCGGGCGGCTACCAGGGCGGCCGGCTGCGGCTCCTCGACACGCGCCGCATCGAGGACGTCGTCCTCATGCGCTACGAGCCCACCGCGCCTGGCGCCGCAGGCGTCGCGTCCGCCGCCGACCGGCACTGGCTGGCCCTCGCCTGCGAGCTCGCCGCCGCCTGCCCGCCGTCGCGGACCGCCTTCAGCGTCGGCGCGGTGGTGGTGGCCGCCGACGGGACGGAACTGGCGCGCGGCCACTCCCGCGAGGCCGGTGACCCCCTCGTGCACGCCGAGGAGTCGGCCCTCGCCAAGATCGACCCCGCCGACCCCCGCCTGGCCACGGCCACCGTGTACAGCAGCCTGGAGCCCTGCGCCCGCCGTTCCTCCCGGCCCGCCCCCTGCGCCCGGCTCATCCTGGAGGCGGGCGTGCGCCGCGTGGTGACGGCCTGGCGCGAGCCCGACACCTTCGTGTCCGCGGCCGACGGCACCGGACTGCTGACGGCCGCCGGTGTCGACGTCGTGGTCCTCACGGAGTACGAGGACCGCGCCAAGGAGCCGAACGCCCACCTGCTGTAGGGGGCCCGTACGGGCGCCCGGGGCCGGTTCGAATAACCGTTGTGCTTCCCGTCCCGCGCATGGCGTACACTGGTGTCATACCGACGCGGGGTGGAGCAGCTCGGTAGCTCGCTGGGCTCATAACCCAGAGGTCGCAGGTTCAAATCCTGTCCCCGCTACTGAAGGCCGAGGGCCGGAATCCGATACAGGGTTCCGGCCCTCGGTGTGTTCCCTCCTCCTCCGTCGCTGTCACGCTTCGTGTCCGCGTGGGTGCCCAGCGCATAACAACTGAGTCACCATCACCACCGCTCCCGGGGCGGGACGCCTCCCGCGGGAGGTCAACTCGCCCGTTTTTCACCACTGCTGGGTCGAAAGTCCAGGCCAAAAAGTTGTTGATCAAGAGGAACAGCTTGGAAACATGCCCCCGGGTCTATTAACGTTCGATAACGCAGCGCGGTCGTCCCAGCCGTCACAAGAGGCGGCTCCGTGCGCACGCGCCGAATCCCGTAAGGGAACCGGGGAACCACCACCTTGGGGTGAATCACGCGGAAGCCGCCGTGAAGCAACGGCCGGTATACGCGCGTAGGAGACCTTCCCGCTCCGAACCCGTCAGCTAACCCGGTAGGCGACGGAAGGAAAGGAGTACGCCCGCGTGGCGTCCAACCGGCCTGCCCCAGAAGCCCCCATCGCGCCCAGCCACACCTTCGGCTACGGCGACTACCGCACCGACGAGGGCCCCTGGGAGGAGTGGAACCCCACCGCGGAGTCCATTCGCCCGGTACGCGGTCGGCACCGCGTCGCCAAGCAGCGCGGCGGACTCGCCCGCAGCTCCACCGTCCTCGGCGTCGGCGTCATAGCCGCCGTCGGCGCGGGCGGCATGGCCAGCGCCAACACCGGCAAGCCGCCGGTCTCCATCTCCATGCCGGACCTCCCCAACGTGGGTTCCCTCATCTCGGACGACGACACCCCCGAGGAGACGGCACCGGCCCTCAGCAGCTTCGGCGCCGCGGTCGCCGTGGAGGACAGCTCCGAGAGCGCCGCCGACGCCGGCGAGGCGCTGCGCAACCGGATCATGGCGCAGGCCGAGTCGCAGCAGACCCAGGTCGAGATCAAGGCCCAGGCCGCCGCCGAAGCCGCCGCCGCCAAGGCCGAGGCCGACGCGGCCGCCAAGGCCAAGCAGGAAGCGGAGGCCGAGGCCGCCGCCGCGAAGAAGAAGGCCGCCGAGGAAGCCGCGAAGAAGGCCGAGGCCGAGCGCCTCGCCCAACTCGCCAAGCAGTACACGCTGCCGACGTCCTCGTACACCCTCACCTCGACCTTCGGTCAGGCCGGCCCCTACTGGTCCTCCGGGTACCACACCGGCCTCGACTTCGCCGCCCCCACCGGCACCCTGATCAAGGCCGTCCACAGCGGCACGATCACCTCCGCCGGGTGGGACGGGTCGTACGGGTACAAGACCGTGCTCACCCTCGACGACGGCACTGAGATCTGGTACGCCCACCAGTCCTCCATCAGCGTCAGCGTCGGCCAGAAGGTCGGCACCGGCGAGGTCATCGGCCGCGTCGGCGCCACCGGCAACGTCACCGGCGCCCACCTCCACCTGGAGGTGCACACGGGCAGCGGCGCCGGCATCGACCCGGCGGCCTGGCTGCGCGACAAGGGACTCAGCCTCTGAGGTCCACCCCAGGACCCGACCCTGAGGTGTCCCTGCCTCTTGAGTCTTCCGGGGACCGGTGAGGTGGTTCCCCGGATGTTTACGAACCGTTGGCCGGAGGCGTGGAATTCCCGCCTCCGGCCACGGCGTTGACGTGAAGCATGACTTCTCTGCGCAAGCTCGGTTCCTCAGACCTCGAGGTCTTCCCGCTCGCCCTCGGCGGCAACGTCTTCGGCTGGACCGCCGACGAGGCGGCCTCCTTCGCCGTCCTGGACGCCTACACCGCCGCCGGAGGCAACTTCGTCGACACCGCCGACTCCTACTCGGCGTGGGTCGAGGGCAACAGCGGCGGTGAGTCGGAGACGCTCATCGGCAAGTGGGTGAAGGCCCGCGGCAACCGCGACGAGGTCGTGATCGCCACCAAGGTCAGCCAGCACCCCGACTTCCAGGGCCTGACCGCCGCCAACATCAAGGCCGCCGCCGACGCCTCCCTGCGCCGCCTCGACACCGACCACATCGACCTCTACTACACCCACTTCGACAAGCCCGAGGTGCCCGTCGAGGAGATCATCGGCGCCCTCGACGAGCTGGTCCGGGCGGGCAAGGTGCGGCACATCGCCGCCTCCAACATCTCGCCCGAACGCCTGCGCGCCTCCCTGGAGCTCTCCGACCGCGAGGGCCTCGCCCGGTACGTGGCCCTCCAGCCGCACTACAACCTCGTCTCCCGCGACACCTACGAGGGCGACCTCCAGGGAGTCGTCGCCGGTTCCGGCCTCGCCGCCGTCCCCTACTTCGCGCTCGCGTCCGGCTTCCTCACCGGCAAGTACCGTCCCGGTACGACGGTGGAGAGCGCGCGGGCCCAGGGCGCCGCCCAGCACCTCGCCACCGAGCGGGGCCAGAAGGTCCTCACCGCCCTGGACGAGATCGCCCGGGCCCATGACGCCGAGGTCGCCACGGTCGCCCTGGCCTGGCTCGCCGCCCAGCCCACGGTCGCCGCCCCCATCGCCTCGGCCCGCACGGTCGAGCAACTGCCCGCCCTGCTGGCGGTGGCCGAGCTGGAACTGACGGAAGCCGAAGTCGCACGGCTGACGGAGGCTTCGGCGTAGTGGGGAGTCCCCTGGCGTAGTTGAGGCGAGTCCCTACACCTGGTAGTGGTCGTACCCGGAGTACCCGGGCTGTGGGTGCGGTCCTACTTGGGGCCCGGGCTGGGGGTGCGGTCCCACCTGGGGGCCGGGCTGGGGGTGCAATCCCCCCGGAGCCCCGGGCTGGGGGTGCGGTCCCACCTGAGGCCCCGTCTGCGGGTACGGCCGTACCGGATACCCGGCAGCCGGCCCGGCCCCGGGCCCCTGTCCGTACCCGTACCCGTACCCGTACATCCCGGGGACCGGCCACGGCGGCGCGAACACCGGTATCGGGGGAGCCGTCATCCGGGCCGCGTGGTCCAGCGCGGGCCGTGCGACGTCCTTGCGCCGCCACAGCTCGTTCAGCAACTCCCGTTCCCGTACGACGAAGTCGGCCTCGGACCGGCCGCGCCGACCGCGATGGCGCAGGAACGCCAGGGACGTCGCGTACGCCTCGTACTGCGCCACCTCCCGCGCGGCCGGCTTGCCCAGATGGCGGCGGGCGTGGTCACGGGCCAGCCGGCGCGCCCGCATCGAGCCCAGCGCGTACGGCTCGGCCGGGCTGAGCCATCCGGCGGCCGTGTACACGGGCAGTTCCTCGCGCACGGTGCGCAGCTCCCGCTGACGCGTCCACACCACAAGCCAGGTCAGCACCGCGAACGCGGGCACCATGATCGCGAGGTACACCGCGAGGAAGCCCCACTCGCCGAAGGTCGCCGAGCCGTTCCACAGGGCGTGCATGGCCATCGCGAGCAGCAGGCCCGCCAGGGGGAGCAGCACCCGCCGCACCCGCTGCCGGTCCGTGGACAGCGCGGCGATGCCGAAGCCGAGCCCGGTCAGGACGGTGAACAGGGGGTGCGCGAACGGGGACATGATGATGCGCACGAAGAACGTGGCGGCGGTGACGGAGGCGATGCCACTGTCGCCGGTGAGCTGGTCGGTGCCGAAGGCGGTGCCCAGGTAGAGGATGTTCTCGGTGAACGCGAAACCGGTGGCGGTGAGACCGGCGATCACCACCCCGTCGACGATGCCGGTGAAGTCCCGCCTGCGGAAGAGGAAGACGAGCAGGACCGCGGCGGCCTTGGCGGACTCCTCCACCACCGGGGCTATCACGGTCGCCCCGAGGGTGTCCGCGCTGGACGGGTCGGCGGTAGCCGTCGCGATCCACCGGGTCGCGAAACTGTTGGCGACGATGGCGATCAGCGCCGCCGCGCACGCCCCCCAGGCGAAGGCGAAGAGCAGGTTCCGCCAGGGGCCCGGCTCGACCCGGTCCAGCCACCGGAAGGCGGCTATGAGCAGCGGCACGGGCAGTACCGCGAGGCCCAGACCGACCAAGAACCCTTGTGTCCCGGTCTGTTCGCGCACGAGCGCGAGGATGACCAGACCGGACAGTGCCAGCAGGGTGATCAGGGCGCCGTAGCGCACCCACTTGTGCTGCCACCAGTGCGCGTGCCGGAGCACACCGCCCTCGGCTGCGCCGCCTGGCTGCGGCGGATACGGCGGACAGGGGGGACTGATGGCCACGGTATCGACCCTAACGAGGGAGAGGACTGTGGTGCAGGGGGCGGTGGGTCGGTGAGACGGTCAGTGATCCCCGGGCCGGCCGTCGTGACCCCCTTGACCCCCGTGCTGTACGCGTCGGAAGAGCAGATCGTTCACCACATGACCCTTGTCCAGCCCCTGCCCCTCGAAACGGGTCAGCGGCCGGAAGCCGGGGCGGGGCGCGAACCCGCCGTCCGGCTGGGTGTTCTTGAAGTCGGGGTGCGCGGTGAGCACCTCGAGCATCTGCTCCGCGTACGGCTCCCAGTCCGTCGCGCAGTGCAGGAGCGCGCCCGGCTTCAGCCGGGTCGCGGCGAGGGTCAGGAACTCCGGCTGGATGAGGCGGCGCTTGTGGTGCCGCTTCTTCGGCCAGGGGTCGGGGAAGTAGACCCGCAGACCGTCCAGGGACTCCGGCGGGAGCATCTCGCGCAACAGGATGATCGCGTCCCCGTTGCCCACGCGTACGTTCGTCATGCCGCCCCGGTCGGCCAGGTTGAGCAGATTGCCCTGCCCGGGCGTGTGCACGTCGACGGCGAGGATGTTGGTGTCCGGGTCGGCGGCGGCCATCTGCGCGGTGGCCTCGCCCATGCCGAAACCGATCTCCAGGACGACGGGGTTGTCGTTCCCGAACAGCTCGGCCGGGTCGACCGCGCGCCCGTCGATGTCGAGCCCCCACTTCGACCACAGCCGCTGCAACGCGTCGGCCTGCCCGGCGGTGACCCGGCTGCGGCGCGGCTGGAAGCTCCGGATCCGCCGCTCGAAGTGCGATCCGGCGGGGTCGGCCTTGGGCCCGTCGGGGAACCGCGGCTCGCCCTTGGCCCGGGTGTGCCGGACCGACTCGCCGGGGACATGCCGCTCGCTGAGGACGTGCCGCTCGTCGACGAGGTGCCGCTCACCGACGACATGCCGCTCACCGACGACATGCCGCTCGTCGGCGACGGGCCGGTCGTCGGAGACGGGCCGGGGGGTTTCGGGGGTGCTCAGGGAATCAGACACAGTGGGTTCGATTTTACGTGGGTGCGATGCGGGTGTGGCGGCCCGTGGACGGTGACTCACTGTGCCTCTCCGAGCACCGCCAACGCCCTGCGCGCCACCTCCCGCCCGATCGGCAGGGAGGCCGTCGCGGCCGGTGAGGGCGCGTTGAGGACATGGACCGCGCGGGCGCCCTCCCGGATCAGGAAGTCGTCCACCAGCCCGCCGTCCCTGAGGACCGCCTGTGCCCGCACCCCGGCCGCCGCCCGCACCAGGTCCGTCTCCTCCACGGCCGGCAGCAGCCGCCGTACCGCCGCCACGAACGCCCCCTTCGACACCGAGCGCCGCAGCTCCCCGACCCCGTACCGCCAGTGCCGGCGCCCCATTCGCCACACCCCGGGCCAGGCCGCCGTCGCCGCCGCCTCCCGTGGGCGTACGACGCCCCAGCCGTACCCCTCACGGGCGAGCGCCGGCACCGCGTTGGGGCCGACGTGCACGCCCGAGTCGATCCCGCGCGTGAGGTGCACGCCGAGGAACGGGAACGCCGGGTCGGGCACCGGGTAGACCAGTCCGCGCACCAGCTCCGGCCGGGCCAGCTCGTAGTACTCCCCCCGGAACGGCACGATCCGCACCTCGGGCTCGTCGCCGGTCAGCCGGGCGATCTCGTCGCAGTACAGTCCGGCGCAGTTCACCAGGACGCGGCCCCGGACGACGTCCCCGCGCGCGGTGCGCACGGCCACGCCCCGATCCGGCCGCCGGTCGATCCGCACGACCTGCGCGCCGTAGCGGATCTCCGCGCCGGAGGCCTCGCCGAGCTGCCGGGCGACGGCGGTGAAGTCGCAGATGCCGGTCGTGCGGACATGGATCGCCGCGAGCCCGCGCACCTCCGGCTCGTACTCCGCGATCTGGGCGGGGCCCAGCTCCCGTACCGGGATGCCGTTCTCCCGGCCGCGCTGGACGAGGGCGTGCAGCCGGGGCAGCTCGTCCCGCTCGGTCGCGACGATCAGCTTGCCGGTGACGGCGTGCGCGATGCCGTACTCCGCGCAGAACTTGATCATCTCGGCCGAGCCGCGCACCGCGTACCGCGCCTTCAGCGAGCCCGGCCGGTAGTAGATCCCGCTGTGGACGACTCCGCTGTTGCGCCCCGTCTGATGCCGGGCCGGCCCCGGCTCCTTCTCCAGCACGGTCACCCGCGTGCCCGGCGCGACACGCGTGATCGCGTACGCCGTCGACAGCCCGACGATCCCGCCACCGATCACGAGCACATCGCAGTCGTACCCGCCCACCTGCACCACCTCCCGCCTTCGATAGTGCACTGCGCCACTGACAGTGACTTCAAACGCCGGGTGGTGCGGTACGGCGAAGGGGCGCGGAGACCTGCGTGAGGGCCGGGGGCCCGGCCAGGGCCGTCCGGCGGTGCGGATCCGCGCCCGGCCGGACACGCACCACGACGGGGCGGTCGCTAGGCGGGGGTCATCAGCAGCGGTCGGGCCCGCTCGCGCAGCTCGACCACGCGCGGCTCGTCGCCGTACGGCTCCAGGCGGTGCAGGAGGTCCTTGACGTACTCGGTGGTGCGGGCGGACGAGATCCGGCCGGCCACTTCCACCGCCCGCACGCCCTGCTCGCAGGCAGCGTCGAGGTTGCCCGACTCGAGTTCGGCGACCGCCGAGACGACGAGTCTGAGGCCGTGCGAGCGCACGAACTCCTCCGTCGGCTGCGACAGCGCCTGCTCCGTGAACCGGCGCACCTGGCGCGGTGCCTTCAGGTCGCGGTAGCACTCGGCGGCGTCGGCGGCGAACCGGTCGTAGGTGTAGAAACCCAGCCAGGACGGGTCGTGGTCGCCGTCCCGGGCCCGCTCCAGCCAGCTCTCGGCGGCCTTGAGGGCCGCGCCGGCGGCCTGCGCGTCGCCCGCGCGCGCGTGGGCGCGGGCCTCGACGAGGCGGAAGAAGCTCATCGTGCGGGCCGTGGCCAGGCCCCGGTTGCGTTCCAGGGCGGCCTGCGCGAGGTCGACGCCCTCGTCGCCGAAGCCGCGGTAGGTCGCCTGGAGGGACATCGATGCCAGGACGTACCCCCCGAGGGGTACGTCGGCCGCCGCGCGCGCGAGACGCAGTGCCTGGATGTAGTAGCGCTGGGCGGCTTCCTGCTGACCGGTGTCGAAGGCCATCCACCCGGCGAGGCGGGTGAGTTCGGCACTGGCCCCGAACAGCGCGCGTCCGACCTCGTCGGAGTACGACCCGAGCAGCAGCGGCGCCGCCTCCACCCGCAGGCACTCGGGCACCATGGACGAACGCCAGTCGCCGCCCCCGTACTTGGAGTCCCACCGCCTGGCGTCCTCGGCGGCCTCCCGCAGTTTCTGCACGTCGCTGTGGCCGACTTTGAGCGGTGCGCCGGAGCCCTCGCCGGAGTTCACCTCGCGCGCCACCGAACTGTCGGCCGGGGTTATCAGCCATCGCGAGGCGGGCGTTGCGTATGCGCTTACTGCGAACGAACCGGCCAGCGACTGCCAGATGCCGCCCGAGCCGGCCCGACGGCCCGCGAGGTCGAGACGGTACAGCTCGGTCGCCGAGCGCACGGCCTGGCCGACGTCCCTGGGGAAGGCGAGGCCCACCTCGGGCGCGGGATCCGCGTCCGCCAGACCGATCTCGTGGAGCGGCACCGGCCGGCCGAGTTTCTGGCCGATCGCGGCCGCGATGAGGTGCGGCGCGGCACCCTGCGGCACCATGCCCTTCGAAACCCAGCGCGCCACCGACGTCTTGTCGTAGCGAAGTGTCAGCCCGCGTTGGGCGCCAAGGTCGTTGACGCGTCGCGCGAGTCCCGCGTTGCTGATTCCCGCGAGGGCGAGAACGGCGCCGAGCTTTTCGTTCGGCCCGCGTTGCTCCCTGGACATTGCGCCACCCCTCGACACAGACGGCTGTCGCGCTGGCATAACCACGCGGCATTCGTAAACCCAGCGTAGTTCGCCGCATCCCAAGCGTTAAGGGGCATTCTTCCGGATGGCGGGATTGTGGCCCGTACGGAAGTACGGGTCCCAGTACGCACCGTTGCGGCGTGCTCCCGCTGTGTGGCCGTGCGCCCGGCCGTGCGCTCTTCTCCGGCCACCGGGGGAGCGGTTCCATGGGTCGTGCGTGGGTCGGCCCGCTGTACTGGATCCAGTGGGCTGGGGGACACCGCCGCCACAATCCCCGCGGGCGGTGGAACGGTCCGGGAGGCGTTCGGCGTCTCCCGGACCGGCGCGCCGGACGAGGCGCGCGGTCGTGTACGGAGCGTGTGCGGGCCTGCGGCGACGGCGGCCCGGCTTCCGGGATTTGGCCGAAAATCGACCCTGTGTTCCCTCGGTGATTTGGCCTTCGAGCATGGAAATCGAGGGCGCACGAGGCGTTTTGAGGGAGCGTACAGGGGGCGCACTCGCGTCGTGCGTGCGGGGGTGCACGTGGTCGACAGCGCCCGGCGCGCCTGCGCGCGCCCACTTCCCCAGGTCGGCGCGGGGGCGTTCACGGGGGCGCACTTCACGGATCACAAGCCGCGCCGCCTGCCTCTGCGGCGCGTTCTTCGTGGCAGCATGTGAACCGTTCGTTCGGTGCACTGGTTGTCCACAGCCTGTGGAGGCGTCGATGCGGTGGTTGGTGGGATGGAGCAGCACCGCCGCGGGAGCCGGCCTGCCCGGCGCGGGCGACTACGGCGGTCCCGGCGCGTACGCCGAGTACGCCGAGGACGCAGGGCGCGTCGGAGACGACGGCGAGACTCTGCACCCGGTGGGCTCCCAACTCCTGTGGGGTGACCCCGATCCGCTGTGGGCGGTCGGCGACTGGCGCCCCGACGAGGTGCGCGTCGTGCGGGCCGACGCCCAGACCCGCATCGCGGTCCTCGGCACCTGCGGGGCGACCGACGAGCAACTGCGCGTGGGGCTGTTCGCCGCGCGCGGAGGGGCACTTCGGCATCTGACCGCCTGGCCGGGCAGCTACACCGCGATCGTCCAGGTCGGCCGGCGCATCACCGTCTGCGGCGATCTGGCGGGCGCGCGCCCGGTGTTCCACACCCCCTGGGCGGGCGGCACGGCGTACGCGACGGCCGCGCTGCCGCTGGCCGACCTCATCGAGGCCAACCTCGACTTCGGCCACCTGGCGGCCCTCCTGGCCGCCCCCGACGTACCGGCGGCCCTGTACGACTCCACCCCGTACGACGGCGTGCGACGCGTTCCGCCGGGGCATGCGCTGATCCTTCGCGCCGGGGCGCGCGAGATCGCCGGGTACGAGCCGGTCGCCTCCCTCGCCGTGGCGGCGCCACCCGCCGACCCGGACAGCGCGGTCGACGGAGTGCGCGACGCGCTCGTGGAGGCGGTACGCGCGCGTCTGTCGGCACCGCGGCACGTCCCCGACATCGACCCCGGCCCGGTGCCCGGCATGGGACCGGCGGAACGGCGTGCCGCGCGCGGGATGCCCGTCGCCGGCATCGGCGCCGACCTGTCCGGCGGCCCCGCCTCCGGCACCCTGGCCCTGCTCGCGGCCGGCCTGCCCGGCAGGCCCGGGACGCTCCTCGGACACGGCACGGGCGCCGGCGAGCGCCTGCTGGCCGTCACCTTCAACGACCTGGCCGTCGGCGGCCATGAGGCGGAACTGGAGCGGGCCGGCACCCTCGCGGCCAACCCGCGCCTGCACCACGTCGTCGTGACCGGCGCCGAGGACACCCTCCCGTACGCCGACCTCGACGGCCCCCTGACCGACGAACCCGGCCGCAGCCTGGTGACCGCCGCCCGCCACCGCGCGCGGCTGGCCGCCGGCAGCGCGGACCACTTCACCGGCCACGGCGCCCGCCAGGTCCTCGACGCCCACCCGGCCCGCCTGGCCGACCTGCTGATGGACCGCAAGAGACGTCACCTGGTGCGCCCCGTGGCCGCCCTGACGAGAGCGGACGGCTCCGTGCTCGTCCCCGCGCGCGTGTACGGCGCCGCCCGCCGGCTGGCCCGGACGCCGTACGGGGCGGGCGTGGAGGGCCTCGCCGAACGGCTCCTGCACCGCCGCTTCGACGACCTGGGGGGCGCCACGGGCGCCGTCGAGGCCTCCCTCGCGGCCCTCGTCTGGGGCGGGCCCGGTCCGGCCGCGCGATGGCTGACCGGCGAGGCCCTGGCTGAAGTATCGGTTCGTCTCCAAAGCGCCGCCCACCGCACCGGAGTGGGCCCCGGCCAGCGTCCCGGCGACTACCGCGCGCGTGCGGTGCTCGCGCGCCACGCGGCGGACCTGCGGGTCCTGGAACAGGCCGCCGAGATCCGCTCCCAGCGGCTGCACGCGCCCTTCCTCGACAACCAGGTCGTCCGCGCCTGCCGCGCGCTCCCCGAGACCCTGCGCGTGCAGCCGGGGGCACGTGCCGCGATCCTGCGCACCGTCCTGAAGGGCTCCGGGGTGACCGACCTCCCGCCCGGCTGGGGCACCCCCTCGCAGGGCTCCGCCACCGCCGCCGCCCGCGCGGGCCTCCGTATGGCCACCGACCCCCTCCTCGCCCTCTTCGACGCGCCCCTCCTCGCGGAGGCCGGCCTGGTCGAGGCCCGCGTGATCCGCAAGGCCCTGCGTGGCGCGGCCGCCGGCGAGCCGCTCCCCCTGGACGGCCTGGCCGACCTCGTCTCCCTCGAACTCTGGCTGCGCCGCCTCCTCTCCCGCCGAGGCACCTGCTGGACCGGCACGCCCGCGCGTGCCCGCGCCGTACCGGCGGGGATCGCCCCACGGAGGCGGGCGGTTTCCTCGGGCGGTTGAGACCACCGACCTGACGGGACCCTGGCCGCTCGGCGCTCCGCCGTGGGCGTAATCAGCGGGCATGCGTAAGCGCGCGTAACGCGTGGGCACGCGTGGGCAGGTAATCGGCGGGCACGCGTGGGGCGGCACGGGTGGGGCGCGGGCGGCGGCACCCCGTCAGCGCCGGGCCGCGACCCAACCCCCACAGGTCCAGCACCGGGCCGCTACGAGCACCGGGCCGTCACGAGCACCGGGCCACGACGGGACCGGGTAACGACGGGACCGGCTACGACGGGACCGGGCCACAATAAAAGCGTGCGGTACAGAATCCTGGGCGTCGCCCAAGCAGAGGACGGCCCCGGCACCCCCATACCCATCCCCGGGCCCCGCCTCCGCGCCCTCCTCACCGTCCTGGCCCTCCGCCCCGACCGCCCCACCCCCACCGCAACCCTCATCGACGAGGTCTGGGCCGACACCCCACCCCACGACGCTCCCGCCGCCCTCCAAGCACTGATCGGCCGCCTCCGCCGCGCCCTCGGCAAGGACACCGTGCTCTCCTCCCCGGGCGGCTACCGCCTCGCCGCGGCCGAGGAGGACATCGACCTGTTCGTCTTCGAACGACTGGTACGCGAGGCCCGTACCGCCCTGGAAGAGGGCGACGCCGACACCGCCGTCCACACCCTCGACGCCGCTCTCGACCTCTGGCGCGGTCCCGCCCTCGCCGACCTCCCCGACCGCACCGCCGCCGCCCGCCCGGAGGCCCTGCACCTGGAGGCGGCCAGGTCCCGCGCCGAGGCCGACCTCCTGCGCGGACGCGCCCGCGACGCCGTACCCCGCCTGACGGAACTGATCTCCGCACACCCGTACGACGAACAGTTGCACGTCCTCCTCATCCGCGCCCTGCGCGACACCGGCCGCGACGCCGACGCCCTGGCCGCCTACGAGGCGGCCCGCCGCACCCTCGCCGAAGGCCTCGGCACCGATCCCGGCCCCCACCTCCGCGCCCTCCACACCGAGCTGCTCAACCCGACGCTGCTCAACCCCACGCCCGCACCCCCATCCCCCAGTCCGCGCCCGCCCCTCGCCCCCCGACTCCCCGAACCCAAGGGCAACATCCGCCCCCGGCTCACCTCCTTCGTCGGCCGGGAACCCGAACTAGCGGCCATTCGTTCCGATCTGCACAGGGCCCGTCTCGTCACCCTCATCGGACCGGGCGGCTCCGGAAAGACCCGCCTCGCCGAGGAAGCCGCCGCCGGGCTCCCGCAGGCCTGGCTGGTCGAGCTGGCGCCGCTCGACCGCCCGGAGGCGGTGCCGGGCGCGGTGGTCAGCGCCCTCGGTCTGCGCGAGACCGTGCTGATGACCACCGAGCTGGCGGCCCCTCAGGACGACCCCGTCGCCCTGCTCGTCGAGTACTGCGCCCCGCGCAGTCAACTCCTGATCCTTGACAACTGCGAACACCTCATCGGCGCGGCAGCCACCCTCGCCGAGACCCTCCTCACCCGCTGCCCGGGCCTCACGATCCTCGCCACCAGCCGTGAACCCCTGGGCGTCCCCGGTGAGTCGGTCCGCCCGGTCGACCCCCTCCGCCCCGACCAGGCGCACCGCCTCTTCGCCGACCGCGCGGCCGCCGTCCGTCCCGACGCGGCCGCCGTCCTCCAGGACGAGAAAGCGGTCGCGGAGATCTGCCGGCGGCTGGACGGCCTGCCGCTCGCCATCGAGCTGGCCGCGGCCCGCCTCCGGCTGCTCACGCCCCGCCAGATCGCCGACCGCCTCGACGACCGCTTCCACCTGCTCACCTCCGGCAGCCGCACGGCCCTGCCCCGCCAGCAGACCCTGCGTGCCGTCGTCGACTGGTCCTGGGATCTGCTCGACGAACCCGAGCGGACCGTCCTGCGCGAGCTGTCCGTGTTCGCCGGCGGCTGGAGTCTGGAAGCCGCCGAGGCCGTGTGCACCGGCCCGGTCGCCGACCTCCTCGGGGCCCTCGTCGACAAGTCCCTCGTGGTGGCGGGCCCCTGCGAGCGCACCGGCGGCATGCGCTACCGCATGCTGGAGACGATCCACGAGTACGCCACCGAGCGCGCCGCCGAAGTCCCCGAGGCGCGCGCGTCGGCCGACCGGCGCCACCGCGCGTGGGCGCGCGCCCTCGTCGAGCGGGCCGATCCGCTGCTGCGCTCCGCCGAGCAACTGCCGTGGATATCCCGCCTGGAGACCGAGCTGGACAACATCCGGGTGGCGATCCATCGCGCTCACGCGGCAGGTGACGAGGACCAGGCCACAGCCCTCTGCCTGGCCATGGGCTGGTTCTGGTGGCTGCGCAACTACCGCCACGAGGGCGCCGAATGGACCGACCGCACCCTGCGTCTGTCCGCCGCCCTGGACACCCTGCGGACCACCCCGGCGACCCTCCCCACCCCGTCCGGCACCCAGACCGGCACCACGACGGACTCCCCGCAGGAGACGCCAGACACCCCCACCGCCGTCTCCTCCGTCTCCCCCACCCTCACCTGCCGCTCCCTCACTGTCCCCGCCGACCTCACCGCCCGGATGGCCGCCGTCGACCCCGTCGACGCCTTCCTCGCCGCCCCGGACGGCGAGGAGTCCCACCCGCGGCACACCCAGCGGATGAACCTGCGGATGCTGCACCTGTTCCTGCTGTCGGAGTCGGAGCCGAAGGACCTGGCGGCGGACCCGCGCTACCGCGACTACCTCATCCGGCTGCGCGGCCGCTACGAGCCGGGCGGCCGGGAGGCGGCCCTGATGCCGGGCCTGATCTGGCCGGTGACCGCCTTCCAGCTGCGCGACACCGTGGACGTGCGCGCCGTCCTGGACACGGCCGTCGCCAACTGCCGCGCGTACGGCGGTGAGTGGGAACTCGGCTGCATCCTGATGTTCCGTACGCACATGGTGGTCGACTCACCCGGCGGGATGACCGGCGTGGACGACGCCCTGGCGGAGCTGCGGGTGATCAGCCGGCGGGTCGGCGACCGCTGGATGCGGGCCCAGGTGTGCAGCGCGGCCGGCGAGGCGGAGATGGCACGTGGTCGGCTCACGGAGGCGGAACGCGAGTACCGGGAGGCGCTGCGGCTCGCCCACGAGGTGGGCGCGCACGCGGAGTCGCCGTTCCTCATCGCCCGCCTCGCGGAGATCGCCTACCGCTCGGGCGATGTCGACGCCGCCCTGGCCGCGCTCGACGAGGCGACCGCCGTGGCCGATCGCTACGGCGTGGCGGACGCCCGCGCCTTCGTGCTCCTGCTGCGCGCGTACATCGCGCTGTACACGAAAGACGTCGCCCGCGCGCGTGAGCTGTACGGGGCGACGCGCGAGGAGGCGCTGCGGGGCACGCCGCCGCCGCAGTTCACCGCCGGGCTGAGCATGCTGGACGCGCAGCTCACCGCCACCGAGTCCGGCCCGGAGCACGGCCTGCCGATGGTCGCCGACACCCTGCGGCGGGCCGTGGCCGACGAGTGCCCCGAGGCGATCATCTCCGCGATCATGGACGGCGCGGCGGTGCTGGTGGCCGAGCTCGGGGACTTGCCGCGCGCGACCAGGCTGCGCGCCGTCGCCGAGCGGCTGCGCGGCCCCTACCCGACCATGACCCCGCCCCACGCGCCCGCCGAGCACACCGACGCCGCCGCCCGCGCCGCCCTGGGCGCCGAGCGCCATGCGGCCGAGCGCGCCCGTGGCGCCGCCCTGACGGTGACCGGCGCCCTGCGCGAACTCACCGAAGCCGTGCACGCCCACCCGGCCCATCCGGCCCACCGGGCCCCCGCCGCCCGGCCTACTACGAACAGGTGAATCTCGACTCCGCCCAGTCCGCCAGGGCCAGCGAGTCGAAGTGGCTGTGCGGCTCGACGACCAGGCGGACGCTCTCGCGCCCGGCGAGGTCCACATGGACGGGCACGGCAGCGTCACCGCCCTTCATCACGCCGGACGTCCACAGCCGGACGCCGTCGGCGTGGACGGAGAAGGTGACCTTGCCGAGTTTCGTCGTCAGGTCGTCGACGCCGACGAGCGCGTCGTAGGAGATGCAGGCGCGGTTGAGGTCGACGGTGACGGAGGAGTCGCCGTGCACGGTCACCCCGCGCGCGTACTGGCGGCCGGCGATGGACAGCTGGGAACGCTGCCACACCCAACTGCTGCCGGCGAGCCGGATCTCGGGCCGGGTGCCGTCCCCGTTCAGGTCGAAGGACAGCTCGCTCAGCTCGTAGACGACCGGGGCGGGCGGGGGAGTGCGCGTCGGCGCGGGGGGCGGCGTGGGGCTCGAAGACGGCGCGGACGTCGCAGTGGCCGTGGGTGCGGGTGCCGGGGCGGGCGTGGGTGTGGGAGCCGGCCTCGGTGGGACGGAGGGCGTCGGCACGGCGGTCGGCACGATCACCGCGCGCCGAGCCTCGGGCTCCACCGGCGTACGGACAGGTGTACGGGCGGGCGTGGGGGAGGGCGTCGTCGGCGCAGGCTCCTCCCGCAGGTCGACCGGCGTCGAGACGGGGGGCTTGGCCACCGGCTGCTGAGCGGGACTGTCGTCGCCGACGAGCGCGAGGGCCGCCACCGCGGCCGCCACC
>NZ_BQUN01000148.1:0-486 GCF_026008495.1 Streptomyces sp. A012304
GCGACGAGCGCGGGCAGTGGAAGTACACCTACACCCGCACCGGAAAGGTGCTCTCGGTCACCGATCCGACCGGTGCCCGCGCCGAGACGACCTACGACGACCTCGACCGCCCCGTCACCACCACCCAGATCGAGCGCAAGCCCCTGCCCGGCGCCTTCACCACCCGCAACGAGTACGACGACGCGGGCAACGTGGTGAAGCAGACCTCGCCGGGCGGCGCGGTCAGCCAGTACACCTACGACGGGCTCAGCCAGCTGACCAGGCTGCAGGAGGCCAGCGGCGCCATCACCCAGTTCGGGTACGACGCCTCGGGCCGTGAGGTGCGCCGCACCGACGGCATGGGCCGCACCTCGGCGAAGATCTACGACCAGCTCGGCCAGCTCGTCCAGGACCAGGACCTGGACCCGGTCAACAGCCAGCTGCGCAAGGTGAGTTACACCTACGACAAGGCGGGCAACCTGGCCACGTCGACCAACCCGCTGAACC
>NZ_BQUN01000148.1:758-7254 GCF_026008495.1 Streptomyces sp. A012304
AACGCCCTCGGCCAGCCGGTGAAGCTCACCGCGCCCGGCAACGTGATCCGCGAGCGCGAGTACGACAAGGCCGGCCAGCTCATTCGCGAGACCGGCACCGGCGCCGAAGTGGCCACCCCCGAGAAGCGGTTCCAGTACGACGCGGCGGGACGGCTGGTCAAGGCCTCGTCCCCCAAGGGCGACAACACCTACGAGTACAACGACCGCGGCGGGCTGCTGAAGGCGAGCGGACCATCCGGCGAAGCCACCTACGAGTACAACAACGACGGCCTGCTCACCAGCCGCACCGACGCGGCCGGCACCGCCAACTTCACCTACTCCAAGCTCCAGATGAGCTCCGCGACCGACCCGCTGACCGGTGTGCGGCAGAGCTACAGCTACGACGCGGCGGGCGTGGTCAAGAAGGTCGACTACGCGTCCGGCCAGTCCCGCGCCTTCACCTACGACGACCTCGGCCGGCTCGACACCGACACGCTGAAGAACAGCGGCGGCCAGACCGTGGCGTCGACCGACTACGGCTACGACACCGACGACCACCTGACGTCGAAGACCACGGTCGGCACGGCCAAGGCGGGCACCAGCACCTACGGCTACGACCACGCCGGCCGCCTCACGTCCTGGACCGCCGACGGCACCACCACCGAGTACGGCTGGGACGACAGCGGCAACCGCGTGAAGAACGGCACCAAGACCGCCACCTTCGACGAACGCAACCGGCTGCTGTCCGACGGCGACTACACCTACGACCACACACCGCGCGGCACGCTGGCGACCCGTACCAGCTCGGGCCTGACGGAGCAGTTCACCTTCGACGCCTTCGACCGGATGGTGAAGGCGGGCGAGTCGGGCACGGAGTACACCTACGACTCCCTCGACCGGGTCGCGGCCCGCAACGGCGTGGACTTCACCTACGCCGGCTTCACACCGGACCCCGTCAAGGACCAGACCTCGACGTACGGCCGCGGCGCCGCCGACGAGCTCATGGCGGTCGCCGAGAACGGCGGCGCGGCCCGGCTCACGCTGGAGGACAAGCACGGCGACATCGTCGGCAACATGTCGGCGACGAACGGCGCGGCGACGACCCTGGACCAGTCCACGGCCTTCGACCCCTTCGGCCAGGTCCGCGGCACCGCGAGCGCCGCGGGCATGGACGGCAACATCGGCTACCAGGGCGACTGGACCGACCCGGACACCGACCAGGTCAACATGCACGCCCGCTGGTACGACCCGGGCACCGGCGCCTTCGACTCCCGCGACTCCTACCAGTCCACCTCGGGCGCGTCGATCCTCGCCAACCGGTACACGTACGGCGCCGGCGCTCCGATGGAGTACACGGACCCGGACGGCCACTTCCCGTGCTTCGGCTGGGGCTGGTGCGAAAAGAAGAAGAAGGCCGTCGTCAAGAAGATCAAGAACTCCTCGTTCTACAAGACGGCGCGCTCTGTCTGGCACGGCGTGCAGTGGGCGGTGCGCAACCCGAGGGCCGCGCTCAGCAAGGCGCTGAGCTACGTCGGCCAGGCCGCCAACTACCTGTACCGCAAGTCGGGCCTGAAGACGGTCGTCGACGCCACCGTCAACGCCGTCAAGTGGGTCGGGCAGAAGACGGGCGTCACCCAATGGGCCCGTGAGAAGGCGAGACAGGCTGCCCAGGCGCTCCACCAGGCCAGGGTCTACATCACCAAGAAGGCCAAGGACGCGGTCGCCTACGCGGTCAAACACAACCCGATCCCACAGATCGTCGCCGCGGCCAAACCCCTGATCGCGGTCGGCAAGGCCATCGTCACGGGCGACCCCAACCTCCCGGCGATCATCGTCGGCGCGGCCGTCCAGGTCGTCGCCGATGTCGCCAAGGTCGTGGACACCATCCGCGACGAGGTCGTCAAGCAGGTCGGCAGCGTCGTCGAGACCGTCTCGGAGGCGGTCGACTGGGGCGAGGTCTGGGAAGGCGTCAAGACGGTCGGCAACGTCGTCGGCGAGGTCACCGGCTTCAACGACATCAAGAACTGCGTCACCAAGGGCGACATGGAGGCCTGCGCCTGGGCCGCGGCCACCGTCGGTGCCGTCGTCCTCGGCGGCGCCGGAGCGGCGGCGGTCCGGGCGGCCCGGGCCGGGCGGATGGTGTCGAAGGCGGCGAAGTACGCGGACGACATCGCCAAGGCGGCGGAGAAGACCAGCGACGCCGTGGAGTGCGCCACCGGGGCGGTGGAGACGATCGGAGCGGTCACCGGCAACAGCTTCGTGCCGGGAACCGAGGTCGTGATGGCCGACGGCAGTCGCAAACCGATCGAGGACGTCGATGTCGGGGACGAGGTCCTGGCGACCGATCCGACCACCGGCCGGACGTCCAAGCAGAAGGTCACCGACACGATCGAGGGCAAGGGCAAGAAGGACCTCGTCAAGCTCACGATCGACACGGACGGCGACCGGGGCGATGCCACCGACACCATCACCGCGACCGCGGGCCACGCCTTCTGGGTCCCGGACCTGAAGAAGTGGCTCAAGGCCGGCGAACTCAAGCCCGGCCAGTGGCTCGAGGCCGGATCGGGCACCTGGGTCCAGGTCGACGCGGTCAGCGCGTGGACGCAGCAGGCCGCGGTCTACAACCTGACGGTCGACACGGCGCACACGTACTACGTGGCGGCGGGGAGCGCGCCGGTCCTCGTCCACAACTGTGATCTCGCCCTCGGGTGGCGTACCAAGGGAACCGGGGAGTGGGCGAAGGAAAACAATTACGATCACATGCTGAACAACCCCGATGACGGGTGGAAGGCGCCCGTGGAGCGAATGATCGGCGACCGCAACGTCACCCTCCGCGTCAACATGCACGGCTGGGAAACAGGTTTCGACGGCGCGGTGAGGAACGGTCTCAACGGGGGCCTGGCCACGGAGCTCGAGATGAGCTGGATCGCCCGGGCGGTGGCCAACGGTCAGCGTTCATGGGACTCCGTGCACTTCTACAATATGGGTGCGGGCGGAAAGATCGTGGACATACCACGGCCCCCCGAGCCCGACTGGTCCAGCTTCGGCAATCTCAAGCCGGTCACGAGTAAGTTCACCCTGTGTAAATGCGAAGGTGCGGTTCCTTGGGATGAGTGACAAGACGTCGTCGACGGAATCCTGGGATCCGACGGTGCTCTACCCCGATCTCGACATGTCCGATGGTCTGTCCGAGGCGCTGAAGCGCCGCGCCGCCGGTCTCGGGCTGTCCCTCGACGGGCTCGTCGAAGGATTCGGAGCGGAGCTCGCGACCGAGCGCGGTACCGTCTCGGTCTACGTCGGAACCCAGGAGAGGTTCTTCGGTGTCAAGATCTACGAGCCCGACGTGGTCGTATGGGCGACGGGCGCGACCGTGGACGTCGACCAGGCACTCCATGCGGTAGCCGCCTGGCAGCGCGGCGAGTCCCTCGACGACTTCGTGTCGGAGTTCCCGTTCATGCAACCGGGGACGCTGGCGCGTGCGTACGCGGAGGGAGGGCTCACCGAAGGGAAGTGGCAGGAACTGCTGGACTCGCAATACCCCACAGGCGGCCAGCGGCTCCTCGTCAGCCTCGCTCCCTTCGCTGAACTGCGGAGTTTCTACCCGGATATCAGCTACAACGAGCTTCGTTTCACCATGCCCCCGCCCCGGAGGGGCGATCGGGGGTTCCGCGTCCAGAAAGACGGACCTGGATTCCACGTGGAGGAGTCCGGGCCGCAGCGCCGGGAGTACACCCTTGACGCACTGGACGAAGTAGCCCGTCGCATCGTCGAGTTCTTCGCCTCCGGCTGACCGCGCTCTTTCGGCCGAGTGCGTGCGAAGGCCCCACCGGACGCCGACGTCACTCCGGTGGGGCCTCGGCATGTGCAACGGCAGGGACCCGCGCCGGTGGCCGGGCTCGGCCAGGTACTCACCGCCGGCCGCGATCGAGTCCAGTGATGTACTGACCGATTCATCGAACTGTGGGGTGATGGGGCCCATGGGTAGACTCGCGCGTATGCCGACGTCAGCCCCGCCCCGGAACCGCTTCGAACGGCGCCGCGCCGAGACCCGTCAGGCGCTCGTCCGCGCGGCCCGGCGGATACTCGCCGAGACCGGTGACGACCTCCACTGACAAGGGGCCGACCGCCATGCCCAAGCCCGCCGTCCACACTGTCGTGCGTGAACCACTGCGCAGCAACTCTCGCTCCAACCGGGCCCGCATCCTCGCCGCCGCCCGACAGGAACTCGGCCGGAACCCCGACGTGACCCTGGAGGAGATCGCGCGGACCGCCGGGGTGGTCCGTCGTACGCTCTTCGGGCACTTCCCGGGACGCGCGGCCCTGCTGGAGGCTCTCGCCGAGGAGGCGTCCGAGGCCCTGCGCGGCGTCGTGACCGCAGCGCCCGACGCCGAGGAGGCGCCCGAGCGCGCGCTGGCCCGGTTCGTACTGTCGATCTGGCCCGTCGGCGACCGCTACCGGCTGCTCCTCGCGCTCGCCCGCCGGGATCTCGGCACCGAGCGGGTCTCCGACATCCTCGCGCCCGCCCGCGACGAGGCCACCGCCATCCTCGATCGAGGCCGGCGTGCCGGAGTGTTCCACGACCATCTGCCCGCTCCCGTGCTGAGCGCCGCCCTGGAAGCCCTCACCCTCTCCCTGCTGGAGAGCGTCAACACCGGGGCGTGGGCGGACGACGGTACACGCACCGCCGCCGCCACGCTGGTCGCGGCGGGCGTGTCGGACGAGGCGGCGACCTCGATCGTCGAGGGCGTGGCGTCGGAGATGCGGGCCGACACCTCCGAGGCCTGATCCCCCACCCCCGGGGTCCGAGGCGACGACGGCGAACAGGCCTCGGTCTTCGGGTCCGACGCGTGCCAGTGTAAGGTGAAGACCGCCCTTGACCTGCACAAAGCAGGCAGGGAGCAGACAGATCGGGAGCTTCTTCATGCTTCGCACCATGTTCAAGTCCAAGATCCACCGCGCCACCGTCACCCAGGCCGACCTGCACTACGTGGGATCGGTGACCATCGACGCCGACCTGCTGGACGCCGCCGACCTGTTGCCCGGCGAGCTGGTGCACATCGTCGACATCACCAACGGGGCACGGCTGGAGACGTACGTCATCGAGGGCGAGCGCGGTTCGGGTGTCGTCGGGATCAACGGGGCCGCCGCCCATCTCGTCCACCCCGGAGACCTGGTGATCATCATCAGTTACGCTCAGGTCACCGACGCCGAGGCGCGGGCCCTGCGCCCGAAGGTCGTGCACGTGGACGGCGACAACCGGATCGTGGCCCTGGGCGCCGACCCCTCGGAGCCGGTGCCGGGCTCCGACCAGGAGCGCAGCCCGCAGGCCGTGCCGGCCTGACCGACGGACCAGGAGCGTGCCCATGACCGACCAGGACATCCGCGACGACCGGGCGGCCGGCCGCCTCGAGGCCCTCGGGGACGGCGGGGAGGTCGTGGGCCGCATCGAGTACTTCGTCCTGGAGTCGCCCGGGCGGGCCCTGGTCCCGGTGCACACCATCGTCGAGCCGGCCCACGAGGGCAAGGGCATCGCGGGTTCCCTGGCGCGCGAGCTGTACGGCATCGCCGCGCGCGAGGGCATACCGGTCGCGCCGCTGTGCCCGTACGTCGTGAAGTGGGCCCAGCGGCACCCCGAGGAGGCCCCGGCCGCCGACCCCGAGCTGCTGCGCGCCGCCAAGGACTGGCTGCGCGCGCACCCGGGCCGGTTCTGATGGCGAGACTCGCGCTGCTGCACACCTCCCCGGCGCACGTCCCGGTCTTCGACGCCCTGCGGGACGCCGACCATCCGGACGTGGAGCTGCGGCACTTCGTCGACGAGGAGCTGCTGTCCCGGGCGCGCGCCCAGGGCCCCGACGCGGTCGCGGACGACGTACGGGCCGTGCTCGACCGCGCCGTCGCCGAGGGGGCTACGGCGGTGCTGTGCACCTGCTCGACGCTCGGCGCGGTGGCGGAGGAGGCCGGGGCGCCGGTCCCGGTGCTGCGCGTCGACCGGCCGATGGCCGCCGCCGCGGTGGCCGTGGGGCCGCGCGTCACCGTCCTGGCCACCGTGGAGAGCACGTTCGGCCCGACCGCCGAGCTGCTGGCGGAGGAGGCCGAGCGCGCGGGCCGTCCCGTCACCGTGCGCCCGGTCCTGGTGGACGACGCCTGGGCCCACTTCACGGCCGGCGACACGGACGCCTACGCCCGCCGCGTCGCCGCCGCGGCCGACGCGGTCCGCGACGCCGATGTGATCGTCCTCGCGCAGGCCTCCATGACGCCCGCCCAGGATTTTGTTCGCACCGCGGTGCCAGTGCTGTCGAGCCCTCGCCCCGGCCTCGCGGAGGGTGCCCGCGCGGCGCGGCGCGGCTGACCGCGCGAGCGGACAGACCCGGGCGGGCGCACCCGCTGCCACCACCGGGTGACTGTCCGCGCCTGACCCGGGTACGCGGGGGAGTAGTCCAGAGCCAAGCTTCACCCCTGGCCGGAGGACACGATGACCAACCCGTACCCCGACCCCGTCCAGCCCCCGCCGACACCG
>NZ_BQUN01000149.1 GCF_026008495.1 Streptomyces sp. A012304
CGGCGACTCCGTCCGCTACCAGTACGACGACGCGGGCAACGTCACCCACGAGACGGTCGAGAACGGCACCGACTCCCGCACCACCCTCTACAGCTACGACGACCGCGGACTGACCACGTCCAAGACCGACCCGGCGGGCAACAAGACCGAGTACGGCTACGACGAGCTGGGCCGGCCGGTCTCCGTCACCGCGCCCGCCGTGCAGACCGAGTCCGGCGGCAGTGCGCCCGTCACGTCCCGGCCCGTCACCTTCACCGGTTACGACACCTTCGGCGCGGTCACCGAGTCGGTCGACGCGCTCGGCCGTATCAACCGCACCGCCTACGACCGGCTCGGCCGCGCGGTCACCGCGACCGCGCCCGCCTACACCGCGCCCGGCTCGTCGCAGACCGTCGCCCCGACGGTCACCAACAAGTACGACCCGCTCGGCAACATCATCGAGACGACCGACCCGCTCGGCCGCGTGACGAAGTTCCAGTACGACCGCCAGAACCGGCTCACCGTCAAGGACGTGCCCGTTGGCACCGGCGACGAGCGCGGGCAGTGGAAGTACACCTACACCCGCACCGGAAAGGTGCTCTCGGTCACCGA
>NZ_BQUN01000150.1:0-17667 GCF_026008495.1 Streptomyces sp. A012304
CGGCGCCGATGTCCACCCCTGCCCCCCCGGGGCGGCGGGCATCCGCCCCGCCGCCCCCCACCTCAGGCGCTCTCGTCCGTTCGGATCAGGCCCAGTTGTGCCAAGTCCTGGGGGCGGATGTGGAGTTGGTCGGCTGTTGCCTCGACCTCGTGCGGGGGGCGTTTGAGGATGGCGGCGGCGAGTTCGGGGGCGATGACGGAGAAGTAGCTGTCCGGGGTGGCCCAGGTGCGGCCGGGGGCGGCCAGGGCCAGGGCGCCGCCGGAGCCGCCCTCGCCGACGACCAGCGTGGTGAGCGGCGTCCGGGCGGCGGCGACCGCGCCGAACAGCTCGGCGATCGCCGCGCCCGCGCCCTGCCGTTCCGCCTCGGCGTCGTTGGCGGCGCCCGGGGTGTCCACCAGGGTCAGCACCGGGATGCCGAGCCGGTCCGCGAGCCGGATCAGCCGGGTGGCGGTGCGGTACCCGGCGGGCCGGGTCGCGGTCCCGGTCTGGGCGGCGTAGGCGACCGTACGGCCCTCGTGCTCGCCGAATCCGCACAGCATGCCGTCCGGGTCGGCGCCGCCGCACCGGTCGCCGTTGATCGCGAGACGGCGGGTGAAGTAGGCGTCCAAGTAGCGCGCGGCGCGCGGCCGTTCGGGGGCGCGGGCGCGGCGTACGGCGTCCCAGCCGGAGGCCGGCAGGTCCGTGGCGCCGAGCGCCCGGGGGACCGGCGCGGGGGCGTCGGACGGGTCGGTCAGCAGCCGCAGCCACAGCCCCAGCGTCGCCCGCAGCTCCTCCGGCCGGACCACGGCGTCCGCCGACCCCGCCGCGACCTGCGCCCGCGCCGTGTACGCGGCCGGGTCGGCGTCCGGCGGCCGCACCCGCGACCCCGCGAAGCCGACCTGGGCGCCCGGCAGCGCGAGGACCACGTCGGCGCCCGCGCCCAGCGTGGCCCAGCCGCCGCCCGTGGTGGGGTCGCGCAGGACGGCGACCTGCGGCAGACCGGCCTCCCGGGTGAGCGCCGACTGCCGTGCCACCCGCTGGAGCTGGGTGAGGGCGAGCATGCCCTCCTGCATCCGGCTGCCGCCGGTCGCGACCAACGGCACCACGGGCAGCCGGTGTTCACGGGCGTATGTGAACGCCGCCACCAGGCGGTCGCCCGTCCGCTCGCCCAGCGAGCCGCCCAGGAAGCCGAACTCGAAGGCGATCAGCACCGCCCGGGTGCCCTCGACGCGCGCGGTGCCGCAGACGACGGACTCCCGCTCGCCGGTGCGCTCGGCGGCGCGGGCGCGCGAGGCGTCGTACCCCGGCCAGCCGAGCGGGCCGTCGGGCGCCGACTCCGCGTCCTGATGCGGGAGTTCGGTGAAGCTGGACGGATCGGAGACCAGCGCGAGGACGTCCCGCGCGCTCATCCGCGGCGGCCCGCTCACGAGCCCAGCGCCCGCTTCATGATCTTCCCCATGTCGTTGCGGGGCAGCGCGTCGAGGTGGCGCACCACCCGGGGCCGCTTGTGCGGAGCCAGCCGCCGCGCGACATGGTCGGCCAGCTCCTCCTGACCGGGCGGGGACGCGGGGTCCGCGGGCACCACCCACGCGACGATCCGCTCCCCGAGGTCCGGGTCCGGCTCCCCGGTGACGGCGGCCTCCCGCACCCCCGGATGCTCCAGCAGCGCGTTCTCGATCTCACCCGCCCCGATCTTGTATCCGCCGCTCTTGATCAGGTCGGTCGCCTTGCGCCCCACGATCCGCACGTACCCGTCCGGGTCGCGCACCGCCATGTCCCCGGTGCGGAACCAGCCGTCGGCGGTGAACGCGGCGGCCGTGGCGTCCGGGCGGTTGAGGTACTCGGTGAACAGGTTCGGCCCGCGCACCTGGATCTCGCCCACCGTCTCGCCGTCGTACGCCCCCACCGGCGACCCGTCGTCCTCCACGAGCCGCAGCTCCACGCCCGGCAGCGGCACGCCGACCGTCCCGGGGCGCGGCTCCCCGTCGGCGCGGACGCTGGTGTTCATCAGCGTCTCCGTCATGCCGTACCGCTCGATCACCCGCCGTCCGGTCGCCGCCGCGATCCGCTCGTGGTCGTGCACCGGCAGCGCGGCGGAGCCCGAGACGAGCAGCCGCGCCCCGGAGAGCGCCTTGACCAGTTCGGGCTCGGCGGGCAGCGCCTCGGCGACGCGGTGGTACATCGTCGGCACCCCGAACAGCATGGTCGCGCCGGAGTTCAGCTCGCGTGCCACGCCCTCGGTGGAGAACCGTCCCAGGTGCCGCACGGCCCCGCCCCGCCGCAGCGGACCCAGCACGCCCAGCACCAGACCGTGCACATGGAACAGCGGCAGCCCGTGCACGAGGACGTCGTCGCCGCTCCACTGCCAGGCGTCGGCCAGCGCGTCCAGCGTCGTGGCGATCGCCCGGCGGGGCAGGACGGCCCCCTTGGGCGGGCCGGTGGTGCCGGAGGTGTAGACGACGAGGGCCGGGTCCTCGTCGGAGGTGTCCGGGTCGGGCAGCGGCCCGGCGGCGCGCGCGTCCACGTCGACATCGACGCGCGGCAGGTCCCGTACGGCGGGCGGCAGTTCGTCGCCCGGGGCGGCGAGGAGCAGGGCGGGCGCGCTGTCGGAGAGGATGTGCCCTAGCTCCTTCTCGCCCGACTTCGGGTTGAGCGGCACGGCGGCGGCCCCGGCGCGGAGCACCGCCACCACGGCGACGGCGGTCTCCAGCGCGGGGGTGGCCCATACGGCGATCCGGGCGTGCCCCGTGAGCCGGCCGGCGAGCGCGTCGGCCGCCGCGGCGAGTTCCGCGTAGGTCAGGGAGCGGTCACCGAACCGCAGGGCGGGCCGTCCCGCCGCGGCGCCGGTCAGGGCCGGGAAAAGAGAGGACACGAACGTGACTCCTTCGACTGTCGCTTTGTCTCGGCTGCCGGAGCGGTCCTACCCGAAGCCCGGCACGACCATCACCAGCCACGCCAGCGCGGGCACCACGGCCACCACGATCCCTCCGTAGATCATCAACTGCCGGAAGAAACGCTCGCGGTCGACGTCCGGTGCCGCGGCCAGGACCAGCGCGCCGTTCGTGGAGAACGGGCTCACGTCCACCACCGTCGCCGACACCGCCAGCGCGGCCACCATGCCGACCGTGCCGATCTCGCCCTGGGCCAGGAACGGCACGGCCAGCGGGATCAGCGCGCCCATGATCCCGACGGAGGAGGCGAACGCGGACACGATCGCGCCGATGTAGCACAGCAGCACCGCGGCCAGCAGCGGCACACCGATGCCGCCGACGCCCTCACCGGCCCAGGTGATGGTGCCCATCTCGTCCAGGACACCGACGTAGGTGAGGACCCCGCAGATCAGCAGCACCGTCGACCAGGCGATCTGGCCGACCGCGGTGCGGCTGTCCTGCGGCCAGAGGGTGCTCAGCACGACGGCGAGGGTGATCGCGGTCAGACCGGCGTCGAGGTCGAGGACGAGGACGGCGAAGACGAGCGCGAGCAGGGAGAGGAGCGTGGCGATCCGGGCGGGGTTGAGGCGGGTGGTGTCCAGGGGGCCGCCGACCTCGGGGCGGGTGGCCACGGCGGTGGGGACGCCACCGGTCCCGCCGCCCCCCACGAGAACCGCCCCCGGGGCGCCTCCCGATCCGGAACCCGATCCGGACTCTGCCCCGGAACCCGATCCGGACCCCTTCCCGGAACCCGCCCCGGGCTCCGCCGCCGAACCCGCCCCGGGTCCCTCCGCCCGGTCGTCCGTCACCGCCCCCTGCCGCCACAGCTTCCGGCCCCCGCACAGCAGGAACACCACACCGGCGATGACCAGGTTGGCGAACAGGGAGGACAGGAAGAGGGCGATCTCGTTGCCGGGGAGCTTCTCCCGCTCGACGATGCCGTTGACGATCGTGCCGTAGATGCTGATCGGGGAGAAGCCGCCGCCCTGCGCGCCGTGCACCACCATCGCGCCCATCAGCAGCGGACTGATCCCGTAGCGGGCGGCGAAGCTGAGGGCGATCGGCGCGACGATCGCCACCGCGGCCGGACTGACCGCGCCGATCCCGGTGAGCACGCCGGTCAGGGCGAACATCACCCAGGGGATCAGCGCCACCCGGCCGCGCACCAGCCGGATCGAGGCGTGCACCAGCCAGTCGGTGGTGCCGTTGGCCCGGGCGATCGCGAAGAGGTACGTGACGCCGACCAGGACGACGAACAGATCGCCGGGGAAGCCGGCGAAGATGCCGTCCGCGTCGAGGTCGGCGACGAGTTCACCGACCCCGAAGGCGGCGGCGAAGGCGAGCGCGCCCATGTTGACGGAACGGGTGGTGGCGATGACGAACACCACCACCAGCACGAGGATCGAGATGAGTTCGGGGGACATACGGGCTCCCGTCGTTGGGTCCCGGAACGGCTTCGGAGACAGCACGGTGGCTGAGTGGCTGAGCCACTTTGGGGTGCTGGCTGATCAGCGTGGGGGCTGCCCCGACCGCCGTCAAGGGGTCTGGCAGGAATTGGTTCAGCCACTCAGCCTGTCCGGGGCCCCGGTGTTACCCTCCAGGCGAGAGGGGGACCCCGTGACCGACGCCCTGCGCCCCATGACCAAGCAGCGCCTCTACGAGCAGGTGCTGGACCGGCTGCGCCAGTACGTCACGGAGGGCGGCCTGCGCGCCGGGGACCGCCTCCCGCCCGAACGCGACCTGGCCCAGCGGCTGGGCGTCAGCCGGGCCTCGGTGAAACAGGCGATCGTCGTCCTGGAGGTCCAGGGCCTGGTGGAGGCGCGGCACGGCGGTGGCACCTATCTGGTCCGCGACAGCCTGGACGTCGAGCCCGTCGAGAAGATGGTCGAGCGCCGCCGGCGCCTCCCGGACGTGCTGGAGGCCCGGGAGGCGCTGGAGACGAAACTCGCGGAGCTGGCCGCCGAGCGCCGCACCGAGGAGGACCTGGCCGCGATGCGCTCGGCGCTCGCCCACATGGCGCGGGAGATCGAGGAGGACGGCCACGGCGTCGAGGGCGACCGGCTCTTCCACGCGGCGGTGACGGCGGCGGCGCACAGCAGCCTCCTCGCGGAGTTCATGCGCTCCATCGCCGACCAGATCGCCGAGAGCCGCACCGAGTCCCTCCGCCAGCCCGGCCGCCCCACCCGCTCCCTCGCCCAGCACCGGGCCATCCTCGACGCCATCGCCGACGGCAGCCCCCGCCGGGCGGCGACCGCGATGCGCGACCACGTCCGTACGGTGGCGAAGGTGCGGCTGCTGGACTGGGAGCCCGGCGGCGCGGAGCGGTAGGGGGCTTTCCCGAGCCCGCCGGCACACACCGGTTTGTGGGCCTTCCGGCGCCCGCCGGCACACAGCGGTTGTGGGCCTTCCGGAGCCCGTCGGCGAAAAGCGGAGGGGCCTTCCGGAGCCCGCCGGGTAGCCTGCGGGGGTTCGAACTGCCGTCCGAGGAGGTCCATCCGTGCCCGCGCCCCGCATAGCCCTCGTCACGTACGACTCCGGACCGGAGCCGAACCACGACCGGGACCTGCCGGTGCTGGTGGAGGCGTTGCGGGCGGCGGGTGCCGAGGCCGACGCCGTGGCCTGGGACGATCCCTCGGCCGACTGGGCCGGGTTCGATCTGGCCGTCGTCCGGTCCACCTGGGACTACAGCTGGCGGCAGGCGGAGTTCCTGGCGTGGCTGGCGAAGGCCGGGACGGTCACCCGGGTCGCGAACCCCGTCGACATCATCCGGTGGAACGCCGACAAGCGGTACCTCGGGGAGCTGGCGGCGGCCGGGGTGCCGGTCGTGCCGACCCGGTACGTCGCACCCGGCGACCCGGCCGGCCTCCCCGACGACCACGAGTACGTCGTCAAGCCCACCTCGGGCGCGGGCGCCCGCTTCGCCGCCCGCTACACCCCCGACGACCACGACACCGCCGTACGGCATCTCGCGCGGATGCACGACGAAGGGCTCACCGCGATGGTGCAGCCCTACGTCGCGGGCATCGACGTCAGCGGGGAGCGGGCGCTCCAGTTCTTCGGCGGTCGTCTGCTGCACGCCAGCCGCAAGCGCGCGGTCCTGACGCCCGGAACGGCCTACGACGCCGACAAGGTCGCCCACCCCGGCCTGGAGCCCTGGGCCGCGACCCCGGCGGAGCTCGCCGTCGCCGAACGCGCGCTGGCGGCCGTACCGGACGGCTCCGGCCTGCTGTACGCGCGCGTGGACCTCGTCGACGGCGAGGACGGCCGGCCGCGGCTGATGGAACTGGAGCTGGTCGAGCCCAACCTGTTCCTGTTCCTGCACCCGGGGTCGGTGGCGGGTGTGGTGGAGGCGGTCCTGGCGGCCGCTACCCGCTGACCGCCACCCGTTGCAGCAGCCCCCAGGCGAACTCGGCGGCCACCTCGCGGCGCACCCCGTTCCTGTCCGGGGCGATGAAGGCGAGGCCCGACCGGGCGGGGGGCTCCCCCTCCAGGGGGTGGGCCGGGGTGAAGGCCCCGGCCACCTCCTCGACCGTGCAGGACCAGGGCGTGAGGTCTTCGAGGGTCCGGAGGTCGGGGGCGGGCGCGTCGGGGGCGCGGACCAGCCACTCGTTCCCGACCGAGCGCTTGTCGCTGACCAGCAGCTCGAAGCGCAGCTCGGGCCAGAAGGAGACCGGCCAGTGCCAGGTCTCGCAGTCCAGGTCGCCCACGCGGCGGGGAGTCCTGGACTCGGGCTCACCGAGGACCGCGTGGTAGCGGGAGAGGGCGCCCCGTCCGTGCGGGGAGTGGATCATCGCCTGCCAGCGTCTGTTGGCCTCTCTCATGCGCGTCAGAGGGATGCCCAGCTCATGGCGGATCTCGTCCACGAGGTCGGCGTTGTGGTCGGCCATGCGGCGCAGCAGCACCAGCTGGAAGTCCAGAGGTGAGAAAGTGCCGGCAAGGCGTTTGGGAGTCGGCATGCCCCCATCCTGGCGCACCGAGGGTGTTTCCCGCTTATTGCCCGGCGCATCTCCTTATGACTAGCCTGTGTTCGTCATGCCGATCGCCTGTTGAAATCTCGAACACAGGCACCTGAGACACCAAGGAGGGGGCCTGTCGTGGGACGACTCGTACCTGCCGTGACCCGGGCTCTCGACATTCTCGAGCTCTTCCTCGACGGGGACGGCACGCTCTCCGCACCCGACATCGTGCGCAAGCTCCAGCTGCCGCGCACCACCGTGCACGAGTTGGTCACCACGCTCGCCGCCCGGTCCTACATCGTCCCCGTCTCCGGACAGCCGGGACGCTACCGCCTCGGCGTACGGCCGTACCAGCTCGGCAGCCGGTACGCCGAGCACCTCGACCTGGCCGCCGAGGGCCAGCAGGTCGCCCGGTCCGTCGCGGAGACCTGCGACGAGACGGTGCACGTGGCGATCCTGGAGGGCACGGACGTCATCTACATCGCCAAGGTCGACTCCACGCACGCGGTGCGCATGGTGTCGGCGGCCGGCCGTCGCCTGCCCGCCCACTGCACCTCGGTCGGCAAGATGCTGCTGGCCTCCCTTCCCGAGCCGGAGCTGACCGCCCGCATCCCCGACGACGCGGACCTCGTCCGTATGACCCCCAACAGCATCACCGACCCGGCCGCCCTGCGCGAGGCCCTGACGGAGATCCGCGAGCGGGGCGTCGCCGTGGAGAGCCGTGAGTCGAACCCGGACGTCAGCTGCGTGGCAGCCCCGGTGCGCGACCGCACCGGACAGGTCGTCGCCGCGATGTCCATCTCGGTGCCCATGATCCGCTGGAGCGACGAGCGCCGGGTCGAGCTGGAGCAGCTCGCGGCGAAGGGCGCCGCCGAACTGTCCGAACTGCTGGGTTACCGGAGCGTGGCATGACGACGTACACGACGGCGTTCGAGGTGGCGGTCCGCGCGGAGGCGACCCTCGGCGAGGGCCCCACCTGGGACCCGGCCACCGGCCGTCTCCTCTGGCTGGACATCCTGGGCGCCCGTCTGCACAGCTACGACCCGTCCACGGGCCACCGCACGGTCCGGGTCACCGACCAGCACGTCGGCGCGGCGAAGCCACGGGCCGGCGGCGGCCTGGTGCTGAACCTGCGGGACGGGGTGGCCCTGCTGGACGCGGACGGCGAGGGATTTCGCTGGCTCCACCACGAGCCCGTGCCCGGCCGCCGCGCCAACGACGCCGCCGTCGCGCCCGACGGCTCGCTGTGGGCCGGGACCATGCGGTACGACGAGGCTCCCGGGGGCGGCACACTTTTCCGCCTTACGGGTGACGGTTCCGTGGACGTCGTCCTTGACGACGTGGCGGTGAGCAACGGGACGGGCTGGAGCCCGGACGGGCGCCTCATGTACTACATCGACTCCCCGACGCGTCGGATCGACGTCTTCGACCACGAGGAGGGTGCGGTCGCCGGGCGCCGGACCTTCGTCGAGATCGAGGAGGGGGCGGGGTTCCCGGACGGGCTGACGGTGGACGCGGACGGGTGCGTGTGGGTGGCCCTGTGGGACGGGGGAGCGGTGCGGCGCTACACGCCGGACGGTTCGCTGGACCGCGTCATCACCCTGCCGACGCCGCGCGTGACGGCGTGCGCCTTCGGCGGCGCCGACCTGACCGACCTGTACATCACCACCGCCCGCGTGGGCCTGGACGCCCCCCACCCGGTGGCGGGCTCCCTCCTGGTGGTACCCGCAGCGGGCCAGGGCACCCCCCAGCCGGCCTTCAAGGGCTGACGGCGGCCGGAGGGCCGGAGCATGGGCCCGCTCGCCGCATGGCCTCACCCTGGCGTTCGGCCTCGCGGGTCGGGTGACCCGCGAGGCCGAAACGCCAAGGTGAGAAACACACAGTTGCGCGAGCGAGGCCGAGGTGACGCGGTCGCTGTGCTTGAGCAGCGTCATCAGCAGGTTGCCGACGACGACGGCGTCCGCCACCGAGGAGCGCGGGACGCACCGGCGGGACCTTCACCGCCCACGCCGGGCTCCATCCGGTGCAGCCGTCCGGTTCCGCCGGCTCAGTCGGACAGTGCCACAGTGAGATCCACCTCGACGAGCTGTCCGGAAAAGCCCAGCTGGGCAACGCCCAAGAGGGTGCTGGCGGTGGTGAACGCCGGCCCCAGGGCGGAGTCGGTGAGCCGACGCCACGCGGCACCGAGGACATCCCTGTCGTCGCTCCGCACGTAGATCACTGACCGCACCACGCACTGCGGTCGGGCGCCCACCGCTGCCAGGGCGGTGAGAGCGTTCGCAACCACCCACACCGCATTTTGCCCCGAGCCCGCGGGTACGCCGGCGCCCGGGTCTCGTCGGCCGTCGGCGCCTGCCCCGCGCGGACTCCGGTCCTCAGCCCACCCCCACCGTCCGGTCCAGCCCGCGCAGTACCTCGCGCTCGCCCGCGGTCAGCGGCGGGCCCGCCGCCGCCGGCAGGGGTGGGCCGCTCAGGGTCGCCAGGATCGCCGACGGTCGCAGCAGCCGCGTCGGCCCGGCCGTCAGGCTGGTGACGTCCCACACCGCCGACGCCGCCCCGTACGAACCCGTCGCCGTCCGGATCATCCGCCGCGTGTACCGCGTGACCAGCCGGTCCGCGAACCCCGGCGTCCCACCCCGCGTCTCGGGGAACCAGACGTCCTGGCTGACCGCCATCGTCCAGGCCGCCTCCACCGACCGGGCCGCGCCCCGCTGCACCCGCCGCGCGAGGCCGGCCGCTCCCGGCCCGCCCCCGCGCAGCTCCCGGCTCAGCACCCGCGCCCCGAGCGCCGCCACCGACATGCCCTGCCCGTACGCGGGGTTGAACGTGGCCAGCGCGTCCCCGAGGACGACGAACCGTTCCGGCCACCGACGCGCCTTCTCCAGGTACCGCCGGTGGTTGCTGGTGCTGCGGCTGACGTGCACGTCGGTGAGCGGCTCGGCGCCCGAGATCAGCCGGCCCACGATGGGGTCCGGCAGGTCGAGGGTGTACCGGAGGAAGCCCTCCGGGTCGGACGGCGGCTCCCCGCCACCCCGCGTCCCGGCGAGGCTCACCATCCACCGACCGCCCTCGATGGGCAGGACCATGCCACTGCGGCCCGGCCGGGACAGATAGGGGTTGGCCTGCACGATCGTCAGCGGGAAGCGTTCCGCGCCCTCAGGCGTGCGGTACACGCGCGTGGCGTTCACCAGACCCGCGTCGATCGTCTTCTCGTCGATGTCGGAAATCCCCAGCTCAGCCAGCCAGGTGACGACGCGTGAGCCGCGCCCGCTGGCGTCGACCACGAAATCCGCGGTGAGTTCCTCCTCGCCGCTCCCGGCCGCCGACACCCGTACGCCCTCGACCCGCTCCGCGCTTCCCGTCAGCTCCAGCACCTGACCATTGCGGATCTTCACCCCGGTGTTCGCCAGCACGGCGTCCCGGACCGCCCAGTCCAGCAGCGCCCGGCTGCACGTCAGCATGTGCGGCCCCTCGTGGCGGAAGCGCCGGAACCAGCCCTCGGGGGACAGGGCGAGCATGCCCGAGCTGATCGATATCTCCCGGGCCCCGGCCGCGAGCAGATGCTCCCGCATGCCCACCCCCGGCACCAGGTCCTCCATCGCGGCCAGACCGCCGGCCATGAGGAGATGGGCGTGACGCCCCTGCGGCAGCCCCTTGCGGTGCTCCGGCCCGTCGGGCAACTCGTCGCGCTCCAGGACGATCACTTCGTCCACGACGGTGGACAAGGCCGCCGCGGCCAGCATGCCGGCCAGACCGGCACCGATGACGACAGCTCTACGCGACATGGGGCTCCTCGTACGTCGGCCATGGAAAGCCTTCAGCCATGAAAGGCCTTCACCGTACCCTCACCCAGCGTGTCCGGAACGGGAGTTCGCTCCAGCGCCCGCGCCAGCTCCACCAGCCCCGCGGCCCCGGACACCTCCGTGGCGTGCAGCCGGTAGGCGCTGGGCGTCTCGAACGGCGGCTCGCCCACGGCGGCCCGCCGCGCCGCCGCGTCCAGCATGGCGGCCTCCGCCGCGACACGCGCCTCGTGCGGGCGGCGGCCCTCGTCGAGCGCGGCGGCCAGCGCCCGCGCCCGCACCCGGTCGTCGAAGTACGGCGCCAGCGCGAGCAGCGCGTCGTGGATGGCGACCTCACGCCAGTGCAGCCGCTCCTCGGGCAGCCGCCACCAGGACGCGGACGGCTTCGGCGCGACCGACACGAACCGCACCCGCGCCCACAGCGGCGCCAGCCTGCGGTGGTCGCGCAGCCCTCGCCAGTGCGCCACGGCCGCCGGCAGCAGCCTGGGCAGCACGAAACCGGCGGAGCAGGTCAGCGCGCCCAGTGAGGCCATCGGCGGGGCGACGGTCGTGGAGAGGAAGTCCAGGTCGTGGCCCGCCCAACGGGCCGCGATCGCCGTGTACTTGGTGAGCTGGAAGCCCGCCAGGTCCAGCAGCGCGCTGGCCAGGATGAGCCGCAGCCCGGTCCGCAGCAGCCCGGTGACCTCCTGCGCCCACTTCAGGCACACCACCGACATCGTCACCATCGCCGCGCTGTGCCCGAGCAGGTACAGCACGATCATCTCGCGCATGTACGGCGTGTTCGCGTAGTACGTGTCGAGGTCGGTGAGCCGCTCGGTGTCCGCGTCGGCCAGCGCGAACAGCGCCACGATCGCCACGATCAGCGGCCCGTACGCGGCGATGCTGCGCCACACCAGCTTCCGTACCCGCTCGCGCGGCCCGCCCCGCCAGTGCGCCAGCAGGATCAGCAGCGAGCAGCTGTACGCGGTGAGCATGCCGTACGTCAGCGGGGCGCCGAAGTTGGGGACGCCCGTCAGTTCGTTCACGGCGGCCAGCGTCACCGGCGCCGAGCAGCAGAAGACGAGCGCGCCGAGGCTGATCGCCACGCAGGTGGAGACGGTCAGCGGGTTGCGCAGGGCGGTGCGCGGCCGGCGCAGCAGGACGGCGGCGGACAGCGCGAGGACCGCGCCCGCCAGGTACACGACGAGGCTCATGCGCCAGGGCTCCGTTCGACGGCCGCCGCGTCCGCTCCGACGGCCACCGGGGCGGTCCGCTCCGCGTGGGCCCGGACGTCCCTCACGAGCGGGGAGCCGGCCAGCGCGTCGGCGATGCGGACCAGGGCCCGCGGGTCGGCCGCCCGTTCCGGGAGCCGGTCGCACCCGCCCGGCGGCGGTGCCTCGCCCGCGGCGGCCTCCCGTCGGACCGCCGCCACGATCGCGGCCGCCCACGCCGTGTCGGCGGCCCGCCGCGGATCGCCCGTCGCCGTCAGCGCGGCGCGCAGGGTCTCGTCGTACAGGTCGGGGTCGACGTAGGCGTCGAGGTGGGTGAGCGCGTTGTGGATGCTGGTGCGGCGCCACACCAGGAGGGTGGCGGGGGAGGCCCAGCGCGGGCGGGGAAGGCGCAGCCGGCGGCGGGTGAGGACGTCGTCCAGCTCGCGTTCCAGGGGCGCCAGCCGGACGTAGGTGCGCCAGGCGCGCCGGCATTCGCTCAGCCGGGGCCCGGCGAGCGGGATCAGGACGCCGACGACGGTCGTCAGCGCGCCCAGCCCGGCCGCCGCCGGGGCGACGTCCGTCACCAGCGCCGTCCCGTCGCGGCCGCACCAGCGGGCGGTCATGGCGGCGAGCTTGATCACGCCGTAGGCGACCCCGCACAGGGTGCCCAGGCCGAGGGTGATCAGACCGGCCCGCAGCCAGCCGTCCACGTGGCGGGCCCAGCACAGCGCGGACACCGTGCTGACGCCGGTCGCGGCGAGGTAGCCGGCCAGGCAGAGCAGGATCATCTCGCGGATGTACGGGGTGGTCGCGTAGTAGGTGTCGAAGTCGGTGCGGCGCTCCACCGGCGCCTCGCCGAGCACGAACATCACCGCGATGCCGAGGACGACGACCGCGTAGGCGACGCTCCAGCGCCGGGCCGTCCGGCACACCCGCCGTCCGCCCCGCCAGTGGACGATCAGCACATGCGAGGCGGCGCTGTACGCGGTGATCGCGACGTACGTCAGGGGCGCGGCGAGGTTGGGCACACCGCTGAGGTCGTTGACCGCGCCGACCGTGGGCGGGGCGCCGAGGAGGAAGCACAGGCCGGCCAGGCCCAGCACCGCGCACAGGGCCCGCAGGTAGGGGTCGCGGCGGTGGCGCAGCAGATCGGGGGCCTTGACCACCAGGCCGAGTGCGAGGACGCCGGCGCTGACGTAGTGGGGGAGACCGGTCATCTCCGGGTCCCGCGGTAGTTGAGCGCGGCCCCGATGCGTCCGGCGAGGTCCTGGGTGTCGTCGCCCCGGTCCGCGTACACGGAGTCGGCGGAGGCCTCCAGCCAGGTGCGCAGCCGTCGGCCCATCAGCATGCCGAAGCGGTCGGCCTCCTGCTCGTCGGAGAGGGTGAAGTCGGTGCGGGCGGCGACGGCCGCGCCTCCCGCCGACTGCCGCTGCCGCATGTGCCACACCTCATGACAGAAGATCACGATCTGGTGCCATACGGCGGCCCGCTCGTCGACGACGACGTCGTCGTGGGTCTCGCGCTCCAGCCAGAGTCCGCTGGCGGTGTGCGGCGGGAAGACCGCCCGGTGGACGACGATCTCGCGGCCCCGCCACTGGGCGGCGGCCTCGACGACCGCGTCGAACAGCGCTTCGGGATCCGCGGGGACCGGCACCCGGATAGGGGCGATGAGAGTGTCGGCGAGGCGACGCATCTCCCTGTTGATACGCACGGTTCTCCCCGTGGATGCGCGGGTGTTCGATCCGTGCAATATGCCAAGACCGCCGCCGCTTCAGCTACCTCGTGCCCGGCGCGCGGACGGGGCCGCCGGGCGGGAATCGGGTGTAACGGGCGAACGGGCGACGGCCCTCGCGGGGACGTGGCCGAAAAGCCTCCGCGCCGCGGCGAGGCGTACGACGCGGTCCCTCGCGCACCGCGCACCGATGCCGAACGCCGCGGCTCCGATGCGCCGCCGGGTGTGCAGACGGTGAAGAACGCCCGCGAAATCCAGCCTTTGTGGGCAGCGCCGGCCGTTCTCGGGCCCGGGGCGGCCGGTCTCAGGACGGGGCGTGCACGCCGCCGTCCGCCGGGGTGAGGAGCCGTGCGCGCACCGCCCGGATCTCGTCCCCGCGCCGCAGTGCCCGGGAGACGGCGACGATGTCGCGCAGCAGATCCGTGGTGTCGCAGGTGCCGTCGCCGTCGCGTTCCTGGGCGAGGTTCCTGGCGTCGACGGCGTCCAGGACGGTCACCGCGGCCGCCAGGTGCTTGGCACGCTCCGGGGGCAGGCCGAGGGCGACGGCGGCGTCGTGCGCCCGCTCGCGCAGGTCCTGGTCGAGGAAGCGGGTCAGGGAGAGCAGGGCGTCGCGGATGAACGTCTCGCGGCGGATCAGGCGCAGTTCGGGTGTGGTGCGCAGGACGAAGGAGAGACCGCCGCCCTGACCGGTCCTCAGCAGCAGGTACAGCGGGCGCAGTTCGTGGTGGGCGAGGCGGATCCGCCAGCGGTCGTGCAGGTACTGGCCGGCGTGCGGAAGGATGAAGCCGACCGCGATCAGCACGGCGGACAGGCAGGCCAGCGGCGGTGCCACGGCCGTGCTCAGCCAGTCCAGGTCGCGGTCCGCCCAGCGGGCCCCGACGGCGGTGAGCTTGGCCGCGTCGAAGACGAGCTGGAGCGCGTACCCGGCGCCGAGGAACTTCAGCCCCCAGCGCAGCCAGGCGTCGAGTCCGTCGGTGCGGACCCAGTTCCACACCAGCCCGTTGGTGACGAGGGCGGCGGTGGTGTGCGCGAGCAGGTAGAGCAGGATCAGCTCGCGCATGTACGGCGTGTTGGCGTAGTAGGTGTCGATGTCCCGCAGCCGCTCCACGGGCACCTCGGCCAGCGCGAACAGCACCCACAGCGCGACGATCACGCAGGCGTAGACGCCGATGACCCAGCGCATCGCGGAGCGGGTGCGGGCCGAGCGGTCGGACAGCCCGTGCCGCCAGGTGATGATCAGCAGCAGACAGGACGCGCAGAACGCGGTGAGCAGCGAGTACACCCAGGGCGCGGAGATGTTCGGTACGCCGGTGACCCGGTTGACCCAGGCGATCGTGGCCGGTGCCACGAACACGAACACCGCGCAGGCGAGCAGCAGCAGTCCGCCGACCGCGCGCAGCAGCGGGTCCGTCCAGAGCCGCACGATGCTGGGCAGTTTGATCGCGAGGGCGGCCGCCAGGATGCCGGCCGGGATCCACCAGAACGTCGGGTAGAACTCGTGGACGAATTCGATGGGGGTCAGGGCCAGGGGAGACATGGGGGTCGTCACCGTCCCGTGCGTCCGGGGCCGCGGTAGCCCAGTGACCGCTGGAGCGGGTCGAGCGGCGGGCCGGCGTCGCCGGAGCCGGCCAGCAGGGGCCGGAGGGCGGCGGCCAGCCGGTGGCCGAAGTCGTCGGCCTCCGCCTCGTCCCGCTGCCGCGAGCCGTCGCGGGCCGCGACGGTCAGGGCGATGTCGTCCCAGCCGGGCCGCCCGGCCAGGGCGTGCGCGGCGGCCGTCCCGACGCCGTGGTGGTCGTGCCGGTGCCCCGCGTGCAGGTGCCACAGTTCATGGCCGAGGATGACCAGTTGCTGGAGGTCCTCGGCCCGTTCCTCGACGATGACCAGGTCGAAGTCGTGGAACTCCACCCACAGTCCGGTCACCTCGAACTCGTCCGGGAACCGCTCGAAGCGCAGCTCGACGGGCCGTCCGCCGCGCAGCCGGGACATCTCCTCGCACAGCGCCCGGGCCACTTCCCGCACCCCCGCCGGCCGCCGGGGCCGCGCCCGCAGCGCGGCGTCGAGTTCACCGGCCAGGTCGCGCATGGCGGGGCCGCTCCTCGGGCGCCGCAGCGCCGAGAGGAGCCGGGCCGCCTTTCCGCGCGCGCCCGCGAAGTCCATCGGCTCCCCCTCCCGCCGCCTCCGCGGCGGCCGGTCCGAGCCTACGCGGCGAGCGGTCCCCGTGGCAGAACCATGGGGAGACCTGTTCGGAACCATTGACGCGGAAGCGCTTCGATTCTACGGTCCCGTTCGAAGATGCGAGCGCCATTCGAGATGTCGAACAGTAGGGGCGGGAATGGGACGACCTGGCCTGAACCGCGGGCACCGGCGCCGACGCACTCGCCTCCGGCACGAGGACCCGCGTCCGCCCGGTCCGACTCGACCCGAGGACCGGCAAGGCGATCCATTCCTACGACGCGCAGGACGACGACGCCCCGAAGCTGGGGCTCAACCATCTGATCTGGCAGAAGGACGGCTGGCCGGCCGTCCTCCGGAAGGGACCACATGCGCACCGCTCGATTCACGCTCGACCCCGCCTTCACCGTCGGCGAAGTGAACCCCCGCCTCTTCGGGTCCTTCGTCGAACACCTCGGCCGCTGCGTCTACACCGGCGTCTACGAACCCGACCACCCCACCGCCGACGCCGAAGGCCTGCGCACCGACGTCCTCGACCTGGTACGGGAACTCGGCGTCACCACCATCCGCTACCCGGGCGGCAACTTCGTCTCCGGCTACAAGTGGGAGGACTCGGTGGGCCCCGCCGAGGAGCGCCCTCGCCGCCTGGACCTGGCCTGGCGTTCCACCGAGAGCAACCGCTTCGGCCTCTCCGAGTACATCGCCTTCCTGCGGAAGATCGGCCCGCAGGCCGAACCGATGATGGCTCTCAACCTGGGCACCCGGGGCGTGGCCGAGGCCCTGGAACTCCAGGAGTACGCCAACCATCCCTCGGGCACGGCGCTGTCCGACCTGCGGGCCGCCCACGGCGACAAGGACCCGTTCGGCATCCGGCTGTGGTGCCTGGGCAACGAGATGGACGGCCCCTGGCAGACCGGCCACAAGACGGCCGAGGAGTACGGCCGGGTCGCCGCCGAGACGGCCCGCGCGATGCGGCAGATCGACCCGGGCGTCGAACTCGTCGCCTGCGGCAGCTCGTCCCAGTCGATGCCGACCTTCGCGGAGTGGGAGGCGACCGTCCTCCAGGAGACGTACGACCTGGTGGACTACGTCTCCCTGCACGCCTACTACGAGCCGCACGACGGTGACGTCGACTCCTTCCTGGCCTCGGCCGTCGACATGGAGTCCTTCATCGAGAACGTCGTCGCGACCTGCGACCACGTGGGCGCGCGGCTGAAGTCGAAGAAGAAGATCAACCTCTCCTTCGACGAGTGGAACGTCTGGTACATATCAAAGTGGATGGAGCACGCCCGCACCGCCGACCCGGCCGACTGGCCTGAGGCGCCCCGCCTGCTGGAGGACAACTACAGCGTCCTGGACGCGGTGGTCTTCGGGTCGCTGCTCATCGCGCTGCTCCGGCACGCCGACCGGGTGACGGTGGCGTGCCTGGCCCAGTTGGTCAACGTCATCGCGCCGATCCTCACCGAGCCGGGCGGCCCGGCCTGGCGGCAGACCACGTTCTTCCCGTTCTCCCAGGCGTCCAGGTACGGGCGGGGTGAGGTCCTCGACGTGCGCGTGGACTCACCGACGTACGAGACGAAGAAGTACGGCGAGACGGATCTGTTGCACGCCACCGCCGTGCGCGCGGAGGACGGCACGGTCACCGTCTTCGCGGTCAACCGGGGCCGTACCGAGGCGCTGCCGCTGGAGGTGGCCCTGAACGGCCTGGGCGTCACCCGGCTGGTCGAGCACAGTGTGCTCGCCGACGCCGACCCGGACGCCCGCAACACCCTCACCGACCCCGAGCGGGTCGCCCCGCACGCGGCGGAGGGGACCTCCGTCACGGAGGGCCGGCTGACGGCGACCCTGGAGCCGCTGTCCTGGAACGTGATCCGGCTGGCGTGAGCCGCGCCCGGTGCGCCCCCCCCC
>NZ_BQUN01000150.1:17782-19839 GCF_026008495.1 Streptomyces sp. A012304
CTATGCGGACCCGGGTCTCGGTGGGGGCGTTCTCGATGTCGTCGAGCTGGGCGACGATCGTGGCGCGCAGGTCGTCGTAGTCCTCGAAGCAGTAGTCGTTGAACAGGGTGTAGCCCGTCCACATCAGGTTGGCGCAGACCTGGGCCGGCACCCGGCCGGTCTGGGCGCCCAGACCGACCAGCGCCACCGACCGGATGCTGCCCGGCGCCTGCCGGTTCTGCCGGTGGATCGCCTGGAACGCGGCGGCGCACGCCAGCGCCACGTTCAGCGTCTCGCTGACGTTCTGTGAGGACTGCTCCATCGTCGGCGTCGAGATCAGGAACTTCGGGTTGACCGCCCCGGACGGCACGCACACCGCGCTGCCCACCGGGAGCCTGCCCCCGAACTCGTCACGGATCGCCCGCTGCACCCGCAGCTGGATGCCCGCCCCGAGGTGCCGCTTGACGACCGCGTCCACCCCGCCGTTCATCAGCCCCCGGGAGTTGGTCGGGCTGACCCAGGCGTCGACCCTCTCGTCGAGGATCGAGCCCTTGCGGATCTCCGTCTCGGGGGTGTCGGCGAACGCCGCCCGCCATGCCTGCACCACCTTCGTGTTGATGTCGGTCAACACCACCTTCAGCGGCGGCTGCACGCGGTTCACGGTCATCTTCCACTCCCATCGGGACACGGGTCCTTCCACCGATCACGACGCTACAGGCGCCCACTGACAACGCCGTTGGACGACGGTCGGGTTGTCGTACCCCGCTGCTAGCCTCCCGGCCATGATCGACGCCAACACCCCGGCCCAGCCGGACCCGAACGACCCGCTGGCCCTGACCGAGCTGTTCAAGGGCGGCGGGGAACCGTGGCTGCCGCTGCTGAAGCCGGTCATCGAGGCGCAGCCGAACGCGGCCTCGTTCATCGGCCCGGGCCGCGGCCCGGACGTCGTCCCGGTCCGCGAACTGACCTTCCAGGCGCTCAAGCCGAACCCGCCGCACAAGTGGAAGGTCGTCGTCTTCGGGCAGAACCCGTACCCGCGGCCGGAGAGCGCCACCGGCATCGCCATGTTCGACAACACCTTCCACGACTGGAAGGACAGTCAGTTCGGCCGGGTCGTCAGCATCCGCTGCATCATCAAGGCGGCGGCGATGTGGAAGTACGGCATACCGAAGAAGACACCGATCGCGGACATCCGCGCGCTGCTGAAGAAGCAGGACACCGTGCAGCCGCCGGAGTGGTTCCAGGCGATGCTCACCCAGGGCGTGCTGCTGCTGAACGCGGCCCTGACCGCGAGCAGCGACGGGCCGAGGGGCGCCGACCCGCACACCGCGTTCTGGCGTCCGGTCGCGGAGCGGATCGTCGAGGAGATCCTCAAGGCCAAGCAGAACGCCGAGGACGAGGAGGACCGGGGTGTCGTCTTCGCGTGGTGGGGCGCGCACGCGCGCAACCTGAAGAAGATCGTCCTCCAGCTCCAGAAGAAGTACCCCGGGGTCGAGGTCCGCCACATCGACCACCCCAACCCGGCGGCGCAGGGCGACATCTTCTGCGACGGCGACCATTTCGCCATGGTGAACGAGGCGCTGGCCTCGCTGGGCGCCGACGAGATCGACTGGCTGCCCAGCAAGGGCTGGGACCAGCACGCGGCGGGGGACGGCGCGATCGGCGGCGGCGTCGCGGAGCGGATGGGCGCGTTCATCACGTCCACGATGGAACTGCACCAGCTGTATCTGGAGCGGCTCGCCAGCGTCAAGGACGAGGGCCTCGTCCTTCCCGCGATCACCGGCGTGTTCGACACCCCGCTCATGGACTTCCGTGAGGCCGTCTCCCCGGTCGCCCAGCTGCTGCGCGGGCTCGACCGGCACGTCCAGCGATCGCACGACTTCGGCAAGGTGCGGGCGGACGAAGCGGTCGCCGGCCTGTCCGCCGACGCGATCGCCGCCCTCTACCTCTACACCTGCGAGTCCGCGTTCTACCGGGAGATCAACGCCATCCTGCGCTCCCCGGACCGCTCCCGGCTCGTCCCCTACCTGCCGTACCTGCGGCTGCTGTTCTCGGCGGTGTCGGGGCTTCCGGCCCGC
>NZ_BQUN01000150.1:19916-34599 GCF_026008495.1 Streptomyces sp. A012304
GTGCCGCTCGACCTGCGCGCGCAGTACCCGCTCGGGCGGACCGTGACCTGGTGGGGCGTGTCCTCGTGCACGTCCGAGTTCAACGTGGCGCGGGGGTTCCTCGGCAGCCGCGGCAAGCGGACCCTGTTCGAGGTGCAGCCCGTCCGGGCCGTCGGCATCCGCAGCTTCTCCGCGTTCACCGGTGAGGAGGAGTACATCCTCCTGCCGGGCACACAGCTGAAGGTGACGGACGTGAAGACCGAACGCGGCGGCCTGTGCACCGTCCGCCTGACCGAACTGGAAGCGGAACCCCTCGTGTCCTGAGCGGGCGGCGGCGGGGGGTGTGAACCAGCCGTGGTGAATGGCCGGAGTTCGGCCTGGGCGCGTCCCACACGGCTCCCTACGATGCGATCGCCCCGGCTCTTCACAGCAGCTTCATTGATTCTTCACAGAATCGGGCCGCGGAGATCCGGGCGCGTCCACCCCCCACCGATCCGACCGAAGGGGAGAGACCCATGACAGCTGGGCTGCTCCTGGGCGGCGCCGTCGCCGCTCTCGTCACGACCGCGCTGCCCGCGCACAACCCGTCCACCGGGTTCGTCGACCCGCCCCCGGACAAGATCGTCATCAACGTCGCCACGGTCAACGGCTCCGGCTGTCCCGCGGGCACGGCCGCCGTCGCCGTGTCCGAGGACAACACCGCCTTCACGGTGACCTACAGCAACTACCTCGCCCAGGTCGGCGGCAACTCCGACCCCACGGCGTTCCGCAAGAACTGCCAGCTCAGCCTGATCGTCCACGTCCCACAGGGCTTCACGTACGCCATCGCCAGCGCGGACTACCGGGGCTTCGCCTCGCTCCAGCCGGGCGCGAGCGCGGTGCAGCGGGCCTCGTACTACTTCCAGGGCTCGTCGCAGACGGTGTTCAAGAACCACAACTTCACCGGCGCCTACAACGACAACTGGCAGGCCACCGACACCACGGACTGGGCCCAGCTCGTCTACGCGCCCTGCGGTGTGCAGCGCAACTTCAACATCAACACCGAGCTGCGGGTGAACGCCGGCACGTCCTCGCCGAGCAAGGTCAGCTTCATGACGATGGACTCGACCGACGGTGACATCAGCACCGTCTACCACATGGCCTGGAAGGAGTGCCCCCGCAAGTGAGAGAAGGGGCCGCCCGCGCGACGGGCGGCCCCTCTTCTCGCTCCGTTCACTCGGCCGCGTGGACGACGAAGTCGGCCCAGGCGGTGGGGGAGAGGGCGAGCTGGGGGCCGTCCTTGTCCTTGGAGTCGCGGACGTGGATGTGGCCGGGGAGGGTGGCGACCTCGACGCAGTCTCCGTCGCCGCCGCTGCTGTAGCTGGACTTGCGCCAGGCCAGGGCGACCTCGACACAGTCGCCGGAGCCGCTGCTGCTGTAGCTGCTCTTGAACCAGGCCAGTTCGGGCGTGCTCATAGGTCTCCTCGCATCCGTTGCAACAGGCTCACGGAGTCTTCGACGGTGAGAGCCTGTGAACGCATCCTGGCATACCGCTGCTGGAGCACGCTGATCGCTTTCGGGTCGGAGATGAGCTGCCCGCTCTCTGGGGCCTCCATGTAGGCGAACCAGTTGTGCTTCGGCGTTTCCAGCAGCTGCATGGGTCCATGCAGTCCGGCGTGTGACCTGCGCACGAGCGGCATGATCTGGATTTCAACGTTCCGCAACTCGCCCACTTCCAGCAGGTGATCGACGGCCCCTCGGGTGACCTCGACACCGCCGGTCTGGCGGAGCAGCACGTGCTCCTCGACGATGAAGCTGAAAGCGGTGTTGGGCCGCTCGCGCAGCAACCGTTGTCGTTCCACCCGTGCAGCCCAGTTGGCCTCGATCTGCTCATCGTTCAGCGGTGGCAGCTCGTCGATGAACAACTGCCGAGCGTACGCCTCCGTCTGCAACAGGCCCGGGATCATCCGGCTCTCGTACGTGTAGAGGGTGATCGCCGTCTTCTCCAGCCGCGCCCACTCTCGGAACCAAGCAGCCAACCCCTTCTGTCGCACCAGGTACACCGCGGCCTTCCGCAGTGCCCCCGTGTTTCCCGTCGCCGTCTCCGCCGCCTCGACGAAGTCCACGTCCGGCATGCGCCTCCCCAACTCCACGGAGGCCACCGTATGTTTGGAGAACCCGACCAGTCGGCCGAACTCCTCCCTGCTCAGCTCGTTGAACTCCCTCAACGCCTGGACGACCGCCCCGAACGTCCGCAGACTGTCCGAGGACTCCGGCTCTCCGACCGTACCCACCCGTCCGTCGACCACCATTGGTCACCTCCCGCACCCCATGGTCACGCCCCGTCACCGGTACTGTCCAGCGAGTAACCGCGTACGCTCGCGCGGCGTACGCGGCTGTCACCTGGAGAAGTCGCCGTCCCACCCACCACAGTGGGCGCATGACAGCACGACCCACCCCCCAACCCCCGGTTACCGTACGTGTGTTCACCCAGCGCCTGAGCGCAACACCCCGCGGTGCCCGCCTCGCCCGGCATCTCGCCCTGCACCAGCTCGACGCCTGGGGAATCCCGCACGGCTCGGAGGCGTCGGACGCCGTCGCCGTGGTCGTCGCGGAGCTGGCGGCGAACGCGGTGACCCACGGCCGGGTGCCGGGGAGGGACTTCGAGCTGCGGCTGTCGCTGGTGCCGGGGAGCGTCCGGGTGGAGGTCACCGACAGCCGTACCGGCCCGCTGCCGCCGGGCCCGCGCGCCCGCCGCGCCCCGCGCCCGCTGGACGAGGCCGGGCGCGGGCTGGTGCTGGTGGACGCGGTCGCGGACCGCTGGGAGGTGCTGGAGCGGGAGCCGTCACCGGGGAAGACCGTGCGCGCGGAGGTCGACGTACCGGGCTGGCTCTCCCTGTACAAGCGGACGCTGTGAGGCCGCCGGACTCATCGACCACCGGGACACCGTCGGGTCCGAGGCCACCGGACTGAACTCCGGTGTCGGGATCGGTCAGTCGCCGCCGGGTTTGGTGAACTCTTCGATCAGCACGGGATACTGCTCCCCACCGTGTCCGGCGGCGATCGAGCGGTCGGCCATCGCCTTGATCAACTTCGGCAGCTCGGCGTTGACACCCACCGCCTCACTCTCCTCGATCAAGTGAGCCATCGCCCGCGCGTCGGTCTCCAGGGCCGAGACCTCGGCCGGGAAGGAGCCGCTGTCGATCTGCTTGGCATACCCAGGCAGCCATTCGGCCACCCCGGCAGCGATCTGCTGCGCAAACGGCGCATACGTCGCAGCGTCGACACCAACCGTCCTGAGCAGGGCAGTGCCCTGGAGCCAGGCGTTCAGCACGCTCCACATCATGGCCAGTCCGGCCACGTCATACAGGGCCGCCAGCCCATGGTCCGCACCGAGGTAGGTGACAGTGCCGAGCGCGTCGAGTGTCGACTTGTGCGCCTCGAAGTCCGACTGCGGCCCGCTGTGAAGAATCACCGCCTCGGCAGTCCCGATCGCCGGCGGGACGGCCATGATCGCACCGTCCAGGTAATGGGCGCCGCGCTGTTCGGCCCACTGGGCGGTTTCCCGGGCCTGGGTCGAGTCGCCAGAGGTCAGGTTGATCAACATGGTGCCGTCCAGCTCGACATCGCTCGCGCCGAGCAGTTCGTGCACGGCCTGGTAGTCGGCGACGCAGATGATCGTCAGGGAACCTGCCTGGAGGGCGTCGCCCACAGTTGGCGCCAGCCGTGCCCCCTCGGCCACCAGCTGGTCGGCCTTGGAGGCCGTACGGTTCCACACGGTGGTGGGATGCCCGGCTTTCAGGAACGCGCCGGCGAGTGCCTGGCCCATCAGTCCAAGTCCGATGACGGTCACGGGTGTATCGGGTTTGTTGTTCATGACAGCATCGTCAACGTTGACACCGGTATGAAGGTCAAGTGAGGTTTCGATGCTGATCGGGGAACTGAGTCGTCGGACGGGCGTCAACGCCCACCAGTTGCGCTACTACGAGGCCCAGGGCCTGCTGGAAGCGGACCGCGGCGCGAACGGTTACCGCGAATATCACGAGAGCGCCGTGCTGCGGGTGAAGCAGATCCGGCACCTGCTGGGTGCCGGTCTGTCCTCCGAGGACATCGCGTACCTGCTGCCCTGTGCGATCGGAGAGGCTCCAAAACTGGTCGGATGCCCCGAGTTGCTGACCGCGATGCGGTCACGGCTGAAGCGACTGGACGATCAGATGGCCGCGCTCGCTCAATCCCGCGACGCTCTTGCCGACTACATTGAAGCCGCCGAACAAATGGGCAGCGAGATGTATCCACCTTTTGACGATGCCGACCCATGCCGCAGCAGTTTGGTATGGCGGTAGTCGGGCACGTCCCGGCCTGCGATCCGGGTGGCTGGGTGATTGATCCCCTTCCCTCACAAGTCGTGTGCGTCCCCGGGTTATGCGGTCGGCGCCGGGTTCTTGAGTATCTCTGTCAGGGCGGAGATGCTGTGGTCGCCGTAGCCGGCCTCGACGGCTCGCTTCAGCAAGTCATGGAAGGGCTTGTGCCTCTCCACGTCGAGGTTCGCTTCCTTGCCGAGTTCCTCGTCATGCGCGGCACCAGCCAGGAACAGACTTACCGAGGACGCGGGCTTGCTGTAGTCGCCGCGGTCGATCTCCTCTGCGAAGACCGGCAGCACCGAGTTGATCATCTCGAACCACTTGATGCTGAACCGCACCATGGAGGCCACCTCAAGACCACGCGCCTGCACCGCTGCCGCGCCTTGGAAGAAGCCGACGAGCGCAGGCAGCAGGGTGCCGCCCACCGCCATCTCGTACAGGGCAGCGAGATCGGCGTCGGTACCGAGGTAGACGGTGTCACCGCCCAACACCCGCAGCGTCGACGCGAACTCGTCGAAGACGGTCTTGTCGCCGCCGTAATACAGGAGGGTGTCCTCAGCTCCGACGGCGGACGGCACGTTCTTGATCGCCCCACCGAGGTAACGCGCGCCGTGCCCGAGCGCCCATTCGGCCATCTGACGGGCACCGGCTGGCGAACCGCTGTTCAGGCTCACAAGCGCCCGCCCCTTGAGCGTGGCAGTGGCCGGTTCCAGAGCCTCGATGGTGTTCTCGTATGTGGTCAGACAGGCGATGATCAGCGGACTCGCCGCGACTGCCTCGTCCATCGTCTGCGCGTGAACAGCGCCCTTTGATACGAGCGGCACGGCCTTTGATGCTGTCCTGTTCCAGACGGTGGTCCGGTGTCCGGCGTCAATGAATGCCTCAGCCAATGCGCTGCCCATCGAGCCCAGCCCGACGACGGTCACGGAAGTGCGGTGGTGCCCGGTCAATGTTTGCTCCTGCCTGATGCCGATGCATCTGAAGCGCGAAATGGGTCGAATACCGGCATCCCACGAAGTTGCTGCCCTCTCGGTGCGACGCCTGATCCATGCTGCGGCGGCACCAACACTTCTACAAGTACCTACAATTCTGTCTGGTACCCACAGTTTTGTTAGGGGAAATGCTGGTGCGGAAGCGGAGTTATACCTGCGGCCTGGATGCTGCCATCGACGTCATGGGAGGGAAATGGAAGGGATTGATCCTGTTCTGGCTCGGCGAGGGGCCGCTGCGCTTCGGCGAGTTACGCCGAACGGTGGTCGGCATCAGTGAGCGCATGCTGATCCTGCATCTGCGGGGGCTGGAGGCCAGTGGCCTGGTGCACCGCGAGGTCCATCACCAGGTGCCACCGAAGGTGGAGTACTCACTGACCGAGTTCGGTCACTCGCTCCTTACCGCTCTCACCCCGCTCGGCCAGTGGGGCGAGGACCACCTGGAGCGTCTCGAAGCCCTCCCTGAGCCAGGCCCACGGGAAGGCAGCCGAGATCACCGCCGCGACGCCTCGGCCCCTTGACCTATCAGGGCCCCGGGGAGAATCCCGTCGCTCCCGGTTTGACCGGTTGATCATCGATGCCCGGGCATGAGACGAGCACGGCTCTTGTGGATCACGGAGTTCTCTGACCGGAAAACTCAACGGTCAGGGTGCCAGACGGACACCAGGATGGAGCGGGCGACGGCGACCAGGGCTTTCATGTGGCCGCAGCGTTTGATGATCCTGCGGTAGCGGGCGCCGAGGAAGGTGTCGGCCCGTGCGGCGGAGATCGCTGCTTCGCCGAGGGTGCCGCGGAGCCAGGGGTTGCCCTTGCCGGTGGGGCCGGAGGTGTTCTTGTTTCCGGACTGGAGGGTGCGTGGGGAGAGTGCCCCGCCCTGCTCCTCACCCCGACCGCGTTCGCGAGTTTCATCGCGCGGTTGTAACCAGGCTTCAGGCCGCGTGCGGAGTGAACGCGACCCTGGAGTCGCCCTCGTCGATGGCCAGGTTCAGAGTGCCGCCCAGGGCCTTCGCCAGGCGGCGCAGCAGCGGGAGGGTGGGGACGGTGTCGCCGCCCTTCACCCGGGACACCTGCGGCTGAGTCATCCCGGCTCGTTCGGTCAACTCCGCCTGGGACAGGCCGAGTTAGATCCGGCGGTCGTAGACGGCCTGACCCAAGTCGCCGGCCAGCCGCGCGTCGACGTACTCCTGGTGTACTCGACCGCCTCTCCCGCAAGCTGCCGGGTCCGGCGCGTTCTCCACGTGCTGTGATTCATCGGCTCTCCCTACGCCGATCGTCGATGTGCTCGGCCCGGCCGTGCTCGGTCTCGCAGACCTTCTGGGCCTGATGTGCACGTTCGACCTCTGCCGCCTCGCGCATCTTCGTCTTGCGGAACACCGTCAGCAGAACGATCCGCTGTCCTGGGGCGAGCCAGTACGGGATGCGTACAGCTTCGCCGTCCAACTCGAAGCGCAGTTCACGCAGCTTGCCGCCCAGGTGACGAGAGTACGGCTCACCGAGCGTTGTCGGCTCGTCCAGGAGATGGTCCGTCTTGTCCTCCACCCGCCGGTAGAGGCGCAGCGGAAGTAACTCCAGCCAGTTCCGCACCTCGGGCTCGATCTAATGGCATAGCGCAAGCTCGCGCGGACCTCGGATAGGTCGAGCGCGCGTTCTTTTCCCGCAGCCACGCCGTAGCCACCGACGCGCGCGGATCCCGAAGAACCCCGTTTCGTACCCCGAAAAGTTATAGGTACCCCTTGCGCCCGGCCCTCCCCATGCTGGTGATCGTCCTGCCGAGGGCAGGGCGGAGTGACAAGGTCAACGGGGAAACGGAGAGCGTGTGATGGGGATCAGGGCGAGGGTTGTGGCGACGGCTGCCACGGCGGTGTTCGCGGGGCTCGGTGTCGTGGCTACGGCCCTGCCGGCGGCAGCGGCGACCACGCCGAAGGGGAACAACAGCAGCAACGAGGACGTGCTGTTGGTGCACGGGTACGACCCGGTGTGGGAGGCGAAGTTCGACTGCAACGACTACTTCAAGGACATCCGCAAGGACCTCAAGGACTACCGGTGGAAGGGGAAGGTGCGGGGGGTCGCCTTCTACAAGGGTGACTGGAACTGTGACTTCCGGATCGCCAGTGGGGATCGGGACACCGGGCTGAAGGACCTGGGGAAGAAGCTCGCGAACAAGATCTACAAGGACTACACGGCGAAGGGGAAGTCCGTCGACCTCGTGGGACACTCCATGGGCGGCCTCATCATCCGCGCCGCGCTGACCGGCGTCGCCAAGAAGGAAGCCGGGTTCCCGAAGAAGCTGTTCGTCGAGGACGTGGTGACGCTGGGGACGCCGCACGCGGGGACCAACTGGGGCTGGGGGCACTCGTACCAGCAGACCAAGGACATGCGGAAGAACTCGTCGCTCATCAGGTGGCTGAAGAACAACCCGCAGTCCACGCAGCCCACCGACTGGACGGCGATCGGCAGTGACAGCGACGCCATCGTCTCGGAGTCGTCGGCGACCGCGGGCGGCTTCAAGCACTGGGTCCGCTACGACAACCTCCCGGGCCAAGACGACCACGCGGCCCTCAAGTCGGTCCGGACGGGGCTGCACAAGCTGAAGTACCGCAACTCGCCCTCCGCGGCGACCGGTTGGAAGACGGCCGGCTCTCCTGCCCCCTGGACGACCTCCGCGCTGTTCCACTACACAAAGTGGTGACACGCCGGCACCACTGACACCCCGCCACCACTGACTCGGGCGCCGTCGGGACCATCCCGGCGGCGCCCGCCGTTGCCTGAGAACGCCCAAAAAATCAGTCCAGTACGGCGACCGCCTCGATCTCCACCAGGTGCTCCGGTACGTCCAGCGCCGCCACCCCGATCAGCGTCGCCGGGGGCCGGTGGCAGGGCCCCGGGGAGAATCCAGTTCGCCCGTTTTGATCATGGGATGCCGTGCAGGTTGAGGGCGGCGTCGGGGCGGGTGTGAGCGCGTCGGCCGCTGGCGATGTTGGTCCAGCCGGCCCGATCGAGGGCCGTGCGGGTCAGGTCGCGCAAGGCGCTCATGACGGCCGGGGTGTGGTGACGTCGGACCTGGCTGGCGTCCTCGGCGAAGGTGACGTCCTTTGTCCAGTGGACGGTGTTCTCGATGATCCAGTGGCCGCGGGCCCAGGAAGCGATCTCGGCGGGGGATGCCTGGTGGGCGGGCAGGTCGGTGACTGCGTAGACCGTCTCGGTCTGCCACTTCTTCGCACTGAGGGACCGGCGTTTGCGGTGGATGCGAACGACCTGGCGGGCGTATGGGAAGAGCAGGCCGTCCACGGAGACTACCTTCACCTCCCGTACCTCCTCGCGGCCGTGCCCCCGGTCGCGTGAACGGTCAAGGACAGGTGCCTTGCCCCAAGGCAACTTCCTCAACTGCCCCGCGAGCGTGGGCTGGTTGTTCTTCACCGACAGCAGGTAGTGCGCGTGACGGTCCTCGACGAGGTAGCGGGCGTGACCCTTCTGCGCGTGCATCGCGTCGACCGTGATCACGGCCTCGTGCAGGTCCGAGTAGTCGATGGTGTCCAGGAGCGGGGCGAACTCAGGAATCTCGTTGCTCTTCGCGCCGATCTCGCGCAGGGCGGCCGTCAGTGCGTCGTCGTGACGGACGGCGGTCAGGACGAACATCCGGCTGCCGTCGGCGCGGACGGCTCCGCGCAGGCACTTGCCGTCCACGGCGAACGCCCGCCGCCTCAGCCGGACCGGGTCCGGGGCAAGCACGGCGGCTCGGTGGGCACGGCGCTGTTCGCGTTCGGGGACGCCGTCGGGGCTCAGCGGTCCGGTGGCGGGCGACGCCAGCGCAGTGAGCCGGGCGAAACCCGCGGCGGTCAGCGCGCCGGGATCCACTTTGGCGAAGGCGTCCCGCAAGGTCCGCTCGCCCGGAGCCCGATACCGGCCGACGAACGGATCGAACGGGCAGCCCAGACGGGCCAGCACCTTCTGATCGCACCGACGGGCCCATTCCGCGATCGCAACCAGGGAGTTGTGCCCGGCCGCCGTCATCGCGCACACCCCGATCGCAAGCAGCGTGGCCAGCCGATATCGAACGCCCCGCGGATCACGCGGGTCGGGCACCTTGGCCAGTGCCCGGAGCAGCCCGTCCGCCGACACCTCCCCGACCGCACCGGTGGACGAGCAGGGCGACGTGCCCAGGGACACGGACATGAGGGAGGATGGAGCGACGAGCACGGCAGCCTTGCTGATCCGGGAGCGTAGAGAACTCCATGATCCACAAGAGCCGTGCTCGTCTCATGTCCGGGCATCGATGATCAACCGGTCAATCCGGGAGCGACGGGATTCTCCCCGGGGCCCCGCTTGACCTATTGCCCGGGCGCACCAACCTGACCTGCGTCAACTGGCCCCGTTGTTCGGTATTTCTATGGCCGTTGGGTTCGGTGAACTACCGCTTGAGCACCTCCACGAGACTGGTCAGGCTGTCGCGTTCGTGGCCCGCGGCGACTCCGCGGCGGAACAGGTCCAGGACCGCGGCCGGCAGGGACGCGTCGACGCCGGAGTCCTCGGCCGTGTGCAGGACATGCGTCAGGCTGGCCACGGCCATGCCCAGGTTGTCGACCTCGCCTTCGTGGTTCCCGGCGTCGATGCGCGGTGCGTAGAACTCCAGGAAGTACTTGAAGTCCATGGTCTTCACCGCGTGTTCGAGGAACTGTTCGGCCGAGATGCCATTGGCCAGGGCCACTGCCTGGCCGTGCAGGTAGCCGACGAGGCCGGTCCAGAACATGTCGATCCCGATCTGGTAGTACAGCGCGGCGAGTCCGTGGTCCTCGCCGAGGTACTCGACGCCGGTCAGCACCTCGAGGGCCGCCCGGTGCCTGGCGACCGCGTCGGCCGGGCCGCTGTAGTACGTCGCCGCGTCCGCGCTGCCGATTCCCGGCGGCGGGGTCTGGACCCCTCCGGTGATCTGTGCGGCGCCGCGTTCGGCGAGCCACGTGGCGGCTTCCCGTGCCTTGACCGGGGTGTCCGAGGTGAGGTTGGCGACGGTCCGTCCGCTCAGCGCCTGCGGGGCCTGTTCGAGGATCGCGTACACGGCGTCGTAGTCGGTGAGGCTCAGCACCACCAGTTCATTGGCACGCAAGGCCTCTTCGACGCTGCCGGCCAACCGGGCGCCGCGCGCGACCAGCGCGTCCGCGCGGGCGGCCGTGCGGTTCCACAAGGTCACCTCGTACCCGCGGTCGAGGTAGGCGGCGGCCATCGCATGGCCCATGGGACCCAGGCCGATGACGGTAACGGAAGTTTCGGACATGACGACTCCCCGCAACTAAAATGAACGTTCTACCCAGACGATGGCGACAGTAGCAGAGAACTAAAACGAACGCTCTATCCAGTATTCTGGGCCGCATGCGAATCAAGCACGAGGTCGGCACCAGGGACCGCATCGTCCGCGCCACGTCGCGGCTGATGCAGCGGCAGGGCTATGAGGGGACGGGCCTCAAAGACATCTCACGGGAGGCCGAGGCCACGCTGGGCTCGGTGTACCACTTCTTCCCGGGCGGCAAGGTCGAGCTGGCCGTCGAGGCGATCGGCCACGGCGACCGTGAGTTCGCGGACCTGCTGCGCGCTGTCATGGGCCGCGAGGACGACCCGGCGGACGCGATGGTCGCCTGCGCCCGCGAGCTTGCCACCGGCATGCGCGATTCCGAGTGGATGGACGGCTGCCCCGTCACCACCACCGCACTGGAGAGCGCGCGCCGCCTTCCGCAGGTCCGCGAGGCCGCCGAGCGCGCCTTCGCGAACTGGCACGGCATCGTCCGCGGCAAGCTCACGGCCGCCGGATTCGACCACGACACCGCGAGCGACCTTGCGCACACCGTGGTCAGCACCTTCGAAGGTGCCGAGATGACCGCCCAGATCACCCGGAGCACGACCCCGCTGGACCTCGCCGGAACGCATCTAGCCCGCCTGGTCCGCTCCTACCGCCAGTAGCTGCCGGGAAACGGAACGCCCGAGGTCCCACCAGACGGTCCTGGTGGAACCCCGGGCGTCCGACCCTGACGGGCGGATCAGGCGGCTTCGTCGCCGAGGCGCTCAGCCGCGCTCACCGCTACCGCCTCCGGGGACGGAAGATGACATGTCGGTGGTGCGGGCCCAAGTTGAAATCCCATGGCCCTTTGCGCCAGTTGTGCATTCCTCGCGTTCGGCAGCGGAATCCGGATCACGATGGTTCCGGGCGCATGCTTTTGCTCCGGAGAGCGTACTCGGGCGATAGAGTCCTCGCCCTCCCGGGAACCGGCTTCTGTATGCAGCGTCTCGCCGTTGTGCGTCACCGCGATGGAGGCATGGTTCTTCGCGTCGTCGAAGTAGACGTCGGCATAGTTGTCACCACAATTGTGGGAGAGAACCGGCGTCGCCCCGACGAGGACGTAGTACGTGTGCGCGCCGGGTGGGCGTCACCTGCATTTTCGCTGGTTAGCGAATTCCGGCCGGTCCGTGGGTGTGTGTGGAAGTGCCCTGTTGTGCGCCCGTGTTGCCGTCGGCGTTGCTGCTGAGGTTGAAAGGGTGGGGTGACAGGATTCATGGCGGCTCCAGTCCCAGCCCGGTCTCGGCGATGAAGCCGTCGAGGACCGTGGGGCGGTGTTGGATGTCGCGTAAACGGTTCTTGACGAGCGGGGTGAGGTCGTCGATCGCGCGGGGTGCGAGGTTGGTCAGGGATTTCTTCAGGTGGGCCCAGACGCCTTCGACGGGGTTGAGGTCGGGTGTGTAGGGCGGGAGCTTGACGATGGTGAGCCAATCGCTGTTGCGGTCGCAGAACTCCTGTAAGGGCTTGGCGTGGTGGGTGCTGGCGTTGTCCCACACCACGATCAGCGGGGCACCACCGAGCTGCCGACGGGCGGAGGTGAGCAGATCAGCGAACTCGCGTGCCCGGAAGCCCTTCTTCTCGCCGGTTCGGCCTCGGTACGTCTGGGTCCGGTAGATCAGTCTGGTCTGGCGGCCCGGTCTGACGCAGATCATCCCGGCCATCAGAACCCGGCCCGAGCCTTTCCCGGTCACCTTGATCAGCGGAGTCCGCCCGCGTCGCGACCAGGTCCGCCCCTTGCCGGGCTTCAGGTCCTGTCCGGCCTCGTCACCGTGACCACTGCTCCGTCCGCCACCGTTCCACGGCCTGCTCGTCGTGCTCGACGGCCCGGTGCACGGGCACCTGGGGCGACCAGCCCAGCCGGTGCAGCAGGTAGGACACCCCACGTGGGGTGTACCGGTAGCCGAACAGGCGATGGACCAGGTCCGCGACCCTCGCCAGCGTCCACCGCTGGTCCTCGTACCACCCATGCGCCGCAGGGCCGGCCTCCAGCTCGGCCTGCAGTCGCTCCGCCTGGGCAGCGCTGAGCTGACAGGGAAAGCCGCCAGGCCCCTTGGAGGCCAGGGCCGCTCTGCCGCCGTCCCGCCAGGCCGCGTGCCAGGCGTACGCCGACTTCCGCGACACCCGTAACCTGCGAGCCGCCTCCGGCGGCCGCACCCCCCGCTCGAACATCTCCGCGGCCTCGAAACGCACCGCCTCGCGCTTCGCCCGCCCCGCAGCGGTCAAACCGCCTCCATCGGCATACCTCATGACGAGGATGCAGTACCGCAAACGCCCGCTGTCACCCCACCCTTTCAACCTCAGCGTCAAAACCGCTGTAGGGCCCCGCCAGACCATATTTCTGGCGGGGCCCTACAGCGATTTCCTGAGTCCCACGGGTAGCGATTATCAGCATCCCGGAAGGAACCAGTCACTTTACGGCTCTCAATGCGAGCCGTAAAGTGACAGGATTTCCTCAGACAATCGGCTTCCTATTGGGATCCAATACGTTTACGCCTTCCGCGTCCAGCATGGATTCGAACTCATCAAGAGTCTCACGCTTGATGAAATCAGCCTCGCTCTTGTGGATCGGAAGCAACCACAAGAATCGCGCACCCCCCGCTTCCGTCGGAGCCCATTCAAGTTCAGGCCCGTAGGGGTAGGGAAGGCTCACCAAGAGGTGATCCATGCGTGAATTTGGCATCCAAGGGCGGCCAATATTGATGACCGATCCCACACCCAACTGGTGAGCCTCGAACGAGTGAAAGTGACTCACCATTGCCAACGTTTCCGAGTGAATGTCGGCAGCCACGGGAGACATTACGAAGAACTCGATTCCGTCGACTGTAGATCCATGCACAGAGGACCCGACCGTCACGTAAACCCATGCCTCACCAGCACGCTGGGGGTAGACCCGGTAGGTGGCGAAGTGCGGAACTCGCTCCAGGATCGGCCCGCGATCCCAGGAGGCAGATTCCACAATATGACCATCCCAGAATCTCCGAACATGCCGCTCAAGGGCCGACAATCGTTCGCTTTCTTCGGTCATAGTCCCAGGTTCCTTTTTATCGCCTTGGAGACCTTCGCCATCTCGGCCCCCTGCGATCGCTGGCAGACCTGACATGCGGCCCCATTGATGCCGTCATTCCTTGCGTAGGCTCTTCGCTCTACGTTCGTCATTTCCGACCCGCCGCCGCGATAGTAGTGGAGAACAAGCGGCGGGTCATGCTCGGGAACGGGGGCATGAGCGGTTCCCGATGTCATCGTAGCGCCGCACTCCGGGCACGGCTGACCCTCGCCCGCCGCTCGCGCCGCCCGGCCGCCAGGGCCATTTGTCTGAGAGCCACCGTAGTGCGTAGCCCGATTGTACGGAACTGTGGCCGTGACCGGGTTTTCTAGGTCACTCGCAACCCCGCTGGAATCCACTTCGAACCGGGCGCCACCGCAATTGTGAGCGAGGACCGGAGTGGCGCCCGCCAGCACATAGTACGTATGGACGTCGGTGACGGTCAGGTTGTGGACCGTTGCCTTTGCCGTCCAGGCCTCGACCGCGCCGATCTGGAGCCAGGTGCCCGAGGAGGTCTGGAGCCATTGGCCCGGCTTCAGTTCACCGGCGTCGACCCACTCCCGCAGTGACGGCACCCAGAAGGGGTGGCCGGCCGTCGCGGTGACCGTCGTGGTCTCGGCCTTGGCGGAGGAGCCGTCGTGGATCTTCAGTGTGATCCGGACGAGGTCCTTGCTGCCCTTGCCGATGATCGTGGCTGTGGCCGTCTGGACGGTCGTCTTCCCCGTCTTGGGGTCGGTGGCGATGACCTTGTCGCCCACCTCGACCTTCTCGATCGGCTTCGTGCTGCCGTCGGCCATCAAGACCTTGGTGCCGGGCTTGAAGCTGTTGGCCTCACAGACCGCGCCCTGCACCTCGTCCTGGGCGGTCTCCTTGGCCTCGTTCCGTACCTCCTTCGCGACCTTCTTCACCGCCCGCTTCACCTGCGACGGCTTGGGCCTCGACTTGGGCTGGGAGCGGGGCTTGGCCCGCGGCTTCGGACGCGCCGCCGCCTTGCGGGCCGCGGCCCGGC
>NZ_BQUN01000151.1 GCF_026008495.1 Streptomyces sp. A012304
TAGGCCGAGCTGGTCTGGTAGGCGGAGGTGGTGCAGCCGGTCGGCTTGCCGTCCTTGTCGGACTCGCAGATCTCGAACTTGTACTGGAGCGTGGAGCCGGGCGGCGCGTCGATGTCGGTGCCCGCCGCCCACAGCTGCGGGGTCAGCGTCTGGGCCTGGTAGCCGTTCGGCGGGAACTGCTCCTTGACCACGGGGGCGATGTCGAAGACCTGGATGGTCAGCCGGCCCGGCGGCACGTGCTCGTCGGTGAAGACCTTGCCGCCCTGGCGCACCATCGTGAAGTCGAGCATGTAGACGCCCGGCGGAAGCGCCTTGATCGTGGCGTCGACGGTCGCCTTGGCGCCGCGGGCCACATTGCCGGTGAGGCTGCCCGAGCGCTGCTGGGTGACCAGCTTGCCCTTGTTGTCGTACGCCCGGTAGGCCAGGTAGTAGGTGGACGGCGTCCAGGTCTCGGCACCCTTGTTGGTGACGGTGACCTTGACCTTGCCGTCCTGGTTCTGGAGCACCGGCGGGTCGGGGACGGGCTTGGGGAAGCTGTAGGACGCGTTGTACGGCGAGTGGGTGACGTACAGCTTGGGCGGGTTGGCCGTGGCGTGGCCGGTGAACTTCTTGTACCCGAGCGCGTCGGTGGCGGAGGCCCGCAGCGACAGGCCGTGGTTGGCCTGGGTGCCGTTCACCCAGCGCTGCACCAGGTCGCG
>NZ_BQUN01000152.1 GCF_026008495.1 Streptomyces sp. A012304
GGCCAGGGGCACGGTCTTCACCGGGGGGATGGTCCAGGAGGCGGTGAGGTACCAGCGGCCTCGGTCGGTGTCCTCGTGGATGCGGTAGGCCACCGCCCGGTTCGCGGTGATCCGGTCGCGCCAGGTCCCGCCCCGGTGCGCGAACGCCACCCGTGCTGCGAGCACGTAGCGGCCGTGCGGGGCGTTGGCGAGGTGGGCGAGCGGGGCGGGGAGCCGGATGCTCACCTCCCCGTCCGGGCTGACCCGGATCGTCTCGTTGCCGTACCGCTTGCCGCTCTCGCCGTCCGCTTGCAGGAAGCGGCGGGAGGCTTCCCACCGGCGGCGCCACGCATCCTCGGTGAGCTGAGCGGCGTCGAGGTGGTGGCGGGTGGTCAGCAGCCGCCTCCCGCCGCGCACCACCCGCACCCGTCCGGCCTCCCGGTCGGCCCGCTCCCGCTCCAGCCGGTCCTCCAGCACGCGCAGGCGGCGCGACTTGGCGAACCACTCCCTCTCGCTGCGGTAGCCGCCCGCCGCCCGCTTCGAGCCCTTCGCCCCCACCGGCAGCGACAGCCGACGTC
>NZ_BQUN01000153.1 GCF_026008495.1 Streptomyces sp. A012304
CGGCGCCCGGCCCCCGGCGCCCGGCCCCCGGCGCCTGGCCCCCGGCGCCTGACCACCGCGCCCGCTGCCCGCCGCCCGCCGCTCCGCCGCCCGCCGCTCCATCCCTGGCGCCGTCCGGCCGTTCCGCGCCCGCCGCCCGCCGCTCCGGCGCCGATCCGGTCGCCGCTCCCCGCCGCTGGCGCCTGCGTCCCGCCGGGCCGGCCGTGTCCCGGCGCCGTCCGGCTGCGCCTGGCCGTGCTGCGTCGGGTTGTGTCGGGCTGGGAGCTCGGGCTCCTCCCGCCGCCCCCGGCTCCCTGCGCGCCGTTCCGCCCCCGGCGCCCGTCGGCGCGCCGCCCGCGGCCGCCCGAGGCCGTCTGCCGGGCGCTCCCCGCCGGACCCCTGCGCCGTCGGTGTGCCTGCGGCCCGCCGGCTCCCGCTCCGCGGCCGCGCTCGGCGCCCGCCGCGCCGTTCCCGTTCCGCGCCGCCCCGTTCCGCGCCGCCGCCGGTCGCCGCGTCCCGCGTCCGCCGCCCGCGTCGCCGTCCGTCGGCGCCCGGCCGTGTCGCGGCCCGCCGGCTCCCGCTCCGCGGCCGCGCCCGTGCGCCCGCCGCTCCGTCCCCGGCCTGGCTGCCGCCCCCGGCCCCCTGGCCGCAGGCGTCCGCCGCCGCGCTCGGCTCCCGGCTGCGCCCGCCGTTCCCGCCGGGCGCAGCCCGTGTCCGTGCCGTGCCGGGCCTGTGGCTCGGGTCGGGGGTGCGTTGCGGGCACCGCTGTGCCGGCCCTGCGCCGCCGGCCCTGCGCCGCCGGCTCCGCTCCGCCGCGGCGCTCGTCGCGCCCGTGCCGTGTTCCGACTGCGCCCGCCGCGCCTGCGTGCCGCCGTCTGCGTGCCGGGCCGGGCGTCACCCCGCACGGTGCCCGTGTGTTCGTGGTCCTGGTGGTGTGGCTCCTCGCCGTGTTCCTGGCTTGGTCCGCCGGCGCGCCGATCGCCGCCGGGTTGTCGTCCAGCGTGTTCGTCCCGTGCCGTCGAACCCGGCTCGGAGCTCCCATTCGGCCGCGGCTCGTGTGGTGCCGGACCGGCCCCGTTCGTTCGCAGGCCACCAGCCGCCCGGGCTGCGCCGCCTTCCGCCGCCGGCCGTCGGCCTCCGGCTCGAGTCGGGTCCGTCGTCCTCGCCGCGCTCGCGCCCTGCGGCCCCGACCGCGCGCTCACCGTACCGCCAGGGGCCCCGGGCGCCTGGCGGCGTCCGCGTCCCGGTCCGCCGTGCCGTTCCCGGCCGTCTGCTCGTGGTCCGGCCGTCGCCCGGCCCTGGGCCTGGTCTGCGGCCGCTGGTGGTGTCCGGCCCGGTCCCCGGGCCCGGCTGGCGTGCTCGCGTGCGTGCCCCCCTCGACCGTCGCCGCTGACTCCGGGCTGTCGGGCTAAGGCGTAATTCGCCTTTCCTGTCCGGGTGTTACGTGTTGAAATCTCGGGGGATTACGTAACAGGTTTTCGGGCCGAGGTTGTTACGCTTTATGGAGCGGCTTCTGACGGAGAATAAGCGGCGGCGCACACCGCATTGTTGCTGCTTTCTCTGATTTCCTGTCAGGTTTCATCCCGGCAAGGTCCTGAAACCTCGTTTCAAGTGCCACCGACCCGTTTCCATTACTCTGGTGGTGTAGACCAGTTGCAAGCCGTCGCCAAGTATGCTTATGATGAACCGTCAGAAAGCAGCGGACACCGACCCGCTTGCCACCCTCTCTCGTTGCTGTCATACTGTAACCACAAGAGAGCGGGACCAAGGAGCC
>NZ_BQUN01000154.1:0-2398 GCF_026008495.1 Streptomyces sp. A012304
TGCAGGTTGACCGCACTGTCGACCTTGGAACGCAGCACACCGTGCAGCCGCTCCTCCGTCATCGCCTCGACCAGACCGTCGTCCAGCAGACCAGCCGCGTGCACCACACCCGCAAGTGCCGGTATCCGCGCCAGCACCCCGGCCAACGCATCGCGGTCCGCCGCGTCACACGCCTCCACCACGACCGACGACGCGCCCAGCGCGCCAAGCTCCTCGACCAACTCCCTCACCCCTGGCGCTGCTTCACCCCGGCGCCCCAGCAGCACCAGCTCACGCACCCCGTACCGGGACACGAGATGACGGGCGATCAGCCCGCCCAGCGTGCCGGTGCCCCCGGTGACCAGCACCACCCCGTCACCGAACGACACCCCCTCACCGCCGGACTCCACACCGTGCCGCACCAGACGCGGCACCAGCAGCTCCCCGCCACGTACCGCGACCTCCCGCTCACCGGTCGCCAACGCCTCCCGCACAACCGACGACCACTCGACCCCGACCACATCAACATCCACATCCACCAGCGCGAACCGCCCCGGATGCTCCGTCGCGGCCGACCGCACCAGACCCCACACCGCCGACGACCCGACATCCGCCACACCACCGCCCGCACCCACCGCACCCCGCGTCACCACCACCAGCCGCGCCCCGGCGAACCGCTCGTCACCGAGCCACTCCCGCACCACCGACAGCACACCCGCCGCCGTGGCATGGGTCCGCTCGATCACTTCCTGTTCGTCGAGGTCGGTGCCGTCCGACGCCGGGGCCGGCGGGCAGAGCAGCAGAACGGTCTCCGGTACCGGGCTTCCCGCGTCGATCGCCGCTCCGAGCGCCGTGAGATCGGGGTGCCGGGGGATCGCCGCGAAGGCCGTCATCGCCTCTGCTCCGGGCTCCCCGAGTACGGCCCACGCGTCGTCGGGACGGACGTCCCCTTCGGACGGGGTCGTGGTGGCCGCCACCCAGTCGACGCGGTACATGCCCCGCCCGTGGTCGGCCCGCGCTTCCTGGAACTCCTCGATGGAGACGGGCCGGACCACCAGGGAACCGACGGTCATGACCGGCCGGCCCGTCTGGTCGGCCAGTTCGACGGCGATCTCGTCGGGGCCGAGGTGAGCGAGCCGTACGCGCAGTGCGGTCGCGCCGGTCGCGGTCAGGGAGACGCCGGCCCACCGGCTCGGCAGCCGCAGCCGTCGTTCCGCGGCACCGTCGAGGGCGACGCCGTGCAGCGCGGAGTCCAGCAGGGCCGGGTGGATGGCGAAGCCGGACGCGAGTTCCTCGTCCGTGGGCAGGGCCACTTCGGCGTAGATGTCGTCGCCCAGGCGCCAGGCCGCCGTCAGACCGCGGAACAGGCCGTCGTAGCCGTGACCTGCCTCGGCGAGACCCTCGTAGAAGCCGTCCAGGTCGATCGGTCCCGCCCCCTCGGGCGGCCAGGTCTCGAACCGGGCGGCCTCCCGATCGGCGCCGGGAGCCGCTCCGGTCGCCAGCACGGCCGTGGCGTTCCGCGTCCACGGCTCGGTGGCGTCCGCGTCGGCGGCCCGCGAGTGGATGCTCAGGCCGTACGTCGCGGAGTTCTCCGACTCCTCCATCGGCTCGACGCGGACCTGGACGCTCACCGCACCCTGGTCCGGCACCGTCAGAGGCGCCTCCAGGAGGAGTTCCTCCAGCAGGTCGCAGCCCGCCTCGTCCGCCGCGCGGATCGCCAGGTCGACGACGGCCGCGCCGGGCAGCACCACCGATCCGGCGACCCGGTGGCCAGCCAGCCACGGATGCGAGGCGAGGGAGAGCGACCCGGTGAGGAGCACGCCGTCGGACTCCGCCAACCGCACCGCGGCGCCGAGCAGCGGATGATCCGCCCTGGCGAGACCGACCGAGGTGATGTCACCCGCGGTCGAGCCGCCGGTGGCCGGCCAGTAGCGCTGGTGCTGGAAGGCGTAGGTGGGCAGGTCGACATGGGCGTCGCCGTCGCCCAGCAGCGGCGTCCAGTCCACGGTCAGGCCGTTGACGAACGCCTCCGCCAGCGCGGCGGTGAGGCGCTCCTGTCCGCCCTCGCCCCGGCGCAGCGTGCCCACCACCACCGCCTGGGACTCGGTGGATACGACGGTGTCCTCCACGGCCGCGGTCAGCACGGGATGCGCGCTGGTCTCGACGAACGCGTCGAAGCCCTGGGCGAGAAGAACCCGGACCGTCTCCTCGAAACGAACCGTCTGACGCAGATTCGTGTACCAGTACTCCGCGTCCAGCCTCGGATTCTCCAACCGCTCGGCCGTCACCGCCGAGAAGAACGGGACCGCCGGCTCCTGCGGCTCGATGCCCGCCAGTTCGGTGAGCAGCCGCTCCCGGATCGCCTCGACCTGGACGGAGTGCGAGGCGTAGTCCACCGGGACACGCCGCGCCCACACAC
>NZ_BQUN01000154.1:2408-6593 GCF_026008495.1 Streptomyces sp. A012304
AAGCTGCCGGTTCACCGGCCACCGTCACCGAGCCCGGACCGTTCACCGCCGCCACCGACACCCGACCGCCGCACTCCGCGATCAGCTCGGAGGCACGCTCCACCGGCACACCCAGCGACGCCATCCCGCCCGAACCCGCAAGCTCCAAAATCGCCCGGCTCCGCAACGCGACCACCATCGCCGCGTCCTCCAACGACAACGCACCCGACACACACGCCGCCGCGATCTCACCCTGCGAATGACCCACCACAGCGGCAGGCACGACACCGAACGACCGCCACAGCTCCGCCAACGACACCATCACCGCCCACAACACCGGCTGCACCACATCCACACGGTCCAGCCACGCGTCGGAGTCCGACCGGAGAATCTCGGTGAGCGACCAGTCGACATGAGCCGCCAGCGCCGTCTCGCACTGCTCGATCCGCTCCGCGAACACCTGCGACGACTCCAGCAGACCGGCCGCCATCCCCACCCACTGCGAACCCTGCCCGGGGAAGACAAACACGGTCCGGCGCGCCGCAGAAGCCGCACCCGTCACCACACCCGGCGCCTGCTCCCCCGCCGCCAGCGCCGCCAGCCCGGCGGTGAGCTGCGCGCGGTCCGCTGCCAGTACGACACCCCGCTGCTCCAGCACCGACCGCGACCCCACCAACGCCGACGCCACCACCGCGAGGTCGAGATCAGTCCTCTCGTCCACGAACCTGGCCAGCCGCCCCGCCTGCGCCCGCAACGCCGACTCGGACCGACCCGACACGACGAACGGCAGCACCCTCTCCGGAAGGGACACCCCAGACGCCGCCCCAGCAACCTCCGGAGCCTGCTCCACGATCACATGCGCGTTCGTCCCACTGATACCGAAGGACGACACCGCCGCCCGACGCGGACGGCCCCCGGTCTCCGGCCACTCCCGCGCATCCGTCAACAGCTCCACCGCGCCCGCCGACCAGTCCACATGCGAGGACGGGGCGTCGACGTGCAGGGTCTGCGGCAGGACGCCCTCGCGCAGAGCCATGACCATCTTGATCACGCCGCCGACGCCCGAGGCGGCTTGGGCGTGGCCGATGTTCGACTTCAACGAGCCCAGATACAGCGGTCGTTCACCCGGTCGGTCCTGGCCGTAGGTGTCGATGATGGCCTGGGCCTCGATCGGGTCGCCGAGGGTCGTGCCGGTGCCGTGCGCCTCGACGGCGTCCACGTCCAGGGCGGTGAGTCGTGCGCTGGTCAGCGCCTGCCGGATCACCCGCTGCTGCGACGGCCCGTTCGGGGCGGTCAGGCCGTTGCTCGCGCCGTCCTGGTTCACGGCGGAGCCGCGCAGCACCGCCAGCACCTGGTGGCCGTTGCGTTCGGCGTCCGACAGCCGCTCCACGAGCAGCACGCCCACGCCCTCGGCCCAGGCCGTTCCGTCGGCAGCGTCCGCGAAGGCCTTGCAGCGGCCGTCGTCGGAGAGTCCGCGCTGCCGGCTGAACTCGATGAACATGTCGGGGCTGGACATGATGGTCGCGCCGCCGGCCAGCGCCATGGTGCACTCGCCCCGGCGCAGGGCCTGCGCCGCCAGGTGCAGGGCGACGAGCGAGGAGGAGCAGGCGGTGTCGACGGTGACGGCGGGCCCTTCGAAGCCGAAGGAGTAGGCGAGGCGGCCGGAGGCGACGCTGCCGGTGGTGCCGGTGAGGCGGTAGCCCTCGACGGCGTCCGGCGTGCGGCTGAGCAGCGGCCCGTAGTCCTGCGACACGGCGCCGATGAAGACACCCGTCGCGCTCGCCCTGAGCGGGGCCGGGTCGATGCCGGCGCGTTCGAACGCCTCCCAGGAGGTCTCCAGCAGCAGCCGCTGCTGCGGGTCCATCGCGAGGGCCTCGCGCGGGGAGATCCCGAAGAACTCGGCGTCGAAGTCGGCGACGCCGTCGAGGAACCCACCCGTGCGGACGTAGGTCTTGCCCGGGCTGTCGGGGTCGGGGTCGTAGATGCCGTCGAGGTCCCAGCCACGGTCGGTCGGGAAGTCGGTGATCACGTCACGGCCCTCGGCGACGAGCCGCCACAGGTCCTCGGGCGAGCCCACTCCGCCCGGGAAGCGGCACGCCATGCCGACGATCGCGATCGGCTCGTCCGCTCCGGCCGGGGCGGCGGGTGCGGCGAGGGCGGGCGGTGTCGCGCCCCGCTCGCCCAGGAGCCGGGACCTGAGGTGCCGCGCCATCGCGGCGGGCGTCGGGTGGTCGAAGGTGAGGGCGCCGGAGAGGCGCAGCGCGGTCGTGGCGTTGAGCCGGTTGCGCAGCTCGACCGCCGCGAGGGAGTCGAAGCCGGCCGCCTTGAAGGTCTGCTCCGGTCCGATGAGGTCGGCGGAGGCGTGGCCGAGCACCAGGGCGGCCTGGGTGCGTACCAGGTCGGTGAGCAGCTGCTCCTGTTCCGCTTCGGACAGTCCGGCCAGGCGCTGCGACAGCGCGGATTCCCCGCTCGTCGCCGCGGCGGGCTCCTGGGCGGCGCGGCGCACCTGGGCGCGCACCAGGCCGCGCAGCAGTGCGGGGGGCGGGTTGTGTGCGGCCTGGGCGCGGAGTGCCGTGTGGTCGAGACGGACGGCGGCGAGGCCGGCGTCACCTGCGTTCAGGGCGGCGTCGAGCAGCGCGAGCCCCTCGTCCGCCGTCATGGCGGCGATCCCGGACCGGCGCATGCGAACCAGGTCCTGCCGGCCGAGCCGCCCGGTCATGTCGCTGGCCGGCTCCCACAGGCCCCAGGCGATGGAGGTACCGGGAAGCCCGGTCTCCTGGCGGCGGGCGGCGAGGGCGTCCAGGAAGGTGTTCGCGGCGGCGTAGTTGGCCTGGCCCGGGTTGCCGAGCAGACCTGTGACGGAGGAGAAGAGGACGAACGCGGCGAGATCCAGGTCACGGGTCAACTCATGCAGGTTGACGGCGCCGTCGACCTTGGCGCGCAGTACATGGGCCAGCTGCTCGCCGGTCATCGACTCCAGCAGGCCGTCGTCGAGCACACCGGCCGCGTGCACCACGCCCGTGAGTGCCGGTGTCCGCGCCAGCACCCCCGCGAGCGCGTCGCGGTCGGCGGCGTCGCACGCCTCCACACGCACCTGCGCGCCCAGAGCGGTGAGTTCAGCCGTCAAGTCGTCGGCACCCGGGGCGTCCGGGCCGCGTCGGCTGGTCAGGACCAGGCTGCGTACGCCGTGTTCGGTGACCAGGAGCCGGGCGACCAGTCCGCCCAGGGTGCCCGTACCGCCCGTGATCAGGACCGTGCCGTCCGCGTCCAGCGCCCTGGGCATCCGCAGGACCAGCTTGCCGACGTGCTTCGCCTGGGACATGAACCGGAACGCCTCCGGCGCCCGCCGCACATCGAACGACCGCACCGGCACCGGTTCCAGCACACCCGATCCGAACAACTCCATCAGCTCGGCCAGCAGTGCGCCGATCCGTTCGGAGCCGGCCTCCAGCAGGTCGTACGCCTGGTACGACACCCCCGCATACGCGGACTCCACCACCCGCGGGTCCCGGATGTCGGTCTTGCCCATCTCCAGCAGCCGGCCTCCATCGGCCAGCAGCCGCAGCGACGCGTCCACGAACTCCCCCGCGAGGGAGTTCAGCACCATGTCCACGCCCCGGCCGCCGGTGGCGGTACGGATGCGTTCCTCGAACGCCAGCGAGCGGGAATCGGCGATGTGATCGTCGTCCAGGCCCAGGGAGCGCAAGGTGTCCCACTTGCCCTCACTGGCGGTGGCGAACACCTCCGCGCCCAGATGACGGGCGATCTGCACCGCCGCCATCCCCACACCACCCGCACCCGCGTGAATCAGCACCGACTCACCCGCACGCAGACCACCCAGCTCCACCAGCCCGTAATACGCCGTCAGGAACACCACCGGCACCGACGCCGCCCGCTCGAACGACCACTCCGACGGCACCACCGCCAACGTCCGCACATCCGCCACCGCCACCGGACCGAACGACGGGAACATCCCCAACACCCGGTCCCCCACCGCCAGCCCCGACACCCCAGGCCCCACCTCCACCACCACACCCGCACCCTCGCCACCCATCGACGCGGCACCCGGATACATCCCCAACGCGATCAACACATCACGGAAGTTCAACCCCGCGGCCCGCACCGCCACCCGCACCTGCCCCACACCCAACGGCTCCCCCACCTCCGGAGCCACCACCAACCCCAAACCCTCCAACGTCCCCGACA
>NZ_BQUN01000154.1:6672-8493 GCF_026008495.1 Streptomyces sp. A012304
ACGCCACCCACCACCAGACGCGACCAGCGTCCCGCTGCTGCGATCGGCCCGGGTGAGCCTCGGGGCGAGTACGGTGCCCTCCCGTACGGCGACCTGGGTCTCGCCCGAGGCCAGGGCGAGGCGCGCCACCTCGTCGAGGTCTGCCGTGTCGGCGTCCGGGTCCGCGTCGATCAGCAGGAACCGGTCCGGGTGCTCGCTCTGCGCGGACCGCACCAGGCCCCACACGGGGGCGTGCGCAAGGTCGGGGACCGGGTCGCCGGGGGCCGCCGCGATCGCTCCGTGCGTCACGATCACGAGACGCGACCCGACGTCGCCTCCGGTCGCGGTCTCGGCCAGCCATGCCTGAACCGCCGTCAGGAGCCCGGTCGTCGCCGCCTCGGCCGCCTGCGCCAGATCCGCGTCGGCCACCCGGGCCGGCGCACAGTGGTGGAAGGTCAGGTCCAGGTCCAGGTGCCGGCCGGTGTCCGGGTCGGCCGGTCGGCCGACCGGTGTCCACGTCACCGGGTACAGGGAATCGGCGGCGTGCGAGGTGCCGACCAGCTGCGCCGGGTCGGCCGCACGCAGTTCGAGGGCCGCCGCGGAGAACACCGGCTGTCCGGTGCCGTCGGCGGCCTGGACCGCGATCGTGTCGGCGTTCCCGTCGACCGGGGCCAGGCGCACGCGCAGCGCGGACGCTCCCGCCGCGTGCAAGGTCAGGCCCTGCCATGCGAAGGGCAGGCGCAACGACTGCTCGTCGCCTCCATCGGCGGCGACCAAGGCGTGGAGGGCCGCGTCGAGCAGGGCGGGGTGGACACCGAAGGCGTCGGCCTCGCCGGCCAGTCCGGTGGGCAGTGCGACCTCGGCGAACAGCTCGCCGTCCTGGCCCCGGTACAGCGCGCGCAGGCCCTGGAAGGCGGGTCCGTAGCCGTACCCCGCGGCGGCGGCACGGTCGTAGAAGCCGTCGGTGTCGACCGGCTGCGCGCCGGCCGGCGGCCAGGCGGCGAGGCCGGACACCGATTCCCCGCCGTCTGTGCTGCCTTCGGTGAGGAAGCCCGCGGCATGGCAGGTCCACTCGCCGTCCTCGCCCGCCGTCTCGGCCCGGGTGTACACGCCGACCGGCCTGCGGCCGTCGGGGGCCTCCGGCTCGACGTTCACCTGGAGGGCGAGGGCGCCGTGTGCCGGGATCACGAGCGGTGTGCGCAGCGTCAGTTCGTCCACGTGCCGGTGGCCCACGCGGTCGCCCGCCTGGACGGCCAGGTCCGCGAAGGCGGCGCCGGGGAGCAGCACGGTGCCGGCGACGGAGTGGTCCCGCAGCCATGGCTGGGCCTGGAGCGAGATCCGTCCGGTCAGCATCACAGCCCCGGTGCCGGCGAGGCGTACGGTCGCTCCGAGCAGGGGGTGCCCGGCCGCCACAAGGCCGAGCCCGGCGGCGTCGGCGGGTGCGCCCGCGGTGCCGTCGAGCCAGTAGCGCCGACGCTGGAAGGCGTAGGTGGGCAGGTCGAGGTCCGGGCGGGGGGCGGGCAGCGGCAGCGCGGACCAGTCGGCCGGGCGGCCGCGGACATGAGCGAGGGCGAGGGCGGAGAGCAGCGCCTCGCTCTCCTCTCGGCCCGTGCGCAGCACGGAGGTCGCCGCGACCTCGGGCGCGCTGACCGCGTCCGGCGCCGTGTCCCCGTCCGTGCCCGTCGCAGGTGCGGGTGCCTCGTGCACCAGGGCGGTCAGTACGCCGTCGGGGCCCAGCTCCAGGAAGGTCCGGGAACCGGCCGAGCGCACGTACGCCGCGCCGTCGGCGAAGCGGACGGGTTCGCGGACCTGGCGCACCCAGTAGTCCGGGTCGGTCAGTTC
>NZ_BQUN01000154.1:8503-8716 GCF_026008495.1 Streptomyces sp. A012304
AGGCGTGTCCCACCTGGAGCCGCCGGGTCTTGCGCCCCTCGGCCGCGAACCGGGCGGCAACCCCCAGCACAGCGTCCTCGTCACCGGACAGCACCACGGACTCCGGCCCGTTCACCGCCGCGACACACACCGCCCCCTCAAGCCGCGAAGCCACCTCCGCCTCACTCGCCTGCACCGCGACCATCGCACCGCCCGCAGGCAGTGCCTGCATCA
>NZ_BQUN01000154.1:8726-8857 GCF_026008495.1 Streptomyces sp. A012304
GCTGACCGTCAGCCGCTTCGTCTTGCGCCCCCGCTCCGCGAACCCGGCCGCCACCCGAAGCACCGGCTCCTCGTCACCGGACAGCACCACGGACTCCGGCCCGTTCACCGCCGCGACACACACCGCCCCCT
>NZ_BQUN01000155.1 GCF_026008495.1 Streptomyces sp. A012304
TGGCTGGACCGGGTGGATGTGGTGCAGCCGGTGTTGTGGGCGGTGATGGTGTCGCTGGCGGAGCTGTGGCGGTCGTTCGGTGTCGTGCCTGCCGCTGTGGTGGGTCATTCGCAGGGTGAGATCGCGGCGGCGTGTGTGTCGGGTGCGTTGTCGTTGGAGGACGCGGCGATGGTGGTCGCGTTGCGGAGCCGGGCGATTCTGGAGCTTGCGGGTTCGGGTGGGATGGCGTCGCTGGGGGTGCCGGTGGAGCGTGCCTCCGAGCTGATCGCGGAGTACGGCGG
>NZ_BQUN01000156.1 GCF_026008495.1 Streptomyces sp. A012304
CCTCCCGGCTCACAGCGTCCTCGCTGTGTTTTTTCAAAGGAACCTCATCCTCGGCGTTCACTGCCGGGGACGGGGTATCAACTAATCTGGCGTTGATTTTTGGCACGCTGTTGAGTTCTCAAGGAACGGACGCTTCCTTTGTACTCACCCGAGAGACTCTCTCAGGCTTTCCTCCGGGCGCTTCCCTTCGGTCTTGCGTTTCCGACTCTATCAG
>NZ_BQUN01000157.1 GCF_026008495.1 Streptomyces sp. A012304
ACGAAGACCGTACGGCCCTCCACCGTGCCCCAGCCGGTGATCACACCGTCGGTGTACGGCTTCTTGGCCTCCAGACCGAACCCGGTCGCCCGGTGCCGGCGCAGCTGCTCGACCTCCTGGAAGGACCCCGCGTCGAGCAGCAGCTCGATCCGCTCCCGGGCGGTCAGCTTGCCCTTGGCATGCTGCGCCTCGGTCGCCTT
>NZ_BQUN01000158.1 GCF_026008495.1 Streptomyces sp. A012304
AAGGGCGGCAAGACGGTGATCGTCCGCGACAGCGGCGGTTCCTATGGTGCGGCCCTACAGAAGGCGATCTACACGCCGTTCACCCAGGAGACCGGCATCCAGGTCAAGGTGCTCAACCTGGACGACGCCCCGCTGCTCGCCCAGATCAAGCAGGGCCGCCCGCAGTGCGACCTCATCAACAACTCGATGATGTCCCACAACAAGTACCTGAAGCAGGACGCCTTGGAGATGCTGGACCTCGACCGGATCAAGAGCGTGAAGAGCGCGAAGATCCCCGAGGCCCAGATCACCGACCATGCCGTCGGCAGCAGCTTCTACGGC
>NZ_BQUN01000159.1 GCF_026008495.1 Streptomyces sp. A012304
CCGAACGTCAACATGGTCACCTGCGGCGGCCAGGCCACCATCCCGGTCGTCGCCGCGGTCGACTCCGTCACCCCCGTGCACTACGGCGAGATCGTCGCCTCCATCTCCTCCCGCTCCGCGGGACCCGGCACCCGGGCGAACATCGACGAGTTCACCGAGACCACGGCCTCCGCCATCGAGCGGGTCGGCGGCGCCCGGCGCGGCAAGGCGATCATCATCCTCAACCCGGCGGAACCCCCGCTGATCATGCGGGACACCGTGCACTGCCTGGTCTCCGACTGCGCCACCGAGTCCGTCACGGCATCGGTCGAGGAGATGGTCGCGCGCGTGCAGGAGTACGTGCCCGGCTATCGGCTCAAGCAGAAGGTGCAGTTCGCGAAGGTGGCGGCCGACGACCCGCTGCGCACCCTCGCCCCCGGCGCGGGCGAGGTCCTCAGGGTCTCGGTCTTCCTGGAGGTCGAGGGCGCCGCCGACTACCTCCCGGCCTACGCGGGAAACCTCGACATCATGACCTCGGCCGCGCTGCGCACCGCGGAACGCAT
>NZ_BQUN01000160.1 GCF_026008495.1 Streptomyces sp. A012304
GGTGGTCATACGGCGTCGCCTCCGGGGTTGGCGACGCCGACTGTGTTCTCGACCGAGAGCAGGGAGTCCTGTCGGCCGGAGCCGATCCAGCGGACCAGGGCGACGAGGCCGAGGGCGAGGATGGCGAAGGCGGTGAGGAGCGCGCTGACGGCGGTGACGCTGGGGTCGATCTCGAAGGTGAGGGAGTTGTAGACCCGCACCGG
>NZ_BQUN01000161.1:0-2699 GCF_026008495.1 Streptomyces sp. A012304
CGGTCAACTGCCGGTCCAGCTCGAACACCGCCGCCTCGAAAGCCTCCGCGAACACCGGGAACACTGCACACAACTCACCCCCCATCCCCACCCGCTGACTCCCCTGACCACTGAACAGCAGCGCCGGCCGTCCCTCGGCGCGGGCCGGGCCGGCCACCACGCCGTGCGGGGTCTCCCCGCGGCCAAGTGCGTCCAGGGCTCGCAGGAGTCCGGCCGGGTCCTCCGCGGTCAGCACCGCCCTTTCGGGCAGCGTGGCACGGGCGGTCGCCAGGGTGTGCGCGACGTCCGGCAGCGCCGGCCGAGGCGCCGTCCGCAGGAACGCCGCGAGGGCGCGGGCCTGCGCGTACAGTGCCTCGGCGGTGTGGCCGGAGAGCACCAGGGGCAGGGTGCCGCTCGACGGGGGCCGGGTCTCCGGCAGCGCGGCGGGCGCGGTGTCGGGGGCCTGTTCCAGGACGACGTGCGCGTTGGTGCCGCTGATGCCGAAGGAGGACACCGCCGCCCGTCGCGGCCGGCCGGTCTCCGGCCACGGTGTGGCGTCGGCCAGCAGGTGTACGGAGCCCGCGGTCCAGTCGACGTGCGGGGTCGGCTCCGTCACGTGCAGGGTCGGCGGCAGCACACCCTCACGCATCGCCATCACCATTTTGATCACACCGGCCACGCCCGCGGCGGCCTGGGTGTGACCGATGTTCGACTTCACGGAGCCGAGGTGGACGGGGTGTTCCCCGGGTCGGTCCTGGCCGTAGGTCGCGATGAGGGCCTGCGCCTCGATGGGGTCACCGAGGGCCGTGCCCGTCCCGTGCGCCTCGACGGCGTCGACGTGCTGGGGCGACAGGCCCGCGTCGGCCAGCGCCTGCCGGATGACGCGCTGCTGGGAGGGGCCGTTCGGCGCGGTGAGGCCGTTGCTGGCGCCGTCCTGGTTGACCGCCGAGCCACGGACGACGGCGAGGACGCGGTGTCCGTTGCGCACGGCGTCCGACAGTCGCTCCACGACGAGGACGCCGACGCCCTCGGCCGGTCCGAAGCCGTCGCCGTCCGCCGAGAACGCCTTGCAGCGGCCGTCCGCCGCGAGCCCGCGCTGACGGCTGAACTCGACGAACAGCCCGGGTTCCGCCATCACGGTCGCCCCGCCGGCCAGCGCCATCGTGCACTCACCGCCGCGCAGGGCCCGCACCGCCATGTGCAGGGCGACGAGCGAGGAGGAGCAGGCGGTGTCGACGGTGACGGCGGGGCCCTCGAAGCCGAAGGCGTAGGCGACCCGCCCGGAGCCCACGCTCGGCGTGTTGCCGGTGCCCAGGTAGCCCTCGAGTTCCTCCGGAGCCCGGTCCAGGCGACTGGCGTACCCCTGGGCGACCAGCCCGGTGTACACGCCGGTCCGGGTGCCGGCGAGGGAGTCCGGCGCGACACCGGCGTGTTCGAGGGCTTCCCAGGAGGCTTCCAGCAGCAGCCGTTGCTGCGGGTCCATCGCCAGCGCCTCACGGTGGTTGATGCCGAACAGGTCGGCGTCGAACAGGTCCGCGTCGTGCAGGAAGCCACCGGAGCGCGTGTAGCTGGTGCCCGGGTGGTCGGGGTGCGGATGGAAGAGCCGCGCGAGGTCCCAGCCACGGTTGGCGGGGAACTCGGAGATGGCGTCCCTGCCTTCCGCGACCAGCCGCCACAGGTCGTCGGCCGAGCGTACGTCTCCGGGGAACCGGCAGGACATGCCGATGATCGCGATCGGCTCGTCGGCACCGGTCCGCGCCGCGGGGGTCTGCGGGGCGGCCACTGCCGGGTGCGTGCCGGACAGTTCGGCGCCGAGGTGCCGGGCCAGCACGGCCGGGGTCGGGTAGTCGAAGACGAGGGTGGCGGGCAGCCGCAGTCCCGTGTCGGCGGTGAGGCGGTTGCGCAGTTCGACCGCGGTCAGCGAGTCGAACCCGAGGTCCTTGAAGCCGCGGTCGGCGGCCACGGCCCCCGGGTCGCCGTGTCCCAGCACGGCGGCGACGTGCGTGCGGACCATGTCCAGCACCGCGCGTGAGCGCTCGGCCGGTGCGAGCGCGGCGACCTTGCGCTGCCAGGCCGACCCGCCGGTCTTGCCGTCGGCCGCCGCGACGCGCCGCACGGGAGCGCGGACCAGGCCACTGAACACGCCGGGCAGCGCGCCCGTCGTGGCCAGCGTGCGCAGTGCGGCCATGTCCAGGCGCAGCGGCACGACCAGTGCCTGCGGCAGCGACCGGCCGGCGTCGAAGAGCCTCAGGCCGAGCCGCGAGGAGAACGGCAGGACGCCACCGCGCGCCATCCGGTTCAGGTCGTCGCGGTCGAGGTGCCCGGTCATGCCGGTCGCCTCTCCCCACAGGCCCCAGGCCAGCGAGGTGCCCGGCAGTCCGGCGGCCTGCCGGTGGGCGGCGAGCGCGTCGAGGAACGCGTTCGCGGCGGCGTAGTTGGCCTGCGCCGGACCGCCGATGACTCCGGCGACGGAGGAGAAGAGGACGAACGCGGCGAGGTCCAGGTCACGGGTCAACTCATGCAGGTTGACCGCGCCGTCGACCTTGGCCCGCAGTACACGCTCCAGCTGCTCGCCGGTCATCGACTCCAGCAGGCCGTCGTCGAGCACACCGGCCGCGTGGACCACGCCCGTGAGTGCCGGTGTCCGCGCCAGCAACCCGGCCAGCGCGTCGCGGTCGGCGGCGTCGCACGCCTCCACGCTCACCTGCGCGCCCAGAGCG
>NZ_BQUN01000161.1:2709-3057 GCF_026008495.1 Streptomyces sp. A012304
CGTCGGTATCCGCGCCAGCACCCCCGCGAGCGCGTCACGGTCGGCGGCGTCGCACGCCTCCACACGCACCTGCGCGCCCAGAGCGGTGAGTTCAGCCGTCAAGTCGTCGGCACCCGGGGCGTCCGGGCCGCGTCGGCTGGTCAGGACCAGGCTGCGTACGCCGTGTTCGGTGACCAGGTGCCGGGCGACCAGACCGCCCAGGGTGCCGGTGCCTCCGGTGATCAGGACCGTGCCGTCCGCGTCCAGCGCCCTGGGCATCCGCAGCACCAGCTTGCCGACGTGCCTCGCCTGGGACATGAACCGGAACGCCTCCGGCGCCCGCCGCACATCGAACGACCGCACCGGCAC
>NZ_BQUN01000161.1:3067-3886 GCF_026008495.1 Streptomyces sp. A012304
CCGACTGGTCAGGACCAGGCTGCGCACGCCGTGCTCGGTGACCAGGTGCCGGGCGACCAGACCGCCCAGCGTGCCCGTACCACCCGTGATCAGGACCGTGCCGTCCGCGTCCAGCGCCCTCGGCATCCGCAACACCAGCTTGCCCACATGCCTCGCCTGCGACATGAACCGGAACGCCTCCGGCGCCCGCCGCACATCGAACGACCGCACCGGCACCGGCTCCAACGCCCCCGAGACGAACAACGGCATCAGCACCGCGAACAACTCCGCGATCCCGTCCGCACCCGCCGCCTCGATCAGATCGAACGCCTGATACGACACACCCCCGAACCCCGCGGCCACCTCCCCCGCATCCCGCACATCCGTCTTGCCCATCTCCACGAACCGGCCACCCTCGGCCAGCAGCCGCAACGACGCGTCCACGAACTCCCCCGCGAGGGAGTTCAACACCACATCCACACCCCGGCCGCCCGTGGCCGCACGGACGCGCTCCTCGAACTCCAGCGAACGGGAATCGGCGATGTGATCGTCGTCCAGGCCCAGAGAACGCAAGGTGTCCCACTTGCCCACGCTCGCCGTCGCGAACACCTCCGCGCCCAGATGACGGGCGATCTGCACCGCCGCCATCCCCACACCACCCGCACCCGCGTGGATCAGCACCGACTCACCCGCACGCAGGCCGCCCAGCTCCACCAGCCCGTAATACGCCGTCAGGAACACCACCGGCACAGACGCCGCCCGCTCGAACGACCACCCCGACGGCACCACCGCCAACGTCCGCACATCCGCCACCGCCACCGGACCGAACGACGGGAACAT
>NZ_BQUN01000161.1:4170-6650 GCF_026008495.1 Streptomyces sp. A012304
ACGCCACCCACCACCAGACGCGACCAGCGCGTCGGTGGATCCGCCGCCGCGCGCCAGCCGAGGCACGAGCAACTGTCCTGCGCGGAGGGCAAGTTGCGGCTCGCCGCTGTGGGCCGCGGCGTCCAGCAGCGCCGCGGACGCCGGGCTGTCGTCGGTGTCCACGAGAACGAACCTGCCGGGGTGCTCGCTCTGGGCCGTCCGGACCAGGCCCCACACCGGGGCGTGGACGAGGTCCGAGACCACGTCACCCGGGCCGGCGGACACCGCGCCGTGCGTCACCACGACGAGCCGCGACGGTGCCTCGCCGGTGTCCGTCGCGCCCGAGTCGGCGAGCCAGGCCTGGATCCGGTCCAGCACGTCGGCCGTGGCCCGCGCCACGGAGTCCGCGAGTCCGGCGTCGGCCGAGGCCGGGGGCGTGCAGTCGATCACGGTCGTACGGTCGGCGGCGGCTTGCGGTTGCTCGGTCGACGAGACCGGAGCGGGGACCCAGTCCAGCCGGAAGAGGCTGTCGGCCGTGTCGTCGGCAGTGCGGGACAGTTGGTCGGCCGTGACCGGCCGCAGGGTGAGGCCCCGCGCCGAGAACACGGGACGGCCGGTGGTGTCTGCCGCGTCGACGGCGACGGTGTCGCCGCCGTTCACGGAGAGCCGGACGCGCAGCGACGACGCGCCGGAGGCCCGCAGGCGCACGCCGTTCCAGACGAACGGCAGGCGGACCGTGGCGCCGCCGGCGCCGATGCCCGTGAGCGCGGCCGCCTGGAGGGCCGCGTCGAGGAGTGCGGGGTGCAGTCCGAAGCGGTTGGCGTTCTCCCGCTGCTCGGCGGGCAGGGCCACCTCGGCGCAGACGTCGTCGGCGACGCGCCAGGCGGCGCGCAGCCCCTGGAAGGACGGGCCGTAGGCGTAGCCCGCCTCGGCCAGGTCCGCGTAGAAGGTGTCCATCGCGATCGGCTGAGCGTCGGCCGGCGGCCACACCTGCCCGTCGTCGGCGTGCTCGGGCGTTGTGCGCTCCGACGCCGTGTGCTCGGGCAGGAGCAGGCCGTCGGCGTTCCTGACCCATTCCCGCTCGGTGTCGTCGTCCGGGCGGGAGTACACGGAGACCGCCCGGCTGCCGTCGGCGCCCGGTGCCGCGACCATCACCTGGACCTGCACTCCACCGTGCTCGGGCAGCACCAGCGGCGCTTCGAGGGCGAGTTCGTCGAGGACGCCGCAGCCTACCGAGTCTCCGGCGCGGATCGCCAGCTCCACGAAGGCCGTACCGGGCAGCAGGACGCTCCCGGCGACCGCGTGGTCCCGCAGCCAGGGGTGCGACGACAGTGACAGCCGCCCGGTGAGCAGGAGTCCCTGCCCGTCGGCCAGGGACACCGAGGCGCCCAGCAGCGGGTGGCCCTCGCCGGTGAGCCCCAGCCCGGTCGCGTCGTCGGCTCCGGCGGCGGAGACGTCGCGCAGCCAGTAGCGCTGGTGCTGGAAGGTGTAGGTCGGCAGGTCGACATGGGCGTCGCCCTCACCGACGAGCGGCGTCCAGTCCACGGTCAGGCCGTTGACGAACGCTTCCGTCAGCGCGGCGGTGAAACGCTCCTGTCCGCCCTCGCCCCGGCGCAACGTGCCCAGCACGACCGCGTCGGCGTCCGCGGACTCGACCGTGCTCTCGACCGGAGTCGTCAGCACCGGGTGCGCGCTCGCCTCGACGAACGCGTCGAAGCCCTGGGCGAGCAGAAGCCTGACCGTCTCCTCGAAGCGGACGGTCTGCCGCAGGTTGGTGTACCAGTACTCCGCGTCGAGAGCAGCCGTCTCCACCCGCCCGGCCGTCACCGCCGAGAAGAACGGGACCGTGGGAGCCTGCGGCTCGATACCCGCCAGCTCGGTGAGCAGCCGCTCCTGGATCGCCTCGACCTGGACGGAGTGCGAGGCGTAGTCCACCGGAACACGCCGCGCCCACACACCCTGCGCCTCACAGACAGCGAGGAGTTCGTCCAAAGCCTGCGGCTCACCGGCCACCGTCACCGAGCCCGGACCGTTCACCGCCGCCACCGACACCCGGCCGCCGTACTCCGCGATCAGCTCGGAGGCACGCTCCACCGGCACCCCCAGCGACGCCATCCCACCCGAACCCGCAAGCTCCAGAATCGCCCGGCTCCGCAACGCGACCACCATCGCCGCGTCCTCCAACGACAACGCACCCGACACACACGCCGCCGCGATCTCACCCTGCGAATGACCCACCACAGCGGCAGGCACGACACCGAACGACCGCCACAGCTCCGCCAGCGACACCATCACCGCCCACAACACCGGCTGCACCACATCCACCCGGTCCAGCCACTCGTCGTCCGACGACCGCAGGATCGCGGTGAGCGACCAGTCGACATGAGCCGCCAGCGCCGTCTCGCACTGCTCGATCCGCTCCGCGAACACCTGCGAGGACTCCAGCAGACCGGCCGCCATCCCCACCCACTGCGACCCCTGCCCCGGAAAGACGAACACCG
>NZ_BQUN01000161.1:6719-10367 GCF_026008495.1 Streptomyces sp. A012304
GCGCCGCAGATGCCGCACCCCTCACCACACCCGGCGCCTGCTCCCCCACCGCCAACGCCGCCAGCCCGGCCGTCAACTCCTCACGCCCGGCCGCCAGCACCACACCCCGCTGCTCCAGCACCGACCGCGACCGGACCAACGCCGACGCCACCACCGCGAGATCGACGTCCTCCCGCTCACCCACGAAGTCGGCCAGCCGCCCCGCCTGCGCCCGCAACGCCGGCTCGGACCGACCCGACACCACGAACGGCAGCACCCTCTCCGGAAGGGACACCCCAGACGCCGCCCCAGCAATCTCCGGAGCCTGCTCCACGATCACATGCGCGTTCGTCCCACTGATACCGAAGGACGACACCGCCGCCCGACGCGGACGCCCGTCCACCTCCGGCCATTCCCGCGCGTCCGTCAGCAGCTCCACCGCACCCGCCGACCAGTCGATCCGGGTCGAGCGCTGCTCTGCGTGGAGGGTCTTCGGCAGTGTGCCGGCGCGGATCGCCTGGACCGTCTTGATGAGGCCCGCGACGCCGGCGGCGGCGCCGGTGTGCCCGATGTTGGACTTGACCGAGCCGAGCCACAGCGGCCGGCCGGCGGGGCGGCTCTGGCCGTAGGTGGCGAGGAGGGCCTGTGCCTCGATGGGGTCGCCGAGCCGGGTGCCGGTGCCGTGTGCCTCCACCGCGTCGACGTCGGCGGCCGACAGACCGGCGTTGGCCAGGGCAAGTCGGATGACCCGCTGCTGGGAGGGGCCGTTCGGCGCGGTGAGGCCGTTGCTGGCGCCGTCCTGATTGACCGCGCTGCCGCGGACCACCGCCAGAACGCGGTGACCGTTGCGTCGCGCGTCGGCCAGTCGTTCGACGAGCAGGACGCCCACGCCGTCGGCGAGTCCCATGCCGTCGGCGGTCTCCGCGAACGCCTTGCAGCGGCCGTCCTCCGCCAGTCCGTGCTGGGCGCTGAAGCCGAGGAACTGACCGGGGGACGACAGCACCGTGACACCGCCGACGAGGGCCAGTGAGCACTCCTCGCCGCGCAGCGCCTGGACGGCCAGGTGGAGGGCGACCAGGGAGGACGAGCAGGCCGTGTCCACGGTCACGGCGGGGCCTTCGAGCCCGTACAGGTAGGACAGGCGGCCGGAGACGACGGCCGCGGCCGTGCCGGTGGTGAGGTGTCCGGCGTACTCGTCGGGCACCCGGCCGGCTGTCCAGCCGTACTCCAGGTTGTTGGTGCCCATGAACACGCCGGTCTGGCTGCCGCGCAGGTCGGCGGGGACGATCCCGGCGTTCTCGAACGCCTCCCAGGAGGTCTCCAGCAGCAGCCGCTGCTGCGGGTCCATGGCCATGGCCTCGCGCGGGGAGATCCCGAAGAAGCCGGCGTCGAAGCCGGCCGCGTCGGAGAGGAAGCCGCCGGACGCGGTGTAGGTGGTGCCGGGGTGGTCCGGATCGGGGTGGTAGAGGCGGTCGAGGTCCCAGCCGCGGTCCTGCGGCAGGGGGCCGATCGCGTCCTGGCCACGCTCGACGAGGTCCCACAGGTCCTGCGGGGAGGCGACGCCGCCGGGGAAGCGGCAGGCCATGCCGACGATGGCGACGGGTTCGGCGGTCCCGGCCGCGGCTTCTAGCTCCTCGATCCGCTGCTGCGCGTCGTGCAGTTCGGCCGTGGCCCACTTCAGATACTCGCGAAGGGTCTCTTCATTCGCCACGGCAGTCCTCCGGTACTGGGGTCGCGGTGTTCGTGGGGCCGGGGTGGCTCATGGCGTTCATCCGGCGGGGGTGTTGCGGCGCAGCCGGGTGTCGATGAACGCCAGCATCTCGTCGTCGGTGGCCGCTTCGAGTTCCTCGGCGACGCTCCGTTCGGCGGGCGGCCGGGGGGCGTTGCCCGCGCCGGTGTCGGAGTCGATGCCGGCGTCGGTGGTGGTCCAGGTGGTGAGCAGGGTCTGCAGCCGTTTGGTGATGCTGGCCCGGTCGGTCTCGCCGACGACGGCGGACGCCAGGCCGGAGGCGAGACGGTCGATCTCCGCGTGGACGTGGGCGGCGCCCGCCATGCCGTCCTCCAGCAGTTCGGTGAGCAGCAGGTCGACGAGGGCGAGGGGGGTCGGGTGGTCGAAGAGGAGCGTGGCCGGCAGGCTGAGCCCGGTGAGCCGGTTGAGCCGGTTGCGCAGGTCGACCGCGGTGATGGACTCGAAGCCGAGTTCGCTGAAGGCGCGGTCCGGGCGGATCTCGTCGACGGAGTCGTGGCCGAGGGCGGCGGCCGTGTGGGCGCGGACCAGTTCCAGCAGGCGGTGGGTGCGGTCGGGGGCGTTCAGCTCGGTCAGTTCGCGGCGCAGGTCGTCGGCCGCGTCGGCGGCCAGCCGTGCCTCCTCCTCGAGGGCGGCCAGGGCGGCGCGGGCCTCGGGGAGGGTGTCGATCAGCGGGCTGGGGCGCTGCGCGGTGAAGGCGGCGGTGAAGACCGGCCAGTCGACGTCGGCGACGGTCACGCAGGTGTCGTCGTGGTCGAGCGCGGTCCGCAGGGCGGCCAGGGCGTGCGCGGGGTCGAGCAGGCGCAGGCCGCCGAGGCCGATCCGTCGGACGGCGCGGGCGGCTTCGGGGTCGTCGGTGGCGTGTGCCTCGGCCAGCAGGTCCCAGACCGGCCAGGCCACGGAGAGGGCGTGGCGACCCTGGGCGCGGTGCCGCTCGGCGAGCGCGTCGAGGTGGGCGTTGGCGGCGGCGTAGGCGCCGTGTTCGCCGCTGCCCCAGAAGGCGGCCACGGACGAGAAGTGCACGACGGTCCGCAAGTGGGCCGGGTCGAGGAGGTCATCGAGGAGTTGGGCGCTGTGCGCCTTGTCGGCCAGGACGCGGGCGAGGGCCGCGGGGTCGGTGTCGTGCAGGGGGGCCAGGCCGGGGTCGCCGGCCGTGTGCATCAGGTCGGTGATGCGGTGGCCGTCGGCGGTGAGGCGGTCCAGCAGGTCGGTCACCTGCCGCCGGTCGGTCAGGTCGCACGCGGCGAACGTCAGCCGGGTGGCGGACGTGCCGATCTCCGCCTCGATGCGGGCGGACGCTTCGGGGTCGACGCGTCCGGCCAGGACGAGGTGTTCGGCTCCGCGTTCGGACAGCCAGCGGGCGATCCGGGTCTCCAGCGGCCCGGTGCCGCCGGTGATCAGGACGGTGCCGGTCGGCCGCCAGTCCCGTACGGGGGCCGTGACGGACAGGGGGGCGCGGACCATGCGGCGTACGGAGGTCCCGGTCGCGCGGAGCGCGAGTTGGTCCTCGTGCGCCGCGTTGACGAGGGCTTGGCGCAGTCGACCCGCGTCGTCGGCGCCGAGCTGTCGCGGGAGGTCGACCAGGCCGCCCCAGCGGTCGGGCCGTTCGAGCGCCGCGACCCGGCCGAGGCCCCACAGGCGGGCCTGTTCCGGGTTCCGGGGCGCCGGTTCGCCGTCGACGGCGACGGCGCCGCGTGTGAGGCACCACAAGCGGGTGCCGGCGGTGAGGTCGTGCACGGCCTGGACGAGGAGCAGGGTGGCCGTGAGGCCGGCCGAGACCTCCGGCAGGTCGGGGTGGGCAGTGGGGTCGAGGGCGAGCAGCGACAGAATGCCAACCGGTCCGGGGCCGTCGGGCAGGGCGGCCTCGACGGCGTGGGTGAGCACTGTCCGGTCGGTGCCGGCGGGGTCGACGACGAGGGTGG
>NZ_BQUN01000161.1:10488-13175 GCF_026008495.1 Streptomyces sp. A012304
AGGGCCGCGGGGACGACGGCCAGCCAGGCGGTGGGTGCCGCGGGGTCGGCGGGCAGGTCGGGGGCGGGCTGCCAGACGGCCCGGTAGCGGCGGTCGTCGGCGGTGCGCCGGTCGTGGGCGCGGCGGCGCCAGGAGCGCAGGGCGGGCAGGACGGTGTGCCACGGTGGTCCGGCGGGGGCACCGAGCAGGTCGGCGAGTGCCGTCGGGTCCTCGGCGTCGACCAGGTCCCAGAACCGGGTCTCGGCAGGGTCGCCGGCCGGTGTGCCGGGCGCGGGGGTGGTCGCCGGGTCCAGCCAGTAGCGCTTGCGGTGGAAGGGGTAGGTCGGGAGGTCGACGACGGCGGGGCGCCGGCCGGTGAAGACGGTGCTCCAGTCGGGTGCGACGCCGAGGACGGCGGCTTCGCCGAGGGAGAGCAGGAATCGTTCTAGGCCGCCGTGGTCGCGGCGGAGGCTGCCGGTGACCGCGGGGTCCGCGTTGAGGGACGCCGCCGTCTCCTGGATCGGGTTGACCAGGGTGGGGTGCGGGCCCATGTCGAGGAACGCGTCGTGGCCCTGCTCCAGCAGGCCGCGGACGGTCTCCTCGAAGCGGACGGTGTGGCGGAGGTTGGTGTACCAGTAGGCGGCGTCCAGTTCGGCGGTGTCGAGGGGGCCCGCGGTCACGGTGGAGTGGAACGGCACCTGGCTGGTGACGGGTCGGACGGCGGCGAGGTCGGTGAGGAGCCGGTCGCGGATCTCCTCGACGTGGGCGGAGTGGGAGGCGTAGTCGACCGGGAGGATCCGGGCGCGGTCGGCCTCGGCGGCCAGGGCCCGGACGGCCTCGGGCTCTCCGGAGACGACGACCTGGTCGGGGCTGTTGGCCGCCGCGAGGGACACGCGGCCGTCGAACGCGGCGATGCGTTCGGTGGCGTCGGCCCGGGACAGGGCGAGGGACGCCATCAGGCCGCGGTCGGCGAGGTCGAGCAGTGCCTTGCTGCGCAGGGCGACGATCATGGCGCCGTCCTGGAGGGTGAGCGCGCCGGCCACGCAGGCCGCCGCGATCTCGCCCTGGGAGTGACCGACGACCGCCGCGGGCCGGACACCGTGGGCGCGCCAGAGTTCCGCGAGGGAGACCATCACGGCCCACAGGGCGGGCTGCACCACGTCCACCCGTTGCATGGCGTCGCCGGCGGGGTCGCGCAGCACGTCGGTCAGCGACCAGTCGACGTACGGGGCGAGTGCCGTCTCGCAGCGGCCGATGTGCTCGGCGAACAGCGGGGAGTCGGCGAGGAGTTCGGCGGCCATCGCGGGCCACTGGGAGCCCTGGCCGGGGAAGACGAACACGACGCGCCGCCGAGCGGGGCCGGTTCCTTCGGCGACGCCGGGGCGTGCGACGCCCGTGGCGAGGCCGTCGAGGGCGTGCAGCAGGGCGTCCCGGTCCCGGGCGACGGTCACCGCGCGGTGCGCGAGCACGCCGCGGGTGGTGGCCAGGGAGAACGCGATGTCGGCCGGGTCGAGTGCGGGATGCCGGGCGAGGTGGTCGCGCAGCCGTCCGGCGACGGCCCGCAGGTCGCGTTCGGTGCCGGCGGACAGCAGGTACGGCAGCGGCTCGGGGCGGCGTTCCGGCCCGGCGGGCGGGTCCTCGGCGGACGTCGCGGTGTCCTCCATGGGCGCCTGTTCGACGATGACGTGGGCGTTGGTGCCGCTGATCCCGAACGAGGAGACTCCGGCGCGGCGCGGCCGGCCCGTGTCCGGCCAGGGCGTCGCCTCCGTCAGCAGTTCCACCGCACCGCCGGACCAGTCGATGTGCGGTGAGGGCTCGTCGACGTGCAGGGTCCTGGGCAGGGTGCCGTGCCGCAGCGCCATGACCGTCTTCACCATGCCTGCCAGACCGGCGGCTGCGGCCGCGTGGCCGATGTTGGACTTCACCGAGCCGAGCCGCAGCGGGCGGTCGGCGGGCCGGTCCCGGCCGTAGGCGGCGATCAGCGCGTGGGCCTCGATGGGGTCGCCGAGCGAGGTGCCGGTGCCGTGCGCCTCCACCGCGTCGACCTGGTCCGGTGTCAGGCCGGCGTCGGCCAGGGCGAGCCGGATGACACGCTGCTGGGCCAGGCCGTTCGGGGCGCTGAGGCCGTTGCTGGCGCCGTCCTGGTTGATGGCGCTGCCGCGGACGAGGGCCCATACCCGGTGCCCGTTGCGGCGGGCGTCGGAGAGCCGTTCGAGGAGCAGTACGGCGGCGCCCTCGGACCAGCCGGTGCCGTCGGCCGCCGCGGCGAAGGACTTGCAGCGGCCGTCCCCGGCCAGTCCGCGCTGGCGGCTGAACTCGACGAAGCCCGTCGGGACGGCCATGACGGCGACGCCCGCGGCGAGGGCCGTGCCGCACTCGCCGCGGCGCAGCGCCTGCGCGGCGAGGTGCAGCGCCACCAGCGAGGAGGAGCAGGCGGTGTCCACGGTCACCGCCGGGCCCTCCAGCCCGTAGGTGTAGGCGAGCCGGCCGGACAGGACGCTGCCCGCGCTGCCGGTCAGCGCGTAGCCCTCGGCGCCGTCGGCGGCTCCCGCGCCGGTCGCGTAGCCGGAGGGCGAGCCGCCCACGAAGACGCCGGTGGCGCTGCCCCTGAGCGTCGCCGGGTCCAGTCCGGCCCGCTCGAACGCCTCCCAGGAGGTCTCCAGCAGCAGCCGCTGCTGCGGGTCCATGGCGAGGGCCTCGCGCGGGGA
>NZ_BQUN01000162.1 GCF_026008495.1 Streptomyces sp. A012304
GGGGTGACCTTGTTGTCGGTACGGATCACCGACACATCACCCTTGCCGCTCTCCGCGTCGACCTTCCAGCCCTGCTCCGAGATCCAGTTGAGCAGCGCCACGTCCTGCGTGTTGCCCAGCTGCGGGGTCGCGATCCGCTTGCCCTTGACGTCCTTCAACGTCTTGATCTTCGCGGGGTTCACCACCAGCTTGACCCCGCCGGACGCCGAACCGCCGATGATCCGCAGGTTCTTGCCGCCCGCCTTCGT
>NZ_BQUN01000163.1 GCF_026008495.1 Streptomyces sp. A012304
TGCGGACGTAGCTCAGTTGGTAGAGCGCAACCTTGCCAAGGTTGAGGTCGCGAGTTCGAGCCTCGTCGTCCGCTCGCAGGAAGTAGGGGTCGTCCCGATCCCCTACACTCCTGGTGGAGTGGCCGAGAGGCGAGGCAACGGCCTGCAAAGCCGTCTACACGGGTTCAAATCCCGTCTCCACCTCCAAGGACGATTAGCTCAGCGGGAGAGCGCTTCCCTGACACGGAAGAGGTCACTGGTTCAATCCCAGTATCGCGCACGATGCGTGACCTGTCGGTCACGGTCCCGAGGACGATTAGCTCAGCGGGAGAGCGCTTCCCTGACACGGAAGAGGTCACTGGTTCAATCCCAGTATCGTCCAC
>NZ_BQUN01000164.1 GCF_026008495.1 Streptomyces sp. A012304
GGCCCCAACCAGACGATGATCGCCACCCTGATCAACCAGCAGGTCACCAAGGAGAACCAGTGGAACGGCGCGGCCGCTCAGGGCGTCATCCTGCTGGTCCTCACCCTGGCCGGACTGCTGCTGGTCAAGGCCGTCAGCTCCCTGGGCGCCAGCCGTAAGAAGAGGAGCGCGTCATGATGGAGCTGCGCAAGTCCCTCGCCGGACGCATCGCCCTGACCGCCGTCGCCACCGTCATCCTGCTGTTCCTGGCCCTGCCGATCGTCGTCATCCTCGTCACCTCCTTCAGCAACAACGCCTTCGCCGCCTTCCCGCCCGAGGCGTGGAC
>NZ_BQUN01000165.1 GCF_026008495.1 Streptomyces sp. A012304
TGCTGCGCTACGGCGAGCCGATGGCGCTCGGCGCCCGCGAGTCCGTCACCGCCTCCCCGTCGCCGTCGCCCACCGGCCCCGGCCAGATCTGCACTCAGCCCGACCCGGGGGACCCGGCCTTCTGCACCAACCCGCCCGGTGACGGCGGCGGCGAGCCGGACTTCATCCGGCACCCCGTCGACGGCGTCGCCATCCGTCTCTTCGAGTACGACGATAACGGCTTCCAGACCGGCATCGTCAGCGAGAACGGCGACAAGGTCACCCTCGGCTACGACGACCGCGGCAATGTGACCAGCCGCACCACCTGCCGGGCCGCCGGCGACTGCCAGACCTCGTACACCACCTACCCGGTGACGACGAGCGACTTCGACCTGCGGGGCGACCAGCCGTCGGAGACCCGGGACGGCCGCTCGTCCGGCCCCACCGACAACCGCTTCCGCACCCAGTACACGTACAACACCAGCGGCGCCCTGCTCACGCAGACCGCCCCCGACGGCGGCACGTCCACGAACACCTACACCACCGGCGTCGAACAGGCCGTCGGCGGCGGCGGCAACACACCCACCGGGCTGCCCAAGACAACCACCGACCCGCGCGGAAAGATCACCCGCTACCAGTACTACAAGAACGGCGACCTGGCTCGGGTGACCGAGCCGTCCGGGCGCATCACCACCTACACGTACGACGCGCTGGGCCGCAAGCTCACCGAGACCGTCGTCACGGACGCCTACCCGTCCGGCACCACGTCGACCTTCACCTACGACAAGCTCTCCCGCGTCGCCACCCTCACCGACCCGCCGGCCACCAACGTCGTCACCTCCGGCAAGCACCAGCAGAAGACCACCACGACCTACGACGCCGACGGCAACGTGGTGCGCACCGAGATCAGCGACCTGCTGGGCGGCGACGCCACCCGCGTGATGGCCTTCGAGCTCGACGACCGCGGCCGCCCCGAGCGGGTCACCGACGCCGAGGGCAACGAGACGACGTACACCTACGACGTCTTCGGCAACAAGACCTCGATGGTGGACGCGGGCGGCAACCACTTCGACTACGTCTACACCGCGCGCAACATGATGGCCGAGACCCGGCTGCGCGACTGGGACGACGACGGGGGCGACGGGGACTACACCGTCCTGCAGTCGTACGCCTACGACATGGGCGGCCGGCTCGTCCGGCACACCGACTCGATGGGCCGCTCGCTGATCTACCAGTACTACGGCGACGACCTGGTCAAGTCGATCACGTTGAAGGACTTCCGTAACCCCGACGGCACCAAGCGCGACATCGTCGTGGAGTCCAACACCTACGACGGCGCCGGCAACGTCCTGACCGAGACGAGCGCCAACGGCAAGCTAACGACTGCGTACACGTACGACGCGGTCGGCAGGGTGAAGTCCGAGGTCATAAACCCCAACGGGCTGGCAAGGCGCACCACCTACACCTACGACATCGCCGGCAACGTGGAGACGACCGCATCCAGCGGTTCCCCCTCCAACGTGCCCTGGCCGGTGAGCGTCAGCGGCGACTCCGTCCGCTACCAGTACGACGACGCGGGCAACGTCACCCACGAGACGGTCGAGAAC
>NZ_BQUN01000166.1 GCF_026008495.1 Streptomyces sp. A012304
CCGCTCAGCTCACCGAGGATGCGTGGCGCCGCCGGTGGGAAGCCTCCCGCCGCTTCCTGCAAGCGGACGGCGAGAGCGGCAAGCGGTACGGCAACGAGACGATCCGGGTCAGCCCGGACGGGGAGGTGAGCATCCGGCTCCCCGCCCCGCTCGCCCACCTCGCCAACGCCCCGCACGGCCGCTACGTGCTCGCAGCACGGGTGGCGTTCGCGCACCGGGGCG
>NZ_BQUN01000167.1 GCF_026008495.1 Streptomyces sp. A012304
AGTGGCACCACGCGGTGCTGTCCATGTCCGGCTCCACCCAGAGCCTCTACCTCGACGGCAAGCTCTCCGGCACGATCGCCGGGAAGCAGCCCGTCCAGACGAACCTCACCCACAACCAGATCGGCGCCGCCCACGCCACCACCCCTGCCTCCTGGCCCGGCTGGGGCTCCACCGCCGCCAAATCCTTCGCGGGCACCATCGACGACGTCGCCGTCTACCACCACCCGCTGGGCTCCGCGGCCGTCACGGCCCACTTCCGCGAGGGCGGCCGGGCCGCCGACGTCCTGACGAAGACGACCCTGCCGAGCGGCCGGATCGCCTCCGAGGTCCAGTACGACGCCTCACGCGACCGGGTCGAGGAGTACACCGACCGCAACGGCGGCACCTGGAAGATCGGCACCCCCGCCGTCTTCGGCAACGACCGGGACCTGCGCCGCACCGTCGAGGTCCACGACCCGATGGACGCCCCGTACTTCTACGAGTACGACGGACTGTCCTCGCGGCTGCTGCGCTACGGCGAGCCGATGGCGCTCGGCGCCCGCGAGTCCGTCACCGCCTCCCCGTCGCC
>NZ_BQUN01000168.1:0-15819 GCF_026008495.1 Streptomyces sp. A012304
CGCCCCGCTCCTCCCCCCGCCCCCGAAGGCGAAGCCGCCCACCTCCGCCGCGCCGCACGACCTGCTCGCCGCCCTGCGTCCCCTGCTCACCGCCGAGGCCTCCGCCGAGGCCCACGCCACCGGCACCGAGCCCGCCGACCTGGAGCAGGCCGTCTGGCTCCGCCTCCTGGAACACCTCGCCGCCGACGCCCCGCCCCTCGACCCGCACGGCTGGCTGCGCCGCGCCGTCCGCGCCGAGTCCCGCCGCACCCGCCGTACCGCCCGCCGGGAGCGGCCGTACGAGGACGACCCCGCCGACGACAGCGAGCGCGGCCCCGAACAGCTGGCCCTCACCGCCGCCCGGCACCGCGCGCTGCGCGACGCCGTGCACCGCCTCCCCGGCCGCTGCTCCCGGCTCCTCCAGGCACTGCTGTCGCCCGAGGACCTCACGTACCGGGAGATCGCGGGAGAGTTGGGTATCTCACAGGGCAGTCTCGGACCGGAACGTTCCAGATGTCTGGGATGTCTGCGACGTCTGCTCGCGCCGGAGGTTGCGGCTCGCGAAGTGCGGGGATAGGAGTGAAGAACCACAGGCGATCAGGTGAGCGGGAGGCGTGCGCACATGGGCATGAGCGTGACCATCTCGGTGGCGACCGAGCAGGATGCCGAGCAGATCTTCAAGCTGCAGTACCTGTGCTTCCAGAGCGAGGCAGCGCTGTACGGCAACTACCGCATCGACCCTCTCGTCCAGACCCTCGACTCGGTCCGTCAGGAGCTGGCCCGCGACTGCGTCTTCGTGGCCAGGCTCGGCGAGGAGGTCGTCGGCTCGGTCCGCGGCTCCGTCACCGAGGACGGCGCGGCCTCCATCGGCAGGCTCTGCGTCCACCCCCGCCTCCAGGGCCACGGCATCGGCGCGCGGCTGCTGCGCGCGGCCGAGGCGGCGCTGGCGGAGGACCGGGGCGCGAAGAAGTTCCGCCTCCACACCGGCCACCGCAGCGAGGGCAACCTCCGCCTGTACCGCCGCGTGGGCTACCAGACGGTGGGCACCGCCGAGGGCTCGGACGGCGTACCGATGATCGTCCTGGAGAAGCCGGCCGAAACCTACGCGACTACCGCGTGACCGTACGCGACCGGCGCAGCCAGTACAGCGCGGTCAGCGGCAGCAGCACCGGAATGAACACGTACCCCAGCCCGTACTTCGACCACACGGTCGCGTCCGGGAAGGCGGACGGCTCGATCAGGGTCCACGTGCCCACGATCAGTACTCCGGCGAGCTCGGCGGCGCAGCAGGCCTGCGCCGCCCTCCGGGCGGTCTCCCCGCCGCGCACCAGCGAGTACGTGATGAACCCGTACACCAGCCCGGCCACGGCCGAGAGCGAGTACGCCAGCGGCGCCCGGTCGAACTCCGTGGCGATCTGGTACGCCGAGCGCGACACCGCGCCGACCACCATCACGCCGTAGAACCAGACCAGCAGCATCCCCGGCCCGCTGATCAGCCGGGCCGGCTTGTCCTGAACGGCTGTCATCTCAGCCTCCCCAGATGTCGTAGAGCCGGACCTCGAGCACGGCGAGCACCACACCGCCCGCGGCCACCGTCACCGACCCCCAGCGGGTGCGCTCGGCCAGCGACATGAAGCCGGCCGCCGGCACGCACGCGAAGGCCCCCAGCAGATACGCCACGAAGATCGTCGTGCCCTGGGCCGGCTTCTCGCCCCGCGCCAGCTGCACGATCCCGACCACCAGCTGGACCAGTGCCAGCACCGACACCACGGCCATCCCGATGAAGTGCCAGTCCTTCGTCGGCTGGTCACGGTAGGCCGCCCAGCCGCACCACGCGGCGAGCAACAGCGCGGCGACACCGGTCACCAGCGTCAGGACATCAAGCATGCGGCGACCCTATTACGGCGTAATCGGCCACCTGCCGTCGGGCCCGGCCCTCGCCCCGCAGTCGTGGCGTTGACCACAGCCCACCGCGCCCCGACCTCCGCGCCGAAGCGGACCGCGAGGCCCCCGGCTGCCTTGTCCGCACTGGTCACCGACCACGGAACGGTCCCCTCCGGACATGTCCCGCACCTGTCCACGGCTGTCCAGCATGCGGACAGCGCGGCTCGGTCAGGACCGTACGTCTGCTTTACTGATCACATGACCACGACGAGCAGCCGCACCCTTGCGACCGAGGCGACCATGACGCCCGGTGCTCGCTGTATGTGTCGAATGCGCGCCTTCTAGAGGGCCCCCGCACCACCCCCAGAGCTCGCGCCCCGAAGCGAGACGACGTGGCATGTCCGTTGCGCCATCAGCCGCACGAGACATAAACGCCGCCCCCCCCCGCGCACCTGTTCTCCCCGGTTCCCCGCCACAGCGAGAACCGTGTCGCGTCCCGCACGAATGCACCCGTGCCCGGGCACACCCACGCCCGCGCACTCGACAGTGACGGAAACCCCAGTGATCACCACATCGGGCCTGACCAAAATTTACCGGGCTCACCGCTCGCGCGGCCGTGAGGTCACCGCCCTCGACGGCGTCGACCTCCATGTCCGCGAAGGCGAGGTCTACGGCGTCATCGGACAGTCCGGCGCCGGCAAGTCCTCCCTGATCCGCTGCGTCAACCTCCTCGAACGCCCCACCTCCGGCACGGTCACCGTCGACGGGCAGGACCTCACCGCCCTCGCGGGACGCGGGCCGCGCGCGGGCAGGGAACTGCGCCGGGCGCGCAGCCGTATCGGCATGGTCTTCCAGCACTTCAACCTGCTCTCCTCACGGACCGTCCAGGACAACGTCGAGCTGCCGCTGGAGATCCTCGGAAAGACGGGGAAGGAACGTTCCCGCAGGGCGCTCGAACTCCTCGACCTCGTGGGCCTCGCCGACCAGGCGAAGGCCTACCCCGCCCAGCTCTCCGGCGGCCAGAAGCAGCGCGTCGGCATCGCCCGCGCCCTCGCCGGCGACCCCAAGGTGCTGCTCTCCGACGAGGCCACCAGCGCCCTCGACCCCGAGACCACCCGCTCCATCCTCCAGTTGCTGCGCGACCTCAACCGCGAGCTCGGCCTGACCGTCCTGCTCATCACCCACGAGATGGACGTCGTGAAGTCGATCTGCGACTCCGCCGCGCTCATGGAGCAGGGCCGCGTCGTCGAGTCCGGCACGGTCGGCGAGCTGCTCGCGACCCCCGGCTCCGAGCTGGCCGCCGCGCTCTTCCCGGTGGGCGGCGAGGCCTCGGGCGAGGACCGCACCGTCGTCGACGTCACCTTCCACGGCGAGACCGCCACCCGGCCGGTCATCTCCCAGCTCTCGCGCACCTACAACATCGACATATCGATCCTCGGCGCCGCCATCGACACCGTCGGCGGACTCCAGGTCGGCCGCATGCGCATCGAACTGCCCGGCCGCTACGAGGACAACGTGGTGCCCATCGGCTTCCTGCGCGAACAGGGACTCCAGATCGACCTGCCGGGCGCCCCCGCGCGGGAGCCCCTGCTGGTGAAGGACGGTGCCAAGTGACCTGGTCCGACTGGTCCACGATGCGGCCCCTGCTGGAGCAGGCCTGTTGGGACACCCTCTACATGGTGGGCTGGTCCACCGTCATCGCCGTCGCCGGCGGCCTTCCGCTCGGCATCCTCCTCGTCCTCACCGACAAGGGCGGCCTGCTGCAGAACATCGTCGCCAACAAGGTGATCGGGCAGATCGTGAACATCGCCCGCTCCATGCCGTTCATCATCCTGATGGTGGCGCTGATGGGCTTCACCCGCTCCCTCACCGGGACGACCATCGGCCGTGACGCCGCCATCGTGCCGCTCGCCATCGGTGCCATCCCCTTCTTCGCCCGCCTCGTCGAGACGGCTGTCCGCGAAGTGGACGGCGGACTGGTCGAGGCCGTGCAGTCGATGGGCGGCAACACCTGGACCATCGTGCGCAAGGTCCTCGTACCGGAGGCGCTGCCCTCGCTGATCTCAGGCACCACCACGACGATCGTCGCCCTCATCGGCTACTCCGCCATGGCCGGCACGGTGGGCGCCGGTGGCCTCGGCGACATCGCCATCCGCTACGGCTACCAGCGCTTCGAGACCGGACTGATGTGGATCACCGTCGCGATCCTCGCCGTCGTCATCTCCCTCATCCAGTTCGCCGGCGACTACGCGGCCCGCTCCCTGCACCGCCGCTCCGGACGCTCCGGCCCCGCGCCCAGGCTGCGGCTGCTGAAGGCCGAGGAGCCCGCGGCCGCCGACGTCGGCAAGGTCGCCTGACCCACCCCCTCAAGACTCCCCGCACACCCGCAGCGGGGCCGCACCACCCTCAGGAAAGGCACTTTTCGTGCGTAACACCGCCAAGATCACGACCGCCGTCCTCGCCGCCGGAGCCCTCACCCTCGGGCTCACCGCGTGCGGCTCGGACCAGGACGCCGGCAACGCCGACGGCCCGCTGACGGTCGCCGCCACGCCCACCCCGCAGGGCGAGATCCTCACCTACATCAAGGACAACCTGGCCGCGAAGGCGGGCCTCGACCTCGAGGTCAAGGAGTTCACGGACTACGTGACGCCGAACACCGCCGTCCAGCAGGGCGAGGTCGACGCGAACTACTTCCAGCACCAGCCGTACCTGGACGACTTCAACAAGAAGAACGGCACCGACATCGTGGCCGTCCCGAACGCCACCGTGCACCTGGAGCCGCTCGGCCTGTACTCCCAGGGCGTCAAGAAGCTCACGGACCTCAAGAAGGGCGCCACCATCGCCCTGCCGAACGACACCACCAACGAGGCCCGGGCGCTGAAGCTGCTGGAGGCCAACGGGCTGATCGGCCTCAAGCCGGGCGTCGGCTACGACGCGACCCCCAAGGACGTGGCGTCCAACCCCAAGGGCCTGAAGTTCAAGGAACTGGAGGCCGCCCAGCTGCCCCGCTCGCTCAGCGACGTCGACGCCGCCGTGATCAACGGCAACTACGCGCTGGAGGCCAAGCTCAGCCCCGCCAAGGACGCCCTCGTCGCCGAGTCCGCGAAGGACAACCCGTACGCCAACTTCCTCGCCGTGAAGAAGGGGAACGAGGACGATCCCCGCGTGCGGAAGCTGGCGAAGCTCCTCACCTCCGCCGAGGTGAAGAAGTTCATCCAGGACACCTACGACGGTGCCGTCGTCGCGGCGTTCTGAGCCCCCACGACGCGCCGAGCACCCACGGGGTCGCTCCGTCACTCGGAGTCGACCCCGTGGTGCAGTTCGGTGCTCTCATGCTGCATGCTGGGCAGTTCAGCAGCCCCTGAGGTTTCGAAGGTTACGGAGCGGCGCATGACGAGCACCTTCCCCACCATCTCCATCAGCACGGAGCGGTTGGTGCTGCGTCCCCTCGACGAGGACGACGTGCCCGCCCTGGCCGAGATGATGAACGACGAGCAGGTCACGGCCTGGACCGCCGTGCCCCAGCCCTTCACCGAGGACGGCGCCCGCACCTGGATCACCGAGTACGCCCCCGCCGAACGCACCGCCGGACGCGGCCTCGACCTCGCCGTCACCGAGTTCCTCACCCAGCGGCTCGTCGGCGTCATCCAGCTCGGCAAGACCAACTGGCACGTCCGCTCGACCGAACTGTCGTACATCATCGCCCCCTGGGCGCGCGGCGAGGGCTACGCCTCAGAGGCGGCCCTGGCCACCGCCCAATGGCTGTTCACCGACCAGAAGTTCGAACGCATCGAGCTGCGCACGGCCGCCGACAACACCGCCTCCCAGCAGGTCGCCCAGAAGATCGGCTGCATCAGCGAGGGCGTCCTGCGCAACGCCTGCATAGCGCGCGCCCGCGCCGAGGACGACACCTGGACCGAGGTGCGCACCGACTTCATCGTCTGGAGCCTGCTCCCGGAGGACCTGGAGGGCTCGGGCGAACAGCTCGCGGAGAGCGGCGGCTTCACGTCGTACACCGACTGGAACTGATCCCGGACCAGGGTGCCACCACCGCCCGGAGCCCGCCGACCAGGTACCCTCACGGAGCCCGCTGCCTGCGTGAACCCCCGGGAGACTGACGACGATGGCCGACCGCGTCACGGTGATCGGCTGGGACGGCTCGCCGCTGACCGCCGCGGCCCGCTCCGCTCTGGGTGCCGCCACGCTGGTGGCCGGCGCCGCCCACCACCTGGCGCTGCCCGAGGTGCCGCCCACCGCCGAACGCATCCGCCTCGGCAGCGTCGCCCTCGCCGCCCGCCGCATCACCGGACACCGCGGCACCGCCGTCGTCCTCGCCGACGGCGACCCCGGCTTCTTCGGCGTCGTACGGACCCTGCGCGCACCCGAGTTCGGACTCGAGGTCGAGGTCGTCCCGGCCGTCTCCTCCGTCGCCGCCGCCTTCGCCCGCGCCGGCATGCCCTGGGACGACGCCCAGGTCGTCGTCGCCCACCCGCGCACCCTGCGCCGCGCGGTGAACGTGTGCCGCGCCCACCCCAAGGTCGCCGTCCTCACCTCGCCCGGCGCGGGACCCGCCGAACTGGGCCTGCTCCTGGAGGGCGTCCACCGCACCTTCGTCGTCTGCGCGGAACTCGGCACCGACCGCGAACAGGTCAGCGTCGTCACCTCCGACAACGCCGCCGACCACACCTGGCGCGACCCCAACGTCGTCATCGTCATCGGCGGACCCGTCGGCCCGGCCGGCGCCGGGGAGGGCGGCTGGATCGCCGGCCGCGACCCGGCCGCCGGCCCGCGCGGCTGGACCCTGCCCGCCGAGGCGTACGGCGGCGGACTCGGCGAGGGGGAGGGCGAGCTGCTGCGCGCGGCCCAACTCGCCCGGCTCGGCCCGCGCGTCGGCGACCTCGTCTGGGACATCGGCTGCGGCAGCGGCGCCTTCGCCACCGACGCCGGGCGGGCCGGCGCCGCCGTCATCGCCGTCGACCGCGACCTTCAGGCCTGCGCCCGCACCGACGCCGCCGCGCGGCGCCACGGCGTCCACCTCCAGATCGTCCGCGGCACCGCCCCGCACGTCCTGGAGAACCTCCCCGAACCGGACGTCGTCCGCGTCGGCGGCGGGGGAGCGGCCGTCGTCTCCGCGGTCGCCGACCGCCGCCCGCGACGCATCGTCACCCACGCCATGACCCGCGACACCGCCGAACGCGTCGGCCGTGACCTGACCGAGCACGGCTACCGCGTCGAGTGCGCCCTCGTCCAGTCCGTCGAACTCGACACCAGGGCCTGGACGGAGACCGAGCGGAGCGTCGCGTTCCTGCTCAGCGGGGTTCTGCCGGACCGCACGGCGTGACCGGTTCCGCCCTCCCGGTGATCCTGTTGTCGTATCGCGCGCGGTAGGCTGGCCGATCGTCGTACCGCATCCGGTCGCCCGGCCTTTCGTCGGTCAATGTCCGGAAAACGCATCCGTTTTGGGGTGAGTGTGGTACGGCAGAACCGGAGGGCGCGCAACGTGGCGCAGTCCACAGCGGAGCGTCGCGGATCACGCTGTCGCGACGCGGCAACGGCCGCGACAATGCCACTGAATGGCTTTGTCGTCTTTTTTGGGCGGGTCGTTCGTGCCGCTGGGCACGGACGCTCGTTCTTCACCACGGGGCGGTCGGTGCGCCGTTCCGGGTGAGCTGGTCGTAGGAGCACTAACCGATGGGCGAGGGGTACGCATGACTGACACCGGCCAGGTCCCGGGCGAGGGACTGCCGGAGAACGCAGGCATGGTGGAGCAGCCGGGCGTACCCGCGCCCGGCGCGTACACCTACCTCTCCGAGACCACCGCCGAGGACGAGGACCTGCTGCTGCTCCCGGGCGCCCAGAGCGCCTGGGGCAACGAGGTGGCGCCTCCGGCGCCGGAGCCGGTGGTCGAGGCCGTGCACGAACCCGGGCCGCACGAGACGGCCGGCCGCGACAGCGGCGCGGTCGACCTCAGCGCCGTCCGCCTGCCGAATCCGACCCCGCCCCCGGCGGCGTCGCGCCGCCCCCTGCACCTGGGCCCGCCCATTCCGGACACCTCCGCAAGCCCGGTCCGCTCCCTCGCCGACCGCGGCCCCGCGGGCGCGCCCGTACGGCACCCCGGCCCGCCCACGTCCGGCCCCGAGTACCTCGACGTGCCGCCGCTGCGCGAGACGGCCCCGCAGGGCGCGGTTCCCTGGGGTGCGCAGGCCGCGGCCGCGGTCCAGGCGCCGGTCGCTCCTGGGGCGACGGCTGCGGAAACGGTTGTTCCGGCTGCGGCGCCGGGTGTGGCACCGGCTTCGGCGCCGACGGCCGCTCCCGCCGTGGCGCCGGCCGCGGCTCCGGTGACGGCCGCGCCGACCGCTGCCCCGGCGTCCGCGCCGGCTCCCGCTCCCGCCGCCGCCCCGGACACCGCTGCGGTCGCGCAGCAGCCCGAGCCGGTGAGCGCGGCCCAGGCGGTCGTGGCCCGCGTGGCCACGGAGGCGATCGCGGCGACGGCCGTTCCGCAGGCGGAGGGGCAGACGCAGTCATCGGAGCAGCCGGAGCAGTCTCAGGAGCCGGAGCAGCCGGAGCAGGGGGCGGAGACGCCTCAGGTCGTGGCCGAGGCACCGCAGGTGGCGGAGCCCGCGCCCGTGCCTGCGCCCGCGCCCGAGCCCGTGCCCGCTCCCGAGCAGGTGGCCGGGCCCCCGGCGTCCGAGCTTCCTGCGTCCGAGCCCCCCGCGTCCGAGCCTCCCGCCGCGCCGGTCGCGGCTGAGGGGGAGGTTCCGGCGGCGCCTGCGCAGGAGACGGCTGAAGCCGGTGCCGTGGCTGCCCCGGAGGTGGTTGCCGAGGCCGCTGCGGAGCCTGCCCCCGAGCCGGTCCAGGCACCCGAGGAGCCCGCTGCGGAAGCACCCGCGGCGCAGGCCCCCTCCGCGGACGTCCCGGTCGCCGAGGTCCCCGCCCCGGAAGCGGCGCAGGCCCCGGAGACCGCCGTACCCGCCGAAGCCGTACCCGCCGAAGCCGTGCCCGAGCCCGCAGCCGAGGCCGTCGACGCGGTGGAGCCCGCTCCGGAGGCGACTCAGGCTCCCGAGAGCGAGACCGAAGCCGCGCCCGAGGCTGAGGCACCCGCGCCTGAGGCTGAGGCACCCGCGCCCGAGGCGTCGGCCGAAGCGGCCCCGGAGCCCGTGGCGGTCCCCGCCCAGGCCGAGACCGCCGTCCCGGAAGCGGAAGCACCCGTCCCCGCGCCCGAGGCCGCCGCCCCGGAGGTGCCCGTCGAGGCCGCCGTACCGGTCAGCCCTGAGCCCGCCGAGCTGCCGGACGCCCCCCAGGCTCCCGCAGTGCAGGCGGCAGAGGCAGAGCACGCCCCCGACGAGCTCACCTCCGACGAGCAGGCACCGGTGCGGTCGGCGCCGGACGCCCAGCCGTCCACGCCCTCGCAGCCGGAGCAGCAGCAGCCCGACCCCGTCCACATCGCGGCCCACGAATCCCACACTCCGGACGCCACCGCCACCGTCGCCGCAGAGGCGGTCCCGGCACCCGAGGCAGCCGCACACGAGGCGCCCGCCCCGGAGGCGACCCCCGCACCCCACCCGCAACCGGACCAGCCCCTGGGCCAGTTCGTGCCGGTCGAAGGCACCGTCCCGACGACCCCGCACCTCGCCCCGACCCCGCCGCAGCCGGTGGTGGTCGCGACGGAGGAGCCGCAGGCCCCCGAACCGGCGGCCGAGCCCGCCGCGGCGGCGGCCGAGGCCCCCGTCGCAGCGGTCCCCGCTCCCCGGGAAGCCGACACCGCCCCCGCCCCGGCCGCCGAGGCCGCCCCGGAGACGGAGCCGGCGACGGGGACGCCCGAGCCCGACCCGGATGTCGCGCAGAACCCGGAGGACCTGGACACCAGGGCCGCCGACCAGGAAGACGCCACGGCCGCGGCGGAGGAGCCCCGAGAGCCCAGCGGCCCGGCCGCGCCCCCGTACGACGACGCCGAGCGCGAGGCCGTCCTGAAGGTCATGCGCGAGCGCCGGGACATCCGCAACGGCTTCCGTGACGACCCGATCCCGCACGAGGTGCTGCTGCGCGTCCTGGAGGCCGCCCACACCGCGCCCTCCGTCGGTCACTCGCAGCCCTGGGACTTCGTCGTCATCCGCTCGGCGGACACCCGGCGCGCCATGCACGAACTGGCGACGCGTCAGCGCGACGCCTACGCCAAGTCGCTCCCCAAGGGCCGGGCGAAGCAGTTCAAGGAACTGAAGATCGAGGCCATCCTCGACACCCCGGTGAACATCGTCGTCACCGCCGACCCGACCCGCGGTGGCCGCCACACCCTCGGCCGGCACACCCAGCCGCAGATGGCCCCGTACTCCTCCGCGCTGGCCGTCGAGAACCTCTGGCTCGCCGCCCGCGCCGAGGGCCTCGGCGTCGGCTGGGTCAGCTTCTTCGACGAGCGCGAGATGGTCCGCGCCCTCGGACTGCCCGAGCACCTGGAAGTGGTCGCCTACCTCTGCGTGGGCTACGTCGACGAGTTCCCGGACGAGCCCGAGCTGATGCAGGCCGGCTGGGCCAAGCGCCGCCCGCTGTCCTGGGTCGTCCACGAGGAGACGTACGGCCGTCGCGCGCTGCCCGGTGAGGACCCGCACGACCTGCTCGCCGAGACCGTCGCCGGCATCCGCCCGCTGGACGCCAAGGCGCTCGGCGAGGCCTGGGAGCGGCAGAAGCGCATGACCAAACCGGCCGGCGCGCTCGGCATGCTGGAGATCATCTCCGCCCAGCTGTCCGGCCTGTCCCGGCAGTGCCCGCCGCCGATCCCCGAGCCCGCGGCCGTCGCGATCTTCGCCGGTGACCACGGTGTCCACGCCCAGGGCGTCACCCCCTGGCCGCAGGAGGTCACCGCCCAGATGGTGGCCAACTTCCTCGGCGGGGGAGCGGTCTGCAACGCTTTCGCCACCCAGGTGGGCGCCGAGGTCTGCGTCGTCGACGTGGGCGTCGCCGCCGACCTGCCCGCCACCCCCGGTCTCCTGCCCCGCAAGATCCGCGGCGGCACGTCCGACATGACCACCGGCCCCGCGATGACACGCGAGGAGGCCAAGCAGGCCATCGAGGTCGGCATCGAGACGGCCCGCGACCTGGTGGCGGCCGGCAACAAGGCGCTGCTCACCGGCGAGATGGGCATCGCGAACACCACCGCGTCCGCCGCCCTGATCTCGGTGTTCACCGGCGCCGACCCCGCCGAGGTCACCGGCCGGGGCACCGGCATCAACGACGAGACCCTCGCCCGCAAGACCGAGGTCGTCCGCCGCGCGCTGGAACTGCACCAGCCGGACCCGGCCGACCCCATCGGCGTCCTCGCGGCGCTCGGCGGCTTCGAACACGCCGCGATGGTCGGCCTCCTCCTGGGCGGCGCCTCCCTGCGCACGCCGGTGATCCTGGACGGCGTCAGCGCCGGCGCCGCCGCCCTGGTCGCCCGCGCCATCGCCCCCGAGGTCCTCGCGGCCTGTATCGCGGGTCACCGCAGCGCCGAGCCCGGCCACGTGGCCGCCCTCAACAAGCTGGGCCTGCGCCCCCTGGTCGACCTCGACCTCCGCCTCGGCGAGGGCACCGGCGCCCTCCTGGCCCTCCCGCTGGTCCAGAGCACGGCCCGCGCCATGCACGAGGTGGCGACGTTCGACTCGGCAGGCGTGACCGAGAAGTAGGCGGCCGGCGGGAACCCGGAGACCGCGCCCCCGAGTCCCGCCGGACTCGGGGACCGCCACCCCGGATCCCCGCCGGGCTCAGGGACCGCGACCCCGGGTCCCCGCCGCTCGCCGGTGGTGGGCGGCCGTTCCTACGTGACCAGGACGAAGCCCAGCCACCGGACAGGGAAGCCGCCGATCCGACCCGCCCTCTAAAATCCGCACGTCAGGGCAACCGCACCGCCCGCAGAACAGGGAGCCGCACCCTCATGGCCGAACACCCCGCCTACCCCGTAGGCCTCCGCCTCACCGGCCGCCGGGTCGTCGTCCTCGGCGGCGGCCAGGTAGCCCAGCGCCGCCTCCCGGCACTGATCGCGGCAGGCGCGGACATCCACCTCGTGTCCCCCGAAGCCACCCCGTCCGTCGAAGCCATGGCGGACGCCGGTGAGATCACCTGGCACCGGCGCCCCTACGCCGAAGGCGACCTCGCGAACGCCTGGTACGCCCTGATCGCCACCAGCGACCCCGAGGCGAACACCAGGGCCTCCACCGAGGCGGAGGCGCACCGCGTCTGGTGCGTGCGCTCCGACGACGCCGACGCGGCAACCGCCTGGACCCCCGCCACCGGCACCAGCGAGGGCGTCACCGTCGCCGTCCTCACCACGGACGCCAAGGGCCGCGACCCCCGCCACACCGCCGCCATCCGCGACGCGGTCGTCGAGGGCCTGCGCGACGGCACCCTGGTCGCCCCCCACCACCGCACCCGCACCCCCGGCGTCGCCCTCGTCGGCGGCGGCCCCGGCGACCCGGATCTGATCACCGTGCGCGGCCGCCGCCTCCTCGCCGAGGCGGACGTCGTCATCGCCGACCGCCTGGGCCCCCGCGACCTCCTCGCCGAACTCCCCCCGCACGTCGAGGTCATCGACGCGGCGAAGATCCCCTACGGCCGTTACATGGCCCAGGAGGCCATCAACAACGCGCTGATCGAGCACGCCAAGCAGGGCAAGTCCGTGGTCCGCCTCAAGGGCGGCGACCCCTACGTCTTCGGGCGCGGCATGGAGGAACTCCAGGCGCTCGCCGAGGCCGGCATCCCCTGCACGGTCGTCCCGGGCATCTCCAGTTCGATCTCCGTCCCCGGCGCGGCCGGCATCCCGGTCACCCACCGCGGCGTCGCCCATGAGTTCACCGTGGTCAGCGGCCATGTCGCCCCCGACGACGAGCGCTCCCTGGTCGACTGGCCGTCGCTCGCGAAGCTCACCGGCACGCTCGTGATCCTCATGGGCGTCGACAAGATCGGCAAGATCGCGGAGACCCTGGTCGCCCACGGCAAGCCGGCCGACACCCCCGTCGCCCTCGTCCAGGAGGGCACGACGGCCGCCCAGCGCCGCGTCGACGCGACCCTCGCGACGGTCGCCGAGACGGTCCGTACCGAGGACGTGAAGCCCCCGGCGGTGATCGTCATCGGCGAGGTCGTCACCGTCGGCCCCCCGACGTCGGCGTAACCCGGGGTAACAGAACCCGTACCGAGCCGTTGGCACCGCTCCCAGGACAAGGCAGTATCACCCCTGTGGCCGATCTCATCACCGTTGAGGACCCCGCCGACCCGCGCCTGCGCGACTACACCGGCCTGACCGACGTGGAACTGCGCCGCAAGCGCGAGCCGGCCGAGGGCCTGTTCATCGCCGAGGGCGAGAAGGTCATCAGACGCGCCAAGGAAGCCGGCTACGAGATGCGGTCGATGCTGCTCTCCGCCAAGTGGGTCGACGTCATGAGGGACGTCATCGACGAGCTTCCCGCTCCCGTGTACGCGGTCAGCCCGGAACTCGCCGAACGGGTCACCGGCTACCACGTCCACCGCGGCGCCCTCGCCTCCATGCAGCGCAAGCCGCTGCCGACGGCCGCCGAACTCCTGCGCACCGCCCGCCGGGTCGTGATCATGGAATCGGTCAACGACCACACCAACATCGGCGCGATCTTCCGCTCCGCCGCCGCCCTCGGCATGGACGCGGTCCTGCTCTCCCCGGACTGCGCCGACCCGCTCTACCGCCGCAGCGTCAAGGTCTCCATGGGCGCGGTCTTCTCCGTGCCGTACGCCCGCCTGGACACCTGGCCCAAGGGACTGGACTCGGTCCGCGAGGCCGGCTTCACCCTCCTCGCCCTCACCCCCGACGACAAGGCCCGGACCCTGGACGAGGCGGCCCCGCACCGGATGGACCGGGTCGCCCTCATGCTCGGCGCGGAGGGCGACGGCCTGTCCACCCAGGCCCTCGTCGCCGCCGACGAATGGGTCCGCATCCCCATGTCCCACGGCGTCGACTCCCTCAACGTGGGCGCGGCGGCCGCGGTCGCCTTCTACGCGGTGGCGACGGGCCGCCCCCAGCCGTAACCGGCCGGCTCCTACCCGAGCCGCTCCGGCGTCCCGTCCTGCCGTGTCTGCTGCTGGTGCCGTACGCCACCGTCCTCGCGCCCGAGGCCCTGGGCGGGGCCCTGGCAGCCCTGGACCACGGCGATGCCGAGCGCCACGAGCAGCGTCACCACGACGAAGACGAACAGTCGCTGCCGCAGCAGCCGCGGATTGGCGGGCCGCCGCCCGGTCCCCGTGCTCCGCGGCGCCGGACGCCCACCGCTGCCCCCGCGGGGCACCGGCCGGCCTCCGCTGCCGGGGCGGGTGTTCCGGCCCGCGGGCGTGTTCCGGCCGGCGGGAGTGTTCCGGCCGGCGGGAGTGGGCCGGGCCCCGGACCGCGCGGCCGTGCCGCCGTTCCCACGGGAAGTGCTTCCGCCCCGGGCCGGGGCGCCGCCCCGAGGAGGCACGGACCCGCGGCGCGGCGGCGGCGTGCCCGGCTGCCGCAGGGTGCGCTCCGAGTAGCCCGGGTCGGCCAGCCGCCCGGTCGGCCGGTCCGCCTCGGCGGCCCGGGGCGCGGGCGGCCGGGCCTCGGCCAGCCCCTGCGCCTCCCGGGTCGCGATCTCCTTCAGGCGCAGCGACAGGTCGAGCGTGCTCGGCCGCTCCTCGGGATCCTTCGCCAGGCAGGCCCGGATCAGCGGGGCCAGCGCGTCCGGTACGCCGTGCAGCTGGGGTTCCTCGTGCACCACCCGGTACAGCATCACCTCGGAACTGCCGTGCCCGAAGGGCGAGTCGGCCGTCGAGGCGTATGCCAGCGTCGCGCCGAGCGAGAACACGTCGGTGGCCGGGGTGACCATCGCCCCGCGCACCTGCTCCGGGGCCAGGAACCCGGGGGAGCCGACGGCCGTGCCGACGTGCGTGAGCGTGGAGGCCCCCGTCGCCCAGGCGATGCCGAAGTCGATGATCCGCGGCCCCTTGGGGGAGAGCAGGATGTTCGACGGCTTCAGGTCCCGGTGCACGACGCCGGCCTCGTGGACCGCGACGAGCCCCTCCGACAGAGCCGCCCCGATCGCCGCCAGCTCGGCCGCCCCGAGAGGCCCATCGTCGACGACCTTGTCGTGCAGGGACGGCCCCGGTACGTACTGGGTGGCGAACCACGGCCGGTCGGCGTCCAGATCCGCCGCGACCAGCCGGGCGGTGCACCCGCCCCGGATCCGCCGCGCCGCCGACACCTCACGCGCGAACCGCGACCGGAACTCCTGATCCTCCGCCAGATCGGGCCGGATCACCTTGAGCGCGACCCGCTGCCCCTTCTTGTCGGAACCCAGATAGACGACGCCCATCCCGCCCGCGCCGAGCCGTCGGTGAAGCTTGAACGAGCCGACGACGCGCGGGTCCTCGCGCCTCAGGCGCATCATCGCCATGTTCATCCCCGCTGCCCGGTCCGTGTGACGTGGCACAGCTTACGTTTCCACGGCCGCTCGCGCGCAGAGGCCGCGCCCTCTCGCCCCGATCGATTGTCCGTGCCCGGTGGTCTGGGTGAAGGACAATCAGGGACCCTGGGAACAGGCACCATTTGCCCCCTGTGTGGCCCCAACCACCTTTCAGCCAGGCGTGATTGATCCCCTGGCGGGCGACCGGGCGGCGCTCGTCCCCGGCGCCGGCGAACGGACACGGACGGAGGCGGTGACGGCCGTCGGGACGGGCGCCCGGGTGGCCGCGGCGGTCCGCCGAGGGCCGCCGGAAGTGAGCGAAGTCACGGCTGCGCGCGAGGACAGCCGGGAAAAACCGGGCAGGTACGGGCACCCCCTCCGGGAAGACCCCGAGACCTAGGCCGTCGTCTCCACCCAGGGGAGTACTCCGCAGGTCACGGCTCATCCTCCGGGAGGCCCGCCAATCGGTACGAGGGCATGACGCCCTGCGGGCGCCGCCCGCCTAGATTTGAGGTCAAGCGGCGGGTGCAGCACTCGTCCCCCGAGG
>NZ_BQUN01000168.1:15921-16579 GCF_026008495.1 Streptomyces sp. A012304
GGGACCATGGCCCACACGGCACCGCGGACACTGATCCGCGCGCGGCGCCCCCGCCGTACGGGCCGTCGCCACCCCCTGGTGGCGACCCTGATGGCCCTTCCCCTGGCGGTCCTGCTCCTCGTCGTCTTCGACGGCTGGGAGACAGTGGCCACACAGGCGTCGTCCGTGGGCGTGATGCTGGGGCGCTGAGCGGCGACCCCAGGCCCGGAAGAGCGGTCCGGGCGGGGACATCCACCCATGAAACCCCGTGGGGACGGGGGTGCGGCGGACGGCACAAATGCCGGCGCAGCTGGGGAGCTGCGCCGGCATTGCTTTTCCCCCGGGGCCCCGAAGCCCCCACCACCGCCGGCACCCGTCGGCTGCCGGCCGCCGGGCTCCTTGCGTACCCTCGCGATCAGCGCGCCGCACACCCAGGGAGCCCCATGACCCCCACTCCGCTTCTCAGCGATCTCACCCTCCGGGCCACCGCCCGGGCCCACGCGCTCCCGTCCCCCTGCCCCTGCGGCGCGGCCACCCTCGCCGACCGCCCCGACGCCACCGTCGTACGCCACGCCGGCACCGTCGCCAAGGCGCACGCCCCCGGCACGACCCCCTCCGACCTCACCCCCCGCCTCACCACCGCCGCCCGCCTCCCCGACGTCCTCCTCCCCCCACTCGC
>NZ_BQUN01000169.1:0-12352 GCF_026008495.1 Streptomyces sp. A012304
GGCCTCCACCACCGGCACCCCGCCCGCCCCCGAGACCCCCACCGCCTCCTCCCGCGATCACGCGATCGTCCACTACAAGCGCGAGGACGGGAACTACGCCGACTGGGGCCTGTACGCCTGGGGGGACCTCGCCGACGGCGAGTCCACCGAGTGGCCGAACAGCCACCCGTTCATCGGCCGGGACGCCTACGGCGCCTTCGCCTACGTCAAGCTGAAGCCCGGCGCCTCCACCGTGGGCTTCCTGGTCATCGACAAGAACGGCGACAAGGACGTCGCCGCCGACCGCACCATCGACGTCACGAAGACCGGCGAGATCTGGATCGAGCAGGGCAAGGAGACGGTCCGCACCGAACGGCCCTCGGCCGACTACCCCGCCCCGGACAAGTCCAGGGCCGTCCTGCACTACCACCGCGCCGACGGCGACTACGACGGCTGGGGCCTGCACGTCTGGACGGGCGCCGCCACCCCCACCGACTGGTCGAACCCCCTGAAGCCGGTGAAGACTGATGCCTATGGCGCTGTCTTCGAGGTGCCGCTCACCGAGGGTGCCACCAGCCTCAGCTACATCGTCCACAAGGGCGACGAGAAGGATCTGCCCGCCGACCAGTCGCTCGACCTCAGGGCCGACGGCCACGAGGTGTGGCTGTTGAACGGCCGGGAGAAGTACCTGCTGCCACAGCCCGCGGGCTCCGCGGCCGCCCTCGACCTGACCACGTCCAAGGCGGTCTGGATCGACCGGAACACCCTCGCCTGGAACGGCACCGAGACGGCCGCCTCCACCCAGCTGCGCTACTCCCGCACCGGCTCCATCAAGGCCGAGAACGGGACGCTGACCAGCACCGACGAGCGCTGGCTGCGCCTGAGCAAGACGTCCCTCACCGACGCCCAGAAGGCGAAGTTCCCGCACCTGAAGAACCACACCGCCTGGTCCGTCGACCCGCGCGACCGCGACCGGGTCCGTGAGGCCCTGCGCGGCCAGGTCGTCGCCTCCCAGCTGGCGGCGGGCGGCGCCGTGCTCTCGGCGACGGGCGTTCAGATCGCCGGAGTCCTCGACGACCTGTACGACGCGACGGCCGCCGACCTCGGCCCCACGTTCCACCAGGGCCGCCCCACCCTCGCGGTCTGGGCCCCCACCGCCCAGAGCGTGTCCCTGGAGCTGGACGGTTCCTTGAAGCCGATGCACCGGGACGCCGCCACCGGCGTCTGGTCGGTCACCGGCCCCAGGTCCTGGAAGGGCAAGCCGTACCGGTACGTCGTCAAGGTCTGGGCGCCCAGCGTCCGCGAGGTCGTCACCAACAAGGTCACCGACCCGTACTCGGTCGCCCTCACGGCGGACTCCGAGCGCAGCCTCGTCGTCGACCTCGGCGACAAGGCCCTCAAGCCCGCCGGCTGGACGACGTACCCCAAGCCCAAGGCCGTCCCCCTCAAGGACGCCCAGATCCAGGAGCTGCACATCCGGGACTTCTCGGTCGAGGACAGGACGGCCAGGAACCCCGGTACCTACCTCGCCTTCACCGACAAGGCGAGCGACGGTTCGAAGCACCTGCGTGAGCTGGCCGGGGCCGGCACCTCGTACGTCCACCTCCTGCCCGCCTTCGACATCGCCACCATCCCCGAGAAGAAGTCCGAGCAGGCCACCGTCGACTGCGACCTGGCCTCCCTCCCGGCCGACTCCGACAAGCAGCAGGAGTGCGTGGCGAAGGCCGCCGCGAAGGACGCCTACAACTGGGGCTACGACCCGTACCACTACACGGTCCCCGAGGGCTCCTACGCCACCGACCCGGACGGCACGGCCCGTACCGTGGAGTTCCGCAAGATGGTGAAGGCGCTGAACGAGGACGGCCTGCGGGTCGTCATGGACGTCGTCTACAACCACACCGCGGCCGGCGGTCAGGCGGACACCTCCGTCCTCGACCGGATCGTCCCCGGCTACTACCAGCGGCTGCTCGCCGACGGCTCGGTCGCGAACAGCACCTGCTGCGCCAACACCGCCACCGAGAACGCCATGATGGGCAAGCTGGTCGTCGACTCGGTCGTCACCTGGGCGAAGGAGTACAAGGTCGACGGCTTCCGCTTCGACCTCATGGGCCACCACCCCAAGGCCAACATCCTGGCCGTCAGGAAGGCGCTGGACGCGCTGACCCTCGCCGAGGACGGCGTCGACGGCAAGAAGATCATCCTGTACGGGGAGGGCTGGAACTTCGGCGAGGTCGCCGACGACGCCCGGTTCGTCCAGGCCACACAGAAGAACATGGCCGGCACCGGCGTCGCGACCTTCTCCGACCGGGCACGGGACGCCGTGCGCGGCGGCGGGCCCTTCGACGAGGACCCCGGCGTCCAGGGCTTCGCGTCCGGCCTGTACACCGAGCCCAACGGGTCCGCGAGCAACGGCACCCCGGCCGAGCAGAAGGCCCGGCTGCTGCACTACCAGGACCTGATCAAGGTCGGGCTGAGCGGCAATCTCGCCGCCTACCGCTTCACCGACACCAGCGGCAAGGAGGTCACCGGCGCCGAGGTCGACTACAACGGCAGCCCGGCCGGTTACGCGGACGCCCCCGGCGACGCCCTCGCCTACGCCGACGCCCACGACAACGAGACCCTGTTCGACGCACTCGCCTTCAAACTGCCCGCGTCCACGAGCGCCGCCGACCGGGCCCGGATGCAGGTCCTCGCCATGGCCACGGCCACGCTCTCGCAGGGCCCGGCCCTCTCCCAGGCCGGCACCGACCTGCTGCGCTCGAAGTCCCTGGACCGCAACTCCTACGACAGCGGCGACTGGTTCAACGCGATCCACTGGAGCTGCGCCGACGGCAACGGCTTCGGCCGCGGACTGCCGCCGGCCGCCGACAACGCCGCCAAGTGGCCGTACGCCAAGCCCCTGCTGACCACGGTCGGGGTCGGCTGCGCGCAGATCGAGGGCGCTTCCGCCGCCTACCGGGACCTGCTGCGGATCCGTACGACGGAGCCGGCGTTCTCCCTCGGTACGGCCGCGCGGGTGCAGTCCGCGCTGTCCTTCCCGCTGTCGGGGAAGGACGAGACCCCGGGGGTGATCACCATGCGCCTCGGTGACCTGGTCGTCGTCTTCAACGCGACGCCGACCGCGCAGCGGCAGACCGTCGCCCCGCTCGCCGGGACCGGCTACCGGCTGCACCCGGTGCAGGCGGCGGGCGCGGACGCCACCGTGCGGACGGCGTCGTACGAGAGGGCATCGGGGACGTTCGAGGTGCCGGCGCGCACCGTGGCGGTCTTCTCCCGCACGAGCTGAGCCCCAGCGCTCACCCTGACCTGCGGTTAGGGTGAGCGCTGTCGCCTAGCACAGGAGTGCCCATGCCGCAGATCACCGTCGACTACTCGGACCGGCTCGCGGACGACTTCGACCGGCCCGGATTCGCCAAGGCGCTGCACGACGCCGTGGTGGAGATCGCGGCGGCGAAACCGCCGGCGTGCAAGACGCAGTTCCGCCGGACCGAGGACACCACCGTCGGCCCCGACACCGAGGGGCACGCCATCGTGCACGTCCACATCGGACTGCTGGCCGGCCGCACCGAGGAGACCAAGGCCCGGCTCACCGAGACGGTGCTGGAGCTGCTGCGGCAGCATGTGAAGCCCACCGGGGGCCTGGCCCTGCACGCTTCCGCCGAGACCCGCGACCTGGACCCCTCGTACCGCAAGTACGACGCCTGACCTGCTAGGACGCGAGGGCCACGAGCCGGGTGACCAGGTCCCCGAAGGGGCCGTCGGCCGGCTCGTCGCCCAGCACCGGCCGCAGCAGGGCGCGCAGCTCCTCGTCATGGGCGGCGCTGACGGCGGTGAGGGCGGCGAAGTTCTGCACGAGCTGCACCTCCAGCTCCTCGCGCGGGATGCGCCGCCCGTCCAGCCAGATCAGCGCGGTGGACTCGGCGAGCGAGACCCAGGAGCGGACGACCAGCTCCAGCCGCGCGGGCGGATCGGTGACGCCCAGATGCGACAGGATCTGTTCGTAGGCGGCCTGGCGCACGGAGTCGATGAGCGCGTTGGTGGTCGAGACATGGCTGATCGAGTCGGCCGCGGCCAGGGAGACGGCGGGCCCGCCGCGCATGAGGGCCGAGAAACCGGGACCGTGCTCGTCGACGAAGTCGAAGTAGCGGCGCATCACCCGCAGCAGCCGCGCCCCCAGCGGCCCCTCGTGCGGCTCCGCGAACCGGCCCGCGAGATCCTCCGCGGCGCGCTTCAACGCGGCCTCGTACAGGCTGACTTTGCCGGGGAAGTAGTGGTACACCAGCGGTCGCGAGATGCCCGCGGCCGCGGCTATCTCGTCGATGGAGACCTCGTCCGGCGAACGGCGGGCGAACAGTTCGAGAGCGACGCCGATCAACTGCTGGCGCCGCTCCTCGACTCCCATTCTGCGTCGGACCCCGGTAGTCATGCGAACACCTTACCGATCGAATCCGGACTCGAACGGATGGGACCGGACGGAGATCGGACGAGGATCGGACGAGGATCGGACGTAGATCGGACGGAGATCCGACGGGAATCGGCCATGGTGTGCGCCGGACCGCCGCACGGTACGGCGAGGGTGCCCTCGCTACCGCAGCCCGGTGATCGTCCGACCGCCCTCCAGGCGGCCCTCCAGCCCCGCCGCGACACCCGGCTTCACCGCAACGGCCAGCAGACCGCCCCGCGCCGATCCGTTCACCCCGCCCGTCGCGCGTACCGCCTTCACGCCCGAGTCGCCGGCGGCCAGGAGATACAGGGAACCCGACGTCGACTTCCACAGCCCGCCCGCGAGCACATGCGGATCGCGCGGACCGCACGCCGGTACGTCCCCGGCCCTCGCCACCACCGCACCGAACAGCCCGCCCGGTGCCCGGAACTGTGCCAGCACCCGGGTCCCGTTCCCGCGCCAGGTCTCCGCCCGGGTGCACATCCAGACGCCCGGACCGGCCGCCTCGGGCAGCGACTGCCGCGCGTACGCCCACGCGTTGACCGACCGCACGCCCTGCGCGCGCACCTCGCCCAGGGAGCAGGCGAACGGCGCCCAGGTGCGCAGCGCCTGCGCGCCCGTCGCCTCCTTCGGCCCGGTCGGCCGGCCCGCGGTGAGCCGGGCCGGGACGAGTTCGCCGAGATCGCTCAGCAGATACGACCCGGAGGCGTCCGTCAGCTGGAGCACGTTCCAGGCGGTGCAGGCGCCGCCGCGAGTGGCGGGGCTGGCCAGCGGGGAGGTGATGCCGTCGGTCAGCGGCAGGTCCATCACCCCGGCGCCCGGCTTCGACAGGTCCCGCTCGGCGGCCCGCGTCACCCACGGTGCCGTCAGGTAGCGGACGTTGCCGTCGGCCCGGTCCAGGACCACCGCGCCCGCCCCGGCGCCCGTCGCGCCGTCCACCCGCGCGAAGTCCAGCGCCGCCCCGGCGGTGCCGTCCTTCGGCTCGGCGTACCGGGCGATGCGCAGACCGTCGTGGAGGATCACCACGCGGGCCGTGCCGACGTCGCCCGCGAAGAGCAGCTGGGGCGGGCCGGCCGGGCCGCCGGACGGGGTGCCGGGGGTGGCCGAGACCCGGACGGTCGCGCCCGGTCGGGCCCAGACGGCGAGGGCGCGGCGCAGCAGCGCCTCGTCGCGGGTGAGGCCGCCGCGCGCGGGCCACACGGAGAAGTCGGTGCGCGCGGAGGTCTTCCAGGCGGCGGGGGAGATCCGCACCAGCCGCCCGGGGTCGAGCGCGGCCTCGGCGGCCGGGTTGCGCGCGTACACCGGGGCGGCGGCGCCGTCGGGGCCCCAGCCGTCACCCGGCAGCGCGACCAGGGCACCGCACACCGCGAGCGCGGCCGCGGCGGCGAGCGCGGCCCTGGTGTGCCGGCGGCGGCGCATCAGGTCGGTGGGGCGGGCCTGGAGCGCACAGGGGTCGAACTCGGGGGAGTCGAGCAGCGCGTACCGCGCGGCGACGGTGTCCGCCTCCTGGAGGGCGGCGTCCGTGTCCGCCACGCCGGCCTGGGTCAGCACCTCGCGCACATCGCCGTCGGGGAGCTTCTCCAGACCGCGCAGCACATAGGCGGCGCGGGCCGGGCCGGAGAGGGCGGCGAGCCGCTGCTGAAGGGCGAGTTCGTCGGCGCCGCCGGAGCGGGGGAACAGGCGCAGCCCCCACACCTGGGGCAGCAGCGGCGGCAGTTGCGCCCGCTTGGGCCAGGCCCGACGGCTCAGCGGCAGGCCCGCCTCCAGCGCCGCACGCACCACCCGCAGGCGGACGTAGGCGTAACCGGGGTCGCCGTCGCGGGTCGTGGACTGGGCCGGGATGACGGGGACGGCGGCGCGGCCGCGGGGCAGGGCGCGCTGGACGAGGCCGTGGGCGGTCAGGATCCGCCGGCCCCGGCCGAGGCCAGGGGGCAGCACCAGATGGGCGAGGCGGACCAGACGCGGGTAGTGCTCGACGAGCGCGGCCTCGGCCTGCTCGACGTCGACGACCCGGTCGGCGGGGGAACCGGGGGCGGGGCGCGGGGCGACATCCTGTGACTGCACGCCCAGTGGAACGAGCCGGCCGGGGGATGGTCACACCGCGCACCGCCGGACCGGCTCGCACGGGTGTCCCCGCCGCGCGCCGGTATGTTGAGCGCACCGCGCGCGGGAGCCGTATCCAGGACGAGGCTTTCGCAGGGAGGACAGATGAAGGTGACCCGACCGATGCTCGCGCTGGGCGGCGCGGCGCTGGTGCTGGCGCTGGCGGGCTGCGGCTCCGGCGGCAAGGACGAGGCGGCCGTCCCCCAGACGGCGACCGGCAGCCTGGAGCACCTGGCGGCCGAGGTGAAGTGCACGCCCGACATCCAGATCGACGCCGACGAGATCCGTCAGGCCGTCTGCAAGGACCCCGACGGGAAGTTCATCCTCGCCACCTTCGCCACCGACCGCGGCCTGCGCGAGTGGATCAACGGGGCCAAGGACTACGGCGGCCACTACCTCGTGGGCCGCAAGTGGGTGGCCGTGGGCGAGACCAGCACGGTGACGGCGCTGCGCGAGACGCTCGGCGGCGACATCGAGGAGGGCATGGACCACTCCGCGCACGAGTCGGGCGGCGGATCGGACGGCGCGACGCACTCCGGTCACTGACCCGACGCGCTCCGGTCACTGACCCGAGGCACCACATACGAAAGCCGGCGGTGAGGAATCCTCACCGCCGGCTTTCCCGGTGGATCACCCGCTCAGGGGATCACCACCCAGGGGGTCACTGGCACTTCTTGCCGGTGTTGATGCAGTTGACCATCTTGTTCATCAGGTTCGTGGAGAAGAAGTTGATGAAGTCGTTGTGGTCGGTGATCGGCTTGTGCAGCTGCTCCGGGAAGGTGTCCACCGCGTACGGGTTCACGACCTGCCCGTTCTGGATCTTCGGGGCGGGGACGTTGTAGACCAGGCGGACCTGGAGCTGGGGGATCGCCTTGAAGCCGTTGGCGCAGGTGCCGTCACCCTGGACGAACGCCACGTGGGTGCGGTGGTTGGCGCTGTCGATGTTCTGGCCGTCCCAGCAGCTCTGGAAGTTGGACGTGCGCACCACCTGGCTGCCCTGCGGGCAGATCGGGTACTTGTCCTTCAGCTGCACCTTGTTCTCGAAGCCGGTGCAGCTCCAGTTCACGTTGGCGTTGCCGAGGCCGTTGACGAAGGACTTGGCGTCACCGGTGATGATGCGCAGCGCAGTCGGCATCGCGACGACCGGGCCCCGCTTGTTGCCGACGAACTTCAGCTGGGCCTGCGCGGGCTGGAGGATCCGGCCGACGTTGCCCTCCTTGCCACCACCGTCGTTGTTCTGGTCGAAGTCCTGCGTACCGTCCTGCAGTCGCAGCACCGGCCAGAAGTACGACGACTTGTCACCCTGGTTCTGGCAGGTGGTCTGGGCGTTCGCCAGCTCCTGGTCGCTCGCGAAGGCGTCGTTGTTCTGGTTGCCGACGTAGTCGTGCAGGTGGTGGGCGCCGTTGGTGACACCGGGGGCCACGATCACGTTGTCCGTGTTGTGGTTGTCGTTGCCGTTGGTGCCGCAGTTGGTGGTGAAGGTGCCCGTCGAACCGCCCCGGCCGTTCGCGGCGAGGCCGTTCGGGCCGACACCCAGCTGGGCGTTGGGCTGGACCTGGGTGATGTCCACGAAGTCCGCGGCCACCGGACCGTTGCCGCCTTGGCCGCCGTTGCCCTGCTGACCGCCGTTGTTGCCCTGCTGGCCGCCGTTCTGCTGGCCGCCGTTGTTCTGCTGACCGCCGTTGTTGTTCTGCTGACCGCCGTTGTTGTTCTGCTGGCCGCCGTTGTTGTTCTGCTGACCGCCGTTCTGCTGGCCGCCGTTCTGACCGCCCGCGTTGGTCTGGGCGACCTGCGGGGTGCAGGTGGCGAGCGAGCCCAGGTTCTGGGCCTGGCCACCGACGCGCTGGATGTTGATCCGGATGCGGTCGATCGTCGCGGCCCGCTTGTCCTTGAGGGGGCCGAGGATGGCGTTCTGGACGAATCCGGGGTCACCGGCCTGCGCCTGGCGGGTGGAGGCGAGTCGCGCGTAGGCCTCGGTGATCTGCTTGTCGAGGTTCGCCAACTCCCTGTCGACACCCTGACGCGCCCCGCCGGGGACGTTCGTCAGCTTCTGCCCGACATCGGGGCAGGAGATGGTCGCCACCTGGCCGGCCGCGGCCTTGACCTGGTTCTGCGACGAGTTCTTCGACTCGCCGGCAGAGGCGTAGAAGTTCGCCCAGATCAGCCCGCCCCCACCGAGCGCTAGGGCCGCCGATGCTGCCACGGCCTTCGTGGCCATCGACGAACGGCGTTTACGTGTGTTGCGTCCCATGGAACTCCTCTGACTTCCTTGCGGGGCAGCATCGAGGCGCCCGACAGGAGTGAAGCGGCGCCATCCCATACGCACGTCGTCACGGGAGTGTTCAGCCGTCTCAGAAATTCATGAGAGGTCCCGGGGACAATTCCCACCCAACACCCGCACACACCACGGCAGTTGGTGATCAACGGTCCTGGTCCAAGTACGCCAGCACCGCCAGAACCCGCCGGTTGTCGTCGTCCGAGACCTCCAGACCCAGCTTCACGAAGATGTTCGCGGTGTGCTTGGCGACGGCCCGTTCGGTGACGACCAGTTTGCTGGCGATCGCCCCGTTCGACCGGCCCTGCGCCATCAGCTCCAGCACCTCCAGCTCGCGCGGCGTCAGCCGGGCCAGCGGCCGGTCCTCGGAGCGCCGGGCCAGCAGCTGCTGGATCACCTGCGGGTCCATCGCCGTACCGCCCGCCGCGACCCGCCGCACGGCGTCCACGAACTGCTCCGCGTCGAAGACCCGGTCCTTCAGCAGATAGCCCACCCCGCCGCTGCCGTCGGCGAGCAGCTCGCGCGCGTACAGCTGCTCCACGTGCTGGGACAGGACCAGCACCGGGAGCCCGGGCCGTGCGCGCCGTGCCCGCAGCGCGCACTGGAGCCCCTCGTCGGTGTGGGTCGGCGGAAGCCGGACGTCGACCACGGCGACGTCCGGCTCCAGTTCGGCGAGTGCCTTCTCCAGCTCGGGCCCGCTCTCCACCGCGGCCGCGATCTCGAAGTCGTACGCCTCCAGGAGCCGGACGAGACCGTCGCGCAGCAGGAACAGGTCTTCGGCTAGGACAACTCGCACGGAATCTCCATGGTCACCATGGTGGGACCGCCCGCGGGAGAGCTGACGGCCAGGACGCCGTCGAATGTACCCAGCCGCCGCTCGACGCCGGTCAGGCCAGAACCGGCCGCGACCACCGCGCCGCCCTTGCCGTCGTCGGTGACGCTGACCCGCAGCCGGCCCTCCGCGTGGTGCACGTCGACCCAGATCCGGTCGGCGCCGGAGTGCTTGACCGCGTTGGTGAGCACCTCGCTCGCCGCGAAGTACGCCGCCGACTCCACCGGCGCCTGGGCCCGGCCCGCCAGGTCCACCGTCACCTCGCAGGGCACCGGCAGCCGCAGCGCCAACGCCCGGACGGCGTCGCCCAGTCCGCGTTCGGCCAGCACCGGCGGGTGGATGCCGCGCACCAGGTCACGCAGTTCGGCGAGGGCGTCGGCGGAGGACCGGCGGGCCTGCGCGAGCAGCTGCTTGGCCCGCTCCGGGTCCCTGTCCATGAGCGCCTCGATGGTGCCGAGGTCCATGCCCATCGCCACCAGCCGGGCCTGCGCCCCGTCGTGCAGGTCGCGTTCGATGCGCCGCAGCTCGGCGGCGGAGGTGTCCACCGCGTCCCGCCGGGTCTCCGTCAACACCCTCACCCGCTCGGACAGTTCCGACTCAGTGGGGGTGAGGAGCGCGCGGGTGAGGCGGAAATGGGCCTGGAAGGCGCTCACGGCGTACCGGTGGGCGAGGAAGAGGAGGACGACACCCAGCACACCGGCGCCGAGCGCGGACGCCTGGTCGCTGACCGGCACGAACCCGTACCAGTACGCGCCGCGCGTCCCGTCCATCATGGTCCGCCACAGCCCGGCCGCCAGCGCGAACCCCTCCAGCGGGTACAGCACCAGGACCGCCGGCAGCAGCGCGGTCAGGAACCCCGCCGTCATGTCGACCGGCAGCCAGCGCAGGTCCCGCCAGGTCGCCGGGTCCCGCAACATCGCGAAGGTGCGCGTCCACGGGTTGGCGCCCTGGGGGACGGGTCGGTAGGCGGAGGTGATGCGGATCCCCGCCCACTCGGCGGCGAGCAGCCGCCGCCGGTCGGCGAAGGCCCGCACCCCGGTCAGCACCCATGGCGTGGTGAACAGGCCGACGCCGAGCGGGACGAGGGCGATCGACACGGCGGTGAGGGTGAAGGACAGCACGGCCAGCGGCAGTGACACGACGGCCAGCACGAACCCCCGCCAGGCGGCGCGCAGCATCCCCCGTGCCCTCGATCCGCCGCCGTCGCTCTTCGTGTTGGTGTTCATGGGCGTCAGTCTGGTGGACCGCAGCGGTGCGGTCACTGGCCCGAAGCCCCCGGTCAGGGGGTGGTGCCAGGTACACCCCCCGCCGCGCCCGCGTCCGCTTCAGGGGCGTGGAGTGAGGCGAGGACCTTCGCCTCGACCTCCGGGTCCAGGCCCTTGACGGTCCGGTCGGGGCGCCGGGGCGCGGTGCCGCCGACGGCCGTCAGCCAGCTCCAGGTGTCGGCGACGGTCTCCTCGACGGGCCGGCAGGTCAGCCCGGTGGCCACCGCCCGTGAGACGTCGCAGGAGTGCAGGGCGTCGTGCAGGTCGCTGTCCGGCGGCACCCACACCGGCAGCTGTGTCCACGGCTCGATCCCCGCGTCCAGGATCACCCGCGGCTCGGTCCAGCGCAGTTCGGCCGCCGACCCGGTGACCCGTACGCAGGCCTCCAGCAGCCCGCCCATGGTGGCGTGGCCTTGCGGGCCGGTCAGGTTGTACGGGCCGCTCAGCTCGCGCTCCACCGCGCCGAGGGTCCACTGCGCGAGGTCCCGCACGTCGACGTACTGCAACGGGAGGTCCCGGGGGCCGGGGGCCAGGACCGGGCCGCCGCGGGCCGTCCGGGTCAGCCACCAGGGCAGCCGGCCGACGTTCTCGTACGGGCCGATGATCAGCCCGGCCCGTACCAGCAGGGAGCGGTCCGCGCCGAAGGCGCCGACGGCGGCCAGCTCGCCGCCCCGCTTGTCGCGCGCGTAGTCGGTGGCGTCGGCGTCGGGCGCGGCGCCCTCGACCACGGGCGCGTCCTCGCCGTACCCGGCGGGCGGCGCCCAGGTGTACACCGAGCGGCTCGACACGTAGACGTACCGGCCGGCGCGGTCGCGCAGCAGCCGCGCCGCCTCGTGCACCGGGCGCGGAGCCGACGACCAGGTGTCGACGACGGCGTCCCACTCGCCCTCGGCCAGGGCGGCGAGCCCGTCGGGGGCGGTGCGGTCGCCGGTCAGCGCGCGTGTGCCGGGGACGGCGGCGTGCCGCCCCCGGTTGAGCACCGTCACGTCCCAGCCGCGCCCGACGGCCGCCTCGACGACGGCCCGTCCCGCGAACTCCGTACCACCCAGCACCAGAAGTCTCATGCCGACAGACTCTGCCCGGTGGGGCGGCCGGGCGGAACCGCGCTCTGCCGAGAGCAGAGCTCAGTGGGCGGCCGGCGGCGTGTACTTGTAGCCGACCCGGCGCACCGTCTGGATCGCCTGGCGGTGCGCGCCCAGCTTGCGGCGCAGCCGGGCGATGTGGACGTCGACCGTACGGCCGTCGCCCACATGGCCGTAGCCCCACACGGTGGTGACGAGCTGGTCGCGGGTGTGCACCCGGTGCGGGTGGGCGACGAGATGCGCGAGCAGCTCGAACTCCAGGTAGGTCAGGTCGAGTTCGCTCTCGGCCACCCGGGCGGTGCGCCGCACGGTGTCGATCCGTACGACCGGCTCGTCGACGCCGCCCGCCGGGCCGGCCTGTGGCTGGGCGGG
>NZ_BQUN01000169.1:12549-29202 GCF_026008495.1 Streptomyces sp. A012304
TCGACCACTTCGTCACGGTCGACGGCGCGCAGATGGGGGGCGGAGGAGAGGGAACGGGTGGTCGCCATGAGAGGTCAGCTCTTTCGCGCGAGGGGTTCGACGAGGACGTACGTCGTGTCGCGCGGGCCCGGGGCCGGGAGGTACGGCGTCAGCGGGCCGGCGCGGTCAGCGCGCGGCAACACTCACGGTCGTAGTCGTGATGCTGACGGGAGGGCCAGAAGGGCTCCAGGTCATGGCGACCCGTGACGATGCACTTCCGGAAGCTGGCCATGGCCCCCATTGAAGCAGACGTCGGCGCCGGGCAGGAGGGCCCTCTCGCTGTGTGGGACGGCCCTCTCACCGCGGGGGACGCGAAAGGGCGCCCACCGGGAAGGCGGGCGCCCCATTCGGAAGCTGATCTCGGATCAGACCTGGCCGGCCTTCTCCAGCGCGGAGCAGCAGGTGTCCACCAGCAGGCGGGTCACCGTGTACGGGTCGACGTTGGCGTTCGGGCGGCGGTCCTCGATGTAGCCCTTGCCGTCCTTCTCGACCTGCCACGGGATACGGACCGAGGCGCCGCGGTTGGAGACGCCGTAGGAGTACTCGTTCCACGGGGCGGTCTCGTGCAGACCCGTCAGACGGTCGTCGATGCCGGCGCCGTAGTTCTTGACGTGGTCGAGCGGCTTGGAGCCCTCACCGAGCGACTCGCACGCGGTGATGATCGCGTCGTAGCCCTCGCGCATCGCCTTGGTGGAGAAGTTGGTGTGCGCGCCGGCGCCGTTCCAGTCGCCCTTGACCGGCTTGGGGTCGAGGGTGGCGGAGACGCCGAAGTCCTCGGCGGTGCGGTACAGCAGCCAGCGGGCCACCCACAGCTGGTCCGAGACCTCGAGCGGGGCGAGCGGGCCGACCTGGAACTCCCACTGGCCGGGCATGACCTCGGCGTTGATGCCGGAGATGCCGAGACCGGCGGCGAGGCAGTTCTCCAGGTGGGCCTCGACGACCTCACGGCCGAAGATCTCGTCGGCGCCGACACCGCAGTAGTAGCCGCCCTGGGGGGCCGGGAAGCCGCCCTTGGGGAAGCCCAGCGGGTAGCCGTCCTGGAAGAAGGTGTACTCCTGCTCGATGCCGAAGATCGGCTCCTGGGCGGCGAACTTCTCGGCGACCTCGACCAGCGCGGCACGGGTGTTGGACTCGTGCGGCGTCATGTCGATGTTCAGGACCTCGCACAGGACGAGGACGTCGTCGCCGCCGCGGATCGGGTCCGGGCAGGTGAAGACCGGCTTGAGGACGCGGTCCGAGGAGTGGCCCTCGGCCTGGTTCGTGGAGGACCCGTCGAAGCCCCAGATCGGCAGCGCGTCAAGACCGGCGGGGCTGCCCGCGATGATCTTCGTCTTGGAACGGAGCTTGGCGGTCGGCTGGGTGCCGTCGATCCAGATGTACTCAGCCTTGAAGGTCACGGGCCACTTCCTTCGGGGGTGGGTCTTGGACGCAGTCGCGGGTGCTGCGGCGCTGCGGCACTGGGGCGCCGCCGTCGATGCCCGGAAGCCTGTCAACAGGCGATTTCCCGGTCATTGCCCGAGTGTGAACCCCGTGTTACCTGGTGGTGCTGTGGCGGACTTCACGCGGTGAGGGCGTCGACCGGGCCGGAAGTCGCCGTCCCCGGCCGCGGCCGGGGACGCCCGCGCGCGGGCACGGCGTCTCGTATGCGATGGGAATGACGCGAACCCACCCCGAAACCACACCGGAAACCACACCGGAACCACCCGCCCTCACCGCCCCGCTGCCCTCGGAAGAACCCGCGCGCCCCGCTCCCTCCGCCCGTCTCAGGTTCCTTCGGTCGCCGCGCGGTGGACGCCGTTCAGGAAGTCGCGGATCGCGGACAGTTCCCGCTCGTCGTAGCCCCGCAGCAGTTCCACTGTCTGCCCGATGAGCGGACCGAAGAACCGCTGGCCGAGGGCGACGGCCCGCTCGTCCACCTCCACGACCACCTGCCGCCGGTCCGCCCGGCCGCGCACCCGCCGTACGTGCCCGGCGCGCTCCAGCCGGTCGATCACGGCGGTCGTGCCGGCCGAGTTCAGGCCGAGCGTCCGGCCGAGCCGCCCGGCGGTCGTCTCCTCGCCCGCCCGGCGGGCGTCCATGAGGGCGATGAGCGCGCGCACGTCCGTCGGATGCATGTCGTTGCGGTGTGCGAACCGGGCGCTGTGCAGGCGCGTGACGCGCCGCCGCTGGTGCTCCTGCCGGGTGGGGGCGGGGCGACCTCGGCGTCCTGGTACGCGCAGGCGGCCGAGCTGGGCCGGCGGCGACGCGTGTACGCCGTCGACCTGATCGGCGCTCCCGGCCGCAGCACGGCGGACGGCGGGCGTGCTCTGCGGACGGTGGCCGACCTGGGCGACTGGCTGGACGCGCTGTGGGACGGCCTGGGCATCACGTCGGCCGACCTCGGCGGGCATTCGTACGGCGCCTGGATCGCCCTGCACCACGCCCTGCGCGCGCCCGGCCGGGTACGCCGTCTTTTCCTCCTGGACCCGACCGGGTGCTTCGCCGGGTTCCGGGCGGCCTACCTGCTGCGCGCCCTGCCGACGCTGCTGCGGCCCACCCCGCGCCGAGTGCGCGCCTTCCTGGAGTGGGAGACCGGGGGAGCGGCGCTCGACCCCGACTGGCTGCGCCTCCAGGAGGCGGCCGCGGGCTTCCCGGCGGCGCGGCCGGTGACCGGCCCGCGTCCCGCGCCGAAGGCGCTGCGGGCCCTGGACGTGCCGGTCCTGCTGTTCGTGGCCGCGAACAGCAGGACCCATGACACGTACGCGGTGACGGCCCGGGCGCGCGAGGCGTTGCGGGAGGTGGAGACGGTCGTCCTGCCGGACGTCTCCCACCATGGCCTGCCGCTCGCCGCGCCCTGTGAACTGGGCCGCCGCCTCACGGAGTTCCTGTCCTGAGCGTCACCCCACCTTCTCGATCACGGCCCGGCGGATCAGGAACTTGCCGGGCTCACGGACCTGTTCGAAGGCCGCGTTGTTCAGCAGGACGCAACTGCCGGAGACGGAGGTCACCTCGACCGTCGTGGACTTGTTGTTGTCCAGGTTGGTGACCTTCAGCTTCGTCCCCGCCGGGAACTGGTTGCTGGACGCGGCCGGGGCACCTCCCTCGCCGGAGAGGGTGACGGTGGAGCCGTTGCAGACCTGCTGGCCGGCAGCGGCGCCGCCGTCCCCCGCGGGCGCGCTCTGCGCCGGCTGCGAGGGCTGGGCGGGCTGAGGGGCCGTCGCCTGGGAGCCCTGAGCCGACTCCCCGACGACGCACCCGGACGCCTTCTGCTGCACCTTGATCTGCTCGATGACCGCCTCACGGTTGGCGATCCGGGCCGTGGACTGCGCGTCCGGGGCGGCCCGTTGCCCCTCGATGAACCGCTGGTTGTTGCCGAGGGCGGTGGCCAGGCCCTGGCAGACGGACGACTCGGCGGCCGTCTGCGGGGACTGCGCGGCGTTGGAGGTGGCCGCCATGACGACGGCACCGCCTCCCGCCACCGTCGCGGCACTCACCAGAAGTGCGATCTTCTTCTTCGTACTGAGAGTTCTCCTGCGCGACATGCGCGCCTCCTGAGAGGTAGGGGAGCGTACGCCGCCTTGTACGGGATACCGAACGAGACCGCTCAGTGCTTACAGGAGTCAACGGGCGTGGCGTGCGTCACACGCCGACGTCCATTCACTCCGCCTGCTTGCCCTGTTCGTACGCCGCCACCGTGTCGTTGACGTACCGCAGCAACCCCTCGGTCTGCGCGGTGAGTTCGGCCTCCTCGCTCTCCGCGCCGTCGCCCCATTGGCCGTTGGCGAACACCACCGAGCGGACCGTCATCACCCGCCGGAAGACCCCCGGCGAGCCGGGCGGCACCGTCGGCATACCGGCCTCCGGCGGCGGATCGAGCGAGACCACCTGGTACGTCACCGGATCCATCGACGCCATCATGAACACCCGCGAGGCGTCCTCGACGCGGGCGAAACTCAGCACCGAGACGGTCACCTGGGAGCGGCGGTCGGCGTCCGTGAACAGGGCGGCCGTCAACCGGGAACAGGGCTCACCCTGTTCGATCAGCTCGGCCAGCTCCTGCGACATGCCCCGGGCGCAGTCGGTGGTGGTGGCGAGGTCGACCCGCGTGAACCGGGAGCCGTCCTTCAGCAGCACGCTCTTCTCCGGGAACGCCTGTTCCGGCCGGATGACCGGCAGGGCGAGCAGCGAGGGCAGGGCGCTCGGGGCGTCGGAGGGCATGCCCACGTCGACGGAGGGGACGGCCGGGCCGGAGGCGGCCGTGGTCGTCGGCGCGGCGGACGCGGGCCCGTCGCCGCCGTCCCCGCCCGTCATCATCACGGCGCCGGCGGCGATGGCGGCGACGAGGACGACGCCGGTCCCGGCGGCGACCGTCCGCCGGACCCGCCGGCGCCCGCGTATCCGTTCCTGCTCGGCCACCCACTGGGCGTACGGGTCCGGGGCCTGGTGACCCGGGGGGTACGGGTTCCCCGCGAACGGGGCGGGAGTGTGCGGGGCGGGGACGTGCGGGGCCGGGGTGTGGGGGCCCGGCGGCCCGTACGGCGGCATTCCTTGATCACCGAAGGTCATGGCGGCGGAGGGTAACAGCGACACCGCCCCGAACTCCCGCCGACGGACGAACCGTTGGCTAACGGGACAGAGCGTCCCGTACGGCGTCGTCCGTGCGGGCCACGACCGCCGTGCCGTCGTCGGCCGTGATGATGGGCCGCTGGATGAGCTTGGGGTGCTCGGCCAGGGCCTTCACCCAGCGGTCGCGCGAGGCGTCGTCCCGCGCCCACTCCTTCAGCCCCAGCTCCTTGGCGGCGGCCTCCTGGGTGCGGGTGATGTCCCACGGCTCCAGACCGAGCCGGTCGAGCACCTCCCTGATCTCGTCCTCGCTCGGCACGTCCTCCAGGTAGCGGCGGACGGTGTAGTCGGCGCCCTCGGCGTCGAGCAGGGTGAGCGCGCTGCGGCACTTGGAACAGGCCGGGTTGATCCAGATCTCCATGCGGCTCACGGTAGCCGGACTGTGCCGGGGCGCCCGAAACTCGTTCTCCCCGTGCGTCACTGCGACCCCGAAAGCCCTTGTGGCCAGGGGCTTTTGTCAGTGGTGGGCAGTAGAATAGAAGCAGTGTTCGAGGGTTCCGCCGGAGGTTCCGGCCGGCACCCTGACCGCGACAGGAGGATGCCCGTGCCCGCTGCCGCACTGAAGCCGAAGCCGCTGCCGACCCAGTCCACCGCGAAGCGCCCCGTCCAACTCGACCTGCCCTACGTGCCCGTGCAGAAGCGGCCGCTGCCGCCCGGGCGTCCCCGCGAGTGGTACATCACGCACAACCGCCGCCTGAAGGCCATGCGGCTGGCCATCGCCCTGCTCGACTCGGGCGTCTACATGCCGAACCAGGCCCGTGACGAGACGATCCGCAGCACGGCCCAGCTGATCGGCGTCCACCCGCCGTCCGACACGACGTGCCACATGGTGCGCGCGCTGCTGCGGTACACCAGGTGAGGCGCGCGCCGGGTGCCGTCTTCTCCATCGGCACCCGGCGCCCCCGGTCGCTAGCCCACCAACTCCCGCTCCACCGGCGTCCGGAACCGAGGCGTCACCCGCGTGGTGCCCAGCCACCGCGCCGACCGCTCCGCCTCCGCCGCGATCGCCGCCTCCGCCTCCCGCCCCACACCCTCCCCGTCCAGGATCCGCCAGACGATCTCCCCGTCGGCCCGCTGGGCCCAGCCCCCCACCACCCGGCCGTCCCACCACACCGTCGGCCCCACGTTCCCACTGCGGTCGAACAACGCGGGCCTCACCCCGGGCGCCAGATACCAGTCCCGCGCCTGCCACCCCATCGCCGTCGGATCCAGCGCGGGCAGCAGCGCCGCCCACGGCTCCTCGGGCCCGGCCACCGGATCGACGTCGTCCTCGACGACGTACCCCGTGCCCTCGTCCAGCGACACCGTCCGCGCCCCGATCGCCGCCAGGGCCCGCCGCACCTCCGTCACCCGCCACCCCGTCCACCACTTCAGGTCGGCCTCGGTGGCCGGGCCGCACGCCGTGAGCCAGTGGCGCAGCAGCTCCGCCTGGGCCTCGGCCGCGTCCAGCTCCGGGTGCTCCGGGGCCAGGGCCCAGCGGAACTGGCTCGACGTCCAGGAGCCCAGCGGACGGCCCCGGACCACCTTCCCCTCGACGCCCAGCACCCTCAGCAGCCGCGTCGAGACCGTGTGGAGGCCCTCGTAGGGCTTCCCGGCCGAGTGCACGAACTGCTCCCGCAGCCGCGGCTCCTCCTCGGCCAGCTCGGCCGCCGTCGCCTGCCCCAGCCGCCCCAGCGCGGCCAGCGCCGATTCCTCCACCTCCTTCAGCCAGGCCGCGTCCGGCGCCCCCGCCTTCGCCATGTCCTTCACCAGCGCGGCCCGCTCCCGCGCGGCGACCGCGAGCCCGGTCGAGGCGTGCACGACCGCCGTCAGGCGGGTGGGGAACACGAACACCGTGTGCCGCATGCCGTGCATCCGCACCAGCGCCCGGTCCCCGTACAGCGCGCGGTCGGTCTCCGGCACCGTCCGCGCCGGGTCCGCCAGACGGGCGCCGACCGCCAGATAGACCGTCGCCGGATCCGAGCCGTGCAGCGCCACGAGCGCGTCGGCGACCTCCTCCGGACCCGCCGCCCGCGCCGCCGGCGCCAGCCGGTGCCGCAGGGCCAGCCGAGCCCGCCGCTCCGCCACGTCGATGAACCGCTCCCCGCCACCCATCCCGGCCTCCGCCCGTCGTCCCTTCCGGCCCGCCCATCCTCTCCGACGCCACTGACAACGGCCCCGCCGCCGGGAAAAGCAGATGCACGTCGAGTGACCGCTTCCCTACGCTGAGGACACCACCCCACCCCCCTCCATCACAGTCACCCCTCCATGCCCAGGAAGGAGCACGCCATGGGCACCGTCGTTCTCTCCGGGACCGTCGTCCTGGTGGTCCTGGGATTCGGGAACCAGCTGTACTGGCTCGCCGCGGTCGCCGTGCTGTACCTGTACGTCCGCCACGGACGCGACGGAACCCCGCCGACCCCGCCGGGCCCCACCGCGAGCGCCGCCCCGACCACCTACAAGGCCTACCGCGAGCGCCGTGACCAGCAGGCCAAGTGGGAGCGCCGCTACCGGCGCGAGCGGCCCCTGGAGGCCCGCCGCCAGGAGCGCGAGCGCAGCGGCTGACAGCCCCCGGCGGTCACAGTCCGGGGGCTCCCCACACCGGGAACCAGCGGCCGAGGTCCTGCTCGACCCGCAGATCGTTCGCGAGGGCCGCCCTCACCTGGAGTTCCAGCGTGTTGTCGCGCCGCTGCCCCCCACCGGGCAGCGGCGCGAACGGGTAGAAGGAACCGCGCTTGTACAGGTACACCAGCGCCAGCCGGCGGCCCGCCGCGTCCCGGAAACCGGCCAGCGAGCACAGCAGTTGGGGCCCGAAACCGTTGACCTCCATCGCGCTGTTCACCGCGTGCAGATCGTTGACCACGAAGGACAGCTCGTCGGGGGCGCGCTGCGAGACCAGCCACGAGTAGCCGTAGTCGTCCCGCAGCAGCCGCACCGGGGGACCGGTGCGTTCGGTGTCCGCGTCCAGCAGCGCCTGGACCTCGCGGTGCGTCTGCTCGAAGGCCCCGCCCTCGACCGTCGCGAAGCACACCGCGCCGCACCCGGTCGGGGTGAACCCGGCCGCCGCCTCCAGCGTCACCGCCGCCGAAGGCAGCGCGAACAGGGCGTCGAGATCGGGCACGACCGGCTTGGTCCGGCCGAGCAGGATGTCCAGCAGCCCCATGATCAGCCCGCTTTCCCGGGAGTGGCCGCCTCACCCAGTTCGCCGGAGATCCGCCCGAGCTGGTCCAGTCGCTGCTGGAGGCTCGGGTGCGTGGAGAACAGGCCCGCGACACCCGGGTCGGCGCCCAGCGCCGGAGTGAAGTAGAAGGCGTTGAACGCCTGGGCGGTCCGCAGGTCCTTGGACGGGATCCGGGCGATGTCGCCCGAGACCTTCGTCAGCGCGGACGCCAGCGCCGAGGGCCGGCCGGTGAGCAGCGCCGCCGCCCGGTCCGCCGCCAGCTCCCGGTACCGCGACAGGGCCCTGATCAGCAGGAAGCTGAGCGCGTACACGGCCGCCGACACACCGAGCACGGCGGCGAACACCATGGCCGTGTTCTGGTCCCGGCGGCCCCCGCCGAACACCTGCGAGTAGAACGCGAACCGCACGACGAGCCCGGCGACCACCCCGAGGAACGACGCGACGGTGATCACCGCGACGTCCTTGTGCGCCACGTGCGACAGCTCGTGCGCGAGCACGCCCTCCAGCTCGGCCGGCTCCAGCCGCCGCAGCAGCCCGGTCGTCACGCACACCACCGCGTGATCGGGGTTGCGGCCGGTGGCGAACGCGTTCGGCATGTCCATCTCCGACACGGCGATCACCGGGCGGGGCATGTCGGCGAGCGCGGCCAGCCGCTCCACGACGGCGTACAGCTGCGGATACTCCTCCCGCTCCACGACCCGCCCGCGCATCGCGAACAGCGCGATCCGGTCGGAGAACCAGAACTGCGCGACGAACACCGCCGCCACCACGACGGCGACCAGCACCCACGACCTCAGCAGCGCGACCAGCGCGGCGACGAACACCACGTACAACAGCCCGAGCAGGAACATCGTGACCGTCATCCGCACGGTCAACCGCCGGTCGCTCCGGAAACGGCTCCGCATCTCCCTCACCCCGCACAGTCAGGCAATCGCCCCACTGCCAGTGTGCACCGCACCTTTCCCATGAGCGGATCCCGAACGCCCCTAGGCGGAGCAAAAGCTTCCGGCGCGGTCCAAAGGGTCTCCGGTACGGCTGGTACGGCGCCCGTTCCAGGGGGTCGCCCGGTACGGCTAGTACGGCGCCCGGAAGCGGGTGTACCCCAGCAGCAGGATCACCGCCGCCACGCAGCCCAGCACGATCGCCGTCGACACCCACGAGGACCTGCGCCGTGCCACCGGCTCCGGGTCGGCGCGGAACGGCTGCGGTCGGGGCGGGTTCTCCTTCCAGCGCGCGGCCAGCATCCGGGCCCGCGCGGAGGGCTCCTTGTGCTCGGCCTCGTCCGCCCATCTGAGGTCGAACTCCCGCTGCGCGTCGTCCTGTTCGGACATCCCCGTCTCTCCCCGTCACCTCTGTCGAACAGCTGTGCAGAAACCATACGACGGCGCCCCCGCCCTGAGAAACAGGAACGGGGGCGCCGGGGGACGTACGCGCTACGCGCCGATCACACGTCGAAGTAGAGCTCGAACTCGTGCGGGTGCGGACGCAGCTGGAGCGGGGCGATCTCGTTCGCGCGCTTGTAGTCGATCCAGGTCTCGATCAGGTCGGACGTGAAGACGTCACCCGCGAGCAGGAACTCGTGATCGCGCTCGAGCGAGTCGAGGACGGCCGGGAGCGAGGTCGGGACCTGCGGGACGCCCGCGTGCTCCTCGGGGGCCAGCTCGTAGAGGTCCTTGTCGATCGGCTCGGCCGGCTCGATCTTGTTCTTGATGCCGTCCAGGCCCGCCAGCAGCAGGGCCGAGAAGGCCAGGTACGGGTTGCCGGAGGAGTCGGGCGCGCGGAACTCGACGCGCTTGGCCTTCGGGTTCGAACCCGTGATCGGGATACGCATGGCCGCGGAGCGGTTGCGCTGCGAGTACACCAGGTTCACCGGGGCCTCGAAGCCCGGCACCAGACGGTGGTACGAGTTCACCGTCGGGTTGGTGAAGGCCAGCAGCGACGGGGCGTGCTTGAGGATGCCGCCGATGTAGTAGCGGGCGGTGTCCGACAGGCCCGCGTAACCGGCCTCGTCGTAGAAGAGCGGGGAGCCGTTGCTCCACAGCGACTGGTGGACGTGCATGCCCGAACCGTTGTCGCCGAAGATCGGCTTCGGCATGAAGGTCGCGGTCTTGCCGTTGCGCCAGGCCACGTTCTTCACGATGTACTTGAAGAGCTGGAGGTCGTCGGCGGCGGCGAGCAGCGTGTTGAACTTGTAGTTGATCTCGGCCTGGCCGGCGGTGCCCACCTCGTGGTGCTGGCGCTCGACCTGGAGACCGGACTTGGCCAGCTCCAGGGAGATCTCGGCACGCAGGTCGGCGAAGTGGTCGACCGGCGGGGTCGGGAAGTAGCCGCCCTTGTAGCGGACCTTGTAACCACGATTGTCCTCGAGGGCGCCGGTGTTCCAGGCACCCGCCTCGGAGTCGATGTGGTAGAACGACTCGTTCTCCGAGGTCTTGAAGCGCACGCTGTCGAAGACGTAGAACTCGGCCTCCGGACCGAAGTACGCGGTGTCCGCGATACCGGTCGACGCGAGGTACGCCTCGGCCTTCTTCGCCACGTTGCGCGGGTCGCGCGAGTACTGCTCGCCCGTGATCGGGTCGTGGATGAAGAAGTTGATGTTGAGCGTCTTGTCGCGGCGGAACGGGTCCACCCGCGCGGTCGACAGGTCGGCGCGCAGGGCCATGTCGGACTCGTGGATCGCCTGGAAACCGCGGATCGACGAGCCGTCGAACGCGAGCTCCTCGTCCGGGTCGAACGCCTCGACGGGCAGCGAGAAGTGCTGCATGACGCCCGGCAGGTCGCAGAACCGGACGTCGATGAACTTGACGTCGTTGTCCGCGATGAACTTCTTGGCCTCGTCGGCGTTCTGGAACATCCAGCTCCTCCTACTCCCGACCGTCGCGCCGGGATGGTAGTTCGTTCGTGCGGCCAGTGCGGTGGCACACGCTGTCCTCGACCCTAGGGACGCGGCATTTCTCGGGCGTGACCCATTTGTTTCGCACAAGTTAACCGGCTCACCGCCCACGGTAGCTCGGACACACCCCGCCGTGCCCCGGCCGTACGGGGCCCCAGTACCGTGGACGGGTGGACAAAAGGCAAGCAGTCGGATCGTGGCTCTCCGGCCCGCGCGCGGCCATGGAAGAAGCCGGTGCCGACTTCGGATACAGGGGCGAGCAGCTCGGCCTGCCGGAGGACGGACCGGGTTCCATCGCCCGCCCCGGCCGACGGCTCGGAGCGCTCGCCGTCGACTGGGGACTGTGCGTCCTGATCGCATACGGCCTGATCACCGACGGCTACGGCCAGGCGACCAGCAACTGGGCGCTGCTGATCTTCTTCGTGACGAGCGCCCTGACCGTCGGCAGCGTCGGCTTCACGCCCGGTAAGCGCCTGTTCGGCCTGCGGGTGATCGCCCTGGAGACCGGCACGGTCAACCCGCCGCGCGCCCTGCTGCGCACGGTCCTGCTCTGCCTCGGCCTGCCGGCCCTGATCTGGGACCGCGACGGCCGCGGCCTGCACGACCGCATGGCCAGGACGGTCGAGGTCCGGATCTGAGCCAGGCCAAGACCGCTACGACGGACCGGCACGACGTCGGACCGGTACGACGAAGGGGCGCCCGGAGTGATCCGGGCGCCCCTTCGTCGTGTCAGGGGGTCAGCGGGCCTTCGGCCCGCCCTTCGGCAGGCGCATGCCCTTGGGCATCGGCCCCTTCGGCAGCGGCATGTTGCTCATCAGGTCGCCCATGGCGCGCAGCCGGTCGTTGGTGGTGGTCACCTGCGGGCCGCTCAGCACCCGCGGCAGCTTCAGCATGGTGGTGCGCAGCTTCTTCAGCTCGACCTGGCCCTCGCCGGTGCCGACGATCAGGTCGTGCACCGGGACGTCCGCGACGACGCGGTTCATCTTCTTCTTCTCGGCGGCCAGCAGGCTCTTCACCCGGTTCGGGTTGCCCTCGGCGACCAGGACGATGCCGGCCTTGCCGACCGCCCGGTGCACCACGTCCTGGCTGCGGTTCATCGCCACCGCGGGGGTCGTCGTCCAGCCCCGGCCGATGTTGTCGAGCACGGCCGCTGCGGCGCCCGGCTGGCCCTCCATCTGACCGAAGGCGGCCCGCTCGGCCCTGCGGCCGAACACGATCGCCGTCGCGAGGAAGGCGAGCAGGAGGCCCAGGATGCCGAGATAGATGGGGTGACCGATCAAGAAACCGATCGCGAGGAAGACACCGAAGGTGACGATTCCGACAGCCGCGAGTACAAGACCGATCTTCTTGTCGGCCCTGCGGGTCATCTTGTAGGTCAGAGCGATCTGCTTCAGTCGCCCGGGGTTCGCGGCGTCCGCCGCGTTGTCCTTCCTCGCCATGCCACGAAGTCTACGTGGCCCCGGAAGGACCGACGACGGCAGTGTCCGGGAGGGCGGGGTCGGGGAGGTCAGGAACGGGCGGAGGCGACGGCGACCGCTTCGAGGACGCGCTGCGCCTCGACCCGGTCCTTGGCGCGCCGGCGGTCCTCCAGCACGGAGGTCCAGGCGTTGCGCCGGGCGGTGCGCTGGCCGCCGCTCATGAGCAGGGACTCGACGGCGCGCAGGGCGTCGGTGAAGGTCGGGATCGCGGTGGCGCGAACGGGCGCGGCCTGCATGGTGAGGTCCCCCTCGGGTGGCTTTGGGCACGGGTCTACGTGGTGTGATACCAGCGTCACTGTTTGGTGTTACCAGGGCGTGACCGACCGGTCAAACACCAATGAAGCCTTGGTACGGGGGGCCGAAATGCTGACGCGGCCCTGACGTACGCCCTCATCTGCGAGGACGGTCAGGACCGCGTCGTATCGGCCACTACTGGTGGGTAGCCGCTTGTGCGGGAATTCACACGCTTGCTTCGCCGCCGTACGGGAAGCGACGGTTGACGGAGTGTCAGACGGCCTGGACGGCCACGAAGGAACCGCGCTTCTCGACGGCCATCTGGTACAGGCGCCCGGCACGGTAGGAGGACCGTACCAGCGGGCCGGACATCACGCCCGAGAAGCCGATCTGCTCGGCTTCCTCCTTCAGCTCGACGAACTCCTGCGGCTTGACCCACCGCTCCACCGGGTGGTGACGCACGGACGGCCGCAGGTACTGCGTGATGGTGACCAGCTCGCAGCCCGCGTCGTGCAGCTGCTTGAGCGCCTCGCCGACCTCCTCGCGGGTCTCGCCCATACCGAGGATGAGGTTCGACTTGGTGACCAGGCCGAAGTCGCGGGCGGCCGTGATGACCTTCAGGGAGCGCTCGTAGCGGAAGCCGGGGCGGATCCGCTTGAAGATCCGCGGGACGGTCTCGACGTTGTGCGCGAAGACCTCGGGACGGGAGGAGAAGACCTCCGCCAGCTGCTCGGGGACCGCGTTGAAGTCGGGGGCCAGCAGCTCGACCTTGGTCCGGCCGCCCTCGCGCTGCGCCGTCTGGGCGTGGATCTGGCGCACGGTCTCGGCGTACAGCCAGGCCCCGCCGTCCTCCAGGTCGTCACGGGCCACGCCGGTGATGGTGGCGTAGTTCAGGTCCATGGTGACGACGGACTCACCGACGCGGCGCGGCTCGTCACGGTCGAGCGCCTCCGGCTTGCCGGTGTCGATCTGGCAGAAGTCGCAGCGCCGGGTGCACTGGTCGCCGCCGATGAGGAAGGTCGCCTCACGGTCCTCCCAGCACTCGTAGATGTTGGGGCAGCCGGCTTCCTGGCAGACCGTGTGCAGGCCCTCGCTCTTCACGAGGTTCTGCATCTTCGTGTACTCGGGACCCATTTTCGCCCGGGTCTTGATCCACTCGGGCTTGCGCTCGATGGGGGTCTGGCTGTTGCGGACCTCCAGGCGCAGCATCTTGCGTCCGTCGGGTGCGACTGCGGACACGTCGGCTCCCTAGCTTCGATTCTTCGGCGTACACCAGGGTACGCCCGTGGTTGATGGGCCCATCCGGTGAGGCCAACCTCGGAGCCTCGGGGTCCATTCCGCGCCGTACGGCGGGGGTCAGGCCGTGGCCTTCTCGATCTCGCGCGGCCGCAGCTCCGCGTTCTCCAGGACGTCCCGCAGGTGCCGCTCGGCGACCGGCAGCACCTCGTCGATCGTCACGTCCCGGCCGAGCTCGGCCGCGAGGGAGGCGACGCCCGCGTCACGGATGCCGCAGGGGATGATCCGGTCGAACCACTTGTTGTCGGGGTTCACGTTGAGCGCGAAGCCGTGCATGGTGACGCCCTTGGCCACCCGGATGCCGATCGCGGCGATCTTGCGGTCCTCGCGCCGCTGACCGGCGTTGGAGGGCGCGTACTCCGGCCCGTTCAGCCGGGGGTCGAACTCCTCGTCGTGCAGCCGCGGGTCGAAGTCGAGCGACAGCCCGCCCAGGGACGGCCGCTGCTCGACCGGGTCGCCCAGCACCCACACCCCGCTGCGGCCCTCGACCCGGGTCGTCTCCAGGCCGAACTCCGCGCACGTGCGGATCAGCGCCTCCTCCAGGCGCCGTACGTGCGCCACCACGTCCACCGGGCGCGGCAGCTTCTGGATGGGGTAGCCGACCAGCTGCCCCGGCCCGTGCCAGGTGATCTTGCCGCCGCGGTCCACGTCGATCACAGGCGTGCCGTCCAGGGGGCGCTCGCTGTCGGCCGTGCGCCGGCCCGCGGTGTACACCGGCGGGGGCTCCAGCAGCAGCACGGTGTCGGGGACCTCGTCGGCGAACCGGGCCGCGTGGACCCGACGCTGCTCGTCCCACGCCTCCTGGTACTCGACCGCGTCCGCTCCGAAGCCCATCCGAACGAACCGCAACTCACTCACGGCAAGCGCCTCCCTAGGCGATAGCTGCGTAAGGCACGTAACGCGCCCACGCCACTGTACGTCCGGCCGTCACGCGTCAGCCTCGCGGCCAATCCTCACACGATCGGATGAATGCGCGTCGAGATGTGCGATCGACTGCTCACGCTCCGCTACATTCACGCCGTTCACGAGGCCATTAGGGCTGCTCACAGGCAATCCGGGCACTTCAGGGGCCTGGAAGGCAGGAGACCGCACCGCAGATGACGGAACGACCCGCGCAGCGCACTCCCAACCGCCAGCTCGCCGCGCTCATCGCAGAAGCGGGCTTCTCCAACGCGGGACTGGCCCGTCGCGTCGATCAGCTCGGCCTCGAACACGGCCTGGATCTGAGATACGACAAGACCTCCGTCACCCGATGGCTGCGCGGACAGCAGCCCCGCGGCACCACCCCCGCCCTCATCGCCGAGGTCTTCACCCGGCGCCTGGGCCGCCGGCTGACCGCCCAGGACCTCGGCCTGGACGCCTGCGCCCCCGTGTACGCGGGGCTGGAGTTCGCCGGAACCCCCGAGGAGGCCATCGACATCGTCGGCGGGCTGTGGCGCAAGGACTCCGGCAGCCACGCGGAACTCCGCAAGATCGCCTTCACCCCGGCCGGGCTCGTCGTGCCCAGCCGGGACTGGCTGATCGGACGGGCCGACGAGAAGGTCGCCCGGCTGGAACCGCCCGCCCGGGTACCGGCCCAGAGCGGCCCCTCCGGCAAGGCCACGGACGCCCGGCCCGCCGGCCGGACCGCCACCAAGCCGGCCGTCCCGCTCGCGCTGGGCGGCGCCCTGGCCGGCGTACCCCGCCAGCGCGGCACCGTCGAGCGCGGCCCGGGCCAGCGCGTCACCGGCGGCGACATCTCCGCGCTGCGCTCGGTGGGCGAACTCTTCCGCGCCCTCGACGACAAGTACGGCGGCGGCCACGCCCGCCAGGCCCTGGTGCGCTACCTGGAGCACGAGTGCGAGCCGATGCTGCGCGGCACCTACGGCGAGCAGACCGGCCGCCGGCTCTTCGGCGCCGCCGCCGACCTCACCCGCCTCGCCGGCTGGACCTCCTTCGACATCGCCGCGCACGGCCTCGCCCAGCGCTATTTCGTCCAGGCCCTGCGCCTGTCCCAGGCCGCCGGGGACCGGGCGTACGGCTCCTACGTCCTGGTCACCATGAGCCGCCAGGCCGTCTACCTGGGCCACGGGCGCGAGGCCGTACAGCTCGCGCGGGTGGCCCAGCAAGGGGTCGGCACCAGCGCCCCGCCCGTCGTGCAGGCGCTGCTGCACGCGGCCGAGGCGCGCGGGCACGGGGTGCTCGGCGAGGTGCGCGCCTGCACCGCCTCCCTGGTGCGGGCGGAGCGGGCCCTGGAGGCCGCCAAGTCGGGCGACGAGGTGCCGTTCTGGGCACGGTTCTTCGACGAGGGGCAGCTCGCCGACGAGTTCGGGCACTGCCACCGCGACCTCCAGCAGTTCCGGGCCGCCGCCCAGCACGCCGAACGCTCCCTCCAGCTGCGCCCGTCCTCCTACGCCCGCAGCCGCCTCTTCTGCCGGATCGTCCTCGCCTCCGCCCGCCTCGGCCTGGGCGAGCTCGACCAGGCCTGCCAGCTGGCCGCGGAGGCCGCGGGCCAGGCGGCGGAGATGCGGTCGGTGCGGGCGGTGGAGTACGTACGGGACTTCGAGCGCAGGCTGGAGCCGTACAAGGACGCGGCACCCGCGCGCAGCTACCGGGACAAGGTGGCGGCGCTGGGCTGACACCCCGCGCCGGCCTCCCGCGCCGGCCGGTCGCCCCTCACGCCGCCCGTGGCACCGTCGGCACGGGGTCCGTCATGTGCAGGGAACCCGCCGCGCCCAGGTCGGAGACGATCGCCGCGGCGGCCCGGCGCGCCGAGTGCAGCGCGCCCTGGACCGTGCTGGTGTCGCGGTGGTCGCCGCAGACGTACAGCCCGGCCAGGAGGCGCACCGCGCGGCGCAGGTCGTGCGGTGCGCGCATCACGGGGACGGCCTGCGGGGTGTGGTGGACGGCGAGCGTCTCCCAGCGGCCGGTCGGGACGCCGTACAGGCGGGACAGGTGCATGCGGACGGCGG
>NZ_BQUN01000169.1:29313-29865 GCF_026008495.1 Streptomyces sp. A012304
GCGGCCCGCGGGCGCGCGGCTCGGGTCGACCTGGCTGACCACCGCCGTGTGGGCGACCGGGCCGCCGCGGTCGGCGTCGAGCAGCAGCGCGGCGCCGGTCGCCGGAGGCTCGTCCGTGGTGTGGTGCAGGACCGTCACCGGGTGGAAGCCGGGCACCCGCAGCCCGGGCAGCAGCTCCGCCGCGGTGCGCGCGTCGGTGGCCACCAGCACCGCGCGGCAGCGGAACTCGCCGTGCTCGGCGGTGGTCACCGAGGTCGTGGAGACGGAGGTGACCCGCACCCCGGTGTGCACCGTGCCCGCCGGCAGGGTCCGGGCGAGCAGCTCCGGCAGCATCTCGGCCCCGCCCTCCGGCAGACACAGCCGCCCCGCCGCGAAGGCGCGCAGCGCGAGGTCGGCGCACCGGCTGGAGGTGGTCAGGTCCGGGTCGCACAGCAGGGCGGCGAGCAGCGGCCGCAGGAAGCCGTCGATCGTGCGGGCGGGCAGTCCGCGGGCGGCGAGCGCCTCGGCGGCCGGCGCCTCCGGGCGGCGCAGCAGCCGTTCGGCGGGCGTGGC
>NZ_BQUN01000170.1 GCF_026008495.1 Streptomyces sp. A012304
GTTCGGCGGCGTCCTACTCTCCCACAGGGTCCCCCCTGCAGTACCATCGGCGCTGTAAGGCTTAGCTTCCGGGTTCGGAATGTAACCGGGCGTTTCCCTCACGCTATAACCACCGAAACACTATGAAACTGTGAACGCCGCACCACGCCTGTGACAACGTGGGGCTGTTCGTGGTTTCAGAACCAACACAGTGGACGCGAGCAACTGAGGACAAGCCCTCGGCCTATTAGTACCGGTCACCTCCACAC
>NZ_BQUN01000171.1 GCF_026008495.1 Streptomyces sp. A012304
CCGGCGACACACCGGTCGCCGACCTGGTCCGGCTGGCGAAGATCCGCTGGCGCATCGAGCACGACTACCGAGAACTCAAGCACGGCCTGGGCCTGGACCACTTCGAAGGCCGCTCCTGGCCGGGCTGGCACCACCACGCCACCCTGGTCACCGCCGCCCACGCCTTCCTCACCGAACAGCGGCTGGCCCCAAAAGCCGACACACCGGACTCACCCTCTACCAGATCCTCGACACCCTCCAAGACCTGCTGAACTGCTGGACCGGCATCTGCACCACCTGCCACCAACCCCTGCCCAGCAGGACCACACCAAGATCAAGACAGACCTAACGGAGTCCTACTAG
>NZ_BQUN01000172.1 GCF_026008495.1 Streptomyces sp. A012304
CGGCACGGCCAAGGCGGGCACCAGCACCTACGGCTACGACCACGCCGGCCGCCTCACGTCCTGGACCGCCGACGGCACCACCACCGAGTACGGCTGGGACGACAGCGGCAACCGCGTGAAGAACGGCACCAAGACCGCCACCTTCGACGAACGCAACCGGCTGCTGTCCGACGGCGACTACACCTACGACCACACACCGCGCGGCACGCTGGCGACCCGTACCAGCTCGGGCCTGACGGAGCAGTTCACCTTCGACGCCTTCGACCGGATGGTGAAGGCGGGCGAGTCGGGCACGGAGTACACCTACGACTC
>NZ_BQUN01000173.1 GCF_026008495.1 Streptomyces sp. A012304
TACCCCGGGACAACCACCGCCCGGGCTGGACTACCTTCCTGCGTCACCCCATCACTCACCTACTACCACCTTGGGTCAGCGGCTCCACCACTCCCCTTCACCCGAAGGATCCAGGGCGGCTTCACGGCCTTAGCATTAATGGGTTCGATGTTTGACGCTTCACAGCGGGTACCGGAATATCAACCGGTTATCCATCGACTACGCC
>NZ_BQUN01000174.1 GCF_026008495.1 Streptomyces sp. A012304
GAACGGGCCCTGTACGGCGCGTGGTACGAGTTCTTCCCGCGCTCGGAGGGCACGCCCGAGCGCCCGCACGGCACGTTCCGCACCGCCGCCCGCCGGCTGCCCGCGATCGCCGCGATGGGCTTCGACGTCGTCTACCTGCCGCCGATCCACCCCATCGGCACGACCTTCCGCAAGGGCCGCAACAACACGCTCACGCCCGGCCCGGACGACGTGGGCGTGCCCTGGGCGATCGGGTCGCCGGAGGGCGGGCACGACGCCGTCCACCCCGACCT
>NZ_BQUN01000175.1 GCF_026008495.1 Streptomyces sp. A012304
GTACGCGGTGGTCCAGGTGCGCGCCTGAAGCGCCGGGTCGCGGGTCGTCGAGGGCTCGATCACCGACTCGGCGAGGCCGAGCGTGTTGACCGTGTAGATCGTGGTGTTCCCGCGGCCGTCGGTGTAGCGGGTGCGGTTGCCGAGTTCGTCGTAACCGAAGGACGTGGTGATGGACTTGGTGTCGGAGACCGGCTCGGTCTGGCTGGTCAGCCGGTTCATCGCGTCGTACGCGTAGGTGGTCGTACGGTTCAGCGGGTTGGTCGACGTGGCCAGGTTGCCCGCCTTGTCGTAGGTGTAACTCACCTTGCG
>NZ_BQUN01000176.1:0-2750 GCF_026008495.1 Streptomyces sp. A012304
CACGGCGGCCAGAGAGCTCAGGACGAGGGCTGCTGAGGCGAGGGCGCTGGTCAGCGCGGAGCGAGCACGCACAGAAGGACTCCTTGCAGGAAAAGGGATCGTGAAGAAGGACACCCCGGCTCGGTCGACCTCGGTCGGCCGTCGGGGTGCCCGCCTCAGGATCGTGGTGTCCTCGCCGTGCCGGTGATCGTTCGGCGGACGATTCACCCAGCGAATCGTTCATCTCTGCGCCGAACGGGTGACGCCCGCCGTGCTCAGAACCGGACGGCCCGCTTGGGCGCCGCCGTACGGCCGACCGCTGCCGCCAGTTTGCGCAGGCGGCGCCAGTCGAGGCGGGGCGGAGCCTCGGGGACTCCGGGCCGTTCGCGGGGGACGCGGACGCGCAGCGCGCGGCGTTCGATGCGGCAGCGGACGGGGGCGGGCAGGGTGAGCGCCTCGCCGTCGAGACCGATCTCCAGCTGGGGTTCGTCGGCCTCGATGACCACCTCGGGAGCGGCGAGCACCGTGAGCCCCTCCGGGTTCGGCGCGAGCAGCAGTTCGGCGGCCTCGACGGCGCTGTCCACCCGGACGGCGAGCACGCCCAGCTTCCCGGAGTCGAGCCGCTCGCGGCGGCCGAAGCCGAACGGGTCGTCGAGGCGGTAGGGGTTGTTGCTGACCAGCACGGCCTGCGGATCGGTGATCGTGACGCCGTCGGCCCGGGCGGTCAGCCGGGGGCCGCGCTGCCGGGTGAGCAGGTCGGGCAGCCGCTCCAGTGCCGCGCCCACCTTGTCGTCGCGGTAGCCGGGGCTCTGCACGACCGCCCCGTACAGGCCGAAGGAGGCGTTGTTGACGAAGGGCCGGTCGTCGACGAAGCCGAGGTCCACCCGCAGCTCGACCCCGTCGGTGAGGGCGTCCAGGCAGGTGGAGGGGTCCTCGCGGTCCAGGCCGAGGTCCATGGCGAAGTGGTTGCGGGTGCCGGCCGAGATCACCAGGAACGGCAGGCCATGTTCCGCGGCGACGGCGGCGACCAGGGCCTGGGTGCCGTCGCCGCCCGCGACGCCGAGCAGGTCCGCGCCGTCCGCGACGGCGGCCCGGGCCAGCGCGGTGACGTCCTGGTGGTGGTCCGGATCGAGCAGGACGACCTGGGCGCCGAGGCGCTCGGCCTTCTCCCTCAGTGCGAACTTCTCGACCTTGCCGCCGCCGGAGCGCGGGTTGAGCAGCAGGAAGGGCCGTTGCGGCGGGGGCGTGCGGTACTCCTTGATCCGGACCGGCCGCAGGCCCGTGCTGCGCAGCGCGTACCGGCCGCTCCAGACCGCCAGGCACCACAGCAGCAGGGACAGCAGGACCGCCCAGAGCAGGTTCACCGCCACGAAGAGGACGATGACGGCGACGGGGGCGGCGACGGTCAGTACGGTCGCGGCCGCGCGGGCCGGTCCGCGGCGGGAGAGCACCCACCACAGGGCCGCCGCGGTGAGCGCGAGTCCCACGAGTCCGGCCGCGAGCAGCAGCAGACCGCCCAGGAATCCGTAGGCGAACGGCGGTAGCGCGGCCGACACCGCCGCGGCCAGCGCCGCCCTGGCCGCCCATCGCTGCCGGCGGTGCAACCGGTCGTTCGCCACCGCTGCCATCACGCGCCTCCACTCGAACGACGACCGCCGCAGGAAGGGCTGCGGGGCCGCACCGGACCGTCACTGCTCGCCCGCCGACGGATCGGCCCGGGCACTCGCACACCTGTGGCTCCCCCGCCGTCGTGCACGGCAGATCTGAAGATCCCCAGGGCGGCGCCATCGGTAGGGTACGCGGCCGAGCGGCCGGCTTCCGCCCGGGTCGGCGCCCCGCGCGGCAGGGCCGCCGGTCAACGGCAGCTCCCGGAACGACCAAGTGTCGACCAAGATCAGGCCACGACTTCACCGCACTGGCCCATGATTCGGCAACTCGTGCGATCACGGCCGTGATCGGACGTACGTTCCCCTGCGTGAAGTCAGAAGTGACCCCCGAAAGAGCCGTCGGCTCCAGGCCGACCGCCACCCCCTGGGCGCTGCGGGGAGCGTCCACCTCCCGCCGGCGCGCCCTGCTGGGCGCCGGTCTCGCCACGGCCGCCGCCCTGGGCGGTGCCGCCCTCGGCGCGGCGCCCGCCTCGGCCGCCGGCATCACCGCCCGCCGTCCGAGCACCCCCGAGGAGGCGCTGAGCACGCTGGCCGCGGGCAACCGGCGCTGGCGTGCCTACCGCGAGCGGCACCCCGACGAGAGCCCGGCGGTGCGGCAGAGCCTGACGTCCGGTCAGCACCCGTTCGCCGTGGTGCTCGGCTGCATCGACTCCCGGGTGCCCCCGGAGCTCGTGTTCGACCAGGGCCTCGGTGACCTGATCACCGTGCGCAGCGCCGGGGAGGTCCTGGACGAGGCCGTTCTCGGCAGCGTCGCCTACGGCGTGCTGGAGTTGGGGATCCCGCTGGTCGTGGTGCTCGGGCACCAGTCGTGCGGAGCGGTGCGCGCCGCCGTGGAGGCGGACCTGTCCGGGGAGCGGCTGCCCGCGCACATCCAGTACCTCGCCGACCAGATCCGCCCGAACATCGACCGCGGCAAGGAGGGGGACGCCCGCATCGACGCGACGATCGACGCCAACATACGGGCCGTCCGTTCCCGGCTGGCCGCGGAGCCCGACCTCGCGGCGAAGATCGGCTCGGGTGGACTGGCCGTCGTCGGCGCCCGTTACGAGCTGACCACCCAGGCGGTCCACCGCATCGTCTGACCCCTCCCCCCGGGGTCCCGGG
>NZ_BQUN01000176.1:2865-32158 GCF_026008495.1 Streptomyces sp. A012304
GCGTGGCCACCGCGGTGCCGCGTCCGTCCTCGTCGGCGAGTGCGGAGCAGGCGTGGGCAGTGGCTCTGGCGGGTGGTCAGCCGGTGCTGAGCAGGCCCTCGCGCAGTCGGGCCAGCGTCCGTGACAGCAGGCGCGAGACGTGCATCTGGGAGACACCGAGCCGTTCGCCGATCTCGGCCTGGGTGAGTTCCTCGACGAACCGCCAGTGCAGGATCTTGCGGGAGCGCTCGTCGAGGTCGGCGATCATCGGCGCGAGGGCGTGGAAGTCCTCCACCAGCTCCAGCGCGCCGTCCTCGTCGCCGATGAAGTCGGCCAGGGCGGCCTCGCCGTCTTCGCCGGCGCCGATGGCGGCGTCCAGGGAGGCGGAACGGTAGCCGTTGGACGCCAGCCGCGCCTCGACGACCTCCTCCTCGGGCAGGTTCATCAGCTGGGACAGCTCCGCGACGGTGGGCATGCGGCCCAGGCGGCTGCTCAGTTCCTCGGTGGCCCGCGCCAACTGCACACGGGCCTCCTGTAGACGGCGCGGCACGTGCACGGCCCACGTGGTGTCCCGGAAGAACCGCTTGATCTCACCCACGATGTAGGGGATCGAGAAGGAGGTGAACTCCACCTCACGGGAGAGTTCGAAGCGGTCGATGGCCTTGATCAGACCGATCACGCCGACCTGGACGATGTCCTCCCGCTCCTCCGGGTCCCGGCCGCGGAAGCGGGAGGCCGCGTAGCGGACCAGGGAGATGTTCATCTCGATCAGCGTGTTGCGCGCGTACTGGTGCTCGGGGGTCCCTTCCTCGAGCACGCTCAGCTGCTGGAAGAACAGCCGGGTCAGTTCCCGCGCGTCCTTCGGGGCGATCCGCGCGGGGTCCGCGACCTCGGGCAGTCCGGCGCGGTGCGCCTGCGTCGTCGCTGCTGTCGCGGTGGTCATGGGTCCCTCCCCGGTCGGCCGTCTTCCTCGCCCGGCTCGCGTACCCCGCCGTCGCGCCTTCATGCCCGTCGGCTGCCATGTCCTGTCGGCGGGCGGGTGATCAGCGGGGTGCCCGCGCGGCGTCGTAGAGCTGCCGGGAGGCGGTGATCAGTTCCCGCCTTTCCGTCGGCGAACCCACCATCGGCCGGGAGCCGTTGAGGGGTACCTGGGCGGTCTCCGGCAGGAACCTGACGGTCAGCAGGCCGATGGCGCCGGCCACCATCAGGTGGTAGGCGGGCACCAGGTCGTCGCCGGTGAGGCGCACCAGCGCCTCCGTCACCAGCGGGGTGGTGCCTCCGAACGCGGCGACGGCGACGTTGAAGCCGATGCCCATGGCGGCGTAGCGGACGGCGGTCGGGAAGAGGGCGGGCAGGGTGGCGGCGCTCGGCGCGGCGAAGCAGGCCAGCAGCGTGGACAGGATCAGCACACCGAGGACCGGTGGCCAGGTCCCGTGCGCCTTGAGCAACAGGAAGGACGGCACGGCGAGGACGATCATCGCGGCGGCCGCGACCCCGTAGAGCGGCCGCCGGCCGACGCGGTCGCTGAGCCGCCCGAGGAGGGTGATCAGCACGACGATCCAGACCATGCCGACGAGGAGCAGGAGGTCGGCGAAGCCGCTGGAGCGGCCGAGGTTCTCGGTCTGGTACGTGGGGAGGAACCCGGTGACCATGTAGTTGGTGACGTTGTAGAGCAGCACCAGGCCCATGCAGACCAGCAGCGGCCGCCAGTGCCGTTCGAGGATCGTCCGGAACTCGCTGCCCGCCGACGCCTGCGCGAGGCTGTGCTCATGGGCGTCGAGTTGGTGCTGGAAGGCGGGCGACTCCTCCAGCCGCAGCCGCAGGTACAGGCCGATCAGACCGAGCGGGCCGGCGATCAGGAACGGCACGCGCCAGCCCCAGGAGAGCATCTGGGCGTCGGTGAGCGCGAGGTTCAGGAGCGTGACGAGAGCGGACCCCAGCGCGTAACCGACGAAGGTGCCGAAGTCGAGCCAGCTGGAGAGGAAGCCCCGGCGGCGGTCGGGTGAGTACTCGGCGACGAAGGTGGTGGCGCCGCCGTACTCGCCGCCGGTGGAGAAGCCCTGGACCATGCGGGCGAGCAGCAGCAGGATCGGGGCGGCGATGCCGATCGTGCCGTAGCCGGGGATGAGGCCGATGGCGAAGGTGCCGACCGCCATCATGATCATGGTGGTGGCGAGGACCTTCTGCCGGCCGATGCGGTCGCCGAGGGGGCCGAAGACGAGGCCGCCGAGCGGGCGCACCACGAACGCCGCGGCGAACGTCGCGAAGGACGAGATGACCTGGGCGGCGGGGGACGCGCCGGGGAAGAACACCTTGCCGATGGTGGCGGCGAGATAGCTGTAGACCCCGAAGTCGAACCACTCCATGCAGTTGCCGAGCGCCGAGGCTCCCACCGCCCGCTTGAGCAGCGGCGCCTCGACGACCTGCACATCGTCCTCCCGGAAGGCACCCCTGTTGCGGCGGAGCCTGCGGGCCAGGTCCTCACGCACCTGCTCGGGCAGGTCCTCCACCGGGTTGCGTGGATCGGGCATGACACCGGCCACAGCGTTACCTCAATACCTTTCACACGATGAGCACTCTGTGGGCGTTTCGGGGGGTATCGAGGAGTATCTCCCCTACCGCGCCCTCTGTGGCTGCTGCCCGCGTGTGTGCCTTTCACTCCCGCGAACGGAAAAACGGAGGCAGGCAGACCGGGTGAGGAGGCGTCAGGCCGGCCGGACGCGGATCCGGTCGGAGGCCTGGAGTAACGGTGATCACCAACGGCTTTGGGGTCGGCTCCGTGTGCCGGTAGGCGCAGGGGGCAGACGTCCGGTATGCCACGAACGGCCAACGGCACGCCAGGTCCGAGGGTCGGCAGATGACGAAACGGTCCAGCGAGGTCATGCTCCGCCGATGTGTTCGGGGCCCTGCCGTCATGGTGTGCCGTTTCTCCGCCGTGTCGGGTGCCGTGTGGACCGGCGGGGGATCAGCGTCGGCTGCACGAGTCGTCGCCGGTCCACGCTGCTGCGGGCGTTGATGAGAGCGATCAGCAGGTCGACCGCTTCGGTGCCCACCCGGTCGGGGCGGAGGCTGAGGGTGGTGACGGGCGGGGTCGTCATCGCGTACTCCGGATCTTCACTGATGCACGCCACCAGCAGATCCCGCGGTACCCGAAGCCCGTGGTGGCGTGCGGCGGCGAGGATGTTGTGGCCGGAGTCGGAGTAGACACCGATGACGGCGTCCGGTTGTGGATCGCCTTTGAGGAGCCGGCCGACCGCGTCCTGTTCGGCCGCGAAGTAGTCGGGCAGCAGGTCGTACTCTTCGACGAGGGCGGGCAGGTGGCGTCCGTCGCACCAGGACCGGTAGGCGTGTGCGATCAGGTGCGGGTACGCGTCGTCGTGAACGGGCAGGCAGAGCGCGATCCGCCGGGCGCCGGACTCCACGAGGTGGTCGAGCAGGAGGCGCAGGCCCGCTTCGTAGTCGGTGTCGATCCACGTGTCGTACCAGTGCGGCTGGGGCGGCCGGCCGTCGCAGACCATGGGGATGCCCCGCTCGCGCAGGAGGGAACACACCGGGTCGTCGGCGCGCGGATCGACGTGGATGACGCCGTCCATCGGCGTGTTGAGCCACATCAGCGGTGACAGGGAGCTCGGCATCACTGTGAGCAGGTAGCCGCGTTCGTGCGCCGCGCCCATGGCGCTCAGCGTCAGCTGCGCGTAGTAGGGGATCTCGGTGTACGGGACGGGAAGGTCGCCGTACGTCGTCATGGTCAGGCCGAGCACTCCGGTGCCGCCGCGGGCCAGGGCCCGGGCCGTGCTGACCTGGGCGTAACCGAGTTCACGTGCCGCAGCGAGCACACGCTGCCTGGTCGCATCGGACATCCGTCCGGTGCCGTTGAGCGCGTTGGAGACCGTGGCCGTGGACACCCCGGCCCGTGCGGCGACTGCGCCGAGTGTGGGACGCCGCCAGACACGCGAGCTCGTCATCTGTACCTCAACAGCCCTGCGGCGGCTTGTGGTTACGACATTAAGCACACACCGTACCGGGCGTCGGCGGCCGGTGCGGCCGTCCCGTACCTGGACGCCCAGGGCAGGCCGACCGACAACCGTGGCCCCCTCCACGTCAGCGACCGCGACTACCGGGCCCTGGTCCGCCGCCTGGACGCGGACGGCTGGCAGATGCACGCCCACGCCATCGGCGACCGCGCCGTACGCACGGCCCTCAGCGCCTACGAGGCCGTCGCCCACCCCGGTCACCGCAGCCGACGGCACACCATCACCCACCTCCAACTGGTGCACCCCGACGACTACCGGCGCTTCGCCCGCGCCCAAGTGGTGGCCAGCATGCAGTTGCAGTGGGCACTGCCCTCCTCCTTCACCAACGACGCGCTGAAGCCCTACATCGGGCCCGAGCGCTACGCACGCCTGTACCCGGCTCGCAGCCTGGCCAAGGCAGGCGCCATGCTGGCCGGCGGCTCGGACTGGCCGGTCGACCCGCTGCTTCCCTTCACCCAGATCGCCACCGCGATCGACCGCAGCAACCCCGAGGAAAACCAGCCGCCCCTCAACGCCCGTGAAGGACTGACCCGCACCCAGTCGCTGGCCATGCACACCGCAGGCGCGGCGCACCAACTGCACGACGGGAACTCGGGAACCGTCCGTCCGGGCAAGCGGGCGGATCTGATCGTCCTCGACCGGGACATCACCAAGGTGCCCGTGAAGGACATCCGCGCCACCAAGGTCCGGTACACCCTGATCTCCGGACGGGTGGTCCACGACGCGGACTCCCGGACGGGACGGACCCGAGCCGAAGCGGCGCAGCACATCGGCGCGCAGGGCGCCGGCCGGACATCGGGTGGTTCCTGCTGCCAAGGGCACTGACCTCCAGAGCACGACGCGCCCCGGATCCCCCAAGCAGGGGCCGGGGCGCGGTCGGGAGGGCCTGAGAGGTCGTTCTCGCCCGTTGTTTCATCCCGGAATCTGCTGGATCTGCGACGGCATCGTTCATGTGCTCGGTCCTGGTCGCTCAGTCCGCCGCTGCCCGGGAGAGGTTCGGAGGGCCGTGATGAGTCCGTGCGTGCATCCTCGCCCGCTGCGGCGTGGAGGACCTGGTGGGCGGGTTGCGGCAACCGGAAGGATCGCTTCATCGAACCGGTTCGCTGGAACCTGGCAGCGACGAAAGCTCACGGCCCGCCGCCGAACTCCCGGTTGCCGCCGCTGACGTCCAGGCCGAGCGCGTACAGGGCGCGGGCGGTGCGCAGGAGGTGTCCGTCCGGGTCGGCCTTGCGGCCGGTGGTGTAGACGTTGCCCGGGGCGGGGGCGTAGCGCCGCCACCCGGTGGGCGCGTCGGCGTCCGGCTCGAGCAGGACGTATTCGAGTTCCGGGCCCACGATCGCCGTCAGGTCCGCGTCTTTCAGGCGGGTGAGGACCTGGCGCAGCAGGTCCCTGGGCGATTCGGGCACGCTCCGGCCGGTGGCCGGGTCCAGGACGTCGCCGATGCACCAGGCCACGTTCGGCTCCCAGGGCAGCGGGACGACGGTGTCCAGGTCCGGGCGCACCAGGATGTCCGGCATGCCCGCTTCCAGGCCGCCGGCCATGTCGGAGTGATCACCCAGGGCGCCGGTGTGGTAGACGGCGCGACTGAAGGCCCCTGGGCCCAGTGGCTGCGGGATACATTTGGCTGCAAACGAACATGTCGGCGACTCAGCGCCGCCCCCACTCGAAGGAGCAGCCTGTGCCCGGGTCCCGCCGATCCATCACCGAGACCGAGCAGGCCATGCAGCAGCGGCTCGGCGGCCTGACGCTGCAGCGCGAGGCCATGGCGGCCGTAGGCAACATCCACCGGGCCGCCGCGGCCGTCCGCCAGCATCTGGAGAACTCGGTGCTGCGCCCGCACGAGCTCACGTGGACCAGCTTCGTCGTGCTGTGGGTGCTCTGGATCTGGGGCGAGGCGGAGACCTGGTCGGTCGCTGAGGAGGCGGGCATCTCCAAGGGCACCCTGACCGGCATCTCCCGCACCCTCGAGTCACGCGGCCTCGTGACCCGCTCACCCCACCCCGAGGACCGCCGCCGGGTCCTGCTCTCCCTGACCCCCGAAGGGGAGAAGCTCATGGAGGAGCTGTTCCCGGCCTTCAACGCCGAGGAGGCGTTCGTCTCCGCCCCTCTCAGCCCCAACCAGTGCCTCCAGCTCGCCGACAGCCTGCGCGCCATCGTCAGCCGGCTCGAGGAGCACGGCGAGCAGCGCCGGCGGGAGCTGCTCGCCGGCGAGGACCTGGCCCCGCGACGCTCGGGTCGCCGCCCGCGCCCGTAGTCGCGCCGCCGGGGCTCCGACTGTCCCTGATGCGCCCCTCCCCTCCGGGGCTCGCACCCGTCGCCGGAGTTGCGTGTGCGCCCTCCCGGCCTGCCGGCCCCCTGTCACGACCGGGTGATCCCCACCCGTAACGTTTGGGGCCAAATAAAATCCCGACAACCCTTGACACCCCGGCGACCCGCGCTGTTTATTTGGGGCCAAACGAAATGGAGGTGGGGACATGACCCGCGAGCCCCAAGCCGCTGTGATCGCCGGGGTGACCGTTGACACCCGGCACTGGATCGGAGGCGAGCGTGTCGCCTCGACCGAGACGTTCGCCGACATCTCGCCGATCGACGGCAGCGTTCTGGGTGAGATCTCCCGGGGCACCGCGATGGAGGCCGCGGCCGCGGTGGCCGCCGCGAAGGCCGCGTTCCCCGGCTGGGCCGCCACCTCGCGCGCCGAGCGCGCCCGGATCCTGCACGCGATCGCCGATGGCGTGGAGAAGCGGCTGGAAGACCTGGCGACAGTCGAGACGTGCGACAACGGTGCCCTGCTCCGCTCCCACCGCCGCGGTGTCATGCCCCGCGTCGCGCACAACTTCCGCTTCTTCGCCGACTGGCTGCTGAAGCTGGATCACGAGGACTTCGAGACGCGCGGTCACTCCAACCACGTCAGCTGGGACCCGGCGGGCCCCTGCGTGCTGATCACTCCGTGGAACGCCCCGCTGATGCTGGCCACCTGGAAGGTCGCCCCGGCCCTCGCCGCAGGCAACACGGTGATCCTCAAGCCCGCTGAGTGGTCCCCGCTGACCGCCTCGCTGCTGGCGGACATCGCCGCCGAGGCCGGTCTCCCCGCCGGGGTACTGAATGTCGTGCAGGGCTACGGCTCCGAGATCGGTGACGCGCTGACCTCGCACCCCGACGTACGGCGCATCAGCTTCACCGGCTCCGTGCCCACGGCCAAGCGGATCTCGGCCTCGGCCGCCGCCCATCTGACCCCGCTCAGCCTCGAACTGGGCGGCAAGTCACCGCTGCTGGTGTTCGCCGACGCCGACCTGGACCTTGCCGTCAACCTCGCCGTGGAGCAGTACGACAACGCCGGGCAGGTGTGCCTGGCGGGCACTCGGCTGCTGGTCGAGGAGTCGATCGTCGAGGAGTTCACGCGCCGCTTTGTGGAGAAGGCGAGCGCGCTGAAGCAGGGTGACCCGCGTGACGAGGCCACCGACATCGGCCCCAACATCCACCCCCGCCAGTTGGAGAAGATCGACGGCTTCGTGCAGCGGGCGCTCGCCGCCGGGGCCCGCGCGGTCATCGGCGGCCACCGCAAGGACCGCCAGTACTACGAACCGACCCTGCTCACGGACGTCGCCCAGGACTCGGAGATCGTGCAGGAGGAAGTCTTCGGACCGGTCCTGACCCTGCAAACCTTCACCACCGAGGAGGACGCCGTCCGCCTCGCCAACGACACCCGCTTCGGGCTGGCCGCCACCATCACCACCGGTGACCCGGAGCGCGCCGAACGCGTCAGCGCACAGCTCGTCGCGGGGACCGTCTGGATCAACTGCTTCTTCGTCCGCGACCTTCAGGCCCCGTTCGGTGGTTCCCGGCAGTCCGGGGTCGGCCGGGAGGGCGGCACCTGGAGCTTCGACTTCTACTGCGACGTGAAGAACACCGTCACCGCCCCGAACGGATGGAAGAACCATGGGTGAGATCGTCGGGGCGGGCCTGCTCGCCCACGTCCCCACCATCGTGCTCCCCGAGGCCGACCGGCTGGCGCTGAACGAGGGCAAGGAGATCACCCTCGTCACCGGCCTGGAACAGCTCCGCCGGGACGTCTTCGAACGCGATGCCGCCAACGAATACGACACCGTCGTCGTCCTCGACTCCCACTGGGCCACCACCGTGGAGTTCGTGGTGACAGCGCAGGACCGGCGGGCGGGCCTTTTCACCTCCGAGGAGCTGCCGCGCGGCATGTGCCGGATGCCGTACGACTTCCCCGGAGACCCCGAGCTCGCCCACAACATCGCCTCGTTCGCCGACAAGCACGGCACCTGGATCACCGCGATCGACGACGAGTACCTGCCGATCTACTACGCCACCGTCAACCTGTGGAAGTTCCTCGGCGAGGGCCTGCCCGACAAGCGGTGGGTGACCATCGGCGTCTGCCAGACCGGCGACATGGAGGACCACCTCCGCCTCGGCCGCGCACTCGCGGACGGGATCGCCGCCACACCCGGTCGCCGTGTGCTGCTGATCGCCTCCGGCGCCCTGTCACACACCTTCTGGCCGCTGCGCGAGATCCGTGACCACGAGGCCAGCGACCCCGCCCACATCTTCACCCCCGAGGCCCGCGCGGCCGACGAGGAACGGATCGCCTGGTTCAAGGAGGGCCGCCACGACAAGGTCCTCGACACCATGGACGAGTTCTGGAAGTACAAGCCGGAAGCGAAGTTCTTCCACTACCTGATGATGGCCGGCGCCCTCGGCGAGCAAGCCTGTGTCGCCAAGGCCCGCCAGTACGGCGAGTACGAGAACTCCGTCGGCACCGGCCAGGTCCATCTCTGGTTCGACCGCCCGGCCGACGGCTGGACCTGAACCGGCTTGCCGGCCTCCCTGTCCCCCGCTCTTCGCACAGCCGCATCTAGGAGTCCCACCATGCCCGAGTATCGCCGCATCCTGCTCGACGGTGCTGCCGTCCAGGTCACCGTCGACGGCGACGAACTGGTCGCCGGGGACGGCCGCCGTGTCAAGACCGAGGACGCCCAGCATCTGCCGCCGGTCGTCCCGTCCAAGGTGATCGCCGTCCACCTCAACCACCGCAGCCGCGTGGACGAGTTCGGGATCGATCTTCCGGCCACCCCCACCTACTTCCACAAGCCGACCTCGTCCCTCAACTCCCACAAGGGTGCGATCGTCCGTCCCGAGGGCTGCAAGTGGCTCAACTACGAGGGCGAGGTCGCCATCGTCATCGGCAGGACGGCCCGCAACATCTCCCCGGCCGAGGCCGGCGACTACATCGCCGGCTACACCGTCGCCAACGACTACGGCCTGCACGACTTCCGCGACACCGACGCCGGCTCCATGCTCCGGGTGAAGGGCTCCGACACCCTCTGCCCACTCGGCCCTGGCCTGGTCACCGACTGGGACTTCCACGGCAAGGCGCTGCGCACGTACGTCAACGGCGAGGTCGTCCAGGACGGCTCGACGGACGAGATGCAGTGGGACATGCACTACCTCGTCGCCGACATCGCACGTACCATCACCCTCCACCCGGGAGATGTCCTGCTCTCCGGCACCCCTGCCAACTCGCGCCCCGTCCGGCCCGGCGACGTCGTCGAGGTCGAGGTCGAGGGTCTCGGCCGCCTCACCAACCACATCGTCACCGGCCCGACGGCCATCCGCAGCGACGTCGGTGCCCAGCCCACAGAGTCCGAGGAAGTGCTGTCCACCGCCCTCGGCGGCGACTGGGAGTTCCGCGGCATCCGCCCGCCCAAGCGCTGAGCCCGAACCACCGACACGCGAGATCACAGAGGAGTGACGAGATGGATCTGAACAAGTGGCTGGCCGAGGCGGTCGCGTCGAACGCCGAGTGGGCGAAGACCTTCGGCCCCTTCGACCCGCACCCGGCGCTGGCCGTCGACGACGACCGGTTCGCCGCCGCGTTCGACGTCTTCACCGAGCGGCTGAAGGACAACTATCCCTTCTTCCATCCCCGCTACGCCGGCCAGATGCTCAAGCCGCCGCACCCGGCAGCCGTGGTCGGCTACCTGACCGCGATGCTGATCAACCCCAACAACCACGCCCTGGACGGCGGGCCGGCCACCGCCGCGATGGAGCGTGAGGTGGTCCAGCAGCTCGCCACGATGTTCGGCTACGACGCCCACCTGGGGCACCTGACCACCAGCGGGACCATCGCCAACCTCGAAGCCCTCTTCGTGGCCCGTGAACTGCACCCTGGTAAGGGGATCGCTTACAGCACCGAGGCGCACTACACGCACGGCCGGATGTGCGGCGTTCTCGGGATGGAGGGCTTCCCCGTCCCCACCGACGACCTCGGCCGCATGGACCTCGACGCGCTGGAGGAGCTGCTGCGCGGCGGGCGGGTCGGCACCGTCGTCCTCACCACCGGCACGACTGGGCTCGGTGCGATCGAGCCGGTCCACGAGGCGCTGGCGCTGCGTGAGCGGTACGGCGTGCGGATCCACGTCGACGCCGCCTACGGCGGATTCTTCACCCTGCTGGCCGGCGTGGACGGTCCCGAGGGACTGCCGGCCGAACCCTGGCAGGCGGTCTCCCAGGCCGATTCGATCGTGGTGGACCCGCACAAGCACGGTCTGCAGCCCTACGGCTGCGGAGCGGTCCTCTTCCGCGATCCCACCGTCGGCCGGTTCTACCTGCACGACTCGCCGTACACGTACTTCACCTCCGATGAACTGCATCTGGGCGAGATCAGCCTGGAGTGCTCCCGGGCGGGCGCGGCGGCCGCCGCGCTGTGGCTCACCTTCCAGCTGCTGCCGCCCACCCGCGAAGGGCTGGGCCAGGTGCTGGCGGCCGGCCGGCGCGCGGCGCTGCGCTGGGCGGACCTGATCGAGGACTCCGAGCACCTGGAGCTCTACCAGCCCCCGCAGCTCGACATCGTCAGCTACTTCCCGGTCACCGCCGGCCGCACCCTGTCGGAGATCGACGCGGTCAGCAACCGCATCCTGCAGGAAGGGATGACCGACAGCCAGGACCCGGTCTTCCTCAGCACCCTCCGGGTCGGCGCCGAACGCTTCACCGCCCGCCACCCGAAGATCACCGCGGACACCGACGGCGCGCGGATCCTGCGCAGCGTGCTGATGAAGCCCGAATCCGAGACCTACGTCGAGCACCTGCACCAGCGGCTGGAACAGCTCGCCCGCTCGTGACCCCAGTGCTACCGGTTCTCCGTATCCCGCTCCGGCGACAATCCGGAAGCCGGGCATCCGACCCGGATCTCAGGGGACGGCGCACCTCTCTGCGCCTTTTTCATCCCGCTTTCTCCCCAGCCGCCGCGCCTGCCGCCTCTGCCGCCGGTGGCGTGCCCTGCTGATCGCTCTGGAGCGTGACGACATGACCAGTGTCCGTGGCTACTTCCACCCCAAGACGGCGACGGGCGCCTCGTCGCTGATCCCCTGCCCGCCGTGGCGCTACTCCGGCGACCTGCTCACCGTCGAGTACCGCACCGACCCGGCCCGGGTACGCGAACTGCTGCCCCAGCCGCTGGAACTCGCCGACGAGGACCCCGGCGCGGTGGCGCTGATCTGGGCCGACTGGCAGTCCTGCTCCGCCTCCGGTGACGAACTGCTGGACCCGGTGCTCTCCCAGTACAAGGAGGCGTTCGCCGTGGTCCGCTGCAAGTACAAGGGCCAGACCTACACCCGCTGTGTCTACATCTGGGTCGACAAGGACTTCGCCATCGCCCGCGGCCTGCACCAGGGCTACCCGAAGAAGCTCGGCTCCATCCACCAGACCCGCCCGCACCCCTACGGGCCGGCGCCCCGGATCGAGGCCGGGGCCCGGTTCGGCGCCACCCTCGCCGCCGCCGACCGGCGCCTGGCCCAGGCCGTGGTGACCCTGCGCGAGCCGGCGGAGACGAACGGGTTCGTCAACGCCCACCCGATGGCCCACCACCGCTGGCTGCCGTCCATCGAGAAGGGCAAGGGGCTCGCCCTGGACGAGCTGATCGAGACCGGAGCCGCCTCCTTCGAAGGCGGGCAGCCCTGGGTCGGCGACGCCGAACTGGAGCTGTTCCAAGCGCCCACGGAGGAGTTGGCCCGCCTGGAGATCCGCGAGCCGATCGCCGCGTACTACCGCCAGGTCGGCGTGTTGTGGGACGGCGGGCGGCTGCTGGAGTCCGGCACCTCCGGCGCCGAGTGACGGGTCATCCGGAGACACCCATGCGCAATGTCACCCATGAGGAAGTGCTGTCCTGGGCCAAGGCAATCGCCCTGCCCACCCAGCACCACATCGACGGCCGGACCGAAAGCGGCAGCGGCGCAACGTTCGCCGTCGTCGGGCCCCGCGATGGTCAGGTCCTCACCCACGTCGCCGACGCGGGTGAGGCCGAGGTCGATCTCGCGGTCGCGGCCGCCCGCCGCGCCTTCGACTCCGGCCCCTGGCCACGCCTGGCCCCCGCCGAACGCGGCCGGATCCTGCTCCGCATCGCCGAACTCCTCGAAGAGCGACGCGAGGAACTGGCGCTCACGATCAGCCTGGAGATGGGCAAGCCCATCACCGACGCGTACGACATCGAACTGCGCGCCGTCATCAACACGTTCCGCTGGTACGGGCAACTCGCCGACAAGCTCACCGACGAGTCCCCGCACACCGCCCCCGACGCCCTCGCCCTCGTCACCCGCGAACCCGCCGGGGTCGTCGGTGCGGTCGTACCGTGGAACTTCCCGCTGACCCTGGCCGGCTGGAAAGTCGCCCCGGCCCTCGCCGCGGGCTGCACCGTCGTACTCAAGCCGTCCGAGTCGTCACCCCTGTCCGCCCTGCTGCTCGGCCGGGTCGCCACCGAGGCCGGCCTGCCCCCGGGCGTCCTCAACGTCGTCACCGGCGACGGCCCGACCGCCGGCCGGGCGATCGGCCTCCACCCGGACGTCGACGTCCTCGCCTTCACCGGTTCCACCGCCGTCGGCCGCCACTTCCTGCGCTACGCGGCCGACTCCAACCTCAAGCGCGTCTGGCTGGAACTGGGCGGCAAGTCGCCGAACATCGTCCTCCCCGACGCCCCCGACCTGGAGAAGGCCGCCGCCACCGCGGCCTGGGGCATCTTCTTCAACCAGGGCGAGATGTGCACCGCCCCCTCGCGGCTCCTCGTGCACTCCTCGATCGCCGAGCAGGTCACCGAGGCCGTCGTCCGGCGGGCGCGGGAACTGAAGGTAGGCGACCCCCTCGACCCGGCGACCGAGATGGGCGCCCTGGTCTCGGAAGCACACCTGGACCGCGTCCTCGACCACATCGCCACCGGCCGGGCGGAGGGCGCCCGACTGCGCATCGGCGGCGAGCGCACCCGGACCGCCACCGGCGGCAGCTTCCTCCAGCCCACCGTCTTCGACCGCGTGGACCCCGGCATGCGACTGGCCCGCGAGGAGATCTTCGGCCCCGTCCTGTCCGTCCTCACCTTCGACGACCTCGACGAGGCCGTGCGCCTGGCCAACGCCACCGAGTACGGCCTCGCCGCCGGCCTGTGGACCTCCGACCTGTCCACCGCCCACCGGGTCTCCCGCGCCCTGAAGGCCGGAACGGTCTGGGTCAACTGCTACGAGGAGGGCGACCTCACCGTCCCCTTCGGCGGCATGAAGCAGTCCGGCAACGGCCGCGACAAATCCGCCCACGCCCTGGAGAAGTACACCGAACTCAAGACGACCTGGATCCAGCTGTGACCCGCCCCCTGATAGCCATACCGGCCCGCTTCTCCGCCACCACCTCAGCCCTGCGCTACACCGCCGAGGTCAACGCCCGCGCCCTCGTCGAAGCCGTGTGGCGGGCCGGCGGCGAACCGGTGAGCATCCACCCGACCGACCCAGCCGAAGAGGACGTCGCCGCCCGGCTCGCCCGCTTCGACGGTGTCCTGCTGCCCGGCGGCGGAGACCTCGCCCCGCACCGCTACGGTGCCACCGACGCCCACGACACCGTCTACGACGTCGACGACCTCCAGGACGCATTCGACCTGGAAGTCGCCCGCGTGGCCCTGGAGTCGGGGATCCCGATGCTGGCGATCTGCCGCGGCCTGCAGGTCGTCAACGTCGCCCTCGGTGGCAGCCTCCACCAGGACATGGGCGGCCCCGGCCACGAGCACCGTCATCTGCTGCACCCGGTGGCCATCCGCCCAGGAACGCGGACGGCGGGGGCGCTGGGCGCCGACAAAGTCGAAGCATCTTGCTACCACCACCAACGAGTTGACCGCCTTGGCAACGGCCTGACCGCGGCAGCCACAGCCGACGACGGCACCATCGAAGCCCTGGAACTGCCTTCCTCACGAGGCTGGTTCGTGGCGGTGCAGTGGCACCCGGAGGACACCGCGTCCGCAGATCCCTCCCAGCAGAACCTGTTCGGCGCTCTGGTACGTCATGCCGGCTCCGGTTGAGCAGCCCGGCCGGCGCTGCTGCGGCCCGCCACTCAGAACGCCCAACGTCGTTTCACGGCTCAACATGCGTGACTTGACAGGGAAGCCCAGGGCGCCGCTCGCCCACGGCACCGTCAGGTCGCACATTCCCCTAATCTCCATCAAACTGGACATCGGGGTCCTGTGCCGCGTGCATCAGCGACGTTCTGCCATCGACTGTTCCCCGGCGTTCCCCGCGCGGGCAGGGGCGGATCCCGGAATCGACGAACCGGACTCGACGAAGCCTGTGAGCGGCGCGCACCCATCCGACACGAGCGGGGAAGAGATATGGCCACGGAACACGACAGCCGGCGGCTGAGCGGCCGGGTGGTCGACGAACCACTGGAGCGTCTCCTGGACGCGGCACGGCGCAAGGGGCAGCAGTTGCCCGAACCACCGGTCGCCGCCCCGGCGCCCGGGCCGGTCCCGGGAGTCACCCCGATCCCGGTGGGCGAGAGCCCGCACAGTGTGGCGGTGAGCCCGGACGGCAGCCGCCTGTATGTGACGGACTTCAGGGGGAACTCCCTCCATGTGGTCGACCTCGCCCGCCGGGAGGTGGTGGAAACCCTCCCGGTCGGCGAGGGACCCTACGGCGTCGCGGCCAACCCGGACGGGCGGCGCCTGCACGTGGGGCTGCCGGACCCGCAGACGCTGGTGAAGATCGACCTGGTGGACGGCAATGTCCTCAGCAGCGGCTTCAGCCGGTCGCCGTACGGGGTGGCGGTCGCCCCGGACGGGCAGCAGGTGTACCTGGCGCTGGGCCTGGAGGACGCGGTGTGGGTCACCGACCAGTTCGCGAAGGCGGACCTGGGGACGATCACCGGCATCGGTTTCCCGGTCGGCGTGGCGGTGGGCCCCGACGGGGCGCGTCTGTACGTGACCGGCTACTTCTCCGACGTGGTGTCGGTGGTCGACGTCTACCGGCGGGCCGTGGTCGGCACGATCCCGGTCGGCAGGGGACCCTACGGGGTGGCGGTCGCGCGGGACGGGGCGCGCGCGTACGTGGCCCACTTCCCGTTCGGCACGGTGTCGGTGATCGACCTCGGCCGGGGCGAGGTGGTCGACGAGATCCCCGTCGGCGACGGCTCCCGCGGCGTGGCGGTCGGCCCGGGCGGAACACGCCTGTACGTGACCGACTTCTTCGCCGGCACGGTGTCCGTGATCGGCCTGTAGCGCTCACGGGGCCGGCTGCGCCAGAGGCGCCCGCGGTCGCAGCGCGCGACGGGTGGCGTCGATCTCGTCCCGCCAGGCACCGGTGGGGAAAGCGGTCTCGTACAGCCGCAGGCAGGTGCGCAAGTGGTCGTGGAAGGCGACGCGCAGACGCCTCGTGTAGTGGGCGCACAGCCCGGAGGCCGGGCGGCCGCGCGCGGCGGCGTCGATCACCGAGGCGGCGAGGATCGCGGTGCGCAGGGCCTGTGCGGTGCCGGTGCCGCTGAGCGGGTCCTGGCGCAGGGCCCCCGCGCCCACGACCAGCCGCCCCGGTTCGCCCGCGGCGGGTGGGCGGGCCGGGGCGAGGTGGACCCTGGGGGCGGCGGCCAGGGCCACGACGGTGCTGGGCGGACCGCCCAGCCGGTCGGCGAGGCCGGACTCGCCGAGGATCCGCTCCAGCAGTGCGGCCGGGTGGGCGGCCGGTCCGGGCACCATGGCCTGCACGAGGCAGTCGTCGCCGCCGAGCGGGGTGAGGTGGACCCAGCCCAGCTCGGCGCAGCCCAGTTCGGCGGTGGACCGGTCGCGCCTGCGCCGCAGCGGGGCGGTGCCCGCCAGCAGCGACCGCCGCCCGGCGCTCAGCAGCGCGGACCCGTCCGTGGGGGCGGCCGCGGTCACCGTCCACGCGGGCGGGTCGGTGGACCGGTTCCCCGGGCCGAGGCGGTCCCGTATCCGGGCGGTCAGCTCGGCGCCGTCCACGGCCCGGGCCGGCTGGGGGAACCGGGTGGGCTTGGCGCCGCTCCCCCAGCGCACCCGACGGTGGCTGAGGGACCGGCCGCCGTCGAGGAGCCGGTCGTCCCAGAGGGAGCCGAGGAGCTCCAGGGTCGGTCCGGTCAGCAGCAGCGGGCGGGCACCGCCCGGGGCCGGGGGCGCGGCCAGCCGGAACCGGTGCCCGCGCTCGGCCAGCAGCCGGGCGCAGGTCAGCTCGGCCAGCCCCGATCCGGCGATGTCGACCAGGGTCACCCGCCGTTCCCCTCCGCGCGGGTGAGCGCCGCGAGCAGGCCCGAGGTGTCGGCCTGATGGCGGACCACCATCGCCCGCAGCGCCGGTTCGCCCAGGGCGCCGATGGCCTCGCGGGCGCGGGCTGCCGCTTCGGCCGCCTCCCGGGTGAGCCATCCGTCGGCGCGCTGGACATCGGTGACCTTCTCGGCGGCCCGCCGGGCCTGGTCCGGCAGCGTGAAGCGCGGGCCCACCCCGCGCCGGGCGAGCACATGGTTGACCTCGTGCATGTTGGTCATCATGCGGCGGGACTGCGCCATCAGGGCCCCGGCGGCCGTGTCGAACCGTTCCAGCGAGGCCTGGAGAGCCCCGATGAGCATGGCGTAGTACTCGTCGCTGAGGGCGAGCAGCTCGCGCTCCAGGACGCCCGGCGCGGTGTCCAGCGGGCGCAGGTACTGCTCCTCGGTGAGGCCGGCCAGATGCCGCTGGACCGCCCGGAAGCGGCGGTAGTGGTCGCCGCCCTCGTCGATGATGAGTTTGATCAGATGGGCGAGCCGGTCACCGTCGCGGAACTGCTCGATCTGGCGCACGACGGACGCGTGCAGCCTGACGTACATGCCGTCGAGGCTGGTGGGCGGCGCGGGGTCGGCCGGGTCGGCCGTGAAGGTGCGGCTCGGGGCCTCCACGTCGACGAACCACTGCAGGCGCCGTTCGGTGAGCGGCTCCAGCGAGAACCGGTGGTCGGTCTCCCGCTCGATGACCTCGGCGCGGTCGAGGACGGGCCGCCGTCCCAGCATGGCGAGTGCCTCGTTGACCCAGCGCAGGTGGCGCATCTCGTCGACGGCGACGGCGAACACCTCCTGGCCCGCGGCGTGGGCGCGGCGGGTGAGTTCGTCCGCGCTGCGGGGCAGCCGCAGTGGCGCGTCGAGCGAGTAGTGGGCGTACAGGTACTCCACGCACAGCGCGTGCTCGACCCCGGCCAGGGTCGTCAGCTCGTCGGCGACCTGCTCGGGGGTCAGCAGGTCACCGGTGGCAGGGGCGGGCATGGTCCAGGGGGAACCGGTGCTCGGCTCCGGCTGCTCGCGGTCGTCGAGGACGACGGGCAGGACGTTCCAGTTGCTGATCACCTCCGGCCAGGTGAACTCCAGCTCCCGGCGCTGCCCCTGGTCGTCGCTGGGCAGATCGGGCGTGGGCCTGCGGTCCCGGCGCAGGAAGTTGATCTCGGGGACGGATCCGTCGGCGCTGCTGGTGACGTCCGGTTTGGAGGCCGCCCAGTAGAAGCAGCCGCAGTCGCGGAAGTCGTACTGCCAGGGCGCGCACAGGCTTCGGGTGAGTTCCCCGGGCGCGTAGACGTCCGGGTCGATCACGCCGTCGTCGTCCAGGTAGCGGGCCCGGTCGGCGGTCAGCACGGCGGCTTCGACCTGGCCTTCCGGATCGCGTTGGACGAAGCTGGTGGCGTTGGTGCGCAGGCCGTTGAGGTCGCGCAGGGCGTCGGCGACGACGGGCACGAGCGTGGCGCCGGTGGCGACCTGCGGTCCGAGCACCACCGCGATCGGGCCGGGCAGCAGGTCGTGGACGTGGCGCCACACGTCCAGCCCGCTCATTCCCTCGCAGTTGACCGTGGGTGCCTGCTGTTCGGTCTGGTCGACGGTGGTGCGCCCGCACACGGCCCGTACGAACAGGGGCCGCTCGTCGGTCAGGTCGGCGTCGGTCAGCCCCTGCGCGAGGGCCGGATCGCCGGTGAAGGCCAGCACGCGGGCGCCCTCGTCCCGGTGGAAGTCGACCCGCAGGCCGGGGAGGAAGCCGGTGTCGAGGTTGCGCTGGTCGAACTCCAGGCCGGGGAAGCAGTTGTCGACGCCGCTCTCGGGGCGGGTGCCGGAGGGGTTGCCGCGCACCAGGTAGTCCGCCCGTGCGGTGAGGTTGCGCGGAAAGAACTTCCCGTCGGGGGCCGGAAGGTCGGGCATGGGGGGCTCCTTCAGACGAGTCCGGCGGCGCCGGCGCCGCCTGCGAGGATGGGGGCCGGCTCCGGCGGCCGTCGGAAGAACTCGGGTGCCGCCTGGGTGAGTTCGGCGTAGGCCCGGAGGCAGAAGGCGAGCCAGCCGCGGATGTAGTCGCAGCCCGGCCGTCCCCGTCGGCTCACCTCGTGGTAGCAGCCGCCCCCGCACAGGTACCGGGCCCAGCAGGAACGGCAGGGTTGCGCACGGTCGACATGGCGGGCCGCCAGATGGCCGCGGCGCGCCTCGGCGTCCGGGCCGTCGGTGACCGAGCCCATGGCGAAGGCGGGGTCGTCGACCAGGCGGTGGCAGGCGTACAGCCCGCCCTCCGCCGACGCGCTGAGGTAGCCGGCGCCGGCGCCGCAGGGGTAGGGACGGTGAGTGCCCCGGTGCAACTGGTGCAGGGCGGTGGTGAGGTTCCCGAAGGGATAGTGCCGCCCGGCCGACCACTCCCCCAGGGCGCGCTCGCCGCACTCCACCATCTGCTCCAGGAAGCCGGTGAACGTCGCCGCGTCGATCTCGTAGGCCGGATCGGGGGCGCTGACCACGGCGGCGAAGCCGACGTCGTCGAAGCCGAGTCCGACGCCGTGTTCCAGCACGTCCAGGAGCCGGGCCGTGCGCGGGGTGACGCTCACCCGGGCGGCCAGATGGCGTGGCCGGCCGTGGCGGGCGAGCACGTCCAGGCCGGCCCGCAGCCGGTCGTAGGCGCTCGCGCCGCCCGGTGCGCGGCGCAGCGCGTCATGGCCGGCCCGGTCGCCGTCCAGGCTGACCGTGACGGTGAAGGGGTGCTCGGCGAAGAGCCGGGCGTCCTGCGGGCGCACGGTGGTGAGGTTGGTGGTGAGGGAGAAGCGGACCGGGTGCCCGCTGTCCGCGCCGGCCCGTACCGCGTAGCCCACGACGTCGTGGATCAGGTCGCGGGCGAGCAGGGGTTCGCCGCCCATGAAGCCGACCACCACGTCGGCTCCGGGTGCGGCCTCGGACAGCAGCCGGTCGACCGCGGCGTACGCCGTGTGGCGGGGCATCGCGCGGGCGGCGCCGCCGAAGCGTCCCTCGTCGGCGTAGCAGTGGCCGCAGCTGAGGTTGCAGGCCTGCATCACGTTGAGCGAGAGGGAGGACAGCGCGGGCGGGTCGAGGGGCGTGCCGTCGATCCGCCGCTGGTCCCACAGCGGCAGTCCGAGTTCACGGGCGAGGTCGTCGAGCGAGCCGCCGGGCGCGTCGGCCCCTCGCTCCAGCCGGGCGGCGACCGGCTCGGGCAGGTCGTAGATCCGGCTGCCGTCGGCGACGAACAGGTGCGCGCCGTGCGCGCTGCGGAAGACCTTGAACTCGGCGCTTCCCCCGGGTGGCCGAGGGCTCGGCGGCATCTGTTCGGCGGGCGGGCGGCGGCCGATGCGGAGCAGGACCGTCATGTGTTCGGCTCCGTGTTCTCGCGCAGCCTGGCGGCCCAGCCGACCAGCAGGTCGTACTGGCGGCGCGTCAGGTGCATGGGGTACGCGTCGGAGCCGCGCATGCCGCTGGGCATCTGCTGGTTGTAGAACCGCGAGGAGCGCAGGGAGTTGCCGCCCTCGGCGGCGAGGACGGCGGGCCGGCGGACCACCTGCTCGATGAGACCGGGCTGTTCACGGATCATGTCCTCGAGCACTTCCAGGGCCACGAACCGGCGGTGGCGGCGCCGACCGCGCTCGGTGAGGGCGAGCAGCAGCCCGAGCAACGGCTGCGGCGGGTCGAAGGCGAGGGCACGCGCGTCCGCCCGCGACACGTTCAGCTCGGGGGCGATGACGGCGTTCGTCCGGGCCGCCCGCTCGTTCTGCACGTCGACGTTGACGCCGCTCATGGTCTCCAGCACCCGTTCGAACAGGTCGCGGACCTCCAGGGCGGTCTGCCGCTCGTCAGCCAGGTAGTCGGGCCGGTGCACCTCCTCCCGCTTGACCCGGTCGGTCAGACCGTCGGCCAGGGAGACGAACGGTCTGCGGTCCGGGGTGAAGTCGGGCGGCGCGGACACGATCCGCGCGATGGCGGACAGCCCGCCGGGCAGCCGGACGGTGACGGTGCCGTCGCAGACGTCGTCGACGAGGCCCAGACTGACGCCGTTCTCCGCGCCCCCGAACAGCGCGCCGGGCACGGTGCGCGGGTCGGCCGTGCTGGGCGCGAAGCCCACCCATGCCGCCGCCGGGTTGAGGATGCGGCGCTCCGCCGGGATCTCGTACCTCCTGGTGCGTTCCGTCAGATCCCGCGGTCCGTACACGACGCCGGTCCCGGGGGTGAACCGCAGGCGCAGCTCCGGGAGGGCGGGGTTGGGCACGGGCAGCTGCACCACGCCGAGCGGGATGCTGCTGCCGGGCGGCACCAGCGCGTCCTCGCCCTGGGGTGAGCGCCCGGCCAGGACGTGCCGCCCGTGGTCGTCGCCGGTGACCTCGACGCGGGCCTCGACCCGGTCGCCGTCCCGCTGGGTGAGGTGGTGCGCCTTGAGGTTGGCGACGGAGATCTCCCAGCGGACGTCGGCCAGGCTGAGCCCGGACTCGGCGAGCTGTCGCTCGGTCACGGGCCCGCTGTCGGAGCGTCCGTCGACGGTCCACCGCCCGTGCAGCTCGAAGTACGGGCACACCGGCCGCCAGCCCGTCTCGTCCTTGAACCGCACGCTCTGCGGTACGCGCTCGCTGAGCGTCCCGTCCTCGGCGAGGTCCAGGGTGACGTCCGGGACGACGGTGGTCTTGCCCGTGCCGCGTGGTGTGAGGTCGCTCGGCCCCCAGCGGTAGTTGTCGCACGGGACGGGAGAGGGGCCCACCCGGGCGAAGGCGAGCGGCGGGTGAAGCCAGAGTCGTTCGATCACCGGCTACTCCTTGCGGTCGGTAGGGGCGGAGGGGCACGAGGGATCCCCAGGCGGCGCGAGGTGCGGCACACCCCGCACCGTGACTCATTGTACACGATCAGTGACTCTATGTGATCAATCATGGGGGTCATTCTCCGATGGTCACCACGCGGGCCCACTCGGGAGGCGCGTCCGGCACGTAGTCGGGGTCGTTCTCGTGCCACGGGCGCGTCGCCGCCCGCCGGGGGAACAGACCGACCACGGTCCGGCAGGGCGGTCGCGTCGTCGGCCAGGGTGTCTGGCCGTCGGTGAGGACCACCACGACGTCGGGGGCGGGCCGCGCCCGCAGCGCCTTGGTGAAGCCCGTGCGCAGGTCCGTACCGCCGCCGCCGGTCAGCGCGATGCCCTCGGCGCGGCACAGCGGGTGCGCGACGCGGGCCGCCGCGTCGCAGGACATCACGGTGACCAGGTCGCGCCGGCCGCCCACGGCCCGGGAGATCGCGGTGACCTCCAGTAGGGCGCTGCCCAGTTCGGTGTCGCTGACCGACCCGGAGGTGTCGATGATCACGCAGACGCGGGGCGGTCTGCGCCGCAGGCTCGGCAGCACCGCGCCGGGCACCGCGGCCGAACGTCGCGCGGGCCGGCCGTAGGTGTAGTCCTCGCCCGCGCCGCCCGCGGAGGCCGCCGAACGGACCGCCGCCCCGAGCAGATCCCGCCAGGGCTGCGGCGGGTGGAACGCCTCCTCCGCCCATCGTCGCCAGCCCCTCGGCGCCGTCCCGGGGCGGGCGGTGATGCCCTGCGCCACCCGGAAGCGGACCGCGTCCCGCTCCTGGGCGCTGAGGCCGTGGGCGCCGTCCGGGCCGAGGTCCCACTCCCGGTCCAGCCCGTCGGCGCCGCTGCCGCAGTCCAGCCAGGCCAGGTCCCCCGTGTGCTGCCCCAGCCGGAAGCAGCGCAGGTAGTCCTCCATCAGCTGACCCTCGGGCAGCCCCAGCGTGTCCGGGCCGACGGCGCCCGCGGGCCGGATCAGGCCCTCGCCGAACGCGTCGTCGTTGATCTCGCAGTCGGCGGCGATGTTCATCCGCAGGCGTTCGCCCGCTCCGGTCAGCCCGCGCTCGCGGGCCACCCGGTCACTGCGTCCGTGGTGGTCGCGCAGCAGGTGCGACACCTCGTGCACCCACACTCCGGCGAGGTCCTCCACCGGTGTGCGGGCCACGAAGGCGGGCGAGACGTAGCACCGCCAGTGCCGGTCGACGGCCATGGTCGGCACCTGCCGCGACTCCACCGGGTGCAGGGCGAACAGCGCCGTCGCCAGATAGGGACGGACCCGGACGGCGTGCAGGCGGGCGGCGAAGAGCTTGTCGAGGTCCAGGGCGCCGGGCGCGTCCGCCGTCATCGGCCGGCCTTGGCGGCGGCGGTGCGGGCGGCCGCCCGGTCCGCCCGCCGGGACACGTCCACCGCTCCGGCGAGCCGCTCGATCGACGCCGGGACGTCCCAGTCGTCGCGGCGCAGGGAGGCGAGCGTGGTGGCGGGGACGACCACCAGGTCGGGGGCTCCGCTCTCGACCGCCCGGACCATCAACGTCCACGCCGCGTCCCAGCGGGACCTGTCCGGCTGCTTGCGGACCGCGGCGACCACGGCGTCCAGGACGGCCTGCCGCAGGTCTCCCCGCTCGGGCAGCTCGGCCCCGGCCGGGTCGGCGAGCAGCAGCTCGGGGTCGGGCAGGTCCATCCGGTCCACGCTCGCCAGCAGTTCCAGTCCGGGGCCGTCGCCGACCGTGCCCCGGACCAGGAGGGAGAGCACCTCCCGGGAGGAGCCGGCGGCGGTCGCGAAGGCGATCAGTCGCAGGGTCATCTCCCAGCTGCGGGGCGACGGCCAGGGACCGCCCCGGCGGGCCTCGCCGCTGGGCAGCCGGTGCACGAGCCCCGGCCGCGCGGCGAGCAGCCCGCACACCGCGCGGCGGGCGAAGTCCACGGCCTGCGGCAGCCGTCCGGGGTCGAGCCGGGGCAGTGTCGCCCGGGGCCAGGTCCCGCCGAGTCCGCGTACGACGACCTCATGGTCGTGGGCCCACTGGACGTGGACGAACCGGTTGGCCAGGGGCGGGCTGAGTTCCCAGCCGTCGGCCGCCGAGGCCCGCGGGTTGGCCGCCGCCACGATCCGCACGCCGGGCGGCAGCCGCAGGGCGCCGATGCGCCGTTCCAGCACCAGGCGGAGCAGGGCGGCCTGGACGGCCGGCGGAGCGGTGGACAGCTCGTCCAGGAACAGCAGGCCCCGGCCGGCCCGGACCAGGCGGACCGCCCAGTCCGGCGGGGCCATCGGGACGCCCTGCTCGGCGGGATCGTCCCCGACGACGGGCAGCCCGGAGAAGTCGGACGGCTCGTGCACGCTGGCGATCACGGTGGTCAGCGGCAGGTCCAGGGCCTCGGCGAGCTGGGTCAGGGCCGCGGTCTTGCCGATCCCCGGCTCACCCCACAGCAGGACGGGCAGGTCGGCGGCGACGGCCAGGGTCAGGGCCTCCAGTTGCGTGTCGGGACGGGGTTCGGTGGTGGTCCGGCGCAGCAGGGCCAGCAGGTCGCCGGCGACGTCCAGCTGGGAGTCGGCGGCCGGGTCGGAGAGGGTGGACGCGGTGCACGTGGGCATGTTTCATCACCTTCGGGTTCGTGGGCGGTGTTCGTGAACAGGGCGTCGTGAGCGGGGTGCGTGAGCGGGGTCGGTCAGCGGCATTCGTCAGCGGGCGTACGCGGACAGGGACCGAGGGCCAGGCCGGTGGGTCAGTGGAAGGTCGCGTGGCGCGGGCGTCGGCGCCGGTCAAGGGGACGGCCGGCGTCCGCGGACCCGTGCTCGGACCGATGTCCGGCGAGGCCCGCCCGGAACAGTCCGTAGGCGATCCGCCGCCGCGCGGCGTCCTCCAGCGCGTCCCGCAGCGCGCCGTCGCGCAGCAGGACGTCGGGGCCGAGCAGGCCCTCGACGACGGCCAGCGCGCCGGCCGTGTCGCCGTGCTGGAGGCGTTCACGGACCCCGGCCAGGCAGTCGGGGCGGCGGTGCGCCTCGTCGACGGCCCGCAGACAGGGCAGCGGCGGGCCGCCGAGCGCGGCCAGCAGCTCCTCGCGGCGGATCTCGTCCGGGTCGTGGTCCAGCGGGGCCAGCACCCCGTCGACCAGGCCGATGTGGTGCCGGGCCCCTCTGCACTCCACGAGGCGTGCGGGTGCCGCCGGGTCCTCGGTGCGGGGGCGGACGGCCGACGGGTGGCCCGGGACCAGGGCGGACGCGACCAGCGGATGCAGCCGGTCGGCGTCGATCGCTCCGGCGCGCAGCAGGTCCAGGTCGGGCAGGGTCCAGGTCGCCGCGTCGGGCAGGACCGGCAGGGGCCGGGAGCCGTCGTCCGGTGCCGCCGCCGTGATCCGGGGCACGGGCGGCCCGGCGTGGGCCGGGTCCGCGTCCGTCTCCACGTCCAGGACCAGTCGGTGGCGGGATCCCAACCGCACGGCGACGCGACCGGCGGGCCGTGACTCGGCGCGCAGGAGGATCGCGGCCTCGGCCGCCCAGCGGTCGACGGCGCGGCCGTCCCCCGGCGGCAGCGTCCCCCACAGGTCGGGGTCCGCTCCGGCGTGCTCGTCCGGCGGCGGCCGGTCGGCCCCCGAACGGACCCGGAGCTCCTCGGCCCTGCGCACGTCCCACAGGTGGCGGTGCAGATCGAGGCGGAAGCGTCGGCTGGGCAGCGGGTGCGGGTGGCGGCGGGCGCCGTCGTCGGCCCGGGAGCCGTCCCACAGAGCGAGGCTGATCCGCTGGCCGGCGTCCGCCCAGGCGGGTGGGGTCCGCGCCACGAGGTGCACGGGGGGCGCGTCGTCGCGTCCGGTGGCGTAGCGGGCCAGGGTGAGGGTCAGGCCCGGGCGCAGCAGGCCGTCGGGGGCGATCCTGGGCATGTGCCAGCGCAGCAGGTCGGGCGCCAGGTGCCGCAGGTCGGCGCGGATCCGGTCGGCGAGGTCGCGGCCATGGGCGCGGGCCACGGAACGCGGATGGAGGTCGACGTCGAAGCCCGCGGCGGCGCACGCCCCCGCCCAGTCGCCGGCCCGACGACGGGCGGTCGCGGTCTCGATCATGGGGGGCGGCACGGCGTACTCACGCACACGCGGCCAGAAGGAAAGGAGGGGATTCCCGTTCGCGAGGTGAGTGGCCATCAGCACTCACCTTGCGTGGACGGGACCCCCAATCTGTCAACGGAGGAAGTCGTCATCGCGGGGAGCATAGCTCCAACGCCCGGGCCTCGCCACGGTAATTGGCGGTCGGCTCCGTGGCCGACGGGCAGCCCGGTCCGTGCGGGGGCCGGGGGTCCCCGCACGGCGGCCGGTCACACCCGCACGGCCGGCCTCGGCAGACGCGGCGGGGTGCCGGGGACGACGATACGGCGCGGGCTCTCCGGGCCTTCCGCGAGGCACATGTCCGGGTGCCGGTCCAGCGGGGTGCTGTCGCGCAGTCCCTCGCGGACGTCCTCGAAGCGGGTGACGAGCCACACGGGCGGGCTGTCGTTCAGCCAGGCCCGGACGACGGGTCCCTGTTCGAGCTCCGCCGTGGCCGCCGGCGGGGTCGGCGGGCAGTTCCGGTCCTAGGAGGTCCGGCTCTCCGGGCGGCCGGCGGGTGACCGGCGGTGTCATGTTTCAGCACGGGTGTCCCAGGAGGTGAGGCGGGCGGCGATGTCGGCCACGAGTTCCGCCTCGTGCGCGACGAGGTAGAAATGGTCGCCGGGGAACGAGCGCAGCTCGAAGCGTCCCGGTGCGGTGAGGTCCGCCCAGGCGTGGACGGTCTCCGCGCGGCAGCTGGTGTCGTCGCGGCCGGTGTACGCGGTGACGGGGGTGCGCAACGGGGTGGGGCGGGACGGGCAGTAGCTCTGGACGAGGCGGTAGTCGGCGCGCAGCGCGGGCAGCAGCAGCTCCCGGAGTTCGGGGATGTCGTAGACCTCCGACTGGTAGGCGCCGAGGCCCCGCACGGTGTCGACGAGGGCGTCGTCGTCGCCGTCGGGAACCGGGGCCGGGCGGGCGCGGTGGGGTGCGGCGCGCCCGGAGACGAAGAGGCGTTCGGGGCGCAGGCCGCGGGCCTCCAGGCGCAGCGCCACCTCGTAGGCGACGGCGGAGCCCATGCTGTGGCCGAAGAGGGTGAGCGGCAGCTCCGAGAGCGGGGCGAGGGCCTCGGTGACCGCGTCGGCCAGAGTGGTCATGTCCGTGATGCACGGTTCCATGAGGCGGTCCTGGCGGCCCGGGTAGCGTACGGCGAGGAGTTCGACGTCGTCGGGCAGATGGGCGGGCCAGCCGTGGAAGAGCTGGGCCGTGCCGCCGGCGTGCGGGAAGCACAGCAGCCGGCGGGCCGGGCGCGGGGCGCGGGAGCGGTGCACCCGGAACCAGCGGTCCGCCGGGTGCCGCCCGGAGGCGGGGTGCGCGACGGCCGTCGGGTGGGTCGGTGGCATGGTGGGGCGGTTCTCCTGGGACTGTGGTGCGGGGTTCAGCGGAAGGCGCCGAACTGGCGGGAGTCGAGCAGGGACAGGAAGTAGGGAAGCTTGTCGACGGCCCTCTTGGGCACGTAGGAGATCTGCACGGTGTCCCGCAGATGGTCGGTGACCACGAGCTTGAAGACGCCGTCCTCCTCGACGAGTTCGGCCGAGTACAGCGGTGTCTCCATCAGGCCGCCACCTCCGCCAGCCACTCGTCCCACGCGCGCGTGGCGTGGTCCGCGTCGGCGTCCGGTGCGAACAGGTGGTGGCCGAGCCGGACGGGCCAGTCCCAGCGGCTGCCGTCGTAGAAGCGGTACAGGGCGTCGTCGGTGCGCAGGCCGAGGAAGTCGGCGTCGCGGAAGTCCACCGTCGCCTCGACGGTCCCGCCGGGTTGGTGCGGCAGGGTCACCTTCAGGGCGTCCCCGGCGGCGGCCGTGGCGGGCACCCCCAGCCGTTCGTGTACGGCGGTGAAGGCGCCTGGGCCGACCGCGGGCCGGGGACGGGTCGCCTCGACGTAGACGGCGGGGCGACCGGCGAAGTGGCGGAGGTACTCGGCGAGGCTGTGCTGGTAGAAGTCGACGTGTTTCTCGGCGGCGTCGGCGCGGGTGTCCCAGCCGTCGTCGGGGGTGCCCGTGTGCACCCAGTGGATGGCCATGGAGAGCGTGGAGAGCGTGGCCCTTCCGTCGCCGTGCCGTTCGACGGCGTAGCTGAGGGTGTTGGTGAAACCGCCCTGGTCGGCGGTCCGGCAGGCGAATCTGCGGGGCGGCTCCCACTCGGTGACGGTGGCCGAGCCGCGGGAGACCGCGCCGCCCACGCGGGGCTCGATGTCCATCGGGTACAGCCAGCCGAGGTTGCCCTCGCCGGTGGTGAGCGCGTTCCACACCTGCTCGGGCGCGGCGGGCAGGACCTGCTCGCGGCGCACTCGGAACTCGCGGGGCATGCGGGTCACTTCCTTTCCTGGGTGCCGGGGACGGCGTCCGTGTAGGTGACGGGCAGCGCCGTCAGTCGGCGTTGCAGCGGGTTGGGCCGCCACTGGAGCCGGTCGTCGGGGACGGCCAGGCGCAGCCCGGGCAGTCGGCGCACGAGGGTGCCGATGGCCAGCTCGGTCTCCAGACGGGCCAGGGGCGCGCCGAGGCAGAAGTGCGGGCCGTGGCCGAAGCCCAGGTGGCGGTTGGCCGGGCGGGTCAGGTCGAAGCGGTCGGGGTGCGGGTGCCGGTCGGGGTCACGGCCCGCCGCGGCCAGCACGAGATAGACGAGGTCGCCCGCGGGCAGGGTGCGCCCGCCGAGGGTGACGTCCTCGGCGACGACGCGGACGATGGCCTGGGAGGGGCTGTCGTGCCGCACCGTCTCGTCGACGGCCGCGCGGATCAGCTCCGGGTCGGCGCGCAGTCGGGCCAGCTGGTCGGGGTGGCGCAGCAGGGCGAGGACGCCGTTGGCGATGAGGTTGGTGGTGGTCTCGTCGCCCGCGGTGATGAGCATGAAGCAGGTCGACAGCAGTTCGTCGTCGGTGAGCCGGTCGCCGCGGGCCTGCGCGGTGACCAGGGCGCTGATCAGGTCGTCGCCGGGTGCGGCGCGCCGTTGGGCGACGAGCCGGGTCAGATAGTCCTCGAAGTCCTCCACGACCCGCTCGGCGCGGGCGATGTCCTCGGTGATGCGGCCGAGGCCGCGGAACCACTCCGTGACATGGTCCCGGTCGGCCTCGGGGATGCCGAAGAGTTCGCAGACCACCGTGTGCGGCAGCGGCGCGGCGACGGCGGTGAGGAGGTCGGTGGGCGCCCCGGCGGCGACGGCGTCGTCGACGAGCCGGTCCACGACCGTGCCGATCCACCCGCGCAGCGTCGCGACGCGGCGGGCGGTGAACGCCTTGTTGACGAGTCCCCGCAGCCGCGCGTGGTCCGGCGGGTCGGTGTTGCTCATGACCCGCCCGAGCCGTGCGGTGAGCCGGCTGAGGTCCCGCATCCGGCCGTCCCGGGCCACCAGGGCCCGGGTCATCCGCTCACGGTCGTTGGACAGCCTCGGATCGGCGAGGGCCTGTTCGACGTCCGCGTGCCGGGTGAGGTACCAGACGCCCTGCGGGGCCCGGTACACCGGGCAGGTCCGCCGCATGCGGGCGTAGGTCGGGTACGGGTCGCGCCGGAACTCCTCGCTCTGCATGGCCGCCGCGAACTCGGCCGGATCCATGGCGACTCGGGGTGGGGCGGTGCTCACTGCTCGGCCCGCTCCCCCGCGCCGGCGTTCATCGCCTCGACGAGGCTCTTGGGGCGCATGTCGGTCCAGGTGCGTTCGACGTACTCCAGGCAGGCCTCGCGGGTGTCCTCGGGGTGGGCGACGCTCCAGCCGTCGGGGACGTCGGCGAAGGTGGGCCACAGCGAGTACTGCGCCTCGTCGTTGACGAGCACGAGGTAGGTGGCGTCCTGGTCCTCGAACGGGTTGTTCACGACTGGTTCTCCTGGTTGTTGTGCGGGGTGGGCCCGCCGGCCGGCGGGCGGG
>NZ_BQUN01000176.1:32277-38183 GCF_026008495.1 Streptomyces sp. A012304
CCCGGCTGGGTCATGCGGTCGTGGCGGGCGGTGACGTCGTGGGAGTCGATGTCGCCGGTGACGTAGGGGCGCCAGACCTCGGCTCCCGGGGAGTCCTGCTCGCGGTCGATGGTGGAGTTGAACAGGAGCATGTCGCCGTCGAGGACGGCGGGCCGGAAGGTGAGGGCCAGCGACGCGTTGTTGATCATGATGGCGACGACGGCCTCGATGTGCCGTTCGGTGAGGCCGGCCAGGGCGCTGCCGCGGCGGCGCAGGATCTCGACGACCTCCTCGTGGGTGAGGGGGTCCTCGCCGACCTCGTCCGGGTCGCAGTCGAGCATGCCGACGAGGACGTCGCGTTCGGTGGGCACCGGCGGTTCGTCGAAGGTGAGGTCGACGACCGGGTAGGCGTCGAGGACGGCGAGCAGGGCGGTGCGCTGTCCCCGGCGTTGCAGTTCCGTGGCGACGGCGTGGGCGACGAGCCCGCCGGCCGACCAGCCGAGGAGGAGGTAGGGGCCCTCCGGCTGGACCTTGCGGATCTGTTCGACGTAGTCGGCGGCCATCTCCTCGTAGGAGGTGGGGCGGGGTTCGTCACGGCCGAGGCTGCGGGCCTGCACGGCGTAGACGGGGTGTTCGGGGGCGAGGTGGTTGAGCAGGCCGCTGTAGCACCAGCTGATGCCGCCGCCGGGGTGGACGCAGAAGAGGGGGGTGGCCGTGCCGGTGGGCCGCAGCGGCAGCAGGACGTCCAGGGAGTCGTCGGTGTCGCTCAGGGCGAGGCGTTCGGCGAGTCCGGCGACGGTGGGGGTCTGGAAGAGCGTGCGCAGGCCTAGTTCGACGCCGAGGGTGTCGCGGACTCGGGAGACGAGGCGGGCGGCGAGCAGGGAGTGGCCGCCCAGGTCGAAGAAGCCGTCGTCGATGCCGACCCGGTCCCGGCCCAGGACCTCGGCGAACAGGTCGCACAGCACCTGTTCCTGCGGGGTGCGTGGGCCGCGCCCGGTTCCGTCCGTGCCGGCTCCGTACGTGGGGGCGGGCAGGGCGGCCCGGTCGAGTTTGCCGTTGGCGGTCAGCGGCAGGGCGTCCAGGGCGACGAACGCCGCAGGGACCATGTAGGCGGGCAGGTCGCGGCGGAGCCGGTCGGCCGCCGCGCGCGGCTCGAAGCCGGTGCGGGTGTCGGGGACGACGTAGGCGACGAGCCGTTTGTCGCCGGGGTGGTCCTCGCGGGCCACGACCACGGCCCGCAGCACACCGGGGCAGTGGGCGAGCGCGGCCTCGATCTCGGCCGGCTCGACGCGGAAGCCCCGTAGTTTGACCTGGTCGTCGGCGCGTCCGGCGAACTCCAGGGTGCCGTCGTCGAGCCAGCGCGCCAGGTCGCCGGTGCGGTACATGCGGGTGCCGGGAGGGCCGTAGGGGTCAGCGGTGAAGCGTTCGGCGGTGGCGGCGGGGCGACCGGTGTAGCCGCGGGCCACGCCCTGGCCGGCGAGGTAGAGCTCCCCGACCGTGCCGGTCGGGGCCGGGCGCAGGCACTCGTCGAGGACGTACAGCCGCATGCCGGTCATGGGGCGGCCGAGGGGCACGGCGCGCCGGGGGTCGGGCGGGGTGTCCATGCGGTGGTGGGCGGCGAAGGTGGTGGTCTCCGTCGGGCCGTAGCCGTTGACGACGCGCAGGCCGGGGCAGGCGGTCAGGACGCGGGCGACGGCGGTGGCGGGGACCACGTCGCCGCCGGTCCACACCTCGCGGACGCGGGCGAGCCCGGCGGGCTCCTCGTCGGCGAGCAGCCGGAACAGTCCGGCCGTCAGCCACAGCCCGGTCACCCGGTGCCGGGCGATCGTCGCGCACAGCTCGCGGACGTCGAGCCGGCCGGGCGGGGCGACGACGACCGTGCCGCCGGTCAGCAGCGGCACCCACAGTTCGTAGGTGGAGGCGTCGAACGCGGTCGGCGAGTGCAGCAGCACCCGGGCGTGGGCGCCGCCCGTCCAGCACGGGGCGAGGGCGAGCGCGGCGACGTCCGCGTGGCTGACGGTGATTCCCTTGGGTACGCCGGTCGAGCCGGACGTGTACATCACGTACGCCGCCTGCCGGGGATGGCGGACGGGTTCCGGGGTGGTGGAGCCGGTCCCGGTGTGCGGGAGAGCGGTGAGCACGTCCTCGGTGAGGACGAGCACGGCGCCGGTCTCGCGGACGACGAGGTCGACGCGGGCGGGCGGGAAGCCGGGGTCCAGCGGTACGTACACGCCGCCGGCCTTGACGATGGCGAGGAGGGCGACGACCAGGTCGGCCGAGCGGTCCATGAGCACCGCCACCGGGGTCTCCGCGCGGACGCCCTGGGCGGCCAGCGCGTGGGCGAGACGGTCGGCACGCGCGTCGAGTTCCGCGTAGGTGAGGGTGTCGTCGCCGCACACCACGGCGGGGGCGTCCGGTGTGCCGCGCACCTGCCGTGCGAACAGCTCGGGCAGGGTGCGCGCGGTGGGCGGCGGCTCGTCGCCGGTGTCGTTGTTGCGCACCAGCAGCCGGTGGCGTTCCTCGGGCGGGAGCAGGTCGATCGTGCCGAGGGGCCGGTCGGGGTCGGCGACGGCCGCTTCCAGCAGCCGGATCCAGCGGGCGACGAGCGTGACGACCGTGGGGGCGTCGAACAGGTCGGTGGCGTACTCGACGGCGCCGAGGAGCCCTTCGGGGGTGCCGTCGTCGGCGTACTGCTCGGCGAGGCTGAGGGTCAGGTCGCAGCGGGCGGTGCCGGTGGGCACGGCGACGGGTTCGACGGTCAGGCCGGGCAGGGTGAACGCGCCGGCGGGGGCGTTCTGCAGCGCCAGCATCACCTGGAACAGCGGGTGGTGGGCGAGGGACCGCGTCGGGTTGAGCACCTCCACGAGGTGTTCGAACGGCACGTCCTGGTGGGCGTAGGCGGCCAGGGCCCGTTCCCGTACCCGGCCGAGGAGTTCGGTGAAGCTCGGGTCGCCGGAGGTGTCGGTGCGCAGCACGAGCGTGTTGACGAAGAACCCGACGAGGTCGTCCAGGCCCTGGTCGGTGCGGCCGGCGACGGGGCTGCCGACGGGGATGTCGGTGCCCGCGCCGAGCCGGGTGAGCAGCGCGGCGAGGCCCGCCTGGAGGGCCATGAACACGCTGGCGCCGTGCCGGGCGGCGAGGTCGCGCAGCCGTCGGTGGAGGTCGGCGTCGACGCGCAGCGGCAGCTGTCCGCCGCGCTGGGAGGCGACGGCCGGCCGTGGCCGGTCGGCGGGCAGCGTCAGCTGTTCCGGCAGTCCGGCCAGCGTCTCCTTCCAGTGGGCGAGTTGGGCGGCGAGCCGGCTGTCGGTGTCGGTGGCCTCACCGAGCAGGTCGCGCTGCCACAGGGCGTAGTCGGCGTACTGGGCGGGCAGCGGCGGCCAGTCGGGTGCCCGGCCCTCGCGGCGGGCCTCGTAGGCGGTCGTCAGGTCGCGGGAGAGCGGGCCCATGGACCAGCCGTCGCCGGCGATGTGGTGGACGGTGACCACCAGCACGTGGTCGTCGGGGGCGAGCGCGAACAGTTCGGCGCGCAGCGGTGGTTCGACGGCGAGGTCGAAGCCGCGCCGGCCGGACTCGGCGAGCAGCTCCGGCAGCCGGGTCTCGTCGGTGTCGGTGACGGGCAGTCGGGGGCGGGCCCGGTCGGCGGGCAGGACGTGCTGGTGGGGTGTGCCGCCGGTCTCGGGGAACACGGTGCGCAGGCTTTCGTGCCGGGCGACCACGTCGGCGAGGGCCTGCCGCAGCGCCTCCCGGTCGAGGTGCCCGGTCAGCCGCAGCGCCAGCGGCATGACGTAGGTGGCGCTCGGCCCTTCCATGCGGTGCAGGAACCACAGCCGCTGCTGGGCGTACGACAGCGGGACGCGGTGCGGGCGCTCGGCGCGGGGTGCGAGCGGTGGCCTGGCCTCGCCGGCCTGGTCGAGCCGCGCGGCCAGCAGGGCGACGGTGGGCGCCTCGAACAGGGCGCGGACGTCGAGTTCGACGGCCAGGGTGGCACGGACGCGGGAGACGAGCCGGGTGGCGAGCAGGGAGTGGCCGCCGAGGTCGAAGAAGCTGTCGTCGACGCCGACCCGGCCCACGCCGAGGACCTCGGCGAACAGGTGGGCCAGCAGTTCTTCCTGCGGGGTGCGGGGCGCGCGTCCGCCGCCGGCCGTCGCCCGGGTCTCGTCGGGCGCCGGGAGGGCGGCCCGGTCGAGCTTGCCGCTGCCGGTCAGCGGGAGGTGGTCGAGGACGACGAACACGGACGGGACGAGGTGCTTGGGGAGCCGGTCCCGGGCGTGGTCGCGCAGGTCGGCGGCGAGGGTGCGGGTGGTGCGCCCGCCGGCGGGCGTGTTGGTGAGCCGGTCGGCGTGTGCGGGCCGGTACGGCTCGACGGGGGCCTCGGGGTCCGTGCGGGCGGGGTCGGTGAGGAGGACGTCGAGGGTGTCGGGCGCGTCGGGCGACCAGGTGAGGTGCACGCGTCGGCCGCAGGCGGCGCCGAGGGCGTGCCAGTCCTCCGGGTCGGGCGACACGCCGGCGGACGCGCAGGGGCGGTCGCCGTGCAGCGCGCGGTCCGCCGCCACCTCGCCGCGCACACGGGGGTTCGGCACGCCGGTGAGCCGCAGCACGGCCGGATCGGCCGCCGTGAGGAGGTCGCACACCTCCTCCGGGGTGGCCAGGTCGCGGTTCCAGACGGCCTCGGTGACGGAGTCCCAGGGCGCGGCGGGCCGGGTGTGCAGGGTGACGTCGTAGCGGTGGCGGGTGAGTTCGTTGTGGTGCCGGCCGCGTTTGAGCTCGACGGTGACGGCGCCGATGGTGTCCACGCGGGCGGGCAGCGCGGCGAAGAAGTCGGGGTGGACGAGGAGTTCCTCCTCGTCGCGCACCGCCTGTTCGACGGCCCGTCGCAGGTCGGCCGTGTCGGCGTCGGGGCCGGCCCGGTGCGACTGGACGGCCGTGCTCAGGGCCCGCAGCAGCCGCAGGTTGCGTACGTCGCCGATGAACAGGGCGCCGCCGGGCGCGAGCAGGGAGGTCAGCCGGCGGATGACGTCGAGGAGGTAGTGGGCGCTCGGGAAGTACTGGACGACCGAGTTGATGACGATGGTGTCGAAGGTGCCGACGGGCAGCCCGTCGAGGTCGTGCGCGGGCTGTGTGCGCAGCACCACCCGTTCGGCGAGTGCCGGGTCCCGGCGTACGTGCTCGGCGAGCGTGTCGACGGCCGTGGCGGAGAAGTCGGTGGCCCAGTAGGCCTCGCAGTGGGGGGCGACATGTGCGAGGAGCAGTCCGGTGCCGACGCCGACCTCCAGGACGCGGCGGGGCCGCAGGGCGCGGATGCGGGCGACGGTGGCGTCCCGCCACTCCCGCATCTCCTCCTCGGGGAGGGGACGGGCGTCGTAACTGCTGTTCCAGCCGGTGAAGTTCTCGCCGAGGGCGGCCCGTGCGGTCTTCAGGGGCAGCGCGTCGTAGATCTCCCGCCAGCCGGCGATGTGGTCCTGTTCCCTGCCGTGGTCGCGGCCGGGCCCGGCGGCGGGGACGACGTATCCGACGAGGCGTTCGTCGCGGACGGCGACGACGGCGTGGGCGACGGCGGGGTGGGCCGCGAGGACGGCCTCGACCTCACCGGGTTCGATACGGAAGCCGCGCACCTTGACCTGCTCGTCGGCCCGCCCGACGAACTCCAGCTCCCCGCCCGGGGTGCGCCGTCGGACGACGTCCCCCGTCCGGTACATACGACTGCCGGGCGCCCCGAACGGGTCGGGGACGAACCGTTCGGCCGTCAGGCCCGGCCGGTTCAGATAGCCGCGCGCCAGGCCGGCACCGGCCACGTACAGCTCTCCCGGCACGCCGGGCGGGACGGGCTGCAGCGTCTCGTCGAGGACGTAGACGCGCGCGTTGGCGATGGGCCGGCCGATGGGCGGTACCCCGCCCGTGGGCGTCAGCGGCTCGCTCATGGTCGCGCA
>NZ_BQUN01000176.1:38193-38937 GCF_026008495.1 Streptomyces sp. A012304
GCTCCCCGGCGCCCCGAACGGGTCGGGGACGAACCGTTCGGCAGTCAGGCCCGGCCGGTTCAGATAGCCGCGCGCCAGGCCGGCACCGGCCACGTACAGCTCTCCCGGCACGCCGGGCGGCACCGGCCGCAGGAAGTCGTCCAGCACATGTACCCGGGCGTTGACGATGGGCCGGCCGATGGGCGGTACCCCGCCCGTGGGCGTCAGCGGCTCGCTCATGGTCGCGCAGACCGTCGTCTCCGTCGGGCCGTAGGCGTTGATCATGCGGCGTCCGGGCGCCCATCGCGCCACCAGCTCCGCCGGACATGCCTCACCGGCCACCACCAGGGTGGACGCCGACAGCGCGCCGTGCTCCAGGGCGGCGAGCGCCGACGGCGGCACGGTCACATGGGTGATGCCGGGGTCGGTGAGGGCCGTCATCGGGGTATCGGGCGGCGCCAGGACCAGGCGGGCTCCGGTGAGCAGCGCGGCGCACAGGTCCCAGAACGACGCGTCGAAGCCGGGTGAGCTGAACTGGAGGACGCGGCTGCCGTCGTCGAGGGCGAGCCGTTCGGTCTGGGCCGCGACGAGGGCGGCCAGACCGCCGTGGGAGACGACGACGCCCTTGGGGCGCCCGGTCGAACCCGAGGTGTAGATGACATACGCCGGATGCCGCGCGTCCACCGCGACACCGGGGTCGGAGTCCGGACACCCGTCCGTCGCCAGGGGCCCGTCGACGACCAGCGCCGGGCGGGCGTCCGCCAG
>NZ_BQUN01000176.1:38947-40206 GCF_026008495.1 Streptomyces sp. A012304
CCGCGCCACCAGCTCCGCCGGACACGCCTCACCGGCCACCACCAGGGTGGACGCCGACAACGCGCCCTCCTCCAGCACGGCGAGCGCCGACGGCGGCACGGTCACATGGGTGATGCCGGGATCGGTGAGGGCCGTCATCGGAGTGTCGGCCGGTGGCAGGACGAGCGCGGCGCCGGTCAGCAGGGCCGTGTACAGCTCGGACACGGAGGCGTCGAAGCTCGGTGAGGCGAACTGGAGGACGCGGCTGGTCGCGTCGATCGCGAACCGTTCGACCTGCGCGGCCACCAGGTGCGCGATGCCCGCGTGGGGGACGACGACGCCCTTGGGGCGCCCGGTCGAACCCGAGGTGTAGATGACGTACGCCGGATGCCGCGCGTCCACCGCGACTCCGGGGTCGCAGTCCGGACACCCGTCCGTCGCCAGGGGCCCGTCGACGACCAGCGCCGGGCGGGCGTCCGCCAGCATGAGGTCGATCCGCGCCCGGGGATAGGCCGGGTCGACCGGCAGATAGGCCGCGCCCGCCTTCATCGTGCCGAGCACCGCGACCACCTGCTCCACCGAACGCGGCAACACCAGCGCGACGATGTCCTCCGCCCCCACACCCCGCTCGACCAGGGCATGCGCGAACCGGTTGGCACGCGCGTCGAGTTCCGCGTACGTCAGCTCCACCTCCCCGGACACCAGGGCGACGGCGTCCGGGCGGCGGGACGCCTGCCGGGCGAACAGCTCGGGGAACACGGCGTCGGGCATCGGGCGTTCGGTGGCGTGCCGCTCGTCGAGCAGGGCACGCCGTTCCTCCGGGGTCAGCACGTCGAGGCCGCCGATGGGCCGCTCGGGGGCGGCCACGGCCGCGGTGAGCAGCCGTACCCACCGGTCGAACAGGGTGCGGACGGTGTCCTCGTCGAACAGGTCGGCGCTGTACTCGACGACGGCGTCCAGGCCGTCGGGTGTCCCGTCGGGGCGGCGGCGTTCGGTGAGGGCGAAGGCGAGGTCGAGGCGGGCGGTGTCGGTGCGGACGGGTTGCGGGGCCGTGTCCACGCCGTCGAGGACGAAGTCCGCCTCGGGCACGTTCTGCACGACCAGCAGCGTCTGGAACAGCGGGTGGTGCGCGAGCGAGCGGACCGGGTTGAGGGCCTCCACCAGGTGTTCGAACGGCACGTCCTGGTGGGCGTAGGCGGCGAGCGCCCCCTCGCGCACCCGGCCGAGGAGTTCGGTGAAGCTCGGGTCGCCGGAGGTGTCGGTGCGCAGCACGAGCGTGT
>NZ_BQUN01000176.1:40216-42218 GCF_026008495.1 Streptomyces sp. A012304
TGTGGCCCGTGTCTGCCGCTGGAAGGCGGTGGGCAGTGGGGCGGGGTCGACGGGTGTGGCGGTGTCGTTGGCGTCGTGCAGGAGCAGGCGGCGTTCATCGGCGGAGAGGACGTCGATCCGGCCGACGGGGCGCGCCGGGTCGGCGACGACGGCCCGCAGCAGCCGGGTCCAGCGGTCGACGAGATCGGCGACCGTCGCCCGGTCGTACAGGTCGGTGGCGTACTCGACGGCACCCGCGATCCCGGCGGGGGCGCCGTCGGCGTCGTACCGCTCGTGCAGGTTGAAGCCCAGGTCGAACTTGGCGGTGCCGGTCGGCACGGTCACGGGCGCGACCCGCAGGCCGGGCAGCTCGAACGCGCCCATCGGGGCGTTCTGCAGCGCGAACATCACCTGGAAGAGGGGGTGGTGGGAGAGCGAGCGGGCCGGGTTGATCTCTCCGACGAGGTTCTCGAACGGCAGGTCCTGGTGGGCGTAGGCGCCCAGTGCCGTCTCCCGGACCCGGTGCACCAGCTCCTGGAACGACGGGTCGCCGGAGGTGTCGGTGCGCAGGACGAGCGTGTTGACGAAGAACCCGACGAGGTCGTCCAGCGCCTGGTCGGTGCGGCCGGCGACGGGGCTGCCGAGCGGGATGTCGGTGCCCGCGCCGAGCCGGGTGAGCAGCGCGGCGAGGCCGGCCTGGAGGACCATGAAGAGGCTGGCGCCGGATCGGCGGGCCAGCCGAACCAGCCCCGTGTGCAGGTCGGCGTCGAGGTCGACGAGCAGATGCTCGCCCCGGTAGGTGGCGACGGCCGGGCGCGGGCGGTCGGCGGGCAGCCGGAGCTGCTCGGGCAGCCCGGCCAGCTTCTCCTTCCAGTAGGCGAGTTGGGCTGCGAAGACGCTGTTTTCGTCGGTGAGGTCGCCGAGCAGGTCCCGCTGCCAGAGGGTGTAGTCGGCGTACTGCGCGGGCAGCGGCGCCCACTCCGGTTTGCGTCCCGCGCACCGCTCGGCGTACGCCTCGGCGAGATCGCGGGAGAGCGGTCCGGTGGACCATCCGTCACCGGCGATGTGGTGCATGACGAGCAGCAGGACGTGTTCGTCGTCGGCGAGCGCGAACAGATGTGCCCTGAGCGGCACTTCGGCGCAGAGGTCGAAGGGCTCGCGGGCGGCCCGGTCGAGTTCCCTTGGCAGTCCTGGCTCGTCGGTGCGGGTCACGCGCAGGCGCGGGCGGGCGGTGTCGAGGTCCAGCACCTTCTGGCAGGGGGTGCCGTCCGCCTCCGGGAAGACGGTGCGCAGCGTCTCGTGACGGGTCACGACGTCGGCGAGCGCCTCGTTCAGCGCGCGCTGGTCGAGCCGCCCGGACAGGCGCAGGGCGAGCGGGATGTTGTAGGTGGCTCCCGGCCCTTCCATCTGCTGGAGGAACCACAGCCGGCGCTGCGCGAACGACAGTGGCGTCCGCTCGGGCCGCTCGGCGGCCGTCAGCGCGGGGCGCACCCGTCCGGTGCCGTCCAGGGCGGCGGCGAGACCGGCCACGGTCGGCGTCTCGAAGAGGGTGCGCAGCGGGAGTTCGGCGCCCAGTACGGCCCGTACGCGCGAGGCGAGGCGGGTGGCGAGCAGGGAGTGGCCGCCGAGGTCGAAGAAGCTGTCGTCGACACCGACGTGTTCGACGCCGAGGACCTCGGTGAACAGCTCGGCCAGGAGCCGCTCGCGCGGGGTGCGCGGCGCCCGGCCCGTCATCCGGGGCCCGGGGTCCGGGGTGGGCAGGGCGGCCTTGTCGAGCTTGCCGTTGGGGGTCAGCGGCAGCGCGTCCAGGGTGACGAACGCGCCGGGCACCATGTGGTCCGGGAGCCGTTCCCGCAGGTGGGCCCGGAGGTCGGCGGCCCGCGGTGTGCGGCCGGGTTCGGGGACGACGTATCCGACGAGGCGTTCGTCACGGACGGCGACGACGGCGTGGGCGACGGAGGGGTGGGCCGCGAGGACGGCCTCGACCTCACCGGGTTCGATACGGAAGCCGCGCACCTTGACC
>NZ_BQUN01000177.1 GCF_026008495.1 Streptomyces sp. A012304
GACCAGCCGTTGCGGACCAGCAGCTTGCGCACGCCCTGGATCGTGTAGGTCAGGTGGAAGCGCCTGCCGATCACCGTCTTGATCCGCGCCAGCGTCCACCGCTGGTCCTCCCAGCCGTGCGCGGCCGGCCCCTTGGCCAGCTCCGTTTCCAGCTGCGCGAACTGCTCCTCGCTCAGCCTCGGCAGCGACGCCGGCCCCTGCGACCGCAGAGCACGCGGACCGCCCTCGTCCCACGTTCGCCGCCATCGCTGCACCGACCGGACGCTGACGCGCAGGTCCTTGGCGATCACCGAGCTCGCCTCGCCCCTTGCGAACCGCTCGGCCGCCTGGAGCCGTAACTCCTCGCGGGACGCCTGACGTTCGGCGGTCAGCCCGCCACCCTGTGGATACCTCACGCCCCGGTGATACCGCAGGGACCGCGGCCCGTCAGCCCCTACGACACCACGAGTTCAACCTCAGTAGGCCGGTGCGGCTGGTGGTCGCGGCGATGGTCTGGAGCATGACTTCATGGCTGGTCAGGGGTCTGCCGCGCCAGTTCATGGTGAGTTGGGAGAACAGCCGGTGCTCGATCTTGTTCCACTTCGATGTGCCGGGCGGCAGATGGCACACAGTGATCTCCAGGCCGGTTTCGGCGGCGAGGTCGGCCAGGTGAGTCTTCCAGCCGCGGGTGCGGTAGCCGTTGGAGCCCCCGCCGTCGGCGGTGATCAGCAGCCGACGGGCGCCGGGGTAGCCGTGCCGGCCTCGGGCCTGCCACCAGCGCCGGATCGAGGCAACGGCGAAGGCGGCCGTGTCGTGATCGGTGCCGACGCTGACCCAGCCGATGTTCGCCGTCATGTCGTAGATCCCGTACGGAATCGCCTTCTCCGCCTGGCCGGGAAAGTCGTGCGTCTTGACCCTCACGGGCTGCCCTGCGGGCCGCCACTCGTGCCCGGCGTTCTTGTAGTCGCCGATCAGTTCCTTCTTTTTGCTGTCCACGCTGATCACCGGGTCACCAGCGTCCCGGTGATCACGAGCCTGCTCGTTGAGGTAGCGGAACTGGGCGTCCCGGTCAGGGTGCTGAGCGCCTTCGATGGTCTTGGCGTTGGCCTGCAGGCTGAAGCCTTCCTCCCCCCAGCAACCCGGCGACCGTGTCGGCGGAGACCCGGTGGCCCTGCCGGGTCAGCTCCGCTGCCAGCTTCCGGGTCGACTTCGTCGTCCACCGCAGCGGCGACATCGGGTCGCCCCGCTCGTCTGGCTCGACCAACGCCAGCAGCGCCGGCCGCAGCCCCGCGTCCAGCTCACTCGCCTTCTTCCGGCCTCCGCCCACTCGGCGGACCCGCCCCAACGGCGCCTGGCCGGACTCCAGTTCCGCCACCCCACGCGAGACCGTGCCCTCCCAGACCCCGGCTGCAGCGGCGACGAGCCTGATCCCGCCATGCCCCAGCGACCGCGCTTCCGCTCCTATGGCGAGCCGCCGCTGACGCTCGTCCAGATGCGGCAACAACGCCTGGAACTTCGCGGCCAAGGCGGCCTCGATCCCCTCCGGTCTCCCCATACCAGAACAACGATCCGCGTAGCTGGAAGCCACGACTTGTTTCCCGGCAAGCCCTTAGAGAAGCCGGACGTCGCAGCGGCTCAGAACGTCCATGATCCTCTCGAAGTCCCCTTTCAGACGCTCACGTGACTCGGACGAGTACCGCCAGTTGAGGGTGAAGGGAGCGGTAGCTCCGAAGTCTCCGCCCAAGCAGTCGGCCAAGGCACTGAGACTCTGGCCGAAGTATCCGCCGGGACCGTTGACCGCCTCTCCTATGGCGCAAAGAAAGTCCCGGAGGTCGCCGACCAAGCGCCCGTCCACCTCGTATTCGGTACCTGCGGGGTCGTCGTTGCGAGCGGAATGGGTGGCGTGGTTCACGCTGATTTCCAGCCACGTAGCTCGCTGCTCCCCGGTGTATGCAAGCCAGGATCCAGGCTGCTCAGGGCCGCCACGCCGCCGTTCCGCCCACATGGCTTCCGAGCCGGCCCCTGGGCGCCAGACGAGCATTCCTCCCACCTCGAGCGATCCGTCGTCCTTCACGCCGTATCCCGTCGCGACCGACATGTAGTACCTGCCGATACGACGCCCCTTGTGGTCCAGGATCACGATCCAGACGTTGCCCAGATCGGCCTTCGTACCCCAGACCGCGGGATCGCAGCTCACCGCCTGCCATCCGTCGAACCGCAGGAGCACTGCCTCGTCCTCCGGAACCGCGTGCGAGGAATAGAAGTTCCTCACCTCACGAGCCTGGATCAGGACCAACTCCGAGTCGTCGTCGACCACCTCATAGCTGATCTCCCCAGCCGTTCCTACCACTCCTCGTCACCCCACACTCGCCGGGGCCTTGGTCCCTGCTCCTCGTACCACGGACCAGGGAAGTCGAAGACCTTGTTGTAGTCGTGCTGGAACGCGTATCCGAGCCGACCGTTCTTGCTGAGAATTCTATGGCTGGTGAGAGTCCCATCAGCACGAGGCACGTTCCATTCCAGCGCGCCCGCCCATTCAGGGTTCTCGATTCCTTGATGGACGGTCTGGCTGTTGCCGGTCATCCTCGGATTGCCGTTACCGCTCTTGACCGCCTTGTATGCCTTCTGAATTTCCTTGGGCAGTCGGTTCTGGGCGCCGTAGTAGGCCTGGTTCAGCCTGCGGCGCTCCTTCATCTCGTCCGAATCCGGGTTGTACGGATCGTCCCTGAAGGCGGGCTGTGACGAGTGTGAACGGCGCTTGCCACCGCAGTTGTGGACGAGGGTGGACGTCTCACCCGCCGCGACGTAGTACGTGTGCGTCGTGTCGACGGTGAGGTTGTAGACGGCGGCCTGTTGTGTCCACGCGCTGACCGCGTCGACCTGGACCCAGGTGCCGGAGCCGGTCTGGAGCCATTGGCCGGGCTTGAGTTCGCCGGCCTTGAGCCACTTCTTCAAGTCGGGGACCCAGAAGGGGTGGCCCTCGGTCGCGGTGATGGTGTCGGTGGCGTGGCCCTTGTCGCCGTCCGTGTCCACCGTGAGCTTGACGAGGTGCTTCTCGCCCTTGCCTTCGATCGTGTCGGTGACCTTCTGTTTGGAGGTCTTGCCGGTGGTCGGATCGGTGGCGAGGACCTCGTCGCCTTCCTCGACCTTCTCGATGGGTTTGCGGCTGCCGTCGGCCATGACGACTTCCGTGCCCGGCACGAAGCTGTTGGCGGACGCCATGGAGGCCACGTCCATCGCGGTGCTGGTGCACTCGACCGCCGTCTCGATCTTGTCGGCCGTCTCGCTGACTCTGTCCGCCGCCTTGGCAATGTCGTCGGCGTACTTGGCCGCCTTCGACGCCATCCGTCCGGCCTTCGCCGCCCTGACGGCTGCTGCGCCGGCGCCGCCGAGCAGGACTCCGCCGACCGTGGCCGCGGCCCAGGCGCAGGCCTCCATGTCGCCCTTGGTGACGCAGTTCTTGATGTCGTTGAAGCCGGTGACCTCGCCGACGACGTTGCCGACCGTCTTGACGCCGTCCCAGACCTGGCCCCAGTCGACCGCTTCGGAGACGGTCTCGACGACGCTGCCGACCTGCTTGACGACCTCGTCGCGGATGGCGTCCACGGTCCTGGCGACATCGGCGACGACCTGGACGGCCGCGCCGACGATGATCGCCGGGAGGTTGGGATCGCCCGTGACGATGGCCTTGCCGACCGCGATCAAAGGCTTGGCCGCGGCGACGATCTGCGGGATCGGGTTGTGTTTGGCCGCGTAGGAGGCCGCTGATCTTGCCTTCTTCGTGATGTAGACCTTGGCCTGGTAGGCGGCACGCGCGGCTTGTCTGGCCTTCTCGCGGGCCCACTGGGTGAAGCCGGTCTTCTGCCCGACCCACTTGACGGCGTTGACGGTGGCGTCGACGACCGTCTTCAGGCCCGACTTGCGGTACAGATAACTGGCGGCCTTGCCGACATAGCTCAGCGCCTTGCTGAGCGCCGCTCCCGGGTGGCGCACCGCCCACTGCACACCGTGCCAGACGGACTTGGCGGTCTTGTAGGCGTAGCTCGCACCCCGGGTGATCTTGTTGCCCGCCCACTTCACAGCCTTCTTGCACCAGCCGCAGCTCGGCCAGTTGCCGTCCGGGTCGGTGTAGTCCATCGGGGCGCCGGCGCCGTAGGTGTAGCGGTTGGCCAGGATCGACGCGCCGGAGCTGTAGGTGTAGGAGTCGCGGGAGTCGAAGGCGCCGGTGCCCGGGTCGTACCAGCGGGCGTGCATGTTGACCTGGTCGGTGTCCGGGTCGGTCCAGTCGCCCTGGTAGCCGATGTTGCCGTCCATGCCCGCGGCGCTCGCGGTGCCGCGGACCTGGCCGAAGGGGTCGAAGGCCGTGGACTGGTCCAGGGTCGTCGCCGCGCCGTTCGTCGCCGACATGTTGCCGACGATGTCGCCGTGCTTGTCCTCCAGCGTGAGCCGGGCCGCGCCGCCGTTCTCGGCGACCGCCATGAGCTCGTCGGCGGCGCCGCGGCCGTACGTCGAGGTCTGGTCCTTGACGGGGTCCGGGGTCAGGCCGGCGTAGCTGAAGTCCACGCCGTTGCGGGCCGCGACCCGGTCCATCGAGTCGTAGGTGTACTCCGTGCCCGACTCGCCCGCCTTCACCATCCGGTCGAAGGCGTCGAAGGTGAACTGCTCCGTCAGGCCCGAGCTGGTACGGGTCGCCAGCGTGCCGCGCGGTGTGTGGTCGTAGGTGTAGTCGCCGTCGGACAGCAGCCGGTTGCGTTCGTCGAAGGTGGCGGTCTTGGTGCCGTTCTTCACGCGGTTGCCGCTGTCGTCCCAGCCGTACTCGGTGGTGGTGCCGTCGGCGGTCCAGGACGTGAGGCGGCCGGCGTGGTCGTAGCCGTAGGTGCTGGTGCCCGCCTTGGCCGTGCCGGCCGTGGTCTTCGACGTCAGGTGGTCGTCGGTGTCGTAGCCGTAGTCGGTCGACGCCATCGTCTGGTCGGCGCTGTTCTTCAGTGTGTCGGTGTCGAGCCGGCCGAGGTCGTCGTAGGTGAAGGAGCGGGACTGGCCGGAGGCGTAGTCGACCTTCTTGACCACGCCCGCGCCGTCGTAGGTGTAGCTCTGCCGCACACCGGTCAGCGGGTCGGTCGCCGAGGCCAGCTGCTGCTTGGCGTAGCTGAAGACGGCGGTGCCGGCCGCGTCGGTGCGGCTGGTGAGCAGGCCGTCGTTGTTGTACTCGTAGGTGGCGTCGCCTGACGGGCCCGTCGCCTTGATCAGGCCGCCGCGGTCGTTGTACTCGTAGGTGTTGTCGCCCTTGGGGGACGAGGCCTTGACCAGCCGTCCCGCCGGGTCGTACTGGAACCGCTTCTCGGGGGTGGTCACTTCGGCGCCGGTGCCGGTCTCGCGGACCAGTTGGCCGGCCTTGTCGTACTCGCGCTCGCGGATCACGTTGCCCGGTGCCGTGAGCTTCACCGGCTGACCGGCGGCGTCGTACGCGGTGGTCCAGGTGCGCGCCTGAAGCGCCGGGTCGCGGGTCGTCGAGGGCTCGATCACCGACTCGGCGAGGCCGAGCGTGTTGACCGTGTAGATCGTGGTGTTCCCGCGGCCGTCGGTGTAGCGGGTGCGGTTGCCGAGTTCGTCGTAACCGAAGGACGTGGTGATGGACTTGGTGTCGGAGACCGGCTCGGTCTGGCTGGTCAGCCGGTTCATCGCGTCGTACGCGTAGGTGGTCGTACGGTTCAGCGGGTTGGTCGACGTGGCCAGGTTGCCCGCCTTGTCGTAGGTGTAACTCACCTTGCGTATCAGGCTGTTGACCGGGTCCAGGTCCTTGTCCTGGACGAGCTGGCCGAGCGGGTCGTAAAGCTTCGCCGAGGTGCGGCCCATGCCGTCGGTGCGGCGCACCTCGCGGCCCGAGGCGTCGTACCCGAACTGGGTGATGGCGCCGCTGGCCTCCTGCAGCCTGGTCAGCTGGCTGAGCCCGTCGTAGGTGTACTGGCTGACCGCGCCGCCCGGCGAGGTCTGCTTCACCACGTTGCCCGCGTCGTCGTACTCGTTGCGGGTGGTGAAGGCGCCGGGCAGGGGCTTGCGCTCGATCTGGGTGGTGGTGACCGGGCGGTCGAGGTCGTCGTAGGTCGTCTCGGCGCGGGCGCCGGTCGGGTCGGTGACCGAGAGCACCTTTCCGGTGCGGGTGTAGGTGTACTTCCACTGCCCGCGCTCGTCGC
>NZ_BQUN01000178.1 GCF_026008495.1 Streptomyces sp. A012304
AGCCGGAACCAGTAGAAACCGTGGCCTGCGAGGGTGAGCAGGTAGGGCAGTTCGCCGATCGCGGGGAAACGCACCCCGCCGAAGAGTTCGACCGGGAAGCGGCCCTTGAAGCGGCGCAGGTCCAGCTCGGTGGGCTGGGCGAAGCGCGAGAAGTTGTGGACGCACAGGACCAGGTCGTCCTCGTATTCGCGCAGGAAGGCGAGGACGGCCGGGTTGGTGGAGGACAGCTCGGTGTAGGAGCCGAGTCCGAAGGCGGGGTTCTGTTTGCGGATCTCGATCATGCGGCGGGTCCAGTGCAGCAGCGACGAGGGGGAGGCCATGGACGCCTCGACGTTGGTGACCTGGTAGCCGTGGACGGGGTCCATGATGGTCGGCAGGAAGAGCCGGCCGGGGTCGCAGGAGGAGAATCCGGCGTTGCGGTCGGGGGTCCACTGCATGGGGGTGCGGACCGCGTCGCGGTCGCCGAGCCAGATGTTGTCGCCCATGCCGATCTCGTCGCCGTAGTAGAGGATCGGCGAGCCGGGCAGGGACAGCAGCAGGGCGGTGAAGAGCTCGATCTGGTTGCGGTCGTTGTCGAGCAGGGGGGCCAGGCGTCGTCGGATGCCGATGTTGGCGCGCATCCGCGGGTCCTTGGCGTATTCCGCGTACATGTAGTCGCGTTCTTCGTCGGTGACCATTTCGAGGGTCAGCTCGTCGTGGTTCCGCAGGAAGATGCCCCACTGGCAGTTGGAGGGGATCGCGGGGGTCTTGGCGAGGATTTCCGAGACGGGATAGCGCGATTCCCGGCGGACGGCCATGAAGATGCGGGGCATGACCGGGAAGTGGAACGCCATGTGGCATTCGTCGCCGCCGGAGGCGTAGTCGCCGAAGTAGTCGACGACGTCCTCGGGCCACTGGTTGGCCTCCGCCAGCAGCACCGTGTCCGGATA
>NZ_BQUN01000179.1:0-35882 GCF_026008495.1 Streptomyces sp. A012304
CCGGAGCCCGCGGCGCCGCGGCGGCCGGCGCGCCGGCCGGAGGAGTCCGCCGCCGCGCTCGGCGCGCTCCAGTCCGGCACCGCGGCGGCCCGCGCCGCCGCCCCGGCCCCCACGACGGACACCGCCGACGACCACGAGGCCGGCCCGGCGGACACCGTCGACCCACGGCGGACCACCGCGGGGGCGGGCCATGACATCGACCGACACGAAGACGAAGGGGGAGCGGCCCGATGACCAGCCGCAACACGGGCGACACGGCATGGGTGCTGGAACCGATCCTGCAGGTGCCGCACGTGGTGGCCGCCGTCATGCTGACCCGTGACGGGCTCGTGACGGGGTACACCGACGCGCTGTCGCAGCCGTCGGCCGAGCGGGTGGCGGCCATCACCAGCACCGTGCAGGGCGCCTGCCGCACGGCGGCGGCAGCGTTCGCCGACCGGGAGGCGGCCGAGGTCCGCCAGATCGTCATCGAGTCGGACCACGGCTATGTGCTGATCGTGCCGACCGACCACGGCACCTGCGTGGCCGCCTACGGGGACGGCGAGGTGCGCCTGGACCTGCTGGCGCACCGGGTCCACTCCCAGGTGGCGCGGCTCGGCGAGAAGGCCATGACGGCCGCGCCCCGAGGAGCCGACGACAACGCTCCGGCATGACCGGCCGCCCGGCCGGCCGCCCCCTGGTTCCCGCGTATCTGTCGACCGGCGGGGTGGCCCGGCCCAGCCGCCCGCACCTGGAGCGGCTGTCGGTGCTCGCCCGCAGCGACGAGCCCGTGCCCGCCGGACTGCCCGCCGCCGAGCTCGCCCTGCTGGACGCCCTGGAGGGCGGCGCGCTGGCGCTGGTGGAGGCGGCGGCGCTGCTCCGGCTGCCGGTCTCCGCGGTACGTGTCCTCGCGGCCGACCTCGCCGACCGCGACCTGGTCCTCACCCGCGCGCCGATCCCGCCCGCCCGACGGTTCGACCCCGACCTGCTGAAGAGAGTGGCCGATGGCCTCCGCGCCCTCAAGCACGCCTAGCGCCGGCCCCGCCGACGTCGTCGCACCCGATGCCGTCGCACCCGATGCCGTCCACCTGCCGGACACCGCCCGGGACCTGGTGAAGATCCTCGTCGCGGGGCCCTTCGGGGTGGGCAAGACGACCCTGATCGACTCGGTGTCCGAGATCCGGCCCCTGCACACCGAGGAACCCCTCAGCGAGGCCTCCGCGGACGTGGACGACCTGTCCGGTGTGCGGGAGAAGGCGACGACGACCGTCGCCATCGACTTCGGCCGTGTCAGCCTGGCCGGCGGAGTGGTGCTGTACCTGTTCGGCACCCCCGGGCAGGAACGGTTCCGTTCCCTGTGGGACGACATCGCCTACGGGGCGCTCGGCGCGCTCGTCCTGGTCGACAGCCGCCGGCTGGACGCGTCGTTCGACGTGCTGGGGCTGGTGGAGGAGAGCGGGCTGCCGTACGCGGTCGCCTTCAACGCCTTCCCCGACGCGCCCCGCCACTACGGCGAGGAGCAGTTGCGCCGGGCGCTGGACCTGGAGGCGGCCACGCCGATGGTGACCTGCGACGCGCGGGACACCCACTCCTCGATCGACGCGCTGCTCGCGCTCGTCGACCACCTCGTCGACCGCGACCCGGCGGAGGCCCGGTGACCACCTATCCCCCGCAGCGGCAGGACTTCTCGCGCTCGGTGCCCGTACGACTGTGGGAGGACGGCTTCGCGGCGGACCCGCACCGCTACTACGCGGCGCTGCGCGCCCAGGGGCCGGTCGGCTGGGCGGAACTGGCGCCCGGGGTGCCGGCGTACGTGGTCACCGACCGGCGGGCGGCGCTCCAGGTGCTGCACGACACGGAGACGTTCTCACACGACCCGCGCGCCTGGGAGTCGACGGTGCCCGCCGACTCGCCGGTGCTGGGCATGATGCGGTGGCGGCCCAACGCCCTGTTCGCCGACGGCGCCGCCCATGTCCGCTACCGCACCACCCTCATCGACGTGTTCGACCTGGTGGAGCCGTACGACCTGCGGGCGCGCGTGCACCGGGCGGTGCGGCTGCTCGTCGGCCGGATCGGGCCGCGCGGCGAGGCCGACCTGGTGGAGGACTTCACCCGGCCGCTGATGGCGCTGGTCTTCAACGACCTGTTCGGGCTGCCGGACAGCCAGGGCGACCGGCTCAACGAGGGCCTCGGCAAGATGATGGAGGGCGGCGCGCAGGCGGCCGAGGGCGAGGCGGAGTACGCCCGGTACGTGCTGGAGCTGATCGCCGCCAAGGCCGAGCGGCGCGGCGACGACCTGCCGAGCCGGCTGCTGGACCACCCGGCCGGGCTGACCCACGAGGAGGTCACCTGGCAGGTGTTCCTCACCCTCGGCGCCGGCTACGAGCCGACCGCGAACCTGCTGTCCAACACCCTCTCCCGCGTCCTGGGCAACCCGGCCTACTACTCCACCCTCACCAGCGGTGCCCGTCCCGTGACGGACGCGGTGGTGGAGGTGCTGCACCACGAGACGCCGCTGGCCAACTACGGCATCTACTACGCCCGCACGCCGGTGGCCTTCCACGGGGTGTGGCTGCGGGACGCGGTGCCGGTGGTGGTGTCGTACGGGGCGCTCGGGCACTTCTCCGAACGGGAGGGCACCGGTGGCCGGCACCCGAAGGACGCCTCACATCTGTCGTGGGGCGCCGGCCCGCACGCCTGCCCGGTCAAGCAGCACACCCTGCTGCTCGTCACCGAGGCGATCGAGCGGCTCACCCAGTGGCTCCCCGACCTCGAGCCGGTGCTGCCCCGCGAGCGGCTGACCTGGCGGCCGGGCCCGTTCCACCGCTCGCTGACCGCGCTGCCCGTCCGTTTCAGCCCACGCTCGCCCGACCAGCCAGGAGTGACCTCGTGACCGTGACCGACCGCATCGCCATCGACCCGTTCGGGTCAGACATCCCGGGCGAGAGCGCCCGGCTGCGCGCCCTCGGCCCGATCGTGCCCGTGGAGCTGCCCGGCGGCATCCCCGCCTGGGCGCCCACCGGTTACGACACCCTCAAGGAGCTCATCCTCGACCCGCAGGTCAGCAAGGATCCGCGCCGGCACTGGCGGCTGTGGCCGGAGATCGGCGAACACCCCTCCTGGAGCTGGATCCTGGGCTGGGTCGGCGTGGTCAACATGCTCTCCTCGTACGGCTCCGACCACACGCGGCTGCGCAAACTCGTGGCGCCGAGCTTCACGCACCGGCGCACCGAGGCGCTGCGTCCCCGGGTGGAGGCCATCACCGCGGAGCTGCTCGACGCGCTGGAGGCGGGCGGTGAGGTGGTCGATCTGAAGGCACGGTTCGCGCACCCGCTGCCGCTGCGGATCATCTGTGAACTGTTCGGCGTCCCCGACGACATGCGGGAGGCCACCGCCCGGCTGATCGCCGCCATCATGGACACCACCGACACCAGCCCGGAGCACGCGGCGTTCGTGCAGGAGCAGATCGGCGCGGTACTGGGCGGGCTCATCGCCCACAAGGTGGAGCACCCGGGCGACGACATGACCACCGAGCTGATCCGGGTGCGTGACGAGGACGGCGACCGGCTCAGCGACGAGGAACTGCTGTACACGCTGCTGCTGGTGATCGGCGCCGGGTTCGAGACGACGGTCAACCTCATCGGGAACGCGGTGGTGGCGCTGCTGGACCGGCCCGAGCAGCTGGCGGCGGTGCGGCGCGGGGAGATCGGCTGGGACGCGGTCGTCGACGAGACGCTGCGGGCGCACCCGTCGATCGCCTCGCTGCCGTTGCGGTTCGCGGTGAGCGACCTGAAGGTCGGTGACGTGACCGTGCCGGCCGGGGACGCCATCATCACGACGTACGCGGCGGCGAACCTGGACCCGGCGCGCTACGGGGCGGACGCGGACGTCTTCGACGCGACGCGCGCGGCGGACGACCATCTGGCGTTCGGGATCGGTGTGCACCGGTGCGTCGGCGCGCCGTTGGCCCGGATGGAGGCGCTGACGGCGCTGCCCGCGCTGTTCGAGCGGTTCCCCGCGCTGCGGCTGGAGCGGGACGCGCGGGAGCTGGGGCAGGTGCCCTCGTTCATCGCGTTCGGCTGGCAGGAGATCCCCGTCCGGCCGCGCGGCTGACCTGAGCGCGGGGGCGCGACCGGTCCCCCGTTCCGGTCGTACCCCCGCGGCCCCACGAACCTACGTCCCTGGTGAGCCACTTGTGAATCGTTCCGATGCCCGCTCGGTGGGCCGGAGGACTCACCTGTGCACAGGTGAGTCCGGATGGCCCGATTCAGCCGGGTGGTGTCAGGGCCGCAGAGCGGGTTCTTCGAGGTCACGGACGGCCAGATGGGCGAGGACGACCTCGTAGAGGTCGGTGCCGGCGGCCAGTAGTTGGCGTTCGAGGACGGGTTCGGCGCTGCGGACGTGTTCGCGGACGGTCTGCGCGTGCACACCGAGCAACTGGGCGGCCCGTTCGGAGTTGCCGCCGGCGGCGATCCAGGTGCGCAGGGTGCGGCGCAGGTCGCGGGTGTCGGTGTCGAGGCGGGCCAGCAGGTCCCGCGCCCAGGTGTGCAGCGCGGGCCCGGCGAGCAGGTCGGTGAGCCGGGTGGCGGGCGCGGCCGGTTCGGCGGGTTCCTCGCCGGCGTCGACCTGGGCGTTGAGGGCGAGGTGGACGGTGGCGCGCACGGTGAGGTCGGAGAAGTCGGTGCCCAGGAGGCCCTCGACGCGTTCCATGCGGGCGCGGACGGTGTTGCGGCTGACGCCGAGGACCTTCGCCGCGCTGACGGCGGTGAACTCCAGGCCGAGCCGGGTGGTGGCGAGGAGTTCGGCGCGGGTGTGGTGGGGCATGGTGTCGAGCGGGCGCAGCAGGCGGGTCGACCAGGCGCGCAGGACGGCGGGGTCCATCAGACGTTCGGGGTGCGTGCGTTCGGCGTACACGGCCGCCCTTTCGGGGCGGAAACGGGCGACGGCGAGCGCGCTGACGGCCTGTCCGTAGGCGGTGGCGGTGCGGGCGAGGCTCTGCCGGGTGCTGCCGCCGAGGATGGCGTCGGTGCGGCGGCCGCACAGTCCGCGCAGCCGGCCGGCCGCCCGGTCGTCCGGGGTGACGACGATGACGTGGCCGTCCATGGCGGGGCAGCGCACGACCAGGGCCCGGTCGTGGGTGGCCGCCAGGCAGTCATCGGCGAGCCGGTCGCGGTCCCGGGGGCTGGTCTCGACGACGTAGACACAGGCGGTGTCGGTGTCGAGGAGGCCGGGCCACAGCCCGGCGGCGACGCGGCGGGCGGCGATCGTGTCCTCGACCATGAGGAGTTGCAGGATGGCCAGGCGCAGGTCGGAGGTGGCGCGGGCGAGCCGGTGTCCGGTGGCGGTGGTGCGTTCGGCGCGCAGCAGGAGTTCGAGGGCGGCCGCGGTGTGGTTGACGACCTCGAAGGCGCGCCGGTCGAAGGGGGCCGTGCGGGAGACGGCGAGGACTCCGGCCCCGGCGGGCGGCGGGAGTTCGACGCGTATCAGGCGCAGGTACCGGCCGTCGCCCTCCCAGGCGGCGGAGGCGATGCGGCCGTTGACGATGTCGGCCGCGAGTCCCTCGTCCAGCGGTGTGGGCGGCCCGGCGAGGAGGGTGCCGTCGTGGTCGCGCAGGGAGACGGTGCCGTCGACGGTGCCCGCGAGCCAGTCGACGATGCGCCGCACGTCACGCCCGGTGGGCCGCAGATGCCCCAGAAGCTCCTGTGCCCAGTGCTCCGCCCCCTCCACACCACGGCTCCCGTCGTCCCGCCCAGCCATGCCGGCCGTCTCCTCGTCCCTCATGCCCCTGCGGGCCGCGCCAGTGTGTCGGTCGGGGACGTTACCTCACGCCGGCCGGACGGTCCCTCCTGTCCTCGCCCGGCCGGCGCCGGCCGCTGCCGGGCCCCGAGGTCCTCGGCCGGCTGTTTCGCAAAGGCCTCGGTGAAGCCGCCGGCGATCTGCGCCCGGCTGTCGGAGACGGGTGCGGTGACGGCGGGCGCGCTGATGAGACGGTCGCCGAGGACGACGGCGATCTGGCTCCGCGGGGACGGGCGTTGCGCGGCCCGCCGCAAGAGGGAGGCGAACCGTTCGCCGTCGTCGTGGCGGAACACCATCGTGATCGCCCAGCGGCGGCACCCGCCGACACACGGCGGCGACACCTACCGGTACGACAGCGACACCACCCGCGACGGCAGCGGCACCCACCGGTACGACACCGGCACCACCCGCAACGGCGGCGCCTCCTTCCGGTACGGTCCCCGGCCACGGCATAAGCTCGGCAGATGGCCAAGTACTACGACGTGCACCCCGACAACCCGCAGCCGCGCACCATCGCCCAGGTCGCGGCCGCCATCCGGGCCGACGCCCTCATCGCGTACCCGACGGACTCCTGCTACGCGCTCGGATGCCGGCTCGGCACCCGGGACGGGATCGACCGGATCCGGGCGATCCGTGAGCTGGACGACCGGCACCACTTCACGTTGGTGTGCCAGGACTTCGCGCAGCTCGGCCAGTTCGTGCGGGTGGACAAGGACGTGTTCCGCGCGGTCAAGGCGTCGACGCCGGGCAGCTACACCTTCATCCTCCCGGCGACGAAGGAGGTGCCGCGCATGCTCCAGCACCCGAAGAAGAAGACGGTGGGCGTGCGCATCCCAAACCATGTCGTCACCCAGGCCCTCCTGACCGAGCTGGGCGAACCGCTGCTGTCCAGCACCCTGCTGCTGCCCGGCGAGGACGAGCCGATGACCCAGGGCTGGGAGATCAAGGACCGGCTCGACCACGTGGTGGACGGCGTGGTGGACTCCGGGGACTGCGGCACCGAGCCGACCACGGTCATCGACTTCTCCGAGGGCGAGGCGGAGATCGTGCGGCGCGGGGCGGGTGACACCTCCCGCTTCGAGTGAGAGTCCGGTGAGAGGCGCCGGGGCCGCGCCGGGCCGCGCACGGCGGGTTGGATGGCACGTGCAACGATGGTCGCGGCCCGGCCCCGCCGGGCCGACCACCGCTTGCCGTGAACCGCGCAGAGAGGCAGCCCCATGACCTCCGTACAGGGAACAGCCGTGGACATCCCCACCGAGGACGGCGTCGCGGACGCCCATCTCGCCCATGCCGGCGACGGGACGCCCCGTCCGGGTGTGCTGCTGTACCAGGACGCGTTCGGTCTGCGTCCGCACCTGCGCGCGATGGCCGACCGGCTCGCCGGGGCCGGGTACACGGTGCTGGTCCCGAACGTCTTCTACCGTCATGGACGGGCCCCGGTCGTGGAGTTGCCCGAGTTCATCGACCCCGCCGCCCGCCCGGAGATGTGGCAGCGGCTGAGGCCGGTGATGGAGTCCCTGACCAACGACCTGGCCATGCGGGACGCCGGCGCCTGGCTGCGGTGGATGGAGCACAGTCCGCTCGTCGCCGACGGGCCGGTCGCCCTGACCGGCTACTGCATGGGTGCCCGGCTCTCCCTGCTGACCGCCGGCACCTACCCGGACCGGGTCGCCGCCGCGGCCGGTTTCCACGGCGGGCGGCTCGCCACCGACGCGCCCGACAGCCCGCACCTGGTGGCCGACCGGATCACGGCCGAGCTGTACTTCGGTCACGCCGACGACGACCCGTCCCTGCCGCCCGAGCAGATCGAGCGCCTGGAGCGGGCACTGACCTCGGCCGGCGTCCGGCACCGCTGCGAGGTCTACGAGGGCGCGCCGCACGGCTTCACCCAGGCCGACACGGCCGCGTACCACGAGGAGGGCGCGGAGCGGCACTGGACGGAGCTGCTGGATCTTCTGAAGCGCACGTTCTGACCCTCCCCCGAGGCGCCCCGGGGTGAAGGCACCGGGGCGCCTCCTACCGCCGCCATCATTGACATGCCCACATCCCGATGCGACGGTGAGAGCGCTCTCAACAAGGTACGGACCAACCCCACAGGCCTACCCTCACGGAGGTGGAGAGTGCTTCGCTCACTCAGGTCCCGACTGGCGGCAGCGGCGGGAGCCGCGGCCCTGGTCGGCGCGTTGCTCACGCTGGGACCCCCGGCGCACGCCGCGGTTCCCGACACCATCCCCCTGAAGATCACCAACAATTCCGGCCGCGGCGAGCCGCTGTACGTCTACAACCTCGGCACCCAGCTGTCGAGCGGCCGGCAGGGCTGGGCCGACGCGGGCGGCACGTTCCACGCCTGGCCCGCGGGCGGCAACCCGCCCACGCCCGCCCCCGACGCCTCGATCCCGGGTCCGGCCGCCGGGCAGTCCACGACCATCCGCCTCCCGAAGTTCTCGGGGCGCGTCTACTTCTCCTACGGGCGGAAGCTTGTCTTCCGGCTGACCACCGGCGGGCTGGTGCAGCCGGCCGTGCAGAACCCCGCCGACCCCAACCGCGACATCCTCTTCAACTGGTCCGAGTACACGCTCAACGACTCCGGCCTGTGGCTCAACAGCACGCAGGTCGACATGTTCTCCGCGCCGTACGCGGTCGGCGTGCAGCGGTCCGACGGGAGCGTGAGCAGCACCGGACGGCTCAGGCCGGGCGGCTACAACGGCTTCTTCAACGCCCTGCGGGGACAGCCCGGCGGCTGGGCGAACCTGATCCAGACCCGCCCCGACGGCACGGTCCTGCGCGCGCTGGCGCCGCTGTACGGCGTGGAAACCGGGGCGCTGCCGAGGTCGGTGATGGACGACTACGTCAACCGCGTCTGGCAGAAGTACGCGACGACGACGCTGACGGTGACCCCGTTCGCGGACCGGCCCTCGATCAAGTACCACGGCCGGGTCTCGGGCGGCGTCCTGCGCTTCACCGACGGCTCGGGGGCCGTCGTCACGAGCTTCCAGAAACCGGACGCGGACAGCGTCTTCGGCTGTCACCGGCTGCTGGACGCCCCCAACGACACGGTGCGCGGCCCGATCTCCCGCACGCTGTGCGCGGGCTTCAACCGGTCGACCCTGCTGGTCAACCCGGACCAGCCGGACACCACGGCGGCGAGCTTCTACCAGGACCCGGTGACCAACCACTACGCCCGCAAGATCCACGCCCAGATGGCCGACGGGAAGGCCTACGCGTTCGCCTTCGACGACGTCGGCCACCACGAGTCCCTCGTCCACGACGCGGCACCGCGCCAGGCGTATCTGACGCTCGATCCGCTGAACTGACTCAGCCGGCGGTCGGGGCGGCGTCGGCGGCGGGCGCCAGGTGACGGCGCAGGAAGTCGATCTGGGGCCGCAGCGCGTCGTCGGTGAGCGGCGTGCCGACGGGCCGGTGACCGGCGCCGGGCAGCAGCACCAGCTCGTGCGGGCGGCCGGCGGCGCGCAGTGCGGCGGACAGCCGCAGGGTGTGCGCGGGCGGGACCTTGGTGTCGGCGAGGCCGTGCAGGAGCAGCAGGGGCCGGGTCAGACGGTGCGCCTCGTGAAGCGGTGAGGCCGCCTCGTACCGGTCCGGGTGCGCGTCCGGGTGGCCGAGGAACCGTTCCCGCCAGTGGGCGTCGTACAGCCGCTGGTCGGTGACCCCGGCGCCGGCGACGGCCGCGTGGAAGACGTCGGGGCGGCGCAGGACGGCGAACAGCGCGAGCGTGCCGCCGAAGGACCAGCCGCGGATGCCGACCCGGCCCAGGTCGAGGTCGGGGTGGTGGCGGGCGGCCTCGTGCAGGGCGGTGACCTGGTCGTCGAGGGCGGGTCCGAACAGGTCGCCGTGGACGGCGCGTTCCCAGTCCGGTCCGCGCCCGGGCGTGCCGCGGCCGTCGGCGACCAGGACGGCGAAGCCGTGCTCGGCGAACCACTGCGCGAGCAGGGTGTTCGGGTCGGTCTCCGCGGTGACGCGCTGGGCGCCCGCCCCGCCGTAGGGGTCGAGGAGGACCGGCAGGGACCCGCTGCCGGGGCGGTGCCAGGAAGGAAGGTGCAGACGGGCGCGGAGCTCGCTCGGGCCGAGGCGGAGGGAGGTGGCACGCATCTGGAGCACCGGGCGTTCGGCGTAGGAGGAGACGGCGAGGGGCGGTCGCCCGGGCCGGACCACGGTGACGTCCCGGTGCGCGCCGCGGGCCTCGCACACCAGGGTGGCGGCGCGGCGCGCTCCCGTGTGCACGGCGGGCGCCGAGGTCAGCCGGCGTGCGCCGTGTCCCGCCCGGTAGGTCCACAGATGGGTTTCGGTGGGCTCCTCGGAGGCGGTGAACAGCACGTCGTCGCCGTCGACGCCCAGCACCGCGCGCAGGTGGAGTCCCGGCGGGGTGACGGGGACGCCGTCGTCGAGGAGGTGCCGGGTGCCGCGCAGGTCGCGGTGGGTGAGCAGGGCGCCGGAGTCGATACGGGCGGGCAGGCCGGGGACGAGGTGCAGCCACGGCTCGTCGCGCTGTTCGTGCAGGACGGCGGTGCGGCCGTCGGCCGGGTCGACGGTCAGGAAGCGCAGGGTGCGCTGGTCGCGGGACTGGACGACGGCGTAGGGGCCGTGGCGGTCCCAGCCGGCGCCGACGAGGTACTCGTGGGCGTCGCGGTCCCAGGGCACCGGCAGGCGTGAGCCGTCGAGGCCGACGAGCCACAGGGTGACCTCCGCGTTGGGCGTCCCGGCGGCGGCGAGCCGGCGCGGGCCCGGGGTGCCGCTGTACGTCGGCCAGGGGCGGACGCGGCTCCGGTCGGCGCGGGCGACCAGCAGGCGGGTGCCGTCCGGGGACCACCAGTGGCCGCGCGGATCGTCCGGTGAGGTGGTGTGCGTGTGCTCCGCCGACCCGAACTCCACGTGCGGGCCGTCCGGTCGGGCCAGGGCCCGGTCGGCGGTGCCGTCGGCCCGGACGACGCGCAGCGCGCCGGCGTGGAGGTAGGCGATGTGCCGGCCGGTGGGGTCGGGGCGCGGGTCGGACGCCGGACACGGGGTGGGCAGGCGGCGGGGTTCGGTGTCCGCCGTCCACAGGGCGCCGGCCGCCGCGCAGACGATCAGTCGGGCGGCGCGGTCGGTGGCGTAGGTGTCGACACCTTCGGGCGGTGCGGCCAGGAGGCGTTCCGTGCCCGTGCGGGTGTCCAGGGACCAGAGGCGGTCGGCGGGGTCGTCGCCCGCGCGGCCGCGCAGGAAGAGGAGGGTCGAGCCGTCCGGGGTGAGGGTGAAGCGGTGGGGGGCGCCTCGGGTGAGGCGGGCGGTGCGGGCGAGCTGTTCGGGCAAGGGAGCGATGTGCACGTACGGGCTTCTTCCACCACACCAAGATTTCAAACTTACGTTCGAATCACATCTCCCCTCCACTCAGCTCCACTCAAATTCCCTCACATTCGCTCACTTTTCGGTCACACCCCGGTCGACTCACCCAGGGCACCACTCGGTAAGGGCTTGCTTCGCGGGTCCGTTGCCCGTAGACCTGCCTCCACGAACAGCCGTAACTCTGGGGGGAGTTGGCAATGGAAGGCACGGTTGACGGGTTCCGGTACGGGGTGGTGACACCGGTCGCGGCCTATGTGATGGCCTGTCTGGGAGGAGCCCTGGGCCTGCGCTGCATCGTGCGGTCACTGATCGACAGGCAGTCGTGGAAGCCCGGTTGGCTGGCCCTCGGGGCCGCGTCGATCGGCTGCGGCATCTGGACGATGCACTTCATCGCCATGATCGGGTTCCAGGTGGAGGAGACACGGATCGGCTATCACCTCGGCCTGACGGTGTTCAGTCTCGCGGTCGCGATCGTCGTGGTCGGCCTCGGCGTGTTCGTCGTGGGCTACCGCGGCGCGGGCCGCGCGACGCTCTGCCTCGCGGGCACCGTCACGGGTCTGGGGATCGCCGCCATGCACTACCTCGGCATGGCGGCCATGCAGCTCAACGCGAGCATCCGCTACGACCCGGTCATGGTCGCCCTCTCCGTGCTGATCGCGATCGTCGCCGCGACGGCGGCGCTGTGGGCGGCCGTCACCATCCGCGGGTTCCTGACCAGTCTGGGCGCGAGCCTGGTGATGGGCGTCGCCGTGTCCGGGATGCACTACACCGGCATGGCCGCCGTCAGCGTCCATCTGCACGGCACCGTCTCGTCCTGGGCCGGCGACACACCGACCTCGCTGCTGCTGCCGATGCTCGTCGGCCCGGTCGTCTTCCTGCTGCTGGCCGGCGTGGTGGTGATGTTCGACCCCCTGCTCGTCCTCGGCGACGGCGAGTGGAACCGGCCCCGGCCGCCCGCGCCCGCCCAGGAGGAGCGGTCCGGGCGGACCGCCGCCGCACGGTCGTGGAGCCACGGACAGGGGTGAGCGGGGGCTATCGGCCCCCTTCCGAACATCCTTGTTGATCATTGCTACGGTGCACCGGTGTCTGACTCCTCACGCGATACCGCCGCGGGCGCCGGCTGGGGCGGCGCCGAGCACGGCGCGTACCGGCAGCTCATGCCGAGCCGCTCCGAGAAGATCTCCTGGCTGGACCCGAGGATGCTGTGGGCGGCGCGCAACGGGGTGCTGGCGTCCTGGTTCGGTGACCCGACCGGTCGTACCCGCGGCCGCTGGGTCGCGCAGCGCGCCGCGGCCGGAGCGCCCGCCGACAAGGTGATCCGGCGCGACACCCCGGAGCGGTTCTCGTTCATGGTCATCGGGGACACCGGTGAGGGCGACGACCCGCAGTACTCCGTCGTACCGGGCTTTTTGAAGGTGAGTCGGGGGACCGACTTCGCCGTCCTGGCCAGCGACGTGATCTACCCCGTCGGCAGCGCCGACGACTACGGGCCGAAGTTCTTCCGCCCGTACCAGGACTACCGGGCGCCGATCTACGCGATACCGGGCAACCACGACTGGTACGAGGACCTCGGCGCGTTCATGCGCGTCTTCTGCGACGACGCCCCGCCCCTCGCCCCCGAGCCGGCGCCGCGTCCGCCGAGCCGGGCCTGGCTGCGCTCGCTGCTGTGGCACCGGCCGCGCACCGGGGACGGCCGACGCCTCGACGAGGCACGGGCGTTGCGGGCGGCGCCCGCCCAACAGGCCGTGCAGCCGGGCCCGTACTGGGCGATCGACGCCGGACCGGTGCGGGTCATAGGCATCGACACCGGTCTGCTGGGCACGGTCGACGCCGAACAGGGCGCATGGCTGCGCGAGGTGGCGCGGGGCCCCCGTGCGAAGATCCTCGTCACCGGCTCGCCCCTGTACGTCGACGGCGAGCACCACCCCTGCGCCATCGAGGGCGGCGGCACGGTCGACGACATCGTCCGCGACCCGGCCCACCGCTTCGTGGCGGCGATCGGCGGCGACATCCACAACTACCAGCGCTATCCGGTGGAGGTGGACGGCCGCACCATCCAGTACGTCGTCTCCGGCGGCGGCGGTGCCTTCACGCACGCCACGCACACCATCCCGCGGGTCTCCGTGGCGGGCGTCACCGAGCGGGACTTCCGCTGCTATCCGCTGCGCGGCGACTCCCTCGCCTTCTACAGCCGCCTCTACGGCCGCCGGCTGCGTCTGCGCCGCTTCTTCACGCTCACCGAGGACGAGGCGACGGCCGTCGTCGCCGAGCGGCTGGGCATCACGCCGGCCCGCGCGCCGCACCCGTCCGCCAGGGTCACCCGGCGGGTCCGGCTGGTCGCCACCCTGCTGGGCACGGGCCGCCGTCCCGACCGTGCCGCCCGTTTCCGGCTGCCCGTGCGGAAGATCTACACGCAGCTGTTCTCGCCGAGTTCGGCGACGTACAGTCCGCCGTTCTTCAAGTCCTTCCTGCGGCTGGACGTCTCCCCGGACGCGGTCCGGCTGCGCTGCTTCGCGGCGACCGGCAATCGGGCCCAGGAGATCGACCCGCCGGTCGAGGACGACGTCATCATCCCGCTGCCCTGACCGGCGACGGCGACCGTGCGGACGCCGGGCCCGGGGCCGTCCGGAATGCGCCGTCCGCGCCTTCGGTTGGCACCGGTCGTACGGCCGTACCGCCCGTGACCGATGGAGGAACCCATGCCGCCCACGCCCCGCCCGTTGCGCAAGCTCGGCTTCCTGACCATCGGGCTGTTCGACGAGGAGGACCCGCGCCGGGGGCACGAGTCCACGCTGGAGATCATCGAGCTGGGCGAACGGCTGGGCTTCGACAGCGCGTGGGTGCGCCACCGGCACCTCCAGTACGGCATCTCCTCCCCCGTCGCCGTCCTGGCGGCGGCCTCGCAGCGCACCAGCCGTATCGAACTGGGCACCGCGGTGATCCCGTTGGGCTGGGAGAACCCGCTGCGGCTGGCCGAGGACCTGGCGACCGTCGACCTCCTGTCCGGGGGCCGTCTCAACCCGGGCGTGAGCGTGGGCCCGCCGATGCGCTACGACCAGGTCAAGGGCGCGCTGTACCCGGACACGGGCGACGCCGAGGACTTCGGCCACGAGCGGGTGCGGCGGCTGCTGGACTTCGTGCGCGGCAAGCCGGCCACCGACTTCAGCGGCGTCGAGGGCTTCGAGGTGTTCTCGGACCGGGTGCAGCCGCAGTCCCCGGGGCTCGGCCGGCGCCTGTGGTACGGCGGTGGCAGCCTCGGTTCGGCGCGGTGGGCCGGGGAGCACGGCATGAACTTCCTGACCAGCAGCGTCGTCAAGGCCGAAGGGACGGAGGAGGACCCGGACTTCGCCCGGATCCAGCTGTCCCACGTCCGGGCCTTCCGCGCCGCCCACCCCGACGGCGAGGCGGCCCGTGTCTCCCAGGGCCTCGTCGTGATCCCCACCGACTCCGCCTCGCCCGGACAGCGCGCGAAGTACGCGGAGTTCGCCGCGCGACGGCTGCCCCGTACGGCCGCCCCGCAGGGCCCGGCCCGCATGCTGTTCGCCCCCGACCTGGTGGGCACCTCCGCCGAGATCGCCGAACGCCTGCACGCGCACGCCGCGTTCCGTGAGATCGACGAGGTGGCGTTCGCGCTGCCGTTCACCTTCGCGCACGAGGACTACGTACAGATCCTGACCGACATGGCGACGAAGCTCGGGCCGGCGCTGGGGTGGCGGCCGGGCACGGGCGTCTGACGATCGCGCCGGAGGCGCGCGAACAAGGGCTCCAACTGCCTTTGTTTTCCGCTAGGTTCGCGGGGGACGCGCTGTCGTCGTCCCCCGCGAACGCCGCCCGTAGGAGGCTCTTGTGCGCACCTCGTTCCGTGTCGCCGTCACCGGTGCGGTCGTTGCCGCGACCGTGCTGGCCGCCCCGGTCGCCCAGGCGACGCCGGCCGGGCCCGGGGTCAGTGGCCGGGTGATCGCCCGCACGACCGTCGGGAACACGGACTACGTGCTGCGGGAGGTGACGATCCCGCCCGGCCAGGCCACCGGCTGGCACTACCACGACGGACCGTTGTACGGCGTCGTGAAGCAGGGCACCCTCAGCCACTACGACTCGACCTGCGCCCAGGACGGCGAGTACACGGTGGGCGAGGCCATCCAGGAGCCCGCCGGGCCCGGTTACGTGCACATCGGGCGCAACCTCGGCACCACGCCCCTGGTCCTGGAGGTGCTGTACGTGCTGCCGCACGGGGCGCCGTTCTCCGAGGACGCGCCGAACCCCGGCTGCCCGTTCGAGTGATCACTCCCGGGGCAGCGTCTGCTCCGCCCAGATGGTCTTGCCCCGTGTGGTCTGCCTGCTGCCCCAGCGCTGGGTGAGCTGGGCGACGAGGAGCAGCCCGCGCCCTCCCTCGTCGTCGGAGTGGGCACGGCGCAGGTGCGGGGAGGTGGAACTGCCGTCGGACACCTCGCAGATGAGGGTCCGGTCGCGGATCAGGCGGAGCTGGATGGGCGGTTCGCCGTAGCGGATGGCGTTGGTGACCAGCTCGCTGACGACGAGTTCGGTGACGAACGCGGTCTCCTCCAGTCCCCAGGTCTCCAGTTGCTCCGTGGCGGCCTGCCGGGTGGCGGCCACCAGGGCGGGGTCGGGATCGACGTCCCAGGTGGCGACCTGGTCGGCGCCGAGCGCGCGGGTGCGGGCCAGCAGGAGGGCGACGTCGTCGCTGGGCTCCTCCGGCAGGACCGCCTTGAGGACGGTGTCGCACAGCGCGTCGAGGGAGGCGGCGGGCGCGGTCAGCGCGCTGCACAGCTCGGCGGTGGCCCGGTCGACGTCCCGGTCGCGGTCCTCGACGAGGCCGTCCGTGTACAGGGCGACGACCGAGCCCTCGGGCAGCTCCAGCTCGGTCGCCTCGAAGGGCAGTCCGCCGACCCCGAGCGGCGGACCGGGGGCGAGGGGCAGGAGGCGGGTCTCGCCGTCGGGCAGGACGACGGCGGGGGCGGGGTGGCCGGCGGCGGCGAGGGCGAGCCGGCGGGTGACCGGGTCGTAGACGGCGTACAGGCAGGTGGCACCGAGTTCCGCGACGTCGTCGTCGGCGCCGTCGTAGGCCGCCAGGTGGGTGACGAGATCGTCGAGGTGGGTGAGCAGCTCGTCGGGCGGCAGGTCGACGTCGGCGAGGGTGCGCACGGCGGTGCACAGCCGGCCCATGGTCGCCGAGGACGGGATGCCGTGCCCGACCACGTCGCCGACGACGAGGGCGACCCGGCTGCCGGACAGCGGGATCACGTCGAACCAGTCGCCGCCGATCCCGGCGGTGGAGCCGCTGGGCAGATAGCGGTGGGCGACCTCGACGGCCGCCTGGCCGGGCAGACCGCGGGGCAGCAGGCTGTGCTGGAGGGCGAGCGCGGTGGTGCGCTCGCGGGCGAAGCGGCGGGCGTTGTCGACACAGACGGCGGCCCGGCTGGCGAGTTCCTCGGCGAACAGGGCGTCGTCGGCCCCGTAGTCGTCGGGGTGGGCGATGCGGACGCCGACGGCGACGCCCAGGGTGGTGCCCCGGGCGCGCAGCGGTACCGCCAGCATCGAGTGGACGCCGCGGCGGAAGCGGCGCCCCTCCGGGGCCTGGGCGTCGTGCTCGGCGATCCAGCGCATGAAGTCGGGCTCGCCCGCCTGGCTGAGGACCGCCCGCCCCTCGCGCAGGGCGCGCGCGGGCGCGCTGTGCGGCGGATAGGTGTCCGTGCCGCCCAGCCGGACGCCCGCCTCGGGGGTGCCCTCGTGGACGGAGCCGTGGGCGACGCGGCGCAGCACGATCCGGTCGTCGGGCGCGGCGGGCGGCTCGTCCGCGCCGAGGACCCAGTCCAGCAGGTCGACGCTGGCGAAGTCGGCGAACTGCGGCACCAGGATTCCGATGAGTTCCTCGGCGGTGCGCACCACGTCCAGGGTGGTGCCGATGGAGGCCGCGGCCTCGTTGAGCATGGCCAGGCGCCGGCGGGCCCAGTACTGCTCGGTGCTGTCGAAGGCGGCCAGGGCGACCCCGCCGACCTCCCCGTCGGCGTCCCGCAGGGGCCACATCTCGATGCTCCAGGCGTGCTCCCGGTTGAGGGAGGGAGCGCCGGTGAAGCTCTCGTAGCGGGCCGGGCGGCCGGTCTCGGCGACCTGGCGGAGGTGGTAGTTGAAGCCCCGGCTGTGCTCGGCGTCCTCGACGGTCTCCGGGAAGTGCCGGCCGAGCAGCACGTCCTCGGGCACGCCCATGACCTTGCAGGCCGCGTCGTTGAGCCGGAGGTAGCGCTGGCGGGTGTCGAAGACCGACATGGACATGGAGGCCTGCTGGAAGGCGCGCCCCGCCAGGGTCGCCTCCGGGGCGGGGGGCCGCTCGGCGGTGAGGGTGAGGCCCGCGGGCGTCCCGTCGGGCCCGACCACCGGGCAGGCGGTCACGGTGAGGGAGACCGGGCTGCCGTCACGGTGGCGTACCACGACGGGGCCGATCCACGCTCCGTCCGTGCGCGGCGGAGGGTCCTCGGCGAGCAGGTCGGCCGCGGGGCGGCCCACCACGTCCTCGGCCGCGTGGCCGGTCAGCACCCGGGCACCCTCGCTCCAGCCCGTCACGATGCCCCGGGCATCGATGACCGCCGCAGCGACGACATGCTCCATATCGTCCAGAATGGTCCCTTAGGCCCGGCTCATCAACCGCGACCGGGCCGAAGGGGCACGGGGTGCTCAGGCGCGGTGGGCGCGCAGTGCCTCCAGGGCGCGGTCGGCGTGGGTGTTCATGCGCAGCTCGCTGCGCACGACCTCCAGCACGGTGCGGTCCCGCGCTATGACGAAGGTGACCCGCCTGGTGGGGGCCAGGGAGAAGCCGCGCTTCACGCCGAACCGTTCCCGCACCGCGCCGTCGGTGTCGGACAGCAGCGGCATGCCGAGGCCGTGGCGTCCGGCGAACTCCTGCTGGCGGTCGACGGGGTCGCCGCTGATGCCGACGGGCCGTGCGCCGACGGCGGCGAACTCGGCGGCCAGGTCGCGGAAGTGGCAGGCTTCCGCGGTGCAGCCGGGGGTGAGGGCGGCGGGGTAGAAGAAGAGGACGACGGGTCCGTCGGCGAGCAGTTCGGTGAGGCGGCGCACGGTGCCGGTCTCGTCCGGCAGGGCGAAGTCCTCGACCAGGTCGCCGGTCTCCAGGGCCTTGGTCATGACCGTCCCTCCGCGTTCCGCGCGACGCCGCGCGCCCACAGCACGAGGGGGAGCTGGAGGGGCAGCCGGCCGATCGCGGCGGCCTTGAGCGGGGCGGGCCGGTGGCGCCAGTCGACGGCCATCTTGACGTTGGCGGGGAAGACGCCGACGAAGAACGCCGCGGTCGCGAGCGCGGCCGCCTTCCGGGTCGCGGGCAGCGCCACGCCGGCCGCCAGGGCCAGCTCCGCGACGCCGCTGGCGTAGGTCCAGGTCCGGGGCGAGCCCGGCAGGGCGCGCGGCACGATCTCGTCGAATGTACGTGGTGCGGCGAAGTGGGCGACGCCCGCGCCGGCCAGCAGGCCGGCGAGCAGTAGGGGTGAGCGTTCGGACCGGGGCACGGTTCCTCCTCCTGACGGCCAGGCGGGCGATCCTACGGGAGCGCGCGGCGCGCCCCGGCGCCGGGGTCCGCTCCGCTCCGCCCCCGCCCGGGCCGGCGGTGCCGCTCAACTCCCTTGCCGGGCAGGGGAGATCAGCCCTGGGCGCGCTGGTGCGTTCCGGGTGTGCAGCCGAACGCCCGGCGGAAGACGTCGATGAACGCGCTGGCCGAGGACCAGCCGCAGCGGTGGGCGACGGTGGTGACGGGTGTGCCGTCGGCCAGCAGCCGCAGGGCGTGGTAGAGGCGGCACTGGGTGCGCCACTGCGGGAAGGTCATGCCGAACTCGCGGCGGAAGAGACGGCTCAGGGTGCGTTCGCCGGTTCCGGTGGCGGTGCCGAGCGCGGCGAGGGTGCGCTGGTCGGCGGGGTCGGCGTGGACGAGCGCGCACACGGCGGCCAGCCGGGGGTCGGCGGCGGTGGGCAGCCGCATCGGCTGCTGCGGCGAGACACGCAGCTGGTCGCGCAGAACGGCGAGCAGGCGGGCCCGCTCGGGGCTCGTGTCCTCGGGCGACCGGGTGTAGGCGCGGATCAGTTCGCGCAGCAGCGGGCTGACGGCGAGGGCCGTGGGGGCGTCCAGTCCGAGGGGGTTGTCGTCGGCGGGCAGGCCGACGAGGTGCAGATCCAGGTGGCCGTAGGCGCGGTGGGCGTGGGCGGTTCCGGCGGGCACCCACAGGGCGCGGGTGCCGGGCGCGAACCAGGTGCCGGCGTCGGTGGTGACGGCCAGGACGCCGGAGCCCGCGTAGACGATCTGGTGGTCGTCGTGCCGGTGGGCGTCGATGCGCTCCCCGGCGGCGAGGGCCCGGGCGCGGGTGGGGGCCTGCGGGGTGTGGCGGATGTTCGACACAAGTGGGCAGATTATCGGAAGCGCGGCAGACGGCGGCGCCGCGACGATCGCGGGGTGTCCAAGAATCCTGAGAGCCGTGCCGTCACCTTGATGTCCCTGGGCCACGCCTGCGTGGACGTGTACCAGGGGGCCGTGGCCGCGCTGGTGCCCTTCTTCGTCGCCGAGCGCGCCTACTCCTACGCCGCCGCCTCCGCGATCGTCCTGGCGGCGTCCGTGCTGTCGTCGGTGGCGCAGCCGCTGTTCGGCGTGCTGACCGACCGGTGGGCGATGCCGTGGCTGCTGCCGCTGAGCGCGCTGGTGGCCGGGGCGGGCATCGCGTGCAGCGGGGTGGGCGGTTCGTACGCGCTCACCCTGGCGGCGGTCGCCGTGTCCGGGATCGGGGTGGCCGCCTACCATCCGGAGGCCGCGCGGGCGGCGCGCGCCGTCTCGGGCGGCCGGGACACCGGGATGGGCTGGTTCGCGCTCGGCGGCAACGTCGGGTTCGCGTTCGCCCCGCCGCTGGTGTCGGCGGTGGTCGCGGGCGGGGGGCTGCGGGCCACTCCCCTGCTGGGCGTGCCGGCGGTGGCGGGCGCCCTGTTGTGCGCGGCCGCGGTGCGCTCGGCGTCCGCCGCGCGGGCCGGGGGCGGTCCGGCGGCGCGGCCGCAGGGGCGCGACGACTGGGCGTCGTTCCTGCGGCTGTCGGGGGCGGTGGTGTGCCGCTCGGTCGTCTTCGTCGGCCTGAGCGCGTTCGTGGCGCTGTACGTGCGGGAGCGCGTCGGCGGCGGGGCGGCGGCCGGTACGGCCGCGCTGGCCGTGCTGTACGCGGGGGGCGCGGTGGGGACGCTGGCCGGGAGCCGGCTGGCCCGGCGGTACGGGCGGCTGACGGTCGTGCGGCGCTCGTACCTGGTGACGGTGGTGGCGGTCGCGGGTGTGGTGTGGGTGCCGGGGCCCGCGCTGTACGGGTGTGTGGCGCTCGCCTCGGCCGGGCTGTTCGTGCCGTTCTCGCTGCACGTGACGCTGGGCCAGGACTGTCTGCCCCGGCGTGTGGGGACCGCGAGCGGCGTCACCCTGGGGCTGACGGTGAGCGTCGGGGGCCTGGCGGCACCGGCCCTGGGCGCGCTCGCGGACGCCACCTCGCTGCGCACGGGTCTGTTGCCGCTGCTGGTGCCGCCGGTCGTGGCGTGGGCGCTGCTGCGCGGGCTGCGCGAGCCCGCCCCGGGGGGTGCCGTGGTGGCCGGGACGCGGGAGCGGGTCTGAGGCTCAGGTGCCGGCCGGCTGCTCGCTGTCGTCCTCGACGGCGTGCGAGAGGAAGTCGTCGACCATGCGGTGGAAGAGCGTGGCGAGCTGCCGCAGGTCCTCCGGGGACCACTCGGCCAGCGCCAGCTGCATACCGCGGGCGCCGGCCTCCCGGACCCGGTCGACGGCCGCCCGCCCGGCGTCGGTGAGCCGGATCCGCTGGGCCCGGCCGTCGTCGGGGTCCGGGACGCGCCGGACGTAGCCGGACTTCTGCAACTGCTGCACCGTGCGCGTCACGTGCGAGGCCTCGACGCCCAGCCGTTGGGCCAGCTCCCCCGGCCGCAGCGGCTCGGAGTCGGCGACCTGCCGCAGGAGGGCCACGGCGGCGCGGTCGAGGGGGACGCCGGCCAGGGACATCAGCCGGTCGTGCTGGCGGGCGCGGGTGCTCAGGTAGGTGATGCGGGTGAGCGCCCGCTCGATGTCGATCACTTCCGGGGAGGCGGCGGGGGGCACGGGGGGCGGTTCGGTGGACATGCGCCCACGTTATCATCTCGTTGCGTAAGTCAAGTAAATTTCGACGGGGCGGGGCGGGCGGGCTCGGTCCGTTCAGGGGAAACACGCCCGCCGCGCGCGTGACCCGGTGCGGGCGTGTCGACACCTCACCCCGTGAGCCCCATGAGTCCGGAGAACGCCGAGAACCCCGTCGGTCCCCAGAACCCCGCGCGCCGCGGCCGAGCCGAAGCCGCCAGGGGTCCGGGGAAGCCCGGGAACCCGGTGGTCCTGCCGCTGATCGCCCCCATGCTCGCGACCCCTGGCGCCCTGCCCCCGGCCGCGCAGGACCCGCGGTGGGCGTACGAGACCAAGCAGGACGGACAGCGCGCGGTGGTCTACCTCCCCGGCGACGGAAGCCTGCTGCTGCGCGCCCGTTCCGGGGAGGACATCACGGCCGCCTACCCCGAGCTGCGTCCGCTCGGCGGCGCGCTCGGCGGGACGCCCGCCGTGCTGGACGGGGAGGTGCTCGCGCTGGACGAACAGGGCCGCGCCAGCTTCCAGTTGCTCCAGTCCCGGATGGGGCTGGCGCACGCCCCCGGCAAGGCCGCGCGAATGGCGGCGACGGTCCCCGTCCACCTCATCGTCTTCGACGTGATGCACCTGGCCGGCCGCTCCCTGCTGCGCGTGCCGTACGCGGAGCGCAGGGCGCTGCTGGAGGCGCTCGCCCTGGAGGGGCCGTACTGGTCGACGCCCGGCGCGCTCGTCGGCCACGGCGGGGAGGCGCTGGAGGCGACCCGCGCGCACGGCCTGGAGGGGCTGGTCTGCAAACGGCTGGACTCGCTGTACGAGCCCGGTGTGCGCTCCCGCGCCTGGATCAAGATCCGCAACATGCGCGCCGTGGACGTCCTGATCGGCGGCTGGCTGCCCGGCAAGGGCCGGCTCACCGGGCTGCCCGGCGCCGTCCTGGTCGGCCAGCGCGACCGCGCGGGCGGCCTGCGGTACGTCGGCGGGGTGGGCACCGGCTGGAGCGAGGACGAGCGCACCGAGCTGGCGGCGCTGCTGCGGGGGCTCACGAGCGACGTCTGCCCGTTCGATCCGGTGCCCGCGGTGGCCGACGCGCGCTGGGTGCTGCCCCGGCTGGTCGGCGAGGTCCGCTTCAGCACCCGTACCCGCGCGGGCATGCTGCGCCAGCCGTCCTGGCTGCGGCTGCGCACGGACCTGACGCCCGAGGAGTCCGCGGCGGACCTCCCCGACCCGCCGCCCTCCTCCTGACGGCACATCACCGCGGCGGGCGCGGAAGCCGAGTGTTGGCCCGCGCTTCACCACGCGAACCCCTGCACCCTCTTGGCGTGAGCATGAAGATCCGGGAAGCTGAACTCCCTTCACCCCCACAGCCGTTCGGCTGCGCCCGGTCCCCGAGGAGGACGCAGTGTCGTCACCGACGTTCAAGGCACACCGCAGGAGATGGCTCACCGGACTCGCCGGTGCCGTCGCGCTCGTCGTCGCCGTCCCCACGACCGCCTTCGCCGCACCGCCACAGGCCCTGCCCGCCAACGCCGAGGCCGCCGAGCGGACGTACCAGCCCGCGTTCGACTACGACACCGACGGCTGCTACCCCACTCCCGCGATCGGCCCCGACGGCACGGTCAACGGCGGTCTGAAGCCGACCGGTTCGCTCAGCGGCGACTGCCGGGACGCCTCCGATCTGGACAACACCAACAGCTACTCGCGCTCCAAGTGCAACAACGGCTGGTGCGCCTACATGTACGGCCTGTACTTCGAGAAGGACCAGGCCGTGCCGGGCAGCAGCATCGGCGGGCACCGCCACGACTGGGAGCACGCCGTGGTGTGGGTGCAGAACGGCCAGGTGCGGTACGTCGCGACGTCCAACCACGGCTCGTTCACCGTCACGGCCGCGTCCGGGGTCCGCTTCGACGGCACGCACGCGAAGATCGTGTACCACAAGGACGGCATCAGCACCCACTGCTTCCGGCTCGCCAACAGCAACGACGAACCGCCGGAGAACCACAAGGGCACCTGGCAGTACCCGCCGCTGGTCGGCTGGAACGGCTACCCGGCGGGCGTGCGCGACAAGCTGAGCGCGTACGACTTCGGCAGCGCCAACTTCGGCCTGAAGGACGCGAACTTCGCCGCCCACCTCTCCTCGGCGAAGCCGTCCGGGATCGCCTTCGACCCCTACGCGTGAGGTGAGCGGGGGTCGGTCCCGGGGCGTAGGACCCGCGCCGTGCGCGGATTCGGCCCCGGGCCCGATCCCCGGCCCGCGCACGGTCCATAGCGTGCTGCGCATGACTACGAACGACACGAGCGGGCGGCTCGACGAGGCCTTGGAACGGCTCCACACGGCTGGGCCCGAACGACTGGGGCGGCTCTCCAACCACGCCCCGATGGTGGTCGAGTCGCTGGCGGCGCGCGGGCGGTCCGGCGCGGTGCACCGGTGGCTGGACCTCTACTGGGACAAGCTGGAGGACTTCCCCGCCCCGGTGGCGCCGATCACGGACGCCGACCGGTCGCGGGCGCTGGGCGACATCCGCCGGGCCGCCGACTGGATCACCCACTTCACCCGGGCGCTCGCCGAACGCCCGTGGCGCGACGTCCTCGCCGAGTGGTGGCCCCGCCTCCTGCCGGGTCTCTACGGCGCCGCGACGCACCCGGTGATCCGGGTCGGCCACGCGGTACGGGCCCTGGAGGCCGAGGAGAACGCGCCCCGGCTCACCGAACTCGCGCACGCCCTGGGCTACTGGGCCGCCCGTTACCGCCCCGTCCGCGGCGTCACGGCGCTGCCCGGAGCGCCGACCGCGGCCGCGTCCCTGGACGCCGTCCCGCCCGTGGAGTCGGAGCACAGCGCGTTTCCCGACCGTCTGGGGGCGGTGCGCGCGCTGCCCGTCTGGGCGGGCGAGGTGACCGACCCCGACATCGCCCGCGCGCGCCTCACCGAACTGGTCCGCGCCGCGACGCACCGTTACGCCACCCACGGCCACGGTGAGGAGACCATGCTGGTGCACGCGGCGACGGCGCCCAACGCCGTGCTGCGCACCCTGGACGCGCTGCCGCGCACCCTGTGGGCGCCGAGCCTGCACGCGGCCTGGACCGCGTCCGCGGCGGTCACCGCGATGTACGCCCCGGCCGAGCCGGTCGACTACGTGCCGCCCGCCCGGCTCACCGCCGAGGAGGTCGTCGAACGCGCCCTGGCCCACGGCGACGAACACGTCGTCAAACTCACCGACACCGCCCTCGACGTCGGCGACGAGCAGGCACTCGCCGCCGCCCTGCGCGCGATGGAACTCAGTGTGCCGCTGCGCTGAAACGGCTACTGTGCGCGCATGCATGCCAAGGAGTCGGGCGTCGACGCGCGCGGACTGTTCGAGGCGTTGCGCGACCACGGGGGCCGGAACGTGTACGACACGGTGGTGCGGCCGTGGCTCGACCGGGCCGAGGACGGTTACCGAGCGGCCCTCGAGAGGGCCGGCGGCCCGCTGGCCGACTCGGCCCTGGCGGGCGACGACGAGCGGCACGGAAACCTGCTGTGGGAGCTGTACGCGCTCAGCCGGGTCAGCGACGTGCTGCTGCTGTCCTTCCAGCCGGCCGCCGAGGCGACGGGCGCCGAGTGGTGGGCGCACCGGCTGCATCCGCCGGACCGATGGCCGCGGGTGACGACGGGCGAGTACCTGGGACTCTTCACCGGCCTCGGCATGACCCCGTTCGAGGAGACGACCGCCTTCGATCCGTTCCTGCACGAGATCGTGGAGGTGGAGCAGGCCGAGGACCCCGACGAGCCCGTGCGGATCACCGAGGTCGTCTGGCCCGGCCTGTGGTGGGGGGCGGTGCTGTTCCAGCGGGCCGGGGTCCGGGTCCGCGCGGGCGCCCGGCACGCCGAACGCGGGGTGGCCGACCGTTCGCCGCTGTACTGGACGTTCCTGCGCCGGCACCGGCCCACCGTCGACGAGTCGATGGGCTGGGGCCACAACTCGCAGTGGGCCACGGACTTCCGCGTGGACCTGCGCACCGCGACGGGCGACCACGCCAACGCGTGTGCCACCTCGGACATCGACGACCCGGAGGAGGGCTCCCACGAGGCGCTGCTGACCCGCGCCGAGCGACGCGATCTCGTGCGGCACCGCTGCCTGGTGCGCACACCGGCCGCCTCCGGTGCCCTCGCCCGGAAGGACCCGGGCTGGCAGGCGGACCTGTACCCCTACGACTGGCGGCTGACCTTCCCGGCGGGCACGTCCGGCCGTTGACGGCGGGTGGGCTGCGCCACGATGCGCCGGTCCGGCACGGACGGACCGGCCGCAGGGTCTATCGTGTCCCGCATGTCCGTTCCGGAACTGATCCGTATCGTCTCCCGCGACTCCCCCATGGCCCTGGCCCAGGTGGAACGTGTCCGCGCGGAGCTGGCCGCCCTGCGTCCCGGTGTGCGCACCGAGGTCGTCCCCGTGAAGACGACCGGCGACAAGTGGATGGGGGACCTGTCCAAGGTCGAGGGCAAGGGCGCGTTCACCAAGGAGGTCGACGCGGCGCTGCTGGCCGGTGAGGCGGATCTCGCGGTGCACTGCGTCAAGGACGTCCCGGCCGACCGGCCGCTGCCCGCGGGCACGGTGTTCGCGGCGTTCCTGAAGCGGGACGACATCCGTGACGCCCTCGTGCACCCGGGCGGGCTGACCCTCGACGAGCTGCCGGCCGGGACCCGGATCGGCACCTCCTCGGTGCGCCGGGTCGCCCAACTGGCCGCCACCCACCCGCATCTGGAGTGCGTGCCGTTCCGCGGCAACGCCAACCGGCGGCTGGAGAAGCTCGCGGCGGGCGAGGCGGACGCGCTGCTGCTCGCGGTCTCCGGACTGGAGCGCATCGAGCGGCGGGACGTGATCAGCGAGGTGCTGTCACCGGAGGTGATGATGCCGCCGATCGGCGCGGGCATCCTCGCCCTGCAGTGCCGCGAGGGCGATGCCGGCCTGATCGACGCCGTCAGCGGGCTCGGCGACCCGGCGACCCACCGGGAGGCCACCGCCGAGCGGATGTTCCTGCATGTGCTCCAGGGGCACTGCAACAGCCCCATCGCGGGGTTCGCGCGGGTCGACCGCAGCGGCGAACTGTCCCTGCGCGCCTGTGTGTTCACCCCGGACGGCAAGACGCGGCTGAACGCCCACGAGTGGGCGGGCCGGCTCGACCCGGCCACGCTCGGCACGTCGGTGGCCGTCGCGCTGCTGCGTCAGGGCGCCCGCGAGATCATCGACGGCATCCCGCACTGAGCCCGGGGCCGAGGGCACCGCGTCAGGCGGTGCCCTCTTCGGCCTGGTCCCGCAGGAAGTTGCTGACCTGCCGGGCCAAACTCTCACGGCCGGCGCCGGGCGCGGTCCCGGCGGCCCCCTCATCCAGGCCGAGGCCGCCCACCCACATCCGGCGCCCGGCCCACTCGTCGTCGACGCGCAGCTGGACCTGCACGTCCACCTGGCCGAGCGCGGCCTGCGGGCCGGCGGCGTACAGGACGGCGGTGGCGCGGCGCAGCGGGTAGACGTCGAAGCCCTCGATGAACTGCGAGTTGCGCCAGTCGATGAAGGCACTCTCGCCGTCGGGCCCGATCCGCACGTCGATCTGCCCGTCCTCCAGGTGGACGCCGAAGCTGCGTTCCCCGCGGTTCTCGACGGTCACCCGCAAGGAGAAGTACGTCAGTCCCTCGGCCGCGTCGTCACGTCCGCGCGGCGGCTCGGCCTGCTCCAGGCGGTGGACGCAGACCCGCAGACCGGCATGCTCGTCGTACTCCTGCCAGTCCCCGACCACGTTCGGCTCGTACACAGTCCACCTCTCGACTCACTACGGGCTGCTTCCTATCCGTGCGCTCAGTGCACTGTCAAATGAGCGGAATGCGCTGTGGCCAGGTAGTTCACCCCTTTTGATCGGTGATCAAGCCGTGCGCAGGGACGATGGCCCGCGCGTGCCGTGGGGCGGTTTCGCGGGCGTGCCGCACATCACGTCCGGGGCAAGATCAGCGGGCCAGCCGGCCGAGCAGCGAGGAGGCCGCGGCGACACCGAGTGCGGCGGTCAGGATCAGCACGCCGAAGTCCGCCGCGAGATGGGCGGGTGTGCCGAGCAGGAGCCCGCGCAGGGCGTCCACTTCGTAGCTGAGCGGGTTGACCTTGCTGACCGTCCGGAGCCAGCCCGGCATGATGTCGACGGGGTAGAGGGCGTTGGAGGCGAAGAACAGCGGCATCGTGATGGCCTGGCCGAAGCCCATCAGGCGGTCGCGGCTGAGGACGATGCCCGCGAGCGTCATCGACAGGCAGGAGAAGAACGCCGAGCCGAGGACGACGATCGCGGCGACGCCGAGCAGCTTCAGCGGGTTCCAGGTCAGCGCGACGCCCAGCAGGGCGGCGATGACGATCACGACGACCGCCTGGATCACCGACTTCACCCCGGCCGCGAACGCCTTTCCGGTGATGAGGGCGGCGCGGGGGGTGGGTGTGACCAGCAGCTTGTTCAGCACGCCGGCGTCGCGTTCCCAGATGATGTGGATGCCGTAGAAGATCGCGATGAACATCGCGGACTGGGCGATGATGCCGGGCGCGAGGTAGTCGACGTAGGGGATGTCGCCGGTGGGGATGGCCTTCAGGCGGGTGAAGGTCTGGCCGAAGATCAGCAGCCACAGCGCGGGCTGGACCGCCCGGGTGTACAGCTCGGTGCGGTCGTGGCGCAGCCTCTGCAGTTCCACCACGCACATCGCCGTGACCCTGGCGGGCAGCACCCGCCAGCCGGCGCGTGGCTCCGGGGCCTTCAGCAGCAGGCCGAGGGCGGGGTCAGCCGACGCGCTGGGCGGTGCGGCGGGTGCTTCGGACATCGCGGAAGTCTCCTGACTGCTCGTCGAGGCCGCTGCCGGCGACGTCCCGGAAGACGTCCTCCAGGGTGGGCAGCGGGTCGGTGGCCGCCGCGCCCCTGCGCTCACCGAGCCTCCCGCGCAGTTCCCGCGGGGTGCCGAGGGCGCGGATGCGGCCGTGGTGCATCAGGCCGACCCGGTCGCAGTACTGGTCGGCCTCGTCCATGTAGTGGGTGGTCACCAGGACGGTCATGCCGGTGGCCGCGCGGACGGCGGTGATGTGCTCCCAGACGCTCGTGCGGGCGATCGGGTCCAGGCCGATGGTCGGCTCGTCGAGGATCAGCAGCCGGGGGGCGCTGACCAGGGCCTGGGCGAGTTCCAGCCGGCGGACCATGCCGCCGGAGTAGGTGCCGGCGAGGCGGTCGGCGTCGTCGGTGAGGCCGACGGCGGCCAGCGCCTGGCCGACGCGTTCGGCGCGTTCGCGGCGGGACACGTCGAAGACGCGGGCGAAGAGGGAGACGTTCTCCCGGCCGGTGAGGTGCGCGTCGGCGGAGAGCTGCTGCGGCACGTAGCCGAGCAGCCGCCGTACGGCCATCCGGTCGTCCGCCGCGTCGTGGCCGAAGACGTGGACCATGCCGGCGGGTACCGGCAGCAGGGTGGTGACGCAGCGGATCGCGGTGGTCTTCCCGGCGCCGTTCGGGCCGAGCAGTCCGAAGACCTCGCCCTCACGGACGGTCAGGTCGAGGCCGTCGACGGCTCGGGTGTCGCCGAAGGCATAGGCGAGTTGGGTGCAGGCGACGGCAGCGTCGGTCGTCATGTGTCCTCGGCCTCCTCATGCAGGTGGTCGGCGAGTGCGCGCAGGGCCGGGAGCGCGGCCCGCAGGGCCTCCCGGTCGGCCGGGTCGAGCCGGTCGAGGTGACGGCCGAGGAGCGCGGCGCGCCGCCGCTGCCAGTCCCGCAGCCGGGCCTCGGCCGCCTCGGTGAGCCGCAGGCGTGCGGCGCGACGGTCGGCGGGGTCGGTCCCCCGGACCAGGTAGCCGTCCCTGACCAGCTGGTTGACCAGGGTCGAGACGGAGTTCCCGGCCAGGTGCAGCTCCTTGGCGGCGTCCGACACGCCGATGCCGGGGCGGGTCTCGACGAGGCGCAGCAGCTCGACCTCGGCGCCCCGCAGCCGTGGCGCGGTCAGTCCGGCCCGCAGCCGGCGCCTGAGCAGCCGCTGGACGCCGACGAGCGTGTCGGCGAGCTCCTCGGGGAACGTGTCTGGGTCCACAGCGCCGAGATTACCTCTGTAGCAGAGGTAATGACGCCCACGGAAAAGTCAAACCCGGCAACCGCGCCCACCGGACAACCGCACTCATCCGACATACTCTACAAATAGGGACGAACTGTTTCAGAACGCCCCGCGACGGGAATCGGCACAGAAGTGCTTCGGACAGGAGGCACGTCCGTGGGATCCCGCGCCGAAGAGCCGGCCCCGGCTGTTCTCGCACGAGTCCGAGCGCGCGGTTCTCACGGTGTCCGTCCATCCACCGGCACCCTGAGGGAGGCGCGCGGCATGCGTACCACCGTCAGAACCAAACAGCACCCCCACGACGACGCCCCGGACACCGCCGCATCGTTCGCCCGGCTGGCGGAGCTGCCCGACGGGCCCGAGCGGCAGGCGCTCAGGGACGAACTGGTCCGGCTCTGGCTGCCGATGGCCGAGCGGATCGCCGTCCGGTTCCGTGGGCGCGGGGAGGCGCTCGAGGACCTGTACCAGGTGGCCGCCCTCGGTCTGGTGAAGGCCGTCGACCACTACGACCCGGACCGCGGGCGCGCCTTCGAGGCCTACGCGGTGCCGACCATCACCGGTGAGATCAAGCGTCACTTCCGTGACCACATGTGGACGCTGCACGTGCCGCGCCGCGTGCAGGACCTGCGCAACCGGGTGCGGCACGCCGCCAAGGAGCTGTCCCAGACCACCCCCGGCCGGCCGCCCACCGTCGCCGAGATCGCCGAGTTCGCGCAGCTGAGCGAGGACGAGGTGCGCACCGGCATGGAGGCCCTGGAGTGCTTCTCCGCGCTGTCGTTGGAGGCGGAGATGCCCGGCACCGACGGCTACGCGCTGGAGGACGCCCTCGGCGACCCCGACCCCGGCTACGACACGGTCGTCGACCGGGTGGCCGTCGCCCCGAGCCTGCGGGCACTGCCGGAGCGCGAGCGGACCATCCTGTACCTGCGGTTCTTCGGCGGGATGACGCAGAGCGGCATCGCCGCTCAGCTGGGCATCTCGCAGATGCACGTCTCGCGGCTGCTGAGCGGCTGCTTCGCGCGGCTGCGCGAGGAGGTCGTCCCCGACGGACACTGAGCCCCGGGCCGGACGTCACTCCGGATCAGCTCCGCCAGATGGCGCAGCGAGGGCGACGATCACACCGGTCGCCTGATCCACCACGGCGTGGGAGGCGACCGCCTCCTTGAGCCGGCCACCTCGCGCCGGAGTTCGAGGATCAGGGCCGTTTCGTCGCGGGACCCACGCGGTACTCGGGGCACTCCTCCATCGTGCCACCGGGCGGCTCGGCAGGCGCCGTGGGCGGTTCCGGCCGGACACTGGCAGCAAGGCCCGCCGACGGCCGCCGACAGATCAGGAACGCGAGTGCCATGAACGAACAGCCCCCCTCCCGCCCCCGTCCGTCGGAGGTCGTCTCGACGCACTCCGTGTTCGGCGCGCCCTGCTGGGTGAGCCTGACCAGCCGCGATCTGGAGGCCACCCAGGAGTTCTACGGTGCCGTGCTGGGCTGGCAGTGGCGCCGGGGCGGCCTGGGCGACCATTTCCGGACCGCGCTGGTCGACGACGTCCCTGTGGCCGGGGTCGCCGCGGTGGCCTCGATGTGGCAGATGGCGGTGGCCTGGACGCCGTACTTCGCCGTGTCCAGCGCGGACGTGGCCGCGGCCCGGGCCCGGGAGCGCGGCGGGACGGTCGCCGTGGGGCCGATCTCCCTGCCGCCCGGTCGGGCGGCGCTGCTGGCCGACCGGGAGGGCGCGACCTTCGGCATCTGGGAGGGTGAGCTGATCGGCAACTGGGAGGCCTGGCGCCAGGCGGCCCCCGCCTTCATCCGGTTGCACACCCGCGACGCCTTCGACTCCGCGATCTTCTACGGCGAGATCCTCGACTGGGCCACGGACCGGCCCGGCTGCTGCGAGGTCCACTACGAGAGCGGCGAGGTCGTGCTGCGCAGCCGGGGCGACATCGTGGCCCGGATCGAGTCGGGTGCTCTGGAGGCGGCCCCGGACCCGACGATCCGGCCGCACTGGCAGGTCCACTTCGCCGTGGCGGACGTGTCGGCGTGCGCGCGCGCCGCGGAGCAGCACGGCGGCAGCGTCCTCGGCAAGGGCGCCGACGAGGCCGTCCTGCGCGACCCCGACGGCGCCCAGTTCACGGTGACCTCCCACCGCGAGCGCTGAGGCCCCGGCCCGAGGTTCCCGCTACTCGGAGCGTCTCGGTGGGCGGGTCAGCACGATCAGGCCACGGGGTTCCACGGCCACCTCGGCGCCCGCCTTGTGCTCCGTCTCGTCCAGGCCGCCGTCGGGTTCGACGGTGTCGACGCACACCGTCCAGCGCTCCCCGTACTCGGCGCCGGGCAGGCGGAAGACGACCGGCTCCCAGTAGGCGTTGAGCAGCAGCAGGAAGGAGTCGTCGACGACGGGCCGGCCCCGCGGGTCGGGTTCGGCGATCGCGTCGCCGTTGAGGAAGACGCCGACGCTGTGCGCGTCGGAGCGGCGCCAGTCGCGTTGGGTCATCTCCCGCCCGTCCGGCAGCAGCCACACCAGGTCGGGCAGCGGCTGGCCGGCGTGGGTGGCGGTCGCGCCGCGGAAGAAGCGGCGGCGCCGCAGTACGGGGTGGGCGGCGCGCAGGGCGATCAGACGCCGTACGAAGTCGATCAGATCGCGCTGTTCGCGGGTGAGCCGCCAGTCGATCCAGGAGACCTCGTTGTCCTGGCAGTAGGCGTTGTTGTTGCCGCGCTGGGTGCGGCCGAGTTCGTCGCCGTGGCAGAGCATCGGGATGCCCTGCGAGAGCAGCAGTGTGGCGAGGAGGTTGCGCTGCTGGCGGGCGCGCAGGGCGAGGACGTCCGGGTCGTCGGTGTCGCCCTCGACGCCGCAGTTCCAGGACCGGTTGGCGCTCTCGCCGTCCCGGTTGCCCTCGCCGTTGGCCTCGTTGTGCTTGTCGTTGTACGAGACGAGGTCGCGCAGGGTGAACCCGTCGTGGGCGGTCACGAAGTTGACGCCGGCGCGCGGGCGGCGCCTGCTGTGGGCGTACAGGTCGGAGGAGCCGGTGAGGCGGGAGGCGAACGCGCCGAGCGTGCCCGGCTCGCCCCGCCAGAAGTCCCGTACGGCGTCCCGGTAGGGGCCGTTCCACTCCGACCACAGCGGCGGGAAGTTGCCCACCTGGTAGCCGCCCTCGCCGACGTCCCACGGTTCGGCGATCAGCTTGACGCGGCTGATGACCGGGTCCTGCTGGATCAGGTCGAAGAACGCCGACAGCCGGGACACCTCGTGGAACTGCCGGGCCAGCGTGGCCGCGAGGTCGAAGCGGAAGCCGTCGACGTGCATCTCGGTCACCCAGTAGCGCAGCGAGTCCATGATCAGCTGGAGCACGTACGGGTGGCGCATGAGGAGGCTGTTGCCGGTGCCGGTGGTGTCGTAGTAGTGCGAGAAGTCGCCGTCCACCAGTCGGTAGTAGGAGGCGTTGTCGATGCCGCGGAAGGACAGGGTGGGGCCCTTCTCGTTGCCCTCGGCGGTGTGGTTGTAGACCACGTCGAGGATCACCTCGAGCCCGGCCGCGTGCAGCGCCTTCACCATCTCCTTGAACTCGGCGACCTGCTGCCCGCGCCGGCCGTGGGCGGCGTAGGCGTTGTGAGGGGCGAAGAAGCCGATGGTGTTGTAACCCCAGTAGTTGGACAGGCCCCGGTCCTGCAGCACGCCGTCCTGCACGTACTGGTGCACCGGCATCAGCTCGATCGCGGTCACGCCCAGCGAGGTGAGGTGCCCGGTCACCGCGGGGTGGGCGAGTCCGGCGTAGGTGCCGCGCAGTTCGGGCGGGACGTCGGGGTGGGTGCGGGTCAGTCCGCGGACATGGGCCTCGTAGATCACCGTCTCGGCGTAGGGGCGTCGGGGCGGGCGGTCGTCGCCCCAGTCGAAGGCCGGGTCGGTGACCACGCCGAGCAGGGTGTGTCCGGCGCTGTCCTTCGGGTCGGGGCGGTCGCCCGCGCGTTCGAAGAGGGAGGCGTGGTTGTCGATCTGGCCCTCGACGGCGCGCGCGTAGGGGTCGAGCAGCAGTTTCGCCGGGTTGCAGCGGTGTCCGGCGGCGGGGTCCCACGGGCCGTGCACCCGGTAGCCGTAGCGCTGTCCCGGGCCGACGCCGGGCAGGTAGGCGTGCCAGACGAAGCCGTCGACCTCGCTCAGCGGCACGGCGTGGCCGCCGCCGTCGTCGTCGACCAGGACGAGGTCGACGCGCTCGGCGACCTCGCTGAAGAGCGCGAAGTTGGTGCCCTCGCCGTCGAAGTCGGCACCCAGCGGGTAGGGGTGCCCGCTCCAGACGGGCACCCCCGCGCCGCGGTTCGGCCGTGCGGTCACCGGGCTTCCTCCAGGACGTCGTCCGTCTCGCGCCCCGGCGCGGCCAGCGCCGTCACCGGCAGGTCGCGCGGCACTTCCAGCGTCTCGCGCAGGTCCGGCTCCGGGACGGTCGGCACGAGCGGGGCGCGCTCGTCGGCGCGGGCGCGCCGCGAGAACCAGATGACCTTGCTGCCCGTGTCGGTGGCGCAGCAGCCCCAGCCGTCGCTCATGGCGGCGATGCGTTCCAGGCAGCCGCGCAGGTCCTGGTCCGGGCGCAGGTCGCGGTCGTCACCGCCGACGGCGGTGATCAGGTGCTGGCCGTTCCACCACATCTCGATCGAGGTGTGCTTGTCCGTGGCGTGCTCGTCGATGGCCTTCAGCAGGATCCCGGCGCCGCGGCACACGGGCTCGACGAGTTTCTCCAGGTCCCAGTACCTGAGGTGAGCGGCCAGTATGCGCCTGACCTGTCCGACCCGTTCCGGGCTGACATCCACGTCGAGGTGGTAGTAGCAGGGCACTGCGGTCTTCATCGTCGTTGGCTCCTCACCGGCGAGGCTCCCGCCTCTCCTCGACCCCGCGGGCCGAGCCCCGAACACGAAGCGTGAGCGTTGATCGCTCCTGAGTCACAACCACAGTGAGGCCGCTACGCCATTCGTGCAACACGAGCACCCCAACATCAAGATCCAACAGGACGTTGGGTGATGCACCGTGCACCATAAGTGAAGGCCTCGGGAGGTTTGACGGTTTCGCACCTCTGCGGACAGGGCCGACCCGCTCGTCGCGGGCGATGTACCTCTCGAACTCCCGGAAGGTGAACAGCGACATGCTGCTACCAGCGAAGACCGAAGTCGCCAGATGCTTGCGCAGTTACCGGGCCTGGGAGCGCGCGATGCTCGCGTGCCCCGGCGACCGCGCGGTGCGGGCCACCTTCGAGGACTGCGGATACACCCTGTGCGTGCTGATGGGCAAGCGTTGCGCGCGGGAGGCCGCGGACGCCGCCGAGCAGTATCTGCGCGGCGGTTCGGAATCCCGCGTCCGACGCGGCCGGTCGAAGCGGAAGAGGAAGAACGGCATGGCGCGGGTCGCGGCGCCAGTGCCGGTCCCGCATCTCGCGGCGGAGCGTTAACGCCCGCCGCATCAGCGGTCAGGGCATCCAACAGCGGGCTACAGAAGCCATTTTCAGCACTGCGGAGGTGCAGCGTGAGGTCCACCAGAGCGATCGGGCGTATCCCGGTGAGGGACGTCCATCCGCGCGTGGATTGCGGCAGGCGACCGGCCAAGTCCGTGAGCGGGGAGACGTTCCGGATCACCGCGACGGTGTTCCGCGAGGGCCATGACGCCATCGGCGCCAACGTGGTCCTCAAGGGCCCGGACGGCCGTCGCGGACCGTGGACGCCGATGCGTGAACTCGCGCCCGGCACCGACCGCTGGGGCGCGGACGTGACGCTGGACGTGGTGGGCCACTGGACGTACACGGTGGAGGCCTGGAGCGACCCCGTGACGACGTGGCGCCGCATCGCCGAGATCAAGATCCCGGCGGGGATCGACCCGGGTCTGGTGCTGGAGGAGGGCGGGCAGCTGTACGAGCGGGCGGCGGCCCGGGCGCCGCGCGGGCCCGCGCGCACCGTGCTCCGGGAGACCGCGAGGACACTGCTCGACGACTCCCTCCCGGTGCCGGAGCGCTACGCGGCGGCCCTGGCCCCGGAGGTGGACGAGGTCCTCGCCCGTCATCCCTTCCGCGAGTTCGTGACGACCAGTGGCGCCCTGCCCCTGCTCGTGGAGCGGGAACGGGCCCTGTACGGCGCGTGGTACGAGTTCTTCCCGCGCTCGGAGGGCACGCCCGAGCGCCCGCACGGCACGTTCCGCACCGCCGCCCGCCGGCTGCCCGCGATCGCCGCGATGGGCTTCGACGTCGTCTACCTGCCGCCGATCCACCCCATCGGCACGACCTTCCGCAAGGGCCGCAACAACACGCTCACGCCCGGCCCGGACGACGTGGGCGTGCCCTGGGCGATCGGGTCGCCGGAGGGCGGGCACGACGCCGTCCACCCCGACCTCGGGACCCTGGAGGACTTCGTCTGGTTCGTGGGGCAGGCGGAGAAGCAGGGCCTGGAGGTCGCCCTCGACTTCGCCCTCCAGTGCTCGCCGGACCATCCCTGGGTGCAGAAGCACCCCGAGTGGTTCCACCACCGGCCGGACGGCACGATCGCCTACGCCGAGAACCCGCCGAAGA
>NZ_BQUN01000179.1:35992-37723 GCF_026008495.1 Streptomyces sp. A012304
AACGGTCTGGTCAAGGAGACCGTGCGCATCCTGCGGCACTGGATGTCCCACGGCGTGCGGATCTTCCGGGTGGACAACCCGCACACCAAGCCGGTCGTCTTCTGGGAGCGGGTCATCGGGGAGATCAACCGCACCGACCCGGATGTGATCTTCCTCGCCGAGGCCTTCACCCGCCCGGCGATGATGCACACCCTCGCCCAGATCGGCTTCCAGCAGTCGTACACCTACTTCACCTGGCGGACCAGCAAGCGGGAGCTGACGGAGTACCTGACGGAGCTGTCGGGCGAGGCGGCTTCGTACATGCGGCCGAACTTCTTCGCCAACACCCCGGACATCCTGCACGCCTACCTCCAGCACGGCGGCCGTCCCGCCTTCGAGGCACGGGCCGTCCTGGCGGCCACCCTCTCGCCCACCTGGGGCATCTACAGCGGCTACGAGCTGTGCGAGAACACACCGCTGCGCGAGGGGAGCGAGGAGTACCTGGACTCGGAGAAGTACCAGCTCAGGCCCCGGGACTGGGAGGCCGCCGAGCGGGAGGGACGCACCATCGCGCCGCTGATCAAACGGCTCAACGAGATCCGGCGGCACCACCCCGCGCTGCACCGGCTCCGCAACCTCCGCTTCCACGGCACCGACAACGACTCCGTCATCGCGTACAGCAAGCGCGCGGGGGCCGACACGGTGCTCGTCGTGGTCAACCTGGACCCGCACCACACCCAGGAGGCGACGGTCTCGTTGGACATGCCGCAACTCGGCCTGGACAACGGTGCCTCCCTGTCCGTGCACGACGAACTGAGCGGCGAGACGTACGCCTGGAGCACGTACAACTACGTGCGCCTGGAGCCGGGCCGGGCGCCGGCCCATGTGTTCCACGTCCGGTGACCCGCAGCGCAGATCGGAGGCCGCTGAGCGCCATGACCGTCAACTCACCCGTCCCGGACACATTCGAGGACACACCCGCCAAGGACCGCGACCCCGAGTGGTTCAAGCGCGCGGTCTTCTACGAGGTCCTCGTCCGCTCCTTCCAGGACAGCAACGGCGACGGCGTCGGCGACCTCAAAGGCCTCACCGCCAAACTCGACTACCTGCAATGGCTCGGCGTCGACTGCCTCTGGCTCCCCCCGTTCTTCAAATCACCCCTGAAGGACGGCGGATACGACGTCTCGGACTACACCTCCGTCCTGCCCGAATTCGGCGACCTCGCCGACTTCGTCGAATTCGTCGACGCCGCCCACCAGCGCGGCATGCGCGTCATCATCGACTTCGTCATGAACCACACCAGCGACCAGCACCCGTGGTTCCAGGAGTCCAGAAGAGACCCGGAAGGCCCCTACGGCGACTACTACATGTGGGCCGACGACGACAAGCAGTACGCCGACGCCCGCATCATCTTCGTCGACACCGAGGCCTCCAACTGGACCTTCGACCCCGTCCGCAAGCAGTACTTCTTCCACCGTTTCTTCTCCCACCAGCCGGACCTCAACTACGAGAACCCGGCCGTGCAGGAGGAGATCCTGGCCGCGCTGAGGTTCTGGCTGGACCTCGGGATCGACGGTTTCCGGCTGGACGCCGTGCCCTACCTCTACGCGGCCGAGGACACCAACTGCGAAAACCTTCCGGCGACCCACGAGTTCCTGAAACGGGTCCGCAAGGAGATCGACGCGATGTATCCGGACACGGTGCTGCTGGCGGAGGCCAACCAGTGGCCCGAGGACGTCGTCGACTACTTCG
>NZ_BQUN01000180.1 GCF_026008495.1 Streptomyces sp. A012304
TGGGTGACGTGGACGGTGGTCTCGGTGATGCCGTACATGTTCACCAGCACCGGAGCGTCGTCCGCGTGCCGCGCGTACCAGTCCGCCAGACGCGCCGGCTCCAGCGCCTCACCACCGAACACCACAGTCCGCAGAGCCAGCTCGCTCCCCGGACTCTCCCGGTCGGCCCGCATCAACTGATAGAACGCCGACGGCGTCTGGTTCAGCACCGTCACCCGCTGCTCCACCAGCAACCGCAAGAACGCCTCAGGACTGCGGGACGTCTCGAACGGCACCACCACCAGCCGCCCACCATGCAACAACGCACCCCACAACTCCCACACCGAGAAGTCGAACGCATACGAGTGGAACAACGTCCACACGTCATCCGGCCCGAACCCGAACCACGACCGCGTCGCATCAAAAAGACGCACCACGTTCCCGTGCGGAACCAGCACACCCTTCGGCCGCCCCGTCGAACCCGACGTATAGATCACATACGCCGGATGCTCCGGCCCCACCACCACACCCGGATCGGTGTCCGGCCACTCGGCCCACGCCTCCACCGCGTCCAGGACCAGCACCGGCCGGGCATCCTCCACCATGAACTCCCGCCGAGCCACCGGAGAGTCCGGATCCAACGGCAGATACGCCGCCCCCGCCTTCAACACCCCCAACACCGCCACCACCAACTCCACCGACCGCGGCAACGCCAACGCCACCACATCACCAGCACCCACACCCCGCCCCAACAACACATGCGCCAAACGGTTCGCCCACGCGTTCAACTCCCCGTACGACAACGCCACATCACCCGACACCACCGCCACCGCCCCCGGACACTCCCCCACCCGCGCCTCGAA
>NZ_BQUN01000181.1 GCF_026008495.1 Streptomyces sp. A012304
ATCGACACCGAGACCGGCGGCCGGATCGGCATCAGCTACTCGCCGCGCGACTGCCAGGCCCTGGAGCCGAAGCGGATGCCGGCCTCGCCCGAGTCCAACACCATGCGCTGCTTCCCGCAGTACTGGACGCCCAAGGGCGCCCTCAACCCGGTGAAGGACTGGTTCCACAAGTACGTCGTCACCCAGGTCCGCGAAGAGGACCTGGTCACCGACAGCCCCGCCAAGGTCACCTCCTACGAGTTCCTCGGCGGCGC
>NZ_BQUN01000182.1:0-303 GCF_026008495.1 Streptomyces sp. A012304
CGGTCAACGGGCCGCGTTCCACGGTCGTCGCGGGGGATCCCGAAGCCCTCGACGCCCTCCGCGCCCGCTGCGAGCGGCAAGGAGCGCGCGCCCGCGTGATCCCCGTCGACTACGCCTCCCACTCCGCGCACGTCGACCCCCTGGCCGACGAACTCCGCCGCGTGCTCGCCGACATCCGGCCCACCCGGTCGGACACCGCCTTCTACTCGACGGTGACGGGCGGGCGGCTGGACACCAGCGAACTGGACGCCGGTTACTGGTTCCGCAACCTGCGCGAGCCGGTGCGGTTCGAGCCGGTGATAC
>NZ_BQUN01000182.1:454-58930 GCF_026008495.1 Streptomyces sp. A012304
CACGTCCAGGCGCTGGTCACCGGCAGTCTGCGGCGCGACCAGGGCGGGCTGGACCGGTTCCTGCTGTCCGTCGGCGAGGCCTACACGCACGGCCACGACATCACCTGGCACACCCCGCCGGCCCCACGGCCGTTCCCCGACCTGCCCACCTACCCCTTCCAACGCGACCGCTACTGGACCGACACCCCCACCGCGCCCTCCGCCGTGGACGTCCCGGACCATCCGCTGCTCGACGCGGAGACCGAACTGGCCGACTCCGGCGGCCTGTTGCTCACCGGGCGGCTGTCCCGTCGTACCCGGCCCTGGCTCGCTGATCACACCGTGGCCGGCCGGACCCTGCTGCCCGGCACCGCCCTTCTCGACCTGGCCCTGCACGCCGGAGCCCGACTGGGCTGCGCGCGACTGGCCGACCTCGCCCTGGAGGCCCCGCTGGCGCTCCCGGAGGAGGGCGCCGTCCGCGTGCAGGTGGCGGCCGGTCCGGCCGACGCGTCCGGTCGCCGCTCCCTGACCGTGCACGCCCGCCCCGACGACGGGGACGAGGACACACCGTGGACCCGGCACGCGGCCGGCACACTCGATCAACGGCCCGCCGCGGAAACCCCCGGCGCACCCGCCGGGGAATGGCCCCCGCCCGGCGCCGAACCGGTGCCCCTGGACGGCCTGTACGACACCCTCGCCGACGCGGGCTACGGGTACGGGCCCGCCTTCCAGGGCCTGCGCGCCCTGTGGCGGCGCGACGGCGAGCTGTTCGCCGAGGTCGCGCTCCCGGAGGAGGCCTCCGACGACGCCGGCCGGTTCGCCCTGCATCCCGCGCTGCTCGACGCGGCGCTGCACCCCGTCCTCCTCGCCGGGGACCCGCGGGCCGGACTCCGCCTGCCGTTCGCCTGGTCCGGCGTGACCCTCGACGCCCCCGAGGCCACCGTGCTGCGCGCCCGCCTCACCCCCGCCGGCGAGGACGCCTGCACCGTGTCGGTCACCGACCCCACGGGCCGGCCGGTGCTCAGCGCCGACAGGCTGGCGTTCCGACGGGCACACCCGGAACAGCTCGGCGCGGCCGGGGACGCCGTACGGCTCCCGCTGCACCGGGTCGAGTGGACGGCGCCCGCCGCCCCGTCGGCCGTCGCGGACGACGACTTCACGGTCGTCGGACCGCACCCGCTGGTCACCGGCGTACGGCGGATCGCCCCCGCCCATCCCGACCTGGCGGCGCTCGGTGCGGCCGTCGACGGCGGGCTGGAGCCGCCCCGGACCGTGGTCCTCGCCTGCCCACCCCCGCCCTCACTCTCACCCTCGTCGCCCTCACCCTCGTCGCCCTCGCCCTCGTCCTCGTCCGAGGACACCCCGGCGGTGTCGATGGCGGAGTCGGCGCGGGACAACGCCCGGTTCGCGCTGGCGGCGGTGCGCGGCTGGCTCGACGACACCCGGTTCGACGGGGCCCGCCTGGTCCTGGTCACCCACGACCGCCCGGAGCACGCCCCGGTGTGGGGCCTGGTGCGGGCGGCGCAGACCGAGCACCCGGGGCGCCTCGCGCTGCTGGAGACCGACGACGACGAGGCCACCGGCCGCGCGCTGCCCGGCGCGCTGGCGCTCACCGCCGACGAACCCCAACTGCGACTGCGGCGCGGGGAGATCACGGTGCCCCGCCTGACCCCGCTGCCCGCCGACGAGGCCGCCGCGTCCGAGGCGGCACCCGCGATCGACCCGGACGGCACCGTCCTGATCACCGGCGCCACCGGACTCCTCGGCGGCCTGCTGGCACAACACCTCTGCGACGCGCACGGCGCCCGCCACCTGCTGCTCGTCGGCCGCCGCGGGGCCGAGGCCGACGGCATGGCCGACCTGCTGGCCCGACTGACCGAACGCGGCGCACAGGCGACCGCGGCCGCCTGCGACGTCACCGACCGCGACGCCCTGTCCGCGCTGCTCGGCACGATCCCCGCCGAGCACCCGCTGACCGCGGTGGTGCACGCCGCCGGCGTCCTCGACGACGCACCCGTGACCGCCCTCACCGACGAACAGCTCACCCACGTCCTGGCACCCAAGATCACGGCCGCCACCCATCTGCACGACCTCACCCTCGGCGGGAGCGTCAGGACGTTCGTGCTGTTCTCGTCCGTGGCCGGCGTCCTCGGCACCGCCGGACAGGCCAACTACGCCGCCGCCAACGCCTACCTCGACGCCCTGGCCCGCCACCGCCGCGCCCAGGGACTGCCCGCCGTGTCGCTGGCCTGGGGCCTGTGGTCCGAGGACAGCGCGATGACCGGCCACCTCACCGGCTCCGACCTGCGCCGCATGGCGCGCGGCGGGGTGGGCGCCCTCGGCACCGACGAGGGACTGGCCCTGTTCGACCGGGCGCTGGCCCTCGACAGCCCGGAGACGGTGCCGGTGCGGCTGAGCCTGGCGGCGGTGCGCGAACGCGCCGCGTCCGGCCGGGCCGTGCCGCCGCTGCTGCGTGGCCTGGTGCGCGCCCCGGCCCGACGGACGGCCGGCACCACCGCGCCCGAGCCCGGGGCCGCGGCCGCCGCCGCGCCACCGGAGGAGGCCCTGCTGGAGCTGGTGCGGCAGCACGTCGCGGCCGTCCTCGGCTACCCCGCCGGGAAGCCCGTCGACAAGGACCGCACCTTCCAGGACCTGGGCCTGGACTCCCTCACCTCGGTGGAACTGCGCAACCGGCTCAACGAGGCCACCGGCCTGCGGCTGCCCGCGACCCTGCTCTTCGACCATCCCACCCCCGCCGTCCTCGCCGCCCGCCTGCGGTCCGAGTACGGCGGCACGGACCCCGCACCCTCCGGCGACGGCGGGAAATACGCCCCCGCCCCGGCCGACGAGCCGATCGCGATCGTCGGCATGAGCTGCCGTTACCCCGGCGGCGTCCGCTCCCCGGAGGACCTGTGGCGGCTCGTCGCGGACGGCCGGGACGCCATCGGTGACTTCCCCGAGGACCGAGGCTGGGACCTCGGCGCGCTGTACCACCCTGACCCGGCCCACCGGGGCACGTTCTACGCCTCGGCCGCCGGCTTCCTCGACGGCGCCGACGCGGCCGGGTTCGACGCCGAGTTCTTCGGTATCTCCCCGCGCGAGGCACTGGCGATGGACCCCCAGCAGCGGATGCTCCTGGAGATCGCCTGGGAGGCGGTCGAGCGGGCCGGCCTCGACCCGCACGGCCTCAAGGGAACCACCACGGGCGTCTTCGTCGGCGCCATGGCCTCCGACTACGCGACCGCCACCACGTCCCGGGACGAGGGCGTGGAGGGTTATGCCCTCACCGGCACCAGCGGCAGCGTGCTGTCCGGGCGCCTCGCCTACACCCTCGGACTGGAGGGGCCCGCCGTCACCGTCGACACCGCCTGCTCGTCCTCGCTCGTCGCCCTGCACCTCGCCGCGCAGGCGCTGCGCCGCGGTGAGTGCTCGCTCGCCCTGGCCGGCGGGGTGACGATCATGGCGTCGCCGCGCACCTTCGTCGAGTTCAGCCGGCAGCGCGGCCTCGCGGCCGACGGCCGCTGCAAGTCCTTCGCCGAGGCCGCCGACGGCACGGGCTGGGCCGAGGGCGCCGGAGTCCTGCTGCTGGAGCGGCTCTCCGACGCCCGCCGCCTCGGACACCGGGTGCTCGCGGTCGTCAAGGGCTCCGCCGTCAACCAGGACGGCGCCAGCAACGGCCTGACCGCCCCCAACGGGCCGTCCCAGCAGCGCGTGATCCAGGACGCGCTGCACGACGCCGGCCTGGGCGCGGCCGACGTGGACGCCGTCGAGGCCCACGGCACCGGAACCCGGCTCGGCGACCCGATCGAGGCGCAGGCGATCCTCGCCACCTACGGGCAGCGACGGGCCGACCGTCCGCTGTGGCTCGGCTCGCTGAAGTCGAACATCGGCCACGCGCAGGCCGCCGCCGGCGTCGGCGGTGTCATCAAGACGGTGATGGCGATGCGCCACGGCATCCTGCCGAAGACCCTGCACGTCGACCGTCCCACCACCCACGTGGACTGGAACGCCGGCGCCGTGGAACTGCTCACCGACCACACTCCCTGGCCCGACACCGGGCGTGCCCGCCGGGCCGGCGTCTCCTCCTTCGGCATCAGCGGCACCAACGCCCACGTCGTCCTCGAACAGGACACCGGCGAGCCCGCCCCGGCCCCGGCCCCGCCGGCCCCCGCCGTCGTGCCGTGGACGCTGTCCGCCGCGACCCCGCAGGCGCTGCGCGAACAGGCCGCGCGGCTGGGCGAGTTCGTACGCTCCCGCCCCGACGCCGACCCGACGGCCGTGGCCCGCGCCCTGGCCCTCACCCGCGCCCGGTTCGCCCACCGCGCGGTCGTCACCGGCGGCGGCCGCGACGAACTCCTCGCCGGGCTCGACGCCCTCGCCGCGCACGGCCCGGACCACGACGCGCCGCCCGCCGCGGCCGAACCCCGCGTCGCCTTCCTGTTCACCGGACAGGGCGCACAGCACCAGGGCATGGGCCGTGACCTGTACGAGCGGCACCAGGTGTTCGCGGACGCCCTCGACGAGGTGTGCGCCGAGCTCGACCGGTGGCTGCCCGCCCCGCTGCTGCCCGTCCTCCTCGGCACCGCGGGCCCCGAACGGGCCGCCGACCTCGACCGCACACGGTTCACCCAGCCCGCGCTGTTCGCCTACGAGGTCGCCCTCTGCCGCCTCCTGGAGGAGTGGGGCCTGCGCCCGGACCACGTGGCCGGCCACTCGGTCGGGGAACTGGCGGCCGCGCACATCGCCGGCGTGCTCTCCCTGCCCGACGCCGCCCGGCTGGTCACGGCCCGCGGCGAGCTGATGCAGGCCCTGCCCGCCCGCGGCGCCATGGTCGCCCTCCAGCTCCCGGAGGACGAGGTCCTGCCGCTGCTGGAGAACCGGGCCCACGCCGTGTCCGTCGCCGCCGTCAACGGGCCGTCGTCCGTCGTCGTCGCGGGCGACCAGGACGCCGTACTGGAGATCGCCGAACAGGTCCGCGCCCGGGGCGCCAAGACCCGGCGGCTGCGGGTCAGCCACGCCTTCCACTCCCCGCACATGGACGCCGTCCTCGACGACTTCCGCGCCGTGGCCGAGCACCTCGGCTTCGACGCCCCGCGGCTGCCGTTCGTGTCCGCCGTCACCGGCGCGGCCGCGGCCGAGGACATCGCCGACCCCGCCTACTGGGTCCGCCACGCCCGTGCCGCGGTCCGCTTCCGCGATGCCGTCGACACCCTCGCCGACCTGGGCACCACGCTGTTCGTCGAGGTGGGTCCCGACGGGGTCCTGACCGCCATGGCCCAGGAGACCCTCGCCGCGCGGTCCATGGACCTCGCGTGCGTGCCCGCGCAGCGCAAGGACCGCCCGCAGCTCCGCACCCTCGTCGACGCCCTCGGCCGGGCCTGGGCGCACGGCGCGCCCGTCGACTTCGGCGGCCTCCTCGGACGGCTGCCCGCCCACCGGGACGCCGCCGACCTGCCGACGTACCCCTTCCGGCACCGGCGCTACTGGCTGGCGGCCGACGACGACCACGCCGCGCTCCCCGCCGCCGGACTGGAGCCGGGCGGACACCCGCTGCTGCACGCCGCGCTGTCCCCGGCCGGCTCCGCCACGACCGTCTTCACCGGACGGCTCTCGCTCGCCCGGCAGCCGTGGCTCGGCGACCACACCGTCCTGGGCACCGCCGTGGTGCCGGGCGCGGTGCTGCTGGAACTCGCCCTGCACGCCGGCGAGCGCACCGGCTGCCCGCAGGTCGCGGAGTTCGTCCTGGAGGCGCCCCTGACCCTGCCCGACCGGGGCACCACCGCGCTCCAGGTGGTGGCCGGCGCACCGGACGCCACCTCGGGCAGCCGGGAGATCGGCGTGTACGCCCGCCCCGCCGAGGGCGAGGACCTGCCCTGGACCCGGCACGCCACCGGCACCCTGAGCCCGGACGGCACCCCGCCGAGCTGCCCCGACCTCCAGGTCTGGCCGCCCCACGGCGCGCGTGACGTACCGCTCGACGGGCTGTACGAACGGCTCGCGGACGCCGGCTTCGGCTACGGGCCCGCCTTCGCCGGGCTGCGACGCGCCTGGCGGCGCGGCGAGGAGACGTTCGCCGAGGTCGCGCTCCCCGAACGCCCGGACACCGCCGGAGCGTTCCGGCTGTGGCCGCCCCTGGTGGACGCCGCGCTGAACGCGGTGAAGCTCGACGGCGGGGACGACGGACGCCTGCCGTTCGCCTTCTCCGGGGCCCGGCTGCACCCGACCGGCGCCGACGCCCTGCGGGTGCGGGTCGTGGCCGACGGCACGGGCGGTCACCGCGTCGAGGCGGCCGATCCCGACGGCCGGCCCGTCCTCGTCGTCGACCGGCTCGGCCTGCGCGGCATCCCGGCCGACGCCCTGCGGCGCGCCCTGAGCGGCCCCCAGGCCCCGCACCGCCTGGAGTGGACCGCCGCCCCGGCGCCCGACGGCTCCCGGCCCGCACCCCGTGCCGTCGCCGTCGTCGACGGCGGCACCCCGCCGGTCGCCCTGCCGCCGCGGACACCCCGCCACCACGATCTGGCGGCCCTGCGTGCCGCGGTCGACGCCGGCACCCCCGTCCCGGACACCGTGGTGCTCACCGCCCCCGCCCCCGACGGCACGGCCGTCACCGCGGAGAGCGTCCTGAACGCCGTGACCCGCGTCCTCGGCGACGTGCAGACCTGGCTCGCCGACGAGCGCTTCGCCGACACCCACCTCGTCCTGCTGACCCGTCGGGCAGTCGTCCTGCCGGGCGACACCGGGCCCGCCGACCTGGCCCAGGCCGCCATATGGGGCCTGATGCGCACCGCGCAGACGGAGAACCCGGGCCGCTTCACTCTCCTGGACACCACCGACGCCACCGACGCCACCGACGCCACCGACTCCACGGACGCCACGGACACCGACGGGACGCTGGAACGCGCCCTGCTGTGCGGCGAACCGCAGCTGGCGGCCCGCCGGGGCGCCCTGCACGTGCCGCGCGTCACCCGGGGCCCGCTCGGGCGGGGCGACGACGGCTCACCGTTCGACGGCACCGGCACGGTCCTGCTGACCGGCGCGACCGGTGCCCTGGGCCGACTCGTCGCCCGCCACCTGGTCACCGCGCACGGCGTGCGCGACCTGCTCCTGGTCAGCCGCAGCGGCCCGACAGCCCCCGGCGCCCCGGAACTCACGGAGGAACTGGCCGCCCTCGGCGCCCGCGCCGAGCTGGTCGCCGCCGACCTGGCGGACCGCGCCCAGCTCGACGCGGTCCTCGCCGCCGTGCCCGCCGACCGGCCGCTGCGGGCCGTCGTCCACGCCGCCGGCGTCCTCGACGACGGGGTCGTGCCGTCGCTGACACCGCGGCGGATACGGACGGTGTTCCGGGCCAAGGTCGACGCGGCGCTCCATCTGCACCAGGCGACCAGGGACCTCGACCTCACGGCCTTCGTCCTGTTCTCCTCGGCCGCCGGCACCCTCGGCACGGCGGGACAGGCCAACTACGCCGCCGCCAACGCCTTCCTGGACGCCCTGGCCCACGCCCGCGCGGCCGAGGGGCTGCCCGCCACCTCGCTCGCCTGGGGCCTGTGGGACACCGACGACGGCATGACGGCCGACCTCGACGACACCGGACGGCGCCGCCTGGCCCGGACCGGCGTCGCCGCGCTGACGGTGCCCCAGGCGCTCGCCCTGTTCGACGCCGCCTGCGCCGGCCCCAATCCGGTCGCCCTGCCCCTACGGCTCGACCTGCCGGCGCTGCGGGCGCGCGGCGCGGACGTACCCGCCGTACTGCGCTCCCTGGTCCCGCCGCCCACCGAGGCGGCCCCGCAACGGGCCGACGCCCCGGCCGAGGAGTCGCTCACCGACCGCCTGGCGCGGCTGTCCCCGGCCGACCGCGCCGCGGAGCTGCTGTCCTTCGTGCGCGCGCAGACGGCAGCCGTCCTCGGCTTCGCCGGCGGACGGGCGGTGCCGGCCGACCGGGGATTCCTGGAACTCGGCTTCGACTCGCTGACCGCCGTCGAGTTCCGCAACCGCGTCAACCGCCTCACCGGACTGTCCCTGCCGCCCACCGTCCTCTTCGACCACCCCGAACCGCGGCTGCTCGCGCTACGGCTCGACGAGGAGATCGGCGCCGGAACGGCCCGCCCGGCGGCGGACGGTGCCACGGCCCCCGCCCGCCCCGACGACCTGGACGGCCTGGAGCGCTGGATCGACACGGCGCTCGCCGACGACTCCGCCCGCGACCTGGTCCTGCGGCGCCTGCGCCGGATCCTGGACCGCGCGGCCCCCACCGCCCCGGACCGGGCGGGCGGGGCGGACGGCGACCTCACGGACCGTCTCGACACCGCCGACGACGACGAGATCTTCGACCTCATCGACAACGACCTCGGGGTCTCCTCATGAGCCCCGCAGCATCCGAGCCGACCGCAGCCTTCCGTGCGAGGAGTGAACCCCCCATGGGGAACGAGGAGAAACTTCGCGGTTACCTGAAGAGGGTGACGGCAGACCTGCAGCGCACCCGCCGCCGGCTGGAGGAGGCCGAGGAACAGGCACACGAGCCCGTCGCCGTCGTGGCGATGGCCTGCCGCTACCCCGGTGGCGTCACCTCCCCGGAGGAACTGTGGGACCTGGTGGCCGACGGCCGGGACGCCGTCTCGGAGTTCCCCGCCAACCGGGGCTGGGACGTGGACGCCCTCTACGATCCCGACCCCGAGGCGACCGGCCGCAGCTACACCCGGTTCGGCGGCTTCCTGCACGACGCCGACCTGTTCGACGCCGCGCACTTCGGCATGAACCCGAGGGAGGCGACGGCCACCGACCCCCAGCAGCGCGTCCTGCTGGAGATCTGCTGGGAGGCGCTGGAGCGGGCCGGTATCGGCGTGAAGGACGTCAAGGGCAGCGACACCGGCACCTTCGTCGGCGTCATGTACGACGACTACGGCTCCCGGCTGCACACCGTCCCCGCCGAGTTCGAGGGGTACGTGGGCAGCGGCTCCGCCCCGTCCGTCGCCTCCGGCCGGATCGCCTACACCTTCGGCCTCCAGGGGCCCGCCGTCACGGTCGACACCGCCTGCTCGTCCTCCCTCGTCGCCCTGCACATGGCCGTCCAGTCGCTGCGCCGGCGCGAGTGCTCGCTCGCCCTGGCCGGCGGAGTGACGATCATGGCGTCGCCGCGCACCTTCGTGGAGTTCAGCCGACAGCGCGGCCTGGCACCGGACGGCCGCTGCAAGCCGTTCTCCGCCGACGCCGACGGCACCGGCTGGTCCGAGGGGGCCGGCGTCCTGCTGCTGGAGCGTCTCTCCGACGCCGAGCGCGCCGGGCACCCCGTCCTCGCCGTCCTCACCGGCTCCGCCGTCAACCAGGACGGCGCGAGCAGCCGCCTCACCGCACCCCACGGGCCCTCCCAGCAGCGGGTGATCCGGCAGGCGCTGCGGGCCGCCCGGCTCGACCCGGCCGACGTCGACCTCGTCGAGGCCCACGGCACCGGCACGGCCCTCGGCGACCCGATCGAGGCCCAGGCCCTCCAGGCCGTCTACGGCGCCGGCCGCGACGCCGGGCGGCCGCTGTGGCTGGGCGCGGTGAAGTCCAACCTCGGCCACACCCAGGCCGCGGCCGGCGCCGCCGGCGTCATCAAGACGGTCATGGCGATCCGGCACGCCACCCTGCCGCGGACCCTGCACGCCGAGCGCCCCCTGGACAGCGTCGACTGGGCGTCCGGCGGAGTGTCCCTGCTCACCGGCAACCGGCCCTGGACGACCGACGGAGCACCCCGGCGGGCGGCCGTGTCCTCCTTCGGCATCAGCGGCACCAACGCCCACGTCGTCGTCGAGCAGTACACCCCCGCCGAGCCGGTCGCGACCACCGGCCCCGTGGCCCCCGCCGAGCCGGGCTCGGTCACCGGCCCTGTGGCCCCCGCCGAGCCGGTCGCGACCACCGGTCCTGTGGCCCCCGCCGAGCCGGGCTCGGTTGTCGTACGCCCGGCCCCCGCCGAGCCGGCCCCGGCCGCCGCCCGCCCGCCCGTGGTCCCCTTGCTGGTCTCCGCCCGCGGCAAGGACGCGCTCGGCGCGCTGGCCGGGCGGCTGTTGCCGCTGCTCGACGGAGCCGACGAGGCCTCAGCGGCGAGCCTCGCCCACGCACTGGCCACCGGCCGCTCCCACTTCGAGCACCGGGCCGTCGCCGTGGGCGCGGACCTGCCCGCGCTGACCCGCGCGCTGACCGCCCTGGCCCACGGCGAGGAGGACCCCGGCCTGGTCCGCGACGTGGCCGAGACCGGCCGCCGGACCGTGTTCGTCTTCCCCGGCCAGGGCTCGCAGTGGGCCGGCATGGCCGCGGAACTCGCCGACACCGACGAGGAGTTCGCCGCCTCCCTGCGGCGATGCGCCGACGCGCTGCGCCCGTACACCGACTGGGACCTGCTCGCCGTCCTGCGCGGCGAACCCGACGCGCCGTCCCTGGAACGCGTCGACGTCGTGCAGCCCGCGCTGTTCGCGGTGATGGTGTCCCTCGCCGAACTGTGGCGCGCGCACGGCGTGCGCCCCGCCGCCGTGATCGGCCACAGCCAGGGCGAGATCGCCGCCGCCTGCGTGGCCGGCGCCCTGTCCCTCGACGACGCCGCCCGTGTCGTCGCCCTGCGCTCCCGGGCCCTGGCCGGGCTGTCCGGCACCGGCGGCATGCTGTCCGTGGCCCTGCCCGCGGCGGAGGTGACCCGGCTGCTGCCCCGCTGGGAGGGCCGGATCGGCGTCGCGGCGGTCAACGGCCCCCGCTCCACGGTCGTCTCCGGCGACCGGGCCGCCCTGGAGGAACTCCGCTCCCACTACGACACCGAAGGCGTCCGCGCCCGTATGGTCCCGGTCGACTACGCCTCCCACTCCGACCACGTCGAAGGCCTGCGCGAGGAGCTGACCCGGGCGCTGGACGGCCTGCGGCCCCGCCCCGCCGACACGGTGTTCTGCTCCACGGTCACCGGCGGCCCCCTCGACACGGCCCTCCTCGACACCGACTACTGGTTCCGCAACCTGCGCCGACCCGTGCGGCTCGAACAGGCGGTGCGCGCCCTGCTGGACCAGGAGTACGACTGCTTCGTCGAGATCAGCCCCCACCCGGTCCTCACCATCGGCCTGGAGGAGACGATCGGCGACCACGGCGCACGCGCCGTCGTCCTGGAGTCGCTGCGCCGCGACGACGGCGGACCGCGCCGCTTCCTGACCTCCCTGGCCCGGGCCCACACCGCCGGCGTCGACGTCGACTGGACGCCGGCGCTCCCGGACACCGACGCGCCGCGCCCCCAACTGCCCACCTACCCCTTCCAGCGCCGCCGCCACTGGATCGACGCCGTCGAGCCGGCGGCCGGCGCCGCCCGGCTCGGCCTGGCCGACACCGCGCACGACCTGCTCGGCGCCTCCGTCCGGCTCGCCGCACGCGGCGAACTCCTGCTCACCGGGGCGGTCGGACCCGACACCCACCCCTGGCTGCGCGACCACCGGGTGGCCGGCACGGTCCTCGTCCCCGGCGCCGCGCTGGTGGACATCGCCCTGCACGCCGCCGCGCTCGTCGGCGCCCCCCACCTCGCCACCCTGGACCTCCTCACCCCGCTGCGCCTCCCCGACACCGGGGTACGCCTCCAGGCGGTGGTCGGCGCACCGGACACCGACGGCGCACGGACCGTGGAGATCCACTCCACCCCGAAGGACGCCGCCGAGGACGGCCCGTGGACGCACCACGCCACCGCGACCCTGGCCACCACGCCACCACCGGCCCAGGACACCGCCGTGCGGCCGCCCGCGGACGCCGTACCCGTCGACCTCACCGGCCACTACCCGGCGCTCGCCGAACGCGGCTACGACTACGGGCCCGCCTTCCGCGGTCTGCGCGCCGCCTGGCGGCACGGCGACGAGGTCTACGCGGAGGTCGAACTCGGCGAGGAACAGCGCGCGCGGGCCGACGCCTTCACGGTCCATCCGGCGCTGCTCGACGCCGCCCTGCACGCCGTCGCGTTCCTCCAGCGGGACGACGAACCGGCCCTGCAACTGCCCTTCTCCTGGAGCGGAGTCTCCCTGTGGGCGACGGGCGCGACCCGGCTCACCGCCCGCCTGACCCGCCTCGCCGCCGGCACCTACCGCCTCGAACTCGCCGACTCCGCCGGCCTCGTGGCCACCGTCGAGTCCCTGGCCCTGCGACCCGCCCCGACCGGCCTCGCCGCGCCGCACGGCACCGAGCCCGACCACCTCTACCGGGTCACCTGGCTCCCGGCCCCGACCGGCGTCCCGCACCCGGACCCGGAGACGTACGCCGTGCTCGGCGCCAACGTGCCGGCCGCATCCGCCACCCCGCACACCGGCCCCGTCCGGTACGCCGACTGGGACACCCTGCGGTCCGCGCTCGACACGGGCACACCCGCCCCCCGGATCGTCCTGGCGGACCTCACCGACCGGGAACCCGGCGCCGCTCCCGCCGAGGCCGCGCGCCGGGCGGTCCTGAGCGCCCTCTCCCTCGCCCGCGCCTGGCAGACGGACGACCGGCTCGCCGCGTCCCGGCTGGTGTTCCTGACCCGGGACGCCGTGGCCACCACCACCGGAGGCACGGCACCCGACCCGGCGCAGGCGGCCGTGTGGGGGCTGGTGCGCTCCGCGCAGGCGGAGGACCAGGGCCGGTTCGGGCTGCTCGACACCGACGGCCACGACGCCTCCTGGCCCGCCCTCCCGACGGCCCTGACCGCCGACGAACCGCAACTCGCCGTGCGCGAGGGCAGGTTGCTGGCGCCGCGGCTGGCCCGGGCCGGCGCCGACCACGACGGCGGGCTGCGGCTCCCGGCCGACGGCACGCCCTGGCGGCTGGACTTCGCCGGGCGCCGCACCCTGGAGGACCTCGCGGTGGTGGCGGCCCCCGAGGCCACGGCACCCCTCGCCGCCGGGCAGGTGCGGGTGCGGATGCGGGCCGCCGGCGTCAACTTCCGCGACGTCCTGATGACCCTCGGCATGGTCCCGCCGACCGCCGGACTGCCCGGCGGCGAAGGCGCCGGCATCGTCACGGAGATCGGCGAGGGCGTCACCGGACTGGTACCGGGCGACCGCGTCATGGGCCTGTTCTCCGGCGGGATCGGCCCGGTCACCGTGGCCGACGCCCGGCTCGTCACCCGCGTCCCCGCCACCCTGACCCTCGCCCAGGCGGCGGCCGTCCCCGTGGCCTATCTGACCGCCTACTACGGCCTGGCCGACCTCGCGGGACTGACCGCCGGGGAGTCCGTGCTCGTCCACACCGCCGCGGGCGCCGTCGGACACGCCGCCGTCCAGCTCGCCCGGCACTGGGGCGCGGACGTCCACGCCACCGCGAGCCCGGCGAAATGGGAGGCGGTGCGCGCACTCGGCGTCGACCCCGACCGGATCGCCTCCTCCCGCACCCTGGACTTCGAAGCCGACCTGCTCAAGCGGACCGAGGGCCGCGGCGTCGACGTCGTCCTGAACTCCCTGGCCCGCGAGTTCGTCGACGCCTCGCTGCGACTGCTGCCCCGGGGCGGCCGGTTCGTCGAGATGGGCAAGACCGACATCCGCGACGCCGAGGAGATCGCCGCGTCCTGCCCCGGGGTGCGCTACCGCGCCTTCGACCTCGGCGAGGCCGGCCCCGACCGCATCCGGCAGATGCTCGACGAGATCGCCGCGCTCTTCGACCGAGGGACGCTCACCCCCATGCCGGTGGCCGCCTGGGACGTCCGGCACGCGCCGGACGCCTTCCGCCACCTCAGCCAGGGCCACAACGTCGGCAAGGTGGTCCTCACCCTGCCCGCGCCCCCGCGCCCCGACGGCACCGTCCTCGTCACCGGCGCCCTCGGCACCCTCGGCGGCCATGTCGCACGGCACCTGGTGACGGAGCACGGCGCACGACGGCTGCTGCTGCTCGGCCGCCGCGGCCCCGACACCCCGTCGGCCGCGGCCCTGCGCGACGAACTGACCGCTCTGGGCGCCCAGGTGGACGTCGTGGCCTGCGACACCGCCGACCGCTCGGCGCTCGCCGGGGCCCTGGCGTCGATCCCGCCGGAGCACCCGCTGGTGGCCGTCGTCCACGCGGCCGGCGTGCTGGACGACGCGGCCCTCGCCTCGCTCACCGAGGAGCGGATCGACCGGGTGTTCCGGCCCAAGGCCGACGCCGCCACCCACCTCGACGACCTCACCCGCGGCCTCGACCTGGACGCCTTCGTGCTGTTCTCCTCCGCGGCCGGCGTGCTGGGCGGCGCCGGACAGGCCAACTACGCGGCGGCCAACGCCTTCCTCGACGCCCTCGCCGCCCGCCGCCGGGCGGCGGGAGCGCCCGCCGTGTCCCTGGCCTGGGGCCTGTGGGCGGAACGCAGCGGCATGACCGGCCACCTGGCGGACGGCGACCTGGCCCGGCTGCGCCGCGCCGGAGTGCTGCCCCTGACCACGCAGACCGGCCTGGCCCTGTTCGACACGGCGCTCACCGGCGCCGACGCCCTCCTGGTGCCCACCCGGCTGGACCTCGCGGCGCTGCGCGGCTGCGCCGCCGGCGCACTGCCGACGCCCCTGTTGCGGTCGCTGGCCGGGGCACCGGCCGCCCGCCGCGCCGTGGCCGGCCCGGCCGCCGCCACCGACGGCACCGAGCCGCTGGCCGACCGCCTGGCCCGGATGACCGCGGCGGAGCGGGTCCGCACCCTGCACCAGCTGGTCCGCACCCAGGTCGCCGCCGCCCTCGGGCACACCTCCGCCGAGTCCGTCGACCCCGACGCCACCTTCAAGGAGGCCGGCTTCGACTCCCTCACCGGCGTCGAACTGCGCAACCGGCTCGGCGCGGCGACCGGACTGCGCCTGCCCGCCACCCTCGTCTTCGACGAGCCGACCCCGACGGCCCTCGTCGACCACCTGCTCGCCCGCCTCGCCCCCACGACGCCCGGCGGCGCGCGGCAGCAGGCCCCGGCCGGCCCGTCCCTGACCGAGGAGATCGACCGGCTCGCCCGACTGCTGCTGACCGCACCCCCCGGCAGGGACGACGGCGCCGTCGCCGTACGGCTGCGCGGACTGGTCGCCCAGTGGGACGGCCGGGACGGCGCCGGGGCGGACCGGGAGGAGCCGGCGGACCTGGCGGACGCCGACGACGAGGCCCTCTTCGACGTCCTCGACGGCGAACTCGGCCTCACCTGAGCGGCCCCCGGCCCGCACCTCGCCCACCCCTCCCCTTTCGCACGAGGAGTTGACAGCAGTGTCCAGCGAGCACAAGCTCCGCGACTACCTGAAGCGGGCCACCGCCGACCTGCGCCAGGCCCGGCGGGAACTGGCGGAGGCCGCCGCCCGCGAACGGGAGCCGATCGCCGTCGTCGGCATGGGCTGCCGCTTCCCCGGCGGCGTCAGCACCCCCGAGGAGCTGTGGCGCCTGGTCGACGAGGGCCGGGACGCCATCGGCCCGTTCCCCGGCAACCGGGGCTGGGACCCCGACGGACGGTACGACCCCGACCCCGAGGCCCCGGGCCGCAGCTACGTCCGCGAGGGCGGCTTCCTCCACGACGCCGACCACTTCGACGCCGAACTGTTCGGCATCTCCCCGCGCGAGGCCGCCGCCATGGACCCGCAGCAACGGCTGCTGCTGGAGACCTCCTGGGAGGCCGTCGAACGGGCCGGCGTCGACCCGCGCTCCCTGCGCGGCACCCGCACCGGCGTCTACTTCGGCGTGATCGCCCAGGAGTACGGCCCCGCCCTCCAGGACGCCGACGCCCACCTGGGCGGCCATCTGCTCACCGGCACCACCAGCAGCGTCGCCTCCGGGCGCGTGGCCTACGTGCTCGGCCTGGAAGGCGCGGCGCTGACGGTCGACACGGCCTGCTCGTCCTCCCTGGTCGCCCTCCACCTGGCCGTACGGTCGCTGCGGCGCGGCGAGTGCGACATGGCGCTGGTCGGCGGTGCCTCGGTGATGCCGACACCCGGCGCCTTCGTCGAACTCAGCAGGCAGCGCGCGCTGTCCCCGAGCGGCCGCTGCCGGGCCTTCGCCGCGAGCGCCGACGGCACCGGCTGGGGCGAGGGCGTCGGCGTCCTCCTCGTCGAACGCCTCACGGACGCCCGGCGCCTCGGCCACCCAGTGCTCGCCGTCGTGCGCGGCTCCGCCACCAACCAGGACGGCGCGACCAACGGGCTCAGCGCGCCCAGCGGACCGGCCCAGGAACGGGTGATCCGGCAGGCGCTGAGCGACGCCTGGCTGACCCCCGACCAGATCGACGCCGTCGAGGCGCACGGCACCGGAACCGAACTCGGCGACCCCATCGAGGCGCAGGCCCTGCTGAACGCCTACGGGACCGGCCGCGGCCCCGGACAGCCGCTGTGGCTCGGCTCGTTGAAGTCGAACATCGGCCACACCCAGGCCGCCGCGGGCGTCGCCTCCCTCATCAAGCTGGTGATGGCGATGCGGCACGGCGTCCTGCCGCGCACCCTGCACGTCGACGCGCCGTCCCCGCACGTCGACTGGTCGTCCGGCACCGTGCGCCTGCTGACGGAGCCGGTCGACTGGCCCGCGGGGGAGCGGCCCCGGCGGGCCGGCGTCTCCTCGTTCGGCATCAGCGGCACCAACGCCCACGTCATCCTCGAAGAGGCCCCGGCCACCGAGCCGGACACCCCGCCCGCCGCCCGCGACGACCGGCCCGCCACCGTGGTCGTGCCGCTCTCCGGCGCCGGCGAGGAGGCGCTGCGCGCCCAGGCCCGCAGACTCGCCGACCACGTCCGGGCGCACCCCGGCGTTGCGCTCGCCGACCTGGCGTACTCCGCGGCGACCGCACGAGCCGCCCTGCCCCACCGCGCCGCCGTCGTCGCCGCCGACACCGCCGAACTCCTCGACGGGCTCGCGGCGCTGGAGGCCGGGGCCGAGCTGCCGTCGCTGGTGCGCGGCCTGCCGGGCAGCGACCCCCGCCCCGTGTTCGTCTTCCCCGGGCAGGGCTCCCAGTGGCCCGGCATGGCGGCGCCTCTGCTGGCCGACTGCCCGGCCTTCCGGCAGGAGGCCGAGGCGTGCGCCGAGGCACTGGCCCCCCACCTCGACTGGTCCCTGCCCGGCCTGCTGCGCGACGCACCGGACGCACCGCCCATCGACCGGGCGGACGTCGTCCAGCCGCTGCTGTTCACCGTGATGGTCTCCCTCGCCGCCGCCTGGCGGTCGTACGGGGTCGAGCCGTCGGCCGTGGTCGGCCACTCCCAGGGCGAGATCGCCGCCGCCTACGTGGCCGGCGCGCTGAGCCTGCCGGACGCGGCGCGGCTGATCGCCGTACGCAGCCGGCTGTGGGCCCGCCTCGCCGGGAAGGGCGGCATGGTCTCCGTCCTCGCCCCCGCCGACCGGGTCAGGCAGTGGCTGCGGCCGTGGTCCGACCGGCTCGCCGTCGCCGCCGTGAACGCCCCGGCCACCGTGACCGTGGCCGGCGACCCGCAGGCGCTCGGCGAGTTCGGCGTCCGCCTGTCGGAGCTGGGCGTCCTGCGCTGGCCGATCCCCGGCGTGGACTTCGCCTCGCACTCGCCCCAGGTCGACGCCCTGCGCGGGGCCCTGCTCGACGAGCTGGGCGAGATCCGCCCCAAGAGCGCCGACACACCCTTCTTCTCCACGCTGACCGGCGGCCCGCTCGACACCGCGGGACTCGACACCGACTACTGGTTCCGCAACATGCGCGAGCCGGTGGAGTTCGAACGCGCCACCCGCGAACTCCTCGCCCACGGCCACCGCTCGTTCGCCGAGATGAGCCCGCACCCGCTGCTGACCCCCTCGGTGGAGGAGACGGCCGAGGACGAGGGCGCCGACGTCGTCACCGTCGGCTCCCTGCGCCGCGAGCACGGCGGCCCGCGCCGACTGCTGCTGTCGGTGGCCGAGGCCTGGACCCGGGGCATCACCCCCGACTGGCGCGCGCTGCCCGGCGGCGCCTTGGCCCGCCGCGTGGAGCTGCCCACCTACGCCTTCCGGCGCACCCGGTTCTGGGCCGCCCCCGCGACCGCCGGCCCGAAGCCCGCGACCGACGACCCCGCGGCGTCCGCCTTCTGGGACGCCGTGGAGAACACGGACCTGGAGTCGCTGGCCCGTCTGCTCGACGTGACCGGCGACGACCACCTCACCGGACCGCTGCGCACCGTGCTGCCCGCCCTGGCCTCCTGGCGCGGCCGGCAGCGCGAGAGCGCCCTGCTGGACGCGTGGCGCTACCGCGTCACCTGGACCGCCGTGCCGGAGCCGCAGGCGGCGCTCACCGGGACCTGGCTGGTCGTCACCCCCGCCGACCACCCCGACGACACGACGGCCGACGGCGTGCTGGACGCCCTGACCACCGGCGGCGCCCGGGTGGTGCGGGTGCCGGTGGACGCGGCGCGCGAGGGACGCGCCGGCCTCGCGGCCCGGCTGGCCGACGCGTCGGACGGCACCGAGGTCGCCGGAGTGCTGTCGCTGCTCGCCCTCGACGAGCGGCCCGCCGACGACTCCCCGGCGGTGCCCGCCGGGCTCGCCGCCACCCACGCCCTCGCCCAGGCCCTGGGCGACATACGCCTCGACGCCCCGCTGTGGTGCGTGACCAGCGGGGCCGTCGCACTCCCCGGCGACCAGGACGCCTCCCCCCGGCAGGCCCAGATCTGGGGACTGGGCAGGGTCGTCGCCCTGGAGCACCCGACGCGCTGGGGCGGTCTGGTCGACCTGCGCGACCCGTTCGACGACACCGCGCGGCGCCGCCTGCGCGCCACCCTGACCGGCGCCGACGGCGAGGACCAGGTCGTCGTCTCCGCCCACGGGCGATGGGCCCGCAGGCTCACCGCCGCACCGCTCGACGGCCGCGCCGCCGCACGGCCCTGGCAGCCGCGCGGCACCGCCCTGGTCACCGGAGGCACCGGCGCCGCCGGCGCGCACGTCGCCCGCTGGCTCGCCCGCGAAGGAGCCGAGCACCTCGTCCTCGTCACCCGCCGAGGGGACCGCGCGCCGGGCGCGGCCGACCTGCGGCGGGAACTGGAGGCGGCGGGCGCCCGGGTCACCCTGGCCGCCTGCGACATCGCCGACCCCGAGGCCGTCGCGGACCTCGTGGCCCGGGTGACGGCCGACGGACCGGCCATCCGCACGGTCGTCCACGCGGCGGGCGTCGGCCAGTTCACCCCGCTCGACGACACCACCCCGCAGGACGTCGCCGCCGTCCTCGCCGCCAAGGCGGCGGGCGCCGACAACCTGGCCGCCGCCGTGGACACCGGCTCGCTGGACGCGTTCGTCGTGTTCTCCTCCGTCGCCGCGGTCTGGGGCGGCGGCAACCAGGGCGCGTACGCGGCCGCCAACGCGCACCTGGACGGCTTCGCCGAGCACCACCGGGCCCGCGGGGTGCCCGTGACGTCGGTGTCCTGGGGCGCCTGGGACGGCGGCGGCATGGCGTCGCACGAGGTGATGGAGCAGGTGCTGCGCCGCAACGGGCTGCGGAAGATGGCCCCGGAGCGGGCGGTCGCCGCGCTGCGGCAGGCCGTCGAGCACGACGAGACGTGCGTGGTCGTCAGCGACATGGACTGGGAGGCGTTCGCACCGGGCTTCACCGCCGCACGGCCCAGCCCCCTGCTCGCCGACCTCCCCGCCGTGCGCGAGGCCCTGGGCGCCGACACCGCCGAGGAGACCGCCGCCGACTCGTCCCTGCGGGACACCCTGCTGACGCTCCCCGACGCCGACCGCGACCGGCTGCTGCTGGAGACCGTCACCGCGCAGGTCGCGGGCGCCCTCGGGCACGCCGGCACCGACCGCGTCGAGGCGGGAAGGGCGTTCCGGGAACTCGGCATCGACTCGCTCACCGCCGTGGAGCTGCGCAACCGGCTGCGCAGGGCGACCGGCCTGCCACTGCCCACCACCGTCGTCTTCGACCACCCCACACCCCGGCGGCTCGCCCAGCACCTCGGCGAACTCCTGCTGCCCGGGACCGCCCCCGCACCGGACCGGCCCGCCGGCCCGGACCAGGACGGGGCGTCCCTCGGCGCGATGGACGCCGAGGACCTGATCGCGATGGCGTACCGGAGCTCCGGCTCATGACCCGGGACACGCGCAGGGACCCATCGACGAACGACCGGAACCCCCCAGATGCCCAGCATCCCCAGCACGCCGAGAACGAGGAGACGGTGATGGCGGCGACCTCCGACAGGCTCGTGGACGCGTTGCGCGTCGCCCTGCGGGACAACGAACGGCTGCGCGCCCGCAACCAACGCCTCACCGACGCCGGACGCGAGCCCATCGCCGTCGTCGGCATGGCCTGCCGCTTCCCCGGCAAGGTGAGCGGCCCCGACGACCTGTGGGACCTGGTCGCCCGGGGCGCCGACGCCGTCCACGCCTTCCCCACCGACCGGGGCTGGGACGTGGACGCGCTGTACGACCCCGACGGCGGCACCGGCCGCAGCTACGTACGGGAGGGCGCCTTCCTGGACGAGGCGGGCGCCTTCGACGCCGGACTGTTCGGCATCTCACCCCGTGAGGCGTTGGCGATGGACCCGCAGCAGCGCCTGCTGCTGGAGGTGACCTGGGAGGCGGTCGAGCACGCGGGCATCGACCCGCTGTCGCTGCGGGGCAGCGCCACGGGCGTGTTCGTGGGCGGCCGGGCCATGGACTACGGGCCGCGCGTCCACGAGGACGTCCCCGAGCAGCTGGCGGGCTATCTGCTGACCGGCGGCTCGCCCGCCGTGCTCTCCGGCCGGCTCTCCTACGCCCTCGGCCTGGAGGGCCCGGCCCTCACCGTGGACACGGCCTGCTCGTCGTCCCTGGTCGCCCTGCACCTGGCCGCCCGCTCGCTGCGGGCCGGCGAGTGCGCACTGGCCCTCGCGGCGGGCGTCGCGGTGATGGCCACGCCGGGGGCGTTCATCGAGTTCAGCCGGCAGCGCGGACTGGCGGCCGACGGCAGGTGCCGGTCGTTCTCGGCCGATGCGAACGGCACCGGATGGGGCGAGGGCGTCGCCGTCCTCGCGCTGGAACGGCTCGACGAGGCACGACGGCTCGGCCACGAGGTCCTCGCCGTGGTGCGCGGCAGCGCCGTCAACCAGGACGGCGCGAGCAACGGGCTCAGCTCGCCCAACGGCCTCGCCCAGCAGCGCGTCATCCGCGCCGCCCTCGACGACGCCGCCCTCACCGTCGACCAGGTCGACGTGGTGGAGGCGCACGGCACCGGCACCACCCTCGGCGACCCGATCGAGGCCCACGCGCTCCTCGCCACCTACGGCACCCGGGACGCCGGGCGGCCCCCGCTGTGGCTCGGGTCCCTCAAGTCCAACCTCGCCCACACCCAGGCCGCCGCCGGACTCGGCGGCGTCATCAAGATGGTCCAGGCGATCCGCGCGGGAACGGTGCCCAGGACCCTGCACGTCACCGCCCCCACCCCGCACGTCGACTGGGAGTCCGGCGCCGTACGCCTCGCCACCGAGGCGGTCCCGTGGCCCGAGACGGGGGAGCCGCGCCGCGCGGCCGTCTCCTCCTTCGGCATCAGCGGCACCAACGCGCACGTCATCGTCGAACAGGCCCCGCCGGCCCCGTCGTACGCCCCCGACGACGCGCCGGTCGCCGAACGACCGTCCCCTGTGGCGTGGACGGTGTCCGGCAGGGGAGCCAAGGCGCTGCGGGCGCAGGCGCGACGGCTGCGGGACTTCGCCGCCGCCCGCCCCGGGGTGCCCGTCGCCGACACCGCGCTGTCCCTGGCCACGACCCGCGCCGCACTGGAACACCGGGCCGTCGTCGTGGGCGAGGACCACGCGGAACTGCTGCGCGGCCTGGACGCGGTCGCCGCCGGTGAACCGGCCGAGAACACCGCGCTGGGCGTGGTCCACGGCGAGCCGAAGACCGCGTTCCTCTTCACCGGCCAGGGCGCCCAGCGCCCCGGCATGGGACGCGAACTGCACGCCCGCTTCCCGGTGTTCGCCCACGCCTGGGACGAAGTCTGCGCCCACCTGGACGCCCACCTCGAACGCCCCCTGAGCGGCGTCGTGTTCGCGGACCCCGGCACCCCCGAGGCGGCTCTGCTCGACCGCACGGAATGGGCCCAGCCCGCCCTGTTCGCCTTCGAAGTGGCCCTCTTCCGCCTCCTGGAGTCGACGGGCGTCCACCCCGACGTGGTGGCCGGGCACTCCATCGGCGAACTCGGCGCCGCGACCGTCGCCGGGGTCCTGTCCCTGCCCGACGCCGCCGCCCTGGTCGCCGCCCGCGGCCGGCTGATGGGCCAACTGCCGTCCGGCGGCTCGATGGTGGCCCTCCAGGCAGGCGAGGAGGAAGTCCTTCCGCTGCTCGCCGGGCAGGACAGGCACGTCTCCGTCGCCGCCGTGAACGGCCCGCGGGCGACCGTGATCGCCGGGGACACCGACGCCGTCACACGGATCGCTGAACACTGGGCGGAACGCGGACGCCGGACCACCACCCTGCGGGTCAGCCACGCCTTCCACTCGCCCCGCATGGACGCCGTCCTCGACGACTTCCGGGCCGTGGCCGAGCGACTGACCTACCACCCGCCGCGCATCCCCCTCGTCTCCGACCTCACCGGCCGGCCCGCCGAAGCGGCGGACATCTGCTCGGCCGACTACTGGGTCCGGCACATACGGCTGCCGGTGCGCTTCGCCGACTGCGTCACCACGCTCCACCAGGACCGCGTCACCCGGTTCGTGGAGGTCGGCCCCGACGCCGCACTGACCCCCATGGCCCGCCAGTGCCTGCCCGACACCGCCGACGACCCGGACGACGGCGACCCGACCCTCGTCGTCCCGGTCCTGCGCCGCGACCGCCCCGAGGTCCGCTCCCTGCTGACGGCCCTCGCCGAACTGCACGTGCGCGGCACGGCCGTGGACTGGCCCGCCACGCTCACCGGCACCACACCCGCCCGCCGCGTGCCCCTGCCCACCTACGCCTTCCAGCACCGGACCTTCTGGCTCGACGACGCCCCCTCGGCACGGATGCCCGACGCCGCCGGCCTCACCACCGTGGGACACCCGCTGCTCACGGCCGCCCTCCGCCGCGCCGACGGCCGTGGCTGGACGTTCACCGCGACCCTGTCGGTGCGGCGGCTGCCCTGGCTGGCCGACCACACCGTGCGCGGCACCGCCGTCGTGCCCGGGACCGCCGTCGCCGAGCTGCTGCGGGCCGCCGGGGCCCGGCTGCGCCACGAGCACCTCGCGGAACTCACGCTCCTGCACCCCCTGACCGTGCCGGAGACGGGGGACCTCCATCTCCAGGTGGCCGTGGACCCCGAGCCCGGCACCGCCGACCCGACGGGCGGACTGCCGTTCACCGTGCACTGCCGTACGGCGGGCGACGACACCGACCCCGACGCCGCCGAGTGGACCCGGTGCGCCACCGGCCTGCTCACCCGGGACCCGGTCGACCCGCCCGCGCCCGTGCCGTGGAGCCCCGGCGTCTGGCCGCCGGACGGCGCGCGCGAGCTGGACCTCGACGCGCTGATGGACGGCCTGGAGGAGACGGGCTTCGGTTACGGCCCGGCCTTCCTCGGGCTGCGCCGGGCCTGGCGGCTGGGCGACGAGATCTACGTCGACGCCCGGCTGCCCGGGGAACTGCGGGAGACCGGCGACACGTTCGGGGTGCATCCGGCCCTGCTGGACGCGGTGCTGCGGCCGGTCGCCCTCGGCGCCCTCGCCGAGACCGGACCCGAAGGCACCGAGCGGCGCCGCGGGCTGCCGTTCTCCTGGACCGGCGTCACCTGGCGAGCCTCCGGCGCCACCGCCCTGCGCGGCCGCTTCCGCCCCGCGGGCCCCGACGCGGTCGCCATCGACCTCACCGACGACACCGGCCGCCCCGTGGTGTCCGTGGCCGCGCTCGCCCTGCGCCCCGAGTCCCCGGAGCACATCGTGGGCCCCGCCCGGCCCGGCGGCGTACCCCTGCTGCGTCTGGGCTGGCAGCCGCTGCCCGCCACGCCGGCGGCACCGCCCGCAGGCGGATGGAGCCTGATCACCTCGGCCGCCGACCCCTGGCAGCGGGCGCTCGACGCGGTGGGCGGCGGCCGTCACGCGGACATCGCGTCGCTGTCCGCCGGCCTCGCGGACGACGCCGCGGTGCCCTCCGCGGTGGTGCTGCCGCCCGCCCCCGGCCCCTCGGACGCCGGCCCGGACCGGGGAGTGCGCCGGCGGCTCGGGCTCGCCCTGGACGCGGCACGGCGCTGGCTGGCCGACGACCGGCTCGCCGACTCCCGGCTCGTGGTGATGACCCGGGGCGCCCTGGCGGTACGGCCCGGCGACGGCGCCCCGGACCCGGCCGAGGCCGCCGTGTGGGGGCTGCTGCGCTCGGCCCAGTCGGAGCACCCGGGCCGCTTCCTCCTGCTCGACGTCCCCGACGACGGACCGACGGCGGACACCGCGGGCCTCCTCGCCACGGCCCTCGAGTCCGGCGAGCCCCAACTCGCCCTGCGTGCCGGCGAGCTGTACGCGCCCCGGCTGGAACGTGTGCCGTCCCTCCCCTCCGACCCGCCCGCGCCGATCGACCCGGACGGGCTCGCCCTCATCACCGGAGGCACCGGAGCCCTCGGCGCGCTGATCGCCCGCCACCTCGTCAGCCGGCACGGGATACGGGACCTCGTGCTCGCCGGCCGCCGCGGCGAGGCCGCCGAGGGAGCGGCCGGGCTGAGGGAGGAGCTGACGGCCCTCGGCGCCCGCGTCACCCTCGCCGCGTGCGACGTCGCCGACCGTGCCGACGTGGACCGGCTGATCGCCGCGCTCCCCGCCGACCGGCCCCTGCGCCTGGTCGTGCACGCGGCGGGAGTCGTCGACGACGCCCCGGTGCAGTCCCTGGACACCGACCGCCTCGACACCGTGCTCGGCGCCAAGGCGGACGGCGCCTGGCACCTGCACGAGGCGACCCGCGACCGGGACCTGTCGGCCTTCGTGCTCTTCTCCTCGGCGTCGGGCCTCCTGGGCGGCGCCGGACAGGGCAACTACGCGGCCGCGAACGCCGTCACGGACGCCCTCGCCGCCCACCGTCGCGCGCTCGGCCTGCCCGCCGTCTCCCTCGCCTGGGGCTGGTGGGGCACCGAGCAGGGCATGTCGGCCCGCCTGACCGCCACCGACACACGCCGACTGCGCCAGGCCGGACTGGTACCGCTGACGGAGGACGAGGGCCTCGCCCTCTTCGACGCGTCCCTGGCCCGGGCGTCCCGCAACCGCCCCGCGGCTGACGCGGCGTCGGAGGGCGGCGGCCTTCCGGGTGTCATGGCGTCGGAGGGCGGCCCTGACAGTACGGACGGCTCCGCCCACGACGCGGTCCTCGTCCCCCTGCGGCTGGACGTCGCCGCCCTGCGCGCCCGCGCCCGCACCAGCCCCGTCCCGCACCTCCTGCGCACCCTCGTCCCGGCGCCCGGGCACACCCCGCAGGGCACGGCCGGGGACACCGGCGCCCGCGCCCGGCTGGCCGGGCTGACCGGGGCCGCGCTCGACGCCGCGCTCGTCGACGCCGTGCGCTCCACCGCCGCCGACATCCTCGGCCACCCGGACACCGAGGCGATCGACACCGACCGCGGCTTCCTCGACCTCGGCTTCGACTCCCTGACCGGGATGGAACTGCGCACCCGGCTCACCCGCCTGACCGGGGTACGGCTGCCGGCGACCGTCGTCTTCGACCACCCCAGCCCGGCCGCCCTCGCCGCCCACCTGCGACAGCGGCTCGCCCCCGACACACCGCGGACGACGACGGCGTCCCGCGTCCGCAAGGACCTGGAGTCCCTGACGGCGTCACTGGCCGCCGCCCCGCCCGACGAGGAGGACCGCACAGCGGTGGCCGCCGGACTGCGCGCCCTGCTGCGCACGGTGGAGGAACCCCACGACCGGCCCGTGAAGGCGGACAGAGACCTGGCGACCGCCACCACGCAGGAGCTCTTCGCGCTGATCGACGACGAGCTGGGCCGGGCGTGACCCGCGAGCGCACCGCCCCGCGACCGACCAAGAGAGGTGCAGCATGACCGCCGAGGACGGGACCCCGTCGAAGGAACAACTCCTGGACTACCTGCGGCGCGCCACGGCCGAACTGCGCACGGCACGCCGGCAGTTGAACAACCTGCGGGACCGGGAGCACGAGCCCGTCGCCATCGTGGGCATGGCGTGCGCCTACCCCGGGGGCGTGCGCTCCCCGCAGGAGCTGTGGGAGCTGCTCGCCGCGGGCGGCGACGCCGTGTCCGCCTTCCCCGCCGACCGGGGCTGGGACCTGGAGAACCTCTACGACCCCGACCCCGACGCCACCGGCAAGTGCTCCAGCAAGGAAGGCGGATTCCTCACCGAGGCCGCCCACTTCGACGCGGAGTTCTTCGGCATCTCGCCCCGCGAGGCCCTCACCGTCGATCCCCAGCAGCGCCTGCTCCTGGAGTGCGCGTGGGAGACGCTCGAACGGGCCGGAATCGACCCGCGCACCCTGCGCGGCGAACCCGTCGGGACCTACGTGGGCGTCATGTACAACGACTACGCCTCCCGCCTCCAGCCGCCGCCCGAGGGATTCGAGGGCTTCCTCGGCAACGGCAGCGCACCGAGCGTGGCCTCCGGGCGGATCGCCTACACCTTCGGCTTCGAGGGCCCCGCCGTCACCGTCGACACGGCCTGCTCCTCCTCCCTGGTGGCCCTGCACCTGGCGGCCCAGGCGCTGCGCCGGGGCGAGTGCGCCCTGGCGCTCGCCGGGGGAGTGACCGTGATGTCCACACCGGGCCCGTTCATCGAGTTCAGCCGACAGCGCGGCCTGGCCCCGGACGGCCGCTGCAAGGCGTTCTCCGCGCACGCCGACGGCACCGGGTGGGGCGAGGGCGTCGGCCTGCTGCTGCTCGAGCGGCTCAGCGACGCCCACCGAAGCGGCCACCCCGTGCTCGCCGTGGTACGGGGCAGCGCGATCAACCAGGACGGCGCCAGCAGCGGCCTCACCGCCCCCAACGGCCCCTCCCAGGAGCGGGTGGTACGGCAGGCCCTCGCCGACGCCGGGCTGCGCCCGCAGGACGTGGACGCGGTCGAGGCGCACGGCACCGGCACCAGACTCGGCGACCCCATCGAGGCCCAGGCGCTCATGGCGGCCTACGGCCAGGACCGGGACGCCGAACGCCCCCTGCTGGTCGGCACGTTGAAGTCCAACATCGGACACGCCCAGGCCGCCGCGGGCGTCGGCGGCGTCATCAAGACCGTGCTGGCCCTGCGGCACGGCATCCTGCCCAGGACCCTGCACGCCGAGGAGCCCAGCCCGCACATCGACTGGTCCGCGGGGGCCGTACGGCTGCTGACCGAGGCGACGCCCTGGCCGGCCACCGGCCGCCCGCGCCGTGCCGGGGTCTCCTCCTTCGGCGTCAGCGGAACCAACGCCCACGTCATCCTCGAACAAGCCCCGCAGCCCCGACCGGCCCCCGACCCGAACACACCGACAGACACAGACACAGACACAGACACAGACACAGACACAGACACGGGCACGGCCACGGCCACGGACATAGCCACGGACGAGGCGCACGCCACGCCGTCCGCCGCGGGCGACCGCGCGCTCGCCTATCCGCTGTACGCCAGGACCCCCGCCGCCCTGCGCGCCCAGGCTACGCGGCTCCACCGCCACCTGCTCGACCGTCCGGACACCGATCCCACCGACCTGGCCCACTCACTGACCCGCCACCGCTCCCCGCTCAGGCACCGGGGCGTGGTCGTCGCCGCCGACCGCGACGCTCTGCTGCGCGGCCTGCGACGCCTCGCCGACGGCGGCACCGCCACCGGGGTGCCGGCCGGGGGCGCCGGCCCGGAGGGCGGACTGGCCGTGCTGTTCTCCGGGCAGGGCGCGCAGCGGGCCGGCATGGGCCGCGGGCTGAGCGCCGCGCTCCCCGCGTTCGCCGAGGAACTGGACGACCTCTGCGCGCACTTCGACCCGCATCTGGACCGGAGCCTGCGCGAGGTGCTGTGGGCCGGACCCGGCACCCCCGCCGCCGGGCTGCTCGACCGCACCGAGTACGCCCAGCCCGCACTGTTCGCCCTGGAGGTGGCCCAGTACCGGCTGCTGCGCCGCTTCGGCGTCACCCCCGACTTCGTGGCCGGCCACTCCGTGGGCGAACTGGCCGCGGCGCACGTCGCCGGCGTGTGGTCCCTGCCGGACGCGGCGGCGCTGGTCGCGGCCCGCGGCCGGCTGATGCAGGCCCTTCCCGAGGGCGTGGGCGCCATGCTCGCCGTACGGGCCACCGAGGAGGACCTGCGGCCGCTGCTCGCCGGGCGCGAACGGCAGGTCTCGATCGCCGCCGTCAACGGCCCGGACGCCACGGTCGTCTCGGGGGACGCCGAGGCCGTCGAGGACATCGCGGCCTGGTGCGCGGCGCACGGCCGGCGCAGCAGGCGACTGCGCACCAGCCACGCCTTCCACTCCCCGCACATGGACGCGATCCTGGACGACTTCCGCAAGGCGGCCGAGGAACTCACCTACCACCGCCCCACCCTCCCGGTCGTCTCCCACCTGACCGGCGAGACCGCCGCCGAAGGCGAGCTCACGGACCCCGCCTACTGGGTGCGCCACGTACGGCAGCCGGTGCGCTTCGCCGACGGGGTGCGGCGGCTGGCGGCGGACGGCGCCCGTGACTTCCTCGAACTCGGCCCGGACGGGGTGCTCTCCTCGATGGTGCCCGAATGCCTGGCCGGCCACGACTGCGCGCCGCGGACCAGGGCCCTGCCCGCCGCCCGCCGCGACCGGCCCGAGGCGCTGTCCTACGTCACGGCCCTGGCCGAACTGCACACCCGCGGCAGGGCCGTCGACTGGGCCCCGCTGTTCGACGGTCGCCGGCCGGGCTTCCTGACGACGCTGCCCACCTACGCGTTCCAGCGGCGCCGCTACTGGCTCGACGCCGTACCCCCCGCGCCACGGCACACGCCCGACCCGACGGCGCACCCCGAGCGGCCCGCGCCGCACGCCGAACCGGCCCCGGACACCGAGCCGGCCGCGGACACCGAACAGGCGCCGGACCTCACCGCCCTGGCGGCACCCGACCGCCTGGCCGCACTGGTGCGGTTGACCGCGCGCACCGCCGCCGACGTCCTCGGCCACGACGGCCCCGAGCCCCTGGCCGGCGACGCGGAACTCCTCGACCTGGGCATCACCTCCCTCATGGCGGTCGAACTGCGCACCCGCCTCGGCGAGGCCCTGGGCCTGGAGCTGCCGCCCACCCTGGTGTACGACCATCCGCGGGTGGAGGACATCGCCCGCCTCCTGGACGAGGAGCTCGACCGGTGACCCCGCCGTACGACGCACAGGGCACGACCGACGGCTGGCTGCGGCGCTTCCACGCCGTCCCCGACCCGGTGGCCCGACTCGTGTGCTGTCCGCACGCGGGCGGCTCCGCCAGCGCCTTCTTCCCACTGTCCGCGGAACTCGCCGCACGCGCGGGCGTGGAGGTGCTCGCCGTGCAGTACCCCGGCCGCCAGGACCGGCGGGACCAGCCCGCGGACCAGGGCATCGGCGCGATGGCCCGGCGGATCGCCGCGGAGCTGTCGGCGTGGACCGACCTGCCGCTGTCGGTGTTCGGCCACAGCATGGGCGCCACGGTCGGCTACGAACTGGCACGTCTCCTGGACACCACCCGCCCGCCCGGCCCGGTGCAGCTGATCGTCTCCGGCCAGCGCTCCCCGGACCTGCAGAGCAGCAGGCCCGTCGCGGAGATGGACGACGAGACGCTGGTGCGCGAGCTCACCCAGCTCGGCGGCACCAGCCCCACCCTGCTGCGCGACCCCGACGTCCTGGAGATGTTCCTGCCGCCGCTGCGCGCCGACTACGCGGCGCTGCGCGCCTACCGGCACGTCCCCGAGCCGCGCCTGTCGTGCCCGCTGACCGCGCTGGTCGGCGTGGCCGACCCGAAGGTGGCCGTCGCGGAGGCCGACGGCTGGGCGGACGTCTCCGACGGCCCCTTCGAGCTGCGGGTCTTCGAGGGCGGCCACTTCTACCTGGACACGTTCCGCGAGGAGTTCTTCGACACGATCGCCGGGCTCCTCGCCTCCCACCTGCCGGGCCGGCCGGCGTGGGAATCGGCGCACTGACCCTCACGACGACGAACGGACGGCCCACCACCATGGCCACTCAGACCCACTTCACCCCCGAACTCCTCGCCTACGCACGCGAGACCTCCCTCAGGGACGACCCCGTCCTGGCGGACCTGCGCGATCTCAACGCCCAGCTGCCCGGCGGGCCGTCCCTCCAGGTCATGGCCGAGGAAGGGCAGTTGCTGTCCCTCCTCGTCCGACTGACCGGCGCCACCCGGGTGCTGGAGATCGGCACGTTCACCGGGTACAGCACGCTGTGCATGGCCAGGGCGCTGCCGCCCGGCGGGCAGATCGTGACCTGCGAACTCAATCCCAAGTGGATCGACATCGCGCAGGGCTACTGGGACCGGGCGGGTGTCACCGACCGCGTCGACACCCACGTCGGCGACGCGCTCGCCACGCTGGAGCGGCTCCGCGAGGAGGGCGCCGACAACACCTTCGACCTCGCCTTCGTCGACGCCGACAAGGCCCGCTACGCCCAGTACTACGAGGCCGCTCTCGCGCTGGTGCGCCCCGGCGGTCTGATCGTCCTGGACAACACCCTGTTCTTCGGCCGGGTGGCCGACCCGACCGCGCTGGACGCCGACACCCAGGCCGTCCGTGACCTGAACAAGCTGCTGCGCGACGACGACCGGGTCGACCTCGCGATGCTGGTCATGGCCGACGGCATCACCCTCGCCCGCAAGCGGACCACCTGACGGCCGCGACGGTCCGCCTCAGCTCGCCGCGGACATCGGACGGAAGCACGCGGTGACCGACTTGCCGTGCGGACAGGGCCGGGCCTCCCAGCTGTCGGCCAGGGCGTCGACCAGGAACATGCCCCGCCCGCCCACGCGTTCCGTGCTGGGCTCACGCGGGGTCGGCAGGTCGGCGGAGAAGTCGTGGACCGAGATGTGCAGACAGCGGCTGTCCCAGGTCATCACCAGCTGGGCGCTGCTGTGCGCGTGCCGGTGGGCGTTGGTGACCAGTTCGGAGACGGCCAGCAGAATCGAGTCCACCGTGTCGGGTTGGTCGCTGGTCCAGCCCAGCGTGTCGAGGTGCCGGCGGGCCCAGTCGCGGGCCTCCTTGACGGTGCTGTCCATCGGCAGGGTGCGGGCCCAGCCCACGGCCCGCAGCGCTGATCCGTCCACTGTGCCGCCTTTCTCGTTCGGTGCCGCTGAGGCAGCGTCTACCCGTCGGGGGCGGGTGAAGTCCTGAGGGGCGTTCAGCGGCAGTCGTACAGGAACGCGACGTCGGCCGACCGCTGGACGGGCGAGAGCACCCGCAGTTCCGCCACCGCCGGGTGGCGGCCCTCGCCCTCGAAGGTCCACAGCAGCCGCAGCCGGGTGTGCTCCCGGCCCGGGCCCACGGTGGCGCGCAGTACGGCGGAGACGGTGCCGTCGCTGCGCACCCACTGGTAGGAGAGCGTGCCGCCGGGTCCGTCCGTGCGGACGACCGCGACGATGTGCGCGGTGCGGTCGCATCCCAGGGTCTCCCGCACGGCCGTCACCGTGATCGCCCGCACGGTGACCGGCCGGTCGTCGTGCTGCCGCCAGAAGACGAAGGCGAGGACGGCGGCGAGCACCAGCGCGGGCAGCGCGTGACGGCGCCGGCGTCGACGGGGAACGCGCGTGGGCGGCGCTGCCGCGGACGCGCGCCGCGGGGCGGTTCCGGTCACGCCGGGACCGAAGCGCAGAACCGTTCCGTCGGTGGGCAGGGTCGGCGTCGTGCCGTCTTCCGGGGCGGCCACCGGCGTGGTGTCGGGCTCGGGCCGCTGGAACCAGTGGCTGGCCAGCACGGTGGCGCTGTAGTCGTCACTGTCCGCCGGCGAGAGGGGAAGCGGCTGCTCGCGGTCGGCGGTGCCGGCTGTGTCGTCGGTGGTCATCGCAGCTCGCACCGGCGGGTGAGGAGTTGCCGGGACGCGCCGCCGTCGGCGGAGGCGGGGCCGGTGGTGGCCTGGACGCTCCAGTAGCAGCCGGTGCTGGTGAAGGTGTGGTCGACGGTGAGCGTGTACCGGGTGGCTCCGTCGCGTCGCAGCAGGACGGGTTCGCCGTCGCCGGTGCCCGTTTGTCCGGCGGTGTTCCCCGTGGACCAGCCGACGGTGACGGTGAGGGGGCCCGTGCCGTCCGTCGTGACCGTGAGGGTGGCGGTCGCCGTGGTGGGTCCGGTCTGCCGGAACTCCGCCACCGCGATGTCCTTCACGGTGGGGGCGGCCGGCGACGAGGGGGCGGCCGTCGTCGGGCCGCCCGTGTCCGGCGGGGTCGGGCCGCTGCTGGACGGACCCGGATCGGGCGGGTCCGTCGAGGGCGAGGCCGAGGCGGTGGCGGACTCCGTCGGGGGATCCGGGACGCCGGTGGCCGCGCCGGGCGCCGGCGCCGCGGGGGAGAAGGGGGCGGTGGTGGCCGGCGCGGCGGACGAGGGCGGCGCCGCCGCGGCCGACGGGATCGCGCCCGCCCCGGCGTCCGGGGAGGCGCTCGTGGTGGCGAGTGCCTCCACCGCCGCCGCCCGCCCGGCGTCCCCCGCCGCGTCCGCGCCGGCGCCCCGGTCCGTCAGCGCCGTCAGCAGCGCCAGCAGCACGGCGGCCGCCGACACGGCGACGCCCCGCCACGAGGGCCGCCACGGGCCGAGCCGGCCCCCGCCCCCGCCCCGGCCGAGCACGGTGCGTGCGGTGTCGGTGGCCGTGTGGGGCGTGCCGGGGGCGGCGGCGGGCCGCAGGAACAGCAGCAGGGTCACCAGCGCGGCGAGGCGGCCACGGCCGCGTTCCTCCCAGTCGTCACCGTAGGAGGCGGTGGCCACCTCCTCCAGCTCCGCGACGAACGCCGCCGCGTCGGCCGGCCGCCGGTCCGTCGACTTCGCCAGCCCACGCTCCACCAGCGACCGCACCGCCTCGGGGACCTCCTCGACGGGAACTTCGCCCTCCACGTGCTGGAGCGCCAGCTCGACCAGGTTGTCGCCCGCGAACGGCTTGCGGCCCGTCAGGCACTCGAAGAACGTGGCGGTGGCGGCGTACACGTCGGTGGCGGGCGAGGCCGGCGCGCCGGTCCACTGCTCCGGGGCCATGTAGGCCGGGGTGCCGGCGACACCCGCGCGCACGCCCGCGTCCACCGCGATGCCGAAGTCGACGAGCTTGGACACGCCCTCGGGGGAGACCAGGACGTTCTCCGGCTTGTAGTCCCGGTGGACCACACCGGCCCGGTGCGCGTCGGCCAGACCGAGCAGCGAACCCCTGAGCACGACCAAGGCCGCCTCGGGAGCCAGCCGGCCCTCACGCGCCAGCAGCGTCCGCAGCGAGACGCCGTCCACCAGCTCCATCACGATGGCCGCGCCCCGCGTCGCCTCGACGTACTCGTACAGCCGGACCACATGGGGGCTGCGCACCCCGCCGAGCAGCTCCGCCTCGGCGCGGAACCCGTGGACGAAGCCCGGACGCGTCCGCAGCGACTCACTGAGGTACTTGACGGCGACCGGCACACCGGTCCCCTCGTGCACGGCCAGCACCACCCGCCCACTGGCCCCCGAACCGATCTCGAACGACTCGGAATACCCCGGAACCATCCACGCGTCCATCGCCGTCCCCCATGCCGTGCCATGCCGCCGCTCCCTCCCCAGGGGCGCGTCGGCCTCGCCGACCAAGACACGTTTTCGGCCAGTCCGGTTGCAGGAGGCGCGGAGCCCCACGTGACCGGTGCGCGTTCCGGCTCAGCCCCGCAAAGCGCCTTCTGCCGCTCCTGTGCGCACGCTTCCCGACAGATGTTCCCAAGCCGTAACGATCCTGTACGACAGGGGACTTGACCTCATTTTCTGCCTTATCTTCACGTCATGTCCACGCCGCCCTCGCCGCCGCAACAGCCGGAGCAGCCGTCCGGGACGCCGTCCCCGCCGAGCGCCTACCCGTACCCGCCTCTCCAGACCCCGGCCCCGGCCGGTCAGGGAGGCACCCAGCCGACCCCGACCGCCTCCGTACCGGCGCAGCCGAACTTCTACGGACAGCCCACCCTCGTCGGCCAGCCGGGGCAGCCGGGCCAACCCGGGAGTCTCTACGGCAGCCCGGGCGCGTACGGACCCGTCGCGGTACCGCCGCCGCCGCGCACCGGCGGTGGGGCCGGCCGGGCGGTCCTGTGGGCCGCGCTGGGCGCGGTCGTCGCCTCCGCCGCCTGGGCCGTCGGTGTCTTCGTGGTCGGCGGCGCGGAGGACACGCCGGACCTGCGCGGCTACTCCGCGCCGTCCAACCTGTGCTCCAGCGGGGACTACGCGTCCTTCAAGAGCGAGTACCCCTCCGACGACGGCACCCCTACCTCCAACGCCCTCAAGGACGCCGCCCTCGACCAGAGTTACTGCAGTGTCAGCCTGAAGAAGACGGGCTCGGACTACGCCGACGCCTACCTCTCCCTCCAGCTGGACCTGCACAAGAAGACCGACCCCGGGCCCGAGTTCACGGCGACCTGGAAGAACTACCAGGAGAACCACCCCGGTTACGACGTGGAGGCCGTCGAGGGCATCGGCGACGAGGCGTACCTGGTGTCCGAGGACACCACGAGCGGCTCGTCCAGCGGCTCCCGCTACGCCACCCTCGCCGTACGCGACGGCTGGACGACGTACTCGATGAGTTACAGCGCCTACCTCTCCACCTACGACGAGGACACCGACCCGCCGGAGATCGACGAGGTGGCCGACTGGCTGAAGACCGACACCAGGGCCACCCTGGGGAAACTCAAGGACTGAGGCCCGGCCGGGCCCGCGCCGGCGGGAGTCCCATGGCTCCTGCGGCGCGGTCGCCGAGAGGCGGGACGGACCCGTTGTCAGTGGTGGGCTGAAGAATGCCCGCAAGAAAGATCAACACCGGCCCGGACGGGGTAAGCGGTGTCGATGAACCCGTCTCCGGAAAGGTCACGCCGATGCCGTTCCTCCACGACCTGGCGCAGCGTCCGGCTGGGCGTCCGATCGCCGCGCGGACCCCGGCGGAGGCCGACGTCCTGCGCATAATCTCCGACTCCCGCACCGCCGTGTTCGTCACCGAGTACGCGGGCGGCCGCCGCCGCTACGGCTACTGGCGGCCCGTCGACGCGGCCGCTGACCGCGGCGGCTGTTACGTCGCCCTCCCGACCGATGTGTGCGAGCGCCTGCGCGCCACCGGACGCGTCACCCTCGGCGAGCCCGTCACCGACCCGGCGAAGACCACCTACCGGGTGCGGCCCGCCCGCACACCCGCGGCGCCGGCCCGGCTGCCGCGGGCCGCCCGGGAGCGGGATCGCGCCGCCTGAGGTGGGGCCGCCGTCACTGCCTGTCCTACAGTGGCTGCCGTCAGTCAGTTTTCCGGATTTCCGGGACGGAGAGGTAGTCGCGAACCATGCCGACCGAAACGTTTGAGTTTCAGGTGGAAGCCCGTCAGCTCCTCCAGCTGATGATCCACTCGATCTACTCGAACAAGGACGTCTTCCTTCGGGAACTCGTCTCCAACGCCTCCGACGCGTTGGACAAGCTGCGCTTGGAATCCCTGCGGGACGACACGCTCGACGCCGACGTGTCCGACCTGCACATCGAGATCGACGCCGACCCGGACGCCCGTACCCTCACGGTGCGCGACAACGGCATCGGCATGTCGTACGACGAGGTCGCACAGCTCATCGGCACCATCGCCAACTCGGGCACCGCCAAGTTCCTCCAGGAGCTGCGGCAGGCGGAGGACGCCGCCGGCGCGGAGGGGCTGATCGGACAGTTCGGCGTCGGCTTCTACTCCAGCTTCATGGTGGCCGACGAGGTCGTCCTGGTCACCCGCCGGGCCGGTGAGGCCCAGGGCACGCGCTGGTCGTCGCGCGGGGAGGGCACGTACACGCTGGAGACGGTCGACGACGCCCCTCAGGGCACCACCATCACCTTGCACCTCAAGCCGGCCGACCCCGAGAACCAACTCCACGACTACACCTCCCCGTGGAAGATCCGGGAGATCGTCAAGCGCTACTCCGACTTCATCACCTGGCCCGTCCGCATGGTCCCGCGGCAGCCGGCCGCGCAGGACTCCGGTGACGACGGCGACGCCACGCCCGAGCCCGAGACGCTGAACTCGATGAAGGCCCTGTGGGCGCGCTCGCGCGACGAGGTGAAGGACGAGGAGTACCACGAGCTCTACAAGCACATCAGCCACGACTGGACGAACCCCCTGGAGACGATCCGGCTCCAGGCGGAGGGCACCTTCGAGTACCAGGCCCTGCTGTTCATCCCGTCGCACGCCCCGCACGACCTGTTCACCCAGGGCTACAAGCGGGGCGTGCAGCTGTACGTCAAGCGCGTCTTCATCATGGACGACTGCGAGGCGCTGCTGCCGCCGTACCTGAGGTTCGTCAAGGGCGTCGTCGACGCCCAGGACCTCTCGCTCAACGTGTCCCGCGAGATCCTCCAGCAGGACCGCCACATCCAGATGATGCACCGCCGCCTGGCGAAGAAGGTCCTGTCCTCGGTGAAGGACATGATGACCGCCTCGCCCGACCGGTACGCCACCTTCTGGCGGGAGTTCGGCGCCGTCCTGAAGGAGGGACTCGTCACCGACACGGAGAACCGTGACGCCCTCCTCGCGGTGTCGTCGTTCGCGAGCACGCACGACGCCGCCGAACCGACCACGCTCAAGCAGTACCTGGAGCGGATGAAGGACGGGCAGGACGACATCTACTACCTGACGGGCGAGTCCCGCGAGGCCATCGAGAACTCCCCGCACATGGAGGCCTTCCGGGCCAAGGGCATCGAGGTCCTGCTGCTCACCGACCCGGTCGACGAGGTGTGGACCGACACGGTGGGCGAGTACGAGGGCAAGCGGCTGCGGTCCGTCGCCAAGGGCGAGATCGACCTCGACGCCGAGGGGGAGACCGCCTCGGAGGAGGACCGCGAGAAGCAGGGCGAGGAGTACGCCGAGCTGCTCGGCTGGATGAAGGAGCGGCTCGCCGAGCAGATCAAGGACGTGCGGCTGTCGTCCCGGCTCACCGTCTCCCCGGCCTGCCTGGTCTCCGACACCCACGACCTGACCCCGGCGCTGGAGAACCTGTACCGCGCGATGGGCCAGGAGGTTCCGCGCACCCAGCGCATCCTCGAACTCAACCCCGAGCACACCCTCGTCAAGAGCCTGAACCAGGCGTTCCGCGAGGGCGGGGACCGCACCGCCCTCGCCGAGAGCGTGGAGCTGCTGCACGGCCTCGCGGTCCTGGCCGAGGGAGGCCGTCCCGCCGAGCCCGGGAGGTTCGTGCAGCTGCTGGCGGACCGCATGGAACGCGCCCTGTAGGCCGTCCTCGCACCGCGACCGCGCGGCCGGCGCCCCGGCGTGAGGGGCGCCGTCCGCACACGTCACGCCGCGCGGCCGGCGGGCCCGGCGGTCTCCGAGCGGAAACCGTGCCCGACCTCGGGGGCGAGGCCGTGGTAGTGGCGGAAGTTGTAGATGAGCGGGCTCCAGACCGCCGGGTCGATGTGCTGCGTGCCCGGCACGACGATGCGTTCGTCGGCGTGGACGCGCAGCACCTCGCACTCGACGCTGAGGAAGAGACCCCCTCCGCCCGGCGTCAGCGCACGGGCCCGCGCCTCCAGCTGGAGGGCGCACTCCGCCACCCGCGGCGGCCTCACCAGGTCGGAGCCGGCGGGGGTGAGCCCGGCCGCGCCGAACTTGTCGGGCTCGTACCGGTACAGCGCCCGCTTGCCCTCCGGCACCGGGTCGGCCCCGGTGAGCGGGGCGAGGCGCTCCACGTGCTCCCACATCCGCGGCGACGCCACGTTGATCACCAACTCGGGGCGCTCGGCGAGATTGCGCACGGTGGCGCTCTCGGCTCCCAGACCGAGGACGACATGCTGTCCCAGCGCCCAGGCGGAGGAGACCGGGGCGAGGTTGAAGGTGCCGTCGTCGTTCTCGGTGGTCAGCAGGACCACGGGCGTGCCGAAGTAGAGGATGCTCGGCCGGATCACTCGATGCGTGTCAGTCGTCATGTCCCGAGACGCTAGGGCCACGACGTTTCGACGCGCGTCGAAGTGTCGTCGGCCGACAATGGTCGGGTGACCAGCCCCGATGTGCACGCCGAGGAACCGGACCTCGCCTCCCTGGGAGCGCTGCTGGCCGACCGGACCCGCGCCTCCTTCCTGCTCGCCCTGCTCGACGGCCGTGCCTGGACGGCGACGGAACTGGCGCACCTGGCCGGTGTCGCGCCGTCCACGGCGACCAGCCACCTCAACCGGCTGGTGGCCGGCGGTCTGCTGGCCGAGGAGCGCCGGGGCCGGCACCGCCTTGTGCGTCTGGCGGACCCCGGCATCGCCGAGATGATCGAGGCGCTGGCGGCCCGGGCCCCACAGCGGCTCGTCCCGGTCCGATCGCTCACCGCCGCACGCCGGCACCGCGCCGTCTCCTTCGCCCGCGTCTGCTACGACCACCTGGGCGGCTCCCTGTCCGTGGCGATCACCGACGCGATGACCGAACGCGGTTTCCTGGCCTGGGAGTTCGGCCCCACTCTCACCCCGTCGGGTGCCGCGTGGCTGACGGACCTGGGCATCGCCCGGGAGGCGGCGCCGCATGTGCGGACCTGCCTCGACTGGACGGAACGGCGCCTGCACCTCGCGGGTGCGTTGGCCGCGGGCCTGTTCCACCACGCCTGTCACGAGTCCTGGCTCGTGCCTGCCGAGGACTCCCGCGTCCTGCGACTGACGGACCGAGGCCGGGACGCTCTCCGGCAGAACCTCGGCCTGAGGGAGGAAGCGCTCGGAAAAGCTTCGAATGTTTCGAAGTAGCGAATGGCACCACGCGATATCGAATTCGAGCCAGTTTGGTTCACTCGCGGACAACAAGGTGAATTCCCTGCTCCGAGCTGCGGGAATTCTCAGTCGCCATATGAATGATCATGCGAATGTTTCGAAATTCGTGTCGAAAGTGTTGACTGTTGACGGGGTCCGGCCAACACTTTCGCTCCGGACAGTCGGCGGTTCCGGTCCCGCACCAGCCCCACGAGGAGGAAGCACGGACATGAACGCGCCCATCGACCCCAAGGACCGCAGTCGCGGCCGCCCCGTGCCGTTCGTTCGCAGTGTCTGGGCCATCGCGCTGGCCGCCGTGATCGCGTTGCTCCTGCCGAACGCCGCCAGCGCCGACACGGTCATCACCACGAACCAGACGGGCACCAACAACGGCTACTACTACTCGTTCTGGACCGACAGCCAGGGCACGGTCTCCATGAACCTGGGCAACGGCGGCACCTACGGCACCACATGGAGGAACACCGGCAACTTCGTGGCCGGCAAGGGCTGGAGCACCGGCAGCCGCAGGAGCGTGACCTACTCGGGCACCTTCAACCCGTCCGGCAACGCCTACCTGACGCTGTACGGGTGGACGTCGAACCCGCTCGTCGAGTACTACATCGTCGACAACTGGGGCACCTACCGGCCGACGGGCACCTACAAGGGCACCGTCACCAGCGACGGCGGCACGTACGACATCTACCAGACCACCCGCTACAACGCCCCGTCCGTCGAGGGCACGCGGACCTTCAACCAGTACTGGAGCGTCCGGCAGTCGAAGCGGACCGGGGGAACCATCACCACCGGCAACCACTTCGACGCCTGGGCCCGCGCCGGAATGACCCTCGGCAGCTTCAACTACTACATGATCCTCGCCACCGAGGGCTATCAGAGCAGCGGCAACTCCAACATCACGGTGGGCGGCACCGGTTCGGGCGGCGGCGGTGGCGGTGGCGGTGGGGGCACCGGCTGCACCGCGACGCTGTCGGCGGGCCAGCAGTGGAGCGACCGCTACAACCTCAACGTCTCCGTCAGCGGCTCCAGCAACTGGACCGTGACGATGAACGTCCCGTCCCCGGCGAAGGTCCTCTCCACCTGGAACGTCAGCGCCGCTTATCCCAGCGCTCAGGTGTTGACCGCCAAGCCCAACGGCAGCGGCAACAACTGGGGTGTGACCATCCAGCACAACGGCAACCACACCTGGCCCACGGTCTCCTGCAGCGCGAGCTGACCGGCGCGCGACCTCACGAGGGAAGGACGCCGGGCAGGACGGGGCGGCAGACCGTCCCGTCCTGCCCGGCGTCTCGCACGGTGCCGGAGCCCGCCGGCCTCAGGAGGGCACCGGGTCCCGGAAGCCCCGCCGCCGCGCGGCCTCAGGCCGACAGCGCAGCAACCGGCCCACGATCAGCCGGCCGCCCCGCAGGGCCCCATGCCTGGCCAGGGCCTTCACGGCGTACGTCGAGCAGCTCGGCGTGTACGGGCAGCAGGCGGGCCGGCCAGGGCTGACCGTGACCCGGTACCGCCGGACGGCCTCGTACATCGCCCCGGCCACCCGACCCGCCGGACGCGGCGCGGCGTGGTCGTCGCCGGGCTCGGCGGCCACCCCCGCCCGGGGCGCGAGGAACGCCAGGGCCAGCGATGCCAGCCACATCTCCGGACAGCACTGGCGGCACATCAGGCAACTGTCGAGCGCACCGTCGACGCAGCTCTCCTGCCCCCGCTCGCGCCTCGCCTGCCGCCGCCGCTGCCTCTCGCTCCGGCGCTCACGCACCCCGGCCCCCTCCCCCTGTCGTGATCATGGTCACGACTCTACGACCCCGCGGGGCGGCCCCGCGGGCGAGGGTGCCGTCCGTCCCCGGCCGCGAGGCGGGGACGGACGCGGGTGCCGGCCGTGTCACTCGTCGATCGCCGCGCCGAACAGCGCGTCCGTGCCCACGGCGTCGAACGAGCCGCCGCCGTACAGCCAGGAACCCTCGGCGGTGACGCCCGTGGTCGCGGTCGGGAAGGCGATGGCGACCCCGTCGTCCGTGTTCTCGCCGGGGGCGGCGGCCAGCAGTTCGGCGCGGCCGTCGTCGTCGGTGTCGACCAGCCGGACCTGCCCGCCGAAGGCGTCACCGGCCTCGGCTGAACCCGGGACGTGCGTCGAGTTCTGGTCGAAGGAGCGCACCCCCGTCGGCGTCCAGCCGCGCTCCTGACCCCGGACCACCCACACCGCGCCCGCGTCGGGCACGGTGCCGATGTCCTCGCCGGGGGCGCCGATCGCGATGTCGGCGTGACCGTCGCCGTCGGAGTCGGCGACCGACAGGTCGGTGCCCCAGCCGTCACCCTCCTCCGCCGTGCCGGGAATGCCCGGGGAGTCCTGGGTCAGTTCGTCGGCGAGGTCGGTCAGGCCCGCCTCGCCGCCGTAGCGGATGGAGACCAGGCCCCCGGAGCCGGGGCCGCCCTCCTCGCCGGTGACCAACTCGTCGTATCCGTCGTCGTTGATGTCACCGGCCGCGGCGGACGGGCCGCCGGTCAGATCGCGGACGTAGGCCAGGGCGTGCCGACCGCCCTCGTACACCACCGACCGGCCCCGCACCCCCTCCTCGTCCACCAGGCCGAGCCCGGAGACGACGAGGTCGGCGTATCCGTCGCCGTCGAAGTTCCCGGTCGTCAGGGTGAACGGGACCACGGACCGGTCGCCGGGGTCGTCGACGGTCTCCAGACGGGTCACGCGCAGCATCTGCCCCTCGTCCGAGAACAGGTCGACGCCCTCGTCGTCGGACACGGCGATCCCGTCACCCGGCGTCGCCGCGGTGAAGCGGGCCGCGGCCACGGCACCGCCGTAGCCCGCTTCCCGCGTGGGCTCCACGGCCTCCAGCGAGACGCTGCCGGTGCCCCGCAGGCCGCTCGCGGAGCCGTACAGCACGCTCGCCCGGCCCGCGTCCACCACCCCGTCCAGGTCCTCGCCGGGCGCGCCGATGATCGCGTCGTCGTAGCCGTCCGCGTTCACGTCACCGGTGGCGACGGAGGCGCCGAAGGCGTCCCCGGCCTCCGCCGCGCCGGCGATGCCGGTCGTCGCCTGGCTGAGGACGGCGGTACGCACCCGTGGAAGAGTGTGGGCCGTTCCGATGCCACTGGCCGAGCCGTACTGGACGGTGACGTAACCCGCGCCCTTCCGGCCGTCGACGGTGCCGCCGGGCGCGCCGGTCAGGACGTCGTCGTAGCCGTCCCCGTCGAAGTCGCTGTTGCGGTCGCTCGCGTACGTGCCGCCCGGCGTGCCCGCGAAGGCGGCGGGTGCGGCGGTGATGCCGGCTCCGGTCAGCAGCAGGAAGGCGGCGGCACCCAGCGCGAGATTCCTTCGGTCGATCATGAATTGGCCCCTGATGGTCGATGTTTCTCCTTTTCCGACTGACGTCCGGTTCGACATGACATGCCGCACATGAGTTGTGCGGGCCTGCCCGTCTGTGACAGGTCGGTGACAAACCGCGGTCGCCCGGTGGCTTCCGTCGGCGCGGAGTCTGTCCGAGCATCGACTCGCGAAGGCGGGTGCCGAAGACGGGCACCCCTCGCCCGCTGTCGCGGACAACGGGCCCGGCGGAAGGGGGAAGACGCGTGTTCTCACGCAGGCGCAAACCGCGCGAGGGAGACGAACTCCGAGCGAAGTTCATCGCCAACCGCGAGAAGGTCCGGACCTGGACATCGCGTTGGGACTGCCCAGAGGTCGAGTGGCCGGCCTTCGACGAGGTGCCGCACCCCTGGGTGATCCGGCCACAGGAGCACGGCCAGTGGCTGGACCGGCACGCGCCCTTCCTGGACGAGTACCGGTGGTTCCTCGAGGCCCGCCCCGTGGCGAACGGCGTCGACGAGCTGTCGGCACAGTGGGAGTTCGGCCCGGGCCACGAGTTCCAGCGCCTCACCATCCGCTTCCGCAGCGTCCTCGATCCCGAGTACCTCGCCGAGAAGCTGGCCCTCGGCATCCACGCCGCCGACCTCAAGGGCTGGCAGGACGACGACGTCCACGGCATGTACGACTGGCTCCTCGACGGCACACGCCACTGCGCGAACTCCGGCGCGGTGCGCGGAAAACACCGCACGGGCTTCCTCCTGAACGAAATGAGCTGCTTCTCGGTCAGCCGAGTCGAGGTGATCACCGAGACCCGCACCACCGTCACGGACACCGCCCTGGACGGCACACCCCTGAACGCCGACGGCAGAGCGTAGACGCGCTGAAGCCGGACCCGGCGCCGCCGGTTGTACGCGCCGAGCCCGCCCCCGCTACGGTGTGCGGCATGCAGAGGCAGGCAGCGGTCCGAACATGGCCGTGCGACTGGTGCGGAACGCCGGTTCCCCAGTCGCGTCGGCGTTGGCGCACGAAGCGGTACTGCAGCAAGGCGCACCGCCGCCGCAACCGGATCGTGGAAGCCATCGGGAACTTCCTCGACAGCCTGTAGGGAGCCGGCGGACACCGGCGCCCGACCGGGCGCGGCGGCGCCCACCCGGGAAGACCTGCCCGGCGGCGGGGTGCCCGCCCCTGGAGAGAGGCGTAACGTCGCCCTATGGGCGAGGTCGGGTGCGTTTCGCCGGGCGCGTACGCCGCGCCCGGGTGGGTCGGCGCCCGCGGCGGGTCGGCGAGCGCGGTCGGCGCGGTTTCCCGCCCTGCTGGAGGTGCCTCGTGACCGGCACGGCTGATCCGGCCACCGAGCACGACGAACTGGACGCCGCGTTCGCGGAGGCGGTCCGCCGGACCGGCGCGTCCGTCGGCGCTCTCTACCTGCTCGCACCGGACGAGCAGGTGCTGCTCCTCGAAGTGCTGTGCGGGGCGCCGGCCGAGTTCGCCGCCCCCTGGGCGAGGGTCCCGCTGGCCGCTCCCGCACCGGTGGCCGACGCGGCGCGCGAGGACCGCCTGGTGTGGGTGAGCGGCCAGGAGAAGATGGCGCACGCCTACCCGCGCACCGCGATGGCGCTGCCCTACCCGTTGGCCCTGGCCGCAGCCCCGGTCACCGGCGCCCGGCGGTGGGGGGCGCTGCTGTTGATGTGGCCGGCCACGCGCCCGCCGTACATGACCGGACGGGAGCGCGGGCACATCGAGTCCAACTGCCGACGGCTGGCGCGGCTGCTGGAGGACACCGTCGAGCGGGGCGGGTCGCCGGTCGTCGGCGGCGGACCCCGGGTCGTCCCGGTCAAGGCCGGCCCCCGCTCGGCGAACCCGGCGACGGCCGCCGCCGACTTCGTGGAGCGCCTGCCCGGCGGAAGCTGCTCACTCGACCTGGAGGGGCGCTTCACCTACGTCAGCTCCGGCGCCTGCCGCCTGCTGGACCGCGAGGCCGACCAGCTGCTGGGCACGCTCCCGTGGCAGTCCCTGCGCTGGCTCGACGATCCCGTCTACGAGGACCGCTACCGCGCCGCCGTCATCAGCCGTGAGCCCGTGTCCTTCGCCGCGTGCCGCCCGCCGGGCGAGTGGCTGGAGTTCCACCTCTACCCCGACGCCAGCGGCATCAGCGTGCGCATCGTCCCCGCCGGGGGGCAGCCGCCGCCCCGGCCGGCGCCCCGCCTGTCCACCCGCACCGTCACCCCGGCCCGCGCGGGACAGCTCTACCAGCTCACCCATCTGGCCGCCGCGCTGACCGAGGTCGTCGGTGTCCAGGACGTCATGGATCTGGTCGCCGACCAGATCATGCCCGCCTTCGGCGCGCAGGGACTGGTGCTGTCCACCGCCGACGCCGGCCGGCTGCGGATCACCGGTTACCGCGGCTACGCCCCCGAGACCATCGAGCGTCTCGACGGCCTCAGCCTGGACACCGCCTTCACCCCGGCCGGGCAGACCCTGACCAGCGGCATGCCCGTGTTCTGCTCCGACGCGGAGGAGATGCGGCGTGTCTACCCCGAGGCCTCACTGATCAGCGGCAAACAAGCGTGGGCCTTCCTGCCGCTGATCATCTCCGGCCGTCCCGTCGGCTGCCTCGTCCTGTCCTACGACAGCCCTCACACGTTCCCGGCCGAGGAACGGGCCGTGATGACCTCGCTCGCCGGGCTCATCGCCCAGGCCCTCGACCGCGCCCGTCTCTACGACACCAAGCACGACCTGGCCCACGGCCTTCAGGAGGCGCTGCTCCCGCGCGTCCTGCCCCGGCTGGCCGGACTGCGCGTCGCCGCCCGCTATCTGCCCGCCACCCGCGGCATGGAGATCGGCGGCGACTTCTACGACCTGATCCGGCTCGGGGACAGTGCCGCCGCGGCCGTCATCGGCGACGTCCAGGGCCACAATGTCGCCGCCGCCGCGCTCATGGGCCAGGTCCGTACCGCCGTCCACGCCCACGCGGCCCTCGGCACCTCCCCCGACCAGGTCCTCTCTCGAACCAACCGGCTCCTCACCGACCTCGCGCCCGACCTGTTCACCAGCTGCCTCTACGCCCACTTCGACTTCGCGGGCCGGCGCGTGACGCTGGCCGGCGCCGGCCATCCGCCACCGCTTCTGCGCCTGCCCGACGGTGACACCCGGCCCGTGGGCGTGACACCCGGACCGCTGCTGGGCATCGACCCCGGCGCCGACTTCCCGGTGACGGACATCCCGCTCACGCCCGGCTCGACGTTCGCCTTCTACACCGACGGGCTCATCGAGACGCCCGGCACCGACCTCGACGACTCCATCGCCGACCTCGCACGCCATCTCGCCCACGCCGACGACCAGGACCTGAACCTGCTCATCGACACCCTCCTGAGCAAGACCCGCACCTCCGGTCAGCGCCTGGACGACATCGCCCTCCTGCTGCTGCACCCCACGGCGGACCACTGAGGACGCGGTCCACGGACCGCCCCTCAGCCGGCCGCGTGGTCGACGCGCGACCGCACCTGCTCCTCCAGGCGCCGCAGGCTCGTGTCCAGCGCGTCCCGCACGGCCTGCTCGCCCGGCTGGTGGCGGTCGTCGAAGAACGACAGGTGGACCGTCACCTCGCTGGCTCCGCTGCCGATGCCGGCGACCTGGAGCCAGCCCGTGTAGCCGCCTCGCTCGCGGGTGCCCCACTCGATCCGCATCTGCTCGGGCTGGGCGCGCAGCACGGCGGAGGTGTCCTCGTCGGTGCGGTCCTCGTGCACGGTGACGGTGGGCGGCTCCCCGGCCTCCACGTGCAGCGCGTCCGGCAGCCAGGCGTCCAGCCGGCCGACGTCGGCGGCCTGGTCGAAGACCTGCTCGGGCTGCGCGGGCATCGTGCGGGAACGTTCGTACTCGGTCATCGCGGTACCGTCCTCGACTCGGGATGACGTACAGCGCACCGCGTGCCCGATCTGCCCGGTCGTAAGCCCGGTCCGCGAAACCGTTCGCCGTGGGCACGGCGACGTCCAGGCCACCCGCGCCGGGCGCCTGCGGTCCGCGCCGCCGGTGCCCCGACTCGCCGGTCCGACGGGCCCCCGCCCCGGGCCCACGAAGCACCGCGCTCGGCGGCCCGGCACGGCGGGCCCGTGGGGCGGCCGCCGCACGCCGTGGCCCGACACGGAAGTCGAACGGCGCTCTCGTCGGCGGAGCCGGTGGCACCCTGGCGGCATGTGCGGTCGCTATGTCTCCACCCGTCGCCCCGAGGACCTCGTCCAGCTCTTCCACGTCACCGACTGGCGGGCGGAGGAGACGCTGGCCCCGAACTGGAACGTCGCCCCCACCGACGAGGTGTGGGCCGTCCTCGAACGCGCCCCGCGCGACGAGAGCGAGGCACCCGCGGAGCGGCGACTGCGGCCGCTCAGATGGGGCTTGGTGCCGTCGTGGGCCAAGGACACCAAGATCGGCGCACGGATGATCAACGCGCGGATGGAGACCGTGCACGAGAAGCCCGCCTTCCGCCGCGCGTTCACCCGGCACCGCTGTCTGCTGCCCGCCGACGGCTTCTACGAGTGGCAGTCGGCCAAGGACCCCGCCACGGGAAAGACCCGCAAGCAGCCCTACTTCGTCCACCCCGAGGACGACCAGGTGATGGCGCTCGCCGGTCTGTACGAGTACTGGCGCGACCCGTCCGTGCGGCGGGACGACGACCCGGCCGCCTGGCTGATGACCTGCACCATCATCACCACCGAGGCCAGCGACGCGGCCGGCCGCCTCCACCCCCGCATGCCGCTGGCCCTCGCCGAGGACCGCTACGACGCCTGGCTCGACCCCGCCCACCAGGACCCCGACGCCCTGCGCGCCCTCCTCGGCCGGCCCGCCGACGGCCACCTGGAAGCCCGCCCCGTCTCCACCGCCGTCAACAACGTCGGCAACAACGGCCCTCAACTCCTGGAGGAGATCACCCACGACAAGTGATCACTGGCTGAGGAGGACCGCCCCCCTTCAGCCTTCGCTGGACGCGTGGGCCGCGTACACGGCACTCGGCGCTTCCGTCGGCCGAGGTTCGACCCGACCCGGTTCATGCCGGGCCGACGCCTCGCGCACACTCCTGCCGGAGGGAGACCTCAAGGCGGTGGTGCGCAGGACGAGCCTTGAGTGACCCTGCCCGCGCCGGGCGCAAGCCGACGGCGGTGTTTCCTCCGGGTGCGGCAGGCAACTCGGTGCGGGCGGCACGACAGCGCACCCCGCGCGCCCCGGTGACCCGCGCCCGTTGCAGCGTCCCGAGGAGGTCGGATGACGATCACCCCCCTTTCCCCCCAGGGCCGGCGGGCTCCACGCATCGGAGTCCTCGGCTCGTACGGCGGCTTCAACACGGGCGACGAAGCGATCCTGTCCTGTGTCCTGGGCTGCCTGCGCACACAGCGGCCGGGCGCCCGGCTGGTGGTCCTCAGCCGCGACGCCGAGCACACACGGGTGCACCAGCCCGAGGCCGACGAGGTCGTGGACTGGGAGGGCGTCCCGCGAAGGTCGGTGCTCGACGTCCTGGCGGGCCTGGACCTGCTTGTCCTCGGTGGCGGCGGAATCCTCTACGACGGTGAGGCCCGCCGGTACCTGCGGCTCGTCGGCGCCGCCCAGGCCTGCGGCGTGCCGACCTTCGCGTACGCCGTCGGAGCCGGCCCGCTGAGGGAAGCGGACGACCGGGAGGCGGTGCGCACCGTGCTGCCCGCCATGGACGAGGTCGTGGTGCGCGACGAGGAGTCCCGGCTGGTCCTGGAGGAGGTCGGCGTCGACCGTGACATCACCATCACCGCCGACCCGGCGCTGCTGCTGGCACCCGAGCCGTTCACCGAGCAGATGATGCGCCAGGAGGGCGTCCCGGCCGGAGTCAGGCTGGTGGGCATGTCCGTACGCGAGCCCGGCCGGGCGGCGGAGAACCTCGACGAGGGCGGCTACCACGCACTCCTCGCCGACGTCGCCGACTTCCTCGTACGGCGTCTCGACGCGCACGTCGTCTTCGTCCCGATGGAACGCCACGACGTCCGCCACGCCCACGGAGTGCTCTCCCGGATGACCGCGCCCGACAAGGGCCGGATCCTGAACAACGCCTACACCCCGGGACAGGTCCTCGGCTTCATGAGCCACGTCGACCTGGTGGTCGGCATGCGCCTGCACTTCCTGATCTTCGCGGCGCTGTCCGGCCTGCCCGTGCTGCCGCTGCCGTATTCCGGCAAGGTGTTCGACTTCGCCCGGCGTATGGGCGCGCCCGCGCTGGTCGGTGTGGACCGCGAGCAGGCCGGGCTGCTGCTCGCGGAGGTCGACCGGCTCTGGGACGAGTTCCCGCAGCGGCGCGCCGACCTCCACGACCGCGTCCGGCGGCTGCGGGAGCTGGCCCGCGAGACCTGCGTGCGCTGCGGCGCCCTCCTCGACACCCTCGACACCGTCCGGCCCGAGGAACCTTTCGCCCGCAGCGACCGCCTCGACGCCGCCGCGGGCGACCCGGCCCGGGCCCGGTCCGCCTTCCGCACCTGATCCTGCGCAGCCACCGGAATCAGCCGACGGGAAGAAGTCATGCCCCTCCTGGAACCGCCCCGCCAGCCCCGTACCGTCACCCTGCCCCCGCGCCCGGCACGCCACGGGGGCCGGGTGGACGTCCTGGTCGTCGGTGGCGGACCGGCGGGCACCGCCGCGGCCCACGCGGCCGCCGACGCGGGCGCCGACGTCGTCCTGGTGGAGCGGTACGGCTTCCTCGGCGGCAACGCCACCGCCGCCCTCGTGATGCCGCTGATGTCGTTCCACAACGAGCAGAAGCAGGCCGTCTTCGACGGGGCCGGCCTGGACAACCGGCTGCTGCCCGGCGACCACGGCGAGGGCCAACCGGTCGTGGCCGGGTTCCTGAGGCGGCTGCTGGCACGGCTCACCGCACGCGGCGGCTGCGTTCCCCCCTCACTGGACACCGGCTACACGGTCCCCTTCGACCCGGAGATCTTCAAACTGGTCCTCCTCGATCTGCTCGACGAGGCGGGCGTACGGCTGCTGCTGCACGCCTTCGCGTCCACCGCGCTGCCCCTGGACGACGGCTGGCGGATCGTCTTCGAGACGAAGTCAGGACCCGTCGTGATCGACGCGGGAGTCGTCGTCGACGGCACCGGCGACGGCGACGTGGCCGCCGCCGCCGGGGCGCCGTTCGAGGTCGGCCGGCCCGAGGACGGACGGGTGCAGCCGATGACGCTGATGTTCCGCGTCGCCGACTTCGACGCCGGCCGCTTCGCCGATTACGTGCGCGACCACCCCGACCAGTGGCGCGGCGTGCACGGACTGTGGGACCTCGTCGAGGAGGCCACCAGCGCCGGTGAACTGCGCCTGGCCCGCGAGGACATCCTGTTCTTCGGCACCCCCCACCCCCGTGAGCTCGCCGTCAACAGCACCCGGGTCACCAAGGCCCTCGGCATCGACGTGTGGGACCTCACCCGCGCCGAGTGCGTCGCCCGCCGCCAACTGGAGCAGATCGACCGCTTCCTGCGCGGCCGCGTCCCCGGCTTCGAGGAGGCGTACGCCGTGCAGAGCGGCACCCAGATCGGGGTGCGCGAGACCCGCCGCATCCTCGGCGACTACCACCTGACGGGCCATGACATCCTGGGCGCCCGGTCCTTCCCGGACGTCGTCGCGCACGGCGCGTACCCCGTCGACATCCACAACCCGCGCGGCAAGGGAACCGTCCTGAAACGCGTACCGCGGGGCCGCTTCTACGACATCCCGCTGCGCTGCCTGCTGCCCCTGGAGACCGAGCGGCTGCTGGTGGCCGGGCGCTGCATCTCCGGCTCCCACGTGGCGCACTCCTCGTACCGCGTCATGCCCATCGCCATGGCGACCGGCCAGGCCGCGGGCGTGTGCGCCGCGCTCGCCGCACGCAGCGGCCGGACCCCGCGCGAGGTGCCCGCCGACCGGGTGCAGGAGGAACTCCTGCGCCAGGGCGCCCGGCTGCACCGCACCGCGGACAGCGAGGCACGTGTCGCGGGAGGCTAGACATCGTCCTCCGGCGGAGAGTCCGATCCGAGGAACTTCGAGGTCGGTACGACGATCAGCGAACCGGACCGAGGGACGGTGAGGAAGACATGGCGCCCGTCCGGGGCGACAGCCACCCCGAAAGCCGACTCGCCCACGAAGACCGCAGGGCCCGCCTTCTGGGTCGCGGTGTCGATGACGTACAGCTCGGCCGCCCGGTCGAGTGTGTCGCTGACCAGCAAGGCATGACGTCCGTCCGGGGTGAACGCCACGTCCGTCGCCGCGCACCCCACGACGATCTGCCGGCCGGGAACCACCGTGTTGCTCCCGGTGTCCAGGATCTCCACGACGCAGGTGCCCTCGGTGGCCACGTAGGCCTGGCGCCCGTCCGGGGCGAGGGCGACCGCGACGGGCGCGCCGGTGTCCAGAGGGCCGGTGGTGCCGACGACCGTGTCGGTCGCCGTGTCGATCAGGGACAACTCGCTTTGGAAGCTGACCGTCACGTAGGCGTGCCTCCCGTCCGGGGCGACGGCCAGCCCCATGGGAAAGCCCGGCACGGTGACGTCGGCGACGACAGCGCGGCCGCGCAGGTCGAGCACGCTGACCCGGTCGGGGTGCTGGGACACGTACGCGCGATATCCGTCCGGAGTGAGCGCCACGCCCACCGGCTCGAACTCCAGGGGCACGGTCGCCACGACCGTCCTCGCCGCCGTGTCGACCACGCTGAGCGCGCGGGAGTCGTGGTCGGCCACATAGGCGTGCCGTCCGTCCGGCGAGAGGGCCACGCCCCTCGGGTTCTGTCCCACGGCAATCGTGGCCACGGCTTCGTCCATACTCCGAGCCTGACGCCGCCAGGGAGCGACGCAAGCCGGGTCGTCCGAACGCGGGTGTCCCACCCGGACGGTCCGGTGCGCTGGCGGAGAAGCGGGAGCGGTGATGCCGTGGACATGAGAGCTGCCCGGGGTTCCCTCGCGCACCGCGTATCGGCTCCGTAGGGAGGTCACCGCCATGGTCGGGCACACCGGGTCCCGGAAGGGACCGGAACGCGATCGTTCCACCTTGACGCACAAGGCCGGGTACGTCCTGCGCCACCCCGATCGCGTCGCCCCCTACCTGCGCCGTGCCGCCCGCGACACCTGGCTGCGGCTGAAGCACCGCGACCATGTGGGCTACTACCGGGCGGTGATGGCCCACGACACCCGCCGCGACCCGGAGGCGGCCGTCGGCAGCCGGACCCATGAGCGCTGGCTGGCCCTCGGGCGGATGCAGTTCGACTACCTCCTCGGGCACGGCCTGCTGCCCGAGCACAGGATGCTCGACATCGGCTGCGGCAACCTGCGCGGCGGCTGGCGCTTCATCGACTACCTCGACCCCGGCAACTACTACGGCATCGACATCTCACCCGACATCCTCATCGCCGCGAAGCGGACACTCACCGAGCGCCGGCTCCAGGACAAGCTGCCCCACCTGACCCTGACCGGCGACCTCACCCTCGACTTCCTCCCCGGCGAGCACTTCGACGTCGTCCACGCCCACAGCGTCTTCTCCCACTCCCCGCCGCATGTCATCGAGGAGTGCCTGGCCCACGTCGGACGTGTCCTGACCGACAAGGGCTTCTTCGACTTCACCTTCGACCGCACCCAGGGCAGCGAACACCACGTCCTGCGCGAGGACTTCTACTACCGCACCGAGACCCTCCTCGCCCTCGCCCGCCGACACGGCCTGCACGCACGCTTCATGCCCGACTGGGAACAGCTCCCGCACGGCCAGTCCAAGATCCGGGTGAGCCGCTCACCGCTGCCGGACCCACCGCCGCCGTCGGGAAGCTGACGGCCTCAGCCAGTAGGTTGTCGCCCGAACGACGATCATGCCCGAGGCGGCGGAAGCGAGAGCGCCGCCGGGAAGTGGGGGACAGATGGCGATACCCGAGCGTCCTGAGCCGTTGGATCCGGCTGTCGAGACGGCCGCGGCGGCCGGCGACGTGGCCGCGATGAGACAGCTGGGGCAGTACCTCTACGCATGCGGCAGCGCGGACCGGGCCGAGAAGTGGCTGCTCGCCGCCGCTGAGGCCGGTGACGCCGAGGCGATGTACACGCTGTCGCGGGTCCACCACGACCGGGCGGTGAGGGCGACCCCGCACGGCCGGGCCCATGACCTCACGGCCGCGTCCTGGTGCAGGCGCGCCGCGGAGGCGGGCTCCGTCAGCGCGATCCGGGGCATGAGCTCCTGGGCGGACCCCGGCGAACGCGAGTTCTGGTACCGGGAGGCCATCCGGACCGGTGATCCGTACGCGCCCTCGTCCCTCGCCGGCCTGCTCGCCGAGGAGGGACGCACGGCGGAAGCCGAGCACCTGTACCGGGAAGACACCGATGTGCCCGGACTCATCGGCGACTTCGCCCGCCAGGAACTGGCCTACCTCCTCATGCGGCAGGGACGCCTGGAGGAAGCCGCGGGGTACTGGACGCGCAACGCGCAAGCGGGTTCCTCGGAGGCGGCCCGGCAACTGGCCGGTGTTCTCGAGGAGCTGGGCAGGCCCGAGGAGGCCGCCGTGTGGCGCGGACGGGTCGACGCGCTGCGCGCCCGCGAACGCGAGGACGAGCCACCCCTGCGCTGATCACTGGGGAAAACCCCCTGTCCGCCGAGGGGTTGGCCGGATGGCCGGCGACACCCCGGCATCCGTACGGTCACGGCATGAAACACATCACGCGGTTACTGGTGGTCCCGGCGGTGGCGGTGGCGCTGACGGCGAGCGGCGCGACGAACGTGCTCGCGCAGGAGAAGGAGACGCCCCGGACGGCGGCTGTCGCGCCCACGGCACCGGACGGGGTGCGGGGCACGGTCGTCTCGGCCGACCCGCTGCGCACACTGACCGCCGAAGAGGTCGCGACCGAGCTGGCGGGGGACGAGGACGGGGCGTGGGACACCGGCGCCGTGCGGTACGGGCTGGACACCTTCCGGATCGTGTACCGCACGGTGGACCCGCACGGCCGGCCCACCACCGCCAGCGGAGTGCTGGCCCTGCCCCGCAGCGGTGAACGGCGACTGCGGACCGTGTCGTTCACGCACGGCACCGAACTGTTCAAGCGCGACGTCGCCTCCGTCTCGACCAGCGTGTGGGACCAGGCACCCGCCCTGACCTACGCCTCCGCCGGCTTCGCCGCGGTGCTGCCCGACTACCTCGGTCTGGGCCTGGGCCCCGGCCCGCACCCCTGGATGGACGTGCCCTCGGAGACGACGGCCGCCCTGGACATGCTGCGCGCGTCCCGCGCCGTCGCGGCGGCCCAGAAACGGGAGCTGCGGCGCGAGGTGCTGGTCACCGGCTTCTCCCAGGGCGCTTCGGCGGCACTGGGACTGGCCCGGTCGCTCCAGGACGGCGCCGACGGATGGTTCCGGCTGCGCGCGGTGGCGCCCATCAGCGGCGCCTACGCGTTCCGCGACGCGGAGCTGCCCGCGTTGCTGTCCGGACGGACCGAGCCGAAGGCGAGCGTGATCTACGCGGCGCTGACCCTGGTCGCCTTCGACCGCCTGCACCATCTGTACGACACGCCGGCCCAGGTGTTCCGCGCGCCGTACGACCGCACGATCGAAGGCCTGCTGGACGGCACACACTCCGGCCCGGAGGTCGTGGCCGGCACCCCGGACTCCCTCGACGCGCTGCTCACGCCCCGGGGCCGGGCGATGCTGGCCCACCCGACGGGGCGGCTGGCGGCGGCCCTGCGTGTCGCCGACGGCGTGTGCGCCGACTGGGCGCCGCGCGTTCCGATCCGGCTCTACTACGCGGACGCGGACGAGCAGGCCGTCACCGAGAACACCGCCCACTGCCACGCCGCCCTGCGCGCCCGCGGTGTCGACGTCCCGCTGGTCGGCCTCGGCACCCCCGACTACGGCGGCTCCCGCCACCTCGGCTCCCAGCAGAAGGGAACCGCCGCCGTGGTGCGCTGGTTCCGGTCCCTGAGCTGACACCCCACACGGACGCTTCCACCACGGGGCGCCGCACCTACCATGACCGCATGGCCCTCGACCTCTTCGCCGGCATCCCGGTCAGCGACTACCCGACGGCGCTGGACTGGTACGAACGGCTGCTCGGATCCCCGCCGACCTTCGTCGTCAGTGACACCGAGGCGGTATGGGAACTCGCGGAGCACCGGTCGGTGTTCATCGAGCACCGGCCGGGACGCGCCGGCCAAGCCCTGCACACCGTCTTCGTCGACGACTTCGACAGCCGTGTCGCCGAGATCGCCGGTCGCGGGCTGGAGCCCACCCAGCGGGAGACCTACCCGAACGGCGTGCGCAAGGCCGTCTACCGCGACCCGGACGGAAACGAGATCGGGTTCGGCGGCGCCCCGCTCTGACCGCCGTCCGTCAGCAGCGGTCGCGGTGCGGCTGTGGAGGCGGGCGAGCGCGGCGAGCACGCGGCGGTGGCCGCTGTCGCCGGGCGGCAGGCGCAGCCGACACCGTGAGGGTGGAGCCCTCTGCACCCCCATAACGGCATAAAGTGCACTGTATGGGAACGAACGAGGACAGGCGTCCGGCCCCGGGTGAGGGCGAGCAGGGCGACGACGCCGAGCGCCGGGCGGCCGAGAAGTACGTCAGCGACCTGCTGGCACGGGGCGAGGCGGTGTTCGAGGGCGAGGAGCCGACACCCGGCACGACGCATGTCGTCAAGCGCGAGGACGACGGACGGCTGACCGTCCGCCGTCTGCGCTATTCCCGCTGACTTCTTCTAGTCGAAGCAGCGGCGCACCAGAGTGAGGCCGTCCGTGGTCTCACTGCGGGTGATCTCGTGCGTCTTCAGCCGGGCGGGGTTGTCGTCGACGATCGCCGTGTCGGAGCGGTGCTCCGGGGGTACGTCGACCCGGCCGCGGCGCATGAGGTCCGCCAGGAACGAGGTGGCGACCTGCTCGGGGTCCGCGGGCCGCAGCGAGCCGCCGGCGGGGTCGGCGCCGGCGACGCCGAACCGCCGCACCTCACCGGGGGCCCTGAGGGTGAGCGGCCCCTTGATGCCGTACGTCATCCCCTGCACCGTGACGGTCGTCAGGCCCTCGTCGTCGCTGCCGCCCGGGGTCGCCTCGGTGAACCCGGCGCTTCGGCGCGCCACCTCGGCCGCGGTGATGGACGTGGCGGCATCCAGGGAGAGGATGCCGTGCCGGATGAACGCCGCGCGCAGGGACTGGCCGTGGGCGCCGCCGAACCGGCGCTGGTCCGCGGCGATCATGTGCCCCGCGACCTGCGCGTAGTAGGCGGACACCACGGGCGCGGCCACGACGGCGTCCACGAGCAGCTGGCCCGCGATCTCCGCCGCCCTCGCCAGAGCGGCCTGGTCCTGCGCGGGCTGCTGCCGGAAGATGCCGGCCACGATCCTCAGGAACGCGCCGCTGAACACGCGGGAGAACGAGTGCGGCCCGCTGGTCAGCATGTTCGCCGGCCCGAGCGGTGGCAGCTGCACCGGGTCCTGGTAGAAGAACCTGTTCGACATGTTGCGCAGGCAGTCCGGATCGACCGCGTCCCGGTTGAGCTGGCGGATCGCCCAGCCCATCTGCTCGGCCATCCTCGACACCCGTGAGGACAGCTCCAGGTTGCCCTGCGTCTCGGTCAGCACGGTGACCCGCAGCGACTCCATCTGGAGCGCGGTCAGCAGGGCGCTGATGTCGCCGAACGCCTCGTGCAGCGCGTCGGCCTCGTGCATGGCGGCGTTGAACAGCTGGGGCCGCAGGGCGTCGAGGACCGCGTGGCCCAGCTCGTGCCGGACGATCTCGGGGCTCTGCGCCGAGAAGACCTCCACGCCCGCCACGGTCTGGTGGAAGAACTCCAGGCCTCTGCGGGTGTAGAAGGCGTTGAGGTCGATGCCCTCGTCGAGGTGCGCGGTGAGCACCCGTCCGACCGACGGGACCCATTGGGTTCCCGACGGCACCAGCGGCCCCCACATCCGGCTGCCGCTGCTGAGCGCGTCGGCCGCCACCCAGTAGCGGAACGCCGGCGTGCCCGGCCCGGCGCTGTCCGGCTGCGGCGCGGGCTCCGCGATGGCCGTGGGGAAGGGCTGTGTCTCGAGCTGCGGTACGGGATGCCGTACCGGGACGACCCCCGGAGGGGATCCGGGGTCGTCCTCGTACACCAGAACGGTCTGCTCCATCGCGTGCTGCTGTTGCACCGTCATCGCGGCTCCATGAGGGGAAGGGGGAGGGGGATTTCTGAGCAAGAGTCCCCTATGTCCAGTACGTGCCATGTAGCCGCTTGTGTCAATTCGAACACAGAGGGTGACATGTCCGCCTGGCTGCCCTGACCCCCGCAGGAGTCCGCGTTCCGCTCAGTCCTCCTCGAAGACGAGCTCCTCGGGTGCGTGGATCATCTTCACGGTCGTGCCGTCGACCTTGACCACCGCGTCGAGACCGGTGGTGAACTGGCCGGTGGGCAGGACGAGGAAGCGGTCGGCCTGCTGGTCCAGGAAGGCGGGGAAGCCGGAGAGGTCGGTGTCACCCAGGTTGAGGTAGTCGATGAGGCGACGGAAGAGCTTCGGGAAGACGACCACGTCCTCGGTGAGCGAGGACACGCCGGTGACGGTCGCTCCCTTGAGGGTCGCGTCCTCGGCCCACAGTCCCTTGGGCGGCGTGGCGGTTCGCGCCTTCTGGGCCGTGGCCGTCAGCGCGTTGCGCAGGTCGTGGAAGAGGGTCTGGTAGTAGAGCGGATACGCCAGCCCTTCCGCGAGCAGGTGGTGGTTGACGGTGTTCTCCAGCATCGCCGTGTCCATGAACACGCTCGTCCCGCTGGCGGCCGGGGGAGTGCCGCGCCCGGCGAAGGCGATGCAGCGGCGGCCCGGGTCGACGCCCCGCGTCAGGATGAAGCCGGGCGCGCTCGCCGGGGTCGAGGCCGTCACCGTCTCGTCCGGCTCGCGCGTGACGCTGGTGAAGCCCACCCAGGACAACAGCGCGTCACGGGCCGCGTGGGCGTGGGTGAGCGGCTGATGGACGGTGGGGCCGGTGCGGGAGTAGTGGGTCTCGAGGGTGTCGATGGCCTCCAGGCGCAGCTTGCCCCGGCCGGCCGCATTGCGCTTGACCTTGCGGGGGCTGTCGATGAGGTCCCACTCGTCCGGGTCGTCGGGCCGGAAGTGGATGGTGTCCCCGTCCGGCTGGGTCCCCACGATCTCGTACGAACCCTTGATCAGCAGCATGGACATGACTGCGCGGCTCCTCTCGCGGTGCGTCCGCGAAGAAAATTGATCGCTCAGAGTCACCATAGAGGGCGATTTGACCGCTCTGCGTCAGGAAACGCGCGAGACGGTGGTGGAGTGACGAAGCCGCACCTGCCGTTCCCGCAGGCCGGGATCGATCAGTCGACGGCCCGGCCCACCGACGGGCGCGCAGGGGACAGGCGCGGTCCTGCTCGATCTGACCGTCGGGCGGTACGCGGCGCGGAGCCGTGCGCACCGGGCTGAGACCGGAAAATGACGCGCCGTCACCCAAGCGTCCAGGCAGGATGCTCCCGTGAACGACGTGCTGCGCGGACTCGCCGCCAACCCAGCCCTGCCCAGTGAACTGGTCGACCGGCTGATCGGGGTCGCCGACGACGAGACCGCCGAAGTCCTCGCCGATCGCGCGGACCTCAGCCGGTCACAGGCCCTCACCCTGGCCGCGCGCGTCGCGGACACCGTGGTGTCGCTGGTCCACGAGGGCAAGCTGACCGTCTCCGACGTCGACCCCCTGACCCGACCGGACGCAGCGCTCACCCTCCTCTACACCGGGGCCGAGAACCCCGAGTGGGCACGCCTCTTCGCACGGGATCCGCTCGTCGAGCACCGGGAGAAGCTGGCGGCCTGCCCCGGCCTGCCGCCGGACGTGGTGGAGACACTCGCCGCGGACGCCGACGTACGGGTCGTCGCGGAGCTGGCCCTGTGGACGACGGAGTCGGAGGTGGCCGCCCGGCTGGCGAGGCACCCGCACGCCGAGGTCCGGTGCGCGGTGGCCTGCAACGAGGCGACGCCGCCGGCCGTGCTGGAGACGCTGATCACGGGGGAGGGGCTGACGCCGGCACGGCGGTGCCTGGTCTGCGACCGTGAGCGGACGCCGTTCGTGCACGAGCCCGACTGCCCGCGGCCCGACTGCCGTCTGCCACCGGGGGCCGCGTGCGACGGCTCCCACGAGTCCACCGTCCACACGATGTACTACCGGGCGATACAGAACCCGGCCACCCCCGCCGAGGCCGTCGTCGGCTTCGCCGACCACCCCTCGTGGCTGCTGCGCTGCGAACTCGCCGCCCGCACGGACCTGCCGCCGGACGTCTACGAGCGGCTCGCCGGTGATCCCGTCCCCGGCGTCCGTGCCGAACTCGCGGAGAACCCCGCGATCGCCGAACCCCTGATCCGCACGCTCGCCACCGACCTCGGCCACGACGTGCGGCGCAGGCTCGCGCACCATCCGCGGGTGCCGCTCGACGTGCTCGCCGACCTGGCCGGCGTCACCAGGATCGGCCCGACGGCGCTGCCCCGGATCGCCCACGCGTCCCCCGCCGAGACCCGGGAGCTGGCCGGCTCGCGGGACGCGACCCTGCGCATGCTCG
>NZ_BQUN01000182.1:59049-294084 GCF_026008495.1 Streptomyces sp. A012304
GTGCTCGCCTCCCTGGCACCGCACCCCGGCCTCTCCGAAGCGCAGCTGCGGGCCATGACCGACCGGCACGGCGGACGGGTCCTCGCGAAGGTCGCCGCCAACCCGGACGCGCCGCACGCGCTGCTGCGCGATCTGGCCCGGCACCAGCCGCCCGTGCCCAAGGCCCTGCGCCAGATCGCCCGACACCCGAACGCGACGGCCCCGGCGCTGCTCGCGTGCCTGGCGGACACACGGGCGCGCCCCCTGGCCGCCGGCCACCCGGCGCTGCCACCGTCGACCCTCGTGGAACTCCTCGCCGACGACGACGGGGAGGTCGTCGAAGCCGCCGCCGCCAACCCGTCCCTGCCACCCGAGGTGATGTCGCGGCTCCTGCCGGCGGACATCCCTCCCGGCGCCGTCAGGAACTCGTGAGGACGACCAGTTGCCGGGTCGCTCGCGTCATCGCCACATAGCGGTCGACCGCTCCTTCGACGCCGTCGCCGAACTCCTGCGGGTCGACGAGGACGACCAGGTCGAACTCGAGCCCCTTCGACAACTGCGGGGTCAGCGACCGGACACGGGACGTCGCCGGCCGGAACGCGGGGGCGCCGATGACACAGGCGATGCCCTCGGCATGCGCGGCGAGCCAGGTGTCGAGGACCGATTCCAGCTCCGACGCCGATCCATGGACGACGGGAACGCCGCTGCCGCGGATGGACGTCGGCACGTTGGCGTCCGGGAGCACGGCCCGGATGACCGGCTCGGCCTCCGCCATGATCTCTTCCGGCGTCCGGTAGTTGATGCTCAGGGACGCCAGGCTGATCCGGTCGAACCCGACCCGCTCCAGCCGTTCCCGCCACGACTCGGTGAACCCGTTCCTGGCCTGGGCGCGGTCCCCCACGATGGTGAAGCTGCGGGACGGGCAGCGCAGCAGCAGCATCTGCCACTCCGCGTCGGTCAGTTCCTGCGCCTCGTCCACGACGATGTGCGCGAACGGGCCGGCGAGCCGGTCCGGGTCGGCGGCGGGCAGGACGGTCTCGTCGACCAGGGAATTGCGCATGTCCTGCCCGTGCAGCATGACCAGCACGCCTTCGCCGTCGTCATAGGTGTGGGCCTCGAGCAGGTCGTCGATGACCTGGCCCATCCGCTCCCGTTCGGTGGCGACGGCGACGTCGTGCCGGCGCTTGCGCCGTGAGGCCTCCGGATCGCCGAGCCGCTGCCGCGCCGCGTCCAGCAGCGGCAGGTCCGACACCGTCCAGGCCTGCGGCTCCGCCCGTTGCAGTGAGCGCACCTCCTCGCGGCTGAGCCAGGGAGCGCACAGCCGCAGGTAGGCGGGGACCGACCACAGGTCGCCGACGAGGTCGGCGGCCTCCAGCAGCGGCCAGGCGCGATGGAAGGCCGTGAGCAGCTCCCGGTCCTGCCGCAGCGCTGTGCGCAGCAGCTCGTCCGACGCGTCGCCGTCGTGCTTGTCCACCAGGATCGTGAGCAGCTCCTCCCAGACCTGCTCGCGCGCCTCATTGTGCGGAGTACCGGGTTCCGCCGAGGCGAACGCCACGGCCCAGTCCTCGGCGCTCAGCCGGACGTCGGACCACCGGGTCGTGACCGTCATCCCCTCGGCGGGCGGCTCCTCGTAGAACCTGACGGCCGCCTCGATCGCCCTCACCATGTCCGCGGACGACTTCAGGCGGGCCACTTCCGGATCGGTCTCGGCCCCGGCAGTGGCTCCCTCGGCGACGAGGTCCCGCAGCACGCAGGTCTGCACGCCCTCCTCCCCGAGGCTGGGCAGGACATCGGAGACATAGGCCAGATACGGCCGGTGCGGACCGACGAACAGCACACCGCCCCGACGGTGACCGAGACGAGGGTCGGAGTGGAGGAGGTAGGCGGAGCGGTGCAGGGCGACGACCGTCTTGCCGGTCCCCGGACCGCCGTCGACGACGAGCGCGCCACGGGAACCCGCGCGGATCACGGCATCCTGGTCGGCCTGGATGGTGCCGAGCACGTCCCGCATCCGCGGCGAGCGGTTGGTGCCCAGGCTGGCGATGAACGCGGACTGGTCGTCGAGAGCGGCGTGCCGTTCGAGGCCGTCCGCGGTGAACACCTCGTCCCAGTAGTCACCGATCCGGCCCCGCGTCCAGCGGTACCGGCGCCGGCTCGCCAGGCCCATCGGGTTGGCGTGGGTGGCGCCGAAGAACGGCTCGGCCGCGGGGGAGCGCCAGTCGACCAGCAGCCGACGCCCCGCGCTGTCGGTGAGGCCGAGCCGTCCGACGTACACGGGCTCGGAGCCGTCCGCGCCGACCATGCGCCCGAGGCACAGGTCCAGGCCGAAGCGGCGCAGCGCGCGCAGGCGGGTGCTCAGCCGGTGGATCTCCGCGTCCCTGTCCATCGCCTGCCTGCCCTTGCCGCCGGGCGCCCTGCGCTCGGCCTCGAGACGGTCGGACAGCTCGGCGATCGACTGCTCCAGGCACTCCGCGACGGCCGCGAAGTGCAGCTCGTCGTCGGCGATCAGCGCCGGGTCGGCCTTGGGGGAGAGGCGGTCGGGAAGGTCGAACACGCTGGTGGTCAGGGGGTTCACGTCATCAGCTCCGATATCGGGTCGCTCGCGACCGTGGTGTGCGGCAAGGCGTTCAGGACCGGCGGGACGAACCTCGCTCGCCGGTTCCGTGGGGTTCACGCGGGCAGGGGCGGCCCTTCTCAGCCGGCCGAGTCGAGCAGCAGCTTCGCGGCCACCGCCGCGCCGTCGGTGCCGACCTCGCCGGCCACGGCGGCCGCTCGCGCCCGGGTGCCGGGGGCCAGGGCCGTCCCGAGCGCGGCCGACAGGGACGCGACAGTCGGCGTCGGACCGTCGTGGGCCACGCCGATGCCCAGGCCCGCCACCCGGCCGGCCCAGTACGGCTGGTCCGCCGCCTGGGGCACCACCACCTGAGGCGCGCCGGAGCGGGTGGCCGTCGTCGTGGTGCCCGCGCCGCCGTGGTGCACGACGGCGGCGACCCGGCGGAACAGCGCCTGCTGGTTGACCTCGCCGACGACGAAGCAGTCGTCCCGGTCGTCGGCCAGGGCCAGATCGGCCCAACCGCGGGCCAGAACCGCGCGACGGCCCTGCGCGCGGACCGCCTCGACGGCCACCTCGGCGACGTCCGCCGCGTCGCGCATGGGCATGCTGCCGAAGCCCACGAACACCGGCGACGCGCCGGCGTCCAGGAACTCCACCAGCTCGGCCGACAGCGGCCGTTCGTCCGGCAGGACCCATGCGCCGGTCTGGACGACATCGAGGCCCGACGTCTCCTCCCACGGGTCCAGGACCGGGTCCGTCGCCAGCCACGGCCGGTCGCCGATGACGTAGTCGCGGACGTTGTCCACCGGCGGCAGGCCGATCGACGCCCGGTTCGTGTTCAGCGCCTCAGCGAACAACGCGTCGACGCTCTGCGCGTCCAGCTCCCACAGCACCCGGTTGTCGGTCACCTCCGGCGGCAACGGCCGGCCCGGATACGCCAGCGGCCGCCGGTACGGCGACGGCAGGGTGAGCTGCTGGAACGTCACCGACACCGAGCGGACGCCCAGCTTCTCGGCCACCGACAGCGCGCCGGCCGCGGCCGGGATCATGCCCGTCGCCACCAGCACGTCGCATCCCTCCGCCGCCACGGCGAGCGCCTCGACCTGGGCGGCGATCACCGCGGCCGCGCGCTGGGGCAGCGTCGCCGCCGTCGGCGGCGGAACCGCGGTGGTCAGCGCGCGCGCCGACGGACCGACCGGCACCATCGGCACGCCGACACCGGCCAGCCGCCGCGCGAAGTCCTCGTCCGACGGCGCGCACACCCGCACCTCCGCACCGACTTCCCGTAACCGCACCGCGAGTGCCACCAGCGGCTCGACGTCCCCGCGCGACCCATACGTCGACAACAACACACGCACGTGATGACTCCCGTTTCCGCAGATCCTGGCCTAGGCCGGAGATTCTGCGGCACCAACGGGGCCTTGCCGCAAGCCCCCCGGTGCGCTATAAGTTGAGAGTGGCAAGGAGAGGTGTTCTCCTTGCCTTGTTTTTTTGTCCCCCTTTCTGGCCTTCTGGTCTTTTGCCCCCTTCTGGTCGACCGCCGTGGACGGAAAAGCCGCCATGGAGGTCCTGTGGCGCAACCGACCCGGACCGTCCCGATGTCATACCGCCATGAGAGTGTGAATGGCGCTCAGTGTGATGGCGGTGACGGAGGGGGCGGCAGCAGGTGACGGCACGGACAACGACGCCGACGTGGACACGGACTCACCGCGTACTGATCTCCGTGATCGTGACCGGCGCCGTGATCATCGCCGGCATCGGCTTCGCCGGTTCCTACGCGGCCGTCCGCGAGCTGGCCGTCAAGAAGGGCTTCGGGGACTTCTCCTACGTCTTCCCGATCGGCATCGACGCGGGCATCTGCGTCCTGCTCGCCCTCGACCTGCTGCTGACCTGGATCCGCATCCCCTTCCCGCTCCTGCGGCAGACGGCGTGGCTGCTGACCGCCGCCACGATCGCCTTCAACGGCGCGGCCGCCTGGCCCGACCCGCTGGGCGTCGGCATGCACGCGGTGATCCCGATCCTGTTCGTGGTCACTGTCGAGGCGGCCCGGCACGCCATCGGCCGCATCGCCGACATCACGGCCGACAAGCACATGGAGGGAGTCCGCCTCACCCGCTGGCTCCTCTCCCCCGTCCCCACGTTCCTGCTCTGGCGCCGCATGAAGCTGTGGGAGCTGCGCTCCTACGAACAGGTCATCAAGCTGGAGCAGGAACGTCTCGTCTACCAGGCCCGGCTGCGCTCCCGCTTCGGCCGGGGCTGGCGCCGCAAGGCCCCCGTCGAATCCCTGATGCCCCTGCGCCTGGCCCGCTACGGCGTCCCCCTCGCCGAAACCGCCCCGGCGGGCCTGGCGGCGGCGGGTATCGGCGAACCGTCGGCCCGGCTCACGGTGGGGCGGACCCCGGTGCCGCCGCAGCGGCAGAGCCCCGCGATCGAGGCCGCCGTCGAGCCGAGGGTGGAGCCTGCCCCGCAGCCACCGCTGGAGGCACACGAGCGGCTGGAGGCCCCCGAGCCGGCGGGCGAGACCGAGATCGAGATCGAGACCGAGATCGAGGCAGCCTCCGAAGACGCCCAGGCCGCGGACGACGGACTGATGTGGGGCGACTACTTCTACGCCGCCTGGCGCGCGTACGCCGCCGAGCACGGCGCCTATCCGGACGCTGCCGCCCTCGCCGAGTACGTCCACCGGCGCGACGGCATCACCGGCGCCGGCGGCCGGCCGATCACCGCGGCCGAACTGCACTACTACGTCGTCGCCTTCCAGGGCCGTGAGCACGGCGACGACGGCTCCGACGCGGCTGCCCGTACCACCGAGCAGACCGCGCACTCCGGCACCCAGGCCGCCAGGGAGCCGCGCGGCCCGAGGATCGACGCCAAGGTCGACGAGCGGCCGCCGGCTCCCCTCCCCGCCGAGGACGACGGCCTCACCGTCGCCGACCGCTACTACCTCGCGTGGACGGAGTACCGGACCCGGCACGGCGACGAACCCTCCCCCGAGGAACTGTCCGCCTTCCTCGCGCAGAACGGCGTCCTCGGCCGGGGCGGGAATCCCGTCAGCCCGTCGACGCTGCGCCGCTACTCGCTCCAGTTCCGCGTCTACGCCGTCTGGGCCGACCACCGCGCGCACACCGAGGCGCCGTCGCCCGACGCCGTCGCGCAGGACTGCGCGGACCGCGGGATCACCGCCCAGTACAACAGGGCGGTGACCCCCGCTCAGATCACCGAGCAGACCGAGGACTTCCAGCGGCGCTGGCACCTGCTCGGCCGGTGAAGGAACCCGTCTAGGGCAGCACGGGCTCGATCCGGAAGAGCTCGCTGCCGACCTGGCCGATGAGGCCGTGGTCGTACACCATCAGTTCCGGGGCGACCCCCGCCTCCACCGGGGTCTGCGGCATCGGCACCTGGCCGCGCCAGCGCACCGCACCGCTGTCCAGGTCGAGGCCCACGAGGTTCCCGGACGGATCGAGGTAGTACGCCACCCGGCTGTCGAGATCCACCGCGGCGTCGGAGGCCAGTTCCCGCATCGTGGCGTGGCGCGGGTCCGTACGCAGTCGCAGCCCCAGGTCACGCGTCCACAGCCGCTTGCCGTCGGTGGCCGAGTACGCGGTGGCGCGGCCGTCGCCGCCGGACATCACGATGATGCCGTCCGCGACCACACCCATCGGCATGCCGTCGACGCGGTGTTGCGACACCTTGCCCGAGCCGAGGTCGACACGGGTCAGGGTGGCGGGCCCGGGGTCGTTGAAGTACCGCTGTCCGCCGGCCGGGGCGCCCAGCAGTACGGCGTCCCCGTCCGTGCCCAGGTAGGCCGTCGGGCCGTCGACGGTCGCGACCGTCCGCGCCACGCCGGTCGCCGGGTCCAGCCGGACGACGGTGCTGCGCTGCGTGGCTTTCTCGCTGTCCGGGGAGCAGATCAGGTACGGGACGCCGCCGACCGCCACCCGGTCGCAGTCGGCCTGCTTCCACGAGTACGTCCACAGCGTCCGGCCCGTCTTGTCGTCCAGCGCGGCCACGCTCTTGAACGTCGGGGAGTTGGCGAGGATCCCGCCGTCGAACGGCACGGCGGAGGCCCGGTCGCGGTTGTCGCCCGCCAGCTCGTGCTTCCACAGCACCCGCCGGCTGTCGATGTCGATCGCGACGAGATCGGTGCCGGCGCTGGACGCCCCCGGGTCGTGATCGGCGTAGGTGTACAGCACCCCGTCGCGGACACCGGGCAGTGATCCGGCCGGAGAGCCGTCGTTGTCGGCCTCCTCGGCCTCGCGCTGCCACACGATCTTTCCGCTGCGGGCGTCCACGCTGATGCCGTCGTACCGCGGCCCCCGGCAGTAGACGGCGTCGGCACCGGTGGTGCAGGCGTCCCAGGACACGGCGGGCAAGGAGGTCTGCCACAGCAGCTTGCTCTGCTGGGTCTCGCGCGAAGCCGGCGGCCGCGTCCCGTCGTCGCCGCCACCCGTGCCCGTGGCGAGGGCCGCGCCGAAGACCACACCGGTGAGGCCGAGGGCCGCGCCGGTGGCACGCACGAGGATCCGCCGTCGGCGGCGGCGCACCAGGCGGTCGGCGATGCCCGCGGGAGCGCTGGGGTCGTCGGGGGTCCACGCGTGCAGGGCGTCCCGGATCGCGCGGTCCAGCTGGTCGGCGTTCATGAGTGGGTTCCCTTCGGCAGGATGCTGCTCGGGGCGGCGGCCGCGGTCCGCACCGGGGCGCCCAGCTCCGGCGCGAGGTCGCGCAGCCGGGCCAGCGACCGATGGGTGGTGCTGCGCACCGTGCCCACCGAGCAGCCCAGGGCGCTCGCCACCTCTGTCTCCGACAGGTCTTCGAAATAGCGCAGCACCAGCATCGTGCGCTGCCGCGGGGTCAGCCGGGCGAGCGCCCGTGCCACGGTGATCCGCAGATCGGCGGCGGACGTGCCGTCGGCCACGCCGGGGTCCTCCGGCGGCACGGCGAACGTCGGCTCGCGGTGCGGGCGGCGCAGTCGCCAGCGGCTGATCTGATGCCGGTACATCACCTTGCGGACATAACCCTCCGGGTCGTCGATGTGCCGCCAGCGGCCCAGTGCCTTCATCAGCGCGATCTGTACGAGATCCTCGGCGTCGTGCCGGTCGCCGCCGGTGAGAAGGTTCGCCAGGCGCAGCAGGGTGCTCCACCGGGTGTCGACGAAGTCCCGGAATCTCTCGTGGTCCTGTGGGTCCATGGGCCCTCCCGTTTCCCTAACGCTCACAAGGACGCGTGGGCCCCGGACGATCTATGCCTGCCGCTCCGGGCTTTCTCCGAGAACGCCGACTTCCGGGCGTGCAATCACCCGAGCCGCTCGGCAGGATGAGCGCATGGCCGATGACGAGAACGCGGGATTCGCGCTGCCCCGCGGAGCGACAGGTTTCTTCCGCCCGCAGGACGGCCCGCTTCCCGAGACCGATCCCCGAAGGCTGCGTGCCGCGCTGCACGCGGCCGCCCGCGCCGCCGGAGGCAGGGTGAGCGAGTGGGAGGAGCGGGAATACCCCTGTACCTTCCATTCCGCGACGGTCGTCGTCGGTACGGCCGGACACATCGTCCTGGCCCACGCCCACCACCCCTGGATCGCGTTCGCCAGGGAACGCCGCGACTGGTACACCGAGCAGTTCCTCGCACCACCCCCGTGGTCCGACGTCTTCACGCACGCCGGGTTCACGGTACTCGGGAGCGAGCAGCTCACCATGCCCCTCTCCGGCGTCGACACCTCGGCGCTCACGCGCGACGAGTGGCGCCACGTCCGTCTCTACGGCATCACCACGCTGGGTGGGTTGCTCTTCAACGCCTGGGACTGATCGGAGGGTTGTAGGCGGAACCCGACCGGAGAGAAACGGATGCCGACCGGTGCGGCCAGGTCTGGCTGGCCCTGGCGGCCACCACGCTCAGCTACGGCGGGATGTTCGGCGCCGTCGTCATGGTCGTCGCCGCGCACCGGGCCAGGTCGACCGGGCGGCGGACCGGCTGCTGAAACCCGGAACCGCGTGGACGGTCGCCAGGCTCGCCGCGTGTTCCGGCCGCCGCCCGAGCCCAGGTCACCGGGGCACGAGTTCGCTCCCGACGCAGGTACGCAGGACCGACTCCAGGGTTTCCGTGTGCGGGTGGGGGTTGGTGCGGGGGTGGACGAAGTGCAGGGTGGCGGGCGGGGACCCGGTCAGGGGCAGGTAGAGGATGTCCGGGTCGGGGTACTGAGCGGCGACCGAGGCGGGAAGGACGCCCACACCACGGCGGATCGCGACCGCGTGCAGGTACTCGTCGATGTTGGTGGCCTCGGCGCCGACCTCCGGCCGGTACGCGCTGGGCCAGTCGTCGGGCGTGAGTGTGCCGCTGACGGTGTTGACCACCAGGCACCGGCGTCCCACCTCACGCCAGGAGACGGCGGACTGGACGGCGAGCGTGGAACGGCGCGAGACGGCGGCGACACGACGTTCCTGGACGATCTCCACGGCCACCAGGCGGGGGTCGCGGACGGGACCCCACAGCAGGGCCGCGTCGGCGGAGCCGTCCCGCAGCCCCGCCGTGCAGTCGTCGACGCGTACCGGCTGGACGAGGAGCTGATGGCGCTCCTCCATCAGCTCGATGGCACGACGGCCCACCGCGGTGGGAAAACCCCAGGCGTATCCGAGACGGAAGGGAGCCTCCGGCGGAGGCGGGAACAGCGCGGCCTCCAGACGGGGCAGCAGCGCCTCCAGCTCCGCCTTCAGACGCCGTCCCTCGACGGTGAGCCGGGGATGCCGGGTGCTGCGGTCGACCAGCGCTCTTCCCAACACCTCTTCGAGACGCTGGATGTGACGGCTCAACGTCGGCTGGGACAGGCCGAGTCTGTCGGCGGCCCAGGTGAAGTGCTGCTCCTCGGCGAGGGTCAGGAAGCATCGCAGGTGCTGTATGCCGATGTCCATGGTCGACAGGTTAGGCCCTGTCCGGCCGGCCGTGCCGCGGACGGGCGGCCTGCCAGGCCCTCGTCCGCGGCACTGTGGCGAAACTCATCCACCGGACCGGCCATCCACGGTCACCGCTCGTCCGGCCCGTCCGCCGCCCGGTCCGCCGTACCGCGACGGGTGGCGCGGCGCACGGCGGTGAGGTGCAGCAGGAGGCCCAGGAGAGCGAGACCGGCCGTGCAGTACGGCAGGGCCGCCGGCGCCGTTCCCGCCGCGATGACGGTGCCGCCCAGGGCCGAGCCGATGGCGCTGCCCAGGTAGACGGCGGAACTGTTCAACGCGACGGCGACCGGGGCCTGTTGCGGCTGCGCGGCGATGAGCTGGTGCTGCTGGGGCACCTGGAGGGCCCAGCCGGCGGCGCCCCAGACGACCAGGGGGACGAACAGGACCCAGCTCGTACCGGCGGCCGACGGCAGGGCGAGGTGAGCCACCGCCAGCAGGGTGAGGACACCCGTGACCACCGCGAAGGGACGACGGGTCCGGTCCACGATCCGCCCGATCAGCAGGCTCCCGGCCACCCCGCCCGCGCCCCAGGCCCACATCGGGCCCACGGTGTCACCGGAGCCGGCGGCGTCCTTGAGGAACGGCGCAAGGTAGGTGTACAGGCCCAGGCTCGCGATGCCGCCGAGGAGGGAGACCACCGCGATGCCCGCGACCCGGCCGTCCGCCAGGATGCGGACGCGGTCGCGCAGGGCCGGCGGCGGGCCGGCCGTCGTGGTCGGCAGCAGGGCGATGCCCGCGAGGGCCAGCAGGCCCAGCGCGGTGATGAGCCACAGCGTGCCGCGCCAGCCCATGTGCTCGGCCAGCATCACACCCAGCGGAACGCCGACCACGGTGCCGATGCTCATCCCGCCCATGACCAGCGCGAGGCTCCTGCCACGGCGCTCCTCGCCCGCCAGGCCCGCGGCGGTCGCCGCCGCCGTCGGGGAGTACAGCCCGGCCCCGATCCCGGCCAGGGCCCGGGCCACCAACAGCACCGGCAGCGACGGCGCGAGGGCGCTCAACGCGTTGCCCACGGAGAAGACGGCCAGCGCGCAGGCGAGCACGACCTTGGCGGGACGTCCCGCGAGCGCGGTGGCGAAGACGGGGGCCGCCAGCGCGTAGCACAACGTGAAGACGGTGACCATCTGCCCGGCCGACGCCTCCGAGACGCGCAGGCCGCTCGCGACATCCGGCAGCAGACCGGCCATGACATAGGCGTCCAGGCCCAGGGCGAAGGCCCCGACGGCGAGCAGGGGGACGAACCGGCTGCCGCGCCCCGCGCCCTTGCCGGTGCCCGTGTCCGTACCGGAGGCGTCCGTGCGTGTGGTGTCCATGTCTGTGGTGTCCGTGCCGGTGGTGTCCGTGCTCATCCCAGCCGCTCCCAGTCCACTTCGGTGACGATGGTCCGGCCCGCGGGGAAGTAGCGGGCGGGCCCGGTGGTCCGTGCCGTCTCCTCGACGCGGTTCAGCAGGCGCTGCAGTGCGATCGACTCGCCCAGGCCCGCGAAGGCCACGGAGGGCCGCTCGCCGCGCAGCACGAACCGCAGCGCGTCCGCGACGAGCCGGCGCAGTTTGACGACGCCCCGCAGTCCGTCGGGGGCCTGCTCACCGCGGGTGTCGACCTCGCACAAGGTCTCCTCGCCGTCCCGTGTGCGGCGCCAGACGCGCAGACGGTCGGCGTCCCACACCGGGGTGTCGTACTCGGCCGACGCGTACACGAGTTCGCCGTCCGGGGCGCGGAAGGTGCAGTCGACCGTGCGCTGCCGGGTGATGTTGACGAAGCTGCTGTAGACGGTCACCGGTGCCTCGCCCAGCGTGGCGGTCAGGGCGACACTGTCGAGCACGGCGTCCCCCGAGACGGAGAAGTCGGAGGTGACCGCGAGGGCCCCGGTGAGCTCGACGGGATGATCGTCGGGCGCTGTCCAGCGCAGCAGGTCGAGCGAGTGGATGACCTCGCTGGTCACCCCCACGGTGGGCCGGTGGTCGTTGACGCGGTCCTTGCCCCAGGTGGCGTGGGCGCGCACCAGGGACAGACGGTGGCGCCGGACGTGGTCGCGCAGCGCCGCCGTCGCGTCGGAGTACCGCTCCACCAGGTCCATGGCGAAGCCGGAGACGTCCCGCAGGGCGTCCGTCACGGCGCCGAGGTCGTCATGACGGGATGTCAGCGGCTTCTCGGCGAGGACGAACCCCCGGTAACCGGCGAGCCCGGTGAGGATCTCGGCGTGTGCCGAGTCGGTCACGGCCACGATGACCAGATCGGGCGCGAAGTCGGTCAGGGCCTGCTTCAGCGAGGGGAAGTAGGGGATGTCCTCACGGGTGCGGTGACGGGCGTGATACGCGATCTCCAGATCTGCCCCGACCCCCTGCGGCCCGTCCAGGCCGCGCAGGGCCTTGAGGAAACGGGATCCGGCGTACCCCATCCCCGCGATCAGTACCTTCACCGTGCTCATACGGGCGTGGCCTCCTCGGCGGCGCGCAGTGACGTGAACAGCAACTCCTCCCCGCTGGGCCGGAAACCGGAGCGAAGGTAGAGGGAGGCGCCGGCCGGGGTGGTCTGCAGCACCACCTCGTCGGCACCGCGGTCGCGCAGCCAGGCGAGGAGGTGCTCCAGGACCGCGGTGGCCAGCCCCTGCCCCCGGTCGCGCGGATCGGTGACCACCGACTGGATCCACCCCGCAAGGCCGCTGGGGCAGGCGGGGGAGGGCGCGCGCCGGTCGACGACGGCTGTGGCACAGGCCCTCAACCGCCCGGCCCCGGGCACCACCGCGACGCGCACACCGGTGTCCTCACGGCCGTTCCCCAGCCGCTCCGCCAGCCAGGAGCGGTACGCCGCCCGCCAGGCCGCGCTCTGCGCCGCGTCGGTGGCCGCGTACGGCAGCCCGGCGGCCGCGCCGTCCTCCAGCAGATGGGCGCGCAGCCGGATCAGTTCGTCGATGTCGCCGGCCACGGCTCCCCGTACGGCGATGTCCGCGGGCCCGCTCACGCCGCCCGCCCCGCCGGTTCCGCCGTACGGCCGGAGACACCGAAGTACCGGAAGACCTCGCTCAGCGAGCGCACCAGGTGAGCGATGTCCTCGTCGTCGTGGTTCGGGGTCACGTTGACCCGGAAGCGTTCGGTACCGACCGGAACGGTCGGGGAGTTGATCGGCTGGAGGTACACCCCGTGCTCGTCCAGCAGCCGTACCGCCGACCGCCTGCACAGCTCCGCGTCACCGACCAGTACGGGCAGCACGTGGGTGGTGCTGCACGGCATGACCTCGATGCCGGCCTCGGCGAGCGCGCCGCGCAGGTGCGCCGTCTTGCGTCGCAGCGCGCCACGCTCGGTCTCGGAGGACTTCAGGTGCTCGATGCTCGCATGGCAGGCGGCGACGACGGCCGGCGGCAGCGAGGTGGTGAAGATGAAACCGGAGGCGAAGCTGCGCACGGCGTCCACGAGCGTCGCCGAGGCGGCGATGTAGCCCCCGATCACCCCGATGGCCTTGGCCATGGTCCCCTGGATGACGTCGATCTGGTGGTCGACGTTGAGCTGTGCCGCCATGCCGGCACCGCGCGGCCCGTACATGCCGATGGCGTGCACCTCGTCGAGGTAGGTGAGCGCGTTGTACTGCTGGGCGACCTTGGCGATCTCCTCGATCGGGGCGACGTCACCGTCCATCGAGTAGACGGACTCGAACACGACGATCTTCGGCCGGTCCAGGGGCTGCCGGGCGAGCAACTCCTCCAGGTGGCCCACGTCGTTGTGCCGGAAGACATGGCGCTCGGCCTTGGTGCTGCGGATGCCGTTGATGATGGACGCGTGGTTCAGCTCGTCCGAGACGATCACCGGGTCGGGCAGGACGCGCAGCAGGCATTGCAGGGTCGCGTCGTTGGAGCCGTAACCGGTCGGGAAGACGAGCGCGGCCTCCTTGCCGTGCCACTCGGCGAGTGAGGACTCCAGCCGGGCGTAGTGCGCGTGCGTGCCGCCGATGTTGCGCGAGCCTCCCGAGCCCGCTCCGTACTCGTCGACGGCCCGGTGCATCGCCTCCAGCACGGCGGGATGCTGCGACATGCCGAGATAGTCGTTGCTGCACCACACGGTCACCTGCTGGGAACGGCCGTCGGGGGCGCGGCGTGTCGCCAAGGGATAGGCACCGGCGCGGCGGTTGATGTCCACGAACTCCCGGTACTGTCCACTGCGCCGCAGACCGTCGAGCTTGGCGGCGAGAAAGTCCTCCAGCACCTCAGTTGCCTCCTGCTGATGGGCCGACGCGGAAGGGCACCGGCCGTGTACGGGTCGACAGCAGTAGACAGACATGGATGGCTGTTACACCAATACGATCGGTACATGAGTCATGTGCGGGCTGTATGACCGCTGCTGAGGACGGCGCCGCACCGCTAGGGAGACGCGCGTCACATGGGTGTCGACGGCCGCCGGGGCCGCCGTCGACGGCTCGCTCAGGGGAGCGGAGTACCGCCGGTGGCGTTGAGGATCTCGGCGGTGATGAAGCTCGCCTCCTGCGAGGCGAGATAGACGTACGCGGGCGCCAGCTCGGCCGGTTGGGCCGGTCGGCCCAGCGGGCTCTGCTTGCCGAACTCCGCGGTGTCGGGCATGGTCGCGGGGATCAGCGGTGTCCACACCGGTCCCGGCGCGACCGCGTTGACGCGGATGCCGCGCTCCGCGAGCATCTGGGCCAGACCCTGGGTGAAGGTGACGATCGCGCCCTTCGTCATCGCGTAGTCCAGCAGATGCGGGCTGGGCTTGTACGCCTGCACCGACGTGGAGTTGATGACGCTGCCGCCCGCCGGGATGTGCGGCAGCGCGTACTTCGTCAGCCAGAACATGCCGTACAGGTTGGTGCGCATCACGCGGTCGAACTGCTCGGTGGTGATCGCCTCGATGCCGTCCGGCTGTGACATCTGGTAGGCCGCGTTGTTCACCAGCACGTCGATACGCCCGAACTCCGCGACCGCCCGTTCGATCAGCGAGCGGCAGTTGTCCTCGTCGCGGATGTCACAGGACACGGCGACCGCCTTGCGGCCCGCGTCCTCCACGAGGCGGGAGGTCTCACGCGCCTCGTCCTGCTCTTCCTGGAGGTAGGTGAACAGCACATCGGCACCCTCGCGCGCGAAGGCCAGTGCCACGGCCCGGCCGATCCCCGAGTCACCGCCCGTGATCACGGCCCGGCTCCCTTCCAGGCGGCCCGAGCCGCGGTACGACTCCTCGCCGTGGTCGGGCGGCGGGTCCATCGGCCCGGTCCAGCCCGGGTGCGGCTGGTCCTGGGAGGGGAAGTCGGGGCGCGGCTGCTGTGTGGTCGGGTCCTGCCGAGTGGTGTGTTCGTCGGTCACGTCGGCCTCCTGCCTGCCGGGGGTCCGTACGGAACGCCGGGTTCCCCGCCCGGTGCGACTCGAAAAGGCCGGTTCGTGGGCCGCGGGTTCGGAGGGGCTTGGCGGAACCATTGCCTGGAGGTGGGCGTTCCACGGATGAGAGAAGATTCGGACGAGTATCGAGGTGGACGTCAATGGCACTGTTCGACCGGCTCAAGGACCAGGCGAAGAACCTGCAGCAGCAGGTTCAGGGCGGTCGTGGCGCGACCGGCGGACACGGCGCTCCCGGCTTCGGCGGTGGTGCGCACGGCGCGTCGCACGGCGCGCCGCACGGAGGTTCGAGCGGTGGCTCGCGCGCCCAGCTGGTCGGCTTGCTGAAAACACAGCTGGGCTCCCTGAAGACCGAGTTGAAGAGCGGTGCGTACCGGGACGCGAGCATGGCGATGTGCGCCCTGGTCGCGGCGGCGGACGGCCATGTGGACGCGGCCGAGCGGCAGCAGATGGAGTCGATGATCCTCAGCAACGACGTGTTGCAGAACTTCCCGCCGGAGCAGCTGCGCGACCGCTTCCACAAGCATGTCGACCTGCTCACACGTAACTTCCCGCAGGGCAAGGCCGAGGCGATGCAGGAGATCGCCAAGGCCGCCAAGAAGCCGGCCGAGGCCCGGGCGGTGATCCAGACCGGCATCGTCATCGCCGGCGCCGACGGCTACTTCTCCCAGGCGGAGCAGGAGGTCCTCAGGGAGGCCTGCGCGGCGCTCGGTGTGTCCCCCGCGGAGTTCCAGCTCTGACGGGCGGGACCGGCAGGAAGTGCTCGGTCACCTGCTGTGACCGAGCACTCCGGCCCGTCCCGAGGGGCTACTGAGGACTTGCCGCCGCCGGTCGGGTCGAGGACAGGACGCCGATCTTGTCGATGCGGTGCTCGGGGTTGCCCTGGGCGTCGCGCCAGTAGTTGCCCGCCGCGTTGTCCTCCGGGGTGGCACAGGTGGAGAGGGTGATCATCGCCTGGGTGGGCTTCTTCCCCGGCGCGCCAGGGACGTCGGCCCGCTGTTCGGCGAGGGAGCGGGCGGAGCGGAAGGACGTCGTCCGGGTCTGGACGATGCGGTACTCGTACACCGTGCCGTCCGCCGTCACCAAGACCGTGTCGCCCACATCGACGGCGGGCAGCTCGCGCAGCGGTCCGCCGGCGCTGAGCCGGTGCGCCGTCACCAGGTAGTTGCCGATTTCACCCGGCCCCACGCCGCCCTGCTCTCCGTGGGGGCTCGCGGCCACGCCGCGGTCCTGGATCCGTGTGCCGGCCCGGTCGTCGGTCGTCCCCTCGTAGGGGACTATGCGCAGATCCGTCACGCCGATCGACGGTATGTCGAGGTCGGCGGGTCTGGGCCGGTGAGCGGGGGTGGGGGAGAGGGCGGAGGAGGGTGCGGCTTCAGCGGTGGACGGCTCGGCGACGGGCGTCTGTGGCGCCGGCGCAGATGGTGTCGGTGGTGTCGGTGTGGACACCGCGGGTTTTGTGTCGCTCGGGACCTTCGCACCCGGGGCGGCGGCGCAGCCCACGAGCACGACGACCGCCGTCGCGGCGGCGGCCGCGACGGCGGAGCGGGCATGACGGGCAGCGTGCATGGGTTCTCGACCGCCTGAACATCGACAGTGTCTCTTCAGTCGGAACGACGAACCGGAATGTTTCATTCCGTCCCTGCGGCGGGGAGAGCGGCGCACTCATGTCAGGTACACGCCTGAGTGCCGGAAGCCGGCCCCCTGCTCAAGACGGACGGCTTCCCGCTGACTCCGCACGGCCTCGGCTCAGGCCGATGGCTCCTGCTTCTGCTCCTCGGCCGGCGGCTGAGCGTCCGGAGCGGTGTAGAAGACGGACGTGCCCTGCTTGGTGCGCTGGGCGTGGTTCTTGGCCACCAGACCTTCGAGGGTGGTCCGCACGACGGTTGCCTTGATACCCCGCTCGGGATACTGCTGCCCCAGCGACTGGGCGACCTCGGCCGCGGAGCGTGGCTCACTCTGCCCGGCCAGATGCTCACGGACCAGCGAGACGAGCGAGGGCTGAGCGGGCTCCATGCTCGCCGTCCGCGTGGCCTTCTTCTTGTCGGCCGGCTTGCGGGCCGCCGGAGCGGCCTTCTTGGCCTTCGTCTGCTTGGCGGTACCCGCCGCTGCCGCGGTCTTCTTGCGAGGCGCGGGCACCGACGCGACCGGCTCGGCCGCCGGCGTGACCGGTTCGGCCGCCGGCGCGGTTTGAGGAGGCTCGACACCCAGCGCCTGCCGGACGTTCAGCAGCACCGAGCGGTCCTTCTCCAACGCCGCCAACTGCTGTTGCAGTGTGGCGATCTCACCGCTGATGCGTTCCTGTTCCTTGAGATTGCGCTCCAGGTCACCGGCGACCTGCGCCGCGTACTGGGAGGTCACTCCGTCCGGTTCGGTCGAGGTGTCAGACATTGATCCTCACGCTCCTTCATGACCCTCACGGGCGACGGGCCCACGACCCGCGTCCGGAAACGGTGCTGGTGCTGCGGCCGTCAGCGGCTACTGCTGCCCAGTTGTGTAGTGATACCACGGAAACGGGACAGGTTTTTCCTTTCCGATCGGGCTGCGCGGAGAGGGATGAACCACAGATCCTTCCATGCCGTCTCAGACAGTGACACGGGAGAGCGCCGTGTCGTTCGCTCATCGCATCGCTGTTGGAGGCACCTCATGGCCATGGTCGGTCTGTTCTGGATCACTGAGGAATCGGTGTGGGTGGGAGCCGAGGCCGTCGGTGCCGCGACCGGGGTGCGGCTGACGGAGGACGGCGTCGAGACCGTCGGCGTCGACCAGGGCAGGTCGTGGGGTTGGGACCAGGTGCGGCGGATCGACGTCCGTGACGTGGCCGTGCGGTCCGCCGCCCGCCGCCTCGCGTCCGTGGCCCTGGACTCAGTGCTTGTGGCGGTGACCGGCGCCGGGGGCTTCCCGCCCGACTACACCGTGAGGGTGGAGACCGATACCGATGCGGACGCCGTCGAGGTGAGCGTCGCCTCAGCGGTCACCGGCGGCATCTACACACCCGTCGAGTACGAGCTCTCCCGCACGCTCTTGGCGCGGCTCACCGACGGTGCCGTCGCTGTCGGCGAGTTGCTCGCCTGGGGCCGTGACCACGCCACCGACGGCACCCCGCCGCGCGAAGAGCGTGAGGCACTGCTGCGGAAGTGGACCGGCGACGACTCGCACTGACCTCGGGACGCCGTCCACCGGCCCGGCAGTCCTCAGGAAGACACCTCGGTCGCACGGTGAGCGGCCGGTCGCCCGTGCCGCTCCCGGCCCACCAGGCCTGGCAGCGACAGGCCGCCCGGGCCGGAGAACACCAGCAGCAGGAACCCCCAACAGAAGAGCGCCGGGGCCAGGCCGCCGTTCTGCAGCGGGAAGAGGCCGTCCTGTTGGTGTTCGGTGAAGTAGGCGAACGCCATGATGCCCGAGCTGAGGAAGGCCGCGCCGCGGGTGGCGACACCGAGGAGGACGAGCGCGCCGCAGATCAGCTCGATCACCCCGGCGTACCAGAAAGGCCAGTCACCTGTCGGGCTGGCCTTTCGACCCAGCACGCCGAAGACCGTCGCGGCGCCCTCCGTGGTGAACAACAGGCCCAGGACCATGCGGAACAGACCCAGCACGAGGGGCTGACGTGCCGTCAGCCAGTCGTTGAGGCGCGAGGTGGTCATCGGTGTACTCCTCGAAATCTGATCGACAGTGCCCGACGCTGAGCCGGGGAAGGCTGACCGCGACGGGCAGGGCGCGTACGTCCCGGCCGTCCGTACGTGCGCGCATTGCTCCGGGTTCAAACCGAACGGGCACATACCGCTTGAGCACCCGACGGGGCCGCGGCGCCCGTACCGTCGTAGGCTTCAGCCTGCAAGGACACGGCGGGGGGCGGAGCACATGAGTCCTGAGAGCACACAGAGCTGGGAGTCGACCCTCGACGCGGTCGTGGTGTACGCGCAGGGTGCGCTCTGCCGCCGTCTGGCCCGGGGCAGCGTGCCGCCGGACGGCCGGGTGCGGGTGGCGGGACTGCCCCGCTCGCTGGACCCGGGCTCACTGCGGGCACGCGTCGTGGGCACGTCCGGGCTCCGCGTCACCGAGGCCCGGGTCGAGGTCGACGCCCAGCCCTTCGACACCGGCACCCCCGACGCGTTGCTGCGCGAGGCCGAGCGGCTGCGTGAGGTGTGCGAGGCGGCGCGGGGACGCCGGGACCGTCAGCTGAACCTGATCGCGGAGATCACCGCGCTGCACCCCGTTCCGCCCACCCGCAGGCGCGACGACCCGCACCGCCGCACCCCGGCCGACGCCTGGCTGGGGCTCGCCGACTTCGTCGACGCACGGCTGACACACCTGCACGAGCGCCTCGCCGAGTCGGAGGAGGCGCTGCGGCGTGCCGAGCACGACCTCGCCGTCGCCGAGGACCGGATCGCCCGCGCCTCCACCGACGCGCCGTCGGCCCACCTTCGCACCACGGTCTGCGCGGTCGTGACCTTCGACGGCGCCGGAGACGCGGACGTGGAACTCGAGTACGGAGTGCCGGGCGCCGTCTGGGTTCCGGCCTACCGTCTCACCCACCGTCAGGGCGACGACAGCGGCCGTCTGGTGCTGCGCGCCTCGGTCGCCCAGCGCACCGGCGAGGACTGGACCGGGGTACGCCTCGCCCTGGCCACCGCTGATCTGCGGCGCCGCACCGACCTGCCGAGGCTCCGCTCGGTCCGGATCGGACGCCGTCAGCCCGATCCCGCACCTTCTGGCTGGCGCGAGCCGCCGGCGGGGCTGGCCGACCTGTTCACCGGCTACGACGCCGCGGGCCCCCGCCCCGCCACCGCGCCTGCCGTGCCCGTGGCCTCGGCGGGCGGCTCGGCGCCCGCTCCCGTTCCGCCACCGCCGCCGGCACCGCAGGTGTACGGCGCGCCGCCCACCGCGCTCCCGATGCCCGGCGGCGCCTTCCCGGGGGCCGTCGGCGCCGCGGCACCCGAACTCGCCCGGCGGGCCCCCTCGGCACCGGGCGGCCCGCCACGGGCCGGCGGCGCGCCCTTCGCGGCTCCCGCCGCCATGGCACCGGCGGCTCCCGGGGCCGCGCCGCCACCGTCCGCCGCACCGGCGAGGGCGCGCGAGGCGCGGGTCGAGGTCGCGCCCGGGCCGCCGCAGCCGAGCGGTGACCAACTCGACTACGCCGCCCTCGTCCTGTCAGGACCCGACGAGCAGCGCGGCCGCAGGGGCCGGCTGTTCCCCCACTCCGCCCACGACCCGGTGGCGTCCGAGTACCGTCGGCGCGCCGAAGCGGTGGCCAAGCTGCCCCTGCCCGGACACGCCGTACGGCCCCGCGAGTCGGCGGGTTCCTTCGACCACCGCTTCGACGCCACCGCCCGCGCCGACATCCCGTCGGACGGCACCTGGCACACCGTCACCGTGGGCGAGATCCCGGTCGGTCTGCGCACCGAGTACCTGTGCGTGCCGTCCGTGGAGCAGACCGTGTACGCGACACTGGTTCTCTCCAACGCCACCGGCCAGGCACTGCTGGCCGGCCCGGTGGAGGTCACCGTCGACGACGACTTCCTGCTGACGGCCGCGCTCCCCACGCTCGCCCCCGGCGGGGTGAGCCGGGTGGGACTCGGCCAGGCCGAGAGCATCCGGGTCACCCGCCGCACGAACCTGCACGAGTCGACCGCGGGTCTGCGCAACAACGTCACCGTGCTCGACCACCGCGTCCATGTGGAGCTGGCCAACCGGCTCGCGCGGCCCGTCACCGTCGAGGTCCGCGAGCGGGTACCGGTCACCTCCGAACCGGACGTCCGGATCGAGGAACGAGCCGACTGGACGGCACCCGAGGCCGGCGCAGGGCCCGATCACCATGCCCCGGGCACCCGCGTCTGGCGGGTGGACCTGCCCGCCGGCGGCACCGCCACCCTTGACGGCGGCTACGAGATCCGCATCCCGGCCGACAAGACCCTGGCCGGCGGCAACCGCAGGAGCTGACACACCATGTCCACGGCCTCCCAGCCGATCGCCCTCCCCGTCACCGCCGTCACCTGCCTGGAGGACCGTGCGCACATCGAGCGCACCGCCGTGCTCGACCTGCGGGCCGGCGTCCAGCGGCTGCGTCTCGGACCGGTCAGCGCGCTGGCCGTCGACCGCACCCTCCATGCTGAGCTGACCGCCGAGCATCCCGCGACCGTGCTCGACGCGCGGATCGTCCGCAGCTGGACGCCTCGTGGACCGCAGCCCCTCACGGACGACGACTCCCCCCTGCGCCACCGTGTGCACGCCCTCGAGGAGGAGCAAGTCGCCCTCGAACAGCGACGCGATCGGCTGCGTGCCCGCCTCGACCTGCTCGGCCGCCTCGCCGCCGACCTGCTGCGGGAGATCGGCGAAGGCGCCGGCTCCGGGGAGAACGAAGCGCCCCGCTGGGCCCGCGAACTCGACCGCGTGGACGACGAACGGGACACCCACGGCGAGGAACTGCGCACCGTGCAAGCCCGTCTGACCGCCCTCACCGCGGAACTCGGGGCGGCCCGGCGGGCCATGGACCACTTCGAGCGGGAACCCGCCGAGTTGGTCGGCCATGTCGAGCTGACCGTGCAGGCCACGGCCGACGGGCCGGTCGCGCTGCGCCTGAGCCACCTCACCCCGTGCGCGCTGTGGCGGCCCGCCTACCGGGCCGTGCTCGACGGCGACCGCCTGACGCTGGAGACCGACGCCATGGTCTGGCAGCGCACCGGCGAGGACTGGTCGGACGTACGGCTGACGTTGTCGACGGCCCGGTCGGCGCTGGCCACCGAGCCGCCGCGCCTGACCGAGGACCGGTTGACGCTCGTGGACCGCCCCGCCGCGGAGCGCCGCACGGTGGACGTCCAGTGGCGCGAGGAGGAGATCGGGGACCTCGGCCCGGCCCCGGTGGTCGGCCTGCCGGGCGTGGACGACGGCGGTGAGGCGCGGGTGCTGACCTCGCCCGCACCGGTCTCCGTGCCCGGCGACGGCCGCGCCCACCGGGTGCCGCTCTCCGCGTTCACCACCGCTGCCGGCAGCGAGTACGCGTGCTCGCCCGAGCTGTCCCCGCTCGTCACCCAGGTGGTGCGGGGTGACAACCTGTCCGGTCACGCGCTGCTCGCCGGGCCCGTGGACCTGGTCCGCGGCAGCGGCTTCAGCGGCCGCGGCACGCTGGACTTCACCGCCCCCGGCGCGCCCCTCCAGCTCGCCTTCGGCAGCCGCGACGACTACCGGGTGGTCAGGCAGGCCGACGAGACCCGCGACACCGTCGGCATGACCCAGCGGACCGTCGTCACCCGCACGGTCAGACTGCACCTGTCCCGGTTCTCCGCGCCCGGTGAGCAGGACGCACGCGTGGTCGTCCTGCGGGAGCGGATCCCGGTCTCGGAGGTCGCGGCGGTGGAGGTGCGTCTGCGCAAGGAAGCCTGTTCCCCGCCGCCCGACGCGGTCGACGCGGACGGCGTCGCCCGCTGGGACGTCATGCTCCCGCCCGGCGGCCGTCGTACGGTCACCCTGGTGTACGAGCTGTCGGCGAGCGCCAAGGTCTCAGGGCTCCTGTGAGGCAGGCTCCGGCGGGGACCGGGGCGAGACCCCCGGGAACGGACCCGTGCGGACCGGCATTGGGGTCGCTTCTCGCGGCCCCGCACCCCGGAGGGCATCGCCGAGAGACCGGCGCCTTCCTCGCCGGCCCGGTGGGTCGACGGCCAGGTGCTTTTCACCGACGGCGGCATCGCCTGACCGGCCGACCGCCCGCCGTACCGCGCCCAGGCGGTCGGCCCGCCCGATTGTCAGTGGCTCCCCCTACGGTGTGATCAGTGGGACCTGCCCGAAGACAGCAGGTCCGTACGTCCTTGGGAGGGGTCTGCCATGTCTGCCGGGTCCGCGGTGTCGACGACGTATCTGGAGCTGTCGCAGGAAGGCGGCGGGGCGCACAAGTTCTACGAAGTGGCGGTCGACGGCACGGTGGTGACGGTGCGGTACGGACGGATCGGAGCCGCCGGCCAGACCACGACGACGACCTTCGCGACACCGCAGAAGGCGCAGGCCGCCGCCGCCAGGAAGGTGGGCGAGAAGGTCCGCAAGGGCTACGCGCCGGCCGTCCCCGGGCAGCGAGCCCCGCGCCCGGTGACCCGGCGTCAGGTGACCTCCGCCCCGTCCACCGCGCGCGCCGTGGCACCGGTGCTGTGGCGGTTCCGCACGGGCTCGTCGGCGTTCGGCATCCACGTCGACGACGAGCGCTGCTGGGTGGGCAACCAGCAGGGCGACGTCTACACCCTGGACCACGACGGCGGCGTCCTCGCCCGTTTCAGCCTGCCGGACGGTGTGAAGTGCCTGGTGGCCGACGACTTCTGGATCTACGCCGGCTGCGACGACGGCAAGGTCTACGACCTGTCCTCCAAGCTGCCGTTCGCCGCGTACGACATCTCCGCGGACGTCGACATTTTCTGGCTGGACATCCACGAGGGCATCCTGAACGTCTCCGACCGCGACGGCAGGCTCACCGTCATCGACCACGAGGACGAGCACCAGTGGGCGCGCCGCAGCCAGGGCGAGCACGCCTGGATGGTGCGCGCCGACGACCGGGCCGTCTACCACGGCCACCACCGAGGCGTCACCGCGTACGTCCCCGACGGCGGCGGCGAACTGTGGCACACCCCCACCCGGGGCGGCGTCCTGTTCGGCTGGCAGGAGGACCACGCCGTGTACGCGGGCACCGCGCACCGCGTGGTCCAGCGGCTGGCGAAGGCGAACGGCGCGATCGAGGCCACCTACGTCTGCGACAGCGCGGTGTACTCGTGCGCCACGTCACCCGGAGGGCGGTTCGTCTTCGCCGGTGACGCCGCGTCGTCCGTCTACTGCTTCGACCGGGACGGTACGCGGCTGTGGAAGCTCGGTACGGGCGGCGGCTCGGCGTTGTCGATGCAGTACCACGACGAGCGGCTGTACTTGGTGACCACGGACGGCTCGCTGGTGTGCGTGGACGCGAGCGAGGCGGCCGTCTCCGCCGCTCAGCAGGGCACGGTACCGGTCGCGCGGGACATCAAGCTCGCCGCGGCCCTGCCGGCCCACGCGCCGGCGACGGCCGTGGACGCGGTGGCCACCGTGACCCGGGCCCCCGCCGGGACGATCGTCGTCGAGTGTGTCCAGGAGAGCGGCCGGTTGCGGGTGCGGGTCGTGTCCGAGGGCTACGACTCGTCCTGGAAGGTGCAGTTTCCCCGCGCGATACGGGAGCCCGGGGCGCGCTACGTGGTGGACGACCTGCACCCGGCGGCCGGCGGCTTCTACCGGGTGCGCGGAGACATCCGGCGCCTGCTGTGACGGGGACCGGCCCGGCAAGCCCCCGCCTCGGTCGCGTCACAGAGAGAGGCGAGGAGGCGACGTCTCACGGGCGTCCTGTTCTGCCTGGTGCCTACTTCCCCCAGATCTTCCGGTACGCCTCCCGGTATCCCGACGGGTTCCAGGTGGTGGCGCCGTCGGTGTTGTCGGTCGTGCTGATGTGCACGGGGGCCACATATCCGCTGGCGGGACGGCCGGAGAAGGCGCGGTTGAACTCGTCGACGATCTGCCAGCCCTGGAGGGAGAGCGGCTCGGGGACGGTGGCCGCCTGGTACTGCTCGTTGTCGATGCGCTGGAAGGCGGAGGGATCACCGTCTCCGGCGCCGATGTTGAAGGGCGGGCCGGCCCCCTTCTCGCCGGCGGCGCGGAAGGCCGGGGCGGCGTCGGCGAAGTACAGGTCGTTGATGGCGACGGAGTGGGTCCACCTGTCCCGGTAGCGGGAGAGCAGCGCGGAGACCTCCCGGGGCGTGCGACTGCTCGCGTCCGGGATCGGGATGTTCTCGTACGCCAGCAGCCGCACCCCCGAGCAGGTGGCGAGCTCTTCTCTGATGAGCTCGGACTTGTTCCTGGCGAAGGGGATGGAGGCGTCGGTGAGGATCACGACCCCTGCGTTGCCGTCCGAGTCGGAGATGACCCATTGCGCGCTGATCCTCGCAACGTCGTCGACTTCGGTGGTGACGTTGGTGAAGAGCTCGGGGTGCCGGCTCGGGCCGGGGGAGGCGACCGCGTGCCAGCCGATGAGCGGGATGCCGGACGCGTTGGCCCGCGCCACCTGCTGGGAGGTCGAGGCGGGGTCGAAACCGCCGATGACGATGCCGGACGGCCGCAGGGCCAGGGCCTCGCTCATCGCCGCCTGGATGCCGGCGGGAGTACCGCCTCCGTCGATGACCCGGACGTTCCAGCCGATGACCCGCGCGGCCTCCCGCACGGCGCCGGCGACGCTCGCGACTCCCGGGTTGGTCATGGTCTGCGCGACATAGACGATGCTTCTGCCGGACACCGCGGCGGGACCGCTGGTCGGTCCGTTCCAGGGCGTGTCGGACCGCTCCGCCCGGCTGACGGCGGCCTGGGCCCTGGCCTGGACCTCGGGGCAGCCGCTCGGCCGGGAGGGGGAGTCCGCCGGGCCGCCCGACGAGCCGCGTTCACAGCCGACCAGGACGGTCGCCGTGACCAGCAGCGCGGTGGCGGCGCACCGGGCCGGGAGGGCGCCGGGGGTGGTCTTGCGGTTGCCGTGCACGGGAAGCTCCTCACGGAGGATGCGTGGGCGGGAGGCCGGGGGCGATGCCCACGGGTGGGTCATGAGGTGCCGTCCGCCGTGCCGCCGTCCTGTGTCGGGGAGGACGGCTGCTTCGACGGCATGGCGGGTGCGTCGCGGGCGGTGGTCGCTCCGGTGCGCAGGCGGCGGCGCGCGGCGTAGCCGGCCAGGCCGACGGCGAGCAGCAGGGTGCCGCCGTGGAACAACGGGACCGTCCAGAACTCCGCGCCCATCTGGCTGATGCCGGTCAGGCCGACGGCGAGGACGGTGACGGCGACCAGGGTGCCGATGGCGTTGGGGCGGCCCGGTCTGATCGCGGTGGAGCCGAGGAGGGCGCCGACGAAGGCGGGCAGCAGGTAGTCGAGGCCGACGCTCGGATTGCCGATCTGCTGCTGGGCCGCGAGCAGCACTCCGGCGAACCCGACGATCAGCCCTGACGCGGTGAAGGCGTACACGGTGTGCTTGCGGACCGGGATGCCGAGGAGGTCGGCGGCGCGCGGGTTGGAGCCGACGACGTACAGGGACCGGCCGAGCGGCAGCCGCTCCAGCACCAGCCAGAGGACGGCGGTGAGCGCGAGCAGGTAGAAGGCGGGCACCGGCAGGCCGAGGAACGTGGAGTTGTAGAGATCGGTGAACGCGGCCGGCAGGCCTTGCGGACCGGGGACGATCCGACCGCCGTCGGTGATCCAGCCGGTCACGGCGTACAGCATGCTGCCGGTGCCGAGCGTGGCGATGAAGGAGTCGATCCGGCCGAACTCGACGACGACCCCGTTGAGGGCACCGACGACACCGCCGCCGACGATCACCGCGAGGCAGGCGAGCGGCCAGGGCCATCCGTCGTTGACGACGAGCTGCATCACCATGACGTGCGCCAGGCCCAGGCCGTAGCCGATGGACAGGTCGAACGCGCCGGTCACGATCGGAACCATGGCCGCGAGGGCGAGGATGGCCGGGATCGACTGGGTGGACAGGATCGAGTCGACGGTGTCCAGGGTGGGGAAGGTGCGGGGCAGCGTGAGGGAGAAGACCAGGACGAGGAGGGCGGTGAGCGCGAGCAGGCCGTAGGCGCCGATGAGGTGTCCCCCCTGGTCGCGCAGGTGGGCCGAAGGGCGCGGCATCTGTCGGCCGGGCCGGCTGGGCGGCCCCGGTCGTCGGGGTCGCGGCCGGGGCGAGGGCGAGGCGGTCACCGGCTCGTCGCTGTTCCGGACAGGGGCAGGTCCGAGGCCGCCCGGGTGAGCCCGGCGACGGTGAGGGAGGGACCGCTCAGCTCCGCCGTCACGGACCCGCGGACGAAGACCAGGGCGCGCCGGCACACGGTCGTGACCTCCTCGAAGTCGGTGGAGACGAGCAGGACGGCAAGGCCGGCGGCCAGCGCCTCGTCGAGCAGGCGGTGGATCGCGGCCTTGGCGCCGACGTCCACGCTCGCCGTCGGCTCCTCCAGGATCAGCAGCCGCGGGCCCGCCCGCAGCCACCGTCCGATCATGACCTTCTGCTGGTTTCCTCCGGACAGGGTGCCGACGGGGCGCTCGCTGTCGCGGGGACGCACCGAGAACCGTTCGATCAGGGCGGCGGCCTCCTGGCGTTCACGGCGGGGACTGATCGGGCGCAGCGCCGACCGGCCTTCCGCACGGGGATTGGCCAGCAGGTTCTCCCGTACGGTCAGCTCGGTGAAGCAGCCCTCCAGCTGTCTGTCACCGGGCACGAAGCCGACGCCGGCCGCGACGGCGTCGGCGACCGAGCGGGGACGGTACGGCCGGCCGCCGAGACGGGCCCGTCCCTCGAGGAGCGGCCGGACACCCGCGACGGCTCGGCCCAGGTCCGTCTGTCCGGCGCCCGTGAGACCGACCAGGCCCACGGCTTCCCCCGCCCTGAGCTCCAGATCGACCGGCCCCGCTCCGGCGGTCCGTACGCCGTCGAGGGTCAGGACGGCCGGTCCGTGGGCCGACGCCGTGGCGGGGCGGTGGTCGCTCGGCTCCTCGCCGATGATGTCCTGCGTCAGCCGGGCGGGGCTGTGGTGCGCCGGCGAGCCGTGGCGGACGAGCCGGCCGTCGCGCAGGACGGCGAAGGTGTCGGCGACCTCGTACACGTCGTCCAGGCGGTGGCTGACGTAGAGGACGGCGTGCCCCCGGTCGCGCAGGGTGTGCAGGACGTGGAAGAGCCGGGCGCAGTCGGCGGCGGGGAGGCGGGCGGTCGGCTCGTCGAGGACGATGAGCTTCGCCCGCGCCGCCAGGGCCCGTGCGATGGCGACCAGGGAACGATCGGCCGGGGCCAGCCGGGCGACCGGCGCGTCCGGGTCGAGATGTCCGGCGACGGTTCCCAGGGCCTCGGTGCAGCGCTCCCGGGTCAGCCGCCAGGAGATGAGTCCGGCGCGGCGCGCGTACCCGGTGGTCAGGGCGATGTTCTCGGCGACCGTCATCCACTCGACCAGAGCGAGGTCCTGGTGGATGAAGGACATGCTGCGGGTGGCGGCATGACTCCCGAGCGGGTGGCCGTCCACCGTGACCCGCCCCGCGTCGGCGTGATGGACGCCGGCGAGCACCTTGATGAGCGTGGACTTCCCGGCTCCGTTGGGGCCGAGGAGGGCGAGGACACTGCCGGTGCGGACGTCGAGGTCGACGCCGGCCAGTGCGACGGTCGCGCCGAACCGCTTGGCGAGCCCCCGGACGCGAACCAGAGGTTCCACGGACGCCTCCGGTGATCGACGTGGCATTCTTCCCGACTGTCAGAAGCGATATTAGTGGAACGTGTACCTGTATTTCGGATATTTCGGCCTCTCGTGGTCTCGACGCGTCAGTGTCCGCCGGCAGGCTCGACCGGGCCGTTCGCGGCGGTCACAGGCCGCATTCCGCCCAGATGACCTTGCCTTCCGGGGTGTAGCGCGTCCCCCAGCTCTGAGACAGCTGCGCGACGAGGAACAGACCACGGCCGCCCTCGTCGGTGACGGCCGCCCGGCGCAGATGGGGAGCGGTGTCGCTGGTGTCGGAGACCTCGCAGATCAGGCTGCGGTCGTAGAGCAGCCGCACCTGGACGGGGCCGGCGCCATGGCGGATGGCGTTGGTGACCAGCTCGCTGAGCATGAGTTCCGCGGAGAACGCGGCCTCGTCGAGTCCCCAGTCGGCCAGCTGCCGGGTGGCTGAGGCGCGGACCTCGCTGACGAGGGCCGGGTCGGCGGGCAGGTGCCAGGTGGCGATCCGCCGTGGATCGAGGGCGTGGGTACGGGCGACGAGCAGCGCGATGTCGTCGTAGGGGCGGGCGGGCGCCACGGTGTCCAGGACCACCTGACAGGTCTCCTCGGGCGTGCGGCCCGGGTGGGCCAAGGCCGTGCGCAACTGCTCCAGGACCAGGTCCACGTCTCGGTTCCGGTCCTCGATCAGCCCGTCGGTGTAGAGGACCAGGAGGCTGTCCTCGGGGAGGTGGATCTCGACGGCTTCGAAGGGCAGTCCGCCGAGTCCCAGGGGAGGCCCGGCGGGCAGCTCCGGGAAGGACACCGTGCCGTCGGGACGGGCCAGCGCGGGCGGGGGGTGGCCGGCGCGGGCCATGGCGCACAGCTGGGAGGTCGGGTCGTAGACGGCGTACAGACAGGTCGCGCCGATGAGGCCGCTGCCGTCCGAGGCGGGGTCCTCCCGGTCCAGGCGTCCCACGAGGTTGTCGAGGTGGGTCAGGACCTCGTCCGGCGGGAAGTCGAGTTCGGCGAAGCTGCGCGCGGCGGTGCGCAGCCGGCCCATGGTGGCGGCGGCGAGCATGCCGTGGCCGACGACGTCGCCGACGAACAGGCCGATGCGGGCCCCGGACAGGGGGATGACGTCGTACCAGTCCCCGCCGACGTCGGATTCGGCCGGCAGGTAGCGATGGGCGATGTCGACGGCGTCCTGCTCGGGCCGGCCGTGCGGCAGCAGGCTGCGCTGGAGGGCCAGGACCATGGCCCGTTCACGTGTGTAGCGCCGGGCGTTGTCGAGGGACAGGGCGGCGCGGTGGGCGAGTTCCTGTGCCAGCGAGCGGTCGTCGTCCTCGAAGGGGGCGGGGTCCTGCGCGCGGTAGAAGCCGACGACGCCCAGGATCACGCCGCGGGCGACCAGGGGAACCGTGATCAGGGAGTGCACGTGGCGCAGCAGCTGTTCGGGGTGCTCGGGGTCCCGCGCGAGCCACGCCGCGGCGGCCCTCAGGTCGGGTTCCAGCACCGCCTGACCGCTGATCAGGGACCGCGACTGGGGCGTCGTCGGCCCGTAGGCGACCTGTTTGCCGACCGGACTGAAGGGACAGTCGTCGCGGATGCCGTGGACGACCGTGCGGCGCAGGTCGCTGCGCGGGTCGACGGGTTCCTCGCCGCGCAGTACCGCCTCGGGCAGGTCGATGGTGACGAAGTCGGCCAGTGACGGCACCGCGGTCTCGGCGAGTTCCTCGGCGGTACGCCGTACGTCCAGGGTGGTGCCTATACGGCTGCCCGCCTCGGACAGCAGTTCCAGGCGGCGCCGCGCGGCGAGGGCCAACGCCCCCACCTGGGGTTCGCCCACCAGTACGAGCCCGCTCGCGAGCGGGGAGTCGTGACGATCCGCGGTCGGACCGGCCGGGCCGTCGACGCCGGCGGCCGCGACGCCCGAGCCTCCCGAGGTGACGCGGCCGGGCGCCGTCTCCTGGAACTCGGGGAAGGAACGCCCGGGTGCCGCGACGGCGAGGGGCCCGGCCGGGGCGACAGGAAGGACGGCCCGCTCGGCGGGAAAGCCCGGCGGCTCGTCGGCCGGGTGCCGGAGCGCGAGCCGCGCGAAGGGCGGGGTGCCGGGGAACACGGCCTCGACGGCGAAGCCCTCCACGCCGGAGGCGCTGGTCATCGGACGGCTCACGAGCGTGATCCGCCGGCCGTCGGGCAGCGGCACGTCGACGGCGGCCCGCTGCGCCCGGGCGATCAGCTCCGTGGCCTTCTCCATGAGGATCGCCCGGTCGTGGGGGCGCAGCCCGAGGGCCGGCTCGGCGACGTCGACGCCGTGCTGGGCGCGGGCGTCCAGGTAGGCCCGCAACAGAGCGCGCTCACGGCTGGAGCTCTGCGCCAGCAGGCGCCGCTCGATGGCCGCGGCCGCCCTGCGGATCACGGTGTCCAGCGACGGGTGCTCGGCGCTGCGCGGATAGCCGAAGCACAGGACACCCTCGATGCCTCCGCCGAGCGGGTCACGCAGGGGAAGCGCGCGGCAGGCGCTGCCCTGGGAGCGCTCGGCGAAGTGCTCGGCACCGTAGACCCGGATGAGTTTCCGCTCCGCCAGGGCGAGACCGATGCCGTTGGTGCCGGCGAACCGCTCGGCGAACATGAACCCCGGGACGGTCTGGATCGGCGGGAGTCTCCTGGCCAGCGACGCCTTGCCGAAACGGCGCAGCAGAACGGTCCCGCTCGCGTCGGCGACGGAGATGTTCATGTCGCTGCCGTCGAACCTGGCCTGCAACCGGTCCAGGACCGGGACGGCCGCGCGGACGATCCGGCCGTCCGGGTCGAAGTCCCCCCGGAAGGGAAGCTCGGACTGGTCCGGCGACAGCCCCAGGGACCGGGAGCGCTGCCAGGAACTCAGGATCGACGGCCGCACACCCGTCTCGACCGGCTCACCCTGCAAGAACCGCTCACGGAAGCGGGCGGGCCCCGTGCCGCCTGTCGCACGGCCCGCCTCCGTCGGTTCGCTGTCGGACCGCACCATGCCGCGCCTCACTCGCGCCCTGGATCATGCGCTTTTCGGAAGAATATGGCATTGACGAGAATACGGGCATTGGGGAACGGAGTCACGGTTCGGCAAACGCCTCACGGACGGTGACCGGGCGGGGTGGTCCGCACGGGACGGGGGTGCGGCCCTGCTCGGCTTGCTCAGCCTGTGCCGCCGGTCCGTGACGACAGGCCCCGGCGCAGGCACTCGGCGAGGCGGGCGGCGATCGTTCCCCCGGGGTCGAGGCGAGGATTGAAGATCGTGACATCGAGGCCGACGGCTCGTTCGTCCGCCAGTGCCGTCCGCAGCACACTCTCCAGTTCCCGCCATGTCAGCCCGCCGGGGAGACGGTAGTCGACGGCTGGCATGACGGCGTCGTCCAGGACGTCGACGTCGAGGTGGACCCAGAACCCGGCGCTGTCGCCGGCGGTGAGACGGTCGACCGCCCGGCGCGCCGCCGCGGCGGCGCCGGCCGTCCGCACACCGTCGAGGTCGATCGCGTACAGCCCCGGCGGCAGTGGCTGCATCCCGGCCTCGGCGGACTCGCCGGTGTCGCGGAAACCGAGGGCGACGACATCCTCGTCGCGCAGCAGGGGACCACGGCCTTCGAGGTCGGTGAGCAGCCGGGGTCCACGGCCCGTGGCCAGGGCGAGTTCCATCGAGGCCGCCTCGCCGGCCGGCTCCGCCGACGGCTGGTAGAAGTCGGTGTGGCCGTCGAGGAACAGCAGGCCGTGGCGTCCGCGGCGGCGCAGGGAGAGGAGAGCGCCGAGCAGGATGCTGCAGTCACCGCCGAGGACCACGGGAAAGCGGCCACGGTCCAGGACGCCGCCCACCGCGTCGGCCAGGGCGACGGAGTACCGCGCGATGCCGACCGGATTGAGGATCCCGGTGGCCTCGTCCCGCCGCGGGTCGTACGCCGGCGCTTCGACCCGGCCGGCCCGCGCCGCCCCCGGAAGGTCCGGCAGACCGGCTTCGAGAAGAGCCGCCGGGAGATCCTGGACGCCGGACGGCCGCAGCCCCAGCACGGACGGCGCCTCGATGATCGCCAGCTCCTGCACGTCCGAACCTTTCGCCGACGGACCGGCCCCCTGCGGCCGGCACGCCTCCCCTGAGCCGGCCTGTAGCGGTCAGGGTAGTCGGCGCCTGGTCGGGGCCGTGTTCGGCGGCGCCCGGCCCAGGCTGTGTTCGGCCGCGCCGGTCGCGGTCGGGCGCCGCGGTGCCCGGGCCACGCGGACGGGTTCGGCGACGACCCGCGAGGCTGCCGGGCCGGTCTGGGCCGTACGGATGGGTTTCGGCGTCGGAGGTGCGGCTGCTGTCGCGGAGACCGTCGACCGGGGGCACCGCGTGAGCGCGGTGGTGCGGCAGCCGGCCGAGTACCAGGACCTCTAAGGGGCAGGCGTCCACACCCCCCTCGCCGGGCTGACCCGGACGTCGGGACCGCCAGGACCGGCCCCGCCGCCGGACGAGCCGGCGCTCCCGGCGGCCGCCGGAGCGGCGGTTGCCGGGAGCGCCGGGAGAAGCGGACGGTCTACGGGTGGTCAGCCGTCGTAGACGGCCCAGCTGCTCACCGTGCCGTGGCCGGAGCAGTTGCCGCCGAAGACCCAGTAGCCGACGCCGACGAGGGGGCCGTAGATCCTGGTTCCGTCGGAACACACGGTGACCGACCCGGAGCGCCCGTAGTCGACCCGGCAGTTCGCCTTCCAGCTCGTGCCGTAGTTGACGAAGCTGTCGCAGTACGACACGTGATCCGGTGAGGCGGGGGCGGCCCCGGCGGCCGAGGCGCCCGCCAGGCTCCCCGCCGCGAGGAGGAGCGCACCGGCTGCCCCTACGAGATAGCGCTTCATTGGTTTCCCTCCGTTTTGGACTGCCTGCCCGACACCCCGGGGGGTGCTGGGCATGAACGCATCAAGCGATCCGTTCGGTGCCAAGTCTTGAGCGTGAGGAAGCGCGTGTCGTTGTCGGTCCATGCCCAGTACTTGACGATGCGTGCCCGCCACGGCCGTGGTGGACCAGGCACCGGTAATCCCTCGGCGGCATGCCGTAGGCGGCGCGGAACGTGCGGCTGAAGTGAGCGGCGTCGGTGAAGCCCCAGCGGGCGGCGATGACGTGGATGGGGCGGGAGCCCAGCTGGGGGTTGCCCAGGTCTCGGTGACAGCGCTCCAGGCGGAGTTGGCGTATGCGGCCGACGACTGTCATGCCCTGGCCCTGGAAGAGCCGGTGCAGGTAGCGGGTGGAGATCTGGTGGGCCGAGGCGATGGCGGTCGGGCAGAGGCCGGGGTCGCCCAGCCGGCTGTCGATGAAGTCGTGGATCCGTTGCAGCAGGACCCGCTGGTGCGCCTCGGGCGTCAACCGGGCCTCGGCGTCGAGGTGGTGGACGCACCAGGCGGTCAGGAGATCGACGGTGACGGTGGCCAGGCCCGCCCCGTCCGTCGCCCGGTACGCCGCGGCACCGGCGAGCAACTGCTGGAGATAGCCGGACAGCAGGACGCCCAGGCCCTGACCGCCCGGTAATCGCACGGCCGCGAGCTGATTGATCTTGTCGATCGGCAACGGCAGCAGCGCCCGGGGAACGCGCAGCCACAGCGCTTCGACCGCACCGTCCCGGGCGCGTGCCCAGCAGCGCCACGGGTGCCAGGTGTCCACGAGCACCATCTCACCCGGGCCGATCGTGGTGTCCAGGCTGCCCAGCACCACTCTCTGGCTGCCGCGCAGGTTCAGCAGCAACAGGCAGCGTTCGGTGTCGGACTGCCGGACCAGCCTCGATGTCCGGCAGACCTCCACCGACGGGTGGGTCAGCGCGGACAGCCGCACCGGGCCGAGGTCGAGCAGCCGTGCGCTCGCCCGGAAGTCGTCCGCCTCGTCACTGCGGACGACGGTGGGTACCAACTCCTCGACGAGCTTGTCGCGCCATCGGATGAACCGTTCCGCCGTCGGGTAACGGTCCGTGCGGAACTCCGTCACGTTCACTGGGCCCCCTGGGAACGTCGCGTGTCCACGGTGCCTCACCGGCGTCTCCGATGAGCACCACCGCCGAGTTCAGCGTGCCGAGGGCCCCGCGCCGGCACCTCGTGTGGCGGATCGAACGGCTCGAACAGTTCCTGCCTTGGCCGAGCGACACCGCGGAGCCGGTGCTTCCAGGCGCCACGGGGCACCGGCGATCCGGGCGCCGGCGCTCACCCCGCTTGACGCGCCGCCACATCCGGTGACCGCCGGGGCCCGTACACCAGCCGGCGCAGCAGTGTCTCGGCCGGGCCGCGTCGTCCGGCCCGTTCCAGGACGTACGCCCCGGCCACCGTGATCAGCCAGACGCCGATCGCGAAGAGGGCCATGGTCGCGCTGGTCAGGTGTTCACCGAGGCCGAGACCCCAGGCCGCCAGCAGCGGGGAGAAGAGCAGCGAGTGCGTCAGGTAGCAGGACAGCGATCGCTTGCCGACCGCCGACACCGCGTCGAAGGCGGTGGCGCCCCACCGGCCCGGCCGGCGGGGCCGGTTGGTCCACCAGTGCGTGAACAGCGCGACCGCGGCGACGTAGCCGATGCCGGCGGCGTTTCCGGTGAAGTCCCGCAGGATGGTGAGCGCGCCTTCCTCGCTCTGGGCGTCGTCCGGCACCTGGAGCGCGCCGACGTGGGCGAGCGCGGCGGGCAGGGCGCCGAGCCAGCCGACCGCGATGCCGACGACCGCGGTACGGCGCAGCAGCCGCAGATGCTTCCCGGGTTCCTCCAGGACGCGGCGGCGTGCCGCCCAGAAGCCGAGCAGGAAGATCAGGTAGCCGCCGCCGAGGAGGGTCAGCGGGGCGGCGGCGAAGGTGATGTACAGGCCCGTCGTCAACCGGGTGGTGAGCGCCGTGAGCGCGTTCTCCTCACCCGACCCGTACGCCTCGTAGTCCGCCTCCGCCTCCGAGTTCCCCAGGGACCCCAACTCGCCCTGGAGCGTGGCTGTCACCACGGGTAGGGCCGTGAAGAACACCAGCTGCGCGGCCGCGATCCCGATCCACCACTTCAACGCGCGGTCACTGCGCCTGATGAAGAGCGGGCCGAGGACGAGGCTCAGCAGCCCGTAGTAGCCGACGATGTCACCGGCCATCAGCAGGGTGGAGTGCGACAGCCCGATGACGATCAGCCACAGACTGCGCCTGCGCAGGACCCCCACCGCGGCGCGCGCCGGGGTCCCGGCGCGGGTCTGCCGCAGGTAGAGCTGCGTCATCCCGTAGCCGAAGAGGAACGCGAACAGCGGGTAGACCCGCAGATCCAGGACGGTGATCATGGTGAACTGGACCGCGCGGTCGGCCCACGTGCCGTCGACCGGCTGCCAGCCGGAGGGGCCGTGCCGGGCCGCCCAGAGGTGGAACGCGGTGTTGGACAGGACGATGAGCAGGAGCATCAGACCGCGCGCGAGATCGGGCGCCGGCGCCCGCTCCTCACCCCGCACGGCCCCGCGCCGCAGCGGCGCCTTCCTGGCGTTCTCGGACTCGGTGTCGGTCGTCGTCACACGGCCACGCTAGGAAAGCGCCCGGTACCGGGACATCGGTCTTGGGTCTCGGCGCGGCCTACGAAGGTATGCCGTCCGGGTCTTTTGGTCGCCCGCCCGGGGACGTGGGCGAGCACCGGCGGCGGCCATGTCACAGGAGGCCGGGCTGCCTCGTCTCAGAGGTGCTGCCACTGACGACGACGAAGGAGCAGACATGGACGCGCGACTGAACTACTTCGCCAGCCCGACCGCGGGCCCGGTCCTCAAGCACTTCATGGCGGCGGGCCGGGCGATGAAGGACTCGCCGTTGCCCGCCGCGACGCAGGAGCTGGTGGCGCTGCGCGTCAGCCAGATCAACGGCTGCGCCGTCTGTATCGACATGCACACCAAGGACGCCGCCGCCGCGGGCGAGACCTCCGTACGGCTGAACCTCGTGGCGGCGTGGCGGGAGGCCACGGTCTTCACCGAGGCCGAACGCGCCGCCCTGGAGCTGGCGGAGGAAGGGACCCGGGTCGCGGACGCGGGCAGGGGCGTCAGCGACCAGGTGTGGGCGTCGGCCGCCGAACACTACGACGAGGAACAGCTCACGGCCCTGGCCGTCCTGGTCTCCTTCATGAACGCGGTGAACCGGCTGAACATCATCGCCCAGCAGCCCGCCGGCGACTACGAGCCGGGACAGTTCCACTGACGTGCCGTAGCCACGGGCGCGCGTCCGCCCTCGGCGCGGGGATCGCGTACCCCCTCGCGCCGAGGCCGGCCCCGAGGCATGAGTCGAGAATCCTCCGAAAACAGGGGTCCGATGTCGCCTTTCCGGGTTCCGGCGGGTGGTGGCCGGGTCCGGACCGCGGCGGCACGGAGGGTGTGCACGCCAGCCCACAACCCCGTTGATCAGCGCTTCCGGCGCTGCGAGGGAGAGTCTCCGTGAATGCCACGACCCCGGCGAACGCGCCGCAGGAACGGCGTGCCGCCACGCTCGTCATGGCCTGCGTCGGCATGTTCGTCGCCTACCTGCCGGTGACCACCGTCTCGGTGAGCCTGCCTGCCATCCAGCGGGCCCTGAACGCCTCCACCTCCCAGCTGTCCTGGGTCACCGACGCGTTCGTCCTGCCGATGGCCGCCCTCATCCTGACCGCCGGCGTCTTCGGCGACGTACTCGGCCGCAAACGGGTCTACCAGGCGGGCCTCGCCCTCAGCGGTCTCGGCGCCCTCGTCGCCCTGTGCGCGCAGTCCGTCCAGGTCCTGTGGGCCGGCCAGGCCCTCGCCGGACTGGGCTCGGCCGCGCTGCTGCCCACCACCCTCGCCCTGATCAGCCACGCCGTTCCCGACCCGCGCGAGCGCGGCAAGTTCATCGGCCTGTGGGCCACCTCCCTCTCTGTCGCCCTGGCCATGGGCCCGCTCCTGGCCGGCGTCGTCGTCGACCACTTCGCCTGGCGTTGGATCTACCTCCCCACCCTTCCCGCGTCACTGCTCGCCATGGCCTTCGCCGCGAGACTCCTGACCGACTCCCGGGCGCCGGGCTCCCGCCGTCTGGACTGGCCCGGCCAGCTCACCGCCGCGCTGGCGATCACCGCCCTGGTCTACGGAATCATCGAAGGCGGAGCCGAGTCGTTCACCGACACCCAGGTCTTGGTCGCGCTGTCCACCGCGGCCGTCGCCGCTGTCGCGTTCGTCCTGGTGGAGCGCCGCAGCTCCAGCCCGATGCTGGATCTGACGCTGTTCCGGAGCCCGGCCTTCACCGCCACCACCCTCATCGCCATGATCAGCTTCCTGGGCCTGATCGGGTTCTTCTTCGCCCTCAGCCTCTACTTCGGCATGGTCCAGCGTCTGTCCACCCTGGACGCCGCCTGGCGCCTGTTGATGGTGACGATGGGCCCGCTGCTGCTCGGCGCCCCGGTCGGCAGGCTCGTCCACCGGGTCTCGCCGCGTGTTCTCATCCCCGGCGGACTGCTGGTCATGACGGCCGCCCTGCTGTCCCTCACCGACCTCGACGTGCACACCTCCTTCGGTTCGATGGCCTGGCGGTTGGCGCTGCTCGGACTCGGCATGGCCTTCGTCATCACACCGATGACGGCCACGGCTGTGAGCTCGGTGCCGTTCCCCCAGGCGGGCATGGCCGCCGCCGCGAACAACGCCCTGCGTCAGGTCGGCGGCGCCCTCGGCCCGGCGGTCCTCGGCGCCCTGCTGTCCACCAAGGCCGTCGACGCCCTGCCCGGTCACCTCACCGACGCGGGCCTGACCGAGCGGACGGTGCAGCAGGTCGGGGCGGTCGCCGGTCACGGCGGGCTCGGCGCGGTCGGCGGGCTCGACCTCGGCGCGGACACGCCGCGCGTGCTGGGCGCGCTGTCCGAGGCCTTCCTCGACGGCCTGCACCTCTGCCTGATCGTCTCCGCCGTACTGACCCTGCTCGCCGCCGTCCTCGGAGCGCTGCTGCTGCGCCGCCCGCGGCACACCGCACCGCCCGCCGAAGCCGGCACGCGCCACACGGTGCCCGCCGCTCCGGGACCCGAGCGGCATCGAGAGGGAGCGGGAACTCCCTCTCTTTCCTTGCCGGGCCGGCCCAACGGCTGAGAACCCGGCCTCGGCACAGTCGCCCGCGGCCTCGGCGTCAGTACGTCGCGCGGCCGCCGCTGATGTCGTGGACGGCGCCGGTGGAGAAGCTGACCCGGTCCGAGGCCAGGAACGTCACGAGCTCCGCGACCTCTTCGGGGCGCCCGACGCGTCGCGTTCGGCCGCGGCGGCGCCGAGCCCGCCCGCGCCGTCGGTGACGAGGGCGGTCCTGGTGGTCGTCATCTCTCTCCCGCCGGCCGGGCGAGCGGATCCGGGTCGGCGGCCCGGGAGGGGCTTCGGCGGTCAGTGCGATTCACGGCTGACCTCCGAGCCGCTGGACCCGACGAGGAAATCGAGGTCGGCGCCGGTGTCGGCCTGCCGCACGTGGTCGACGTAGAGGCGCTCCCAGCCGCGTGCGGGGTCGGCGAAGCCGGCGGTGGTGGCCGCGTTCGGGGTACGTGCGGCGAGTTCGTCGGCGGGCACGTCCACGTCGATGCGCCGGGCCTCGACGTCGAGGCTGATGACGTCGCCGCTCCGCACGAGCGCGAGGGGACCTCCGGCGGCGGCCTCGGGGGCGACGTGCAGCACGACGGTGCCGTACGCGGTTCCGCTCATCCGGCCGTCGCAGACGCGGACCATGTCACGCACCCCCCGCTCCAGCAGCTTCCTCGGCAGGGGCATGTTGGAGACCTCGGGCATGCCTGGGTACCCCTTGGGTCCGCAGCCGCGCAGCACGAGGACGGAGTCGGCGTCGACGTCGAGATCCGGGTCGTCGATGCGGGCGTGGAAGTCCTCGATGGAGTCGAAGACGACGGCCCGGCCCCGGTGGCGCAGCAGGTGCGGCGAGGCGGCGGCGGGTTTGACGAGGGCGCCGTCGGGGGCGAGGTTGCCGCGCAGCACGGCGATACCGCCCTCGGCGACCAGCGGTTCGGAGCGCGGGCGGATGACCTCGGTGTCCCAGACGCGGGCGTCGTCGAGGTGGTCGACGAGCGGCCTTCCGGTGACGGTCAGCGCGTCGGGGTCGAGCAGGTCACGGACCTCCCGCAGAACGGCGAGCAGGCCTCCGGCGCGGTGCAGGTCCTCCATGAGGAAGCGGCCGGCCGGCTGGAGGTCCACCAGGACCGGCACGGGGGAGCCGATGCGGTCGAAGTCGTCGAGCGTCAGGTCGACGCCGAGGCGGCCCGCGATGGCCAGGAGGTGGACGACCGCGTTGGTGGAACCGCCGATCGCGGCCAGCGCCACGATCGCGTTGTGGAAGGACGCCTTGGTCAGGAAGGAGCCGGGCCGCCGGTCGAGGCCGACCATGTCCACCACCAGCCGTCCGGTCCGGTGCGAAGCCTGGAGCAGTCGGCTGTCGGGGGCGGGGGTGCCGGCCGTACCGGGGACGACCGTGCCCAGGGCCTCGGCCACGAGCGCCATGGTGGAGGCGGTTCCCATGGTGTTGCAGTGGCCGCGGCTGCGGATCATCGACGACTCGGAGCGGGTGAACTGCTCCTGGGTCAGGGTGCCGGCGCGGACCTCCTCCGACAGCCGCCACACGTCGGTGCCGCAGCCCAGCGGCGTTCCCCGGAACGTGCCGGTCAGCATCGGACCGCCGGGAACGACGACGGCGGGCAGATCGACGGAGGCGGCGGCCATCAGCAGCGACGGGATGGTCTTGTCACAGCCGCCCAGCAGGACGACGCCGTCGATGGGGTTGGCCCGCAGCATCTCCTCGGTGGCCATCGCCGCCATGTTGCGCCAGAGCATGGCCGTGGGACGGACCTGCGTCTCTCCCAGGGAGACCACGGGCAGGTCCAGCGGAATGCCTCCCGCCTCGTACACACCGTCACGGACCGACGCGGCCACCTCGTTCAGGTGCGCGTTGCAGGGGGTCAGATCCGAGGCGGTGTTCGCGATGGCGATCTGCGGACGGCCGGAGAAGGCGTCCTCGGGGACACCCCGGCGCATCCAGGCCCGGTGGATGTAGGCGTTGCGGTCCTGACCCGCGTACCACTGCGCGCTGCGAAGTTTCACAGAACAGCCCTTTCCAATAATTGGTACGACGGTCTAATCTGTGGAACGTCATGAAGCATACGCACATGTCCGACGGACCGGCAGCCTCTGACGCCGGCAGCGCGGAACGCGCCGACGGCAGCCGCCTGGTGGGATCGGACCGGGTCCTCGCCGTCCTCAAGGAACTCGCGCGGTATCCGGACGGTGTGGGGCTCGAAGAGCTCACCCGGGTGATCGACAGCCCCAAGCCGACCGTGCACCGGGCCCTGGGCGCCCTGCGCCGGGCCGGTCTGGCCGATCAGGACGCCCGGGGCCACTACCTGCTGGGCGACGAGTTCCTCCGGATGGCCTTCGCTCACCACGAGGCCCGCCCCGAGCACGTCCGCGTCCGTCCCGTGCTGGACGCGCTGGCCGGCCGGTTCGGCGAGACCGCGCACTACGCGGTGCTCGACGGCCGGGAGGTGGTCTACCGCGCCAAGGTGGACCCGCCCAGCGGCGCCGTCCGGCTGACATCCACGGTCGGCGGACGCAACCCGGCCCACGCCACCGGTGTCGGCAAGCTCCTGCTCGCCCATGAGGTGCGGACCCTGGAGCAGGTCCGGGCGTGGGCCGCCGACGCCCCGCTCGTACGACGGACGCCGCGGACCCTGTGCACCGCCGAGGCCCTGCACGCCGACCTCCAGGCCACGCGCGAGCGGGGTTACGCCCTCGACGACCAGGAGAACGAGACCGGGATCAACTGCCTGGCCCTGCCCGTGTACGCGACGTCGCCCACGGCCCCCTCCGGAGCGGTGAGCATCAGCGCGCTGACCTACCGGACCCCCCTGCGGACGCTGGTCGACGCCGTCGAGGAGATCCGCGATGCCCTCGGCCCGCTCGACGCACCACACCAGTGAGCGCGCGATGCTCCCGGTGACGACGGTCCTCCGCCCGACCGGACCCGCACACCCTCGTCGCCACCACCGCCACCGCGGAACTCGGCGCCGGGCAACGGCACGCGCGCCCCGACTCCGGACGGCCCTCCAGCGCCCGTGCCGATGTGCCGGGCGCCCCCGTGCCCGACCGGGCGGCCCGCCCCGGCCGCTTGCCCCCACCTCCTGACCGCCGCCCCACCCTGGAGACCCACCCGTGTATCTCATGCGCATCGGCGCCCCGGGCGCCGAGAGGCCCGTCGCCCGCGTCGACGAGGGCACCTACGTCGACCTGTCCGACGTCGTCACCGACTTCGACGAAGCGTTCTTCGGCTCGGGCGGCATCGACCGCGTCCGCCCCGTGGTGGCCGAGCGTGCGGCCGCCGGCCAGGTGTCCCTTTTCGACGGGGAACGCGTCGGCGCCCCGATCGCCCGCCCGCACCAGATCCTGTGCGTCGGGCTCAACTACCGTGACCACGCGGCCGAGAGCGGGATGCCCGTGCCCGACGAGCCGATCCTGTTCACCAAGTCGCCCAACACTCTCATCGGTCCGTACGACGACGTGCGTATCCCGCGCGGGTCCACCAAATGCGACTGGGAGGTGGAACTGGGCATCGTGATCGGCAAGCGCACCAGCTACCTGGACTCGGTGGAGGAGGCGCGCGCCGCCATCGCCGGCTACCTGGTCGTCAACGACGTCAGCGAGCGCGCCTTCCAGCTGGAACGCGGCGGACAGTGGGCCAAGGGCAAGTCCGCCGAGACGTTCAACCCCGCCGGTCCCTGGCTCGCCACCACCGACGAGATCGACGACGTTCTCGCACTGGACATGTGGCTGGACGTCAACGGCGTGCGCCGCCAGAACGGCAACACCAAGACGATGATCTTCGATCCGTACTTCATCGTGCACTACCTCAGCCAGTTCCTCGTCCTGGAGCCCGGCGATCTCATCAACACCGGCACCCCGCCCGGTGTCGGCATGGGCTTCGACCCGCCCGTCTGGCTGCGGCCCGGGGACGTCATGGAGCTCGGCATCCAAGGCCTCGGCACACAGCGCCAGCACGTGCTCGGCCCGCGGTGAGCACACGCTTGATACGCGCGCTCGTCCTGACGGCGCCCGGCGTGTGCTCGGTGCGGGAGGTGCCGGCGCCGGTGGCCGCTCCGGGTGAAGTCGTCGTCGATGTCGAGCGGGTGGGTGTCTGCGGCACCGACGTGGAGTTCTTCACCGGTGAGATGGCCTACCTGCACCAGGGGCATGCCGCCTATCCGATGCGGCTGGGCCACGAGTGGGCCGGCCGCGTGACAGCCGTCGGCGACGGCGTCGATCCCTCCTGGGCCGGCCGTCGGGTCATGGGCGACACCATGCTCGGCTGCGGTACGTGCCGTCGCTGCCGTCGCGGCCACCAGCACGTCTGCGAGGAGCGGCACGAAGTCGGCATCCGGAACGGCCGGCCCGGCGCCCTGGCCGAGCAACTCGCCGTTCCCGTCGGATCGTTGCATGTCCTGCCCGACTCCGTGGACCCCGTGCTCGGCGCGCTGGTCGAGCCGGGAGGCAACGCGCTGCGGGCCGCGCGGGCCACCGAGGCGGGCGTGGGCGACCGGGTGCTGGTGCTGGGGCCGGGAACGATCGGCCTGCTGGTCGCGATGTTCGCCCGGGCCGCCGGGGCGGAGGTGCATCTGATGGGGTGTACCGACGACTCTCTCGCCTTCGCGCGCTCGCTGGGCTTCACCCATGTCTGGCGCGAGGGGACCGTCCCGGACCTGCCGTTCGACGCGGTCGTCGACGCCTCCAACGCCACCCGTCTGCCGGCCCTGGCCCTCGACCTGGTCGAGCCCGCCGGACGCGTCGTGTACGTGGGGCTGGCCGGGGCGCCCAGCCGCATCGACACCCGCACGCTCGCCCTGAAGGACGTGACCGCGGTCGGCGTCCTGTCGGCCTCCCCGGGGCTCGACGCCACCATCAAGGCGTACGCCGAGCAGGTCGTCGATCCTCGGCCGCTCGTGGCCGTGACCGTCGGCCTGGACCGCATCGGCGCCGTACTCGCCGGCGAGCGTCCGGCAGATGCGGGGCCGGGCCCGAAGATCCAGGTCGATCCCCGCCTGGGGTGAGTCGTCGTCCGGCGAGCCCTCCAGAGGGCGGAGACGAACGGGACGCGCCCGAGCGGCCCGCCTTGGGGCCGACCCGGGCGCCGGCTCAGCGAGCCATCCAGCGGTCCAGCTCCCGCGCCCGTGTGTCCAGAGCGTCGGCGAGGGCGGTCGACGAGGTCCGAGGAGGGCCCGGGACCTGCACGTCGTGCCGGGCGCCACCACGCCCGGGGTCGCAGTCGGGGTCGGGAGTCGCCACCTCGATCCCCGCCCGCCGCGCGAGCGCGACCGCCGTCGCCACGAAGCCCTCGGAGAGCGCGCGGATCACGGAGTGCCCCGTCCGGCCGTACCAGGCGACCAGTGCGCGTACGAACTCGGCGTACACGGCCGGATCGATCTCCAGCGTGTCCGGGTCGCCCCAATGCCTGCCCTGGCCGATCCCCGAGGGCAGCGAGAGTTCCGCCTCGAACACCTGGAGCTGGCGCATGAAGAGGCGGCCGACGCCGCTCGACGGGTTCCACAGCGTCTCGTCGTCGATGTCGAAATACATGCTCATTGCCGATCCCCCTGCTCAGCCGCCCCGGCACAGGCTAGATGATCGGACCGGCGGCAGGCATCCGGGTAAGACGGCGCCCGGACGGCGCCGAGGGGCCCTCTCCCGGTCGGCGTCGGTGAGAACGGCGAAGGTGCGGCGGCCGTCGGCCGGATCGCGCATGCGCCGGACCCTGGAGCCGACGGGCGGAGGCCTGTGGTCGTAAACAGGGTGTCCTCGGGTACTCGGCCCCTGTGCCGAGGCCGCAGGCTGGGCGTTCGTCCTGGCTGCGGCTGATTCAGCAGAGAGGGAGGCTCTCAGATGAGCATGGTCAAGGAAGCGGTGGAAGTCGAGGTTCCCGTGCGCACCGCTTACAACCAGTGGACCCAGTTCGAGGAATTCCCTCAGTTCATGGAAGGGGTCGAGGAAGTCAGGCAGGTCGACGACCGCCACAACCACTGGACCACCAAGATCGGCGGGGTCAAGCGCGAGTTCGACACCGAGATCGTCGACCAGCTGCCCGACGAGCGCATCACGTGGCGCACCACGACGGGTGACACCAAGCAGAAGGGCACAGTCCGCTTCCAGCGCCTGGACGACACGCACACCCGGGTCGAGCTCGTCATGGATGTCGAGCCCACCGGCGTTGCGGAGAAGACCGGCGACATGCTGGGCATGATCGATCGGCGTGTGAAGGGTGACATGCGGCGCTTCAAGGAGTACATCGAGGGCCGCGGCGGCGAGTCCGGGGCCTGGCGCGGGCGCGTCAAGCCCGGCGATTGATCTTCCTTCCCGCGCCCTGGGCCGGGTGAAGAGACGAGGCGGAACCTGACAATCAGGTTCCGCCTCGCCCATGAGCCACCCGTGAGCCACCCGTGAGCCGTCCGTGAGTCACCCGTGAGCCGCGCCGGAGAGCCTGCCTGTGTGGCCATCGAGATGGTGCGCCCCCTGCCGCGCGACGGCGTCGGCCGGCCGCTCGCCGTCCTCGGGGAGGTGCGCCGCCCTGACGATCATTCAGTTCTGTACAACCCCTGGGAAGTCCTGCGGGTCATAGTCTCCAAGACGACGACGGGACTCCTCGTCCACCAGGGGGCTGACATGACCACCCGCACGATCAGACGGACACGACACACCTCGCTCACGATCGGGATCGCCGTCGCGCTGGCGGTCGGTGGTCTCGGTCTCTCCCCGGCGCCCGCGGCGGCCGCGCCGCGCGTGGCCGACGACGAGATCGTCTTCCCGCTCGGCACCAGGGGCGGCCTCAACGGCTACATCGAGACCCTCGCGCTGGGCGGCGGGAAGCTCAGCGTGCTGGGGACGGCCGACCCCGAGCCGAACCGCGGGCTGTGGGAGTTCGACCTCCCGGCCGTCGGCACCCCGCAGCCGGGACCCCGCAAGCTCGCGGCCTCCGACGTCTGGACGAACTACCCGTGCGAGGGCGTCGACCCCGCGGAGTACACGTGCAGCGCGTTCTACTCCAGTCTGTGGGCGCTCGGCGACGGCCGGGTCGGCTTCATGACGCCGTGGGGCGGCCAGGACGCGCTCGGCGGCGGGGCGCCCGGGAGCGAGCTGGGCCTCGGCCCGTTCGGCTGGGACTCCCCGGACCGTGTCGTGGCGGCCGGCGGTTCGTACATCGCGATCAACGACGGGAGCGTGCAGCGCATCGGCTCCTTCGACCCGGAGGTGGCGTGGCCGGGGCAGATCCACAGCCGGGCGGTCACCGCGATGTCCATCTGGGGGACGAAGATCTGGAAGCCGGGCAGCGCCGCCGGCACGGTCAACTCCTACGACCTGGTCACCAAGGCGAACTCGGCGAACGTGACACTCGGCTCCGGCTGTGTCCCCGACGACCTGCAGGCGGTCGGACGGTGGCTGTACTGGCGCTGCTCCGCGTCGGACAAGGCCGGGGTGTGGGATCACAGCACCGGCAGGAACATCCCCGTCCCCGGCGCGCTGCCCGCCAAGGTCGGGGACGGCTACCTGATCCAGCGGTCCGAGGGCGCGCGGACGGTGACCCTCACCGACTTCCACCGCGGCGGGGGCCACGCGGCCGCCACCACACCCTTCTTCACCGCCCCCGAAGACGGGGGGATCGGCATGCTGACCGTCGACCGGTACGGCGGCCATGTGGCCTATGTCGACGGCGAGCGCATGATCCACATCCGGCCGGTGTCGGTGCCGCGGTCGCGGATCAGCCTGTTCGACTGGCGCACGGACTCCACCGTGGACCTGCGCACGGCGAGCGACCGCCTGTGGGAGGGCACCTGGCGGCTCACCCGCCCGCCCGCGTCCTGGAAGCTCACCATCAAGGACGCGTACGGCGCCACCGTCCGCACCCTCACCGGTACCTCCCACGAAGGCGCCGCCGTCCGCGTCGCGTGGGACGGCAAGGACGACGCGGGCGTGAAGGCGGTGAGCGGCCGCTACCACTGGACCATGACCGTGGACCCGGGCGACGGCGGCGCTGTCCGCACCCTGCCGACCGGGAACTTCTGGCTCTCCGGTGGCCGGTCCGCCGTCCGTGACGCCGACACCGACGGCTACGGCGAGCTGTACACGATGACCAACGGCGGCCTGCTCGAGGCGCACCGGTTCTCCGGCGGCACGCTGACCACGTCCCGCGGCTGGTCCGGCTGGGACCCGGCCACCCGCTTCATTCCCATCGGCGACATGACCGGCGACGGCTGCTCCGACATGCTCGGCAAGACCACCGACGGCAAGCTCTACCGGCACTCCGGCGGCTGCACCGGCGTCTACCTGCCCGACACCGAGGGCACGCTGGTCGGCTCCGGCTGGGGCGGCTTCGACACCGTCGTCGCCGCCGACGACTTCACCGGCGACCACCGCCCCGACCTGCTGGCCCGCCAGGCCGCGACCGGCTACCTCTACCTGTACAAGTCCAACGCCCAGGGCCTGATGGGCCCGGGTGTGCGCGTCGGCACCGGCTGGAAGGGCTACACCATCGCCGGCGCCGCCGACGTGACCGGTGACGGCATCGGCGACCTCCTCGCGCGGGACGCGGGCGGCGAACTGTGGCGCTACGACGGCAACGGCACGGGCGGTTTCAAGCCCCGGGTGCTGGTGTTCGAGGACTGGGGCGCCGGCCGCAACGCGATCGTCACCGTCGGCGACGTCACCGGCGACGGTTTCCCCGACCTCGTCTCCCGCACCACCGACGGCAAGCTGCTGCGGAACAAGGGCTGGGGCGACGGCACCTTCAGCGCCACCTACACCCTCGCCTCCGGCTGGCAGGCCTACCGCGCGCTGTTCTGAGCCGTCCGGCCGGACCACGGCCCGCGCCCGGACCGCACGGGCGGGCGCGGGCTGCCAGGCCGCGGGTCTGCGACCGCCAGGCGCGCCCCGCGGCCTGAAAATCGGCTTGTCGCGACAGAGCGCGGCACCCTAAGTTGAGATCACTTCGACGAGACGTTCCCCCCAGAAGTACGCCGCAGAGCGGGAACGTTCCACCTTGCTGAGGTGCCGGAGGGGCGGCAGAAGTCCTTGTCGACCCTTCCCTTCGGAGGTTCCCTTCATGAACGTCGGTATCGGCCTGCCCATCGCCGACCCCGCCACCCTGCTGAGCTGGGCCGAGCGCGCCGACGCCGGGCCCTTCAGCACGCTCGGCCTGCTCGACCGGCTCGTCTACCACAACCCGGAACCGCTGGTCGCACTCGCCGTCCTCGCGGGCGCCACCTCCCGCGTCCGCGTCCAGACCGAGGTGCTGCTCGCTCCCCTGCGCGACACCGCCCTCCTCGCCAAGCAGGCCGCCACCTTGGACCGGATGACAGGAGGCCGTCTGGTCCTCGGCCTGGGCATAGGCGGCCGGGACGACGACCACCGGGTCACCGGCATCGACAAGCGCACCCGGGGCCGGCGTCTCGACGAGCAGATGGCGGTGATGCGCCGACTGTGGTCCGGCGAGCCGTACGGCGACGACATCGGCCCGATCGGTCCCGCGCCCGCCCGCCCCGGCGGCCCCGAGGTGCTCTTCGGCGGCTTCAAGCCCGCCGCGATCGAACGCGTCGCCCGCTGGGGCGACGGCTTCCTCGCCGCCGCGGCACCCTCCTGGGCAGGCGGCCTGTTCGACACCGCCCGGAAGTTCTGGAGGGAGTACGACCGCGCCGGCGAACCGCGCATCGTCGCGCAGGTCAACGTCGCGCTCGGCCCTGAAGACGTGATCCGCGACGCCCGGGCCCACATGCACGCGTATTACACCTTCACCGGCATGGCCGACCGGATGGTGGCCGGAATGCTCACCACGCCGACCGACATCCGCGACGCGATCACCCGCTTCGCCGACCTCGGCGCCGACGAGGTCATGCTCTACTGCTACGGCGCCGACCCGCGTCAGGTGGACCGCATCGCCGATGCCCTGTGACGTGACACCGGTGTCGGCGGCGTGAGGCCGCCCACGGGTGGATTGAGACGGGCGAAGCCTTCCTGGCGTTCGTAGGGGAAGTACGGGTAGGGCGCTGCCCTGCCGCTCGCCGCGTCGAGTTTCGCCATCTGGTCGGGGGTGAGTTCCCAGCCGACGGCACCGAGGTTCTGCCGGAGCTGTTCCTCGTTGCGGGCGCCGATGATGACGGAGGACACGGTCGGCCGCCGCAGCAGCCAGTTGATGGCGATCTGCGGTACGGCCTTGCCGGTCTCCCGCGCGATGTCGTCGAGGGCGTCGACCACGCGGTAGAGGTGCTCGTCCTCGACCGGCGGGCCGTAGTCCGCCGTCCGGTGCAGCCGGCTGCCCGCCGGCAGCGGTTGACCGCGGCGGACCCTGCCGGTGAGCCGTCCCCAGCCGAGCGGGCTCCAGACGAGTGCCCCGAGGCCCTGGTCGAGGCCGAGGGGCATCAGCTCCCACTCGTAGTCGCGGCCGAGGAGGGAGTAGTAGACCTGATGGGCGATGTAGCGCGGACGCCCGTACCTCTCCGCGACTGCGAGGGACTTCATCGCCTGCCAGCCGGAGAAGTTGGAGATCCCGAGGTAGCGGACCTTGCCCGCGCGCACGAGATCGTCGAGCGTCGACAGGACTTCCTCGACCGGTGTGCCGGCGTCGAAGGCGTGCAGCTGGAACAGGTCGATGTAGTCGGTGCCGAGCCGGCGCAGCGCGTCCTCGCACGCGGTGATCAGGCGCGACCGGGAGGAACCCGCATCGCCCGGACCGTCGCCCATGGGCAGGCCGGTCTTGGTGGACACGATCACCTGCTCCCTGCGGCCTTTGATCGCATCGTCCAACACCTCCTCGGACACGCCGCCGGAGTAGACGTCGGCGGTGTCGAACATCGTGATCCCGGCGTCGAGGCAGATGTCCACGAGGCGGCGCGCCTCCCGGGCATCGGTGGTGCCCCAGGCGCCGAACAGTGGTCCGCGGCCTCCGAAGGTCCCGGCGCCGAAGCTCAGCGCGGGGACCTTGAGTCCGGACGCACCCAGCCGCCTGTATTCCATGACTGCTCCCCCATTTTCCTCAGCTGCCTCCGCCTAACGGTTCTCCAGTCCCGTTAGCGCGCTGCGTTAAAGTAGCACGCGTCAGCCATTAACGAAACTGGGGTCCCATTATGAGTTCGATGGAGCCGGGGACCGTCCGGCCGGGAGGACGTACGGCGCGGGTTCGGGCGGCGGTGCTGCAGGCGGCCGGAGACACCCTGGCCGAGCGGGGCTTCGCCCACCTGGACCTCGCTGACATCGCCCGCCGTGCGGAGGTGGGCAGGACGACCGTCTACCGTCGCTGGGGAACGGCGACCGGCCTGGTGGCCGACCTGCTGATGGACATGGCCGAGCAGTCACTGCCGCGTACCGAGACCGGCTCCCTGCTCGGCGACCTGAAGGCCAACGCCCGGCTGGTGCGGCGCACCTTGGCCGACCCGCGGCAGGGCGCCCTGTTCAAGGCCGTGATCGCGGCCGCCACCTGCGAGGCCAAGGCGGCCGAGGCCCTGCGTCACTTCTACGACATCCGCGTCAAGGAGTGGGCACCCTGCGTCCAGCAGGCCATCGACCGGGGCGAAGTGCCCGAGGACACCGACACGCACGAGGTGATCCGTGCTGTCTCCGCCCCCCTCTACTACCGCCTGCTGACCACCGGCGACCCCCTCGACGAAGCCGCCGCCGACCGTGCCGCCGAGGCCGCCGCGTCCGCCGCGCGCGCGGGAGCGTACCGGCGCGGCCAACGACGTGGGTGATCCACCGGCCTGGCCAGGCGGCAGCCGCGGCGGGAGCCGAACGGGGCAGGCGTCCCGTTTCCTGTACGGCGGGGACGTTCCCCGGTGTGCGGTGGTAGGACGGGGCCTAAAGCGGTGCTGTGGTCGTAACGACGCGCTGGGAGAGGGGAGTTGGGCATGGCGGCAGAGAACATCGATGATGTCGTGGACGGTCTTGCCGGGATCGTGCGGGAGGCCGGCCGCGCCGGTGACCGGGTCGGGTACTTCGCGGCGCTGTACCGACAGGTGACCGTCGAGGTCCGCACGGCCATTCGCGGTGGGCTGTTCGACGACGGCGCCCGCATGGACCGTTTCGACACGCTCTTCGGCAACCGCTACTTCGACGCGTACGACGCCTGGCGTCGTGACCGGAGCGGGCCGCGTTGCTGGCGTGAGGCGTTCGGGCTGCTCGACGACGCCGACACCGTCATCGTCCAGCATCTGATACTCGGCGTGAACGCGCACATCAACCTCGACCTGGCCGTCGTCGCCGCGCGGACCAGCCCGGGCGAGGCCATCCACGCGTTGCGGCGTGACTTTCTGCTGATCAACGACATCCTCGCGCGGGTGGCGCTGTCGGTGCAGGACTCGGTCGGCGCCCTGTCGCCCCTCATGTCGCTGCTGGACCGGATCGGAGCCCGCACCGACGAGCGGATCCTCGACTTCAGTGTCCGTCAGTCCCGCGAGGAGGCCTGGTACAACGCCGTGCTGCTCGCAGGCCAGACCGAGGAGGAGCGCGAGGCCACCATCGAGCGGCTGGACGTCCGGGCCGCCGTGCTCGCACGGTTGACAGCGCGTCCGGGCGGCCTGGTCCGGCCGGCCCTGCAGTTGATCCGGGGCACCGAGAGCGATGACGTGCCGGCCGTCATCGCCCATCTGGACAACGTCATGGAGCGCCCCTCCGCCCGCCAGGGCCACCACGGCTGACGGCCCGACAGCGGGCAGGCGGCGGCTTCAGTTTCAGTGCCTGTTCCGCCGCGCCCGGCTGCCGGACCGGGCTCCATGGGCCGCGTCGGCAGCGCGAGAGGCCCCTCGCCGCCGGATTGCCCGGGCATGGACCGCGCACGCCGATCGACGTCAGGCGTGGGACAGCGCGAAGGAGACCAGGAAGCCGCCGACCGTGACCAGCCCGATCGCCAGATGGGCCTCCTGGAACGCCTCGGGAATCATCGTGTCGGCGATCATGGCCAGGATCGCGCCGGCGGCCACGGCCGTCACCGCGGCGATCACAGCGGGGGAGAAACCTCCGACGACGCTGTAGCCGAGGACCGCGGAGACGGTACTCGCGGCGGTGATGGCTCCCCAGACGCCGAAGACGTAACTCCTGCCGCGTCCGGCCTGTTTCATCCCCGCCGAGCTGGACAGCCCCTCGGGGATGTTGCTGATGAACACCGCTGCCACCGTGACCGAGCTGACCGCGCCGCCGTCGAGCAGGCTGACGCCGATCACGGCCGACTCGGGTACGCCGTCCAGCAGCGCGCCCAGCGCCAGGGCCAGACCCGAGCCGCTGTGTTCCCGCTCGGACGGCTGGGCCTGGGCCGGGCGATGACCTGACCGCTTGCGATGGCGGGCACCCCGGCGCGCCAGCCACAGATTGCCCACCGTGTAGGCCGCTGCCCCGGCCAGTGTCCCCACGGCCGCCGGAGCGAGCCCGCCCTGATCGTAGGCTTCGTCGATCAGCTCGAAGGAGACGGCCGAGAGCAGCACGCCGGCACCGAATGCCATCACCAGCGCGATGACCTTCTGCGGTACGCGCAGCGCATAGCCGAACACCGCTCCCAGCAGCAGGGCGGAGCCTGCCAGCAATCCCCAGGCACCTGCCTGAACCACCTCGGACATGCCGCCACGTCTACCCCTGCGAGCCGCGAGTAGTACCCGTGGAGTTCCAGGTCGCGGTCGAACCCGCGACGGAGGGAACCGCGGCCCTGGGCGGGCTCGTGTCCCCGTACGGGTGGAAGGGAAACCGGGCGAGTTTCGCGGGGGAGTCATGCAGATCGTCGAGGTCACCGGATATGCCGTCAGATCCGCTGTGATCACCATGAGGCGGACGGGAAAGCCACTCGAATTCGTGATCTTCCCGATGCTGCACGTGGCATCGCCGACGTTCTACTCCCAGGTCCGCCTCAGGCTCAGGGGATGCGACCTCATCGTCATGGAGGGAGTCCGGGGGCAGTCGGCCGGGTTGAGCGCCCTCACGCTTGCCTACCGGTTCGCCCCACGACGTCGGCGCAACGGGCTGCAGGAGCAGCGCGACGAGCTGCTGATTCCCGAGTCCGTGCCGGTCGTCTACCCGGATGTGACCGCGGCGGAGGCGATCGAGGACCTGAAGACACTGTCGCGGTGGACGTACCTGCTTCTCCTGGTCGCGGCGCCCGTGATGGGCCTGGTGTTCGCGCTGCGCGGTCCGCGCGCCTTCCTCGACGAGGACCTGGCGGTCGACGATCTGCCGTCGACGCTGCGGGCGGAGATGCTGGCCGACGACCCGGTGGAGCACGCGATGACCGATCGGCGCGACGAACGGTTGCTCGACGCGCTGGGCGAGATCCACGCGGAGCGCGCCGACGAGCCGATCCGGGTGGCCGTCGTCTACGGAGCCCGCCATGTCCCGGCGATCGTGGCGGGGCTGATGAGTCGTCACGGATACCGGGCCCGTGAGGCGGAATGGCTGACCGTCCTCGTCCCGGCGTAGATCGCGGGGCCAGGCCGGTTCCGCCTGGTCCGGCAGGCGGCGGCGGGCATGGCCACCGTCGGCGGCACCCTCTTCCTGCCGTGGTGACGGCAGGCCGTGGTGAGGGCAGACTACGGGGGTGAACTCCGACCTGTATCCCGAGCTGGCCGCGGCGGGCGGCCTCGCTGCCGCGCTGGAACAGTCGGCGGCCGGCCGCGGTGTCGATCTCACGGTGCTGTCCGGCAACTGGGGGGCACTCGCTTCGGCCCGCATCGCCTCCTCGGTCCCCGAGCGCGAGCCGCTGTCCGTCCACATCGGCGCCGAGAGCCGCTGGTTCGGTGTCTCCGGCTGGAGCCAGGGCATCGAACTCATCACCGGAGGCACGCCCGACCTGGCGGATGTCGTCAGGGCCGGGGTGGCGTGGGGGCGGGGCAGGAGCCTGCGGGAGATACGGGCGGAACTGCCGTTCCTGCGTTCCGGTGAGCGTGCCGAAGCCCATCAGCGCGGACCGGGAGCGGTGGTGGAGTCGCAGTGGCGTGCGATGCGGAGAAGGGCGGCCGAGGCATCCCACTTCCCCGAGTTCGGTGCGCTCGTGGAGGCGGCTCATGCCGAACCTCGGCTGCGGCAGCTGTATGTGTTCCGCAGCCACTGGACGCTCGGCTTCAGCTCCTGCACCGGGTACCCGTTCCGGACCGAGGTCGCCATCGCCCCGTCGCACGGCGACAGCCCGTACCGCGTACTGAGACACTCCCACACCGATGTCATCAGTGAGGCCGCCACGGCCGCGGAGGCCGCCGAGCTGGCGGTGGCCGGCCTCCCCGCAGGCCTCGGCCCCGCCGTCACGGGAACCGCCGCCCCGAGCGACGAGGAGACCTGGCGTCCCGTCGACCGGTCGACGGAAGCCACCCGCTGACCTCGCCCCTTCCTACGCGCGGGGCGAGCGGGTCCGGGTCCCGGCCGGGAGCACCGCCCGCACCTCCCACCCCACGCCGCCGCGCGGCCCGGCGTCCAGTTCGCCGCCCAGCGCGGTCACCCGTTCCTTGAGGCCGACGAGGCCGAAGCCGCCGCCGTGGGCGGCCGCCGGAAGCTGGCTGCCGCCGCGGCCGTTGTCCGCCACCGACACCTCCAGGCGGCCGGTGTCACAGCACGGCGGTCAGCCCGACGAGCACCACGGCCAGGGCCGGCCAGACGGGGTCCGCCGTCGGCAGGACACTCGTCCCGTCGGAGCCGGCGAAGAGAACGTCGACGACACAGGCGGCGAGCAGGACACCCACGGCGAAACCACGGGCGCAACCCCGGGCGGAAACGGACTTCATACCGGCCACCGTAGGCCAGGGCCCCGGCAGCGGGATCAGCCGATCGGTCGAGGGGCCCGCCGGCGATCCGGCCGTTCGGCCGAGGCGCGCGCCCGGGCCCGCGGGCGAGGGTGGGGCCGCGTCCCCACCCCGGACATCCCGATGACCCCGACGACCCCGGAGCCCCCATGCGTTCCCCCGTCCTGCGCCTGACCTGGCACCTCGCCAGGTCCTCCGGCCGCCGTGGACTGCAGTCCCAACTGCTCGCGGCCGGCGCCGCCGCCGTCGGCTCGTTCCTCCTGCTGGTGATGATCGCCGCCGCCCTCGGCGCGGGCGCCCGCGCCGACCGCACCACATGGCGCACCCCCGACGCCGTACCGGCGAAGCGGGCGACGGCCGTCCAGGCCACGACCACGACGTACGTACGCCGGGAACCCGTCACCGTCGTGAACCTGGCCCAGCTGCCCGACCGTGCGCGGACCCCCGCGCCGCCCGGCCTGCGCGCCTTCCCGGAGAGGGGCGAGGTGTATGTCTCCCCGGCCCTGGCCGAGCTGTTGCACACGCTCCCCGCCGACCGGCTCGCCGACCGCCTCCCGCACGTGAAGTCGTACGGCACGATCGGCGCCGCCGGTCTCGCCTCACCCGACGAGCTGGTCGCGGTGGTCGGCCGGGCGCCCGGCGACCCCGCGGTCTCGCCGACGGCGGGGGAGCGGAACTACTTCGACGAGGGGCTGACGGAGCGCGCACCGGTCTCCGGGTTCTCCGGCACCGACAGGAGCGTGTTCACCGGCATCGACCAGGGGACCGTGCTGCTGGGCGTGGTGCTCCTCGTCATGCCGGTCGTCGTGCTGGCCTCGGCCGCCGGACGCCTCGGCGCGGCCCGGCGCGAGCAGCGGCTCGCCGCGCTGCGGCTGGCCGGGGCGACCCCCCGGCAGATCCTCGCCATGACCGCCGTCGAGGCGGCGGGAGTCGGCGCGGTCGGGGCCCTGGCGGGCGCGCTCGCCCACACGGCACTGCTGCCCGCGCTCGCCGAGCTCCCGTACGGCGTCGGCGCCTGGTACACCGGGCAGCTGTGGGTGGGACCGGTGTGGTTCGCGGCGGTGGTGCTGGCCGTCACCGCGCTGATCACCGTCAGCGCGGTGACGATGCTGCGGCAGGTGGCCACCTCGCCCCTGGGCGTGGCCCAGCAGGCGAACCCGCGCCGCACCCGGGCGATCCGCCTGGTGCTGTTCGTCGCGGTCCTGCTCTGCATCTGGGCGACCACGGGCGACAGCGGCCGGCTGCAGACCCGGCAGCTGATCGCCCTGCTGCTGCTCTTCTACGGTGCTTTCTGGCTGCTCGGTCCCTGGGTCGTGGACCGGCTGGGCCGGATCGCGGGCCGTTTCGCCAAGCGCCCGGCCACGCTGCTGGCCGCGCGCCGGCTCAGCGACGACCCGCGCGGTGCCTGGCGCACCGTGAGCGGCCTGGTGCTCGCGGGGTTCGTGGCCGGGTTCTTCTCCGTCAGCACGCTGGGCTCCGAGGGGCCGCGCCACGACGGCCAGGTGGCGGTGATCACCGCGAACGCCTACGACGCCCGGCACACCGCGGCCGAGGCCCGCACGCTCCTGCGCGAGGCGGGCGTCACGGCGACCGTCGCCGTCACGAGTGAGGACGACTACGACAGCCTGCTGGGCGGTGTCGACGGTGTGATCGCCCAGGTCTCCGGCGGCCAGGACCGCGTCGACACCGCCGTCACCGCGCTGACGCCCCTCGGGTCGGGCAGGTACCCCATCACACAGGAGTACGTGTCCGCGGCGGACGACACGGCCACCGCCCGCGTCGCCACCGTCAGCACCGCCACCCTGGTGCTCAGCTTCCTCGCGGCAGCCGCCTCGGCCGGTCTCACGGCCGCCGCGAACGTCCTCGACCGGCGCCGCGTGTACGGCCTGCTGCGGCTGTCCGGTACCCCGCTGGAGGTGCTGGACCGGGCCCGGATCCGCGAGACCGTCATCCCGTTGGCCGTCCTGGCCGGCGGCACCACCGCGATGGGCGCCTTCGGCGCCATGCAGCTCAACAAGGCGGCCGGCACCACGATCAACACCTCCGGTGCCGTGCAACTGGTGCTCTGCGTGGCCGTCGGCGCGTTGGCCATGCTCGCCGCGATCGCCGGCAGCAGGCCGTTGCTGCGGAAGGTGACCGGGGGGCCGGCACAGACGGCGGACTGACGCCGTCGCGCGCCACGGCACGCGCCGCCGCGCGGGCGCCGGTGCGGGCCCGGTGCGCTCGGCGTCACCTTCGAGGACGGTCACGCTCTCGGGGCACCCCTGCCGCGGGCGCTAACGCTGCTGGACGTCCTTGACGAACACGAGGCCGTCACTGCCCGCCAAGTGGGCCGGGTCGAGCGGGCCGTAGCCGAACCAGGGGGACACGCGGGGCACGGGCCTGGTGTCGCCGAGGACGGTGGCCAGCCGCCGGGCGTCGACGACGCAGCGGTCCTCCGGGAGCGCGTACAGCATTCCTTCGACGGTGTCCGGCGGCGGAGTGTCCACTCCCTGGTGCCGGATCGTGCCGAGAGCCGTGCCCACGAAGGCGTACTCCTCGCCGAGCCGCGCGCTCACCAGCGCACCGGCGCTCCACCACTCCACCTGCCCCTCCCACGTCCGCATCGTGCTCTTCTCCCGCTGGAGATGGGAGTTGTGGGCATGGACGAGCGCCGGGCCCCGAGCGGCGACCGCGAGGAGGTTGCGGGCCATCATCTGGTCCCGCACGCCCACCAGCCGGGTCATGCGCGCCGGTGAGGTGTCGGCCATCCAGTGGTGGTAACGCAGCAGGCCGGTGGCGGTGCGCCCGTACAGACGCGCCCGGTCCCAGTCCTCCCGCGAGGTCGCCGTGATCAGGTGCGGGGTCCGCTCGTCGAGCAGCGCCACCAGATCGTCGGCGAGCAGCCGGAGCCGGCCGGCCTCGGCCGACTGCCCCACGGACCGGGACGGGTCCGTCATCGCGGCGGGGTCGGTCCACCGTTCGTCGGCGCCCAGCAGGCGGTCGAGTGTTTCCCCGGCGCAGGGGAGCAGGTCCGCGTCCACCCGGTCCGCGAGGTACGCGTGGAGTGCGGTGAGGGCCTGCCGGGGGCTCGCGGCGCCGGTGATCTCCAGCGGGCCGTCGAAACCGGCGAAGCGGAGCCGGTCGGACGCGGGCCGGCCCTCCTTGTCGGCGCGGACGTTGTAGGCGCGCATCCAGCGCACGAGTGCGCGGTTGGCCGCGGAGGCGCCCCAGCCGTGGCTGAAGCCGTGCTCCATGGCCTCGTCGAGGGTGCCCGTGCCCGAGGTGACGTAGTCGTCCACGATCAGGCCCTTCACACAGTCGCTCTCGATCGTGATCGTCCGGTAGCCCTCCTCCTCGACGAGCTGCCGGAAGAGCTCGTTGCGCACCTCCAGGAGAGCGTCCTCGCCGTGGGTGGGCTCGCCCAGGGCGAGCAGCCGGGGCCGGTTCTTGAGCAGCCTCATGACGGCGGCAGCCTCGACGGCACGGGCGGTGTCCTTGATGTCGGTAGCCATGGCTTCAACGGTATCGTTGAACCCTCGGTTGAAACTTTCCGGCGGACACCGCCGCGATATGGTCGCCGCATGCGGCAGAACCTTCAAAACGCCGAGCGACTCAGGCCGGTCGATCTGGCACGCGGGCACGGTCTGTCCACCCAGGCGGTCAGGAACTACGAGGAGGCCGGCATCCTTCCGCCCGCCGACCGGACGGCCCACGGCTACCGCACCTACACCCCGCTGCACGCGGGGGCCCTGCGCGCGTTTCTCGCCCTGGTGCCCGGCCACGGTCACCGGACGGCGACGTCGATCATGCGGGCCGTGAACCGGGGCGCGGTCGACGAGGCGTTCCGCCTCATCGACGAGAGCCACGCCCAGCTCCTCGACGACCGGCGGACCCTCCAGGCCGTGGAGAGCGCCCTGCGCGACCTGGAGCCCACCAGGGCGTCCGAGCCGGGCCCGGTGTCCGGGCCCGGCGGTACGTTCATCGGGCCGCTGGCGGCCAAGCTCGGGATCCGGCCCGCGACGCTGCGCAAATGGGAGCGCGCCGGGCTGGTCCGCCCGCGCCGCGACCCACTGACCGGGTACCGCGTCTACGACGAGGCCGACGTACGGGACGCCCGGCTGGCCCACCAGCTCAGACGGGGCGGCCACCCGCTGGAGCAGATCGCCCCGCTGATCGCCCAGGTGCGGGCGGCCGGCGGGCTGGAGCCGCTGGAGGCCGCCCTGGGCGACTGGCACGGCCGGCTGTCCGCCCGGGGGCGGGCGATGCTGGCCGGGGCCGCCGAGCTGGAGGCGTACCTCCTGCTCCGGGCGGACAGCGACCAGGCATCCGTATGACCGACCGGCGGGCGGGGAGCGGACGCGGTGGTCGCCTCAGCGCCAAGAGACCGGACGGGTCGAGGGGCTGAGGCCGGCTCACCAGCCGACGCAGCGGAAAGGTCCTCGACACCTTCCTCGCGTGTGCGTCGTCGCAGGGCGGCGGCGGGCATGCCACCATCCGCTGATTGGCTCGCGACCCGCGACGGCGCGCCGGGCAGACTGCTGATCCGACGCCGTACAGCGAGGAGTTGTGATGCGGGTAGCAGTGGTCACCTTCGACGGATTCAACGAACTCGACAGCTTCATCGCCTCCGCGCTGATCAACCGCTGCCGCAAGGACGGCTTGGAGGCCTTCATCACGACGCCGACGCCGGTGGTCACCTCCATGAACGGCGTCGAGGCGAGCGGGCAGCGGCCGATGGAGTTCGTGACCGAGGCCGACGTCGTGCTGATCGGCAGCGGGGTGAGGACGCGGGACGTGGTCGCCGACGACCGGCTGATCTCCAGGCTGCCGCTCGACCCCTCGCGCCAGCTGATCGGCGCGCAGTGCTCCGGCGCGCTGGTCCTCGCCCGACTCGGGCTGCTGGAGGGCACGCCCGCCTGCACGGACAGGGCGAGCCGGCCCTTCGTCGAAGCGTGCGGTGTCACCGTGCTGGACGCGCCGTTCCACGCCGAGGGGAACATCGCGACGGCGGGCGGCTGCCTGGCGTCCCAGTACCTCGCCACGTGGGTGATCACCCGAACGCTGGGGGTGGACGCCGCCCGGCACGTCCTCGACTACGTGGCCCCGGTCGGCGAGCACCAGCAGACCATCGAACGCGCCCTGCGCGCCGTCCGCACGGGCGAGGCCGCGCTGCGCTGACGCCCGTTCTCCGCGTCCCGGGGCAGCAAGCCGCCCGGGCGACGGGCCGTCAGCACCGCGACGCTCGAAGAGCGCCCCTGACCGGGCCCCGGTGTCCGGTCAGCGGGCGGAGAGGAGTTCGAGCGTGTCGATCACACGGTTCGAGAAGCCCCACTCGTTGTCGTACCAGGCGACCACCTTGACGCGGCGGCCGTCGACGCGGGTGAGGGCCGAATCGAAGATCGACGAGGCGGGATTGCCCACGATGTCGGACGACACGAGCGGGTCGTCCGAGTACTCGAGGACGCCGGCGAGCGGCCCCGCCGCCGCGGCACGGTACGCCGCCAGCACGTCGTCGCGGGTCACGTCGCGGGCGACGGCCGTGTTGAGTTCGACGATCGAACCCACCGGCACCGGTACACGGATCGAGTCGCCCGACAGCTTGCCGTCGAGGTTCGGCAGCACCAGGCCGATCGCCTTCGCGGCGCCGGTCGTGGTCGGCACGATGTTGACGCCGGCGGCCCGGGCACGACGGGCGTCGCGGTGCGGACCGTCCTGCAGATTCTGCTCCTGCGTGTAGGCGTGCACCGTCGTCATGAACCCGTGCTCGATGCCGGCGAGTTCATCGAGCACCTTGGCCAGCGGGGCGAGCGCGTTGGTGGTGCAGGAGGCGTTGGAGACGATCGTGTGCAGGTCCGGGTCGTAGGCGCCGGTGTTCACCCCGAAGGCGAGCGTGACGTCGGCGCCGTCCGACGGCGCGCTGACGAGCACCTTGCGCGCGCCCGCGTCGAGGTGGGCGCGAGCGGCCTTGGCCGAGGTGAAACGGCCGGTCGCCTCCAGGACGATGTCGACGCCGAGTTCGGCCCACGGCAGCTGCGCCGGTTCGCGCTCGGCCAGCACCCTGATCCGGCGGCCGTCGACGACGAGGGCGTCCCCGTCGACGGTCACCGGACGCCCGAGCCGGCCGGCCGTGCTGTCGTAGGCGAGCAGCCGCGCGAGCGTGGCGGGCTCCGTCAGGTCGTTGACGGCGACGATCTCCAGGGCGCTGTCGCGTTCGAGCAGGGCGCGCAGCACATTGCGTCCGATGCGGCCGAATCCGTTGATGGCGATGCGAGTCATGAGTGGGGTCCCTTCCCTTCGCCACCAGGCTCGCCCGCGGCTCGCGCCGCTGACAGTGGCGGGATCGCCACGGTTCGAAAGGATCCCGCCAGCGTGCTATTCGCCCTGGGTGAAGGTGCGCCGGTACTCGCTCGGGGTGGTGCCGAGGATGCGCTGGAAGTGCAGGCGCAGGTTCGCGCCGGTGCCGAGTCCGACATCGGCGGCGATCTGTTCGACGCCGCGCTCAGAGCGCTCCAGCAGTTCGCGGGCCAGGTCGATGCGGGCGCGCATCACCCACTGCATCGGCGTGTAGCCGGTCTCCTCGACGAAGCGCCGGGAGAACGTGCGCGCCGAGACCCCTGCCTGCCGCGCCAGTATGTCGAGGGTGAGGGGATCGCCGAGCCGGTGCAGCGCCCACTCGCGGGTCGCGCCGAAGCGCTCGCCGAGCGGCTCGGGCACGCTGCGCGGCACGTACTGGGCCTGGCCGCCGCTGCGGTAGGGGGCCGCGACCAGACGGCGGGCCGCGTGGTTGGACGCGGCCACCCCGAGGTCGCCGCGCAGGATGTGCAGGCACAGGTCGATGCCGGAGGCGGCGCCGGCCGAGGTGAGCACGCTGCCCTCGTCGACGAACAGGACGTTCTCGTCGACCTGGACGAGCGGATGCCTGGCCATGAGCGCTCGCGTGTAGTGCCAGTGCGTCGTGGCGCGCCTGCCGTCGAGCAGACCCGTGGCGGCGAGCGCGAAGGCCCCCGTCGAGATGGCGGCGAGCCGCGCGCCCCGAGCGTGGGCGGCGATCAGCGCGTCGACGACGGCCGGCGGCGGATCCTCGCGGTCCGGGAACCGGTAGCCGGGGACGAAGACGACGTCGGCCCACGCAAGCGCGTCGAGGCCGTGGGCCACGGAGTACGACAGGCCGTCCCCGCCGGTCACGAGACCGGGCGTCGCTCCGCACACCCTCACCTCGTACGGCATGCTCGCGCGCGTCGTGAACACCTGCGCGGGAATGCCGACATCGAGCGGCTTGGCACCCTCGAGCACGAGGACGGCGACGCGACGCAGGGCGGAGGCGCTCAACAGGGGCGAACGGGTCGGCGGGGGCCTGCTTTCCGAGACTCCCTGAGGTGAGCGTCTTGCACGACCGTGTCCCTGTCGCTCACTTCATACCTGGCCCTGGCCATCGGGCACCTCCTGCCGCGCGTCCCCGTCCCCGGCGGAGGCCGGACGGCCATTGTGCAGCGGAAGTGCACTCCGCGACACATCGCCTGCCGGCCTGCGGGTGCCGGACGGGCAAGCGACGCGCCTTGGTCTGCGCCTCCTACGGTCGTGGGGTGTCGGTCTGGCCGCGTGCGTCCTCCGCCGTGCTCCGGGCGGACTGGCGGGCCTGGTCGGTGACCTGCCCGGCTTGTTCCTCGGCCTGTTCCCTGGTGGTGCGGGCGGCGTCGGCGGCGGTCTCCTTGACCTCCTCCGCTGCCTGCCGGCCGGCCTGGGCCGCGTCCTCCTTCAGCTGCTGCGCGGATCCCAGCGCGGCCTGCTTGACCGGTTCGACCGCCTGGCCGGCCTTGTCCATGATCTGGCTCGCCGCCTGCTGCTCGGTCTGCGAGGTCGGCAGGAGCGACGCCGTGAGCAGTCCCGCGCCGAAAGCGATCAGGCCGGCCGCCAAGGGGTTGCCCTGGGTCTGCTGGACCGCCTGCCCAGGGACCTGCCGTGCGACCTGAGCGGTCTGCTCGGCGGCCTGACGGGCCGTATCGGTGGCGCTTCCGGCCGCTTCACGGGCCGTGTCCGTGGCCTGCCCGGCGGTGTCCTGCACCGACCGGGTGGCCTGCCGGGTGCGTTCCGTGACCTCACCGGTGATCTCCGAAGCGGTACCCATGACTCGTTCCCGCATCCCGGACAGCGCGCCGCGGACCCGCCGGGCGCGGCGTCGTGCCATCTGGCGGGGGCGGGTGCGCTCGGCCAATCGGGAGACGTCCTGAGACAGTCTCTCCCGCGTGGTCTCTATGTCGGCCCTTACCTGATCGGGTGCCGTGCCCATTGCGCGTCCTCCTTCAACGTCTCCAAGGTCTGTTCCGGCTTCGGCGACACGGTGCGCATCCGCTCACGGCCCTTGCGGTACAGGACCGCTCCGATCACCGCCCACAGCGCGGTGACGATCAGCGCGGCCCATCCCAGGTCCATGACGTTGGCCAGACCGAACATCGCCGCCAGCGTCAGCAGGACGGCCACCATGTAGCCGGCGAAACCGGCGCCGCCGTACATGCCCGCGGCCTTGCCCGCCTTGCCGGCCTCCTGCCGGATCTCGGCCTTGGCCAGCTCCACTTCCTGCCGGAACAGCTGCTGCACGTCCGAGGTCACCGTCGACAACAGCTCGCCCACCGAGCTGTCCTGGTCGTCCCGCCCCGGTGGCCGCGGGGACCGCGGAGAGATGGATGACATCTCAGACCTCCCCCTCCGCGAGTTCCGGTCGTACGGTCTCGCCCGGCAGCCCCTGCGCGACCGGATACTCGACCGGGTACGAGGAGCGAGCCGCTCGGCCCGGACCGGAGCCGCCGGCCTTGCCGCCGGCCTTGCTGCCGGCCTTGGCGAGCCGCCCGACAGCGAATCCGGCCAGCACCGCCCCGCCCAGGAACGCACCCGGCCGCCGGCGGGCGAAGTGCTGCACATCCTGGACCAGGCCCTCCGCACCCTGTCTTTCCAGGTAGTCGGCGGCACGGTGACCACGGTCGGCCGCCGTCCTCACCAGGCTCTTCGCCGGGGAGTCACCGTCCGCGTCGCCCACGAGACCGGCCAGGTCGTCCGCCCATTCCCGCAGCACCTGCGCCCCCCGCTGCGCCTGGCTCTCCGCCTCCTCGGTGACCCGTCCACGCAGTTCACCGACCACCGCCCCGGCCTGTTCCCTGGCCTCACTCGTGACGGCTTTGACCTGCTCGGCGGCGGTACCCGCCACCTCACCGGCGGCCTGCTTCGCCTGACCGGCTGTCGCCGACGCCTCCTGCTTCGCTGTCTGCCCGGCCTGCTGCACACGCCCAGCACTCACGTTCGCCATCTCCTTCATCCTCCTTTTGCGGCCACTCTCTCCGCGGCTGGTTCGCCGAGGAGCAGGACTTCGGTCCCGTCGGCCTGCGCCTCGCCTCGACGACCTCCGCACCGCAGCTTCGCGCCGGGGAACAGCACCCAACTCGGTGCCTGCGCATACTCCACTCGACTAACCGCCAGCCAACCGTCAAAACCGCATAAATCGGGACAAAAGTTGTTTAAGGGACAACAGGGAGAGTTTTCCGTCGCCTGAGCGCCCGGCGCGGATGCTCGTACGTCAGTTGCGTCGGGCCATGACGCCGCCGTCGACGTCCCAGACGGCGCCGGTGACCCAGCCGGTCCGGTCCGACAGGAGGAAGGCGACGGTGGCGGCGACGTCGTCGGGGGTGCCGGTGCGGCCGAGAGGGTGGAAGGTCCCCACTCCTCGCCCCGGGCCCCTCACCGCCGTTCGGCACCCGCCGTGAGCGCCGCCGAGCGGCTGAACTGCGGGACGGCGCTGATGACCAGCACCAGGGCGAGCACCCCCACATGGACCCACATGGCGGTGCGCGCGGACCCCGTCTCGACCAGCCGGCCGGTGACGAACGTCGCGAACGGATACAGGGATCCGCCGATGAGGAACAGGGAACTCTGCACACGGCCCATCAACTCGTCGGGAACCAGCGCGTACACCCGGGCGTTCTTCGGCACCACGATGACCGGTGAGAGGAACGCGATCCCGGCCGTGCACACCGTCAACGCCACCGGATCGGGAGACAGCGCGCCCACCACGCCGAGCGCAACGATCAGAGCCGTCGCCGTGCGGATCAGCCGGTCCTCGTCGGTGTCGCGGAAACGCGGCGCGAGCACCGCCCCCGCCAGCCCCGCGGCCGCCATCACCGTCAGGGAGACACCCAGACTCAGACCGCCGTTCCGGCTGCCCACCGCGAGGACCAGGACGAAGCCGACTCCCGCCGTCGCGAAGTTCATCAGCGCGGACCAGCCGATCATCAGCAGCAGATAGCGCGAGCGGACGACGAACCGCAGACCGACAGCGATGTCGCCCCGCACCGACGACGCGGTCCTCCGGCCGCCGCCCAGCGGCGCCCTCACCAGCAGAAGAAGACCCAGCGCCAGGACGTACGACACGGCGTCCAGGACGAACGGCACGGCCGGGTGCAGCTGGTAGAGAACCGCACCGGCCAGGGGACCGACCAACAGCACCGCGTTGTGCTGGGCGTGCCCCAGGGCGAGCGCCGCGGGACGCTGCCGCTCGGGGACGAGGTGCGGCACGGCCGCGGTCGCCGCCAGGTTGGCCACAGTGGTGAGCATCCCCTCCAGCGACATCAGGGCGACGATCAGCCAGACCGTCCCGTCGGGACGGGCCAGGGCCACCACGCCCACCCCGGCCAGGGCCGCCGCCCGCCCGATGTCCGCGGCCAGCAGGATCGACCGGCGGTCGAGCCGGTCGGCCATGACGCCACCGGGCAACTGCACGGCGTAGGACACCAGCATGCGCGCCGTGGCCACCAGCCCGGCGGCCGCCGGTGATCCCGTCTGCTGGAGCACGAACAGCGGCAGGGCCAGAGCGGTGAGCTGCGAACCGAGCGCGGAGAGAGTGGACCCCATCCACAGGAGCCGGAAGTCGGCGAGCCGCAGCACGGCACCCCAGCCACGGTCACCCATGCGGCTGCCCCGCCCCGAGCTCCTCCCACCAGACGCTGATCACTTCCACCGCGGGATCCGGTCCCGGCATGATCACGCTGGGCACGATCCGTCGCTGCCAGATCTCGTACGCCTCACCCGGCGACGGATCCACGACCGTGTGCCCCTCGGCGCGCAGCTCCGCGACATGCCGGCGCACCGACGACCGGGTCCACATGGTCCGGTTCATGCTCGGGAAGAACAGGACCGGTGGCGCCGCGACCAGGAGCGCCGTCTGGGCGGGGGTGCCGGCCAGACCGAGAGCCGCGCAGGCCAGGGTGTTGGCGCTGGCCGGAAGGACGGCGACACCCCGTGACCGCGCCGCGAACTCGGTCGGGTTCAGTCCGGGAGTGTCCCCGGTCAGGCACTCGTCGGCGTACCAGCCCACCACCTCGGGCCGTACGAAGCGTTCGGCGGAGGCGGTGAGCAGCACCCGTACTCGGGTCCGCGGCAGGGCCCGCCGCAGCCGGGAGAGGTAGGCGGGCAGGGAGACCGCGGCGCTCGCCCCGCACACGATCACGCCCAGGGCGTCGTCGTCAGACATCGGTGCCTCCGGGCAGCAGCTGGTCCAGGGTGTAGTTGAAGTTCCCGCCGCCCGCGTGGACCCGGTGCAAGGTCAGGGCGATCCCCGCGCTCCCGGTGGCGTAGTCCGTGCTGAACCGCACGAAGCCCTCACCGGGGAAGGCGATGCCCTCCGGCTGCTCGCAGGCCAGACTCGCGATGGCCGCGCACGCCCGCACGGCGATGGCCCGGCCCTCCGACAGGCCCAGCAGGTCCGCGCAGTCCTGGCCGAAGTTGGCCATGCCCGCCATGCCCGTGAACAGGCCGGGGCTGACGCTCAGCCCGCCGGCCCGGGAGCGCAGCAGACGCTCCAGCACCGAACGCAACCGGTCCTCCCCGGTCACCCGGCAGTACCGGACGAGGGCCGTGCCGACGCCGGAGGCGCCCCGCGACCAGTACGGTGTGGCCGCTCCGCCACCGACGCGCTGCGGGAAGGACAGCATGCCCTCGTCGTGTTCGATCGCCTGGGCCAGGTCGTGGGCCAGCGCCCGCCGGCCGACGCGCAGGAACGTGTCGTCACCGGTGGCGCGGTACAGGTACAGCAGGAACAGCGCCACTCCCGACGACCCGTAGTCGTAGCCGACGGGCTGGGCGCCGCCGCGCGGGTCGGGCCAGTACAGCCCCGTACCCGTGTCGCGGGCGTCCGCCAGCAGGGACCGGCCGATCCGCTCCGCCGCCGCGAGGAGAGCGGTGTCGCCCGTGGCGTTCCCCACCGCCAGGCAGGCCATGCCCACGCCGGCCCGGCCCGCCATGACGTCGGCGGCCCCCAGCGGATCCCGGTCGACCAGCCGGATCACCTGGTCCATGACGCGCAGCGCCCGCTCCGGTTCCCCGGCGTCGCACAGGGTCCAGGCCACGCCCGCCCGGCCGGTGTACAGACCGGCAGGCACCTCCTCCAGGCCGTCCGCCGTACGGTACGTCCACGCACGCGCGGCCTCCGGGATCCGTCCGTTGATCCGGTGCAGTGCCCGCAGCACTCCGGCCGCGCCATGGGCGACGGACCACGGGTTGGTGCCGAACACCCGGGGATCGGCGGGGAAGAGACGGTCGTCGCGGTCGGGGCTCATCACCGCCTCGATGAACCGGACAGAGCCCTGGACGACGGCGTCCGGGTCCGAGAGGTCCGTGCGCGGCGGGTCGTCCGGCAGGCCGAGGCGGGCCAGCAGGTCGTCGACCGGTTCGTCGAGCAGACCGGCCGCGTGCCGGGTCGAGCGGGCGAGCGCCGCGCTGTCCAGGTCACGCAAGGTGTTGCGGGGCATGACCATGGCGAGTCGGACGCAGTCGACCCCGAACAGGTCGAAGGCCCGGCCGTTCCCGGTGAAAGTGTCCCGAGCCGGAGCGAAGCCGGACGTGAACGGGTACAGGTTCTGCGGTCCGTCGACCGGGCGCGCCGCCTCGAAGTCGATCAGCCGCACCCGACGTGTGCCGGGATCGACCTTGACGTTGGTGATGGACAGGTCCCCGTAGGTCAGTCCCGCCTCGTGACAGGTGGTCACCGCGTGACGCACACCCGCCGTCACCTCCTCCATGGCCTCCCGGTACGCCTTGACCGTCTCCGGACGGCGGTCGTTCAGGGTCAGGGGGTGGCGGGAGCCGATGAACGTGATCAGCGCCATGGCGTCGATGTACTCCTCCGCCAGGAAGAGGTGCTCCCACTCCTCGAACAGCTCGATCGGCTCGGGGGCGACGCCGGTTCCCTTGAGGGTGTTCAGCGCGTCGAACTCCCGGCGCAGTCGCTCCTGGGCGTCCGAGCCGTCGTCGGCGAAACCGGTGTGCGGGCGTGCCTCCTTGAGTACCACCGGCAGGCCGTCGTCGATCCGCTCGGCCAGGTACGTGCCGCCCGTGCCCGCGTAGTGCAGGGGCCTGAGCACCCGGTAGTTCCGGATCGGCGCGCCCGCACCCGCGGCCGCCGCCTGTCCGTCCTCGAACAGCTCCGGCACCCACGGCGGCCGGCGATACGCCGGCACTCGCTCGTCCTCCCAGGTCAGACCGTCAGGGCCGGACAGCAGTGGGACGCGGGCGCCGTCGATGTCCCGCGGGCCGAGCGCCTTGAACTCGCCGTACCGGTAGTACAGCGAACTCTGCTCGTACCGCTTGTCGGTCAACACGTACGGACCGCGGATCCCGGCGGTCACCGGCGCCAGTCGGGCCAGCAGTTCCCGGCACTCCTGCGCGGATCGCGGATAGACGGCCATGACCTTGCCGATCTGGCCGGGCGCCCACCACCGGGCCGTGCTCATCCTCACGAACCGGGTGGAGCGCAGGCACTTGAAGGCGAACGCCCCTCGGCCGAACTCCTCGCACACCGCGCGCAGGGCCGCACGGGCGTCCGCGGGGATCGCCGACAGATGGATCTTCCACCCGTGGTCGGGCAGTGGACCGAGGCCGCTCGGCCGCACGCGCGCCCAGATCCCGTCGCGTTCGACGGTGTGCTCGGCGGGCAGCAGTGCCCGCAGTTCCTCCGCCAGGTCGTCGTCGGTGACGGTGCGTCCGACCGACTCGTAGAAGCGGCGGTCGGCCATGCCCGCGGCGAAGTAGTCGTTGAACCTGCGCATCACTTGCCCTTCCGGTCGTGTCATGGGCAGGGCCCGGGCCGGTCGGAACACGACCGGCCCGGGCCCCGGGTCGTCTGGTCAGCAGTGGTCGCTGATGCTGCTCGTCTGGCCGCAGCTGTGCGCCTCGACACCGAACAGACCCCGCTCGGTGTCGTCCGCGATGACGAGCTCCACGAGGTCCAGGACGTTCTGCATGGTGTTCACCTTTCGTTCGGGCCGGCGGAGGTGCCGGCACCGAGAAATCTGCCGGTGAACGGGCGGACGCACCTGGGGAGCGAGCCCCCGCAATTCCGGCGGGAGCCCGCCCCGCGTGCGGGCGGTGCCCGCACCGGCGGGCAACGGCGCAGCTCCCGGGTCCGCCGAGGCGCCCGCCCGGCGGACCACGGACCGTCCTCGACGTCCCCGCGGATGCGACGGAGCACCGCACGACGCCGTGCGCGCCCACGTATTGCTCCCGGTCTTTCTCCCGGTCGCGGGCAGAGATGTCCCCGAAGGAGGCCCCATCGGTCGGGCGGCCCCCACTCGGCACCGCGGCGGCGCGGAGAATATGGGGGCGGATCCCCCATGTCCGCGCCGCGCGGTCGTGGAACCGTGCGGTGCGTGGACAACGAGCGAGCGGCCGACACGACGGCCATGCCGCCGGAAGGCTCCTGGTGGGCGTACGGGCTCCGCCCGGAGGAACGGCGAAGGCAGCCGGGCCCTCCCACCTCACGGACCGACGCCGGCACCCCGGCGCCCGCCGGACGGCACCCGCGCAGCCGAGGCGCCGTGGACGACACGGCGGCCCTCTCGGCCGACGGCGGTCCGAAGCGCGTCGCGCCGGACGGCACTGCGATCCTCTCGGCCGGCGGCACAGCCGACGGTCGTGCGGGGCACGCCGACGGCGCAGCCGATGGCCGCCTGGGCGGCGCGCGGGCGGACGGTACGGCGGCCCTCTCCGCCGACGGCGGCCCGAAGCCCGCTGTGCCGGACGGGCCCGCCCCCGTCGCCGCGCGGCTGACGGATCCGCTCACCGAGAGCGCCGCGGACCTGGCGGCCCGCACCGCCCGCCCCGACTGGGCGGCCTGGACGGAACGAGCCGTGGCCACCGCCCCCGAACAGGAGCCGGCGGTTCCCGGGGAGGTGGAGTGGGAGACGGGCTTCGGCCTGATCTGCGCGCCGTTCGCCGAAGAGGCGGCGGAGCGCTTCGCCCGGTCCGTCGCGGCGAGCGGACTGCCCGCCGACGCCGCCGCGCTGCGGGCCGCGTTCACCGAGCACCTCACCGGGCGGCTGGTCGGAACGGCCGCCCGCTGTCTGGTCGCGGAACTCCACACGGCGCGGGAGCGGGGCCGACTGGACGGCGGCTCCGCACACGAACGCTTCGCCTCGTTCGTCCGGCAGACGGCCCGCAGACGCGGGCTGTGGGAACTGCTCACCCGCTACCCGGTCCTCGCCCGGCTGCTCGCGCAGACCAGCCGGCACGCGCTGGACGCGTGGACGGAACTCCTCCGGCGGCTGGCGGCCGACCGCGAGGCCATCGTCCGGACACTGCTGGGTGGCACGGACCCGGGTCCGCTGCGCGAGGTGGCGGTGCGCGGGGACGTACACCGCCGGGGCCGCGCCGTGGCCGTCCTGACCTTCGCCGACGGCGGCCGGATCGTGTACAAACCCCGGTCCCTCGCCACCCACCGGCACTTCAACCGGGTGCTCGAGTGGCTCGACGCCCGGCTCCCCGAGGCCGGATTGCGCACCCTGCGCCTGCTCGACCGGGCCACCCACGGCTGGGTGGAACACGTGGCGGCGGCACCCTGCCGGAGCACGGCACACGTCGACCGGTTCTACCGGCGCCTGGGCACGCTGATGGCGGTGCTGCACGCGCTCGACGCCACCGACATCCACTGCGAGAACCTCATCGCCTGCGCCGACCAGCCGGTCCTCGTCGACCTCGAGACGCTGTTCCACCCGTCGGACACGGGCGCGGTCGGCGACGACCCCGCCCAGCGCGCGCTGTCCGCCTCCGTCCTGCGCATCGCGCTGCTGCCCACCCTCGTCTTCGGACGGAGCGGCGGGTGGGACGTGTCCGCGCTCGGCGGCGGACACCAGGGCGACCTTCCGCTCGACGCGCCCCACTGGGCCGCCCCCGGAACGGACCGCATGCATCTGGTCTACCGTCCGGCCCGCTTTCCGGGGGCGGACAACCGGCCGAGACTCGGGGAGGCGGAAGTCGATCCGGCCCGTTTCGCGGAGGCGCTGCTCGACGGGTTCCGCGCCGGGTACGACACGATCACGTCCCACCGGGCGGAGTTCACGGCGCCGGACGGTCCCGTGCGCGCGTTCGTGTCGGACGAGGCGAGAGTGGTCGCTCGGCCCACCCGCTTCTACACCACCCTGCTCGACGAACTCACGCACCCCGACGTCCTCGCCGACGCGCTCGACCGGGACCGAGCGTTCGACCTGCTGCGGACGTTCCCGGTACGCGGGGATCTCGACCAGCGCGTCGTCCGCCACGAGGTGACCGACCTGTGGGCCGGTGACGTCCCCCTGTTCACGCACCGCGTCGGAGGCCGCGACGTGACGGCCGCCGGCCAGGTGCTGCCCCGCGTGTTCGCCGTGCCCGCCGTCGACCGGGTCCTCGCCAAGGTGGAGGCCATGGGGACCGTCGACCGCTACGACCAGGAATGGATCATCCGCGCGGCGGTGGCCGCCGGCGCCGGAACAGGCGCGCACCCCTGCGGTGCCGACGGGCCCACTGGCAGCGGACGCGGTGGCGTCGGACCCTCCGGACCGGGCACGGCGGGCCCGGAGCAGTGCCTCGCCGCGGCCCGCCACATCGCCGACCGTGTGATCGCCGGGGGCTTCCGGGACGAACGGCGGATCAACTGGCTCGGCCTCCAGCGAGCGGACGAGCGGCACTGGGCGGTGATGCCGCTCGGAGCCGGATTCGCCCACGGCTACACCGGAGTCGCCGTGTTCCTGGCGCAACTCGCCGAACTCGGCTCGGTGCCGCGGTACGCCGACGCCGCCCGCCGCGCGGTGACGCCGGTGCCGCGGCTGCTGGAGGAACTGTCCGGGCAGCCCGCGGACCTGGCCGCGGTGGGCTGCGGGGCCTTCGACGGCCTGGGCGGACTCGCGTACGCCCTGACCCATCTGGCCGCCCTCCTGCGGGACGACGAGGTGGCGGCGTGGGTCGAACCCGCCGTGGAACTGGCGGCCGAGGCCGCCGCACGCACGACGGCCCTGACCGTCGCCGACGGCCTGGCCGGGGGAGTGGCCACGATGCTCGCCGTGCACGAGCACACCGGGCTGCCCGCGGCCGCGCGGTGCGCGGCGCTCTGCGCGGAACGCCTGTCCTCCCTCATGTCCCGGCCGGCGGGCGCGACCTCGCGACTGCCCGCCGGGTTCGCCGACGGGCTGCACGGCGTCGGATGGGCGCTGACCCGCCATGCGGACGCCACCGGCGCGCCCGTGCCCACCGGCGCCGTCGAGGCTCTGTCCGCCCAGCCGGCCACGGGGAGCGACCACTCCTGGCGCGGCGGACTGAGCGGCATCGGATTCGCGCTGGCGGACATCCCGCACGGCGCCCACCGCGGCACCGGGCCGGCCCTCGACCGCGCCGTGAGCGACGCGGTGCGCGGCGGGCCGCTGCCCGACCACAGCCTCGGACGCGGCGAACTGGGCAGGCTCGAACTGCTCACCCTCGCGGCCGGCCTGGGCCACGACGCCGCGCTGACCCACCTCGCGCACCGCACGGGCGCGTTGCTGGCGGACCTCACCCGCGGCGGTCCCCGGTGCGCCGTCCCCGCCGGCACGGACTCACCCGACCTCATGAACGGCCTGTCCGGCATCGGACACGGCCTGCTGAGACTGGCCGCCGCCGAAACGGTTCCGTCCGTTCTGGCGCTGCGGCCGCCGCGAAAGCGGTGAACGGTGGTGCCTGCGCACCATCGACGGCACGAACTGTTCCATCGACACAGGGGGGAATCATGAACGAGAACGGACGCACACCCGCCGAGGCGGAGACGGAAGAGGCCGCCGCCCTCGACCACCAGGGAACGCCCGACCCGGCAGGACGGCTGGGCGGCCGGCTGAGGGCCGTGATGGGGATGCGGCCGGTGCTGATCGCCGGAATGGTCATGGGCATGGCCGTGCACAGCGACCCGGAGACCATCTCCACGGCCCTGCTCTGACCGCGCCGCGACGACCCGCCCGGTCCACCGGCCCCGCTCTCCGCGGCCGGTGGACCGGGCGGAGCCGACAGAAACGCGTTTATCGAGGAGCCATCGAACGTTGATGCGGGACGCATAGTGTGTTCGGGTGCATGCCACCTCACCCACAGTGATCGGCCGAGCCGGCGAACTACGGGAACTGGAAGCGGCCGTACAGCGAAGTCGTGAACACCGGGGAACCACGGTCTTCGTGGTCGGCGAACCGGGGATCGGCAAGTCCCGCCTCGTCGACCAGGTCGCGGGCCGGGCCCGCGACAGCACCGCGGTCCTGCGCGGGCGGTGCAGTGGCACCGGCGCCCCCATGGCGCTCCGGCCCCTGGCCGAGGCACTGCTGTCACTGGACCGCACCGGCGCCACCCCGCAGGACCCCGCACTGCGCCCCTACCGGGTGGCGCTGTCCACGCTCGTACCGCAGTGGCGGGAACACTCCGGACCCCACCAGCCGGAATCGCTGATCGTGCTCGCCGAGGCCACCCTGCGGCTGCTCGCCGGCATCGGCCGCGACCGGGGATGCCTGCTCGTCCTGGAGGACCTGCACGACGCCGACGCCGAGTCGATCGCCGTCACCGAGTACCTCATGGACAACCTCACCGACCTGCCCGTCACCCTCTTCGTCACACTGCGCCCGGACGAGGGACCGGCGCTCGACCTCGCGTACCGGAGCCGGAACCGCACCGTGGGACAGGTCGTCGAACTCCAGCCGCTCACGGCACAGGACGTGGCGGAACTCACCGCCACCTGCCTCGGCGCGCCGGTGGACGCGCTGCCCTCCCCGGTGGTCCGGCGCCTCCAGCGCGACGCCGACGGCATACCGCTGACCGTGGAGGAATTACTCAACGGAATGATCACCGCGAGAGCCCTGCGACAGACCGCCGCGGGAGAGTGGCACCTCGCCCGTGACCTCGACACCACCGTGCCCGCCACCCTGGCGCGCAGCGTCGCGGCCCGCGCCGATCGTCTGGGCCCGCAGGGCAGGGCCGCCCTCGACACCGCGGCCGTCCTGGGACGCAGGTTCTCGGCCGGCCTCCTCCAACTGGTCACCGGACTCGACGACCGGAGCCTGCACATCCACCTGCGGACCGCCGTCGACGCCCGGCTGATCCTGCCGGACGGCGCCAACGGCGACATGTACGTCTTCCGCCACGCACTCACCGCCGACGCCCTGCTGGCCGGCCTGCTGCCGGGACAACGGGCCACGATCGCCCGGCAGGCGGCGGACGCCCTGGAGAAGGCGCAGGCAACCCAGGCCGGACTTCCCGACGAATGGCGAGAGCTGGCCATCGAACTGCGATGTGCCTGCGGCGACCGCCACCAGGCGGGTCTGCTGCTCGCGGAAGCCGGGGAGCAGGCGCTCCGGGAAGGATTCGCCACCAAGGCGGCGGCCCTGCTGGAGAGATCCCTGGAGCTGCTCCCCCCGGACCGGTACAAGGACGCCTGGGCCGCCGCCGCGGACGCGCTGTTCGACGCCCTCACGGAATCCGGCGCCGTGGAGCGGGCGTTCGTGTGCGCCGAGGCGTTCGCCCAGAAAGCGGTCCTGTACCTCGACGACACCCGCCGGGCCCGTCTGCACGCCCGGCTGGCCTGGGCCGCCGCCATGGTCGGCCGCTGGGAGGAGGCCGCCGGACAGGTCCGCACCGCACGTCTGCTGCTCGGCGACGACCGCACCCTGGAGGAGTGCGCCGCGGTCGACATCGTCGACGGCTACGTCCGGGTACGGGGAGGCCGGTCGGTGTCGGGCGTCGACACCGACCGGGTGGAGGCGCTGGCCCGCGCCGCCGTCGAGACCGCCGAACGCACCGGCCGCCCGGTCGTGGCCTGCCAGGGCCTGCAACTGCTCGCGCTGCTCGCCCGTTCCCGGAGCTTCGACGAGGCCAACGGCCACCTGCGCCGCATCCTCGCCGTCGCGAACCGGCACGGCCTGGGCCTGTGGCGGGCACGCGCCCTGGGACGGCTGGCGGGCAACGAGGGACTCCTCAAGGGCAGCACGGGCCAGCTGGACCAGGTGCACCAGGTGTTCCTGCGGTCCGGCGCCCTCACCTCCGCCTACCAGATCGAGGCGAGCCTGGCCATGCTCGCGGTGCTGCGGGGGGAGTACCGGCGGGCCGAACTCGCCCTGTCGCACTGCGCGCCCGCGTTCGGCCGACTCGGTCACACCGGGGACCTCCAGTACACGTACGTCATCCGGGCGACGTCGGCCGCCCATCGGGGCAGGCGCCGCGAGATGGAGAAACACCTGGCCGACTACCGCGACCACGGGGGAGAGGAATCGGAGTACACCCCGGTCGTGCTCGGCCTGTGCCACGCGGTGTCGGCCCTGCTCGACGAGGACAGGACGGCGGCCCGCGCCACCCTCGCGCAGGCCCGGGAGTGGGGTCTGCGACACCCCACCGCCTACTCCCTCTACGGCCGTTACGGCCTGGAACTCCTGCTCGCGGCGGTCGACGCGGACACCGACTCGGACCGGCTGGCCGTCGTCGAGCGGGAGGCGTCCGCCCGCCTTCGCTGGAACCTCCAGTTCGTCCAGTTCTCCCGGGCCGTGCTGCTGGGCCGGGCGGCACGCCACGACGAAGCGGCCGCGGCGGTGCGGACCGCCCTGGAGACGTCCGCTCCCTTTCCCCTCGCCCGCCACCTCGGGCTGCGCCTGGTCGCCGAGGCCGCCCTGGCGGACGGCTGGGGCACCCCGGGGGTGTGGCTGCGCACAGCCGAGGAGCACTTCCACGACGAGGGAAACACCCCGGTGGCCAGCGCCTGCCGCGCCCTCATGCGCCGGGCGGGCCTGCCCGCCACCCAACGCCGCTCCGGCCACGGGCGTGTCCCCGAGGCGCTGCGCCATCTCGGCATCACGGCACGCGAGTACGAGGTCCTCGGCCTCCTGGCCCGGCGGTACGGCAACAACGAGATCGCGCGGCGGCTGTTCATCTCACCGCGCACGGCGGAGAAGCACGTGGCCAGCCTGTTGGCGAAGACCGGCAGCCCGGAACGCTCCGCCCTGTGCGAATTCGCCGGCCGGTCCGCCGAGGAGGACGCGTGAGGCGGTAGGGAACCCCCCCGGGGCCGCGCCTTCGGCCGGTCCGTCCGTAATCCGCTGGAAGGGCCGTTTCCCGCCGTCCTATAGTGCCGCGCATGCGCACCCCTTACCCCCGCACCCCTCATTTGCCCTGGTCACCGGGTGCCTCCGCCGACGATGTGCGGGCCGGGAACCTGAGCGGGTGGGCAGGGCGGGAGATCGTCGTCACGGAGAAGCTCGACGGGGAGAACACGACGCTGTACGCCGACGGGCTGCACGCGCGGTCCGTGGACTCCGCGCACCACCCGTCCCGGGCGTGGGTGAAGGCGTTGCAGGGCCGCGTCGCGGCCCGCATACCCGCCGGGTGGCGGATATGCGGGGAGAACATGTACGCCCGGCACTCGATCCCGTACGACCGCCTCGAAGGCTACTTCTACGGGTTCTCGGTGTGGGACGAGCACGACCGGTGCCTGGACTGGGACGCGACCGTGCGCTTCCTGCGCCACCTGGGCGTGCCGGTGCCGCCGGTGCTGTGGCGGGGCGTCTTCGACGAGGGGACGCTGCGACGGCTGACGGTGCGCACCGGGCGGCAGGAGGGGTACGTCGTACGGACCGTCGAGGGCTTCGCACATGAGGACTTCGCCGCGCGGGTCGCCAAGTGGGTGCGTCCCGGGCACGTGACGACGGGGACGCACTGGATGCACACGGCCGTCGTCGCGAACGGCCTCTCCCCGGCGTCCGCGCTGTGGGCCGTACGGTCCGGAGCGGCACCCGACGCGCAGGCCCTGGCCGGTCACCTCGGAGTGCGTGAGGGGGACGCGCGGGCGGCCGCCGAGGCCGCCGCGCGGCTGGACGCGCTGGGGCGCGGCGGGGAGGCACGGCTCGCCGGAGTGCTCGCCGCACTGCTCCACCGCACGCCCCGGGCGCGGCTGATGACCCGGACCGCGGCCTCCCTGGGCGTGCCGCTCGCGCGCCGGGTGGCCGATCTGGTGGGACTGCACACCGCGCTGCACCGGCCGTACCCGGACACCGAACGGCGGGCCGGGCTCGCACGGATGTCGTTCGCGGCCGATCTCGGCGTGCTGCACGCCGTCGCCGCGGCGGTCGCCGAGGACGACGAGGCACGCGAGCAGGTCGAGTGGTCCGCCCTGCACGCGCAGGAGGCCGGACTCCACGACGAGGCACCCCTCGGCCCGCTGCGGGCCGGACTGCGCGAGGCCCTCGACCGAGACGGCGTCGGCGGCGCGGCGGGGGACCGCTGCTGGGCGCAGGCACGGGAGGCGTACGCCCAGGGACGCGTCTCGACGGTGGAGGAGGCCGTCGCGGCGACCTGGAGGTGGCGCGACGGCGGCTTCCCCCGCCTGGTGCACCTCGTCGGGCCGTCCGGCAGCGGCAAGAGCTCCTTCGCCGCACGGCTGGAGGGCGTCTCGGCCTGTGTGGCGCTGGACGGACTGCGCGCGGCACGCGGCGCGCGAGCGGACCAGAAGGCCAACGGACAGGTGCTGCGCGAGGGCCTGGAGCGGCTCGACACGGCACTCGCCGCCGGTGGCACGGTGGTATGGGACGCCACATCGCTCAACCCGCACCAGCGGTCCCTGGTGCACGCCGTGGCCCGCCGCCGCGACGCGCTCGTCACCCACGCCGTGGTGCTCGCGGACGAGGACGAGCTCGTACGGCGCAACGCCACCCGCGCCCACCCGGTGCCGCCGGACGTGCTGACGGGGCAGCTGCGCCGGTTCGTGCCGCCGTACCCCGGCCAGGCGCACCGCACCTGGTACGTGGACGCGGACGGGACCGTGCGGGACCGCGACGGCAGCCTGGAAGAGGGAGAGGACGCCTGATGCGTACCAGTGAGGAGATCTACCACCGGGTGCGCTGGGACGCGCGGTTCGACCCCGCGCGGTTCGTGCTTGGCATCAACCAGCGCGGCGCCGCGCCCAAGCGGATACCGCTGCCCGCGTTCGTCCCGGGCGGCGAGATCCCCTGGCACCGGGTGCTGTTCGTGGAGGCCGACGGCGAGGTCGTGTGGGACCGCGCCACCGGCGTGGACCGCATCGACACCTCCGGCGCCGGCCGGGTCCGCGAGGCACGACGGCTGCGGGCCCCCTTCTTCACGGCGCGCACCCCGCACGCCTGGGACGCGGCCGCCGCACGGTGGAGCCCAGCCCCGCCCGCCTCCCCGGGCACCGGGCCCGACCGGGTGCGGGTCCTGACCTGGAACACCCTGTGGGACCGCTACGACAGCCACCGCATCGACACCGCCCTGCGCCGCCCCCTGCTGCTCCAGGCCCTGGAACGCGCCGACGCCGACGTCATCGCCCTCCAGGAGGTCGAGGCCGGCCTGCTGGCCCTGCTGCTGGAGGCGGCCTGGGTACGGGCCGCCTACACCGTCGGCACCGACCCCCACGGCAAGGACGTCGACGACTGCGGGCTGCTCCTGCTCAGCCGGCTCCCGGTCAAGGAGGCGGCCCACCACGCCCTCGGCCACCACAAGGCCGTCACCGCCGTCGTCGTGGACACCGCGTCCGGACCGCTGACCGTGGCGGCCACCCATCTGACGAGCGACCACTCCGAGGACGGGCCGGCCCGGCGCGGCGCCGAACTGACGCGGCTCGCCGAGGGACTGGCGGCCGTGCAGGGCGGTCTGGTCCTGGTCGGCGACTTCAACGACGGCGGGCCGGGCCCCGCCCGCACCCTCGGCATGCTCGACGCCTGGACCGAGACGCACGGGCCGGACGACGCCTCCCCCACCTTCGACCCGGGTGTGAACCCCCTGGCCGCCGTCTCCTCCCTGACCGGCCGGGCCTCCCGCCTCGACCGCGTCTTCGTCCGCCCCGGCGACGGCCCGACCGTGACCGGAGCGGGCCTGCTCGGCGACACCCCCACCCCGCAGGGGCTGTACGTCTCCGACCACTACGCCGTCACCGCCGACCTGTTCTGCGGCACCGGCTCACCCGTCGACGTGCTCGACGTCGCACCGACACCCCGCACCGCGCTGGCGTGGATCCCGCCGCGCGAGCTGTGGCCGGCGCTCCAGGACGTCCGCCGCGACCACGACGTGCAGATCCGCCGCTGGCCGCCGCACGTCAACGTCCTGTACGGGTTCGTCCCGGAGTCGGACTTCGAGCGGGCGGCGCCGCTGCTCGCCACGGCGGCGGCACGCGTCGCGCCGTTCACGGCACGGCTGGAGGGACTGCACACCTTCGGACACCGGCACGACGCCACGGTGTGGCTGGACCCCGCGGCCGACGACGAGACGCCGTGGGCGGAGCTGTGGCAGGCACTCGTGCGGCGCTTCCCGCGCTGCCGGGGACGCCACGACGGGTTCACCCCGCACCTGAGCCTCGGCCGGGCCGAGGACCCGCATGCTGTCGTCGTCGACTGCTCGGCCCGGCTGTCCCCCATGACCGCACGGGTCGGCCGGCTGGTCCTGATGTCCCGGCGGGGCGACGAACCGATGCGCCCCCGGGCCACGGTCGCGCTCGGCACCGGCGAGATCCGGTGGCTCCCCGAGCCGGCCCTCGGCAGGCCGGACCGCGGCTGGGAGGAGTGGGCCGCGCCCGCCGCCGGCCCGGGCGTGCGGCCCGCCACCGACGACACGGCGGCCGCACACGTCGTACGGCGTCTCGCGGACGCCCTCGGCGAGGGGGTCGTCCATCTCGCCGGGTCGCGGCGCATGGGGTGCGCACTCGACGGGGCCGACCTGGACCTCGTCGCGGCGCTGCCCGGCACGGTGGACCTCGCGGCCGTGCGCGCGCGGGTCACGGCCGCACTGCCGGAGGCCGAGCGGATGCGGGAGGTCGTCGGCGCCCGCGTTCCGGGGCTGCGGTTCCGCACCGACGGGCTCGACGTGGACCTGGTGGTCGTGGCCACGGGGCCGGTCCCGGCGGGGGAGGCGGTGGCCCGGCGGACCGAGCTGGGCGAGGCCGCGGCGGTCGCGCTGAGCGCGGTGTCCGACGCGGACACCGTCATGGCGTCCCTCGGCGGGCGGGCGGCGTCCCGGTTCGCGGAGCTGGCGCGGGGCGTGAAGGCGTGGGCGAGAGCGCGCGGACTGGACGCGGCACCGTTCGGCGGGCTGCCCGGTATGGCATGGGCCGTGCTCGCCGCCCGTACGGTCCGGGAGTCCCCGGACGTCGCCGACGCCGATGAGCTGCTGCGGAGGTTCTTCGCCACCTGGGCCGCATGGGACTGGCGGGAACCCGTCGCCCTCATCGGGGACGGCCACCAGCCCCGCGGAGCGCTCACCGTCATGACACCCAGTGCGCCCGTGCGCTCCTGCACCGAACAGGTCGGCCCCGGCCTGCGGGACCTGCTGAGCCAGGAGCTCTACCAGGCCTGGGAGACCGTGGAGGCCGCGACCGCGCCCGACACGGACCCGTGGCGGCAGCTGCTGTGCCCGCCGCCCCTGCACCGGCGGCACGCGGCCTGGGCCGTGGTGACGGTCCTGCCCCGGCGGGCGGAGGACTTCGACGAGCTGAACGGGCGGGTACGCGGGCGGATGCGCGCGCTGCTCGGCGCGCTGGAGGACGCGGGCGCGCAGGACGCGCACCCCTGGCCCCGGCCGCTGCCCCCGGCACCCGCGGCGGCGTCCGCCGACCGGCCCACGGAGGCCCGGTACGCGATCGGGCTCGGTGGTACGCCGCTGAGCGCGGAGCGGCTCGGTGACATCGCCGCCCGCTGGATCACGGGTCTGCCGGGCGTCGAGGTGACGCACGTCGGCGGCGGGACCGTTCCCACCCTGCGGTGACGGACAGGCCGTAGGGCATGATCGACGAGGGCCACGCGGACGAGGCGTCCGGGCCCGGCGAAGAGGGCGTCGAGCGAGCGCCTGTCGCGGCAGACCGGGAAGGACGACCACGTGCGGGAAGTGACGTGCCATCACGTCGACGAGCAGCGGATCACCGAAGCGCTGGAGGACATCTCCGGACGAGCCTTCGGTCACTGGCACTCGCTGCGCTACGACAGGCTGTCCCTGAAGAACCTGCGGCGGATGGGCGACGAACTGCTCGACCACGTCGCCGCGCGCACCCTGACGGACCCCACGCTCGCCGACGCCTCCACGCGCACGGCGCTGTGCACGGCGGCGGAGTGCGCATTCGGGGTGCTGAACCTCGGCGCGTTCCCCGACGGCGACTGGGACATCTCCTTCCCCCTCGTCCGTGAGGAGCTCAGCAGCGACGATTTCGCGTTCGGCCATGGCGTGGATGAGGCGCCCACGGCGAGGACCTGGCTGGACGCATTCGCGCTGTGCCTGCTCAGCGGTGTGCTGTGGGAGCGGGACCGGGCGATCGGCCTGATGCTGCGGAACGACTACGCGCCCGCGATCCGCGACGGCGTGCCCTACTCCCGTCTGGAGTCCCCCTCGGACCCGGCGAGCCTCGCGGAGATGGACGCCCTGTGCCTCTACCTGGCCGAGGCGGACGGACACCTTCCCCGGGACTGGCCCGCGGTGACCCTGCGCAAGCCGGACGCCGAGGAACGCGCCGAGGCGGGACGCCGTATGGACGCCGTCGGCGTGTCGACCCCCGAACAGCGGCTGCTGCGCGTGCTGCTGGACGACGACCGGACCGCCTTCGAGCAGGCCCTCGCCGACCGCCTCGACCAGTACCGCGCGGACGCGGTGCCCGACGCCGCCCCGCGCAGCCTGCTGCCGACCGGCACCCTCGCGCTGGCCGCCCTCGCCGTCCAACTGCACGGCTGGGACCTGGACATCAGGTCCGGATACCTGCCGGAAGGCCTGCTGTCCCGGCGCGTGGCCGGGCCCCTGACGTGATCATGAGCCCGGCCCGCGAGCGGTCCCGTCCCTCGCGGTGCCGCGGCCACCGCTGATTCAGACCAGTTCCGGCTGCGGTTCCGGCCGTCGCGCCGGCGCGGCCTTCAGTTCCCACGACGTGGTGGTCCGCACATAGCCGTAGATCACCGACGCCATCGCCAGAATGAGAAGCGGTCCGAACACCCAAGGATGTCCGGCCATCTCCACCGGCAGATAGCGATACGACAGCAGGAGCGCGGCGAAGACCGTCGCGCCGTAGGCGACCAGGTAGGTTCCTGAACGGTCCCAGCCGCGGTCGAGCGCGCGCAGAGCCGCCTCGATCGTGACCGTGAACACCACGCCGGCGACGAGATCCGCGCCGTAGTGATAGCCGAATCCCAGCGTCGCGCCGAGCGTGGCGATCAGCCAGAACGTCCCCGCCCACCGAAGGATTCTCGGGCCCTTCCGGGAATGGATGAAGATGGCGGTGGCCCAGGCCGTGTGCAGGCTGGGCATGCAGTTGCGTGGGGTGATCTCGTCGAACGGTATCGGGTGCGGGTCGCCGATCGGCAGCGGTGTGTTCGGCCACAGGTCGGCCAGCGCCCACTGCACGGTGGGCGGCGTCGGCGGCCACAGATCGGCCGACGCCCAGTACTCGTTGCCGGCGCCGTAGGCGTAGAGCGGTCCGACCACCGGGTAGATCATGTAGATGGCCGGCCCGAGGAGACCGATCACCAGGAAGGTGCGGACCAGATGGTGGCTCGGGAAGCGGCGCTCGACCGTCACCCCGCGCAGCTGGTACAGCGCGACGACGACCGCGGCCACCGCGAGCTGGGCGTAGACGTAGTTGAGCGCATGGGCGCCGATCGGACCGGTGGCCGTGAGGATCCGGCCCGCCAGCCACGACGGGTTGCCCAGCGCGTGATCGGCGGTCGCCACGTACGGGTCGAGCACCATCGGGCGGGTCTTCGACGTGATCAGCAGCCAGGTGTCGCCGGTCTTGCGGCCCGCCACCAGCAGCAGGCCCAGCCCGACGCCCTTCAATATCAGGACACGTTCCTGGCCGGTGCGGCGCACGACGGCGAAGACCGCGCACCCCAATATCACCCACAGAGCGCCGTTGCCGAAGGGGTGGCCTTCGGTGGTGTTTGCACCGACCGCCCAGCGCACCAGGAAGAAGGCGACGTCGACGGTTATCGCGGCGCCCGCCGCGATGAACCGCTGCCGCCGGGTGAGCACCACCATCGTCAACGCCAGGGCGGCGTACAACGCGAAGCCCGACTTGGGCGGGAATATCAGCTCCCGCACCTGGGAGGTGAGCGGCCCGGGCAGGCCGTACCGACGGGCGGTGATCTCCACCGCGATGAGGAATCCGAGGGCCGTGACACCGGCCGTGGCCCACAGGATCGACCGTGGCTGACGCCACGTGGAGCGGTTGACTGTGCGGTCTGTTCGCGAGAACGTCCGCGTTTTTCTAGTTATCAATTAATTAGCCGATTTGGTGGATGTTGAGTCGAATAGGGTCACTTATCGCGCCAGATGGCATGATTTTCAGGTGAAGGGCAGGTGAATGGGGCGTTCATCGGTCGAACATGCTATCGGAGCCTCCCGGGGGACGGCGAAGCCCGGAACCAGTGGTCTGGTTCCGGGCTTCGGCGCGTACCGGCCGCACGGCCGGCGAGGGGTTCAGCAGGAGATGAGTCCGACGTAACGGTCCGCGACCCAGGCCGGCTCGCTGGTGGTGACCGTGCCGCCCGGCGCGACGGAGTGACACTTGTCCGGGATGTAGGTGACGCCGTTCTTCGTGTACTTGACGTTCACCCGCTGGGTCGTCGAGCAGTTGTTGGTGATCTTGACGCTTACGGTGACGAGGTAGTACGGCGTGCCCGTCACACAGCTGGGCACGGCCTGCGCCGACGTCCCCGCCGCCTGCGCCGGGGCCTGTACCGCGCCGGCCAGCGCCAGCCCGGCCACGGCGGCCCCCGCAGCGCGCATGAATTTCCTCACAGGACCTCCAGATCTCGGAAAACAATGGAATCCGGCCACCGGCTGAATTCCCGGGGCGGACTAATTCCATCCAACAAACCCTGCGGCGACAGCTCAACGGCGTATCAATGAATTCATTCCGGAACGGCGACGCGGAACTGTCGGAAAAAAGGGCGCCCGACGCCGCGATGAGTTCCGGCCGGGTCGGGAGTCTGCTCTGGTGACCGTCGTAGAACGCCGTACGACGCCGCCCGCGCGAGACACCACGGAGGACACCATGACGAGCACGCCGAACGACCCGACCACCGCGCCGCCCGGCCGCCCGCCCGTCGTCGACCTGGCCACCTGGCAGGCCGCCCGGGACGAGCTCCTGATCCGCGAGAAGGCCCACACACGCGAGGGCGACGCGCTCGCCGCGGCGCGCCGCCGGCTGCCGATGGTGGAGTTCGACGGGACGGTCGAGGTCGTCGGAGCCGACGGCCCGGTCCCGTTCCTGGATCTGTTCCAGGGCCGCGACGAGCTCGTGGTCTACCAGCACATGTGGTACGACGGCGCGCCGCACCAGGGCCAGTGCGAGGGCTGCACCACCACGGCCTGGCATCTGAAGGACGCCGTCTACCTCAACGCCCGCGGTGTCTCGTTCGCCGTCCTGACCACGGGCCCATGGGACGAGGTGGCGCCTTACGTCGAGTTCATGGGCTACACCCAGCCCTGGTACTCGGTGCGCGACGTGGACCCGCCGGTCGGCGGCGAGATGGGCTACCTCACCTGCTTCCTGCGCGACGGCGACCGCGTGTTCCTCACCTACTCCACGACGGGCCGTGGCAACGAGCGGGTCAACGGCTCCCTCGGCCTGCTCGACATGACGCCCCGCGGCCGCGGCGAGGCCTGGGAGGACAAACCCGAGGGCTGGCCCGAGGGCGGCAGCCCGTGCTGGTCCTGGCGCTCGGACGAGGACGGGAACGCCACCTGGGGCCCGACCAGTCGCCCCGTGCCGCAGTGGACCCGCCCCGGCGCGACCCCCGTGCAGACCCTCGGCCGGCAGGGCCCCCACCACTGACGCCCCCTCGCCGATGGCGTCGGCAGAGTGACAGGTGCCGGGCGGAAGGCCCGAAAGGCCCCTCAAGGTCATGGGACTTCACGGCGGCCGGCCGCCAGCGGCGTGTCCCGCGGGGCCGGCAGCGCCCGTCCCAGGCGGGCGAGCGGGGACACAGCCATCACCGCCGGCGACAGCAGCATGCCCGCGGCCGTCACCAGGAGGCTGGTGCGCAGCCCCCACTGCTCCGCGAGAAATCCGCCGAGCAGAGAGCCGAGCGGGGTCAGCCCCATACCGACGAACGTGATCGTCGCGGCCGCGCGGCCCTGCATCCCGTCCGGAGTGACGGCCTGTCGGACCGCCATGGCCGTGACATTCACCAATTGGCCGCCGGCCCCGAACACGAAGCCGACCGTGAGCAGCGCGGCAACCGTCACCGCGGAGGAGCCGTGCAGCGCGGGCACCCACAGGAACACGCCGTCCGCGAGTGCCGCCGCGGACACGAGCACCACCCCATGACCGAACCGCTGCGGCAGGCGGGCGGCCAGCAGCGAGCCCAGGAGCGCGCCCGGTCCCGCCGCGGCGAGTGTCAGCCCGACGACGGCGCCCGACAGGTGCAGTTCCCGCGGCAGGAAGAGCAGGTAGACGGTCATCATCGCCGCGAAGGAGAACTGGAAGGCGGCCGAGGCCAGGCACACGGTCCGCAGTACGGTGTCGCCGGCGACGAAACGCAGGCCCTCATGAACGCGCTGCCGGACCCGAGGGGGACGTTCCGAGCGTGCCGGTATCGCTTCGATCCGGCGGATCCGCCGGATCGACAGGAACGACAGCGCGAAGAACAAGGCGCAGGAGGCAGCGGCGATCGGCGCCGACAGCAGGGACACCGACGCACCGCCGAGAGCGGGACCGCCGATCTGCGCCGCCGACCGGCTGCCCTCGAGTGCGCTGTTGCACCGCACCAGCTGATCCCGTTCCACCAGCCGTACGACGCTCGCCTGGTAGGCCACGTCGAAGACCACGGAGAGGGTCCCGACGGCGAAGGCAAGCGCGAGCAGCGCGGGCAGGCCGAGCCAGCCGAGGAGGCCGGCCACGGCGGCGGCGCCCAGGGCCAAGGCCCGACCGACGTCCGTGAGCACCATCGTCGTGCGGGCCCGCCACCTGTCCACCCACGCGCCGACGAAGAGCGAGAGCAGCAGGATCGGCGCCTGCCCCACCGCGCGGAGGACACCCAGCTGGTCGGCACTGGCGTGGAGCGTCAGGACGGCGAAGAGCGGCAGAACCACCAGACTCGTGTGTTCGCCGAGTTGGGAGGCGGTCTGCCCCATCCAGAGTCTGCGGAAGTCGGCGTCCCGCCACAGGCTCGACGGAGCGGGTCGACCGGAACCGGATACAGCGGAGGAAGTGGACGGCACGGGAATCCCTTGTGTTGCCGACAACGAGGCCCGCCACCGAGCACACGCGGGTGCGCCGACGGTCCGGGCAGGGGAAGGCTCGCTGTGCCGCGACATCAAGGGCAGCACGCGATGACAGGCCGGTCACGGCCTACGACGTCAACGCGCGCTCGGAGAACCGACCATGTCTCAGCTCCTCATGGGTCACTCACCGCACCCGAACACTAGTCCTGGGCCGCCCGGTGCGAAAGCTGATTTCAGAGCACTCGTGAAGGACTCGCACGGCTCCTCGTCCTCCGCACGGCCTGCGTCAGCCCCACAGCCGCCCGCAGTGACCTGCGGGCGGCTGTGCCGAGGACGAGGATCTACGACCGGGCCACCTCTCGCGCCGCCGTCCACCTGTTCAGTTCAGGGTCCCTCCCCGCTTGGAGTTTCCACAGCCTCGCGTAGAGGCCGCCCTGCTGTACGAGGTCGTCGTGGGTGCCCTGTTCGCTGACGTGGCCGCGGCGGCTGAGGACGTGGATGCGGTCGGCGCCGCGGACGATGGAGAGGCGGTGGGCGATGAGGATCATGGTGCGGCCCTGTCCGAACGAGTCGAGGGCCTGCTGGATGACGGCCTCGGTCTCGTTGTCGACGGCTGACGTGGCCTCGTCGAGGAGGACGACAGGTGGGTCGCGCAGGATCGTGCGGGCCAGGGCGATGCGCTGGCGCTGGCCGCCGGAGAGGGTGGCGCCGCGTTCGCCGACGCGGGTGTCGTAGCCGTTGGGGAGGTCCGTGATGAAGGCGTGGGCTCCGGCGGTGCGGGCCGCGTCGACGATGCTCTCGTGGGTCGCGTCGAAGGTTCCGTAGCGGATGTTGTCGGCGATGGTGGCGTCGAACAGGTCGGGAACCTGCGACACGTAGCCGATGGCGCTGCGCAGTTCGCGCAGGGAGAGGTCATGGACGTCGGTGCCGTCGAGCAGGACGCGCCCCCGGTCGGGGTGGCGGAAGCGCATGAGGAGCTTGGCGATGGTGGTCTTGCCGGCGCCTGTCGGCCCGACGATGGCGGTGACCTGGCCTGCCGGGAAGTTCAGGGACAGGTCACGCAGCACGGGCGGGCGGCCGGGGTAGGAGAAGGTGACCTTCTCCAGGGCGATGTTTCCGGTGCGCCGCCGTGGCACGCGGGCGTGGGGTCGGCGGTCGGGCTGCCGCGGTTCGGTGGGCAGGGTGTGAAGGTGCTGCACCCGGCCGAAGGCGGCGAGGGTGCTCTGGTACTGGTCGGTGAGGTTGCCGAGCCGGGAGAGCCGGTAGAGGGCCTGGCCGGGCATCTCGATGAGCGGGCCGAGGACCCCGATCGTCATCTGCCCCTTGAGGACCGCGCGTCCGCCCACGAGGAGGGTGAGGGGCATGGAGCCGATGGCCGTGGCGGTGACGATCTGGGTGTGGGTGACGGTGCTGCGGTCGGTGCGCCGGTTGGCGGCGTGGTACTCGGCGCTGAGCTCGGTCATGCGGGCCGTCTCGTGGTCCTCGCTGCAGGAGGCCTTGACGGTGGTGCTGGCCTGGAGGGTGTCGGCGATGCGGCTGTGGATCCGGGTGCGGCGCTCGCCGGAGCGGACGTGGTCGGCGACGGCGCGGTCGTGGTACCGGAAGGACAGCCACGTCATCAGCGGCACCGGCGCGAAAGCCACCCAGGCCAGCTGCGGGGCGAGCAGCAGGAACGCCGGAACCAGCAGCGCCACACTGGTCGCCACCTGCACCGCCTGATGCGGCACGATGCTGAAGAAGGAGCTGATCTGACCGATGTCCTCGGTGAGGGCCGCGGTGACCCGGGTGGTGCGCTCGCCCTCCAGGTCGGCTGGGGCGAGCCGCTGCACATGCCCATAGGTGCGGGTGCGCCAGTGGTGTTCGATGCTCTGGCCCAGCTTGCGCCAGGTGAGGGTCGCCGCGTAGCCGAGGGCGACGCTGGCGGCGCAGGCGAGTGCGGTGGCTCCCGCGAAGGCGGCGATCTGCGTGCCGGCCCCGGTGATGCCCAGACCGGCCAGGATCTCGGACTCGCCGCCGATGAGCACCATCAGCCCGGAGGAGACGAACATCCACAACGATGTGTCGGCGACCTGGGAGAGCGCCGAGAGCAGGGTCGCGAACGCCGCCTTGCGTCGGTGCGGGCCGACGAGGCGGAGCAGCGGATGGCCCTCGCCCTGTGCGTCCTGGTCGGACGGCGGACGGGCACGGGCCGGGTCACGCCAGGCACGTCGGGCGATCGCCGTGGTGGCCGCGGCGGCCAGACCTAGGCCGACCAAGGGTCGGGAGAGCAACGTCAGGCAGAACTTCCCGCAGGTGGCGAGGAGTCCGGCGCCGACGCCCGCGGCGACCCACCACCGGCGGCGGCCCGGCCTCGTGTCCTCGGCGGGGGCGCCAGGGGCGCGGCCGGCAGGAGCACGCGCGGCTGCCGCGGCGTTCGTGAGGTGTGTCCGCCCCTCGGGCGGCGGTGTCCCGGCGCTCGTCACCGTTTGTGCCACCGGAGCAGCCCCGGTGGGGGCCTCGTAGCCGGCCGCGGCGGTCGCCACGGCGTCCCGCACCGCCAGGGCGGCGTCGAGGGGATGGATCCGCGTGGTGTGGTGGACGAGGACAGTGCCGGTCACATGGCTTACACGCGCCCGCTCGATGCCCCGCGCCTTGAGCAGCGCCGTCTCCAGCCGCCGGGCGAAGGAGGGTCTGCGTACCAGAGTCGGCACCCGCCAGCGCTGGCGCCCCGGGACGACGGAGACGGGAACAGCACTCGCGCCCGCACCGTGGTGTCGGGGTCTGTCGGAGGGAGGGGCCAAGAGGTATGGCATCGAGTGGATCACCGGTTTTCGAGCTGGACGTGGATCGGCGCCCCGGGTGCCCCCGAGGCCGTGGCGAGCGTGAACAGTTCGGGGACGGCTTCGTCGTCGCTCACTGTCGTCGAAGCCTCTCTGCGGGGAACCAGGGCGGGATTCTCCTCTTTGCTGCCGTGAAATGAACACCGGATCTGCCCGGCGGTGCCGTTCGCGGGCAGACGGAGGCCACTGACCGTTCCTCGGGGGAGGCCCGGCAGATCCAGCGTGCCAACGGACAGCCCGGTTGCCCCCGCCAATTCCTCGAAGTTCACTCGAACGAGAGGAGGTTGCTCACAGCCTTCGGTCCCTCGCTGGGAGGGCCGGTCGCGTCGACGGCGCGAGCTGAGCCGGCTGCGCGTGACCGGGTCCGGCGAGCGCCGCCGCGCCGCCCCCTAGGTGACGGCCCCGTGACCGGATAAGGAATCTTTGCAATCGCGACCCTAGGGGCGTGGTCGGAGGCACTGCGGCCTGAGCCCGGCCCGCAGGGCCGCACCCTTCCGTCCCTCGTGTGTTCCTTCGGGGCCGCCGGCTCGCGCGCGGCGGTCAGGCGGCGCGGCAGAGCACGGCCGAGTCGGCCGGTGCCGCCACGCGGGCCTCGATCGCGTGTACGGGTCGGGTGGTACGGACGGTGGCCGCCATCTGCGAGCGGTTCTGCGCGAAGACGACGAGGCGTAACACCGCGAACCGCGCGACCCCGGCGAGTGCGGAGGCGGACAGGTAGACGACCTGCTCCAGCACCGCACTGGGTGCCACCACCACCTGCTGCAGGACAAACATCGCCCCGCAGGTCACCGCGTACGCGGCCGCCGCCGACCCGGCCGACTGCGCATGCTGGCGCCAGGTCGCGCGCCCGCCGGTGCCGAAGGCGAAGCGGGCGTGCAGTTCGGTGGCGAGGAGAGTGGAAACCGTGGTGACCAGGGCGTTGGCCAGGACCCAGGGGATCCAGGACGCGAGCGCCGCCACGGCGAAACTGGAGGCGAGCCCGACCCCGCCGCCGAAGATCACGAAGCGGGCGAAGGCGGTGAGGGCGCCGGGTGCCGCCTGCTGCCGGCATTGCGCTGTCTCCATTGCTCCGACCCCTTCGATCGCTCGCTCCGCGAAACGCGCACCTCTCGACCTGTGCGGCCTTCGATCCGTCGTTTCTTACTTCGGAAACGCTACGTTGCATTCGAACATCGGGCAACGAGATTATTGCGCATGGGATTAATAAGAGCAGGTCAGACCCGTCAAATCGTTGCAATGGTTTGCATGTAATGCAACGATCCAGCCTGCATTCATTGCAATAGGTGGGGGTGAACGCTACGCCGGCGGAGCGAGTCGCGTCAGTTGGCGCCGACTCGCCCGGTGCTCAGTGAGTGTCGGCCCGCGAGGTGGGGCTGTCGTCCGTCCGAACGGGGAGGAGGAGGGGGCGTTTGGCGATGCGGCCGTCTCCCGAGGACCGACCCCTAAGGCGCCGGACGAGCCAGGGCCCCAGGAAGCCCGCGGCCCAGCGGAGTTCGGCGCCGGCGGCGTACCAGCCGGTGAGGGGAGGGGCCGGGGGCAGGGGGTGGGTCCAGGTGTCGTCGCTGTCGGGGAGGCGCAGGGCGTGGGCCAGGGCGGCGGCGATGCGCTGGTGGCCGAGGGAGCTGGCGTGGAGACGGTCGGTGCTCCACAGGCGGGGGTCGTTGCCCACGGGGTGGAGTGCCGTCTCGGCGACGGTGACGCCGTGGCGGCGGGCGGCCTGGCGGATGCGCTGGTTCAGCGCGGTGACGCGCGGGACCAAAGGGCGCGCGAGCGGGCTGATGCGGGACGGGTCGGGGACGGTGATCGTGGCCACGTGGGCACCACGGGCCGTGAGCGCGGCGAACATGGCCTCCAGATGGCCGGCGACCTCATCGGCGTCGAAGCGAGGCCGCAGCAGGTCGTTGACGCCGGCGACGACGGTGGCCAGGTCGGGTCCCAGGGCGAGGGCGGGCGCCAGTTGTTCGGCGTGGATCTGCGCGGCGAGGCGGCCTCGTACGGCCAGGTTGGCGTACTCGACGGAGGGCTCGTGCCGGGCGAGCTGTTCGGCGAGGCGGTCGGCGAAGCCGCGCAGGCCGGTGGTGTCGTCGCCGTCGCCCAGACCCTCGGTCTGGCTGTCGCCCAGGGCCACGTAGCGGAGGTAGCTCCTGTCAGCGCTGGGCACGGATCTGCCGCCTCTCCTCCAGTACCGCGATCGTGCGCTCGCACCAGTCGCGGTTCTCCTGTTCGAAGGCCAGGCCGCGCAGGCAGGTCAGGTACGGGCCGATGTGGTCGCCGTGACGGAGGAACTCCTCTTCCGTACGGTCGCCGCGCAGGCGGCACAGCAGTTCGCCGAAAAGGTCGATCTTCGCCTGGGCGATGGCGGCGCGTTCGGTCAGCTCGGCGTTCAGGGCGTCGGTGTCGACGTGGTCGGCGGCCTGGACCTTGACGAGCAGGTCGTCGCGGATGAAGGCGGGCTTGGCGGAGGCGGCCGTGAAGTTCTCCAGCTCGGCCAGGCCGGTGTCGGTCACGTGGAACAGCCGCTTGTTCGGCCGGTTCTCCTGGACCACCTCCCGGCCTGCGACCAGCCCTTCCTTCTCCAGTCGGGTCAGCTCGGCGTAGAGCTGCTGCGGCTGGGCGTACCAGAAGTTGGCCACACCGACGTCGAACGCCTTGGCGAGCTGGTAGCCGCTGAGTTCGCCGGCGAGCAGCGCGGCCAGCACGGCGTGCCGTAGTGCCATTTGGTCCACTCCTCACTTGCCGCTGTCGCCGTATGGCCCACCATGATACTCATAAATTTGAGTACTCACATTCATGACTATGGAGGTGGCCCCATGAACGCCGCAGAGCGCTTCCGCGCAGCCGTCGACAACCAGGACCTCGCGGCCCTGGAGGACCTGTTCACCGACGACATCCGCTTCTACAGCCCGGTCAAGTTCACGCCTTTCGAGGGCAAGCCGATGGTGATGGGGCTCTTCGGGGTCCTGCTGCGGACCTTCGAGGAGTTCAGCTACATCGGCGACCACACCGGCACGGCCCGGACCAGCACCGACGCCACCGTCGCGCCGTCCGCCGTGCTGCTCTTCCGCGCCAAGGCGGGCGGCAAGGAGATCCACGGCATCGACCTGCTGCACTTCGACGACGACGGCCGGATCAAGGAGTTCACCGTCATGGTCCGCCCCCGGTCGGCCGTGCACGCCCTCGGTGAAGCCGTCCTCGCCGGCCTGGTCGCGGACGGCCTGGCCCCCGCCCCGACCCATCCGTAGACGGGCACGGCCGGAGACCGGAACGGTCGGACTCGTGCCGGGGCGGCCGCGTGTCCGCGGTTCGAGCGGCTGATCGCCCGTGGACTCGGGCTCAGCGGGACAAGGGGGTCGCCCGTTCCAGACGCGACAGCTTCTCCGGATTGCGCACGGCGTAGAGCCCGATGACGAGGCCGTCGTCGATGCGCAGCGCCATCACGGTGTCGATCCTGCCCAGCACGTGGGCCACCCGGTCGGCCGCCACCACGGGCGTCACAGCGGCCTGTACCACTCCGCCGCCGTCGGTCAGCAGGACGACGTCCGGCGCGAGGATGTCGAGCAGGCGTTGGAGGTCGCCCGTCTCGACCGCCCGCCGGAACGCCTCGACGGTGCGACGAGCCTCGGCGGCGGACGTGCCCCCGCGCGGTCGGCGTACGGCGACGTGGGCCCGTGCCCGGTGGGCGATCTGACGGACCGCGGCCGGGCTCTTGTCGACGGCCGCCGCGATCTCGTCGTACCCGAGGTCGAACACCTCGCGCAGTACGAACACCGCGCGCTCGGTCGGGGCGAGCGTCTCCAGGACCAGCAGCATCGCCATCGAGACGCGCCGGCACGTCGAGCTGACCGGCAGACAGGACACGGCCCGGTTCAGGCCATTCGACCTGGACCGGGCGGCGGACGCCGTCGTCGGATAGCCGCACCGGGCGGACGCCGTCGCCCGACGCCTCGCCGGAACGCCGGTCTGCCTCCACTGGCGCCCTCGCCGCGCAGGGCAGCGCACGGCTTCACAGCCGCATCCAACGATCGGCCAGGAAGGCGGGGTACTCGGCCACGCCTGACTCATCTCCGGCGCGACATGACCGTCACAACGGCCGCGCGCGGCCCTCGAAGCCGTGTGGCGGGCCAACTGACCAAAACCCCTCCCAGTACCCCTGTTTCGTGCCGCCATGCGTGATCCGCTGCGTCTGAATCCCCAGGTTGCCGGCTTGGCCCGATGCTTTGTTCCGCGCTCGCAACGTGGGTTAGCCTGCGGCGTATTTCCTCATCGCAGATCCGTGAACTGCGGAGATGCATGCACGACAGCCGGCCCGTCGACGCGGTCCGGGAAAGTTCCGAGTCCTCGGCTTGCGGGGACTCTTGGGGAGCGGGACGAGGGTGCACATGACCAGCGACAGCACCGGTGTCGTCGAGGCGGTGCCGGGCGATCACGAGTTGCGGCGCCTCCTGGCAGGCCTGACGGCCGTACGGGACGGGGACTTCGGCACCCGCCTGCCGGACGACGCCGACGGCCTGATGGGCGACATCGCCACGGTTTTCAACGGCATGGTGGACCAACTGTCCGTGTTCACCTCCGAGGTCACCCGGGTGGCCCGCGAGGTGGGTACCGAGGGCACGCTCGGCGGGCAGGCGGAAGTGCCGGGCGTCTCGGGCACGTGGGCCGACCTGACGGACTCGGTCAACGCCATGGCGGGCAACCTGACCACCCAGGTCCGCGACATCGCCCAGGTGGCGACGGCGGTGGCCAAGGGCGACCTCTCCCAGAAGATCGACGTCCCCGCCCGCGGCGAGATCCTTCAGCTGAAGGAGACCGTCAACACGATGGTCGACCAGCTGTCGGCGTTCGCCGACGAGGTCACCCGTGTCGCCCGCGAGGTCGGCAGCGAGGGACGGCTCGGCGGGCAGGCCCAGGTGCCGGGCGTGGCCGGCGTCTGGCGCGACCTGACCGACTCCGTGAACCACATGGCGGGCAACCTCACCAGCCAGGTGCGCTCCATCGCCCAGGTGACCACGGCGGTCGCGCAGGGCGATCTCTCCCAGAAGATCACCGTCGACGCCCGTGGCGAGATCCTGGAACTCAAGAGCACCATCAACACGATGGTCGACCAGCTGTCGGCGTTCGCCGACGAGGTCACTCGTGTCGCCCGCGAGGTCGGCACCGAGGGACGCCTCGGCGGACAGGCCGACGTCAAGGGGGTCAAGGGCACCTGGCGCGACCTGACCGACTCGGTGAACTTCATGGCGGGCAACCTCACCGGCCAGGTCCGCAACATCGCGCTGGTGGCGACCGCCGTCGCCAAGGGCGACCTCTCCCAGAAGATCACCGTCGACGCCCGCGGCGAGATCCTGGAACTGAAGAACACCATCAACACGATGGTCGACCAGCTGTCGGCGTTCGCCGACGAGGTCACCCGCGTCGCCCGCGAGGTCGGCACCGAGGGACGCCTCGGTGGACAGGCGCAGGTGCGCGGCGTGTCGGGGACCTGGAAGGACCTCACCGACAACGTCAACGTGATGGCGTCGAACCTGACCGGCCAGGTCCGCTCCATCGCTCAGGTCGCCACCGCCGTCGCACGCGGCGACCTGTCGCAACGGATCATGGTCGAGGCCAAGGGCGAGGTCGCCGCGCTGGCCGAGGTCATCAACACGATGGTCGACACGCTGTCGGCCTTCGCCGACGAGGTCACCCGCGTCGCCCGCGAGGTCGGCACCGAGGGACGCCTCGGCGGACAGGCACACGTGCCGAACGTCGCCGGAACCTGGAAAGACCTCACCGACAACGTCAACTCCATGGCCAACAACCTCACCGGCCAGGTCCGCAACATCGCGCTGGTGACGACCGCCGTCGCCCGAGGCGACCTGTCGAAGAAGATCGACGTGGACGCCCGCGGCGAGATCCTCGAACTCAAGACGACGATCAACACGATGGTCGACCAGCTGTCGGCGTTCGCCGACGAGGTCACCCGTGTCGCCCGCGAGGTCGGCACCGAAGGACGCCTCGGCGGACAGGCCGAGGTGGAGGGCGTCTCCGGCACCTGGAAGCGATTGACCGAGAACGTGAACGAGCTGGCGGGCAACCTGACCCGGCAGGTCCGCGCGATCGCCGAGGTCGCCAGCGCCGTCGCCGAGGGCGACCTGACACGTTCGATCACCGTGGAGGCGTCCGGCGAGGTCGCCGAACTCAAGGACAACATCAACTCCATGGTGGAGTCCCTGCGCGAGACCACCCGCGCCAACCAGGAGCAGGACTGGCTCAAGACCAACCTCGCCCGGATCTCGAGCCTGATGCAGGGCCACCGCGACCTGCCCGTGGTCGCCGAACTCATCATGGACGAGCTGGTCCCCCTGGTGTCGGCACAGTACGGCGCCTTCTACCTGGCCGAGGACGGCGACGACGGACCCGAACTGCGGCTCGTCGGCTCCTACGGCTACCCCGAGGACAGCAGCCGGCCCACCCGCATCGCCTTCGGCCGCACCCTGGTCGGCCAGGCCGCACACAGCCGGCGCACCATCACCGTGGACGAGCTGCCGCCCGGCTACGTCACCATCTCCTCAGGGCTCGGCCAGGTGGTGCCGACCGCGCTGGTCCTGCTGCCCATCGTGGTCGAGGACCAGGTGCTCGGCGTCATGGAACTGGCGTCGGTCACCCGCTTCACCCAGATCCACCAGGACTTCCTGGCACAGCTGATGGAGACCATCGGCGTCAACCTCAACACCATCGTGGCCAACGCCCGAACCGACGAGCTCCTGGTGGAGTCGCAGCGGCTGACGGCCGAACTCCAGGCCCGCTCGGCCGAGTTGCAGGTACAGCAGGAAGAGCTCCAGCGGTCCAACGCGGAACTGGAGGACAAGGCCTCGCTGCTGGTGGCGCAGAACCGGGACATCGAGGCGAAGAACCTGCAGATCGAGCAGGCGCGGCAGGAACTGGAGACACGCGCCCAGCAGCTGTCGCTGGCCTCGAAGTACAAGTCGGAGTTCCTGGCCAACATGAGCCACGAGCTGCGCACCCCGCTCAACAGCCTGCTGATCCTCGCCCAGCTGCTGGCGCAGAACCCGTCCCGCAACCTCACCCCCAAGCAGGTCGAGTACGCGCAGATCATCCACTCCGCCGGCTCGGACCTGCTCCAGCTCATCAACGACATCCTCGACCTGTCGAAGGTCGAGGCCGGGAAGATGGACGTCACTCCTGAGCGGGTGACCCTGCGACAGCTCATCGAGTACGTCGAGGCCACCTTCCGGCCGATGACGACGCAGAACGGCCTGGACTTCACGGTGACGACCGCTCCCGGCGCGCCCGCGGACCTGCTCACGGACGATTCCCGGCTGCGGCAGGTGCTGCGCAACCTCCTGTCGAACGCGGTGAAGTTCACCGAGCGGGGCGGGGTGGAGCTCAGCATCGAACCCTCGACGGACGACGAGGTGCCCGAGGGCGTGATCCGGGGCGGCGCCGTGGTGGCCTTCCGTGTGAAGGACACCGGTATCGGCATCCCCGAGCAGCAGCTGGAGACGATCTTCGGCGCCTTTCAGCAGGCGGACGGCACGACGAGCCGGAAGTACGGCGGCACCGGTCTCGGTCTGTCCATCACACGGGAGATCGCCCAGCTGCTGGGTGGCGCGGTGACGGTGGACAGCACGCCCGGCCAGGGCAGTACGTTCACGCTGTTCCTGCCCGTGGCCCGTCCCGACTTCGAGGAACTGATCAGCCACGGCGGTCTTCCGGAGCGGGCCTCGGCCGAGGCCCTGGCCGAGGGAACGGCCCGCCCCCTTCCGGCCCCCCGGACCGGTCCCGGACCGCGGCCCCGGCGTCTGCTCGTCGTGGAGGAACGACCGCGTGGGCTGCTGACCCTCGTCGCGGAGAGCGTGATCGCCGACCTGACGCACGGCCACGACGGTGGACAGCGGCCCGCGGTCGACATCATCACCGCTGTCGGCGCGCAGGAGGCGGCCGGCGCCCTCGCGGCCCAGCCGTGCCACTGCGTCGTCCTGGAACTGGGCATGCGCGAGGACGAGGCCTCCCGTTTCCTCCAGGCGCTGGAGGGCGACTCGGCGGTGGCGAGTGTCCCGGTGCTGGTGCACAGCGGTCACCGCACGGACGTCGCCCTGGAGGAGGCGCTGAGGTCCCGCTCGGCGGGCGGGGCACTGGAGTTCCTGTCCAGTCTCGACGAACTGCGTGAGCGCATCGCTCTGCACCTGTCCGCCGAGGAGCCCGGGGACGTGCTGTCCCTGGTCCGGCCCGAGGAACCGCAGCGTCTGACACCGCCCCCCGTCGACGACGCGCCGGCCGGCATGACCGTCCTCGTCGTCGACGACGACGCGCGCAACCTCTTCGCGCTCAGCGGGATCCTGGAGCTCCACGGCTTCCGGGTGCTGCATGCCGAGAACGGGCGCAGAGGCATCGAGACACTGGTGAACAACCCGGACGTCGCGCTCGTGCTGATGGACGTGATGATGCCGGAGATGGACGGCTACACCGCGACGGCCGAGATCCGCAGGATGCCGCAGTACGCCGAGCTGCCCATCATCGCCGTCACGGCGAAGGCGATGCCCGGCGACCGGGAGAAGAGCCTCGCCTCGGGCGCCAGCGACTACGTCACCAAGCCCGTCGACACGCGCGACCTCATCTCCTGCGTCCGGCGCTGGCTGCCCGCATGAGCAGGCCGGCACCCGTCCCGCACCGCGGCGGGCCGGGTGCCCCGCAGCGCCCGTCGTTCCGCCTCCCAGGGCTCTCCAGCCGAGGAGCATCCACACCGTGAGCATGTCCGAGCATCCGCCCGAACCGGGTCAGGACGGTGAGCCGAAGCTCGAGTCCGCCGCTGCCCCGGCGTCCTCCCTCCCCTCGTTGGCTCCCGGCGGGCTGTCGACGACTCCCGAGGAGCCACCGGCGGCTCTCGGGGGCGCCCCGGCGGCCTCCCCGGTGGGCAGACTGGCGGCCACCGTGGAACGGCTCAGCCGGGAGGTGCGGGCCGCCCAGGCGGAGGCGGAGGGGCGTGCCCTGATCGAGCTGGCCAAGGGCATCCTGGTCGAACGGCTGAAGTGCGGGCCGGCCCAGGCCGCCCGGCAACTCGCCGAGCTGGCCGAACAGGCCCAGGTCACCCCGCTGGAACTCGCCGTCGACGTCATCAACCAGGCCGCCCGCGACCGGATGTCCGAGGTGACGGACGCGTTCCTCGCCGCCACCAGGGCCGCCGACGAAGCGGCGGCCGAGTCGGCCGCCGTACGCCTGCGCGCGGCCGAGAGCGGTGTGCTGGCCGCGGACGACACCCAGGCCGTCGCCGACGCCCTGCTGGAGCAGGCGCTGCGTCCCCTCGGCGCGGTGGCCGTGGCCATCTGGGCCGCGGGTGCCGACGGCTCGCTGACCCTGGCGGGCAGCGCGGGCTTCTCACCGGCCGAGGCCACCCGTTGGCGTTACGTCCCGCCGGACGTGGCGACGGTGGCGCGGCGCGGCCTCACCGAGCGCGAGGGGCAGTGGATCACCTCCCTCGGGGAGACCGGGCTGCCCAGCATCGGCCTGCACCACCATCCGCACGGCGGCAGGGCCGCCCTGCCCGCCGGTACCGGAGGACGCATCCACGGCGTGCTGGAGATCGCCTGGCCCGCGCCCCTGGCCCCGCAGCCCCCGCAGATCGTCCGCCAGGTGGAGGCCCTGGCCGAGCTGTGCGCCCACACGCTGGAGACGTACACGCCGCCGCACGGCGGCTCCCAGGAGCCGCGTGTGCTGCCGGACGCCGCGGAGCTGATGGATCTCGCCGACGGGCTGCACGATCCCGCCCTGGTCCTGGTGCCGCACCTGGACGGGGCCGGGCACCTGGCGGACTTCCGTATCCAGCATGTGAACAGCCGTTTCCTGGATCCGGCGGGCCGACCGCGGGCGGTGGTGGGCGGGTCGCTGCTCCTGGAGGCCTATCCGATGGCCGCCGGGGAGAGCGAGCTGTTCCAGCGCATCGAGCGCGTGTACGCCACCGGTGAGCCGTTCCGGGCCCGCCGGATGAATCTCACCGCCCTCGTCGACCAGGTCCCTCTGTCGGCGGTCGCGGACATCAGCATCAGCCGGCACGGCACAGCCGTACTTCTCATCTGGCGCATCGAGGACGAGACGGCACGACTGGCGAGCCTGCTCCAGCACGCGCAGCGTCTGGGCCGTATCGGCGGCTTCGAGGAGAACGTGCTGACCGGTGAGATCACCTGGAACGGGCAGCTGTTCGACCTCTATGGGCGCCCCCAGTCGAGCGTGCCGGTGCCTCTGGAGGAGCTGCCGGCCCACGCACACACGGACGACGCCGTCTCCATCCGCCGTTTCCTGCGCACGCTGTTGCACCACCGTCGGCCGGCCGCCGCGGCCTTCCGGCTGCAGCGGCCGGACGGGGTGACCCGCCACATCCGGATCGTCGCCGAACCGGTGCTCGACACCGACGGCCGGCTGCTCGGGGTCCGCGGCGCCTGCCAGGACATCTCGGCCCAGCACTGGACCGAGGTGGCGCTCGCCGCCACCCGTGACCAGCTGGCGCACACCGAGCAGCAGGCGACCGAACGCAACCGGCTGACCCTGCAGTTGCAGCACGCCATCATGCCCCCCACCCAGGCGCCGTTGCGGGTGCCCGGCCTCCAGGTCGCCGTCCGCTACCGGCCCGCGGAGACCGAGCAGCTGGTGGGCGGCGACTGGTACGACGCCGTCGTCCTGCCGTCCCGGCTGGTCCTGCTGTGCGTGGGCGACGTGGCCGGCCACGGCATCGAGGCGGCGACCAGCATGGTCGTGCTGCGCAACGCACTGCGCGGCCTGGCGGTGACCGGTGCCGGGCCGGGCCAGCTGCTGTCGTGGCTCAACATCGTGGCGCACCATCTGACGGGCGCGGTCACCGCGACGGCGGTGTGCGGGCTGTACGACCCCGCCCGGCGGACGCTGCGCTGGGCCAGGGCGGGCCACCTGCCGCCCGTGCTCGTCCGGGACACCGACGCGGCCGCCCTGCCCCTGGTCAAGGGGATGCTGCTCGGAGCGGTGCCGGAGGCCGTGTACGAGGAGGCCGAGACGCAACTGGCCGCAGGGGACACCTTGTTGATGTACACGGACGGCCTGATCGAGCGCCGTGACCGGTCCGTGGAGGAGTCCCTGACCCATCTGCTGACCACCGCCCGCACGGCCCCCAGCACACTCGACCAACAGCTGGACCGCCTGCTGACCTACAGCAAGTCGGACACCGACGACGACACCTGCATCGTGGGCATCCGGGTCGGGTGACCTCGCCGGCCGAGGCGCGGGGCGCGGTCGGTGGCGGAGACGACGGGACGGCGCAGGCCGCCCCGGCGGTGCGAGAGCGGGGGACGCGCCGTGCCTGCGTCCCCCGAAGCGACTTGCTGTCAGCAGGGACGCAGGCCGTAGTAGCCGGGGTTGAGGTCGAAGTCGGAGCTGGTGTACACGGCGGAGGCCGGTACCCAGCCCGTGGCGCCGTGGTCGTCACCGACGGTCTTGTACCAGGTGTGGTTGCCGCCCGAGTGCAGCTCACCGGATCTCCAGCAGATGAACCAGCTGTAGGTGGTGCGCAGGGTGTCGACCTGCCAACTGTCGGTGATGTACGGGGCGCTGCGTACGGACGTCGGCGCCGCGTTCTGGCAACGCAGCAGTCCGTCGGAGAACACGCCGCATATCTTCATCTCGGACGCGTGGGCGGCGCCCGGGTGGGCCAGGACGACGGCGGCCGCCGCCGTGGCGGCGGTTGCGGCGATGGTTCGGCGGATGGACAACGACGACTCCTCGGTGCTCGCCTGACGGGACCGGGGGAAGCGGCCGGCCCGCCCCGGCCGTCGCGGCAGACGACGGGCCTGTTCGAACGCGTCGATGCCACACCCCCGGCAAGAGCCTAAGGCCTTCGAAAGCGCGACGGGCCGAATGCATGCGCGAGCCCTCAGGAACGGTGGGCGCCCCCGTGGCAGGCCCCGGGCGAGATCCGGCACAGCGCGTGTGTCCGTTCACAGCTCCGTCCCATAACCTCATGGGTGCAGACGTCAGATGCCGTGTGTGTCCACGCTGGGGAGGCGATGGTGTTCGGAAGGGGAGCGTGGCTGCTCGCAGGTGCCGTGATCGTGCTCTGCGTGGTGCTCGTCGGCCCCAGCACACCGGGCGATGCCCTCCTCGGCAGGCCACTGCCCGCCGAAGCCGTCAGGGATGTCGTACCGAACCGGGTCATGACGTGGAACCTTTGCAACCCGTGCGAGGACAGCAACGCCGACCGGGCGGCGGAGATCGCCACATACGCCCCCCAGGTCATCGGCCTGCAAGAAGCGTGCGTGAGTGACGTCGCGAGGATCCGGGACTATCTGAAGAACCGTCACGGTCTGGTCTACCACGTCGAGTACGGAGGGGTTCTTCGCAATTGGGGCCGCTGTGGGGGAGCGCCATGGAACCCGGGGGCCTACGGCCAGGCGATCCTCTCGGCGGCGCCCATGACAGACCCCGTCAACGTGGAGTACCCCGAGGGCGGATCCGAAGACCGCGGGTACATGGCAGTCACCACCACCGTGGGCGGCCGGCCCGTCCGCGTTTTCAACACACACCTCGCCGAACGACGTCAAGAGGCGGTCCGAGCGGACCAGACCCGCGTACTGGCCGCGGAGGCGGCCCGGCACGACCGCGCGATCCTTCTCGGCGACTTCAACGCCGTGCCCCAGGCCGCCGAACTCAGCCGGATATGGGCACTGGCCGCGGATACGGACCCCCAGTGCCACCCCTCGCTCATGGGCACCTGCAAGCCGACCACCGACTGGCAGAGCAAGTTCGACTACATATTCCTGCGCGGCATCACCCCGCTCGAGCACCGTGTGCACCCGAGCCGGTACTCGGACCACCACCTGCTGTACGCCGACCTGGACCGGACCTAGGGGTCAGTGCCGCCCCGGGGCCCCCGTGCGCAAGCCGTCCATGACGATGTCCAGCAGCCGGGTGACCGGGGCGTGCCAGTCGCCGCTGATGTCGATCTGCCAGAGGCCGGCGATGGCACGGAGGAAGTCGTCGGCGGTCACTCCCGGGCGGATGGTGCCGGCCTCGTGGTTCGCTTCGAGCAGCGATTCGATCGACCCGAACACCAGCGAGTATCCCGACGGCTCCGGCCCTCCCGTCGCGCCGGCCGCCTGGCGCAGCGCTTCGGCCAGCCCGGTCTTGGCCATGATGAAGCGGGCGAGGCGGTCCATCCAGGTGCGAAGGGCCTGATCGGGCTCCATGGTCCTCAGCAACTCGGCCGCACTGTCCGTGAGTTGCTGCACTTCATGGCGGTACGCCTCCAGAACGAGCGCCTCGCGGTTGGGGAAGTTGCGATAGAGCGTGCCCTGCCCGACGCCCGCCTTCCTTGCGATCGCGCTCAACGGTACGTCCGCGGAACGTGACAGTTCGACCAGTGCCACCTCCAGGATGCGCTCCCGGTTGCGCTGCGCGTCCGACCGCTGAGGCCCTCCGGTCCTTGACTCCACAGCTCCTCCTCCCGGGCTCGCGTCCGAAGCCCTTGCCCTACCGGACAGTAGTCCGCTACGTTTCCCCACCGTGCCGGACTGCTGTCCGCTTACGCCTTCACCCTAGCGAGCGAAACCGTTCGGCGTCATGGGCCGATGGCTCGTGCCACCGGGCCCGTCAGCGCACGAGCAGGTCGATCACACCCGTCAGGTCCTCCTCACCGCTGCCTTCGGCCAGGCGGCGGCGCATCAGCTCGAAGTAGGGGCTGATCAGCTGCGGGCTGACCCCCTGCTGCTCCGCGGTGCTCAGGAAAGTCGGCACGCCGGCCACCTGCATGGCGAGGTTGGAGACGACGTCCTTGGTGTAGTCGCCGCTCCGCAGTTGGTCGGCCGTCAGGTGCACCGACGGGGCCATCGCGATGAGCCAGTCGGCGAGCAGTGGGGCCAGTGACGTGGGGTCGATGTTCTCCTTGCGGATGAGGGCGAAGGCGTGTGCGGCGCCGGCGAACATTCCGTACATGGCGCTGAGCAGGGCCACGTCGTGCAGGGCGGCGAAGCCGGCGTCCTGGCCGACATAGGTGGTGCCGACCGGTACGGCCAGCGTCTCCTGGTGTTGCCGGAACAGCTCCTGCGAGCCGCTGTAGAAGACGTAGCCACCGGCCTGTGGGACACCGATCATCGGTGGGACAGCCATGATTCCGCCGTCCAGGTACCGGGCCCCGCGCTCGCGGGCCCACTGGGCGCGGGCGCGGGCCTGGGCGGGGGTGCTGGTGGTGAGGTTGACGAGGTCCTTGCCGGTGAGGTCGGTGCCGGCCAGGGTCTCGTCGACCGAGGCGTCGTCCAGCAGGCAGACGACGACCAGGGTGTTCGCCGCGACGGCCTCGGCGGCGCTGTCCGCGGCCTGCGCTCCTTCCGCGCGGAGCGCCGCGGCGCGGGCCGGGGTGCGGTTCCAGACGGTGAGCGGGTGACCGGCGCGGAGCCAGGTGCGGGCCAGCGCGGTGCCCATCGCGCCGAGGCCCAGCAGCGTGACGGGAGTTTTCTCAACTGCGTTCTGTGTCATGCCGATTAGGCTGGTCACCGGTACGGGAGTGATCAAGTACGCACTTCGCGGTGGGTGGTTACCCCGGGGTGAGTGAGCACGTCAGAAGGGTGGGGCATGACGACGCTGAACCGGCCGGGCACACCGGAGGGACACGTCTGCGGGATCGACACCGCGATGGAGGTGATCGGCGGCAAGTGGAAGGTGCTGATCCTGTGGGCGCTCCACGAGCACCCCTGCCGCCGTTTCGGTCAGCTGCGCCGGCTGCTTCCGGGTATCACCGAGAAGGTGCTGGCCTCGCACCTGCGCGAGATGGAGGCGGACGGCATCGTCAACCGCGTCTCCTACGAGGAGGTGCCGCCCCGCGTGGAGTACTCGCTGACCGAGGACGGCAGGCGCCTCAACGAGGCACTCCAGCCGCTGGCCGACTGGGGACGCGAGCGACCGGCCGCACGAGAGACGGCGGAGGGGGCGGACTAGGATCTGGGCAGGCTCTGCCGAGACCGCTCTCCAGACATACGTACATCCAAGTAGCCGCCCCGGCGACCATCGCTCCGTCACGCATGGCCACTGCCACGCGGCGTGCGGATCACCCGCCCTGGAGATTCGAGGCGACGGTCAGGAACACGAGGAGGTTCGGCACGGTCTTGACCTGGGCCTGCGCCCACGCTCTGACCTGTCCGTGCTCTCGGACGACCACGAGACCCTCACGGACGTCGATCGCCTCGACGGCCGACCAGGGCAGTGTCCCTCTGCGTTTGTCGGCGATACCGCCGGCGTCCAGTTCGAACGGGCCGTAAGCCGCCTTCTGCCCGTCCCGGACCGCCTCCCACACCCGCTGGGCCTGGGCGCGGGCGATGGCCTCGGCGATCAGCGGCACCCAGGTCCCGTAGTCGGCGAAGAAGTCGGAGATCTGGACGCTGGTGCCGTCAGGCGCCACCAGGGTGGAGGTGTGCGCGCTCTTGAAAGGGGTCTTCGTGCCCTTGTAATTGATCACTTCCTGGACTGTTTCCTGGTAGTGGACCGCCTGGTCCCAGCGGACTGCGAACAGCCGCCCGGCGCCCGTGTCCAGGAGCAGACCCTCCTCGAAGAGGTACAGGCGGTGACTGCCGAGTTTCTTCCGGAAGTTCGGGCTGTTGAACAGGGCACCGATGGCCAGGACGGCGACCCACAGGGGGAACAACGCGAGCGCCCAGGACACGAAGATCCACAGCAGCACGCCTCCGGTCGCCAGGATGGCGATGGCGCTCACAGCGGCGGCCATGAACAGGCGCCGGTTCTCCTCCTTCACGTTGACCTCCTTCCTCGGCAGGAAGGTGCGTTCGAGTCGGCCGAAGCCGTTGCGGAGAGCCAGTCGGGTCACTTCGGGGGACGGGGAACCTGCCACGCTCATACAGCGGCCTCTGCTTCGTGTCGGAGCGGCTCGTCAAGGCCGCTTCAGCCAGTCGTGTGTTCGATGAGTCGAGCGAGCAGACGGGCGCGAGGGACCATCCACGCGATCTCGACGTACTCGGTGTCCGCGTGCGCGCCGGCGCCCACGGCGCCCAGGCCGTCCAGCGTCGGACAGCCCACCGCCGCGGTGTAGTTGCCGTCCGAGGCGCCACCGACGGCGATCCCCCGCAGTGGCTCCTGGCCCAGTTCAGCGGCGAGCCGGGAGGCGAGGGCGAACAGTGCGGCGGAGGACTCCGGTTCCATGGGCGGCCGTTGTCTGCCGCCCAGCACCTCCAGTCGGGCTCCGGGCGTCCGGGCGGTGAGGCCTCGCATGAGCTGGTCGACCCGCTCCTGCGCCGCCGACGTCGGCACCCGCACGTCCACCGACACCCGCGCCAGCGCCGGCACGGTGTTGCGGGCGCTACCGGCCGACAACAGGGTGGGCGTGACGGTCGCGGAGCCCAGGACGGACCGGGTGCCGCCGATGTCACCCATCGAGGCCCCGAGACCGGCGACGGACAGCACCTGGTGAGCGGCCTCGACCGCGGCGTTGACCCCCTTGTGCGGTTCCTGACCCGCGTGCGCGGCTTTGCCGCGCACCACGACCTCGTAGCGCGAAGTGCCCTTCCGGGCGGTCTTGAGCGCACCCTCCTCGTCCGCGGCCGCCTCCAGTACGAGGGCGGCCGCGCATCCCCGCGCCGACTCCTCGATCAGCTCCCGGGAGGTCACGGAGCCGACTTCCTCGTCCCCGTTGATCAAAACGCACACCCCGTCCGGGGAGGGCAGGGAGGCCAGCGCATGGAACATCTGCACCAGGCCCGCCTTCATGTCCAGGACCCCGGGGCCGCGGGCGATCCCGTCGGACACCGACCAGGGGTGCTTCTGGAGCGAGCCCATCGGCCACACCGTGTCGTGGTGTCCCACCAGCAGGACCCGCGGGGTGCCGAAGATCCACCGCAGATGGGTCACCCCGTCGATCACGATCGTCTCCGGCCCGGCCCCCAGCAGCCTCCTCCCGAGGGCGCCGACCGCCTCCGCGCTGCGCGCCACCGCGGCGTGGTCGGCCGAGAAGGACTCACAGAGCACGAGTTCCTCCAGATCGGCCAGCATCGCCGGCAACGAGAGCGCGGCCCCCCGGGTCACCGGTCCCGCCCCATCTCGACTCCCTGTCGCAGTGCCACACTTCCCCCTCGGATCTCATGGGCCACGGGTGCGGCGGGGCCGTTCCCCCCCCCGCGCGGTCCCGCCGCGTGAACGACGTTAGGACGGGCTGAGACATTCCACCAGCGACTGGATCGCATGGGATCTATGCACCCATGGAATGGGTCATGGAAGATGGCCAGGCCCGGAGGAAGACCTTGGAGGGGAAGCGACGTGTTCGAGATCGACGCGCTGCGGCTGCTCGTGGCCGTGGCCGAGACCGGATCGTTCACGAAGGCGGCGGTCCGGCTCAACTACACGCAGTCCGCGGTGTCCCGGCGGATCGCCGCGTTGGAACAGCAGGCGGGCGGGCCGCTGTTCGAGCGGCTCCCGCGGGGTGTACGGCTCAATCCCGCGGGGCGTGCGCTGCATCGGCACGCCGTGGAGGTGCTCGATCGGCTGGCCCGAGCGGAGCGGGAGCTGACCGCGCTGCACGCGGGGGAGGGCGGGTTGCTGCACATGGGCGCGTTCGCCACCGCCAACATCTCGCTGGTGCCCACCGCCCTGCGGGCGCTCCAGCACGCCAGACCGGACGTCGAGGTCGTCGCGGTCGAGGGCTGGACCGACACACTGATGGAGCGCCTCGCGGACGGGGCGCTGGACCTCGCCGTCGTCAGCGACTATCCGTCCGGTCTGCCGTCGGCCGACGGGGTCACGACGACCGTGCTGTGCGAGGACGAGCTGTTCGTGGCTCTCCCGCGCGGGCACCGCCTGGCCGGAGCCGGGACGGTCGACCTGTCCGAACTGCACGACGAGGCATGGCTTCACAGCGCGTACGGCGACCGGCCCACGATGCTCGCGGATGCCTGCGCACGAGCGGGCTTCGCCCCCAGAAAGATCATTCGGATCGCGGAATGGACCGCGAAGTTCGGCTACGCGGCAGCCGGGTTGGGAGTTGCGCTGGTCCCCTCGCTCGCCGCCCGGGCGGTCCCCGACGAACTCGTCCTGTGCCGCCTCACCGACCCGGCACTGCGCCGGACCGTCCATGTGGCACTGCCTGATGCCCCGCTGCCGGCGGCACTGAAACTCCGGGACCTGCTGCGCGACGCGGTCGACTGAGCCGTCTCCGTGCAAGGGCTCGCCCCACCGTGAACGCTCAGGGCCGGCCCAGTTGCACGCAGAACGACCGCCGGTATCCGCCACCGCCCACCATCGCGCACGCTCTGTGATCTGATGCCCTCCATCTGGTCGAGTTGCAAGGAAGTGACGGGACGTGATTACGCATGAGTCGGGAGTCGGTGACCCTGCACCGGATCGTCATGGAGGACTGGCCTGCCGTTCACTCGTGGGCGCGCCTCGCGGAGGTGTGCCGCCACCAGTCGTGGGGCCCGAACACGCAGGACGAGACACGGCACTTCGTGGAGGGCGCGGTCAGGGCCTGGTCGGCCGACCCCCGACGCCGGTTCCCCCACGTCGCACGCATCGGTCGCGAGGTGGTGGGCATGGGAGAACTGCATGTGCGCAGTGACAGCAGGCGGCAGGGCGAGATCACCTATGTCGTGCATCCACGGGTCTGGGGGCGCGGCGTCGGGACGGAGATCGGACGGCAGCTTCTCGCGCTCGGCTTCGGCGAGTTGGGACTCCATCGGGTCTTCGCCACGTGCGACCCGCGGAATCGCGGCTCGGCCCGTGTGCTGACCAAGATCGGCATGACACAGGAAGGGCGCCTGCGTCACACCCACTTGATCCGTGACGGCTGGAGGGACTCCCTGGTCTTCAGCATCCTGGAGGACGAATGGCGCCCCGCCGCGCCCAACGCCGCGCGGGCTGAGTGATCGCGGGCACCCCATGTCGCCCGTGCGGCCGCGAGGGCGCAGACGCCGCCCAGCCACAGAAGGTCGCGGCAGCCGGTCATGTTACAGAAGACTCCGTCTGCTACTGCTCACCCAGAGTGGTGGCGCTCTGGTCGACCTCGACGTCGGAGCGCCGTACGCCGATGAAACGTGTGGGCCTGAACGACCGGAGGAGGGCCTGCTCCTGATCGGTGGTGATCTCGGCCGAGGCCAGCCGTCCCAGGATCGGCGCCAGGGTGACCCCGCTGTGCGACACGAGGCAGTAGACGCGGGACTGCCCCGAGGCGTAGCCGGCGACGGTGTGCCCGTCCGCGGGCAGTGACCGGAAGCCGACGCGCAGGTCGATCTCCGGTACATGACCGGGGCCCGTCAGCAGTGCGGAGAACCGCCGAGCGATGGTCCGTGCAAGGTCCCCGTCCGCGGACGGAGGAGCTGCCGGATCGACCTGCGCATTGAGATCAAGAGCTTGCAGGACGGTCTGCCCGCCGGCCGCAGGGCGGAGGTTGAGGCCAGGGCTGTGGATCACACAGCGCAGATCGAGTTCCGGGGACCTGGCGTACCCGAGCAGGCCGACGGTCTGCGATCCGCGACCGGTGTCCGTCACCATGGGAACGGTGATGCCGGTCCGCGCGGCGAGCCGTTGGGTCCAGCGGCCTGCCGCCAGGACGACCCGATCGCCATTGAGGACTTCGCCTCCGGCCAGGGTGACGGACACTCCGCAGGGCCTGTCGTCGATGGCCACGACCTCTCCGAGCGCCAACCTGGCTCCGTGCTGCTCGGCGTCTGCCAGAAGGTTCTCCACGAAGACTTCCGGCAGGACGTATCCCTCGCTGGGGAAGGACGCGATGGACGTGATGGTCTCCGGAATCCGCAGGTCGCCCGCGATCCGCGTTGCCTCCTCGCGGGTGACCCAGTGCGCGGGGTAGCCGAGTGACCGCAGGCGTTCCACGTTGCCGGCGAGCCATTGTTCGCTCGAGACGTCCGCCCACTGCAGCGCTCCGCTGGGGAAGTACGACGGCGCGCCAGGCAGTTGCTCCGCGAGCCTGCTGTGCTCCTCCATCCCCGCGAGGTTCAGTCTGTGGTAGTCCGGGTCCAGCTTCCGGCTCGAGTTGGTCCAGGCGAAGGTTGTCGCGGTGGTGCCGGTGCCGGCTCCCCACTGATCCAGCAGGACAACTTCCTCGCCGGCGACGGCAAGCTGCCGCGCGACGCTCAACCCCAGCACGCCGGCACCGATGATGATGACCTTCATTGTCTGTGCATTCCCTTCTGCCGACGCACACGAACGAGGGCCCGCCCGCCGATGAAGTCGGTTCAGCAGCTGGGCCATGCCCATACCGGTCTGTGGTTCCCCGCCCCCACCGGATCCCGCTTGACCTGCTCCCACTCCACCGCCGTCAGGCGGAGGTACTCCCCGATACCGCTCATGCGCCGTCCGGGCCGGTGTGTTTGGAATCCGAGCAGCACCTGTGCGAGCCTGCTGGCACTCCTCCGAAAGGGCTGACCCTGATGCTCGGCATGGTTGTCTGGGACGTCCGCTCTCGCGCTTCGACGCGAGGGCGGTAGCGGCCACCTGCCTCAACGCACACGTCTGTCCGATGGGCAGGCGTGGGTTCAGCCTGCTCCCCGTCGAAGTGCTCTTCGTGCCCCTGCACGTTCGACCACGAGGAGTACGTGGTGTCCACCATCCACTGGACCACAGGCGACACCCGACAGTCCGCCCGCTGGCATTCCGAGAGCGCCGCCCCCCTTCCGCGGCGGACCGTAGTCGCCGACGACCGGACGAAGGCCGACGACGCCTACCGCCAGGCGTGTGAGGGAACGGCCCTGCTCTGGCAAGGCGACTTCCACAACGCCCGGCAACTGCTGCGGGCGATGGGCCGCCGCGTCGACCGCAGAACGCCCAGGCCCGGCACCTCCCTGAGCGAGTCCTTCCACCTGCACCGACGCAGCAGCAGTCACCGTGCCCGTGTGCTCGGAAAGCTCCTGGTGCTGCTGGACGACGACTACACCCTGGCGTCGCGCCGGGCTCCCGACGTCCGCCAGGCCTGTCTGGAAGCCTACGGCCCCCCACAGGGACCAACGGCGGTCTCTCTCCGGGAACTGCTGGGAGTGATCGGCGCTCACCAGTGGCGCTCGAAAGGGGTCGACGTGCCGGCGCTCGGCACTCGCATCCACCCCCACTACGGCGTGTTCGCGCCGGTCAGAGACGAGTACGTCGACCTGGTCGCCCATACGCCCCTGCCGCCGGCGGCCCGGCGCAGTCCCGCCACCAGTACGGCGTTCGATCTCGGCACGGGCACCGGTGTCCTCGCCGCGGTCCTGGCCCGCCGCGGAATCAACCGCGTCATGGCCACCGACATCAGCCCACGCGCCCTGGCCTGCGCCAGGGAGAACGCCCACCGGCTCGCACTGACCGACCGTATCGAGGTGTCGGGTCCCGGCCTGTTCCCCGAAGGCCGCGCCGACCTCATCGTCTGTAACCCGCCCTGGCTCCCCGCCCGTCCCACCAGCCCCATCGAGCAAGGCGTCTACGACCCGGACAGCACCATGCTCCACGGCTTCCTCAACGGACTGTCCCGCCATCTCCGGCCAGGTGGCGAGGGCTGGCTCATCCTGTCCGACCTGGCAGAGCACCTCGGCCTGCGGACACGTCAGCAACTGCTGGACGCCATCCAGGCAGCACACCTCCGCGTCATGGACAAGATCGACACCAAGCCCCGCCACCCACGCACCAAGGACGCCACCGACCCACTCCACGCAGCACGAAGCGCCGAGACCACATCCCTCTGGCGTCTGACAGCATGACCGGCACCCCGATCACGCAACGGCATCGCGCCTCCCAGTCCGGGGTGGCCGGCGAACCACCGGCCACTCCGGGATGCCCGGGGGTTACCTGTGGGCGAGCGGTGTGACCGCGACCCGGTCGATGACCGGTGCGTACGGCGACCGCTGGTCGTACTGGTTGTGGGTGTCGCCGTCGAAGTCGGGCAGCTCCTCCGCGGTGAAGGTGAGCCGGTTGGTGCCCTTCTTCAGGGTGACTGGGACGGTCAGGTCCCAGAAGTTGTTGAAGTGGAAGGTCGTCGGGAAGAGGATGCGCCGGGCCGGTCCGCCGTTGATGGAGAGGTCGGCGTGGCGGGCGATCGGGTCGGGGTTGTAGTGGGTGGCGGGGGCCTGTTCGGCGTTGGAGTAACGGATCGTCAGCGCGTGGCGGCCGGAGCGCTCGGCGGTGACGTCGAGGGTGAGCGAGTTGGCCTTCCCGTCGCCGATGTCCGTGACCGCTTTCCCGCCGGAGGCGAAGGTGTAGGCGTCGGTCACCTTGGCGGCGCCGCTGACCGAGGCGTCCTCGGCCTGGTAAACCGTCGGCACAAGGGTGCCGCGGGACGGCGCGACGCGCAGACGGTCGAGGAGCAGGGCGCCCGAAGTGCCGGTGAGGGTGAGCTTGTTGACGCCGCCGGACAGGAACAGCCGGACCTCGTCCGTGCCCTTCTTTCCGCCTCCTGCCTTGGGCACGTCCAGCCTGTCGCCGTTGAGGGAGAGGCGCGCCCGGCCACCGCCGAGGTGGTCGACGGAGACGGTCGCCTCGCCGTCGGTGGCCGCGTACACCCAGAAGGTCGCGGAGGCGTCCTTGGCCAGCGGTACCGTGCCGGGGCCGGACGCGCCGGGGCGGGTGTAGTCGGGCCGGGCTCCGGAGAGCGTGGCGTACTCGGCCTCGTAGATCGCCGGCGCGGTCACGTGCTCGTCGCGCAGGGACAGGTCGATCTTGTCGATGATCGCGTCGCCCTTGGTGACGCCCAGGTCCGGGTCCTGCGCGGAGAGCGTGATCCGGTGCTTGCCCGCGGTCAGCTGCACCGTCGTGTCGGTGTGACCCCATACCACCCACTTGTAGCCGAGCGGCAGCCGCAGCTCCTGCGGGTCCTTCCCGTCGACGCGCAGGAAGACGTTGGTCGGGCCCTGTTCCTTCACCAGGTCGTACAGGTTGTAGGAGTTGGCGAAGACGCTCAGGTCGTAGGTGCCGTCCTGCGGGACCTCGACGTCGAAGGCGAGCACTCCGTCGGAGCCGGTGCGCAGGCCGCCGACGTTGTACCTGCCCGAGGTGGCGAACTTCCCCACCTGGGACGGCGATCCCTCGGGCCCGTTCTTGGAATAGCCCCTGCCGGTGTAGGTGGCGTTCTCCGCCTCGTAGGTCTTGCGCCAGCCGACGGAGGGATCGGCGGGAGCGCCGTCGTTGCCGCCGGGGGAGAGGATGACCTGGTACGCCGACATCTCGTTCATGCCGGTCATCGGGAGGGTGACGGTCCCGTCCGCGCCGACCTCGACGTCCTGGTCCGCGAGCCGCAGCGGCTGGGCGGAGTCGCCGACCTGGCCGGTCCAGGGGATCTCCTGCACCGTGGCGTGGACCGTCGTCCCGAAGAGTTCGGGGTCGATGTTCTTGAAGACGATGTCCGCGTCACCGCTCTTCCCGCCGAAGATGGCCCGGGACTGCTTCTTGTCCGCGTCGAGGGTGGCGACGCCCTGGAGGGTGTACTGCTGGTTGGGGTGCGGGGCGGTCACCTGGACGGTGTGCCCGGTCATCTGGCCGTAGGCGTTGAACAGCCACCACTGGCCGTTGCCCTTGTTGGCCTCCACGGCGGAGTCGTTGAGGTTGCCGTCGATGTTCCAGTACGCCAGATCGGCGTCGATCTTGGACTCCTCGATGGCGGAGACCCACTGGATCACCTGGCCGGGCACGGACAGGTGGTAGTTGTGGCCGTACTCGTTCACGTTGATCGGCAGCGGGCCGACGCCGACGTCCTTCTCCCACTGCCGGTACCTGGCGACGCTTGTACGGACCGCGGCGGGCGAGGACAGCTCGTGCCAGGTCATCACGTCCGGCACCACGTCGTTGGCCTTGGCGTACTCGAGGAAGCCCTTGACCTGGTCGTAGAGCACGCTGGTGTTGGGTCCGGCGATACGGGCGCCCGGGTCGAGGTCCTTGATGAGGTGGTAGACCTCCTTCCAGGCCGCGAAGTAGTACTGGGGATCCTTGAGCCAGGAGATCTTGTTGTAGCTCCACTCGCCCGTGCCGAACATGTTCCCTTCGGGTTCGTTGAAGGGCACATAGACGACGTGGTCCTTGTAGTCGCCCATGGTCAGGACCTGTCGGACCTGCTTCTTGATCTTCGTCTTGAAGTCGGCGAGCCGCGCCGGACCGTCGGCGCCGGGCCACTGGTAGGGGAAGCCCCGGTAGATGTCGGTCATGTAGATGTAGACGTCCTTGCCGCCGGAGTCCACGAACGGCGGCAGGACCTCCAGCGCGTCCGCTCCGGGGTGCTGGGGTCCGTCCTGCGCCTTCGTCGACACCGTGCGGACGTGCATGCCCTCCAGGAGATTGCGGCTGGGCACTCCGTCGCCGTAGATGCCGTACAGCGAGCCGGAGGCGCCGCCGTGGAAGGGGCCGGTGTCGGTGCCGAGGTCCACGACGAGCTGTTCCGGCTCCGCCGCCCCGGCCGTGCCGGTGGTGGTGGCCAGCATGGTGGCGAGGACCGCGACGGCCGCTGTCGCGGCGCCTGCTCCTGTTGTTCTGCTTCTCCTGCGTCGCACTGAAGTCTCCGTGTCGTCCGTGAGGGCACAAGAGGGGGTTGGCACGGCGGTCGCGACCACCGATCGAACCGGTTCGACGCAAAGAGGAGTGCACCTGGCCCGCCACCACGAGGAGGTGTCTCGAATGCGGGCTGGTGCTATGGCGATGCGTCGAACCGGTTCGCCGGAAGTTAGCACCGGCGTAGCGACCCAGCAATACTCTCGACGCGAAACGCTCTGCCGGCGCGGACGGCCGCGAGGCGCCCGACGGGTGGCGAAGAGGTCGCTTTCCCCCTGGTGAATGCGACGGATGCGCAAGGTGGGAGCGGTCGCGGTCCGCGCCTACGGGTTCACGCTGTGTTCCAGGAAGTGTGCGCGAGGCATTGACACCCGTGCGGTCAACTCCTACGTTCCCTTCACGCGAACCGGTTCGACACCCGGATCGCGACCCCGGTCGCAGTCCTTGCGTCCGTCCGGTCCGAACGGTTCCCGCCGGAAGAGGCGAACCGGTTCGGTGAGGCACACGCAGTCGGTGAAGTCGATGGAGGAGTCCCGTGAACATCGGTGAGATCGCCCGGCGGGCCGGTGTCTCGCGGAGCACCGTCTCGTACGCGCTGAGCGGCAAGCGTCCGGTGTCGGACGAGACCCGGGAGAAGATCCAGCGGGTCATCGACGACCTGGGCTACCGGCCGAACGCGAGTGCCCGCGCGCTGGCCAACGGCCGGACCAGCACCATCGGTCTGGTCTTCCCGCCGGCCGGGGACCACTACACCGGCATGCAGCTCGACTTCATCGGCAGCGTGGTGGAGGCCGCCGCCACCTATGACTACGACGTACTGCTCTCGCCGAGCGGCGTGGACAGCGACCGCTCGTTCCAGCGACTGCTGGGTGAGCGGCGCGTCGACGGCGCCATCCTCATGGAGATCAGGCTCCAGGACGACCGCGTCGACCACCTCCTGGCCGAGGATTTCCCCGCCGTCTGCATCGGCCGCACCGCGCGGCCGGAGGGTGACTGGTGGGTCGGCCTGGACCACACCGCGCTGGCGGCGGCCTGTGTCCACCACCTCGCCGACCTGGGCCACCGAAGGATCGCCTTCGTCAATCGGCCCGAACGGCTCCTGCGGGCCGGGTACGAGTCCGCCCACCGGGGGCTCGACGGCTTCACCAAAGCCGCCGCGGAGCGCGGGCTCACCGTCCGCACGTACACCTGCGCGGACGACGCACCCTCGGGCCAGGCCTGCCTGGAGCGGATCCTCCATGACGACCCCGCCACCACGGCCCTCGTCACGCTGAACGAGGCCGCGCTCGGAGGCCTCTACCGGGGGCTCGCCCACGCGGGCCGCCATGTGCCGCGCGACTTCTCCGTCACCGGCGTCGTGGCCTCGCGCTGGGCGGAGACGGTGACTCCGCAGCTCACGGCGGCCGACGTACCCGCGGCACAGATGGGCCGCCTCGCCGTGGAACTGCTCGTCGAGCGGCTCGACCACCCGGACGCGCCGCCGCGCCACCACCTGCTCGCCCCGCCGATATCCCTTCGTGGCAGCACCGGCCCCGTCGGCGCCGGCCGGCCTACGGACACGTACAGGTCCGCTGAATCCGACTCCACCGCCTGACCGGTCGCCTTCCGCATCCCCTCCACCCGAGGATCCTGCGCTCCTTCCTCGTCTCCCGCCCCGTCAACCGTCCGACCGGCTGCTCCACGACTCCGCGACGCCGTTCGTCCGGGCCCTGCCCCTGCCTCTGTCTCCACTTGCCTGGCATGTCCATGCCTGAAACCCGTATGGCTGAAACCTTCATGGCTGAAACCCAGAGGAACGCCCCATGAACAGATTCCCCAGACGCCGTCTCGCCGCCGCGGCCATGACCGTCGTCGCCCTCACCGCCGCCACCGCATGCTCCTCCGACGCCGGCACCACGTCCGCCAAGGCGGCGGACGGCGGCACGTACACCATCTGGGACCCGTACCCGCAGTTCGACAAGGGCTCGGACTGGGCGAAGCTGCTGGACGGCTGCGGCAGCGAGGCAGGGGTCAAGATCAAGCGGACGGCCTTCGACACCAGCGACCTGACCAACAAGGCGCTGCTGGCGGCGCAGCAGGACAACTCCCCGGACGTCCTCATCCTCGACAACCCGGTGGTGTCGACGCTCGCCGAGGCGGGCGTGCTCACCACGACCGAGGAGAACAAGGTCGACACCTCGAAGGTGGATTCCAACCTGCTCGCGGCCGGCCAGTCGGGCGGCAAGACCTATGGCACGCCCATCGGCGCCAACACCCTCGCTCTCTACTACAACAAGGACGTGCTGAAGAAGGCCGGTGTCGATGTCGCCTCGGTCAAGGACTGGACGTCGCTGACCGCTGCGCTGGCGAAGGTGAAGCAGGCCGGCAAGAAGGGCATCACGTTCTCCGCGATCGGCACGGAGGAAGGCAGCTTCCAGTTCCTGCCGTGGTTCTGGGGCTCGGGAGCGAAGCTCACCGAACTCGACTCCGCTCAGGGAGTCTCGGCGCTGTCCCTGTGGAGCGACTGGCTGAAGAAGGGCTACGCCCCGAACTCGGTCATCAACAACACCCAGACCACCAGCTGGCAGGAGTTCGCGAGCGGCGACTACGCCTTCGCGGAGAACGGCACCTGGCAGCTGGCCAATGCCGAGAAGGCGGGCTTCGACTACGGTGTGCTGCCCATCCCCGCGTCCGACGGCGGCAACGCGGCGGCCCCGACCGGCGGTGAGTTCGTCACCGTCCCGGTCCAGGGTGACACCGCCCGCTACGCCACCACGCGGAAGCTGGTGTCCTGCCTGACCAGCACCGACAACCTCAACGCCACCGACACCACCCTGTCCTATGTGGCCCCCACGAGCGAGGTCCAGGACAAGCAGGTCGCGGCGAACGCCGCGCTGAAGCCGTGGGTCGAGGCGGTCAAGGCGGCCAAGGGACGCACCAGCGACGACCTGGGCACCAAGTACCCGAAGATCTCCGAGCAGATGTGGAAGGCCGTGCAGTCCGCCCTCAGCGGATCGCAGTCGCCGAAGGACGCGCTCACCGCGGCGCAGAACGCCGTCAAGTAAACCGCCGGGCAACCGCATTCGGGACTCCTTGATGAACCGCACCACCCATCTGCCGGACCGGCGGCCGGTGCGCGACCGGAACGGGGCGGCCACCGCCGCCCCGCCCCCGGCCCGCGCCTCCCACCGGCGACGCCGTCCCACCACACAGCAGTGGGCCGCCTGGGCCTTCCTCACCCCGGTGACCCTGTACCTCGTCCTCTTCTACGCCTATCCGCTCTACCGCAACGTCGATCTGAGCCTGCGCGACTACACGGTCCGCTCCTTCGTCCAGGGCGACGCGCCGTTCACCGGACTGGAGAACTACCTGAAGGTGTTCGACGATCCGACCTTCGGTCCGGCGCTCACCCACACGGTGGTGTTCACCGTCGTGTGCCTGGCCTTCCAGTACGCCATCGGCCTGGCCCTCGCGGTCTTCTTCCACCAGCACTTCCGCCTCTCCGCGACGCTGCGGGCCCTGTTCCTCGTGCCGTGGCTGCTGCCGCTGATCGTGTCGGCCTCGACCTGGTCGTGGATGCTCAACAGCGACTCCGGCATCGTCAACGCGGCTCTGCACGCCGTCGGCGTCGGTCCGGTGAACTGGCTGACGTCACCGGAGTGGTCGCTGGCGTCGGTGATCGTCGCGAACGTCTGGATCGGCGTCCCGTTCAACCTGGTCGTGCTCTACAGCGGCCTGCAGTCCATCCCGCACAGCCTCCATGAAGCGGCCGCCCTCGACGGCGCGAGTGCCTGGCGGCGCTTCTGGAGCATCACCTTCCCGCTGCTGCGCCCGGTGTCCGCGATCACCCTGTTGCTGGGGCTGGTCTACACGCTCAAGGTCTTCGACATCATCTGGATCATGACCAAGGGCGGTCCGGCGGACTCGTCCACCACCTTCGCCACCTGGTCCTACCGGCTCGGCTTCGGCAACCTGCTGCCCGCCTTCGGCCCCGGCGCGGCCGTCGGGAACCTGCTCGTCGTCGCCGCGCTGGTGTTCGGCCTGGTGTATCTGAGGGTCCAGCGAAAGCAGGCACTGGCATGAACTACCCGCATCGGCGCCGCCGTACGGGGTGGAAGACCGTCGTCGGCCTGGCACTGACCGCCGTCATGCTCTTTCCGGTCTACTGGATGCTCAACGTGTCCTTCACCCGCGACCAGGACATGCGCAAGAGCCCGCCGGACCTGTTTCCCGTCCACGGCACGCTGGAGGGCTACCGCGCCGTCCTGGACCAGCAGTTGCCCTACCTCGGCACGAGCCTGGTCGTCGGCTTGGGCACGGTCGTGCTGACCGTGGCGCTGGCCGCGCCCGCCGGCTACGCGCTGGCGAAACTCCGCCCGCGCGGCGGGGGCCTGCTCAGCTTCCTGCTCCTGGTCGCCCAGATGATCCCCGGCATCATCATGGCGATGGGCTTCTACGCCATCTACCTCCAGCTCGGTTTGCTCCAGTCCGTGCCCGGTCTGATCGTCGCGGACTCCACCCTGGCCGTTCCTTTCGCGGTCCTGATCTTCACCGCGTTCATGTCCGGCATCCCCGGTGAACTGCTTCAGGCCGCGCAGATGGACGGAGCCGGGCCCCTGCGCACCTTCCGGTCCGTGGTGCTGCCGATGAGCCGCAACGCGATCGTCACGGTGTCGCTGTTCGCGTTCCTGTGGTCGTGGTCCGACTTCGTCTTCGCGAGCACCCTCGCCAACGGCGGCGCCCACGAGCCGATCACCCTCGGCATCTACCACTACATCGGCAACAACAACCAGGAGTGGAACGCCATCATGGCCACCGCCGTCGTGGCCTCCCTGCCCGCCACGGTGATCCTCGTCCTCGCCCAGCGTTACGTCGCCGCCGGCGTGACGGCCGGAGCCGTCAAGGACTGACCACTTCATCACCGCCGGTGACCCCTGCTGAAGAAACGAGTACCACTTGATGACCGCCGCCCGATCCGGCCCGGCCTTCTCCCTCCACGACATCCCGTTCAGCACGTACGGATCCTGGTTCGGCATCTCTCCCGTGCTCGCGGAGAAGACACGCTCCGAGGACCTCCACCTCGTCTCGCACCAGAACGGCATGCACGCGATCCTGCGTTTCACGCCCCTCGACGCGACGACGGGCGACCGGGCCGCGACCCGCGTCGAGGCGACCCCCGGCCTGCTCACCTGGACCGGCGCGGGAGGGCGCATCGGCCTCGCCTACGCCGCACCGGACACCGTCCGCCTGCGCGGTGAGGGACTCGGCCTGCGCGTCACCGCGGCAGCCGACACGCTGACCCCTTTCACGGGCACCTACTTCTACCGCGACCCGGTGGACGGGGCGTACGTGTTCACCTCCTACGGGACCGGGCGCCGCTACCGGATCACCGTGCTGTCGGGCACGGTCGCCGAGGTGTCCGGCAGCCAGGCCCTCGGTACCGGAGAACGAGGCGTCACCGTCACCGCGGGCCCCGGCGGTGTCTGGGATGCGGCGATCGAGGAACTGGACAGCGCACGCCTGCCCTTCACGTCCTCGGAGACGTTCGACGCCGTCGTGGCGACCGCGGAGCAGGCCTTCACCGCGTTCGTCGACGCGGTGGCCCCCTGGCGCTCGTCCGGCACCCCGGCCGCCGAACTCGCCGCGTACGTCCTGTGGTCGGCGACGGTCCGCCCGGCGGCCCTCGTCACCCGGCCAGCGGTGCTGATGTCCAAGCACTGGATGGACAAGGTCTGGAGCTGGGACCACTGCTTCAACGCCCTCGCCCTGGCGCCCGGGGCACCCGCCCTGGCCTGGGACCAGTTCTCCCTGCCGTTCGACCACCAGGACGAGACCGGCGCCCTGCCCGACTCGGTGACCCACTCCGAGGTCCTCTACAACTTCGTCAAACCACCCATCCACGGCTGGACCCTGTCCCACCTGCGCCGAAGACTCCCCGAACCCCTCAGCCGGACCGAACTCGCCGAGATCTACGGCAGGTTGGCACGGTGGACGAACTTCTGGCTCACCGCCCGCCGTGCCCCCGGCGCCGCCCTGCCCCACTACCAGCACGGCAACGACAGCGGCTGGGACAACGCCACGACGTTCGACCCCGAGCGCGTGGTCGTCACCGCCGACCTCGCCGCCTTCCTCGTACTCCAGCTCCGCGAACTCGCCCGACTGGCCACCGAACTGGACCTGCCCGACGAGGCCCGCCGCTGGACCCGTACCGCCGAGACCACCCAGACGGCGATGCTCGACGAGCTGTGGACGGGAGAGCGGTTCGTGGCCCGTGGCCTCGACACCGCCGCGACCTGGGACAGCTCCAGCCTGCTGGACCTGATGCCGATGGCACTGGGTGAGCACCTGCCCGAGCACATCGGCAAAACCCTGGCCGCCCGGATCGAGACCCACCTGACCCCGTACGGCCTGGCCACCGAACTCCCCACCTCCCCCCACTACCTCGCCGACGGCTACTGGCGCGGCCCGATCTGGGCGCCCGCCACCGTCCTCATCGAGGACGGCCTGCGCCGCGCCGGCCACCACCGCCTCGCCGACGAGATCAGCGCCCGCTTCCGCGCCCTGTGCGAAACCCACGGCTTCGCCGAGAACTTCGACGCCCTCACCGGCACCGGCCTGCGCGACCGCGCCTACACCTGGACGGCCAGCAGCTACCTTCTGCTGGCCGACGCACACGCGCACCGAGACAGCCGCTGACCGGCCGTCTCCCCACGGTCCCGAAAACGTTCCGACTCCGGCCATCCTCTTCCCGCTCACGTAGGAGCCGCAGCATGAAATCCCGCTGGACACCTTCCAGCCCCGCAACCCGCACCGGACGCCGAGCGACCTCGTCCGTGGCCGTCCTCCTGGCCGCCCTGGCCACGACCCTGGTGCCCGCCGGCCCGTCGCAGGCCGCGGACACCGGCGTCACCGTCGACTTCGCCTCCGCCGCAGGCGCCCCCAGCTACCGCGCCTCGGGCATGATCTACGGGCTGACCGCCGACGGGTCGCAGCCGCCGGACCACTTCTTCAGAGACATCAAGTGGCACTTCATGCGGGCCGGCGGCGCCCAGCTCAACGGTGGCGGCTACGCCACCAGCCTCGCCCACTACCAGACCCGCTGGAACGCCACCCTCGCCCAGTACAAGCGCACCAAGGCGCTCGGCGGTACGTTCGTCATCCTGCCGCACGACCTGTGGGGCGCCGACGGCACCACCAGCCAGGGCTTTCCCGGCGACAACGGCAACTGGACGCTGTTCGACAACTTCGTCAACCAGCTCATCTCCGACGTCAAGGCCAACAACATGACGGTGGAGTGGGACCTGTGGAACGAGCCGGATCTCAGTGGCTTCTGGGGCCGGTCCCAGAGCCAGTACCTGCAGATGTGGTCGCGGTTCCACGCCGCCGTGCGGGCCAACCTCCCCGGGCAGCTCATCGTCGGCCCCAGCACAGCCAACCCGCCCAACGCCTCCAACACCTGGTGGACCACCTTCCTGAACCACGTCAAGGCCAACAACGTCGCCCCCGACATCTACAGCTGGCATGCCATTCCACACGACCCCGTCACGGCCGTCAGCAACGCCAACTCGACCCTCGCCGCCGCGGGCCTGACCAACACCCGTCCGTACCAGATCAACGAGTACGCCGGGCGCGAGCAGCAGAACCCCGGTGGCGGCGGCTGGTTCATCAGCCGCCTGGAGCGGGCCGGCGCCGACGGCATGCGCGCCAACTGGGGAGGGGGCCCCAGCCTGCACGACTACGCGGCCAACCTGCTCACCAAGAACAGCTCCGGCCAGTACCTGCCGCTCGGCGAGTGGTTCCTCTACCGGTACTACGGCTCCCAGACCGGAAACATCGTGAACCTCACGCCCGGTACGAACACCGACGGGCTGGCGACGAAGGACAACTCCGCGCGCAACGCGAAGATCCTGCTGGGCAACAACGGCAACACCGGCAACGTCACCGTCGGCCTCAACCGCCTCGACACCACGTCGGTGGTGGAGAACGGCCGGGTGCGCGCGATAGTCCAGCGCATACCGAACAACGGCGGCGGCGCGGTGACGGGTCCGGTGACGGTCTCCGACCAGACGCTGACCGTGAGCGGCAACTCGGCTTCGGTGAGCGTGCCGTGGACGGACGCCGCCGACGGCTACACCGTCACCCTGCTGCCGCCGTCCAACACCACCGTGTCCACGGTCGCGGTGGCCCAGCACAGCGGTCAGTGCCTGGACGACACCAACCTCAGCACCGCCGACGGCACGCAGTACCAGCAGTACCACTGCGAGGGCGGCTACCAGCAGATGCTCGACTTCAAGCCGGTCGCCGGCCGGGCGAACACCTACACCATCGTGAATGAGCACAGCGGCAAGTGCCTGGACGTCTCGGGCGCTTCCACGGCCGACGGTGCCGCCGTCATCCAGTGGACCTGCAGCGGTACCACGAACCAGATGTTCACCCTCAAGCCCGTCACCGCGCTCGGCAACAGCAAGGACTACCAGTTGGTGGCCGTGCACAGCGGCAAGTGCGTGGACGTCAGCGGGGTCTCGGCCGAACCCCGCGCGCAGATCCACCAGTGGACCTGCGACCCGGCCAGCGCCCTGAACGACAAGAGGAACCAGATCTGGCGCCTCCAGGGCATGGGCTGATCCGTCCCTTACCCACGGGGCTCCCCGCCACTGGCAGGAGCCCCGTGGGTAGGCCTGTCGCGTCGGCAGAATGTGGCGTTCCGTGTCGCGCGGTAGCCGATCCGGTGGCGCCGACACCGAGACAGAGCTGCTCCTGCTGCCCGCCGTGGCCCTTCACCCGACGGTGCCACTCGCAGAAACCTCACCGGCGGCGGCAGGGCCCTGCGTTCCACGGTGGGCACACGCGGCGTGCGCGATCACCAACGCGACGGGACGCGCCGACGCCACCTTCCGTGTGACGAGCTGACCTGACATCGCGCCGGCCCGCGCCTGCGACCAGCCCCACAGTGACCGCTGACGGCGACTCGTCGACTCTCTGCCGGTGGGGTTCCCCCGCCGACTCCCCGGCGGGATCCTGCATCCATGACGACTACGGGGCGGGTCATCAGGAAGTGGGCGTGCGCGGCCGGCGGCGTGTGGGCGGCCTCCGAGGTCGTCGGCCCCTTACGGCTCGGCGGCACCGGGACCGAGCGGGCGGCGGCCGTGGTCGTCGTCGCCGTCGTGTTCACCGCCGTCGTCCTGCTCGTGCCCATGCCACTGGGGCGGATGCTCGGACGGGCCGCGGTGAGCAATCAGCGGCGCATGGCGGAGGAGCCTGATTGGGGCACCTCCGACTGGGAGTTCTTCGCGCCGATGCGCCGGCATTTCCTGTACGTCGGACTGGGCATGGTGCTGTCGGCCCTCGTTCTGACGGTCGTGGGGCCCGCGGCGCTGTGGGCCGGCGTGGAGCTGAGCGCCGGGCTCGGCCTGGACGTCGAACTCGGTGGTGGGCTCAAGGACCTCGTCACCGCCGGACTCGTCGTCGCCGCCGTGGAGACGGTTCTGCTGCTTGTGCTCGCCCTGCCGGTGAAGCGTCGCCGCCCCGGGGCCCTGCGTTCGCTGGCCGGCTACCTCTCGTGTCTGACGGGTCTGGCGCTCGCGGCGGTGTGGCTGGACGGGGTGGAAGCGACCGGTACCCCGTGGCTGACGCTCGCGGTCGTCGCCGCCCTGTTCCATCTGCGGTTCGCGCTGACCCTGACACTGCCCGTGCCCGGGGTGGCGTCGCTGGTCCTCGTCTCGGTCAACGCGTTGGTGCTCTGGCTCATCGTGTGGCTCACAGGTCTTCTGCATATCGACGGCTTCTGGCTCCTCGTCGTGACGGTCGCCCTGATGTGGGTGGCGGAATGGCCGATCCGCCGCGCGAACGCCGCCGAGGAGGCCCGGACCAACCCGCCCCCGCCTCCTCCCGACCCCTTCTGGCCCGACCACCACATGCCACAGTCGCCGCTGTACTGACCGGGGCCACCGCCCTTCGGCCCACCCCGGATCTGCGCGGCCCTGTTCAGGCCCGGGCACGATGGGGCCGGCGGCAGCATCCGCACGAGGGCCTGCGCAACTCCACCCGGTCGGCCGGACGTTGTCACCGAACGAGTCGTACGCCATCACCGTCATCACAACGTGTGCGGCACCGGTCGGCGTCCGGCCTGCTCAACCGGCACCAGATCTCCGGCCGCCGCGGGCTGATCGTCAAAGGGCCGGGCCGGGCCGGGCCGGGACGGGACGGGGAAGACGACCGCCATAGCCCGCCTCGGGCCGCGACCACGAACTCCTGCACCCCGGCCGGGGATGAAATAGGGGCGGTGCGGGAGTTGGGTGTGGCGACAGGGCGGTCGGTGGTCGCCGTGTCGCCATCGGACTGCCATCGAAAGGCAACCTCATGCCCCTGCTGCGCCTCGGTGTTTCCCTTCAGCCGCGCTGGCCGCTCGACGACGGAGCCAGCGTGCTCCGCGCCGCACGCCACGCTGAAGACTTGGGCTTCGATCATGTTGCGGTCGGCAACCGTCTACTGGACAGCGGCTTCGGCCTCGACACGGACCCGCTTGTTCTGCTGTCGGCCGTCGCAGGGGCGACGACCCGCCTGCGGCTGCTGACGTCTGTACTCGTCGCGCCGTACTACCCGGCGCTGGTGCTCGCCAACCAGGCGGCGACTCTGGACGTCGTGTCCGGCGGCCGCCTGATCCTCGGCGTCGGCACCGGCTGGAATCCTGACGAATTCGATGCCGTCGGTGTACCCGTCCGTGAACGCGGTGCACGCACCGACGACCACCTCGCCGCTGCCAGGGCCTTGTGGGCCCGGCGACCCGCAGACTTCGACGGGCCGTTCACAACGCTGCACGCCGCGCACTTGGGCGTGCCTCCGGTCACGGCCGGCGGTCCGCCCGTGTGGGTCGGCGGCCACAGCGACGCTGCCCTGCGCCGTGCGCTGCGGTTCGGCGACGGCTGGTACGGCACCGGCGCCGACGCCACGGACGTCACCGACGTCCGGCGCCGCCTGCGTGACCTCGCCGGCGCAGAGAACGCTGACCGTCTGACGCTTGCTTCAGCCGCGTTCCTCACTCCGCCCAGTCTCCCCGCGGTGGTTCCGCCACCGGGACGGCCGCTCGGAGGCGCCGCGCCCACTGCGGCGAGTGTCGCCGACGACCTGGGGCGGCTCGCGGAGGCGGGGCTTGCCGTTTGCACCCTGTGGCTGCCTGTCGCGGCTGAGCATGTCGAGAAGTCCTTGGAGTGGGTCGCGGCCGAGGTGGCACCACGACTCACCTGATGTCGTACCTGGGAAGGCCGTCAGGTTGATCAAGCGGCCGCTTCGAGGGGGCGTCCGCCCCAGCGCCGCGGATGCTGTCGGGCGGGCGGTTTGCTCAGCCCGTCAGCGGAACGGGAGCAGAGCGCGTACGAGGAACTCGAACCGACGGCGTCGGACGACTCCGACGAGCTGGGCGAGCTGCACGCCCGGGCGCTCGCCGACCTTCGGGAGGCCGACGGGCTCGCCGGGGAGTACCTCAGCGTTCCTCTGGCCGATTCGCCGCCGGCCGTCAGGGGGTTTGGTCGCACCCTCGAACGAACGACCAAGAGGCCCTGCGTGCAGCCCTGGCCCGGTGTGTCCGGCGCACCGCGCAAGAGGCTGTCTCTACCATCCGAATCGGATGTTCCGAAATGGTGTCAAAGCCGAGCAGACTGGGCGTTGCCTCGATGGGAGACCAGCCATGATCCCGATGAGCCTGCAAGACGTCGCGAGCGTCGTCGGCGGCAGACTCCACAACGTGCCGTGCCCCCGTGCCCTGATTACGGCGCCTCCCACCGTGGACCCGGAAGAGAGCAGCAAGGGGTTGTTCGTTCCCCTGGCCGTGGAACGCCCTGACGGCTCGCTGGCCGCCGATTCCCACCCGTTCGCCGCCCTGGCCGTCAGGTCGGGCGCCTTGGCGGTACTTACTGAGCGCCCGGCCGAGGAACCCGCCATTGTCGTGCCGGATGCGCGGGCGGCCCTCGGAGCCCTGGCCGCATATGTGGTCGGTCGGCTCGACAACACCATGGTGATCGGGGTGACGGGCTCGTCAGGCAAGACCAGCACAAAGGACATGACAGCCCACCTGCTCGGACACGCGGGACCGACGGTGGCGACCGCAGGTAACCGCAACGACCGCATCGGGCTGCCACTGACCATCACCTCGACCGATCCCGCCACCAAGTACCTGGTGCTGGAGATGGGCCATGGCGGCCCCGGCGACATCCGGTACCTCGCTGAGATCGCCCGGCCGACGGTGGGCGCGGTCCTCAACGTGGGCACCGCCCACATCGGCCGGTTCGGCAGCAAGCAGGCCGTCGCCCGGAGCAAAGGTGAGCTGATCGAGTCCCTGCCCGCTGACGGACTCGCGGTCCTCAATGCCGACGACCCCCTGGTGCGCGGCATGGCCGACCACACCGAGGCCCGGGTGGTTCTCGTCGGCCGCGCGCCGGACGCCGAGGTACGAGCCGAGGGTGTCCGCCTGGATGAGTTCGGCCATGCTCATTTCACCCTGTGCACGCCTGAAGGGGCGGCACCGGTCGCCCTTCAGTTGACCGGTGAGCACTTTGTCACCAACGCGCTCATCGGTGCCGCCATCGCACGCCACGCCGGCCTGTCGGTCGACCGGATCGCCACCGCGCTCGGGGACGTCAAGGGCGTGTCCCCGGGCCGCATGGAGGTCTTCGAACGACCGGACGGTGTCATCGTCATCGACGATGCCTTCAACACGACACCCGAAGCGGTGCAGGCGTCCCTGAAGGCCTTGGTCGCGATGGCGAACGGCCGGGACACCATCGCGGTCCTCGGCCCGATGCACAACCTGGGCGACGCCGCCAGAGAGGCACACTTCGACATCGGCCGACTGGTCGCAGAGCTGGGGATCACCGCTCTGATCGTCGTCGGAGGGCAGGAGCCCCCATGGCTGGACGAAGCAGCACGATGGCTGGACCAAGCAGCGCGCTCCCACGGTGCGGACAGCGTCCTGGTCCCCGGGCGCCACGACGCCAGGGCGGTACTCGAATCGGTTCTGGAGCCCAGGGACGTGGTCCTGATCAAGGGGACGGGGCGCATCGGCCTGCGACAGCTGGCCAAGGATCTACGCAACGGCACCACGTGACGCAGAAAAAGCCACCACGACCGAGCCGAAAAGGTCCGCCAGCAAGCTGACGGACCCTCATGCAAGATCGAGGCTAACAGCGCGTCATTACTCCATTGGGTGATCGATGCGGCGTGAACTGGGCGATCTGTGTGTCGCATTACCCGCACTACAAGGCCGTGCGGATGAAGTTCCGGAGCCGTGGGCCATCGCAAGTGGTGCCTGCTTCTGCGTCGGGGCAACATCGGTTTTGTTCTTCCACCAAGGAAGAAACAGAACGGAGGTACGAAATGCGCAAGAATACGAAGCTGGCTACTGCCTCGACCCTCGCTGCGGTGGCGCTCTTCGCGGGATCCGCCTCTGCTGCCAACGCCTTCGATGGGGAGTCCAGCAACGACACGCCCATCGTCATCAACAACGAGAACCACAACGCCAACACCAGCAACAACACCAACACCAGCACGATCAGCGACCTCATCAACATCGGATTGTGATCGTACGCGTCCAGTTCGACGGTCAAGGTATCTATCGCGATTCCCTTGGGGGACGTGACCTGACCTGAGACGCCATTCGCTTATCGATCAAGGGGCTGGCCTGGTCGAATCTCCTGCACGGTACGGGCCCGGCTGAGGCTGCCGCAGAGCGTGACGCGGGCCGCCGCCGACGCCGGCCTGGCACCGGCGGAGCGCGACCGGGCCGGAGGCGGAGGTCACCATCGCTTGTGCTGGCCTCATCCCTGGTAGATGAGCGCAGGGCCGCCGAGTGCGCGCATGTCGTAGGGATAGAGCCAGGGGCCCCAGGTGCCGGCCTCGAGCGCGTCGAGCGCGAGCAGCGCGTCGGATGAGTTCTTGCAGCGGGGGTGCCGCACGGCGAAGGCCGCGATGCGGGCGCGCAGAGTGGGCAGCCAGGCGGCGACGAGCTGCGGGTCGCCGTCGTACCACCAGGTGAACTTCAGCTCCTCCCACAGAAGTTCGGTGGCCCAGCCGAAGGCGAGGCGGACGACGCCGGCGTCCGCTTCGGGACCGGTGAGCCGGGCGATGTGGTCCAGCCACGGCTCCAGGTCACCCGTCGCATGAGCGATCCCCTCGATCAGACCAGTGATCTCCCAGTACGGCCGACCGTCGGTCACCGCGATGTGCAGCAGCGCCCGCAAGGCCCGCTCGACCGCGGCCTGCTCGGCCACGGGCCAGTCCGCGAGCCGGGCGCCGCGACGACCGAGGCGCCCCATCTCGTCCGACGGGTCGGTGCCGTCCCCGTCCGGGCCCCAGCGGCGCAGCACACGAGGGATGAAGCGGCGCCACAGGACGGGGTACTGGTCCTCGTCCCAATGGCTGGCGACCTCACGTATGAAGTGCACGAGGAGATCATCCGGCACATCGGCAGGGTGACCGCCGAGAACGCGCAACTCCGACTCCGGAGTGCAGTACGTGCACCCGCCGACCGGACGGTCGAGCCCAGGTGGCGATGCGAAGGTCTCGTCCACCTCGGCGAGCGCGTCGCGCCACATCGTGTACGGGTCGAGTGCGAGGGGTTCGGACATGCCGGGACCTACCAGGGGGCTCCGCGCGGCCGACACCGGCGAAGAGCGCGACGTTACCAGCATGCCGGTCGATGGGCGCAGCTTGGGTCTGTCCGAAGTGATGGGGCCCGTCCCGCCGGGGGCGGGACGGGGGCGGGGCGGATCAGCGGTCCTGGGAGAGTTCCAGGAGTTCGGCGAAGGTTCCGCCGGCGTGGACGAGGTCTTCGTACCGTCCCTGTTCGGTGATCCGGCCGTGCTCCATCACGACGATGTGGTCGGCGATCTTGGTGTTCTCCAGGCGGTGCGTGACCACGATCGTGATGCGGTCCGCCGCGATGGCCTTGATCTGCTCGAAGATCTGGTGCTCGCCACGCGGGTCCATCTGGGAGGTGGGCTCGTCCAGGATCAGCAGCCCCGGGCGCCGGTACAGGGCCCTCGAACACGCCACGCGCTGCCACTGCCCGCCGGAGAGCTCCGAACCGCCGAAGACGTCGCGGGCCAGCAGGGTGTCCAGGCCTGCGGGGAGGTCCTCGACGGCCTCGCGCAGACCGACCGCGTCGACGGCCTCCCACACGGGGGTGTCGTCGTGGGTGCGAGGCTGGCCGAGCGTGACGTTCTCGCGGACCCGCAGCGGCCACTGCGCGAAGATCTGCGGTACCAGGCCGGTGTTCGCCCACACCGTGGCGGGGTCCACCTCGGCGAGGTCGGTGCCGTTCCACGTGACCCGACCCTTGTCCGGCAGGTAGATCCCGGTCAGCAGCCGGGTGAGCGTCGACTTCCCCGAACCGTTCGCGCCGACGATCGCGAGGATCTGGCCGCGCCGCAGGGCCAGGGAGACACCCTCCACGGCGGGCTTGTCCTTGCCCGGGTACTGGTAGACGACCTCCTCGAGTCGGATCTCCTCGGTCGGTGCGGCGTGTGCGTGGGGGCCGCGCTTGGGGGCGCGGGCGGCGGCGTCGTCGAGGAAGGCCTGCATGTCGCTGAGGTACAAGCTGGTGTGGAAGACCGCGGCGCCGTTGATGACCACCTGGGACAGCGCGGCGAGTGTGGTCTGCACGGCGATGACCGCCGTGGCCGCGACCGCGAGTTCGATCCGGCCGGACACCGCCAGCCATGCCAGCGCGCCCCAGGTCGCGACGAGGAAGACGCCGCCGGCCAGCGCGGAGAGCAGGGCGATCCGCAGGGTGCGCGGGGCGGCGGCCAGGGTGCGCCGGTCGCACCGGTCGGACAGGGCCCGGTACCAGTAGATGATGTAATCCGTCATCGAATTGGCACGGACCTCGTCGCCGTACTTCGACTCGGTCGCCCACCAGCGCATCATGCCGCGCACGTTGCGTTCGGCGATGTTGGCGTAGTGGATCTCGTAGTCGACCCGGGCGGTCAGCACGGCGCCGACGCCGGCCGGCAGCACCGCGAGCAGGAGGGGCGGCAGCACCAGCGGGTTCAGCACCGTCAGCACGCCGCCGGCGGTGACCATGCGGATCAGCGCGGACAGGAACCGCTGAGCGTCGGTGACCATGACGTGCGTGCGGATCACTCCCATCTCGGCCGCCTCGTGCCGATCCGAGAAGCCGTCCTGCGCGTAGGCCGACGCCTCCACCCGGCACACCGCCTCGACCAGCGCGGAGTCCGTCTCCGTCGTCAGCCGTGGAGTGATCCGCCGTTCGGCGTACGTGGCCACCGCACCCGCCGAGCGCCCCAGCGCGGCAGCGAGCGCCACCACCACCAGCGCCGGAAGAGCGCCGCGCAGCCGCTCGCCGGCAGTGCCGTCCCCGAGGACCGGTGCCATGGCGCGGGCGGTGGCGGCCAGCACCACGGCGGCTGAAACGCCCGTGACCACCTGGCAGCCCAGCAGCAGCTGCACGGCACGCCGGTCGGTCCGCCACGACAACCGCGCGATGCGTCCCAGGACGGCCGGGATCTGAGCGCACATCCGCCGGAAGGAGACCTCAGCGAGCGGATTGACGGAGTACTGCCCGTTGTAGGTGATCTCCGCCGGCGGTGGCGGAGGAGGCGCGGTGGCCTGCTGTGCGTTCGTAGCGGCCGAGGTCAACGTGGGTCCCCCTGACGGTCGTCCAGTGCGGTCGTGACACTCAACGACCCGGCGGGGATATCGAACACATGTATTTCGGTCGACCCTGGAATCCCGAGATAGAGCGGGTCGCGGCGCGTGGAGGATGCATGGACCCGGCCCCCGCAAGAGGATGGCGAACGAAGGTGATTGGCCGAAACGCCGACGATCGCGCTCGCGTACCACCGGCCGACTCGGATCATCCACGTCGGGATCGATGCGCGGCTTCTGATCGTCCGCACGACGCGCATCGTCGGTGGCCGACCTCGCAACCGGAGCCGCCACCCGCCGTGGCCGCCCTCCGGATACGTGCGTCTTCCCTGCGCCATCCGCGACTTCTCCGCGAGCCTTGGCGCGCCCTCACACCACAGCGCCCGAATCCCGCGCCCGCCCGTGCCGCTCCAGCGGACTGCGCGCCCCGCTGTCCCGGCTGCGCTCGGGGCGCACCGGAGGCGCCGGGTGGCTGCCCTCGAGCTGCACGGCGATCGGCACGGCGGTGAACACCGTCGACGCCATACCGATCACCACGCCGGCGATCAGCGCGACGGAGAAGTCCGCGAGCGAGTCACCGCCGAGCACGGCCAGGGCTGCCAGGATGAACAGCGCGCCCATACCGGTGTTCACCGTGCGCGGCAACGTCTGGATGACCGCCTGGTTCGCGGTGGTCTCCAGCTCCGCCGCCGGATCGCGGCGGCGCGCCTCGCGCACCCGGTCGAAGACGACGACGGTGTCATTGACGGAGTACCCGATGACCGTGAGCAGGGCCGCCAGGAAGACGCTGTCGACGGGCTTGCCGAGCCAGGCGAACAGGCCCACCACGAGCAGCACGTCGTGCACCATGGCCGCTACCGCAGCGGTGGCGAACGTCCACCGGAACCGCACGCTGAGGTAGATCAGCTGGGCCGCGACGGCGATGCCGAGCGCGATGAGCGCGTGCCGGCGCAGTTCCGCGCCGAGGCTCGGCCCGATCAGCTCGTCCCGCTCGACGGTGACCTCGCCGCCCTCCTTCGCCAGCGCCGTCTTGATCGTGTGCTGCTGGTCGTTGCTCAGCTCCCCGGTGCGTACCGAGATGTCTCCGTCCCCCGACTCCTGCACCACCGCGCGCGGGAACCCGGCGTCCGTGACCGCCGCCCGCGCCGCGTCCACGTCCATGGGCCTGCTGGTGCTGTACTCCACCAGGCGCCCGCCGGTGAACTCCACCCCGAAGTCCAGGCCGCGCAGACCGATTCCGACGACGGCGACCACGATCAGCAGCGCACTGACGCCGAGCCAGCGGCGCCGGTGGTGCACCAGGCGGGGTTTGCGGTGCGCGAGCCAGGCACGCACCCGGCCGGTGGAGGTGATCCCGGTCAGGCCGGGCCGCTCGCGCACGAAGCGGCGCCGGATCGCGAAGTCGGCGAGGACCCGGGTGATCACCAGGGCCGAGATCATCGAGACGAGGACACCGATGGAGAGCGTGACGCCGAAGCCCTTGACGGGGCCGGTGGCGAAGAAGAAGAGCAGCCCGGCCGCGAGCAGCGTGGTCACGTTCGAGTCGACGACCGCGCTCCAGGTCTTGGCGAAGCCGGTGCGCAGCGGCTTGTCCAGGTGCGACGGACCCGACTTCAGGGCGCGGGCTCCCAGATATTCCTCGCGGGCACGCTCGAAGACCAGAACGTTCGCGTCCACCGCCATGCCGATCGCCAGGACGAAACCGGCGAGTCCGGGCAGTGTCAGGGTCGCGCCCAGGGCGACCAGTGCGGCGTAGGAGATCAGTCCGTACAGCGCGAGCGCGATGGTGGCCAGGGCACCGAGCAGCCGGTAGACGACGAGGATGAACAGCCCGGTCAGGGCGAGCCCGATGATCGCGGCCTGGGTGCTGGCGGCGATGGCGTCGGCACCGAGCGTGGGGCCGACGGTGCGCTGCTCCACGACCTCCACGGGCACCGGCAGCGCACCGCCCTTGACGAGCGCGGCCAGCTCGCGGGCCTCTTCCCGGCCGAAGTCGCCGGTGATCTGCGTGGAGCCGCCGGAGATGCCGACCTCGCACGCCACATCCGCGTCGACGCCGGGCGCCGAGAGGACCTTGCCGTCCAGGACGATGGCGACGCGCCGCTCGGGGGCGCCCTGCGGGGCACAGGCCGCCGCCCCGGTGACCCGTGCCCAGTCCTTGCCCGCCTGGCCGCGGAAGCTGAGGTTGACCATCCAGCCCGACATCGTCTGCTGGTCGAGCACCGCTTCGGCGTCCTTGACGCCCTCGCCGGTGAGGGCGGTGGGCCCGAGCTTGAGGAACGCCCCCTTCTGGTCGGGGTCGGCCAGGGTGCGCGAGCCGTCCTCGGCCGGTTTCCCCTTGCTCGCGTCCTGCTTGTCCGTCACGCCCTGCACCGGGTGGACGGTCAACTGCGCGGTGCGGCCGATGACTTCGGCGGCCTCGCGCGGGTCCTGCACACCGGGCAGCTCGACGAAGATCCGCTGCTGTCCGGACCGGTACAGGCTCGGCTCGGACACGCCGAGCGCGTCGACCCGTTGACGGAGCACCTCCAGGGCCCGCTGGGTCGATTCGGCATCGGCTCGGCCGACGGGTGAGTCCTTGGCCTCCAGGACGATCTGAGTGCCGCCGCGCAGGTCGAGGCCGAGGCGGGCGGACTGGGTGAGAGCGAAGAAGAGCGAGGCGGCGATCACACCTAGGGCGACGATCGCCCGCCACATGGGCGCGCGAGACATGAGTTCTCCACGATGGGCAGGCAGACGGAATCGACGTCTGCCCCGGGCGCGGAGGCGAACGGTCAGGCGTCGATACGGACTTCGGTGCTCCATCGGGACGGCGGGCCGCGCGGACGATACGCGTGGGCGCCGCGGCCGGACCCTGCGGCCGCGACCGCCACGGCCACGGCGGGGCCGCCTACGGCGCGGTGCGGTGCCGCGTCCCCGGCGCCAGGCCCCAGGAAGCCGTGGAACGGGTACGGCACGGCGTCGGCGTGCCCGAGTACGGGGTGCGCCACGGTGACGGGTCGCTGCGCGTCGGCGGTCGCGGGCGCCTGCGCGGACGCGGTCGCGGGCGTGCCCGTCGAGAACGGGCGGGCGGCCGACGCCGACTTGGCCGACAACGGCAGGAGGAAGGTCAGGACCGCGAGCAGCGCGGAGAGCACGACGGCGGCCGGGCGCGTGGGGTGTGCGCGGTGCTGCTGCACGCCTCTCGCCCCCCGGTCAAGTCGTCGTAGGAAAACAGCAGTTGGGAACTGTGAGCCGACGGCTCGGCGAGTCCGGCCGTCAGTGACACGAACGCCGTCGGGTGTCCGGAGGTTCCCGACTCACCGCGGGAATGTTGCCGTCGGCGCGGTGCGCTGGTGCGGCGGCACGAAAGTGCAGGGAAGCAATCGTGCTTGGTTGTTGCCCGCCATCGGGGCTGGGCCAGAGGCTGGGGATCGTGGCCGAGACATTTTTGACGTCGGCGGCTCAGCTGGTGAGTCCGCGGTAGCCGGCCGCCTTGCCGACCGACCGGCCCGGCACCGCACCGCCCGCCGCCGTCGACGCCGTCAGAGCGCCCATACCCGCCCCAGACCTCCCCTGTCGTGGATGCCGAGCTTGCGGTAGACCCGGCCGAGCGCGTTGTCGACCGTCCGTACCGACAGACCGCACTGGTCGGCGATCTCCCTGCTGGTGTGCCCATGGGCCGCCAGTTGCGCGATCTCCCGTTCGCGCGGACTGAGTTCCGCCGCCGTCGAGAGGACCGCCAGCGCAGGGGTCGCCGCGTCATCGCACTGCCGTCGCAACGAGTGGGCGCGGGCTGTGGCCCGCCGACGGGCCCCCTCCTGGGCCGCGCCGCCCGATGCGCGCCACAGTTCGGCCGCTCCGGCGAGGCTTTCGGCAGCGAGGAGCAACGCGCCCATCGCCGTCCACGCGTCGGCCACGGCCACCAGCGCGTCCGGGTCACGGTCGGCCACCGCACCCGCATGGGCGGCACGAGCCGCCGCGTAGGACCCTTGGGCGTCCTCGGCCAGTTCGCGTACGCGAGGGGCCGCGTCCCGGTCGCCCCAGCGGAGCAGATCGTGTTCAAGCGTCAAAGCGCCGGCGAACTCCCCTTCCGCCCGTGCCGCTTCGGCCCCGGCGCGCAGGGCGGCTGCCGCCTCGTGGCGTCGCCCCCGGCACCGCAACGACCAGGCCTGGGCGCGCAGCGTGTCGGCCTGAGCGAGCGGGGAGTGCGGATCGGTGGAGCGGGAGGCGAGTCCGGCTGTCTCCGGGGCGCTGCGACCGACGTATGCTTCGGCCAGCACCAGCCCGGCGAGCGCACGCTGCTCGGCGAACCTGTGTCCGCACAGATGGGCTTGCGCCCGGGCCTCACGGAAATGGGCGGCCGCCTCCGCACACCGTCCCCGGTCGAGCGCGATCCGTCCCCGCACCCAGCCGAACCAGACGACCAGCGCGGGCACGGGTGAGCGCAGCAGTCCCTCGAGCCCCTCGGACGCGGCCCGCTCCGCCTCATCGAACCGCCCCGCCTCCAGCAGGGACGCCGCGACGAGGTAGAGGCTGCGCGCCGGATAGAAGACCGCCGACCGGTCCGCCAGCACGCGGTGCGCGGCGTGGGCCGCGCGGCCGCTGCGGACAGCGTCCTCGGGCCGCCCCGAGGACATTTCCACCCTCATCCGGGCTTGGAGCAGCAGCACATGGGAGTCGGACGGCTCGGCCCCGTCCGACAGCGGCAGCCACGGTTCGAGCACGGTGCGGGCCCGCGCGGTCCGCCCCGCCGAGGTCAGCAGGGTGGCCTCCCAGCCGGCCATCTCGGCGCACGGACCGCCCCGACGCCCGGCCTCGTCGAGTACGGCCAGCGCGCGGGTCATGTTGCCGGGCCCGTAGAAGTGGTGGACGGCCAGGGTCAGGGCGGCGGTGTGCAGGTACGGCTCCCTGGCCGCGGCGAAGGCGTCTTCCAGGACGGTGATCCCTTCGCCGAACTCGCCCCGCTGTCCCAGGGCCTCGCCGAGCATCAGACCGGCCCGGGTGTTGGGACCGTGTACCAGCGCGGCGCGTGCGAGCCGGCACATGGTGTCCACGTCATCCGCGTGCAGGGCCTGCGCCGCGGCACGCACCAGCAGGGCGGGATCGGCGGTGCCGGTGGCCTCCAGTTCCCAGCGCGCCAGAGCGAGGGGGTCGTCGGCGCGCCGGGCGCCGTACCCGCGTACCCGGCCGACCTGGTCCAGCAGCAGGGTCCGGGCCCGAAGTCGGGTGATGCCGGCGCGCAGCACCCGTGTGTGCATCGGGTGGGCGAGGGTGAGCTGTTCGCGGCGCCCGTCGAGGCGAGATTCGACGAGTTGCTGCCGCTCCAGTGCGGCCAGAGCGTCCGCATCGACGTATGCCAGGCCGTCCCGCAACCCGATCGGCCCGCACACCGCGAGGAGTTCCATCAGGGTCCGCTGCGGGCCGGCCAGTTCCCGGAGCCGTACGTCGAGCAGGGCGTCCGGCAGCACCGCGGCGAGCGGCCGGGTGAGGCACCACACCCCGTGCACGGGGCTCAGCCGCCCGTCGGCGAGGGCGCTTCGCAGCAGCTCCCTCAGGCACAGCGCGTTGCCGCCGCTGGCCTCCCACAGGGCCCGCAGGGCGGATGCGGCGACCGGCCCGCCCATCGTGGTGGTCAGCAGCCGGGCGCTCTCTTCCTCACCCAGCGCCGACAGCGGGATGTGGTGCAAGGCGTCCTCCCGCCACAGGGTCTGCAGCACGTCCGGCCAGTCGGCGCCGTCGGGGAGGGTCACGGCCAGGAAGAGCGAGGAGTCCGCCAGCAGCAGTGCGATCAGCGCCAGTGACGCGGGATCGAGCAGCTGGATGTCGTCGACGACCAGGACGGTGCGGGTGGTGGCGGACGCGCGGTGCGCGGCCATCCGCTGCCGTACCCGGCGGAAGAACTCCGCCGGTTCCTCCGCGTAGACGTCCGAGGGCAGCAGCGGCGCCAGCGCCGACAGTGGCAGCGCCCGGGCGCTGTGCGTCGCCTGGACGCGTACGACACGGTGGCCGCCGCGACCGCCCGCCCAGGTCGAGAACTCCTCGGCGAGGCGGCTCTTGCCCACCCCGTGCTCTCCTGTGATCATCACTGCTTTGCAGGCCGGTCGGCGCAGCGCGCGGCGGAGCTCCGCCAGCTCCGTGTCCCGGCCGGCGAAATGCAGGCGGCCGCTCCCCATACCCGTGCCCACCGTGGGTCCCCCCTCGGGCGCCGGGGCGATCCGGCCCCCCAGCCGGATGGTTCGCCCACGGCGTGCGGTCCGCAGTCTGGCACGCCGGCCGTCGAAGCGGCCGGAGCGGCACCCGGTTGGCCGAAAGCGACCGCTCGTTCGTCCGGAAGGCAGGCCGGTACGGAGTAGGGCCTCGCCTCGATGGAGTAGTCGACTGCTCTGTGCCGCGGTGTGCGGACGGGCGAAGGTGTTGCCACGTCGGGGCAGCGGGCCGAGTGGCCGTGCGGCCCACGACGTGACCACTGATTCACTACGGGGAAGGAAACCAGATGCGATCGACAACGCTCCGTCGCCTCGTCACCGGGGCCGCGGGTCTCGCGGCCGTGCTCACTCTGACGGTCCCGGCGGCCGCCGCCGCTCAGCCGCCTGTGCCCGGGGAGCTGTACAAGGTCCAACTGCTGACCCTGCGCTGCACCAACATTTCGGAGAGCGGCGAGGACGAGGTGTACATCAAACTCGACGGCGGTGTCGCGATCCCCACGTCGGTCTGCCGTGAACGGGGCACGGTCGACTACAGCGGAGTGGATCCCGAGCGGTTCATCTTCGAGGGCGGCACGATCCTTTCCCTCGAACTGTGGGAGCAGGACCCCGACATCATCGACCCGGACGACAAGCTGGGCGTCTTCGAGCTCAACGACAGCCGGGTCGGCACGACCAACCTCGCCAAGATCGTCAACGGGACCGACTACGCCTACAGCCTGACCTACCGGGTGCTGCCGCTGGACTAGGGTCCGTCTTCGAACGGATCCTGCCCAGAGCAGGAACGCCGCGAGGGTGACCGCCGCTTCGTACGAAGTGGCGGTCTTCTCGCAACCGCGTCTGAGCCGGCGCCGTCGCCGATCGGTCTTCTCGGGGGATGGCCTTGGCGGACTGCCACCGGCAAGCAGCGAGTAGGGGGAGAAGGTGCGGAGTGAGGACTCACTCATTGACGGAGTGAGTCCTCACTCCGTATGCTCGTAGTCATGACAGCCCCGAAGGAGAACCAGACCACACGCCGCCGTGCCCCCGGTATGTCACCGGAGGAGCGGCGCGCGATGATCATCCAGACCGCGATCCCGCTGATCGCCGAATACGGCGCCGCGGTGACGACCGCGAAGATCGCCCGCGCCGCGGGCATCGGCGAGGGCACGATCTTCCGGGTCTTCGCCGACAAGGACGAGCTGCTGCAGGCCTGCATCGCCGAGGCGCTCTCCCCCGAGCACGCGGTCCGCGAGCTCGACGCGATCGACGTATCCCGGCCGCTGCCCGACCGGCTCGCGGAGGCGGCCGAGGCACTGCAGGCACACATGTCCAGGATGGGCGCGATCCTCGGCTCGCTCGGGCATCGCGGCGGCAAGCACCCCGGCACGGTACGCGGCGCGGGTCGCGACGAGTCGACGACCCGTATCCGCGCGGCCCTCGCGGAGCTGCTGGAGCCCGAGAAGGCCGCCCTGCGCCGGCCGCCCGAGCAGATCGCGGCCCTCTTCTTCGGGCTGCTCTTCACCCAGCCGCGCACGGGGGACGAGCCCGACCTGACCCCGCAGGAGTTGGTGGAGGTCTTCCTGCACGGGGCACTCTCGGGGGGCGCCGAGTGAGCGCGCGGAGAAGGCGTTTGGGTGTTACGGCCCTGGCCTTCCTGGCCCCCGTCCTGGTGTGGCTGATCGCGGACCCACTGCTGGGGCACCGGCTGCGGATCGTCGACGGCAAACAGACGCTCGACATCGGCGCCGTGCCCGTGGCGGTCGCCGCACTGCTCGCGTCGCTCTCCGGCTGGGGACTGCTGGCCGCCCTGGAACGGTTCGGGGTGCGGCGCGCCCGCACCATCTGGGCCGGGGCGGCCGGCGCCGTACTGGCCGTGTCCTTCCTGCCGTTCATCGGCGACGGCATGGACGGCGCCACCCGGGTCTCCCTCGCTCTGATGCACCTGGCGGTGGCGGCGGTGCTGATCCCAGGGCTGGGCGGCACGTCCCCCGGGGCGGGGTGCGGCGACCCGGTGTCACCGCCGTCGGCGAAGCAGCCGGCGACAGCGGGGTGAGCGCCGCCGCTGAACATCGGCTCGGGTAGCCCGCTGCGCGGGGAACAGCCGAAGGAGTCCCGGTCGTCGATCAGCGGGTACGGCGGCCGCGGGCCGGTGGGCCGGTGGCCGGTGCCAAGGTGCGGGCCGGGGTCGGTGCGGGGCAGGGCGAGCGTTGAAGACGGACCCTAGAGGCCCTCCGTGTGGCGCAGGATCTCATCGGCCAGGCGGTCGTCCAGTGCCGTGGGAAGGGTGTGGCCCATGCCCTCGATCATGACCAGGCGGGCGCCGGGAATGGCCGCGGCGGTGGCCTCGGCGTGCGCGGGTGGGAACATCGGGTCCTCGCTGCCGTGCAGCACCAGCGTCGGTACGGTGACGGAGGTCAGCTCCCCCGTGGACCCCGTGCCGGCGGCCCCGGCGAACGTGTGATTGAGCGAGGCCCGGGGATCGCGCGCCCGCTCGTACACTCGCCGCTCCATCGCGCGGTACTCGTCCTCGTGGAAGGGCAGCACCGGGCCGTGCAGCACCCGCCACAGCGGCAGCCGGATGGCGAGGTACTCCTCCACGTCCGCGTCGGGCTCGGGAAAGGACGAGACGAGGGCGGCCAGCAACTCGGCTGAGGGCGGCGGCAGTTCGCCGGGGAGCGGGGGAGCTCCGGCCATGGCGCGCCGCACCGCCCCCGATGTGTCCGTGCCGAGGGGCTGGGACGAGAGGCTCGTCAGGGTCAGCACCCGGTGCGCGTGTGTGACGGCCAGACGCTGGGCGATGACGCCGCCGAGGGACGCGCCCACCAGATGGGCTCGTTCAGCCCCGAACGCGTCCAGGACGGCGAGCGCGTCGGAGGCCATGTCGGCGACCGTGTACGGCCGGGCGGCGAAGTCGACGGTGGAGGAGCGTCCGGTGTCGCGGTGGTCGTAACGGATGACGCGGCGGCCCCCGTCGACCAGGCGCTCGACGAAGCCGTCGTTCCACTGGATGCCCTGGGCCTGCGCGCCCATCACCAGCAATACCGCCGGGTGGCTGGGGTCGCCGAAGTCCTCCGCCCACAGTTCGAGATCGTATGCGCGGACGGTCCGCTCCCGGCTCCAGCGGCTGTTCGTGAGTTCATTTTCCTGCATGGTCATTCAAGATAATGGCTGGAGGTCCGGCACCGCACCGGCTTTTTCCGGAACCGGAACCAAGAGTTGGACGGCGCCCACCCGTGCGGGCACCCTGATCCCCATGGCCGGAGTCAAGGGACAGGTGCAGAAGCGGGGCGTGGAGCGGCGCCGCGCCATGGTCGACGCCGCGATCGAGCTGTTCGCACGGCAGGGGGTGCGCGGAACCGGAGTGGCTGCGATCGCCGAGCGCGCCGGCGTCACCCCCTCCGCGCTCATCCATCACTTCGGCAGCAAGGACCGACTCGTCCAAGCCGTCCTGGAGGAGGCCGACCGGCGCGCCTTGGAACGGCTCTCCGCCACGACGGGCGACGAACCCACCCTGGACCAGGCGTTCGACTGGTTCCTCCGGGACGCCGAGCACACCGCCACTGCCGAACGCGAACTCGCAGCCCTGCACACCACCCTCACCGCGGAGAACCTGGAGCCCGGCTCCGTGCTCCACACCTGGTTCCGGGACCGCGGCCGGGCGCTGCGGAACCACTTGGTCTCCCTGTTCACGCGTGCCGTGGCCGACGGTTCGGCCCGTGCGGACCTGGACCCGGCCGTCCTGGCGGCGGAGGCGGCCGCCTTCATCGAGGGGGCGCACCTGCTGTGGCTGCTGGACCCCGAGCAGGTGGACCTGACCGCCGTGCACCGAAGCTACTTCGAAGGTTTGCTCGCCCGCCTCCGTCCATGACCACGTCCGGGCCCGGCCCCCGGAACCGCCGGTCTTTGAGGGGGCCACAGCAGCTGTACCGGCCGCCCCGCCAGGGCGGTCATGTCCGGGTCGCGGTCCAGCATCATCAGCCGGGCGGCGTTCTCCATCAGGTCGGCGCTGCGGCGGAGGTCGCGCAGAAGCTGCCGGGCGACGTCGGGGTCGGCCCGGTCTGTATCCCGCGCAGCTGGAGCAGCTGTTCCTCGGCGCTCTCGATCAGCCGGGTGATCAGCATGCGCTGTTCGGCGGGCACCGCCGCACGCCACATCCTTCCCGAGCCGGGCGCCTTCCTTCCTGATCGACATCCCGCAGTAGCGAAACCCCGGCCGGATCGGTTGAGGTCGCTCGGGACGGGAGGGCGTTACTTCACGTGAACCAGCGCCACCGATGCGGGCACCTCGCTGCCGTCGTCGAGGGCTGCGGTGAACGCCAGCCGGTGGTCGGTCCGGCGGGGCACGGAACGGTCGGCCGTGACCGTGAAGCCGACGCCCGTACGACCCTGGGCGGGCACACGGGCACAGGCCTCCCTCCGCGGCCGGACCGACCAGCCGGGCGCCGGGCGGGGAGTGAGCGTCACGTGCCGCGCCGAGCCGGTGAAGTTGTAGACGTCGACCGTCATGCGCGTACGACGGCTGAGACGGTAGCCCAGCGGGGGCGGGGCGTCGCCGTTGTCCTTGCCGGGGGCGGCGTCGCGCGCCGAGTAGCGCTGGCTGAGGACGATGTGCTCGGCGGGGGAGAGGGGGCGGCGCGGCGTCCTGTGGACGGCGGGTGCCGGTGACGCAGCGGCCGGTACGACGACGTACACCGGGTCGGGTGAGGAGGTGCCCGTGACGATCCGGCGGCCCATCATGTCGTACGCGGCCCCCGGCAGGTCGAACCGCACCGACCTCGGCGCCCACAGGACGGTGACCCGCTCGCCGCGCCCGCTGTCGAAGACGAACCCGGAGACGTCGGTGGGCAGTCGGGGCGCGGTCCCGACGAAGTGGGCCTCGCCGAGCAGCGAGGTGAGGGCCGCGAAGGCGGCGTACGCGGGCAGGGGCTGGAAGTCCCGGTCGAACAGGCCGAAGTACACGCCGTCGTCGTGGAGCGGAGGCCCCGCGAACCAGAACTGCCGCGCGTTTCCGGCGGCCAGCCCCTCCACCATGGAACGGACGAGGTACCGCGCCTGTACGACTTCCTGGGCGGGCGTCAGGTCGAGGCGCGGGCGGGCGTCGAGGAAGGCACCGCACTCGGTCATCCACAGCGGCATGCCGGACGCCCCGTACCGGCGGGCCAGTTCGTGCTGTTCGGCCGCCGCGCCCGGGAACTGCGGGTCATCCTGCTCGGCGGGGTCCGGGTAGCCGTGGAAGGCCCAGGCGTCGGCGTACCGTACGACGTCGTTGTCGAGCATCAGGTCCTGGAAGGTGCCGCTCTGCGCGATGCCGGGCAATACGACGAGAGGCGGCTGCCCTGCGGTGTCCTCGGCCGCGTCCCTGATGCCGAGCGCGGCGGCCTTGACGAACGCGGCGTGGGCGTCGCCGGTGCTGCGCGTGGTGTCGACGTCGGGTTCGTTGGAAAGCTGGAGGGCGTCCGGGGCGGCCTGCGCCAGGCGGCGGGCGTAGCGGTAGGCGTGCCGCAGGTCCGCCGGGAGCGGCAGCGACGCCTCGGTCATCGCCCACTCCGGTGCGGGCGAGACCACGTCGAGGACCGCCAGTCCGTGCGCGCCCAAGGCGCGGGTCACGCGGTCGTGGCGCGCGGTGTCGTACGCGCCGGGCTTCGGCTCGGCGGCGGGCCAGGACTGGCCGTCGCGCACCCAGCCCGCGCCCATCTGCCCTAGCGCGCGGGCGAATTCGTCGATCCGGGACGGCGGCACCAGGGAGGACACCCACAGATTGACCCCGAACCGGCTCGCGGCACCGATGACGGGAGGCCGCTGCGGAAGGCACGCGAACCGCCCACCGACCCCCTCGACCTCGACCCGGTAGTGCCCGGGTGGCAGCCGGGGAAGCCGCACGGTCGCCGTCGTGTCCCCCGCGCGCACGGTCACCCGCCCGGCGGCGACACGCTGCCCGTGGTGGTCGGTGACCGTGTAGCGCACGTGGCGCGAGCGGGTGGCGCGGCCATCGAACCGCACGCGCAGCGGCGGGGCGGGGTCGCCGTGGCGGTGGACGGGGACCGACACCTCACGCGGGACGGGCTGCCCGGCCGGGCGTCGCCGCAGGGTGAGCGTGAAACGGTCGAGGGAGAGCATGTACGCCGTGGTGTCGTCGAGCACGACCGGCTCGGTGACGCGAAGGGTGACCGTGTTCTCGCCGCCTCGCAACTCGACCTCACCGAGCTCCAGCACGGACAGGTCCCCCCAGGCGGGCCGCGACTCGTACCAGTACGGCTGCGAGCGCGAGACCTCGGTGAACGGCCCGTCGTTCACGCGCAGTCGCAGGTACGAGCCGGCCGCCTCCGTGTGCGGCGTCTCGACGGGAGCCGTGGCGACGGCGGTCAGCGCGTACACCCCGCCCTCGGGCGCACGAACGCGGTACGCGGCGAACCAGCCGCTCCCACCCGGCGCCTCCTCTGCCGTCAGCAGCGCCAGGTACCGCCCCCGCGAGGCACGTCGGTCCCGGGCCACCGGGATGTTCGTCCGCATCGGGGACTCACCCTGCACGGTGATGACCACCGGTGCCGCACCGCTTCCCATCACCCCGGCCGCCCGGCTCGCCCCCACCACGGACGCCCCCGCTGCCCCGAGTCCTGCCGCAATCGCCATACGCCTGTCGAAGTCCATACGTCCAGCAGACGCGTCGAAGGTCCGGCCGGGCGTCGTGCGTGAGGACAACCGAACCCGGAGGTGCCTCTCGGGGCGTTCACCTAAGGACGAGCTAACGGGGGTGTGTCATTCGCCGTGACCACGGACGGCTCTGGCCATGACTCGGGCCTGGCCGGGCCGAACTCCTTGCCGCGCCTGGGCGGCCGGCCGTGGGATCGTAGGCGGCAGGCGGGTCCTGGCTCAGGCGTCGACCGGGCGCCAGGCTGGTCGGTCCCCGTCGGAGTGGACTCGGCCGAAGACCACGTCGGCGAAGTGCTGGCCGAATCCGATGGTGTCGGGCTGGGTCAGCTCGGTGATCAGGGTGCGACGGAAGCTCTCGTTCTGTCCGCGGTCGTGGTCGAAGGAGAACGCGAGTTCCGGGTTACCGATCTGGACGGGGGAGTGGAAGACGTCACCGAAGACGACCACCCGTTTCCCGCCCGCACTGATCACGTAGCCGGTGTGCCCGGCGCTGTGGCCCGGCATGAGCATGACGCGGACGCCGGGGAAGATCTCCTCTCCGTCGGTCACGGTGCGCACCCGCGGTCGCAGCGTGTCGAGGATCTCGCTGGTCAAGCCACTGTCTTCGGGGCGGGGAGGGTGGGTCCACTCGGGGTCGGTGATCACGTAGTCGGCGCTGGTGAAGGCGGGCAGGTCACCGCCCGGGGCGGGGTGGTAGGCCCATCCGATGTGGTCGGGGTGCAGGTGGGTGAACGCGACGGCCTCGATCTGCGCGGGGGTGCGTCCGAGCTTGGCGAGGTTGTCCAGCAGTGCGCCGCCGCTGAGCGTGCCGACGGGGCTCAGCGGCGGCTCGATGGTCTGCGGGCCGAACCCGGCGTCGATCAGCAGGGCGCGGCCGTCGCGTTCCACGAGCAGTCCTCCGACGCCGGCCACCAGGTGCCCGGCCTCGTCGAGGTATTCGGGGTGCTGTGCCCAGAACTCCTCGGTGGCGTCCGGCAGGCAGACGCGGGCATCGAGCAGGGCCGTGCCGTCCGGTACGTAGCTCAGCTTCGTGTCGCCGAGCGTCAGGGACCGGATGCCCGACGGTCGCCGCAGCCGCTCGTCCAGGTGTGATGCCGTGTCCGTCATAGGTTCGACCTCCATGTGCTGATGGCTTTCAAAGGTTCAAGTCCCCGATCGACCCGGTGCCCGCGGTCACGACGAGGCCCGGTCCCTTCGACCCTCGGGATCAGGCGGGCATCGTGGCCACCTTCCGGCGAGGTTGCCGGCGTTCTTACTGGCCGATGAAGTGCGGGGCGTCATCGTTGTTCTCGAAGGCCCAGAGATTGCTGTCGGTGCCCTCGACACGCGCTTTGCGATGGGGTGCGTACTCCGGGTCGGCCATGAAGCTGTCGAGCGCTTCCCTCGTCGGGAAGGACACCACGACCATCGCGTCCGGAACCGGCAGCGTCTCGCCCTCGACGAGCTCGATCCCGTTGGGAGGCGAGTCCGAGACGCCCAGGAAGTGTCCCCCGTGCCGGTGAGCGATGGGTCCGACGTTCGCCGAGTACTCCTCGACCCAGTCCAGTGACTTGACCTTCAGGTGTGCGACCAGCAGCGCGGTCATGAATGCTCCTCTTTCGTTGTGTGACTGACGTGTTCTTGCATGTGCTCGATCAGGCCCGGCGTTCCTTTTCCGGCGTCCGGGCCAGGGGCGGTGACCTCGTGCCCGGTGGCGGCGCAGTGCCGTGCGAGGCCGCCACCGACGAAGCCGGTGGCTTTCCCGCACGAGGATCCGCGTGGTGCGCTGCCGTTCAGCCGGGGAAGACGGCGAGGTCGCCGCCGTCGGCCGCGAGGACCGCGCCGTTGATGTAGCTGCTGTTGGGGCTCGCCAGGAACAGCACGATGTCCGCGATCTCCTCGGGCTCGCCCAGCTTGCCCCGGGCGTTGACCGCCTTGCCCATCGCCTCGGCGTTGTCCCCGAACATCGGCAGGGTGCCTTCGGTGAGGACCGCGCCGGGCGAGATGGCGTTGACGCGAACGCCCTGCCCGCCGAATTCCGACGCCCAGTACCGGGTCAGGGTCTCGGCGCCCGCCTTGGAGGCGGCGTACGCCCCGCCCACCGGCAGCGTGATCCGCGCGACGTTCGAGGTGATCGTGATGATCGATCCGCTCCCGCGGCCGGCCATGCCCGGCGCGAGCGCGCCGACCAGGAGGAACGGGGTGCGGGTGTTGATCGCGATGTGCTTGTCGAAGGCGGCCGCGTCGGTCGCGGGCGTGGCCGCGAACTCGTACACCCCGGCGTTGTTCACCAGGATGTCCACCTCGCCGGCCTCGCTCGCCAGCCGCAGGGCCTCGTCGGCGTCGGTGAGGTCGGCGGCCACGAACCGCGCCCGGCCACCCTGGCCGACGATCTCGTCGACCAGGGCCGCACCCCGCTCCAGGGACCGCCCGTGCAGGACGACCTCGGCTCCTGCCGCAGCCAGCCGCAGCGCGATCGCCCGGCCGATCCCGGACGTGGCCCCGGTGACCAGTGCCGTACTTCCCGTGAGGGTGTTTTCGCTGCTCATGTGATGTCTCCTCATTCGTTTGACCCGACGGCAGTCAACATACGCCAGCCTGGCAACGATTGCCAAACTGCCTATGTGTGCCCTCTTGGCATCGCTTGATACGGTGGATGCATGACCGTGTGGGAGCGCTCGCGACAACTGGCGAGCCAGGAGATTCTCGACGCCGCTGTGCGGCTGTTCACCACCCAGGGCTACGAGGAGACGACGACCACCCAGATCGCACGCGAGGCCGGCGTCTCCCAGCGCACCCTGTACCGCTACTTCGGCACCAAGGAGGACCTGCTCTGCGGCGACCAGGACGAACTCGGCGCCCTGTTGCGGCGCACCGTCGAGGAGCAGCCCGCCGAAGTGTCCGCTTGGCAGGCGCTGCGCGCCGGTTTCGTGACGCTCCTGAGCACCCATGACTCCCTGGAGCGGACACGCGCGGTCTCGACACTGATCTTCCGCACGCCCGTACTGCGCGCCGCCCTCATGCAGAAACGGCTGCAGTGGCAGACCGATCTGCTGCCGACCATGCGGGCCAGGCTGCTCGCCGCCGGGCGCGAGGGCATCGCCGCCGAGCATGAGGCGCGGACCGTCATCGCCGTCTCCTTCGCCTGCGTCGACTCAGCGACCGCCACCTGGATCCAGACCGGCGACTCGCAGGACCTCGTGGCCCTGTACGACGAGGCGCTCGCGTACGCACGCGCCTCGGCCTGACCGCACGGTTCAGCAGGATGAGACCCCGCCCGGCGAAGAGCCGATCACGATCTCCAGCATCCGCGCCTATTTCACCTGCGTACGCCACTTCCTGGCGTGGGCACAACGACCGGCCCCGGCCCTGGCGCTCGTCGGGCCGGACGTGCACCGCCTCGGCGGGCACCGCCACCGCACCCTGACCGCGCTCGCCACCGCGTACCCGCAACGCCGTGGAGGTCGCCCCGTCCGGCATCGCAGCCGAGGCCCGGGCCGCCCTGGCCGCTGCCGGGGCCCGCGTCACCGCGCCCGCCGGGGCGGTGCCCGTCGCGCTCGCGGTGTCCGGGGCCGTCGCCGCGGCGGTGGCCGCTGCCGGGCGGCGGGCGTTCGCCTCCCGTCGCCGGCCCACGGCCGCACGGCGCTTCCCGCACCAGGCCACGCTTCGCCCGCTGCCTGACCGAGGTCGCCTGTATCCGCACCGGCCGCCGCCTCACCGGCGGCACGGCCACGGTGGTGGTGCTCAGCGCCAGCGAGGCCCTGCACGACGCGCCGCGCTGCTCGACGGGCCGCACACCCGGTCCGTCCACGAGCTCGTCACCGCCGAGGACGCCGTGCTGCGGCTGGCCGGCCGCTTGGCCCGCCGCGCCGAGCGGCGGGTGCGGGTGCTCGCCCCCACCGACGCCGTGCGCGACGAGCTGACCACCGTCTTCCCCCGTCCGCCGCTCCCGGTGCGGCCGTTCGCTGTCGCCGACGACGGCGACCGGCTCACCGACGCCGAACGGCGCCGGGCCCGCCTCGCCTTCGGTATCCCGACCGCCGAGGCGGCCGTGTGCTTGGTCGGCGGCTAAGATCCGCGCCGTCTGCGCCGCCCGTGACGCCACGCTCGTGGCCCGCCGGCCCGGGGCCGGCAAGGAGTCCGGGCTCGTCATCGACGCCGTACGCCTGGGCGTCCCGCTGATCGTCTCCACCACGACCCGCACCTGACCAAGACCCTCGCCGGGCAGGACTGGGTTCGCCTCTTCCCGCATGGCGACGGCGCCGCCCTGGCCGGCCTCCTGCGTGACTCGGCCTGGTTCAGCTCTGAATCGTGGCGAGCCAGTCGGTCAGCAGGCTGTTGACCTCGTCGGGGCGTTCCTGCTGGATCCAGTGGCCGCAGCCTTCCAGGAGGTGGGAGGCCGACAGGCGGGGGAGGGTGGTGGGGAAGGCGTGGATGGCGTCGGACATCCAGGTGGTGGAGGCGTCCAGGGCGCCGCCGATGAACAGGGATGGCTGCTTGATCGGGGCTCCGCGGTGCGGGGCGAGGTCTTCCCAGTCGCGGTCCATGTTGCGGTAGCGGTTGAGGGCGCCGGTCAGGCCGGTGCGCTCGAACTCCGCGGCGCAGATTTCGAGGTCCTCCTCGCTCAACCATGCCGGGAGCGGGCCGGCGGGGAAACGGTCGCGCAGTCGGCCGCCGTAGGCGACGAAGTGCGGGTCGGGCTCGCCCTCGGCGGGCATGGTGTCGGCGGACAGGGCCGCGTAGAAGCCAGCGAGCCAGCCCCGGACGTCGGGCTCGATCTCCGCCTCGGCACGGCCGGGCTCCTGGAAGTAGGAGACGTAGAACTCCTGCTCGGGGCCGCCCATCTGGCCGAAGATGTCGGTGGGGCGGGGGCCGCCGGGCGGCGCGTACGGGACGCTCAGCAAGCCGACCGCGCGGAAGACTCCGGGGTGGAGCAGGGCGGAGGCGGCGGCGATGTTGGAGCCCCAGTCGTGGCCGACGATCACCGCGCTCTCCTCGCCGAGGGCGCGCACGACGGCGACGTTGTCCTCCACCAGGTCGAGCATTCGGTAGGCGTCGGTGGCGGCGGGCTTGGAGGAGCGGCCGTAGCCGCGCACGTCGATCGCCACTGCCCGGTACCCGGCCGCGGCGAGGGCCGGGAGCTGGTGGCGCCAGGAGTACCAGGACTCGGGGAAGCCGTGCACGAGCAGGACCAACGGGCCGGTGCCCTGCTCCACCAGGTGCAGGCGCCCGGCTGGGGCCTGGACGGTGCGGTGGCGGAGTGCGGCAGTCGGCTCGGACCGCATGGGGGACTTCTCCTCGGTTCGTGGGCGGCCGGCGGGAATCCATCGATCATGCGGCGCTGCGGCCACTCGGCGCGATCAGCGTTGCCATTCTGGCAAGGTTGCAGGACAGGGCGGTGAAGCGGCATGGCGGGAAGGAACGGGGACGATGGCAGGTGACGACGTGACCCAGACGCTGGCGGCGATGGGGCCGCGGCTGCGGGTCGTGCGCGAACGCCGCGGCGTCACACTCGCCGCTGTCAGCTGCGCGACCGGCATCTCGCCCAGCACGCTGTCGCGGATCGAGACCGGCCGGCGCAAGCCCACCCTGGAGGTGGTGCTGCGACTGGCGGAGGAATACGGAGTCGCCCTGGACGAGCTGGTCGGCACCGCACCCGCCCCTGCGGCCGAGTCCCGCAGCGCGGCGCCGCACAGCTTCGGCGATGACAAGGCGGTGTTGCCGCTGACCCAGTACGTCGGCGGCCTGCACGCCCACAAGCACGTGCTGCCTGCCGTCGCGGAGCCGCCTGGGCGGCCCCGGCAGGTGTCCCACGAGGGCTACGAGTGGCTGTGCGTCCTGTACGGGCGGTTGTGGATCGCACTCGGCGACCAGGACCTACGTCCTGACTGCCGGGGACGTCGTCGAGTTCGACACCCGCATCCCTCACGGAGTCGCAAACGCCGGATCCACCGGACCGGTCGAGTATCTGATCATGTTCGGGCCTCAGGGAGAACGTCTACGGCTGCGCACCCCTCCAGCCGCTGGTCGCGGGACCGGTGACACAAAGGCTGCTGAATGAGCAGATGTGACAGGCCGCGTGCCTCGTCGGTGACAACCACACTGCTTCGGTCGGCCTCATTCGCCACGTTTGACCAGGAAGAAGAGCTAGGGTCAGACGATGCGGACTGGCACCCCGCACCCTGCCAGCAGGTGCGCCAGCGCGTCGGCCTCTTCCTCGGGCAGGGCCACGTCGGCCAGGCGGCGGGCGATGGCGTACTCCTCGGCGAGCGCACGGAAGGCCGATACCGCCGTCCGTGCGGAATGGCTCACAGAACATGTGGCCACGGGTATTCTCTGGCGATGTCTGATCAGTCAGTGGCGGCGGGAGTCAGTCTCGCTGGTGTGATGGCGCACTGCGGCGGAAGCCCGGTGGGCGCCGTGGAGCTTTTGGTGGGGGCAATAGCCTCGGCACCGGCGGCTCCGGAGCCCTATGCGGCCCTCGCCGAGTTGTGGCAGGACCGGCGCTCGGAACTGAAGGAGAGTCTCGAAGAGGACGGCTCCTTGAGCGCTGTGCTGGCGCAGGCGTACTTCTTGTTCCTTGAAGGGGACATGGACAACGCGGTGATGGCCCTTGGGTCGGTCACGGGTGTGCGGCCCAACGTGGCATGGGGTGCTGCCCCCTGGTTCGGCGATGCGCGCTTTCTCGGCGCGGTGAGTGCTGCGGCGCTGGCCGAGGCGTGTCTGCGGACGTTGGACTACGGCCACGACCTGGACACCGACGCGATGCGGGAGCGGTTCGCGCCCTGGTTCCATGCCCTCGACGTGGTGTCCGAACGGGATCCCGTGCCGGAGTCGCTGGCCGCCATGGCCCGGCTGCCCCGGGCCTGCGGCCGGTACGAACTGTCCTTCGCGCTGTGCGACCGCGCCGATGCCGTCGATCGGGTCATGTGGACGGCAGTCGCACGAGCGGCCACCTGGCGTGTGATGGGAGACCTGGATCAGGCTGCTGCGGCCTTCGAATGCGCCCTGCTCCTGGACTCCGCCAACTGGTCCCTCTACCTGGACCTAGCGGACGTGCGTGCCGAGCAGGGCGACTTCGCCGCAGCCGCGAACCTCGTTGAACAGGGCCTGGAATACGAACCTCACGAAGTCACCCTGCGCGCGGCGAGCGCCGCCTACCGCACACGCCTTGCCGGCTCGTCCGACGACCTGAGGGCCCTGATCACTCTGGCGCCTGAGATCACGGACACCACCTACCGGAACCTGCTGATCGACTACGCATGTGCAGGGCCGAGGCTGCCTCGGAGACTCATTGCCAAGGCCCACCGCATCCGTAAGAACTGAAGGGCTGTCGTGCCAACCGGTGCAGTCAGGATGGGCTTCCGGTTCCCAGTCACGTGATCCGCCGGACGGTGCCTAGGGCCGCACGGCGTACACGTACCGGCTGAAGGGCGCCCTGGGGTCGTCTGCACCCACGTCGTTCGCGTACTCCCCGAGTGTCCACAACGCCCCGGAACCGCTGCCGTCGTAAATCAAATCCTCACAGCCGATGTTCAGCCGGGACCTGTGCCGGGGAGCCGCGCCGGCGGCGTCCCGCAGCGCGCCGGGCCTGCGAGACCCGTTGCTGGTCGTCAGGTAATACGTGGAGCCCACCTTGACCGCGCCCTGTGTGCGCACGCCCTGCGGCACCGCGGCGGCCCACTCCGCCTGCGCCCGCAGACCGCCCGCCGTCCGGAAGGGCCAGCGGACGAGCCGGGGGCGGCCGTCCGTGGCGTACTCGCTGACGAGCAGGCCGGGACCGCTGGCCGTCCGGTCGACGGACACCTGGGAGAAGGTGAGGTCCCGCGCACTGCCGCTCCAGTTGTAGCCGTAGATCTGCGGCAGGACGTACTCGTAACCGTGAGCGTGGAACGTCCTCCCGTCCGGCTGCCGCCCGATACCGCGCCCCCGGGCGACCTTGAAGAACCTCCGCAGGTCGAAGACCCTGATCCCCACCCTCATACTGCCCGCCGCCAGGTAGCCGCTGTCGGCGACGTACAGGTGGTCGCCGTACCAGGCGATGCCACCAGCGTGGATGTCCGTCGCGCCGATAGCGTCCCGCAGCTCATCCTGGTCGTCTCGTTCCGAGAACGGCTCGACCAGCAGCACGTGACGGTAGGTGATCGCACCGGTCTGCGACCAGTTGACGACGGTGAGCCTGGCGCCCTGGTCACGCGCGCTGCCACGGGCGTACCACGACACGAGCAAGGTCTTCGCGGGGCTCGCGCCGTCCCCGTCGTAGTCCTGGGTGATGCCCTGAGGCCGCCAGCGTTTGTCCGCGAAATCGTTCGGGTCCCACCGGAACGCGTGCCCCGCCAGGCGTCGCTGCGGCGACACGCCCCTCGTCCTGTCCGGGACGACCCACCCCCTCCCCACCTGGAACAACGCCTGTGTCCCGGACAAGTGCGTGATGTGGCTGCTGGACGGCCTCGCGGGCGCCGACCTGATCGAGCTGCTCGTGCGGGCGGCGTCGGCAGGAAGCCTCCGATCGACGGCGGCGCGCTGCCTGCCCCTGGTCGCCCAGGACCGGGACGGACAGGTGATTGGGACGCTGCTGAGCGTCCCGTCCGGCACGCTCATCTCCGCTTGTCGGACCTCAGCCACTCTCCGAGCAGCTTCGGACAAGGTGGCTGAGTCGGTTCCCGCCCCAGGCCACACCTCAGCCCTGGTGCGCGGCGGACGGGCCGCCGCGGGCGGCCCAGAGGTTCTTTGCGCAATCTGATTGCCCGTTGGACACCGCGCCTCGCACGATGGGAACGGCCTGACGCCGCGGCCCCGTCCACCCCGGTGGCCGGGGAAGACGGGCAACGGCACGTCCTGCGCTCGGTGAGCCTGCCGGACGCCTTCGACCTTCCGCCGCTGGCGCGAGCACGTGTGCGGAACCTGCTGATCGACGATCACCGCGCGCAGGCGCTGCGCCCGGTGACCCCAGAGGCGCTTGAGGTGGACAGCAGTGGCACCCGCCCGCCCCCGTCAGCTGAAAAACGTCCTGACCCGGCGGTGCCCACGACGTGCGGCCCGCGTACCCGACCGGGGCGCGCACGGTGGAACGTCCGAACGTCGCGTTGACGAGGTGTCAACCAAACAGGATGGCACGGATGTTGGGGCCGAGATGGCGGACGAGTTCGTCGTCCGCCATCTCGGCCAGCGGGCCGCTTCTGAGGACGTAGCGCGAAAAGGTAACCCCGATCAGGTACGCGCCCACGGAGCTGACCCGTTCTTCGAGTGCCGGGCCCGGAATCACCCGCCGGTACATCTCCAGGCTCTCGTCCTGCATCGCGGCGAACAGCCGCTTGGCCGCGTCCTCCTCGGAGGCAGCCGCGCGGATCAGAGCGATGAATGGGTCGCTGCCCCCGCTCTCCGACATGCGGCGGACATAGGAGCGGGCGACGCGTGTGGGCAGCGAGTTGGGATCGCCGGCCACCTCGGCCATCAGATTCCGGGAACTGGGGACCGCGGCGAGGAACAACTGCTCCTTGGACCCGAAGTGACGGATCACGAGCCCGTGCGTCACCCCGGCCCGGCGCGCGATGTCTCGGATGGTCGTCCTGGCGAAGCCCCGCTCGGCGAACGCGTCACGCGCCGCCTCCAGGATGGCCGCCCTGCGTACCTCCGGTTCCCTGGTGCGCTTCTTGGCGGCCTCTGGTGATCCACTCATGCAGTAAGTGTACATACGGTCACTGTCCACGGCCCAATCAGGCGCCAACAAGCAGGATCGATCATCGACGCAGCCGCCTCTGACGTGGGTAGGTTCGGCATCCGTTAGTGACCGGCTGGACATTATCGACGCTCGCGCTTACTGTCGTTAGTAACCACACGGTCACTAACGCATGGAGGGAAGGTCCCGTCATGACCCCCGAACCCCTGAGCCCCGCAAACACCACCATCGTTCTCGTCGACTACGCCGTCGGTTTCGCGAACCTCCTCGGCTCCCACGACCTGGCGTCGCACATCCGCAGCGCCACCGGCCTGGCCAAGACGGCGAAGTGGTACGAGAGCGGTCTGGTTGTCACCAACGGCCTGCCCAGCAAGCCGTCCGGGCCGCTCTACCCGGAGCTGCTCGAGGTCATCGGTGACGAGCCCGTCATCGAGCGCACCACCGACTTCAACGCCTTCCTGTACGAGCCGTTCGCCGCGGCGGTCCGCGCCGAGGGCCGGGAGAACCTGGTGATCGGCGGTATCGCCACCGACGGCTGCGTCCTGCAGACCGTGCTCGGCGGTCTGCGCGAGGGCTACCGGGTGCATGTGGCGGTGGACGCTTCCGCGAGCTTGACGGTCGAGGCCCACCAGACCGCGGTGCAGCGCATGGTCCAGGCCGGCGCCATACCGGTGACCTGGTTCTCGCTGGCGGCCGAGTTTCAGCTCGACCCCAGGTTCCATGACGCCCCCCACCGGATGCGGCTGATGCAGGAGAACGTGCCGAGCATGGCCATGAGCGCGCGATCGTTCGTCAACGCTGTGGAGCAGGGCAGGCCCCGCCCGTGAGATAGCTCCCGAGCCGGGGGCGCCGACGAGGCCGTGCGATGCCTCGCGACCGCGAACTTGGCCAGGGTCTGTCTGGAGTTGTGATCTGGGCTTCGCGTAGCGCGGCACGCACGTTCGGCGCGTCGCTGAAATGCCCCAGTAGCTGCGCTATGAGGGCATCCCGGTGCCTTGCGACGTTCCTGTCGTTGCTGGGTGAGACCTCGGCGCTCGGCGCGGTGGCCGGCGGGATGCGCATTTTGACCGGGGTGCGGCGGCTCCCGGCCCTGTCGCGACGGAAGGTGAGTGAGAATCCGCTGCTGCCGCGCGAGATCGACGACAAGCTGGTGCCGCCGCACCGGCGCAAGGCGGTGCACGCGAACGCGGGCCTGCCGGAGGGGGCGACGGCAGGGCCCGTATGAAGGACCTCACCACCTCGGTCGTCGCCCTGCTCGTGAGCGAGGCGTGCAACATCGGCATGGCCCCGGTCATCAACCCGAACCTCGAGGCGCTCACCCGGGCACGGCTCGTCCACGTCGACCAGTACTACCTGCGCGCCGACACCATCGCCGCGGCGAACGCCGCGCTGATCGAGCCCCAGGCCCGGGCGCCGATCGTGCAGCACTGGGGCCGAAGCTCTTGACGACGGCGCGCGGCAACGGACCGCCTCCGGCCGCGCGCGCGGCGCCCGGGGCCTGGGGTTTCGGGGCCGGGGTGGCTCAGCCGCGACCAGGTGTGCCGGTCCCTGAAGCGGGAGGATGCCGCACGCAGCCCGGGGCACTTCGGGCCACGGGCTGCCGTGGTCGCCCTACTGCTCGGGGCGCGGCTTGGCCTTGGTGGCGTGACGGGCGGCCTTGTACGTCTCGGGCAGGAAACGGTGTTCGATGGCGGTGCGCTTGGTGGCCGCGTCGCCTCCGACGACCTCGGCGCGCCCGTGCATCAGGGCGAGGAAGCCCTGGCGGGCGACTTCCTTGCGGCTGTTCTTCTTCATGCCGGGTCCGAAGGCGGTGTTGTTCATGCCGGCGCGGGAGTGGAAGTCGCTGTCGGTGGCACCGGGCATGAGGCACGTGACGGAGACGCCGTGCTCCTTGAGTTCCTCGCGCAGCCCGAGGGCGAACATACGGGTGAAGGCGCGGGAGGGCCCGTAGACGGTCTCGTAAGGGGTGGGCAGGGTCGCCGACAGAGACGAGGTGATCAGGATGCGGCCGCGGCCGTTGCCGGCCATGTGCCGGGCGACGTGCTTGGCCAGGTGGACGACGGAGGCCACGTTCAGCTGGATGAGGGAGAGTTCGTCGTCGAGGTCGGTGTCGAGGAAGGCGCCGCCGATGCTGCGGCCGGCGTTGAGGACCGCGGCCTCCAGCGGCCGTCCGGCCTGCTCCACCGCCCGCCACACCGTCTCGACGCCCTCGCTGTGGGAGAGGTCGGCGCGTACGGGGGTGACGTGGACGCCGTGCCGTGCGAGGTCGGCCGCTGCCTGGTCGGTGTGCTCGCTGCGGCCGGTGGCGATCAGGTCGAAGCCGTTGATGACGAACAGCTTGGCGAGTTCGTGGCCGATGCCCGCGGAGGCCCCGGTCACCAGGGCGAGCGGGCGGGGGGAGGCGGGGCTGCTCATGAGGTGCTCCTTTTCCATGCGCGGCGGTCGTGCGGTGCTGCCGGTGGCCGGCCGCGTCGGGGTCTGTGCGAGGGCTGGGGGCGGGTTCACCAGTCCTGGCGGGTGGGGTGGATGACGATGTCGTTGACGGTGACGTCGGAGGGTTGGTCGAGAGCGTGGACGACGGCGCCGGCCACCCGGTCGGGGTGGATGGCGCCCTCATTGAGGCCCTGGGCGATCTGCTTGCCCTCGGAGTTGGAGACCTTGTCGGCCCAGCCGGTGTCGATGACGCCGGGGCTGATCATGGATACCTGGATGCCGTGCGTGACGCCGACTTCCTGGCGGAGGCTGTCGGTGATGCCGCGGATGAAGAACTTGGTGGCGCTGTAGACACCACTGGCGCCGCCGACGCGGATACCGGCCACCGAGCCGAGGTTGAGGATGTGGCCGGACCGGCGGGCGATCATGGAGGGCAGGACGGCGCTGATGGCGTGCAGGTAGCCGCGGAGATTGGTGTCGATCATCTTGTCCCAGTCGTCGACGGCACGGTCGGACCACTTGGAGAAGAGCATCAGGCCGGCGTTGTTGACCAGGTGGTCGACGGGGCCGTACTCGTTGGCGGCGAAGTCCATCAGGCCCTCGACGTCGTCCAGGCGGGTGACGTCGGTGCTGCGGGCGGTCACGGTGCCGTCGGTGTCGCGGATCTCGGTGGCCAGGGTGTCGAGCCTGTCCGCGTTGCGGGCGGCGAGGACGACACGGGCACCACGGGCGGCCAGAGCCCGGGCGGTGGCCGCGCCGATGCCGGAGGAGGCGCCGGTGATGACGCTGACGCGGCCGCGGAGGTGGTTGTCGTGGCTGTCTGCCATGGTGGTGGCTCTCTCCTTACGCGTAACGCTGTTCAGGCGGTGCGAGCGCGGTGGTCGAAGTCGAGGAACACGCGCAGGAACCCCTCCGGGTTCTCCTCGGGCACCCAGTGGCCGGCGTCCTCGACGAGGTGGCCGGTGACATGGTGGGCGATCTCCTCGCACATGCCCTGGTAGTTGGCGGCCAGTGCCTGGGTGGCGCCACCGGAGGCGAGCACGGGGACGGTGAGCTTGCCGTCGGAGGCGACGGCGTCGCGGTGGATCTGGGCGTCGTGGTCGAGTTCCCGGTAGACCTCGCACAGGGCGCGCATGGCGCCGGGAGCCTGGAAGGCGCGTGCGTAGACGTCCACATCGGCGTCCGTGATCGCGCAGCGCGACCGCCGGGCCACGCCGGCCGGTGACAGGCCGTAATACGGCGTCGTCACCGGCCGACGGCGCCTGACGCACGGTCAGGCGGCCGGGGCGTCGAAGTCGGCCGACTTCGTCAGCGCCTCGTTCGCGCGGATCTCGGCGAGCATCGACTCCAGCTGCTCGATCGCCATGCCGTACGCCGGGGCGCCCAGCAGCAGGCGCTGCGGGTGGGTGTCGGCGCAGAGGGCGGCGATGATCGCCCGGGCGGCGGCGTGAGGGTCGCCGGGCTCCTTGCCGGTGTCCGCGCGGAACGCGGCACGCTGCGCGCCGACCGTGTCCGCGTAGTCGGCGATCTCCCGCTCGGGCAGCGTCTCGCTGGCGGAACGGCCGGCCCAGTCGGTGCGGAACGGGCCGGGCTCGACCAGCAGCGTGGTGATACCCAGCGGGGCGACCTCCTGGCGCAGGGCGTCGGTCAGGCCCTCGACGGCGAACTTGGTGGCGGCGTAGTAGCCGACGGCCGGGAAGGCGCGCAGTCCTCCGATGGAGGAGAAGTTCACGATCGTGCCCGAGCGACGCGCGCGCATGCCAGGCAGGACGGCCCGGGTGACGTCGGACAGGCCGAAGACGTTGATGTCGAAGATCCGGCGGATCTCGTCGTCGGTGCTCTCCTCCACGGCGGCGAAGTAGCCGATACCGGCGTTGTTGACCAGCACATCGATGCCGCCGAAGTGCTTCTCCCCAGCCTCGACGGCCTCCCTGACCTGAGCGACGTTGCGGGCGGTGACGACCGCCTGGTGGCCGGCGGCGAGGACCTCCTGGGCCAGGGCACGGCCGAAGCCGGTCGAGCAGCCGGTGATGAACCAGACCTTCTGCGAAGCAGTCACGATGCGGATCTTCCTCAGATCGGGCGCACCCCTCCCACGGCGACCGACAACGAGTGACGCCGACACGGGGTGCTGCGTACGGGGAAAAGCGGCGCCCGCCCCGGCCGGTGCCACGCACACGGCAGGGGGCCGCGGACCTTCTGAAGGTCACTGCGATGGCCGCCCCACCATTCATGCACGCCGCAAAGCAGCACGCCAAGCCATGAACGGGGGCCACTGCTGCCTGGGAAAAACCTTCCCCCCCCACGTCGGTGGAACCCCGCCGCATGCCGGGGAACACTGATCCTCATGGCGAACAATGCCGAGGAGATCAAGAAGTTCCTGCGCACCCGGCGCGACGCGGTCCGCCCCTCCCAGGTCGGCCTGGCGAACTACCCGGGCCGGCGGGTACCCGGCCTGCGCCGCGAAGAGGTCGCGCAGCTCGCCGGCGTCAGCGTGGACTACTACACCCGCCTCGAGCAGGGACGGCTCACCAGCGCCTCCGAAGGCGTCATCCTCTCCATCGCCGAGGCCCTGCAACTCACCCAGGCCGAGACCCAGTACCTGCGCGACCTGCTGCGCCCCCAGCCCCGCCGGTCCGCGGAGGCGGCGCCGCCCCAGCAGGTGCGGCCCGCTCTGCTGCGCATGCTGAACGGGCTGCACGACCAGCCCGCCTTCGTCCTCGGCCGCCGCAACGAGGTCCTGGCCTCGAACGACCTCCTCGACGCCCTGTTCACCCCGTTCAACCACCGCCCGGCCGACGAGCGCAACCTGCTGCGCTGGATGCTCCTCGACCCCGCCGCCCGCTCCCTCTACCTCGACTGGGCGCAGGTCACCTCCGAGGTCGTCGGCGTCCTGCGCGCCGAGGCCGGACGCAACCCCGACGACCCGCAGATCGCCGCATTCGTCGCCGAACTGCGCTCGGTGTCCCCCGAGTTCCGCACCTGGTGGGCCGAGCGGACCGTCGTCGAACGCACCTGGGGCACCAAACGGTTCGACCACCCCGTCGTCGGCCGCCTCGACATCACTTACGAGGCCCTCTCCCTGCCGGGCGACCCCGACCAGATCCTCTTCGTCTACGCCGGCAAGACCGACGACGACCTCGAGAAACTACGGATCCTCGCCAGCTGGTACGCCCGGTCCACCCCCCATTCCGCCACCGCGGGCAAGGACACCGCCCAGCCGCAACCGGACAAGGCGGCCGGCCAGGACTCCCGCCACGCTCAGGCTCGCCGCGGCGTCCCGCCCGGACCGGCGGACCCCGCCGCCGACCCTCCTCCTGGCCGAGCCCGCCAAAGCCCGCCGTCAAGCAGCCAACGCCGAGCCGTAGCCCAGCCCGAACCCGAGCCCGACCTGGCTGTCAGCCCTGACGCGGGCGCCGTCGAGCGGCATCGCTGAAGCGACGTCCCCACAGTTCAGGGCCCATCACCCCAGCAAGGACACGGCACCGGTCCGAACCCGATCACCGATCGGGCCCCGTCCAGCGCCCAGGTCAACCGCACTCGGTCGGTCTCCACGGCGAGTTCGGTGACCGTCTCCTGCAGCGGGACTGGCTCGGCGGTCAGGGCGGCCGGGCTGGCCTGCGCGGTGGTTCCCCGGCGTGCCGGGGCGTTTCGGCCCACTGGGGTAGGCAGTGTCCTGCGGGGCGCGCGGCGAATCGAAGTCGTCGTCCCAGCCGTGCAGACCGTGCAGTGCCGAGACGACGGCGTCGTCGGGGCCGGTGACCCAACCCATCTGAGTGACACGGGAGTTGGCCGGTGCGCCGATCACCCGGTGGACGCGCAGTTCGTACGGGTCCCTCGCGACCGTGCCGCTCTCCACCCGCAGTCCCGGCACCGTGGGCGGGCCCGCGGTGAAGACCGGCCGGTGCCAGGAGGCGGCCCAGCCCAGCCGTCACCGTCGCCCGCTCCCAGCGGATGGATGCGACGCCGTACGCTGTCCCGCCCGCCGACCTCGACGGACAGGTGGTTGTCCGCGATGTTCCGGCCCGCGGTCGGCCCGGTGTGCGTCGAGTACGCCTGCCGCCCGTAGAGCGGATCGTCGGCCGCCGATCGGCATACGATCGTTCGAAGTGTGGGGACAGTGGTCCGCGACGGAGGCGCCCTGGGCTCAGCGGGGGTACAAGCCGCCGTCGAGCGTGATCACCTTGTTGGTCAGGTAGCCGTTGGTGACCATGGAGACGGCCATGGCGGCGACCTCGTCGGGCGTGCCGAGGCGTCCGACCGGGATGGGCGCGGGCAGTTTCCCGTCCTTACCGGCATCGGCGGGCAGGATCCGGGTTCCTCCGACGAGGGCCGGAGCAAGGGCGTTGACCGTGACGCCGACGGCGGCGACACCGGCCGCCAGGGAATGGGTCAGCCCGTGCAGGGCAGCCTTGCTGGCCGCGTAGTGCGGGCCGATGATGCCGCCGTTGAGGGCCGCGATCGACGAGACGAACAGGATCCGGCCCCAGCCGCGGTCGACCATGCCGGGAAGGGCGGCCTGAGCCATGAGGAAGGGTGCGCGCACGTTGACGGCCATGGTGGCGTCCCAGGTATCGACGTCGATGTCGGCCCAGGCCAGCTGCCTTCCGATGCCCGCTCCCGCGACGAGGAGGTCGACGGGGCCCAGTGCGCGGGAGGTCCGGTCGACCAGCTCGGCGGCGGCCGTCGCCTCGGACAGGTCTGCCTGGAGGGTGAGCGCCCGGCCGGAGCCGTGGAGCGAGTTGATCCGCGTGGCGGTGTTCTCGGCGTCCTCGCCGTGGCTGCCGTAGACGAGAGCGACACGGGCTCCGGCGTCCGCGAGACGCAGGGCGACGGCCGTTCCGATGCCGCCGGAGCCTCCGGTGACCAGTGCGGTGCGGCCGGCGAGCGGGGTGGGGGAGATGTCGTTCATCGGGTGTCCTTGGATGTGGTGGGGAAGGGGCTTCCAGCCGTGCGCAGGTCAGCGGCCGTCGACCTGGGCCTGGAAGGCGGCGCGGTCGAAGTAGGCCCTGGCCTCGCGGATGCGGCCGGTGTCGTCGAGTTCGAAGACGCTGATGCCCGACCAGTCGACCGGCCTGCGGTCCCGGGTGATCGCGGCACCGCGCCAGGCGACGGCGACGCTGTCACCGGCCATGTGTGCCTCGGTGGGAGTCAGCCCGAGGAAGGGGCTGAAGCCCGTGATGACGGAGACGACGAGGTCGTGGACGGCCGCGCGGCCTTCGAGGGGCGGCGTGCCGACCGGGTCGTGGAAGAGCGCGTCCTCGGCGAAGGCGCCGCTCCAGGCGTCGGCGTCGCGGTGCTGCGATGCCTGGAAGAACTGGAGGACAGCCGACGGCATGACGGGGATGGACATGATGGGTCCTTTGGGTCCTTCGAGGGGGATGCGGTGATGGACAAAGGAGTCCTACGGATGGAGGGGGCTGACGTGGGCCGGCCACGTCGCTCACCGGGACCGGGCCGGCGCCGCCGACTTGATGGCGTTCTCCTCACCGGTTCCGGCGATACAGCGCCCGCCGCCCCCGACCATGTACGTCACGACGGCCGACGCCACGGCGAGTGCGATGAGCGCGCAGACCGCCCACCAGCCGAAGTGCGTATAGGCGCGGGTGCCGAGCCAGGACCCGGCGCTCGCGCCGAGGAACGAGCAGGTCATGTAGCCCGTGTTGAGCCGGCTGTGAATCTCCGGGCGCAGGGCGAAGATCCGGGCCTGGTTGGCGACCTGTCCGCACTGCACCGCCACGTCGATCAGCAGCAGTCCGGCGGCCAGAGCCACGATCCCGGCGACACCGCCGAGCGAGCCGGCCACCAGCACGCCCGCCGCGGCGAGCCCGGCCCCGACACACCACAGGTTGACGCGGTCGGCGCCGTAGCGGTCCACCCACTTCCCGGCGGAGGGGGCCAGGAACATGCTGCCCGCGCCGACCAGGGCGAGCACGCCCACGGCCTGCGTGCCCATGCCGTAGCGCGGTCCGGTGACCAACAGCGCGACCGCGGTCCAGGCGGCGCTGAACCCTCCGAAGACGGTGACCTGGAAGAGCACGGACCGGCGCAGTTCCTTCTCCGTACGCAGCATGCGCAGGGTGTCCGCCAGGAGTGCCGGATAGCCGTCGCGGACGGCGGGGACGGTCGTGGGCAGCGCGGCGCCGAGCACTACGGCGAGCAGTGCGGTGAGCACGGCGGCGACCAGATACGGGGCCCGCCAGCCCAGGTGCTCGCCGAGAACACCGCCGAAGGCGCGGGCCAGCAGGATGCCGCCGATCAGCCCGGCCTGCAGCGTGCCGATCACGCTGCCGCGCCGCTCGGGTTCGACGAGCCCGGCCGCCATGGGAAGGAGGATCTGCGGCACCACGGTGGCCAGGCCGACCAGCGTCCCGGCGGCGAGCAGCAGACCGGTCCCAGGGGCGAGTCCCGCGGTCAGCAGCGCCAGGCTGGTCACCGCGAGCAGCACGGTGACCAGGGGCCGCCGGGGGAGGCGGTCCCCGAGGGGGACGAGCAGGAAGATCCCGACGGCGTAGCCGAGCTGGGTCAGGGTCGCGAGGGTGGTGGCCGTGCCGTCGGAGACGTCGAGACCCCGGGCGATGAGAGGCGTGATGGCCTGCGGGAAGTAGGCGTTGGCCACGGTGACACCGCAGGCCAGCGCCATGACGAGGGGGAGCCCGCGGCCGAGGGCCGCTGGCGCGGGAGCCGCGGGTGGTGTGGTACGGGACATGCGGCCGAGCACTCCTTTCGACGACGTTCCGTCCGCGTCACGCTCGAACGAACTAGTTGGTTCGATTTCCTGGACCAGCGTGGCACGGCACCTTGCGAGGGTCAAACGAACTGGTTCGTTACCATGGGCGCATGGCATATGACTCCGCGGCGACGAAAGAGCGCATCATCACGGCGGCGACCGCCGAGTTCGCGGCGCACGGTGTCGCGGGCGCCCGCGTCGACCGCATCGCCACCGCGGCCAAGGCCAACAAGCGTGCGATCTATGACTACTTCGGCGACAAGAACAAGCTCTTCGCCATCGTCCTGGAGCGTCGCCTCGCCGAACTGGCCGAGGCCGTCCCCCCGTCGGAGGACCTGCCCGGCTATGCCGAACGGCTCTTCGAGTACCACCGAGCCCACCCCGAGGCCCTTCGCCTGGTGATGTGGGAGGCGTTGGAGATCGGCGACGGACCGGTCCCCGCGGAGGAGGAGCGCACTCGGCACTACGGCGACAAGGTGACCGCCGCGCAGGCCGGTGAACCGGACGCCGACGCCCGTACGCGCGTGTTCTTCACTCTCGCGCTGGCGAGCTGGAGCGTCGCCATGCCGCAGCTGCGGCGCATGGTGCTCGGCGGCGACTTCGGTATGGACCGGCTCCGGCAGGAGATCGCTCGTGCCGTGGCGTCGCTTCCTTCGGACGGTTCACAAGGTCAGTCCGCCAGCCGGCCCTGAAGGCCTGGACGCGAACGTGGCCGCCCGGTCTTCGTGGCGATCCAGCCCGCGACAGCGCACGAGCCTTGGCCGACGTGGTCCCGATCGCCGGACAGAGTGCGCACTCCGTCGGCCGCCGTTCCCGGGCGAGAGGCGGCCAGACATAGGGGCCTTCGCAACAGGCACCGTCACAGTCTTGCCCCCCCCTGGCCCGGCGCCGGCCCCACCGGTTCCGAGGCGATCAGGAGATTGGCGACCGCGCCCACCATCACCCAGCCCGCTGCCCACGGCCACGTCCCGGCCGACGCCGCGGAGGAGGTCCTGCTCGGTGTCGACACCCACAAAGACATCCACGCGGCGGCCGTCGTCACGGTCCTCGGCGTCGCCCTGGACGGCCGTACCTTCCCGGCCACCGCTGAGGGCTATCGCCAACTCACGGCCTGGGCACGCTCCTTCGGAATCCTGCGGCGGGCGGAGCGGAGTGCACCGGCTCTTACGGCGCCGCTCTGGCCCGTCACCTGCGCGCCGAGGGCATCAAGGTGACCGAGGTCAGCCAGCCCGACAAGGCCGCACGTCGGCGTCGTGGCAAGACCGACGCCATCGATGCCGAGCCAGCCGCCCGCGCTGTGCTATCCGGACGCGCGACCGCCACCGCGAAGGCGAGCGACGGCCCGGTCGAGATGCTGCGGCTGCTCAAGTTGGCGAAGGGGTCGGCGATCAAGTCCAGGACCCAGGCCATCAACCAGCTCAAGAGTGTCCTGGTCTCGGCCGACGCCGCCCTGCGCGAGTCGATGGCCGGGCTGAGCAACCCGCACCTGTTAAAGCGGTGCGCCGAGCTGGACAACACGGAGGCCACAGGGCCGGTGGGCACCGCCCGGCACGTCCTGAAACTCCTAGCACACCGCATCCAGCACCTGACCGGCGAGATCGACGACCTGAACAAGCGCATAGCCGAGGGCGTCGACGCCAGCGTCCCGGCCTGCTCGACATCAGTGGCGTCACCTTCAACGGCGCGATCATCCAGACCGGTCGCGACCTCCGGCACCGAGTCCTACCGCCTGGCCCACACCAAGGCCCTGGCCGAGCAGGCTGCCACTGGCTGAGAAGGCGAGCCGGATGCTTGCGAGGTCCTTCCGACCGCGCAAGCACGTCTCATGCGCCGGTAGTTCCGTCGATCTGCTCGCGGATGAGGTCGGCATGACCGTTGTGACGTGCGTATTCCTCGATCATGTGCACCATGATCCAGCGCAGGGAGACTCCCTGATCACCGACGTGCACCGCTTCCTGCTGGGACAGCTGGCCGGAGTCGTCCAGCGATGCTTCAGCGATCAGCTCACGGCCTCGAGCGACCTGCGCTCGCCACGCAGCCATCGCCTCGTCGAGCCCGCGTTCCGGCTGAAGGGCAAAGCCGTCGACGTTGTTCTCCCCGAAGACAGGAGGCAAGTCCTGACCTGCGAATACACGCTGGAACCAGTTGCGCTCCACCTCAGCCATGTGCTGAACGAGACCGAGCAGCGTCATCGACGAGGGCGACGCCGCCGCAAGCCGTAATTGATCATCTTTGAGGCCCGAACACTTCAGGCCGAGAGTCGCACGGTGAAAGTCCAGCCATGCTTCCAGCATGGCGCGCTCGTCGGCATGCGCGGGAGGGACAGGCCGTCCATCCGGTGTCGTATTCATGAGCACACCCTGGCAGCAGCAGCCGTGACCCACGACCGTCTTCGCTGGCGACGAACACGCATCTCGCCCATCTCCCAGCGAGCCAGTGACATCAAAACTCGAGATGGATCACGACGCGCTGCCCAGCGAGCGGCAGATCCTTCAGTCTGCGCTGGTAGGAGTCGTGCACCCGCTTCGAGAAGCGGCCACAGTCCGGACATGCAGCGCCGGCCGCCCGGCCTCTGGCCGTGACATCGACCGTGCCGAAGGCGGCGGTCACCGCTTCGACGTCCACGTCGTCGATCCCGTCGAACACGAGCGAATCCCAGAACGTCGTGTCGGCCTGCATGACCAGCACGGTCACCGGCCAACACGGTTCATGGCGGGACCGGACACGTACCTGACGGAGCGCTACTCCCGCCCGTCAGGCGGCCGGGCGCACGCGGTCTCACGCGACACGAAGCCTCACAATCGAACGCCCCGGTCACCCTCCGCAACCGCTCTGTGCCGGCACCGAGAACTGACAACGCTGGCAGGAAACGGACCCTCGGTGCTGGTGCGGCGTTCAGGCGGCGTCGGAGCTGCGGTAGTCCCGAACCGACTCCAAGTACTCAGCCACCGCGTCCCGGTTGCGGGTCAGGCACTCGATGCGCTGGTTCATCTGCTCCAGCTGGGTTTCCAGGGTTGCGATCATCTCCGGGGTGGCGTCGGGGAAGTAGATCACCCGTGGCTTGTCCAGACACGGCAGGATCTGCTTGATGATCCGGGTCGGCAGCCCGGCATCGAGCAACCCCCGGATCTGAAGTACGCGATCGACAAAGCGCTCGTCGTATTCGCGGTAACCGTTCGGGGAGCGCTCTGCGACGATGAGTCCCTGTTCTTCGTAGTAACGCAGCAGCCTGCGGCTGGTGTGCGTCCGCTTCGACAACTCGCCAATGCGCATGTGCTCCACCTAACACCATGTCGGCTTGACCTTCACACCTATGTGAGGGTTTGAGCATACCGGCATGACGACACAGCAGTTGCCCGTTGGTTCCGGCACGCAGAGCCAGAAACAGAAACTGCCCATGGCGGCCCTGCTCGCGTTGGCCACGGCGGTGTTCATCACCAGTCTGACGGAGACGCTTCCTGCCGGACTCCTGCCCGAGATGAGCGCCGACCTGCACGTCAGCGAGTCCGTCACGGGACAGACCGTCACGATCTACGCGATCGGCACCGCGCTCACCGCCATTCCGCTCACCGCGGCCACCGCCGGCTGGCGCCGCAAACACCTGCTACTGACCGCCATCGCGGGATTCGCCGTCGCCAACACCGTCACCGCCCTGTCGACCTGCTACCCCCTCACCATGGTCGCCCGCTTCTTGGCTGGCGTGGCCGCCGGCCTGGCCTGGGCCCTACTGGCGGGCTACGCCCGCCGCATGGTCCCGGTCGGCCTTGAGGGCAAGGCCATCGCCATTGCCATGGCCGGCATCCCGGTTGCCCTCTCCTTGGGCGTCCCCGCAGGCACCTTCCTGGGCGAGGCGGTCACCTGGCAGACGGCCTTCCTGGCCATGAGCGCTCTCGCTGTCGCCCTGATTGTGTGGATCATGGCTGTCGTGCCGGACTACCCAGGGCAGCACCAGGAGCATCGCGCCCCGATGCGTCAGGCGCTGCGCGTCCCCGGTGTCGCTCCGGTTCTCTTCGTGACGTTGGTCTTCGTCCTCGCCCACACCATCCTGTACGCCTACATCGCAGCCTTCCTCGACCACGTCCGCATGGCCGACAGCACCGACCTGGTACTGCTGGTCTTCGGCGGCGCGTCACTGCTGAGCATCTGGATCACCGGTGCCCTCATCAACCGCCAGCTGCGCAGTCTGACCATCGCCAGCACGCTGCTTGTCGGTGCGGCCGCCGCCATCCTCGCGGTCCTGGCCGATAGCCCCGCTCTGGTCTACCTCGCCGTGCTGCTGTGGGGACTTGGGTGGGGCGGCGTGCCGACGCTCCTGCAGACGGCTGCCGGGCAGGCCGGCCGTGACCAGGCCGACACGGCGCAGGCGATGCTCGTCACCTTGTGGAACGTGGCCATGGCAGGTGGCGGTGTCGTCGGCGGTGTCCTGCTCGACTTGCTTGGTGCCACTTCGTTCCCGTGGAGCGTGCTGGCCCTTCTCGTACCGGCTTTGATCGTCATCGTCGGCACCCGCACCCACGGCTTCCCAGCGAAGCGATCAAGCTGAACTGAGGAAATCCCCGGCCCCGTCCGCCGAAGCTACCCGCGGTCCGCACCGCCTCCGGTGTGGACCGCGGTCGCTGTGTGCCCAGTTCGAGCCGACGTTGTTGTTGATGTCTGCGCATCAGCATCGGGGTGACCCTCCGCGACCGTTCCCCAAGATCTGTGCCAGAACCCAAAACGGCTCTGGTCCACTTCTTGTGGTCGCGTACGCAGTGTGACTGTCGATCTTCGGGCGATGGCGGTGAAGGTCGACCGAAAATCGCTCGGCGGGATCGTGGTGTGGCCGACAGTGCTGCCCCGCGAACGATCTACGGCCGCAGCTGGATGAACTGCTGTTCTTCTCGGTGGAGGGTGTGTCCGTGGTATCGGTCGAGGTGACCGATACCGACGTCCGGGTCGAGGCCCGGACCACCGCCAGCCGGGCGGCCTGCCCGGGATGCGGGTGCTGGTCGAGCCGAATACACGGCTCTACTTGCGGTTTCCCCGTGATCTGCCAGCAGTGGGCAAGTTCGTCGTGGTGTCGTTACGGGTGCGTCGGTTTGTCTGTGCGGAGACGTCCTGCCTGCGGAAGACCTTTGCCGAGCAAGTGTCCGGGCTTACCCGCCGGTTCGGCCGGCGGACCGAGCGGTTGCGATCGACTCCGGTCTCGGTCGGTCTCGCGCTCGCGGGCCGTGCCGGCGCCCGGATGAAGGACGTCCTCGGGGCACCGGTCAGCCGGAACACCCTGCTGAGGCTGATCGCCTCGCTGCCGGACCCTCCGGTCGCGACACCCCGCGTGGTCGGTGTGGACGAATACGCCCAGCGCAAGGGCCGGATCTACGGAACTGTGCTCGTCGACGTCGAGACACGTCGCCCGGTGGAGCTAGATCCCGCCACGGTATGCCACGCTGCCCCGACGCCGGCAAGCGTGGCTCCAACCGGCCCCACTCGGCATTCGTCAGATCACCCGCCCCATGCAGGGAACAACGAGTCAGTAATCCGACAGTCGGATGAACCACCGGACAGTGCCCAGGGCCGCGGCAGCGCGTGCGGCACGGGCCAAGGTCAGTTGCGGCCGGCCATGACGCCACCGTCGATGTCCCAGACGGCTCCGGTGACCCAGTCGGTCTGGTTCGACAGGAGGAAGGCCACGGTGGCCGCGATGTCGTCGGGGGTGCCGGTGCGGCCGAGGGGGTGGAAGTCGTTGAAGCCGTCGAGCGCGGAGTCGACGTCCGACTTGGGGATGAACTCCTCGTAGATCGGGGTGCGCACGACCGCCGGGGCGACGGCGTTGACCCGGATGCCGTGCGAGGCGAGCTCCATCGCCAGGTGCTGGGTCAGGGCGTGCAGGCCGGCCTTGGCCATCGAGTACGCCGACGAGGGCGTGGCGGCGATGGCCTGGTGCGCCCACATGGAGCCGATGTTGACGACGGAACCCTTTGCCCCACGGTCGATCATGTTGCTGACGACGGTCTGGGTGATGAAGAAGAACGCGCGGTTGATGGCCTGGTAGCGGTCGTAGTCCGCGCCCGTGTGCTCCAGGAAGGACTTCGGGGCGAAGACACCGGCCGCGTTGACCAGGAGGGTGGCGTCGGCGTGGTCCTGGGTCAGCGTCTCGCGCAGGCGGTCGAGGGCCGCGGGGTCGGTCAGGTCGGCTGCGACGCCGACGGCCTTGCCGTGGATGGACAGTGCGGCCGCCGCCTCCTCGGCGCCCGCCTGCGAGCGGCCGGTCACCACCGCGGTGCCGCCGGCCTCCAGGACGTGGCGGGCGACGGCGTAGCCCATGCCGCTGGTGCCGCCGATGACGATGACCTTCTGGCCGGTGAAGTCGAGGGTAGTGGTGCTGGACATGGGGTGCTCCTGGGGTTCTGGTCAGGCGTAGGGGTTGAGGACGAGGTAGCCGTCGATGCGGCTGAGCCGGTCGGAGGCGGGATCGGGCGGCAGCGCGTGGCCGAGGTCGTCGGCACGGACCTCGCTGATCCACTGGTCGTGCTGGTACTCGTGATTGATCAGCGCCGTCAGCAAGTGGGCCCCGACGATGGTCAGTTGGGTGGGGGCGCCGACCTTGCCGGCGGCGATGGCGCCGATACGGGCGTGGACGCGTTCGGCGACGGTGTCGCGGAAGACGGTGAGCCGTTCGACCGTGGGCAGCGCGCCGCGGAACTTCTCCGGGTTCGCCGAGTCCATGAGGCCGTCCAGTTCCGGGTCGGGACTGGGCTCGGCCGCGGTGAGGTTGCGGATCATGAAGTGGGCGACGTGGGCCTGGTGGCCGAGGTGCCAGCCGATGGCGCTGGAGTCCTCGTGCGGACGCCAGGTGACCTCGTCCGGGCTGAGGTCTTTCCACAGCTCGTCGGTGTAGGCGCGGGCGCGGTCGTATTCGCGCAGCAGCGCCGTGAGCTCGTGCACGACCGGGGCCTCAGACGGTGTCGTAGACGCGCACGTCGGGGTCGGCCTTCAGCAGCGGGGACAGACCTCCGACGACGTCGCGGGAGAACAGCTCGCTCGCCAGATACGCCTGCGCGTCGGCCACGGTCCGGAAGCCGTGGAGGACCTGGACGTCCTCGTCGCGGACGAGGAGTTCCTTGCTGAGAGCGCCGGTGACGGTGTCCAGGAACGGCTGCTTGTACTTGTCGTACACGCCTGCGGCCGCGGCGCGGTGGGCCAGATCTATCTCCAGCGTGATCTCAAGATACGCCATGGTTATGCCTCGCTCGATTGACAGGGAGGGGACGGAGCGGTGAGTGCCGCAACGTGCCTGCCAAGTTAGGCATTCTCAGCAAGGTCCGGTAGAGGATCTCTCTGAATCAGGATATAAGCGATGCGTATGGCTAGCGGCGGGCGGCAGCAAGGCTGTCGGCGAGGCGGAGCAGATCCGGGCCGAGCGGGGAGTCGGCGCTCCAGACCGCTTCGAAGGAGATCTGCACCTCGCGGCCCTGGTCCACCAGAGGGCGGTGGCGGACGTCGGGCGAGGTGAGTTTGGAGCGGGGGACCATCGCCGAGCCCAGGCCGAGCTTTGTCCAGTCCTCCAGGACCCGGTAGCTGGAGGCCTCACCGGGATAGGTGTTCAAGGGCATCTCGTGCGCCCGGAAGAGCTGCGTGGTGAAGGTGGTCAGACCGCAGGTGTCCGGCACGAGGATGAACTGCTCCTTGCCGGCCTCCGTGAGTTCGACGGGGGTCGCCTCCGCCGTGCCGGGACTGACGACGACGATCGGCTCGACGTCGATGACCCGGTGCTCGAAGCGTGGCATCGCGGCCACGGCCGGGATCAGGATGATGTCGAGCTGTCCGGCCAGCAGGCACTCGCGCAGCTCCTGCATGTTCGCCTCGCGCAGCACGAGGTCCCGGGGTGTGGGGAGGCCCTGGACCATGCTGAACGCCCGGGCGACCAGGTGCGAGCCGATCAGCGGCGAGACGCCCATGCGGATCTTCTGCTCACCGGGTTCGGTCAGTCGCCTGGCCTCCGCCCCGACGGCGTCGAGCGCGGCCAGTGCGCGCTCGATCAGCGGCAGGATCCGGACGCCGAACGCGGTCTGCGTCACACCGCGCGGCGACCGTTCGAACAGCTTGTCGCCGAGGCGCTCCTCCAGCTTGGCGATCCCGTTCGACAGCGCGGGCTGCGTCACCCCATAGGCCCTCGCGGCGGCGCTGAACGACTTGGTCTCCGCGACCGCCTGCGCGTACCGCAGCCCTTCCAGATTCAGGCGATCTGTCGTCATAGCCACGGCTTATCGCTCCATTCACTGACATCCCCTACCGGGCTGAATTGCCTCTGCCTACGGTGGGCTCCTGCTGATTCAGCATAACCAGCAGCTATATGCATCGGTCGTTCGGAACGGAAAGGCACCATGTCGGACAGCGCCATGACCATGGTCGTGACCGAGGCCCGCGGGCCCCTGCACTCCGCCATGGCCGAGACGGTCCCGCCACCCGCCGGGTGGGTCCGCGTATCGGTCGTGGCGAGCGGCGTGTGCAACGCCGACATCGGAACGGCCGCGGCCACCGGCAAGGGCACCGCCTTCCCCGTCACCCCCGGCCACGAGGTCGCCGGTGTCATCGCCGAGATCGGCGATCGTGTCGAGGGCTGGGGAGTCGGCGACCGGGTGGCCGTCGGCTGGTTCGGTGGCAGCTGCGGACACTGCGAGTACTGCCGGACGGGCGATGTCGTCCACTGCGCCGAGCGGAAGATTCCCGGCCTGTCGTATCCGGGCGGGTGGGCGCAGAGCATCACCGTGCCCGCCGATGCGCTCGCCCACATCCCCGACGGCCTCGACCTCTTCGACGCCGCCCCCTTCGGCTGCGCGGGCGTGACCACCTTCAATGCGATCCGCAAGGCCGGCGTCCGAGCCGGAGGACGAGTCGCTGTCTTCGGGATCGGCGGTCTGGGGCACCTCGCCGTGCAGTTCGCGGCCAGGCTCGGATACGAGACCGTGGCCATCGCCCGCGGCAGCGACCGCGAGAAGCTCGCTCGCAGGCTCGGCGCCCACCACTACATCGACAGCGACGCCCAAGCGCCCGGAGCCGCCCTGAAGGAGCTCGGCGGCGCCGACCTCATCGTCTGCACCGCCTCCTCCACCGCCTCTGTCGATGAACTCCTCACCGGATTGGGCGTCCACGGGCAGCTCACCCTCGTCGGCGTCGACGCCGGCTCCGTCACCGTCCCGGCGGCACGGCTCGTCATGAACGGCCACACCCTCACCGGACACCTCACCGGCAGCCCGCGCGAGACGGAGGAAGCCATGGCGTTCGCCGTCACCACGGGTGTGCACCCGATGATCGAGCAGATGCCGCTGGAGAGGGCCGGCGATGCCGTCACCCGGCTGCGTTCCGGAGCTCCACGTTTCCGCATCGTCCTGGACACCGCCGCCAGCGGCGAGTAGCCAGCCCCTTAGCCGCGCCGCACGCCTCAGTCGCCCGGCGGGCAGCCTCCCTGCCCTGCTCTGACACTCCGGCTCGGAATCTCAGAAGCCCTATGCCGCAGCCACCGACGGCAGCGGGGGTTCAGCCTGCTCAGAATGGAGCCACACATGTCCCACCAGGACAGCCACGACGTCATCGTGATCGGCGCCGGCGCCTCCGGACTCGCCGCGGCCACCGCGCTGTGTGCCGCCGGCCGTGACGTCGTCGCCCTTGAGGCCCGCAACCGCATCGGCGGACGCCTGCTCTCCGCCCCTGCCGAGCACCCGGGGCGGGCCCTCGACCTAGGAGCCACCTGGTTCTGGAACGGCGAGGAGCGCGTACGAACCCTGGCCGCCCGCAGCGGCCTAGAGACCTTCGACCAGCACCTCGCCGGCGACACGATGCTCCAGGAAACCACCGGCGTACGCCGCCTCACCGGCAACCTGATCGACGCCCCCTCCCGCCGTTTCGCCGCCGGGGCCCAGAGCATCGCCGCCGCCCTCGCCGCCGCACTGCCCCCCAGGTCTCTTCAGCTGGACACGCCCGTCACCGCCATCCACCCGAACGGCCAAGACGGCCTCGACGTCCTCACCCCGGCCGGAACGCTCCACGCCGAGCACATCGTCCTGGCCGTCCCCCCGGCCCTCGCCATGGAGCGCATCGACTTCGGCGACACGCTCCCCACCGACCTCGTACGCCTCGCCCGCGCCACCCCGGTCTGGATGGGCGCCGTCGCCAAGGTCGTCGCCCACTACCCGACCGCCTTCTGGCGCGAGGACGGGCTGGCCGGTGCGGCGCTCAGCAGGACCGGCCCGCTCCAGGAGATCCATGACATGTCCGGGCCCGGCGGCGAGCCCGCCGCGCTCTTCGGGTTCGCGCCCGCCCGCACCGTCCGCCACGGCTTCGAGCAGGCCGTCACCACCCAGCTCGCCCGGCTCTTCGGCCCGCCCGCCGACTCCCCGGTGACCCTGCACGTCCAGGACTGGAGCGCAGAGCTGTGGACCGCCCCGTCCACCGTGCAACACCTCACCGACTACTCGCTCTTCGGCCACCCCCTCTACCAGCAACCACTGCTCGGTGGGCGGCTGCACTGGGCGTCGACCGAGACAGCGACCGAGTACGCCGGGCACATCGAAGGCGCCCTGGCCGCCGGCGAGAGGGCAGCGCAAACCGTCCTGGCAACTCTTGGCGCGCTTGACGCCTCGTACCTGTAAATCTCTGTACAGGGAGGCGCGCGGATGCGCGGCGGGGTCGGCATCGCCGACAGCATGGTCCGCCTGTCCGCCGGCCTCGAAGACGCCGACGACCTGATCGCCGACCTCGCCCAGGCCCTCGACGCTCGCTGACCCCGCCCCGTGCACCGGCCCGCAGCGCTGTCCAGCCGGCGCCGGGCAGATGTAACGGCCGCCCTCTGCCCAGACGGGCCGGGCCCGCCCCCCCCCGGACCCGCGCCGCTCACCCGCTCCGGAAAAGGGACATGACCAGCACCGCGCCCACCAGCACGACGGCTCCCATACCCGACCTCGCCCGGCCCCAGCCCCGGATCCTGCGCGTCCTGGTCGCCTCCCAGGTGCTCAGCGGGGCGGGGCTCGCCGCCGGTGTCACCGTCGGTGCCCTGCTGGCCCAGGACGTGCTCGGCTCCACCAGCCTCGCCGGGCTGCCCAGAGCCCCGTTCACCACCGGCTCCGTCCTCGCCGCCGCCGTCGGCCGCATCTCCCAGGCCCGCGGCCGCCGCCCCGGCCTCGCCACCGGCTACCTCACCGGCGCCATCGGCTCCGCCGGCGTCATCATCGCCGCCGTCCTGGACAACCCGGTCCTGCTGTTCATCGCCCTGTTCGCCTACGGCGCGGGCACCGCCACCAACCTCCAGCCCCGCTACGCCGGAGCCGACCTCGCCGCACCCGGCCACCGAGCCCGCGCCGTCTCCACCGTCCTGGTCGCCACCACCTCGGTGGTGTCGCCGGCCCCAACCTCGCGGCAACCATCAGGGGTCTGCCCACCGGGATCATGCCCCTCGATGGTGCGAGCACTCATCCAGGCTGGGCAGCGGCGGCGCGATGGGCGGTGCATCACCCTCTGCCACGCCGCCGGTTGGAGACGGCAGCAGCCTCGCGCGCCGCGCCGGGCCGTCCTCGACCGCTTGCGCCCGGGCGGGGCGTCGTCGCTCACTCCTGCAGAGGGCCTCATGCCCGGCGTCACGCCATTCGCCCCGCCAATGGCGGCGGATACAGGCTACTTGTGAGACGTCGGGGTCCGGGAGTGGTGGTCACTCACGCCCCCGGCTGTGCCGTTCCGCCCCCACGCCGGTTGCCGCTGTGCTGTCATGGAGGGGACTTCCTTGTGGCGTGGCTCGCGGGCCGAAGCGGGCCCGGCCGACGTCGGGGAGCCACCGACGCCCCGTCACGAGCGGAGCGTCGGCGGGCTCGATGGCTGCAGGACCTCAGCGTGAGAAGTGGTCGAGCAGCCAGGTGACCACGGCACGGACGGTGCCGCTGACAGCGGCACCGAGCACGGTCGTCGTCCAGGGCATCTCTCCCCGGCGAGGCCGGCGGGTACGGGGCCTGCTCATCGTTCTCCTTCCGGCTGGACACAGATGGGTGGTGTCGGCCGACAGGAAGACGATCCAGGAGACGGCACCGGCAGCGGGCTCGGCCGGACGATCCCGTACGACACGAGCGATCGGCCCTGGTCGCACGGAGGGCGGTTGCGCGCCGCTCTGGACGATTCTGAACGGCTCATGGTGGGGGTGGCCGACATGACGGTATGGGACGAAGCCCGCAAGCGCTTCGCGAGCTGCCTCGCGGAAGTGCACCGCGCCGCGAACAGTCCTTCGTTGGCGGAGCTGGCGAAGGAGGGCGGCAAGCGGAGCAGGAAGGTGAAACTGCACCGCTCCACGGTGAGCGTCCTTCTCAGGGCCGAGTTCGTGAAACCGCCGGACTGGGACCTGGTCGATCTCTTCGTCAGGACCTGCGAAGCGATCGCCAAGGCCCAGCCGATCCCCCCGATCTCCGAGCTCTTCGAAATGACCTTGTGGAAGAGCCGCCATGCTGCTCTGGAGCAGGTGTGGGACCTGGTCTGGGAAGCGGAGAACCAAGACCCCGCTGACCTGCGACCTTTCCCACCGAAGGTCGCGCAGCCGCTGGCGGCGGATGTGCGCGGACAGCCGAGTCAACTGCTGCTGGCCCGGCACGAGGTGGTGCCGTTCACCGGCCGCGCAGACGACCTCGCCGCGCTGGCCGCCTGGCGGGACGGCACCGCGCAGGACGGCCGCCCGATAGCCGCCTCGGCCGCGTTGCTGCACGGCTTCGGCGGGCAGGGCAAGACCCGGCTGGCCACCGAACTGGCCCGCCGTAGCGCCGAGCTGGGATGGAAAGTGTGGCAGGCCGTCCGGGCGGACAAAGCCGCAGCCGACACCGACTGCGGCAGGCGGTCGGGCCGCCGCGCGCTGGTGGTGGTCGATTACGCCGAACGCTGGCCCGCGCGGGAGCTGGAGCTGCTGCTGGAGAGACTGGCCGACCATCGCGGGGAGACGCTCCGGGTGCTCCTCATCGCCCGATCAACGAGCTGGTGGTCCTATCTGCTCGACGACCTGAGGAAATGGGGCTTCGCTCACCACGAGTACCCGTTGCGGCCGCTTCTCGACACGGACATCGACGCGCGACGACAGACCTTCACGGCTGCACGGGAACGCTTCGCCGACGCTCTCGGACTGCCCGCGGAGGACGCCGGGTCCCTCGCGGTGCCCGGGGATCTGTCCCATGCCGCCTACGGACTGACGCTGACCGTGCACATGGCCGCACTGGTGGCGGTGGACGCCCGGATCCGTGGTGAAGAACCGCCACGGGACCCGGGCGCCCTGTCGGCGTACCTGCTGGAGCGTGAGCGCGGCCACTGGTCGAAGCTGGAGCAGCGCAAGCCTTCCTGCGCCGCACCCGCGGAGGTCATGGCCCAGACCGTGTACACCGCCACCCTCACCGGGCCCAGGGACCACCGGACGGCGGTCGCCGCGCTGAAGTCCGCCGAGGTGGAGAATGACGCGTCGCATCCGCAGGTGCTGCGGGAACACGCCGCTTGTTATCCGCCCGACGACCCGAGGACGTACCTGGAACCGCTCTGCCCCGACCGGCTCGGTGAGGACTTCGTCGCCCTCAGCACCCCCGGGCCCGTCGACAGCCATCTGGCGAGCACCTGGGCCGAGCAGGCGGCGGCTCGTCTCCTCGGTGTCGCAGCGCCCACCCCTTCCGGCTCCCTAGCTCCGGCGTGGAGCCGGCACGTCCTCACCCAGTTGATCAACGCCGCAGCCCGCTGGCCGCATCTCGCTGCCGGTGAACTGGCCCCCCTGGCCACCGAGCACCCCGACCTCATGCTTCGCGCGGGCAACGCCGCCCTGACCACGCTGGCCTGTATCGAACAGATCCCCCTCGAAGCGCTGGAGGCCATCGAGGATGCCGCTCCCCGGCGGGATCCCGACCTCGACGTGGGGATCGCCGACATCGCCGAGCGCTTCTGCACCGAACGGATCGAATCCGCCTCCGATCCTGCCGTCAAGGCTGTCCTGTACGCGAAGATGGCCGGACGTCTATCGAACTCAGGTCGGCACGAGGAGGCCCTCAGAGCGGCCGCGGATGCGGTGCGGCTCCGTCGCGACCTGGCAGACGGCGGCGACGTGGAAGCGGTGGCCGAACTCGCGTGGGCGCTGAACGGTCTGAGCAACGAGCTGCATCTCACCGGAAGTCACCAGGCCGCGCTGGCATCGGCCGAGGCTGCCGTGGTGCTCTTCACCAAGATCGTCGCCCAAGGGCATCCGGCGAAGGTCGCGAATCTCGCGGTCGCCTTCAACACCCTGTCTCTGCGTCTCGACCAGCAGGGCCGCACCGCCGAGGGTCTTGAGCTGCTGCAGAGCGCGGTACAGATCACCCGGTACACGGCCGAGGTCAGCCCCGCGGACTTCCGTTCCGACCTGGCCGGAATGCTGCACAACCTGGGATGCCAGCTCTCCAGGGTCGACCGGTACCGCGAGGCCCACGCCGCGGAATCCGAAGCGGTGTCCCTCTTCGAGAAGTTGGCGGAGCAGGCGCCCGAGGCACACCTCGACAACCTGGCCAACGCGCTCGACGGCCTGGCGATCGCCCTGCGCGGCGAAGGGCGTCACCAGGAGGCTCTCCAGACGGGTGATAAGGCGGTCGGCCTTCTGCGCGCCGGTGCGGAGAAGAACCCCGAAGCCTGGGGGCCTTGGCTGGCCAACGCCTTGCTGCACCTCGGTGACGGTTATGGCGAGGCGGGGCAACTGCAGGAAGCCGTACGGAACTGCGGCGCATCCGTCGACATGTCCCGGGAACTCGCGGGCACACGACGGGCCGCCCATCTGCCGTTGCTCGCTCGTTCGGTGATGAATCTGGGTATCTGGCTCGGCAGGTCCGGATCACCCCACCAGGCCGTTCCCCGTTCCGAGGAGGCCGTCGGGCTGTTTCGGGAACTGGTCGAGCACGGCTTCGACAACCACCTGCCGGATCTCGCGGACTCGTTGCTCAATCTGAGCCTCACCCTGTCGGCGACGAACCGGACCGAGGAGTGCGTGGCTGCTGCCGAGGAAGCCGTCGCACTGTACCGGCGGCTGGGCCCGGCCAGTCCCGTGGTGTACCGCCGCAAACTCGCCATGGCATTGGTGAACTTGGGGAACGGACATGCGCAGCATGACGATCCGGCCGCAGCCGTGGCGTGCCTGCGGGAGGCGGTCGATCTGGCCCGCGAGGCAGCCGAGGCGGACCCCGTCGCGGGCCTGCCTATCCTGGCCGACGCCCTCACCAACCTGGGGCGCGAGTACGGCAGGGCGGGAATGCGGACGCCGTCCCTCTCCCGGGTACGGGAGGCCGTCGGCATCCGCCGATCCCTGGCAAGGACCGATCCGGCCGTGCATGAACCGAACCTGGCGGCGGCACTCGTGATCCTCTCCGACGCGCTGAGCGAGGTGGGGCACCATGAAGAGGCGATCGCACAGGGAACACAGGCCGTCGCCATCCTGCAGCGGCTCTCCGCGGCCGCTCCGGCGGCCCACCGACTCCGCCTGGCGCTCGCACTCAGAAGCCTCAGGGGGCCTCTAACGGCACTCCATCGCCTTGACCGGGCCATCGAGGCCGGGGAGCAGGAGGCCGACGTATGGCGGTCCCTTGCGCAGAGCGACGAGGGATACGGATTCGAGCTGGGGGTGAGCCTGGAGATGCTCGGCCGACTGCTGACGGTGACCGGCCGGCACGAGGAGATGCTCCGCACCTACGAAGAGGTCGTGGCTCTCTGGCGGCGCCTCAGTCCCCCGGACGCCGATCAGCTAGTGGCCCTCTCCCTCATCAACCTCACGCAGGCACTGGCCGGGCTAGGCCGGTACGAGGACGTCCGCGCCACAGGAGAGGAGGCCGTCTCGATCCTGCGACGGCTCGCCGAGGAGGACCCGGCCGCCCACCGGCCGACGGTCGTCATGGGACTGCTCCAGGGACTCGTGCTGCCGCTGGCACGCTCGGACCACTGGCAACTGGCCGAGCAGCACCTGCGGGAGGCCGTCGACCTGCAACGGCAGCTCACCCGGGAAAACCCGGCCGCCCACCAGCCCGTGCTTGCGGATCTGCTGATGAACGCGGTGCGGGTGCGGATGAGTCGGAGGCACGGTCTGCAGGACGCGCTGGCCGCGGCGGAGGAGGCCGTGGAGATCTACGGCACTCTGGCCGCAGGGAGCGCAGTCGAGTTCCGCGCCCGACTGGACGAGGCACTGCGGCTACGGGACTACCTGCGAGCCGCTCTCCCGCGGTGATCCGCCGTGCCCTCAACCGACCGTGTCCCGTTGCGGTGGGTGACCGCGGATGCGTCTACGGTCCGGCAAACGCCAGCGGTCGGAGCCGCAGCAGGCGGATGTCCTTGCGGGTGCGTCGCCGGACTGGCCGGGAGGGATGGCGCACGCGAGCGGCCGTCAGTCGTCAGGCGGATCTTCGTCGTCGGGCCGCGTCGCACCGTCCGAGGGCAAGGGCGGCCGGCTCGCCGGCCGGGACCGCTTTTGACGAGCCCCGGCGGCGTACTGGTGAGGGCGGACGATGGTGGAGCAGCGTCTTTCACAGCCGGTCGGTGGGGGCCGAAGGGTGGGTCCGAGCGGCTTCTAGGAGTTGAGCGGCGCCCCGGACGGCCGCGGTGTGCGGGAGGGCACAGGCTTGGCGGGGGTGTGCAGTCGGGAGGCGAGGCGGTAGGTGATGTCGGGGCGCAGTGCGGCTCCTCCGGCCAGGAGCCCCCTTGCTGCACGGCGTCGTGCGTCTGCATGCCGGTGTCTTCCTCCAGCATCGCGTCACATCGCGACGACCACGTCGGTGATGTGCGTGGGCGGGGTGAGGTTGTCCAGGTCGGTGGTGCCCAGGGCAGTGCGGCGGGCGTCGGTCACCGTGCCGTCGGCGAGCAGGACGGCCTCGGTGACGTGGGCGCCGATGTCCACCACGAGCAGGGGCCGGGTCAGGTCGGCGCCGGCGGCCGTGGCCACGGCCCGCGCGGCGGGGACGGTCAGCACGGTGTGCGGCCGAAGTGGCTCCAGCGCGGCGTGGGCCTCGGTACGGAATGCGATTCGGCCCAGGACGGGTGTGGTCAGGACGATCAGGCGGCTGCCGTAGCGCGGCAGGCGGTCGCCCAGCAGCCGGTCGAGCATCCGCGCAGTGGCCCCGGTCTCGACGATAGTGCCGCATTGGATGGGGTGGAGGGCGCCGTCGCCGGGAAAGGTCACGATGGGTACGTCGAGGATGGTTCTGCGACCGGACACCCAGGCACGGGTGCGGGCGCTGCGAGGTCAAAGGCGATGCCCGAACAGCGGCGGCTCAAAGGCCAGGGCCGGTTGGAGCCACGTCCTTTTCGGCTCCGGGGTGCTGTGGTCATCGTCCGGCCTTCATGACCTGGTCGGCGGCGGGCGCGGCAGCGGGCTTGCGGCGCGCTCTTCGTACGGTTGCGGGCGAGGGGTTCGCGGCACAGGTGGCCGGCGCCGTGGGTGCCGTGGCCCATCCGCGGCAGGGCCGCTTCGACGTAGGCGGGGAACCCGCTGGATGGTGTCCTTCTGCGCCGACATCAGATGTTCCGCCGCGTCCGGCCCGGCCTCGGCCATGGTCCGTAGCTGCACCAGGCGGGTCTTGCGCGCGTGCTCCAGGCGCTGGCTGGCCTCGTGTGCCGCCAGCCGCTCAGGGCCGGCTCCGGCCTGGGGCGTGTCCAGCGACATGGCAGTTCCTTTTCTCGGGCAAGACGAGTGGTGGGGCAGGGGCCCGCCGAAGACAGATCCGGCTCGGCACAGTGGGTGGGGACCCACGGAGGACGAGTCATGCCCTCACCGTGGCCGATACGCCGTGGGAAAGCCATGGGGCGCAGTACCCATCTGCTGGCACGCGAAGGACCACTGTGGGTTACTGGCCCTAGCAAAGCCTCTGGACGTGGCGGTGGTGATCAGGCAGGCGGCGAGGCCGAGGAAGGCCTCATGGATGTCGGCGCGTCGTTCCCACCGGATCCGTAAGCGGCGGAAGCCGTGCAGCCAGGAGATCGTCCGCTCGACGACCCAGTGGAAGGTGCCCAGGCCGGTGCCGTGGGGTTGTCCCCGCTCGGCGATCGCGGGCTGGATGCCGCGCTGCCGCAGCAGACGGCGGTACTTGTCGTGGTCGTAGCCGCGGTCCGCGAAGAGCATGTCGGGCCGCCTGCGCGGTCGGCCGACCACCCCAGCGACGGGTGGAATCTTGTCCAGCAGCGGCAGCAGTCGGGTGACGTCGTTGCGGTTTCCACCGGTCAGCGACACCGCGAGCGGGATCCCTTGGCCGTCGGTGATGACGTGGTGTTTGCTGCCCGGCCGTGCGCGGTCGACCGGGCTGGGCCCGCTTTTGGGCCCCCGCGTGCAGCCCGGACGTGGGAGGAGTCGATCACCGCCCGCGACCAGTCCAGCTGGTTCTTCGACCGCAGCCTGTTCAGCAGCAGCTGGTGGAGCTGATCCCAGACGCCTGCCTCGTTCCAAGCGGCAAGGCGGCGCCAGCAGGTCATGCCCGAACCGAAGCCGAGCTCCTGGGGGAGGTACTCCCACTGGATGCCGGTGTGCAGAACGAACAGGATGCCGCACAGGGCCTGCCGGTCCGGCACCCGCGGCCGGCCCTCGACCTGCTTCGGAGGCGGTTCTGGCAGCAACGGCTCAATGCGCGACCACAGTTCGTCCGACACGATCCACGGCCGCGACTGACGCTTCCCCATGCCCTCATCAACGAACGATCAAGCTGACAGTCACATGATCAACCGCTTTTGTTAGAGCCAGTTAGTAGGACTCCGTTAGGTCTGTCTTGATCTTGGTGTTGTCCTGCCTTGACAAGATGCTGCAACTGCTGCGCTTCGGCTGCTCCTACGAGGCGATCGCCGACACGACCTGCTCGGCCACCACCATCCGCAACCGCCGTGACGAGCGGATCCGTCTCGGCGTCTTCGCCCAGCTCAAGCAGATCACGATCCAGTCCTACGACCGGATCGTCGGACTCGTCCTCGACCAGATCGCCATCGACGGCTCCATCACCAAAGCCCCCGGCGGTGGCGAGGCCGCCGGACGCTCACCGGTCGACCACGGCAAACAGGGCTTGAAACGCTCGGGCATGGCGGATGGTTACGGAATCCCACTCGGCCGGGTCCTGGCCGGAGCGAACCGCCACGACTCCCCGCTGCTGGCCCCGACCCTGGACCTCCTGGACGACCTCGGGCCGCTGCCCGACGACATCACCGTCCATCTGGACGCCGGCTACGCCTCGGACAAGACCCGCGCCGAACTGGCGGCACGCAACCTGCGCGGCCACATCGCCCTGCAAGGGCGAGAAGGCGCCCATCCAGGCAGGCCAGCGGTGGCACGTCGAGCGCACGCACGCCTGGCAGAACGCCTTCCCCCGCCTTGCCCGCTGCTACGAACGCCGGGCCGCAGTCATCGAACGCCTTCTTCGATCTCGCGGACACAATCATCACCGCCCGTAGCCTGATCCGCCGCGTGTGGACCACCCACCGCTGGGACGACCGCCCGAACCGCCGCCCATGAGTACATGCCTCCTGCGCGAGCTCTCAGTCTGCGATCTTCACCCACGTCAGGTAGGAGCGCGTTCCCACGAAGTCCGCTTTCTGGATCGTGGAACCGTTCAGGCCGTCGCCGGGGCCGCCGCCGTGCAAGGTCGCCTGCACGCGGACCGTCTTCGACCCCTGCGCCGCGGACACGGTGACGAGTCCGGACAGGGGGGTCGGACCGTGCTGGCAATGCTGGAATCGGGTTTCGGGTGATGTCGAGAACTGGTGCTGGGAGGACTGGCGGGGCCCGAGTTCGACGGAGCCGGACGCCAGGTCGATCAGACGAACTTCGGTCCACAGGTTCGTAGAACTCCCGTAGTCGAGGGTCGCGCAGATCGTCGTGTCGATGTCGCCGGTCACCAGGTATGTACCGGGATCGGGAAGCGTGACCTCCAATGCCGTGTCCGCCCACGTCTGACTGGTGCGGGTCGGCAGCAGGTCAACGTCGGTGACCGGGCCGGCCTCGCCGCGAAGAGGCGTCAGGTACGCCTTGACCGTATAGGTTTGCGGGCATGCGTCCGCAGCCGGGGCCGTCACGATGACGTCGACCGACTGCAGGTCGTCGACGATGCGGCCTGGCGCCGGGCCCGAGGTTCCCGCGACGCTGGTCTTGGGAACGAGCATGCCCTGCTGAGTACAGGTCAGTGCGTTGCACTCGTCCGGGGCGATGATTGGCGTGGCGATGAGCGGGTCGGGGGGCGTGGCGTTCCCGGTGAGCGCGATGCAATCGCTGTCCTCGAACCTCCGGGGGGGTACGGTCATGTCGGATCACTCCTGGACGGCGTGTTGGCGGGTGGAGTCACCGCAGAGTCATGCTCATGCCAGATCTCGGTGACTGGGGGCTTTCTTGCGCCTGAGCCGCCTGGGGATGTCCACCCTCGTTGCAGCTCGACCCCTGGGGCGCAAATTCCCTCGCCGGGCAACTACCCAGGTGGCCTACCGGATAGTGAAAATAAAACCCATTTGGGTGAGAAGAGTGATAATCGGACGAATGGTTCGCTGGTCATTGGCGGCGGAGGCAGCAGCCCAGGCAGGCTTGCCCCTCGGACCCGGAGGAGCGGGCGGAGGTGGCGGCGGTGCTATCCATTGCACGCTGAATACCAGGCCCGGCGAGTCCATGTGCCACCGCTGGCTTGCCTGGATGGGCGCCTTCTCGCCCTTGCGGGCGATGTGGCCGCGCAGGTTGCGTGCGACCAGTTCGGCGTGGGTCTTTCCGAGGTGGCGTCCTTTTGCTGCTGGGTCGGGAAGTGGTGGCCGAGCCGGTCGTGTCGGCGATCGCCTCGTAGGAGCAGCCGAAGCGCAGCAGTTGCAGCATCTTGTTCCGGCCGCTCGGGCAGCAGGGCTGCGAACTGGTCCCAGAGCGGATCGGTCAGCCATGATGGCAGGACGGGCACAGATCTCCCCAGTGATCACAGAGCGTCGCAACTCCATGATCACCGGGAACTGTGCCCCTTCTGTTCCCAGGGGCCCCTGCCGAGCCTATCCGCGCGACCTCTTAGCCCCTCGTGCCGGCGCTCCTGCCATCCGCAGATGACCCACTTGTTCAGCAGTTCCTGAAGCTGGGCCAGGCTCCAGCACGCATCCTCCTGCGCGGCCGCGCCCCGATGGGAGACATCCGAGCCGGTGTGGCCTGGCAGGTATTGGCTGAACCCATCGGCGATGGCGCGGAGGGTCCGTTCCATGTTTCCCTTCGCTGGGCCGTTCGCCGGCGGCACCGGCTGCACCGAGACTCCCCAGGCTCTCGCACGCGGAGACGAACGGTCTTCGGCGTGATCACCGGCCGTGCGGCCGCCTGCTCCAGCCGAGTGTCCAACGCGTTCAGCCGCTCATAAGGGTGACGGATCGCTGCATGGACAGCGCCTTGTCCCAGCTTGGCCGCATCGCCGTCGGCACCACCATCTGCCCCAGCAGCATCGCCGCGTCCACCGACGTCGTGCCCACCGGGCGCAGCAGCGCGGCGCAGATGCTGCGTGTCGCCACGTCCAGCGCGATGTTGTGGTGGTGGTTGTGGGTTGGCCGTTGAGCGCTTCGAGGCTGGAGGGACCAGGGTGGTGGCTTCAGAGGCGTCGGCTGTCTGTCTGGTTGGTCGATGCGGGTGATGTTGTGGGTGGCCTTCAAGGCTTCGTGGAGGCGGGCGTTGTCCAGGGCGAGGCGTTGGATGTGGGCTGCTGCGGATCCTCTACGCCAACGGACCCGTCCTCGCCGAACAGGTCGACAGCAGCGTCAACATCGCCGAGGAATCCCAGAGCGGCGTCTACCAGAACGCCCGCACCGCCCTGTCCGCGCTGCGGGATGAGAAGGTGCTGGCGTGGGCCACACCCCGGACGAGCGCCGCCCCCGGTTCAACCCCGAGCACTTCGCCACCAGTAAGGACACGCTGTACCTGCTGAGCAAGAAGGGCGGCCCCACCAGCGCTCTCGTCGCCGCCCTCGCCGACGCCGTGTTCACCGCGGCCGCCGAAGCGGGGGAGCGGGCCGGTGGCCGCCTGCCCGAGCCGATGCGCGCCGTGCTCGACGAGGCTGCCACCATCTGCAAGATCGCCGACCTGCCCGACCTCTACAGCCACCTCGGTTCGCGCGGGGGCACCCCGCTCGTCATCCTGCAGAGCTACCGCCAGGGCGTGAAGGCATGGGGCGAGGTCGGCATGGACGCCATGTGGAGCGCCGCCACCAAGAAGGTGATCGGCGTCGGCCTGGACGACGCGAAGTTCGCCGCCGACATCTCCAGCCTGGTCGGCGCCCACTTCGTCCACCGCGGCTCGTACTCCAAAAGCAAGGACGGCTACTCCCGCTCCGCCGCCGAACAGCGCGAGCAGATCATGGACCCTGCCGAGATCCGCGCCATGCGCAAGGGCACCGCCCTGCTGCTGGCCACCGGCATGCCCGTCGCCCAGATCGCCTACGCCCTTGGTGCGAGGAGGAGGCGATGGCCCACATCGGCCCCTAGATGGAGGCCGAGGAAGCCGCCATTACCAAGCGCGCCGTCGCCGCCTACCAAGAGAAGGAGGCCGCCTGCCGTGCCCGATGACTCCAACTTCGAGGTCCCGGTCGGCCTGTTCCAGGACGTCGAGGACCTCAAGGCCCAAGTCGCCCGCCTGGCCGCCGAGGTCACCGGGCTCACCGGGCTCACCGAGGCTGCCGCCGAAGGCGAGGCGCCGACGGACGACACGACAGACACTGGCGAGACGCCGGGGGAGGCCGGCGAGGAGGAGCGGACGTTCCCGCCGTTCATCCTCCTCCTGGACGCGCCGGAGTACGACGACGGGCTGCGCGCCTTGGTCGAGTGGGTCGAAGGCGTCCTCGTGCCCGGATACCTCGCGGAACCCTCATCCGACGCCCGCTGGTGCGCCATGTGGTTCGAGCACCCCGTCGCCGTCGCCCGCCTCCACGCCTGTTGGCTCGCCTGGCAGGAGCTCACCGACCCCGCTACCTCCGGCTACACGGGCCCCAGCGTGTGGCACCGGGACCACCTCGGCCCCTGCCTGCGCGAACTACGCGCCCCCAGCGGTCCCTTCGCCGGGTGCGTGAAGGGCGAGCACCAGATCGACCACCGCCTGCCTGACCTGGTGCCCAGCGCCTGGCGCAGCCAGAACGACTGAGATGGAACGTTGACCGCCTTGTGGGCTGCTGGTCTCCGCGATGATTGACCACCGCTGATACCGGCAGCCTTGCCTGTGATGGCTGTCTGGAAGCCCACCCAAGGACGAGAGCCGTCCCCAGCCCGGCCGTGAACAGCGGGATCAGAGCCCACGCGTAACTCAGTGCCGGGTTCATCCTTCCGGCCGGGAGAGCGCCAGCGCTTCTGCCAGCCCCTCGCAACCCCGGCGCCCGGCTGATCAGCTTGCGGGCTCGCGACGAGCGCGCTGCCATGCAGCCTCAAAGTCGTCAGGGCCGATCTCCATGGACACCCACTGCGGATCATGAAGGTCGAAGGGCGGGTTGAACGGCCAGTCCTCGGCAGTCGTCCTGATCGCATCACCGTCGGGCCGGCTCTCGACCTGCCGCAATCGCCGTCCGTCCGGGCCGAATTCCATCAGCAAGACCTCTTCCTCACCGTCTTCCTGCCAGCGCAAGTACACGCGCTCCCGTCCCGCCAGGACACCGAATCCAGGCTGACCACGCTGGGCATCCCGCTTCGCACGAAGGCTGGACAGCGGATTCGGATCCGGGGCGTCAAGATGAACCTCCTCCAAGTCCCACGTCTCGGCCCGCACTACGTCTTCCGGGTCCGTGATCACCTCTACCTCGGCGCACGCACTGACGATCGCTTCCGCCGAGTCTGCCCACACCCACCACCAAAGACCCCCCATCCCATAGTCGTGAAGGACCAGAAACCGCGTCTTCCCGCTTTCACCCTGTTGGCTCACAGCCCGTGAGTCTATGTCGCGCCAGGACCAGCCCGAGCCTCCGATGGTCCTACCGTGATCGGCAGCCGCCCCTGGATTCCGCAGAAGCCAGATGCACTGAGATTCCCAAGGCGAGCCGGTCTCACCCCATCTGGCAGACCCACAGCTCAGCGCAAGATCCACAGCCAAGTCCATTGCGACGGGACAGCGGTGGCGCGGGTTGAGGCGGCAAGGGCCTGTCAGTGGCTGGTGGCAGGATCACCGGCATGGTTTTCGTACGTACTACTCCGCCGCGTCCTGTCGAGGTGACCTCGGTCTTTCCCGAGCTGGCCCCGTTGGCGCGACCTGCCATCCGGCTGCATCCACGTCCGGGGTCGCCTTCGGTCGGGGACAGCTCGGTCGGCGGGCCGTTGCTGTGGCCGGCGGGGGAGCCATGGCCGCACTGCGAAGACGCGCACCTGCACGTGGACACTGGGTTCCGCCAGTCACCTACCGAAGTGCGGCTCCAGAGACGCTTGCAGTCCCGGTGGCGCCCTGATGACCGGCCTCCCGCGTTCACGCCCGAGGAGGAGGCGCTCAAGGAACGCAATGCCGCACGGCTCGCTGAACGGCTTGACGCCGGCCCTCCCTGGCCCGCCGAATGCCCGGTCCCGATGTTGCCCGTGGCTCAGCTGTTCCTGCGTGACATACCCCTGTTGCGGCCGCCCGGGCAGGCCGATCTGCTTCAGATTCTGTGGTGCCCGTACGAACACGAACCGGATTACAAGCCGTCGACCGCACTGTTCTGGCGGTCGGCCGCAGAGGTCGGCGACATCCTCACCACACCACCGGAACCGTACGAGGCTGACTATCCGGGTTATGTGCCAGAGCCGTGCGTGCTGGCGCCAGAAGCGTTCACCGAGTACCCCAACAGCCTGGATCTGAGCCCGGAGCTGCAGCGGATGCTGGAGGACTGGAACAGGTGGCAGGCAGCCGGCGCCAGCGTGGACAGCTCCTACGCGCAGTATCCGCGCGACTTCTATTCCATCCATCTGGGCAACGCACCCGGCTGGAAGGTCGGCGGCTGGCCCCCTTGGGGCCGCACCGACCCGAACCCCCAGTTCTGCGCTGTGTGCGAGGCGCGGATGGTGCCGCTGCTGACGATCGCTTCCCGGGAGTGGGACGGCGGCGAAGGTCACAGCTGGGCGCCGCAGGAAGACCAGGCTGCCGCCCTCGCCGGCTCCTCCTACGCGGGCCAGAACCCCTCACAGCCGACGAGGGTAGAAGTAGGCAGCACGGACAACATGCAGATCTACGTCTGCCCGACCTCCCCTGAACATCCACACACAGACCTGATCCAATGAACTGTCGGCCTGTCACACACCCTCCTGTCAACGGGGACAGAAATGCTGCCGAGTCAGGGCGTGTGACGAACCGCTTGCCTCACCGGTGACAACCAGGCTGCTTCGTCCGGTCGACATCGCAGGTCAACGGACGCCGATGGTGACAACTATCGTGCCTCGGCTTAAAACTCCTATGGAATGCCTTACGTGGTCTTGAGGCCCACGCCGGGGCCGTGAGCGAACGCGGTTGCTAGTGTCCGGACGTGACCCTGACGGACCTCAACAACGGCTTTCGTGATGACGAGCAGCGGCGGCGCGTCCAGAGGGTCATTCATGATCGCCTCGCAGACGACCGTGACCCGCAGGAATGCCGCTTCCTCATGCGGTTCTGGTGGCAGCTGCTCATGTCGTACCAAGAGGTGTCGATGGACGAGCTCAGACGGAACGTCGGTAAGCCGAAACTGGACGTGATCGAGGCGCTGATCAGCGCCATCAGGTCGTCCCATGCCGAGATCGATGCCTGGATTGCCACCACACAGCACGTCTTCCCGGTGATCCAGGATCGAGGCTTCAGGGCCGCCCAGGACAACGACAGTTAACGGGGCCGTAGCTTCTTCAGTCGTCGCCAGCAGATGATGCTGCAAGCGAGGCTGAGGAAGGCTTCGTGGATGTCGTCGCGGATCTCCCAGCGGATCCGCAGGCGGCGGAACCAGTGCAGGTGGGCGAACGCGCGCTCCACGACCCAACGTTGGGGTAGTGGGCGGCTCGGCCGCCCCGCGAGCGGGCCGCGGTCCTGTTGCGCCTCGCCGAACTGATGGAGCGCGACGCCGAGATCCTGGCCCGCCTGGACTGCGAGGACGCGGGCAAACCCATCACGGAGTGCCGTACCGGCGATGTGCCGGGCGCGATCGAGTCGATCCGCTGGTTCGCGGAGGCGGCCGACAAGGTCTTCGGCCGCACCGCCCCCACCAGCCACGACCACCTGGGTCTGATGAGCCGGGAACCCGTCGGAGCGGTCGCCGCAGTCCTCCCCTGGAACTACCCGCTCGCCATGGCCGCCTGGAAGATCGGGCCCGCCCTCGCCGCGGGCAACAGCCTGCTGCTCAAGCCCGCCGAGGCGACCCCGCGCTCGGCCCTCCACGTGGCCCGGCTGGCGACGGAGGCGGGACTGCCGGACGGCACCCTCGCCGTGCTGCCCGGCTACGGCGCGGAAACCGGCCGGGCGCTCGCCCGCCACCCCGGGATCGGCGCGCTGTCGTTCACCGGCTCGACGGCGACCGGACGGCGGATCCTGGCCGACGCCGCGGAGACCAACTTCAAGCGGGTCTCCCTGGAGATGGGCGGCAAGAGCCCCCAGGTGCTGATGCCGGACGCGCTCGAGTTCGGCGTCGACCTCATCGACGACATGATCGCGGCCGCGTTCCTGACGATGGGCCAGAACTGCACGGCCGGCTCCCGGATCCTGGTCCACGAGGACATCGCCGCCCAGGTCGTCGCACGGTTCACGGCCGCCGCCGGTGCCCTGGTCATCGGCGACCCCGCCAAGCCGGACACCCGCATGGGACCGCTGATCAGCACTGCGGCGCGAGACCGGGTCGCCCGCGCCGTGGACGAGGCGGTCGCGGCCGGTGCCGTGGCTCACACCGCCGGGTTGCCGGCGGGCCTGCACCCGCACGGGGCTTACTACCCGCCCACCGTCGTCGTCGGCGCCCCCGACGGCAGCCGGGTCCTCACCGAGGAACTGTTCGGGGCCCCGTGGTCACCGTCCAGACCTTCGCCTGCGAGCAGGAGGCGATCCGGACGGCGAACGCCACCCCTTACGGCCTTGCCGCCTCGTTGTGGACCCATGACCTCGACACCGCCTTCCGCCTCGCCCGCGGCATCCAGGCCGGAGTGGTCTCCGTCAACTCCTACAGCGAGGGCGACATCACCGCCCCCTTCGGTGGCTGGAAACAGTCCGGATTCGGCGGGGCGGAGCGGTCCACCGACGCCTTCGCGCAGTGGACCAGGGAGAAGACCGTCTGGATCCGTACCCGCTAGCGCGGCCGAAACCGGACGCAGATGCCTAAAGTGGTCGCCAGTACGGCCCTGGAGAGAAGTCATGACCGAGGCAACCCGTCCGGAGAACGGCACCACTCGCAGCACGTCGGCGACGATCTCCCCGAACATTTTGCGCTACCTGGTCCAGATCACCGAGGAGTACGGAGTCGACCTGCAGCCGGAACTGGCCCAGGTCGGTCTCACCGAGACCCTGATGCGCTCGGCGGCCCTGCGCGTCTCCTACCGCCAGGGCAGTGCCGTCATCCGGCGCGCTGTCGAACTCACCGGGGACGAGAACCTGGGCCTGCGGGTCGGAGCGGCGCAGCACCTCACCGCCTGGGGGCTGCTGGGCTTCGCCATGCTCGCCAGCGACACCCTCCAGGCCGCCATCGAGGCGGGAGTACGCTTCCAGAACGTGTCCGGGGCAATGACGGTCTGGTCGGCGGGCCGGGAGGGCTCCGACTACGTGGTCCGAGCCGACCTCCCGGACTCGGTGGTCGACCCGAACGTCGCCGTCTTCCTTGTCGAGGAGGCGTTCTCGAGCGTCGTCACCCTGGGCCGCCTCGCCGCCGACGCCGGCCTCGCACCCCAGGAGGTCCACTTCGCCTTCGCCGCCCCGCGCGACGTCCAGCCCTTCCGCGACCTCTTCCGCTGCCCCCTGCACTTCGGCGCCTCCCGCAACCGGCTGGTGGTACCGCAGGCATGGATCAACCGGCCGATGCCGGGCCGCGATCCGGTCACCTACGCCTCGACCCTCGAACTCCTCGAAGGGCAGATGGCCTCCCGCCGTCGTCAGCAGGACCTGCTGGAGGTCCTGGAGATCTCCGTCGCGCAGAGCCTCCCGGTCGTCCCCTCCTTCTCCGAGCAGGCCCGCAGACACGCGTCGAGCGAGCGGACGTTGCGCCGCCGCCTGGCCGACTGCGGCACCTCCTACGAGGCGATCGTCGAGGGCGTCCGCCGTGAGCGCGTCGAACAGCTCCTACACCGCCCTCACCTCACCCTCCGCGAGGTGACCCGCCAGGCGGGCTTCTCCGACGAACGCGCCCTGCGCCGGGCTGTCCGCCGCTGGCACGGCATGGCACCGTTGCAGCTGCGCGAGGGCTTCTCTTCGGAGACGGCGGGAACAACGCCGAGTCAGGGGCGCGGGGAACGACGCGACCAGCCGTAACCGGACCCGTAGCCGCCCCCGCACCAGCGAACCCCCACGCTCGAAGGCGGTCTGGGCCGTGGCCGGCCACAGGCGTGGTCGGACATCTCCTCGGACGCCTTGCCGATCGTGAGTCCGGACCCCCCTCCATCGAGGAGAACACCACCGGCGGCGCGATTCCGGATCAACAGGCGCTCCGGTTACTGGGGACGGACGTCTTGCGCGCGCTGGACCCTCGGGTCCTTGAAGCCCCTGATCTGCCTCGCGGGACATCTGCGCCAACAGCGCGGGAAAAGATCTACGAGTCGGACTTGTGGGGCCTGATCAGTGCGTTTCGTCGGTGGCCCCATCCCGGCACCGTCCACGGTTCACCCTGTCTGACACCGATGCCTTCAGCCCCGTCGCGCTGCAGCGTCACTGGGACCGTCTGCTGCCCCTTCTCGGCCGCACCCTGACCAGGAGCTGAGCGCTCCGACGCGGAAACCAGGCCTCAGGAGTACACGGCTTTGGAGCTGTGGGGTAGACCTGTGTCTTCGCCGGTCTTGGAACTCAGGCAGTGCACAACGTCGCGGTGGGGCGCCGCCCCGCGGTGAACGCGGCCGGTGGGACACCCATGAAGTGGCGGAACTCTGCCGTCATGTGGGACTGGTCGTAGTAGCCGGCCGCCGCGGCGATGTCCGCCCACCGGCCCGCATCGGCCGCGAGCACGGTGCGAACACGGTCGATGCGTGCGAAGTGCTTGGGGGACAAGCCGGTGCCGTCGGTGAACAAGGTGTGCAGGCGGCGCTCACTCATGTGTAACCGGGCCGCGGTCGTGGCGACATTGGCGCCGACAAGTAGACGTGCCGCCTCACCAAGCCGCCCTGACGGCTCCGGGCGGTCAGCCAATGCTTTTTCGAGAGCGGCGACCGGGTCGGCGGCGAACTGGTCGACGTCCAGGCCCGGTAGTTCGCGCAGCGGCACAGCCCGGTCGGCGAAATCACGCAGCGAACGGCCGAGCAGGGCTTGGGCACGCCCCGGCCGCATACGAACCCGCACGCACGAGTGGCCGGGCACGGCGACGTGATAGGCGGCCCGGGTGCGGGGGCCCATGACGATCAGCTCGCGCTTGTCAGTGCGCAGAAGAAGTGTGGTGGCGTGATCGGGCACATCGACCGCCGCCGAAGCACTCGCCGTAGCGACATCGATCCCGGCAACCCACCGCAGAAGGGCAGGCGGCACGACGAGAGAACTCACGCGGCCCACGATAGTGCCGAAACTTCCTATCACGAGGTGTGAGAGCGCTGTCATCGTCGGGACATGATCCTTGTTACCGGTGCCACCGGCACCATCGGTAGTCACGTCGTCCGTCTGCTCACCGAGCGGGGCCTACCGTTCCGGGCGATGTCCCGGCGCGAGCGGCCCGGCGGGGTGCGGGCCGACTTCGACGACCCGGCGTCGCTGGCGCGCGCGGTGTCCGACATCGACACGGTCTTCCTCGTCACAGTGCCCCCCGTACCGACCGCGGACCACGACATCGCCCTGGTCACGGCCGCGCGGGCGGCAGGCGTCCGTAAGATCATCAAGCTGTCCGCCATCGGCAGCGGCGAGCGGTTCGACGGGGCGACCGTCGGCGCGTGGCACCTCGCCGCGGAGGAGGCGATCGAGGCAAGCGGGTTGGTGTGGACGATGCTTCGCCCGCCGAGCTTCGCCTCGAACTTCCTGTGGTACCGGGCGCTGATCCAGGCCGGAGAGCCGATCCCGAACCTGGCCGGCGACTCCCGGCAGGCCATCATCGACCCGAGGGACGTGGCTGCGGTCGCCGTCGCCGCCATGACCAGCGATGCGCACGACGGGCAGCGGTACGACCTGACCGGGCCAGAGCTGCTGACGTTCGCAGACCAGGCGGCGATCCTGGAGGGCGTGCTGGAACGCCCGGTCAAGATCACCGACACGAGCGCGCTCGATCAGTTGCCGGCCGGGATGGTCACTGGCATCCGCTGGGCGCGCGCCGGCGGCGCGGCCTACGTCACCGACCACGTGCCGCAGGTGCTCGGCCGGTCGGCGGGCACGTTCGAGCAGTGGGCACGCGACCACCGGGAGGCATTCGCGGCAATGCCGTAACCCACCGCAGCCGACGGCCGCCAGGCTCTGGTAGCTCATGGGGCAGAGCCCGTTCTTACTTGGTGCTTCGCTGGAGCTGGTGAAACTCGCGCGGATGGGTGTGGGGTCATGGTCGCCGGTTGGGGCGGTCGTCCCAGCGGTGGGCGGTCCAGGCGCGGCGCATGAGGCTACGCACGGTGACGACGGCATCCGTGAGGTCGCAGAAGGCGTTGATGACGCCGAGCCGGCGTTCGTAGCAGCGTGCGAGTCGATGGAAGGCCTTCTGCCGGGCGTGGGTGCGCTCTACCTGCCGGCGCCCGGTGGTCTGGACGAGAGCCTTCTCGCCCTTGTGTGCGATCCGGCCGTGCAGTCCGCGTTCGTCAAGGGTGGTGCGCCTCTTGCCCGAGTCGTAGCCGGCGTCCAGGTGCACGGTGATGTCGTCGGGCAGCGGGCCCAGGCCGTCCAGAAGGGCCAGAGTCACCCCATGCCGCGCCAGGCTACGCCCACCCCATGCCCAGCTCCCGCAGTGCGGCTGTCCAGGAGTGGTGTCTCAAGATCAGTGGTCGATGGGCTGATCTGCGCTTGTCAGTCCGGTGTGGGGGACAGGTCCGACGGAGTGGATGTCCTGAGCGTGTGTGAGTTGGGGTGTGGTGCCGTGGCGGGTGGGGGGTGAGCTGGGAATTTTCAGGTAGAGGGTTGCGGTGATCAGGTTGTGTCATCTGCGGTGAGCGGTGGGCATGTTCAGTGATTGCTGGTACGTGCTGCTGCGAGAACGCCGAAGATCGACGCCGACTTCCTGCTCCTGGACGAGGCCCTGGACACCAACCCCGTCGTCGAACAGATCTTCCTCGCCCAACGTGACCACGCCCAACTGGTCATGGCCGGCGACTCCGCCCAGGCCATCTACCACTGGCGCGGCGCCAAAGATGTCATGACCGGCTTCGGCGGCACCCAGCTCGCCCTGTCGCAGTCCTTCCGCTTCGGCCCCCGGCTCGCCGAGGAAGCCAACCGCTGGCTGCACCTGGCCGACGCCCCCATCCGTCTCACCGGCGCCGACACCGTGCGCACCGAACTCGGCCCCGTCACCCGACCCGACGCGGTGCTGTGCTGTACCAACGTTGGCGCCATGGCCCAGGTCATGGAGCTGCGCTCCGGGGGACACCGGGTCGCACTGGCCGGGGGAGGAGACAAAAACTGATCCACCACGCGACCACGGCTGCCCATACACATCCGCGAAGCAGACACCCTGACTACTGGGAGCGGGAGTTGCAGCATCCATGGGTTCGGCCGGGGGCAGTTACGACAAGGCCCTCACGGAGAACCCGTGGATGATCGTCAAGAGCGCATTCAGAAGCGGCTCGGCTACCTCAGCCGATCGAATTCGAGGAGAAGCGCTACGCCGACCCGGCAACGGCCGAACGAACGAACGTGAAACCCCGTCACCCCGCCCTGACCAGCTGATCAACACCTCCCGCACGCCGGGGGAACCTCGAACTGGACAGCCCTCACGCCAGAACCAGGTCCCGTTGCCATGCTGCGAACGCCCCTCCCTGGCATCGCCCCGCACACCACTCCAGGCGGTTCTGACTCCCGGCTCACGGCAGATATTCCTGCTGGCCGCCCATCTCTGTAATCAACTCCGTTTGTTTCATTGACATCTCACTCGGAATACCTACGCTTGGGAGCGCTCCCATGACAGTCTGCAACTGGAAGGAGTCCCCCCACCATGCGCAAACAGAGTCCGTTAGCCGGGCGTTTGTCGCCCCTCCGCCGGCCTCTCCAGGCGTTCGTCATGCTGTTCGCCGTGGTTGTAGGCGCGCTCACCTGGTCGGCCCCCGCCCAGGCTCACGGCACCGTCGTCGGCCCCGCCACCCGCGCGTACCAGTGCTGGAAGACGTGGGGCAGCAACCACACGAACCCGGCCATGCAGACCCAAGACCCCATGTGTTGGCAGGCCTTCCAGGCCAACCCCGACACCATGTGGAACTGGATGAGCGCGCTCCGCGACGGCCTCGGTGGCCAGTTCCAGGCGCGGACCCCCGACGGGACGCTCTGCAGCAACAACCTCTCGAGGAACGCCAGCCTGAACAAGCCCGGGCAGTGGAAGACCACCACCGTCGGCAACAACTTCTCGGTCCAGCTGTACGACCAGGCGTCCCACGGTGCCGACTACTTCAAGGTGTACGTGAGCAAGCAGGGCTTCAACCCCAAGACGCAGACCCTGGGCTGGAGCAACCTCGACTTCATCACGCAGACCGGCCGCTTCGCCCCGGCGCAGAACATCACGTTCCCCGTCCAGACCTCCGGCTACACCGGACACCACATCCTGTTCGTGATCTGGCAGGCCTCGCACCTCGACCAGGCCTACATGTGGTGCAGCGACGTGAACTTCGGCTGAGCCGGGGAGCGCCGCACACGGCACCGGCCCCTGCCGGGCGCCGGTAACCCGCCGTCCGGCCGACCGAGCTCCGTCGGGCCAGGGGACTCATTCGGTCACCCTGCCCCGACGGGGCTCCTGCGCTCCCACCGCTACCGCGAGCCGAGGGCTGGGCAGGGCCCTGCCGAAGGACTTCCCGCCCTGACGGACGGCATACGGCTTCATGGCCCGCTGGGCGGCGGCCGGCGTCATCGGGCAGATCCGCGACCAGCTCCGCAAGCGCATCCGCCGTGACATGGGCCGATCTCCCGGCGCGGTCGCCACCGTCATCGACTCGCAGTCCGTGAAGGCCGCCGAGACGATCGGGCGGGACTCGCGCGGCTACGACGTCGCGAAAAGGATCAACGTCCGGCGGGCGAGGACCGCGACGCTCCCGTCTGAGGTGGAACCCGGCGGCGGGCCATGCCCGGCACCGCCCGCCGCCGCAGGATGAGGCCACATGCAAGCCCCGCCCACAGCCCCGTCTCCGCGCGAGACAGAACACAGCAGCCCTGCCCTGCGCCAGCTGCTGCGCCACCGGATCGTCGCGCTCGCGCCCGAACACCGCCGTGGGCACGGGGCTCTGTACGGCGGGCTCAACCAGGGCCGGATCGACGTCGCACGGCTGCGTCGTGCCCTGGCCGGGGTGCCGTTGCCGCGGGCGGCAGACGGTCGACTCGTGCTGGCAGTGGATGTCTCGCCGTGGCGGCGACCGGACGCCAACACCTGTGCTGACCGGGCCTTTTGCCACACGTTCGGCCGGGCGAGGGCAAACATCAGATGGTACCCGGCTGGCCGTACTCGGTGGTGGCTGCGTTGGAGAGTGGCCGCACGTCCTGGACGGCGGTGCTGGACGCGGTCCGCCTGAAGCCCGGCGCCGACGTCGCCGCGGTGACCACCATGCAGATCCGTGGGGTCGTCGAGCGGCTGGTCGCCGCTGGCCAGTGGAAGCCGGGCGACCCGGAGGTCCTGGTCGTGCTGGACGCCGGATACGACGCCCCGCGCATCGCCCACCTGCTGGACGGCCTACCCGTCGAGATGCTCGGCCGGCTCCGGTCCGATCGCGTGATGCGGCGTCCGACACCCTCCCGCGAACAGTTCCACCTGGCCAAACCCCAAGGGCGGCCGACCGCCCGAACACGGCGGCGAGTTCGTCTTCGGCGCCCCCGCAACCTGGGGCCCCGAACAGGCCGAGACGGCCACGGACACCCGCTTCTACGGGAAGGCCACCGCGCAGGCATGGGACCGGCTGCACCCGCGGCTGACCCGCCGGGCCGCATGGCTCGACCACGACGGGCCGCTGCCCATCATCGAGGGCACCGTCATCCGCCTGGTCGTTCAGAAGCTGCCCAGCGGCGGGCTCAACAAGCCGGTTGGGCTGTGGCGGTCGCGCACCCGCGCCACAGAAGCAGACGTCGACCGCTGCTGGCAGTCCTTCCTCCGCCGCTTCGACATCGAGCACACATTCCGTCTGTTCAAGCAGACCCTCGGCTGGACCAAGCCCCGGCTCCGTAGCTCGGAAGCGGCCGACCGGTGGACCTGGCTCGTGATCGCCGACTACGCCCAGCTCCGGCTGGCACGCCCGCTGGCCACCGACCTCCGCAGACCCTGTCATAAGCCGACCGAGCCGAACAGACTCACACCCGCCCGCGTTCGCAGAGGGTTCAGAAACCTGCGCACGAAGACGGGCTCTCCGGCCGGTGCACCGAAACCCGCCCGGCCCGGCCCCGGCCGCCTGCCAGGCTCGAAGAACCGGCGGACCGTCACTCGCTGCGACGTCGGACGCGTCCTCACCACCGGCGAGTCCTACACCCGACCCGCACACCACAACGTCGGCACGAAGCCCCGACGCATTGGCGGATCGGCAAGCTCAGACCGACAGGCGGAAACCACCGATCTGGTACTCCAACCCCTCACAGAACTCCAGGTGCGGGATGGCACTCCGCATTGCCGAGTACAGCGCGGGCGGAACCTCGTAGACCGCGGTCTCAAGAAAGTCGTCGTCGCGCCCGGGGAACAGGTCCCTGATACTCAGGATCTCGACTCGGGTCAGGCCAGTGACATGGGCGGCTTGCTCGTTGCGGTCCCAGCCAATGAGCTCCCACCCAAGTGTTTCGGTGTCGATATCGTTCACGCGCCTACGGTAAGCGCGAACTGCCCCTGAGGTTAAACGTCGAGCTGAAACGGCACACCATGTTGCCATGGCGGACAGGAGCCACCGGCCGGCCTTGGCCCACCGCGACCCGACATGGGCATGTGAGGGCTTCTTGGCCATGCGGTGGCGTTGACGATGCGATACCAGGGCACACGAACCCGGCATGGTCCGTACGGGTGTCCGGCAGGAGGAGCCAATGGCCGCTCATGAGGTCTACGCCGCCAGCGCATTGTCGGCGGTGGCGGCGATACTGCTCGCGCGATGGTGCCTGACGCGCCGAAGCGGCAGGCCGCGCACTGCTGCGGTATCCCGCCGTGCCTCGCGCTGGACGGCGCCGAGGGATGCCCGACGCGCCGACTCCACCGCGGCCCGAGCCGAGCAGCACATGCCGACGGACGCGTCCTGCGCTCAGCGGGCGGTGCAGGAGGCCGAAGACCTCGTGCACGGCTACTGGCGCCGGCTCAGTCCCCTCTACCTCTCCAAGCGCGAGCACCATCAGCACTGAAGCCGGTCGTTCAGTGCATGGCCAGCCCGGGCCGGTCATTTGCTGAGTGCTTGGCGGAGGGGTTCGTGGCAGTCGGCAACTGCGTCGACGCCGACGAGCTGCAGGGTGCGCAGCACGGATTCGGCGGAGCCGGCCAGACGTAGCCAGCCGCCTGCTGCGGTGACGGCCTGGTGCGCGGCGATGAGGATGTCGATACCGCTGGAGTCCATAAAGGTGACCTGCCGGAGCCGCGGGTGTCGGCGAAGCAGACGACCTCCACACCCCGCTCGCCGGAGATATCTACGCCTCCCCGAGCACCCGCACCGCCGCGAGGAACGCGCGGTGGACACGGCGGCCGGCCGCGTCGATGCCGTTGGCGAACTGGCTCAGGACTTCGCGCCGCTCGGAGACGAGGTGGTCGCCGCACAGCCACGCCGACCAGACGCGGTCCGGCGGTACGTGGCGGCCGACCTCCGGTTCGTAGACCGTCTCCGACGACGACCTGGGCGCCGCGGACCGGCTCCCCGCGTCGTCGATCGGCGCGGAAACCGAATGCCGTCGTGTACGACATGTCGCTGATCTGGCAGTCCACGTGCCGTACGTGTTCGTCATGGTCGGAGTGCCGTCATAGGACGGGCTCTGGGATACGAAACCCGGTTAGCGTCGGCATGTGGCGGGCCTGTCGCTGACCGGCTGAACGGGGTGCAACGGGAGGCGGGGCGGGGGCTGGGGCCGGCGGCGTCACGACCACAAGCAGCAGGAGACGCCATGCCGTCAGGGTGCGCGCAGCAGGACACCGCCCAGGCCCAGCCGCCCGGGCCCAGGCCGCTGGCTCCGCTTCCCATCGATGTCGAGGCCCTCTTTCCGGAGCTGATCGGTACGGCGCGCGAGGTCACCCTCCTCCACCCCCGGGCCGGGCAGCCGGGCCCGGGGCAGTTCCGTCGGCGGGCCGTTGCTGTGGTGGCCGGCCGACGAGCCCTGGCCGATGCGCGCCGAACCGGACCACTACAAGCCGCTCGACGCGCCCGTAGGGCCGGAGCCCGGTCGCGATGGTCCCGGTAACCCAGCTGTATGCACGGGATGTGCCCGGACTTGTCTTCCCCGCCAAGGCTGCCTCGTTCGGAGCGCGGGGTCATCGTTGTCAAAAGCCAGTTGAGACGGTGCCCTTGGTGGGGAAGGGTCTGTGGTCATGGAGTTCTTCTGCTACCACCGTGACCGGCCCGGCTCTCTCGCGTTACGCGAGGAGTTGCTGGAAGAGCACTGGTCCTACATGGACCGTTACGCGAAGGAACTGATCGCTCGCGGCCCGACCTTCGCTGATGATGGTGAAACACCCACCGGCAGCGTGCACATCGTCGATCTGCCCGATCCCGCCGCTGCCCGCGCGTTCGCCTTCGACGAGCCCAACTACCAGGCCGGCGCGTACCGGGATGTGCTGCTGCGCCGGTGGCGCAACGTGCTGGGGCGCACCATGTGGGATTTCCCCGGTGGCCCAACCGGTGGCAACCGGTACCTGGTGCTCGGTCTCGGCGAGGGTCCGGCCGCCGATCTTGTCCTGCCGTTCGACCGGGACGAACTGGTCGCGTACGGGCCGTTGCTGTCCGACGACGGCGACACCTGGCTGGGTACGGCAGTGCTGCTCAGGGCCCCGGATCCGGAGACGGCACGAGCCGTTCTGACTGCGGACCGGTACGCGGACATCGAGGTCCACGACTGGGAGTTCGGCGGGCGTCGATGAGCCGTGCAGGCACCGGGCTGATGTCATCTCCGGACCACATTGACCTGGTGCAGGAGCGGTGACGGTGGTGCTGCGGGCGGTTCCGCTGGTGGGCGGACCGGTGGAGTTACGGGGTGCGCTGGACCTGGAGACCACACAGGCAGGGGTGATGCCGCGCCGGTTGCCCGCGTGGACCAAGGAGCAGTACCAGGATCCGTCGGTCTACGGGGTGACCGTGATGCCCTCGGGGGTGCGGCTGGTGTTCCGCACCGATGCGCGCGCATTGGAATTCGAGGTACTCACCTCCACCGGTCAGCTTGACTCCGACCCCCACCCTCGGCCGACCGGGATGCTGGAGTTGATGGTGGACGGCGCCTTGGTCGGGCGTCAGCAGGCGCCGGTGGGCAACGTGCTGCGGATGGCGGGCCCCGGGGCCGTCCAGCGACTCATCCCGGGCGAGCCAGCAACCGTACGGTTCGCCGGGCTGCCGGCCGGCATGAAGAACGTCGAGTTGTGGCTGCCACAGCAGACCCCAACGGAACTGGTAGCACTGCGCGCTGACGGCGACGTACTCGCACCACTGCCGGACGGGCGGCGCCGCTGGGTGCACCACGGCAGTTCCATCAGCCACTGCATCGAGGCCGACGGCCCGACCGGGACCTGGCCGGTGGTGGCAGCTGCGCTCGGAGGGGTGGAAGTGATGAACCTCAGCCAAGCGGGCAACGCGCTGCTGGATCCCTATGTCGCCCGGACGATCCGCGATACGCCCGCCGACCTGATCAGCCTCAAGGTGGGCATCAACATCGTGAGCCTGTCCGCCTTCCGGCTGCGGACGTTCGGCCCGGCGGTACACGGATTCCTGGACACGATCCGGGATGGACACCCGGACACCCCGCTGCTGTTGATCTCTCCGGTGAGCTGTCCGGCCCTGGAGGAGGCCCCCGGTCCGACCGCGACCGGCCCGGACGGCAGGCTCGCTGCCCTGGGAGACCCGGCCGATGTGGCCGGCGGGGCATTGTCGCTGGCGGTGGTCCGTGCCGAGCTGGCCCGGATCGCTGCGGCACGACAAGCGTCCGATCCCCACCTCCACTATCTCGACGGACGCGAGCTGCTCGGCCCGGACGAGGCAGATGACCTGGCCGACGGCATTCACCCCACCGCCGCCGCATACCGTCGAATGGGCATGCGCTTTGCAGCCCACGCCTTCGCGACCGACGGTCCCTTCCGCTGAGTGAGCCGGGCTGTACACCCTGCACCAGGGGGGAGCTTCCACGCTCCTCCGGCCGGAGATGGGCGGCGGGGATGCAGGGCACTGCTCGCCTTATGAAGAATGGGTTTGTGTGATCTCTTCCACTGGAACGTCGTTGTCGCCGTTGGGGCAGCGGTTGCGCGTACTGCTGAGTGCAGAGCGTGTTGTCGGTGACCTGCGGCGTTACTTCGGCATAGGCATGCCGCCCGGCGGGGTGCCTTTCACCGGCAGTCGGTTCGAGCATCTGGCGGGTGGGGGAGACCGGCCGGAGGCCGCCGACCGCATCACGGCGGAGGACCTGGTCGCGGTGCAGACCCTGTCGGTCACCGTTCCGGCGCCTGTCGCGCTGGACATTCTGGAGGGCCCGCTCGGCGCGCGGCTGTCCGGCCTGCTGCAGGCCATACCCAGGGACATCGATATGGCTGATGCCGAAGCGGATGTCGTGTCCGACGGCTCGCCGGCGGACCAGGCCTGGCATCTCCTGCGCGACCAGCCCGATGTCGGATGGGTGATCGCGGGGAAGATTCTGGCGCGTAAGCGTCCGCGGTTGCTCCCGGTCTACGACCGCGTCGTCCGCTGTGCCGTCGGCCGGCCGCCGTCCTTCTGGCTCGCCCTCCACACCGCGCTGCGTGAGGACGACGCTGCTTTGCACCGCCAACTGCTGGAGCTGCGCCAGGTCGCGGGGGTGCCGGAGACGGTGAGTGCGCTGCGGGTATGCGACGTGGCGGTGTGGATGGAGCACCGGGCGGAGGGGCACGCCTGTCCTGGGTCTGGACGGTGAGCGGTGTAACTCCCGAACTGGAAGCGACAGTTGATGACTGACGTGACAAGTGACATCGGGGCCGGGGAGGCCGCTGTGGGCGGGACGGGCGCCGTGGATGACGGGCTGGTTGCCGAGCTGGTGGCCCGGGCCCTCCCCCGGTGGGGTGAAGCTCACCGGGGGAGGCGGCCTGCTGCAGCAGCTGACGAAGCGGGTGCTGGAGTCCGCGCTGGAGGGCGAGCTCACTGATCATCTGGGCCACGAGCCCGGTGAGCGGGCCGAGGGCGGCCGGGAGAACTACCGCAACGGGCACCGGTCCAAGACGGTGCTCACCGAGGCGGGGCCGGTCGCGATCGCGGTGCCGCGGGACCGGGCAGGGTCGTTCGAGCCGCAGCTGGTCAAGAAGCGCCAGCGGCGTCTGGGCGGCGTGGACGAGATGGTCCTGTCGCTGTCGGCGAAAGGGCTCACGCGCGGGGAAATCTCCGCGCATCTCGCCGAGGTGTACGGCGCGGAGGTCTCCAAGTCCACGATCTCCCCGATCACCGACAGCGTGATGGCCGGCATGACCGAATGGCAGAACCGTCCGCTGACAGCGTCTACCCGGTCGTCTTCATCGACTGCGTGGTCACCAACCGGCCCGTCTGCAAGGCGGTCGCGGTCACGCCGAGGGACACCGGGACATCCTGGGTCTGTGGATCGGCGACGGCGGGGAGGCCGAGAAGTACTGGCTCCAGGTCCTGACCCGAGATCAAGAACCGCGGCGCGGCCGATGTCCTGATGCTGGTCTGCGACGGCCTGACCGGTCTCCCGGACGCCGTGAACACGGTCGGCCTGCGACGATCGTCAGACCTGCGACGAGTTCGGGCCGCTGAACCTGATGCCCCGCAAGGGCAAGGCGTGGGGACCGGTGAGGCGTCCGCGCCGGCTGCGGGCCACCTACAACCGCTACGGCGGCGTGAGACACATGCTCGCCGCCCTCGATTTGGCCACCGGCAAGCTGTACTACCGCATCCGCCCGCGCAAGCGGTGACGGGAGTTCCTCGGCCTGCTCAAGGGTCTGCGCGCCCGCTGGCCCGGTCAGAAGCTGTATGTGGTGCTGGACAACTTCTCGCCACACAAGCACACCAAGGTCCGCGACTGGGCCGCCGACAACGACGTCGAGCTGGTCTTCCTGCCGACCTACGGCTCCTGGCTGAACTGGATCGAGGCCGAGCTCGCGGCGCTGCGCTACTTCGCGCTCAACGGCACCGACCACCGCAGCCACGAGGAGCAGAACGCGGCCATCGCCGCCTAGGTCCGCTGGCGCAACGCCCACGCGGAACCGAAGACGAACTTCGCCTTCGACTCACCGATCCGGTCATGGACCGAATACCCGGCCAGGGCCGCCTGAGTACCTTCACGCCGACTCCTCCACGATCACCAACGTGCCATGACTACCGGGGCGGACAGCGTGTAGCGCGCCTGCCGGCACCCGGTACATCCCGCCTGTCTCCACGGCGACCTCGGCGCCCTCCACCAGCAGTTCCAGCCGCCCGTCAAGCACCAGCAGTACCTCATCAGCCCCGTGGGCCTCTTCCTGGACCGGGCCGCTGTCCATACGCAGGACTTTCACACAGGTCGCCCCGACCTGTCCCAAGCAGCAGGAGCTCCAGGCAGCCGGCAGCGCGGCCGCTGTCTCCACGACGTTGATCGAACTCATCACATGCCTCCCAGCGGGCTGCTCGCACTACGGCCCAAGCAGCCCGACCATCACATTCAACGGATGCCGGGAAGCTATCTGAGCAGGGACGATCGTTGGTCGACCGTTTGGCAAAACCTCCCGCCGACCACACCTCGATTACCTGGCCAAGAACGTCGGAATCGCCGACTGGGCCGGAGCCTTCGGCGACGCCACCGTCGCCGCCGCCATGCTCGACCGGCTCCTGCACCGAGCCGCAGTCGCGGGCATCGACGGACCCTCCTACCGGCTCCGCGGCCACCAGAACCAGGCCGACGCCATGCGCAAGGGAGTCAACGCACGTGTCTCCTGACCCCAACGAACAGCTCAACCCCGCGCCCGCCAACTGTCCAGTCTGCGAGGGCGAGTTCATGCCGAGCCCGAGACAGATCTACTGCTCTCCCCGCTGCAAGAGCGCCGCCCACCGACGCGCTCCCGCCGACCTGGCGGCACACACACCTGCCCGGTCTGCGACGGCGTCTTCACCGCCAACCCCCGACTCCGCCGGGTCTACTGCTCGCCCGAATGCCGTCGCGAGTCGGAAATGCAACGCAACCGGACCCGCGACGAAGAACGAGCACGACGTCTCGGCGAACATCCCCGAGCCCTTCCGCCCGGCCGGCAGTCGGCAGCCCCCGGCCCATCGACCCACTGGCACCAACGGCAGTCCGGAACTGCCCGCACTGCGACCAGCCCGTCACGATCGTCGCCCTGCTCGCCACCCAGGAAGCCGCCTGCCCCACGATCACCAACCGCGTCACCGACATCGTCCCGCTCAGACGCCTCCAGTGAGCTACGGCTGACCGTCACCGATCACCGGACCCGCCGGCCTGACGGTCGGCGGGCCCACAACACTCAGTTCACCGAGCACAGTTGGTCGAGTTCACTGCCGATCGCCTCCCGCAGCACGTCATGCTGCGGACCGAGCCTGAACCGCTCGTCGCTCCACCGTTCACGCGGATAGAGCCACACCGGAGCACCCACCGCATCGGCCGGCTCCCACTCGAACCGCGGCCAGACATGCGCATGCAGGAACGGGTCCGTGTTCCCCAGGATTTCCAGGTTCACCCGGCGGAAAGCCGGATCCAGCCGCCGACAAGCACGCTCGACCGCTTCTCCGAGTTGGTCCATGTCAGACAGGAACGACAGCCGCTTCGCCCTCGGCAGGTCCGACAGCCGCTGCACACCCGGTTCGTCCACGAGCAGAACTGAGTAGCCCGGCAGAAACTGAACGTCCCCGATCACCGCGAACCCCGACGTCAGCCGTCGCAGCACGGTCGGATTCTCGCCCCTCAGCGCAGTCCCGATCCGGTCCATCCGCCAGTCACCAGTCATGACCAAAATCTACATTCTGGTGATCAAGGACCGCTCTTCGATCCCCATCCTCCTCGCACAGTTCAAGGACCAAGCAAGTGGGGCGAGGAGCGGCCCCGGCCGTTTTCAAGGCTCTGTCCGCAGTTCCGTGAATCCCCAGGTCAACGAAGTGAGCGAGGGATCGTTTCGGCAGAGTATGTCCCGGCATGGCGAGCACGACGGTCGAGGCTGTGCTGTTTCCCGGGATCGATGTACGAGTGCAGCGCATCAGCGACTCCTCCGACGTCCTGGTGGCGGAGGCGGTGTCCACGGCTCGCCCTGGCCGGTGCCCGGACTGCCGGAAACAGGCGAGGCGCATACACAGCACGTAGCAACGCACCCTGGACGAGCGGCCGTTGGGATCTCGCCGGGTCATAGTCCGGCTGAGTGTCCGCCGGTACTTCTGTGACCGGAAGAGCTGTTCCCGCAAGACGTTCGTCGAGCAGGTGCAGGGACTGTCCGAGCGGCACCGCCGCTCCAGCACCGGGCTGACAGGCTGGCTGCGGTCGATCGCGATCGAGCTCGGCGGCCGTCCGGCCGCGCGGTTGTGCCGCCGCCTGCGGCTGGTCGCGGGCCGGACCCGGCTGCTCAGGCTGTCGACGGCGCCGACGGTGCCGGACCGAGCGCCGCGGGTTATGGGGGTGGACGAGTTCGCCTTCCGCAAGGGCTGCACCTACGGCACCGTGCTGGTTGACGTCGAGGCCGGCCGGGTCGTGGACGTGCTGCCCGACCGAACCTCCGAAACGTTCGCCGCCTGGCTCACCGAGCATCCCGGCGCCGAGATCATCTGCCGGGACCGGGCCACCGCCTACACCAAGGCGGTCAAGGAAGCCGCCCCTCATGCCCTGGAAGTCGCTGATCGCTGGCATCTGTTGCAGAACCTGTCCGCCGCCGTGGAGAAGACCTGCCACCAGCACCGCGACTGCCTGCGCAAACGTGCCGAGGAGGAGACAGTGACCGAGGTGCTGGAGCCGCCCCCGATGCTGTTACCGCCCCAGGAACTGCCCCGCACCCAGGTCATCGAACGCACCCGCCACCGCTACGAAGACATCCGGCTCGCCTGCCCGGACATCACCCGGGCCTGCGACCTCGCCCGGGCGTGTGCCGACATGGTCCGCCACCAGCGCGGATACCTCCTGCTGGAGTGGATCCGACAAGCCGAGCAGGACGCACCGAAGCCCATGAAGGGCTTCGCCAGTTTCCTCCGCCAGGACTTCGACGCAGTGACCGTCGGCCTCACCCTGCTCTGGAGCTCCGGGGTCGTCGAAGGACATGTAATTCGGCTAAAAAAGCTCAAGCGGGCCATGTACGGCAGGGCCTCGTTCGAACTCCTCCGAGCCCGCATCCTCACCCGGCCATGAGCATCGCGGAATTGCGGGAGCCCCTTTCAGGGGCTTGTTTTGTCATTTTCGACGTACGGGCTCAGGTTTTCAGGCCCCTGCGGATCACGGTGGAAATGCTGACAGCGGCGGGCAGTATCGAGAGCGCGGTCTACGAGCGGGGCGACGCGCGGCTCATCGCGCACGAAGTTGATCACCTCGATGGACTTCTGCTGCTGGAGCGGACGAGGCCCGGCGTGAGGCCGGTCCCCGTCGAGGAGCACCGCAGGACGGCCGAGGCCACTGGCCGGCCCTGGTCGTACGAGTAGAAGGAGGCAGGGCCGACCGTGGGCAGGCAGCACCGCGGTCCGGCGCGATGCCAGGAAGCTCTGGCGGTCAGGCGCGCGGGGGCGGTCTCAGAAGGCCGTGCGGATGTCGCTGCGCGGGTCCCCGACCACCCAGCCGTTCGTGTTTCCAGCGACCGGCAGGGACCTCGGTCTGCTGGAGAGCTCTTGGCTCGCGAACTGCTGAGAGGTCGGCCCCTGCCGACGGGCTGGCGACATGAAACCTGACCCGCTTCTGCCGGGCGGGACCGGTCTTAGGGTCTTCCGATCATTAACCTGTCGTCTTGATCTTGCTGTTGGGATTGCTGCTTTGGGTGGCGACTTGGGCTTGAAGGGCTGCCAGGGCGGCTGGTGGGGTGGTGGCCGGCGCGATGGTGATGCCCTGTACTTCGAGCAGGCATCTGATCTTCAGCAGGGTGCGGTGATGGCAGTGCGGCTGCTGCTGAAGAGCACGGCGAGGGGTTCCGCGTCCAGGTTGACGCGCAGGTGGAGCACGGTGGCCAGGACCTGGTCGGCGAAGGTGAGCCGGGGCGGGCGGCCGCGGCGGGTGTCCCCTTTTGCGGCCAGGGTTTCGCTGAGGTGCTGCAGCTGGTGCGGGGCCAGGCCGGTCAGTGCGGGATCGGACAGCATGGCCGGGTCCCACTGCGGCGCCGGTGGCCGGCTGCTGCGGGCTGCCGGGATGGCCGGGGTCGGCTGGGGGTGCAGGGCCTTCGAGCGTCTTGGCGTTGGCCTGGAGCCGGAAGCCCTCCCTGGCGCAGCAGGCCGGCGACAGAGTCGGCACCGACCCGCCAGGGACACCGGATCTGCGTGCGGGTCGACTTGGTCGTCCACCGCAACGGCGACATCGGATCCCCGCGCTCGTCCGGCTCGACCAGACTCAACAGCGCAGACCGCAGTCCGGGATCGAGATCCGCGACGCGTTTGCGCCCACCGCCCGGCTGCCGCACCCGCCCCACCAGGGATTCGCCCGCCTTCAGGTCGGACATACCCCTGCGGATTGTTGTCTCGCTCACCCCGGCCGCCCGGGCCACGGCTCGGATGCCGCCATGCCCCAGACTCCGGGCCTCCGCGGCCGTCAGCAACCGCCGCTGCCGCTCGTCCAGATGCGGGAACAACACCGCGAACTTCACAGCAAGTTGGTCACGAGTCTCGTCCGGGATACGCATACGGCATCAACGAGACCCCATCCCCGAAGCAACACCTTGATGATCGGCAGACCCTTAGAGGTCGTTCTCTTTCCGAACCCCATGTGCGGTTTCTGCTGGTCAGGCATGAGATTGCGGCTGGCACGGAAGGCTCGCTCCGTTGCTGACCGAGATGTCATGGGGGTGACGGATGCCGTCGATGCGGGCGGTGTTGGAAGCGCGGCAGAAGGCTGCGGCGGTGCGAGTGGAGGAACTCGAAGCCGAGCTGGAGCAATTGCGGGCGGCTCTGGCGAAGGCGGAGGAGGTGCTCCGGCATCGGGTGATCGGTCTGGAACAGTACCTGGAGGCGCTTGCCGAGGAGGATGCTCCCGCCGTGGCCGCCATGTCGCAGAACAAGCCGGTGGGACCACGCCGGGCGGTGCCTCACCGCCTGGACTCGGCCGGAGTCGAGGTGTTGTCGGTGGACTACCAGGCGTTGATGGCCGCCGCCCTGGAGGCGGGAGCCGATGGGCTCGGTGCCCGGCGGGCAGCGGTGGTGCTGGGCTGGGACAGCGCGTCCGCCTCGCGCGTCGAGGGAGCGAGGGCCCGGCTGAAGCGGCTGGTGGAGCGGGGCTGGCTGGTCGAGGAGAAGCCGGGCAGGTTCACGCTGCCCGTGCCGGAGCAGGACGGTGCTGAGGCTGGGCGGCCACGCGGCGGCTCATGAGCATGGTCATCGACCACAGGATGACGGCCTCGCTGGTGTCGGTGCGTCGTTCGTAGTCACGGACCAGGCGCCGGCTGCGCAGGAGCCAGGCGAAGGATCTTTCGACGACCCAGCGGCGGGGCAGGACCTGGAATCCCTGGACCTCGTCGCTGCGGCGGACGATGTCGAGGACGACTCCGAGGTGCTGGGTGGTCCAGTCGGTGAGGTGGCCGGTGTAACCGCCGTCGGCCCAGATCCGCATCAGCCGCCGGAAGTGATCCTTCGCTGCGGGTAGCAGGCTGCGGGCGGCGTCCCGGTCGGTCGTGGACGCCGGCGTGACCTGCACGGCCAGAAGGAGTCCGAGGGTGTCGGTGAGCAGGTGGCGCTTGCGCCCGTTGATCTTCTTGCCCGCGTCGAAGCCACGCGAGGCGTGGGGGACGGTGGCGTCCGCCTTCACCGACTGCGAGTCCACGACCGCCGCGGTCGGCTCCGGGCTGCGGCCCTCAGCCAGGCGGACGGCCTCACGCAGACGTTCATGCAGCTCGGCCACCAGCCCCACATCCCGCCAGCGGACGAAGAAGGCATAAACGCGCGGCCAGGGCGGGAAGTCGGACGGCATCGCCCGCCACTTGATGCCGTTGTCGACGAGATAACGCACCGCGTCGATCATCTGCCGGTGGCAGTAGCCCTCCGGACGGCCTCCCCGGCCCGCCAGCCATCCCGGCACCGGCAGCAGATCCCGCACCAGTGCCCACTCCGCATCGCTCATGTCCGAGCCGTACCGAGGTCGGCGCTCCGGCCGGTCAGCCGCGTTCCCGAACCGATGGGCGAGACAGTCACACCTAGGAGTGGACGGACTGGACCCGGCAACCACGACCACGCGACACTTCGACAACAGGGCCTCTTGTTTCTCGTTGGACTCGACAACCGCGAGCTACCAAGAGGCCCTTCCTCTATGCCTCACCAGCCAACAAGTCACCCGATCCAGGACCCCGTTCGAACCAGACCGAGCGCACGAACGGATAGAGAACGGCCAGTTAGGGAGTGTTTCGAGTGCGGTGAGGACCGTGCAGCTGCGAGATCGGTATTGGTGTCACGGGCAGCGCGTCGACCGGGTTCGGGAGCGAGGTGTTGGCCGAGATCATTCTCGTGAACTGCAATGTGGACTGGAGGGTGTTGGCGGCGGCTTTGCTCGGTGGACTATGTTGCAGACATGACTACCGGGACGGCGTCGCGCCACACACGGATTGGTGACCCGGTGCTCTTCTGAGCGCCGTACGGGCCAGTGCGGGCCCGCTGTTCGATCGAGGATCTTGCGCTGCTGCGCGGGCTCCGCCTCCGTCGTGTTGATCACAGGCTCGACACATCAACCACGACAGGAGAATTCATGCCCACCAAGACGCTGCAGATCCCCACCGCGGACGGCCAGGCCGATGCTTTCGCCGCCTTCCCCGACCACGGCGAGCAGCACCCAGGGGTGCTGATGTACGCGGACGGCTTCGGCATCCGGCCGGTGCTGCGAGAAATGGCCCGCGAACTGGCCGGGCACGGCTACTACGTGCTCGTCCCCAACCTCTTCTACCGGCACGGCCCGGCACCGGTGATCGAGCTTCCCGAGCACATTGGAGAAGAGGCCCGGCCCGCAGTCTTCGCCCAGCTGATGCCCTTGATCGAGGCGCACACCCCCGAACGTGTCCTGAGCGACGCCGACGCCTACCTCAGGTTCCTCACTGCTCAGCCCGAAGTCAGCGCCGGGCCGGTCGCGGTGACCGGCTACTGCATCGGTGGCCTCCTGGCGACGCGCACCGCCGCGGCCCACCCCGGCCAGGTAGCCGCCCTCGCCGCATTCCACGGCCCCGTGGGAGTCGACGGACACGACAGCCTTTCCAAGCTCACCGCCGATGTCCACTTCGGCCACGCCGAGAGCGACTTGACGCCCGAGGCCCTCGGCGAACTCAACAAGGCCCTGGACGCGGCGGGTGTCGGCTACACCTCCGAGATCTATTCCGGCACCGTCCACGGCTTCACCATGTCGGACACCGATGCCTTCAACCCCGCCGCACTGCAGCTTCACTGGGACCGCTTGCTGCCCCTTCTCGGCCGCACCCTGACCAAGAGCTGAGGCTCCGGCCCGGGAAACCAAGCTGGTGTGAGGGCGGGCTGTGCCCGCCCTCACCGATTGGGGAGCCATAGGTTGACGGCGGCGATGCGCGCTGCCCGATCCTCAGGTGACGGATGGTCGGGGCTGGGTGGGCAGGATGCGGACGACGGGGGGGCGGGGGCCGTGAGCTGCTGGCGGATCTGCCGGTTATCCAGGGTCGGCTGGTTGACGACGCGGACGAGGGCTTCGCGGTCGGCGCGCAGTTCGGCGAGTTCCTCCTGGTCCGCGGCGCGGAGTTCCTTGAGTTTCACGATCTGCCTGCGCAACCGCACTTCGGCGTCGGTCGGCTGGCCCCGCGCTTTCACCTTGGCGTAGAACTCGTTTTTCAAGTCCAGATGGCGCTGGGTGAGCGCGTTGCGGGGGACGTCCGCCTCGGTGGCCAGGGCAACGATGGTCAGGGCGCCGTTCGAGCGCTCGGGGGCGCCAGCCAGTATGCGCTCCATGGCGGCCCGGATGCGGTCCCGTTCGTCGAGGGCCGGACTCATGTTGTTGTCTTCTCCTGGTTGGCGATGCGGTTGTGGTGGTGCTGGTCTGCGAGGTCACGCAGGGTGTCCGCACGTTGGCGAAACCGATCGGCAAGCGGTTCGGTAACCATCTCGGAGGCAGCCTGCTTCTCCAGGTGCTCGGCCTCTGCCCTGAGCTGGGCAGCGTGTCGGTTGGTGCGGGCGATGTTCGCGCAGGCGGACACGCACCGATCCAGGGTGAGAGTGTTGCTGGTGCCGAGGCGGTGGCAGAGGGCCTTGTCGCGGTTGTAGACGCACATCAGGAAGGTGTGCGGGTTGTCGGTGGACGGCCAAGGTGGGGTTGTGCAGGATGGCCCTGGCCTGGCGGGTGCTGCGGATCGAGCCGGCGAAGGACGGGGCCTGTGCGGCGGCGTGGATGGCCCGCCTCGCGGCCGGCCCCGACACGCCCACGCCCGCATCGAGATCGGCGTGCAGGGTGGCGAGTGTGTCGGCGGGGGCGCGGGCGGTCTCGATGTCGAGCAGGTCGTGGATTCCGTCGCGGCTGCGGGCTAATGGTGACGTCGGGTATGGGAACTGTCCGAATGCCCCTTGAGTCGGCCGTTCGCCGCCGGGGTCGTCACGATTGGCAGGCCCGGATCAAAGACGCAAGGACAGTGCCCGGGTCGTGCAGGGGACAGGCGCCGTCGGTGACGACTCGGCGTGTGCCAGGATCCACCGGGCCCGTCTGTGCCCAGTGGGGAGACCCGATGTTGATCTCGACCTCCAGCCCTGACGCTGTGACAAAGCGTCGTTCGCTGATCGGTCCCCACGATTGGGTTCTGACCAGTTTGCCGAGGGCAAGCTCGACGGCCCATGCGTTGTCGGAGTACTGGGACTCGTCAGTCGTGAGAAGGACGAGGTCGATGTCGGAGTCAGGCCGTGCGGCATTGCGAGCGCACGATCCGACAAGTAGGAGACCGACGACGTCGTGGCGGCCTGCGGCCCACCGCGTGACGCGGTCGATGATCTCTTTCGTTTCGGCAACCCGTTCCGGTGAGATCGCAGGTCGCTCACTCGCTGGTTGGTTGTCACGGTGCATCGTGTTGCCTCCCGGGTGGGTAGCGGTGGCTGACTTCCGCGGCGTAGTTGGCCCAGTCGCCCGCGGAGAGACGTTGCCAGGCGACGGCGATGTCGGTGTGGATGCCCAGGGTGCGGGCGAGGATCGCGGCGGGGATCTCGGTGGCGAGCTGGAAGAGAGCGGTGCTGCGGGCCTGGTTGGGGCGGATGCCGAGGTTGTTCAGCCGCTGCGTCAGCTGTGTGGTGCTGATCGGCCGTCCGGGCTGGCCGCCGGGGAAGAGCCATGGAGACGGCGCCAGGCGCCGATGGTCGCGTGCCCCTTGCGGTTCGCGGCGACAGTGCGGGCCGGCTGGGCGACTGACTCAGGGCAGCTGAACGGGTGCATTGCCGAGGTGGAGACCCGCACGCCGAGCCGCAGGTGTTCGATGTGGTGGACGGCCTGGTCGAGGAGTTGTGCCACGTGGTCGTCGTAGAGGCGGTAGACGATGCGGCGGCCGTCGCGTCGCCCGGTGACCAGCCCCAGGGTGCGCAGCAATCGCAGTTGGTGGGAGACCGCGGACTGCTCCATCCCCACAGCGGTGGCGAGTTCGGTGACCGAGTACGCGGACTGACGCAGGGCGGTGAGGATCAACAGGCGGGAGGGTGTGGCCAGTGCCTGGAGTGTGGCGGCCACGGAGACGGCGGTCGACTCGTCGAGGTGGGCGGCCGCGATGATGTCGCGGCCGCCCACGGCGTCGCCGGGAGGCATCGGCTCACCGGCGTGCACGGAGCCGGGCCTCGCGCGGTGGGCGGATGAACTGCAGTTCCAGTGTGGCCGGGGGCTTGGCCACCCCGGGGCCGCCATCGGCCGCCCAGCGCAGCACGTCGTCCGTGCAGTCGTCGTCCATGGCGAAGCCGATCCAGGTCGCCCGGCCGCCGGCCCGGCGTCCGGCGGCGGAGGGCTGGACGACGATGACGTTGGCCTGGTCGCAGGGGCCGAGGCAGTCCGTCGTGCGGACCTGGAAGCCGTGCTCGGCCGCCGCGGCGCGCAGCCGGTCCAGCTGCCAGGAGTGGTCGGTGCCCGGGGTGCTTGCGTGGGTTGCCGCAGCAGCAGCCCCGGCAGACGACCAGCGTGCACGGACGGTTGGCCGCACCCCCGATCGTCACCGTACGTGCGGGAGCGATCGATGTCGTCCGGCGGTTCACAGCGTCGTCCGCGAGGGCAGTCCGTATGCCCGGACGCGGCCGTCGCGGTGGGCGGTGATCAGCAGGTGCGGTCCGGCCCAGGCCAGCGCGGCGACTGCGGAGTCCACGTCGTCCAGCGTGCGCACGGGGCGCAGCCGGTTGGAGGGCTGTCCGGCGGTGGCGTACCAGAGCGCGACGGTGCCGTCGTGGCCGCCGCTGGCGAGGTGGCCGGCGGGGCCGGGCCGCCAGGCGAGCGCGGTGATGGTCTCGTGGCAGCGGAGCTGGCGGGGTGCGGTGCCGGCGGGGCCCTTGCCGGAGAAGTCCCAGACCGTCAGGTCGGGGGCGCCGTCGGCGGCGAGCCAGAAGCCGGTGTCGTCGAAGGCGAGGCGGGAGACCTTCTCCGGGTAGCCGGACATGGTCAGTTCGCTGCCGTCGCGGGTGCGCCAGATGTGGATGGAGGCGTCCTGGTTGCCGCTGCAGATCCACTTCTCGGTCGGGGCGACGGCGAGCGCGAGGTGCGAGCCGATGTAGGGGTATGTCATGACGGGCTGCGCGGTGTGGCGCTCGTGGCCGCGCACCGCCCCGTATGCGGCCACGGCCAGCCGTCGCCCCCGGCGCAGCCAGGCGAGGTCGGTGACGGTGGACGCGGCAGGTTCCGTACGCCACAGCTCCTCGCCATCCGCGTCGAGTACGAGCGCCGTGCGTCCGGAGGCGATGGCCACGCGCTCGTCGTTGGCCCAGGCGGCGGAGGAGGACCAGGCGCCGGATTCGCGTACGACGGTGCGGCCGTCCGTGCGCCGCCACAGCGCGTATCCCATGGGTCCGGTGACCGCCAAGTGCCGGGCGGTCGGGGACAGGTGACTCGTCAGGGTGCCGCCGGGCAGGTCCAGTGCTCCCATCTCGGCGCCCATCGCGGCATCGAGGACGCGTACCGTGCCCTCGGCTCCGGCGACGGCCACCAGGTCGCTGCGGGCGCTGAGCGCGACGGGTGCGTCGTCGATGGTGATCTCCCAGGCGACCGTCAGGGCCTGGTCGGGTGCGGTGATGCTCACGCGGCCGCTCCCGCCGTGGCCAGGCAGTCGGCGAAGCCGCGCTCCAGCTCGTCGCGGTCGAGGTTGCGGCCGATGAAGACGAGCCGGTTGCGGCGCGGCTCATCGGTCCGCCACTGGGCGCCTTCCTCGCCCATGAGCAGCATGTGGACGCCCTGGAAGACGTACTGCCTGCTCGAACCGGCGATGGCGAGGATGCCCTTGGAGCGGAAGATGTCGGCGCCCTTGGTACGCAGCAGGTTGCCCAGCCAGGCGTTGAGGCGCCCGTCGTCGACCTCGCCGTCCAGTTCGATGCCGACCGAGGTGACGGTGGTGTCGTGCTGGTGCTCGGTCTCCGTGAGGAAGGACGGGTCGTCCTTCAGGACCCGGTCCAGGTCGAACGCGCCGACGTCAAGGATCTGCTTCAGGTCGACCTCGGCGTTCCGGGCGCGCAGGATCTGCACGGGCGCGTTGATGGCCTTCACGCGTGCCTCGACTTCGGCGATGGTCGCCTCGTCCGCTAGGTCGGTCTTGTTGAGCACGATCCGGTCGGCGAAGGCGATCTGCTCGACCGCCTCGTTCTCCACACCCTCCGGCTTCACTTCGTCGAGGTGCTGGAGGACATGGGCGGCGTCGACGAGGGTGATGATGGCGTCCAGGCGCAGTTGGGCTGCGATCTCGTCGTCCATGAAGAAGGTCTGTGCGACGGGGGCCGGGTCGGCCAGGCCGGTGGTCTCGATGAGGATGTGGTCGAACTTCTCCCGGCGTCGCATCAAGGCGCCCAGGATGCGGATGAGGTCTCCTCGCACGGTGCAGCAGATGCAGCCGTAGTTCATCTCGAAGATCTCTTCTTCGGCGTCGAGGACGAGGGCGTCGTCGATGCCGATCTCGCCGAACTCGTTCTCGATGACGGCGATTCGCAGGCCGTGGTGTTCGGTAAGGATGCGGTTGAGGAGGGTTGTCTTGCCCGAGCCGAGGAAGCCGGTCAGGACGGTGACAGGTACTCGCTCATCGAGCGGCGCGTCCGTCGCGGTCGCTTCAGTTGTCGTCATCAGGGTCAGGCTCCTTCGGGTGCGGTGGTGAGCAAGGCGGCCTTGAGGTCGTCCTCGGTGACTTCGTCGGTGGGTTGGTGCAGGGTCCAGCGGCGGGCCGGCCCGTTCATCGGCAGGACGGCGACGACCGTCTCCAGGGGCGGGCAGCCTGGTTCGGTGCAGGCGAGCTGGCGGATCATGACGGCGGTGTCGTCGTCGAGGTCCAGCAGCGTGCGCACGGTCTCCTTCAGCTCGCGCAGATGTGGGCTTGGTGCGGCGGGACTTCCCGGCCCGAATCCCAGGGGCATGGCGGCAGTTCTCCTCACTCGGTGGCGGATTGGCAGTCGGCGCAGACGCCGGTGAGTTCGACGGTGTGTTCCACCGCGGCGAATCCGGAGTCGGAGGCGATCCGTCCGGCCCACTCCTCGACGACCTCGGAGTCCACCGGCCGGCTGCTGCCGCAGGCGCGGCAGATCAGGTAGTGGCGGTGGCCGCCCGGCCGCCATCTGTAAAGCCGTTCACCGGCGTTGGCCTGGATGACATCGACCGCGTCCGCGGCCTCCAGGTCGCGCAGTCCTCGGTAGACGGTGGTCAGGCCGATCCGTGTGCCGTCGGCGGTCATGCGCGCGTACAGCTCCTGCGCGGACATGAAGTCGTGACAGTTCGCGAGAGCTGCCAGAAGGGCCGAGCGTTGCCGGGTGGGCCGCTGTTGGGTCGTCAGGTCGCTCACACCACGTTCACCCCCTGGTGCAGTGCCGAATCCAAGGCTAGATGAAAATGACATCCATATCCATATGAACGATAGCTCATGTGTGGTGAGGGGGCGAGTAGGGCCTGATTGAGGGGGTGGTCCCGGGGACGGGCAGCGATACTCAGGCCGACGAGAGGGGGAAGGCGTCGGCTGTCCGTGACACGGAGTGGGCCGGGTCCGGTGAGGTCCTCGACGGGTAGCCCGGTGTCGGAGTGAAGGTTGTCCGTCCTGCGGATGGGCTCGTGTGCCGACGGCGTGCTCGGATCAGCGCACGCGCCGTTCCTCCAGCGGTGCGGCCCGCAGGCGTGCGGTGGTGTCGCTCGGCAGGTGGGGGGTGTGGCCCACGAGTCGGGCAGAGTTGGCGACGACGGCGATGCTGCTGGTGTTGTGCAGCAGGGCGGCCAGCACGGGGTTGATGGAGCCCCCGGCGTCGGCGATGAGGCCGGCGAGGTTGACGCCGATGGAGAGTGTGTAGTTCTGCCGTACGACGCGCAGGGTGTGCCGGCTGAGTTCGACGACGGCGGCGACGTTACGCAGGTCGTTTCCGGCCAGGGCGATGTCGGCGGTTTCCAGGGCGACGTGCGAGGAGTGGGCGCCCATGACGATTCCGACGTCGGCGAGCGCGAGGGCGGGGGCGTCGTTGGTGCCGTCGCCGACCATCGCGACGCTGTGGCCGTCGGCTGGAGGTCGCGGATGAGCTGGAGTTTGGCCTCGGGCAGGGCATGGGCGTGGACTTCGGTGATGCCGAGGGTGTCGGCGACGGCCTGGGCGGTCTCGGGGGCGTCGCCGGTCAGCAGCACGATGCGGGTCACGCCGAGGTCGGTGAGCTGGCGGACGACGGTGTCGGCTCCGCCGCGTACGGCGTCGGACAGGCCGAGCATGCCGATCAGCTTGTCGTCGTGGGCGAGGCAGATGACGGTCTCGCCGCCGGCGCGTAGTCGGCTTGTTCATTCGTGGGCCACGTCGGTGAGTTCGAGGCCGTGCCGGCGCAGGAGGGCGGGGCTGCCCACGAGCAGGCGGCTGCCGTCGAGTTCGGCGCGTACGCCCATGCCGAGGACGACCTCGCAGGCTTGGTGGATGGGGATGTGCAGGTGCTGTTCCTCGGTGCGCCGGACGATGGCTTCGGCGAGCGGGTGCCGTGCATGCAGCTCACCGGAAGCGGCCAGGCTCAGAACTTCATCCGCGGTGACGGTCTCGTCGAGTGTGACCACGCTGGTGACCAGGGGGCGGCCGAGGGTGAGGGTGCCGGTTTTGTCGAAGACGACGGCGGTGACGCGGCCGATGCCTTCCAGGTGGGTGCCGCCCTTGATGAGGGTGCCGCGGCGGGCGCCGTTGCCGATGGCGGCACTGATCGCGGTCGGGGTGGCCAGGCCGGCGGCGCAGGGGCAGGCGATGAGCGGCATGGTCATGGCCCGGCGGGCATCCCGGGTCAGTACGTATGTGATTCCGGCGAGGGCGAAGGAGACGGGGACGAAGCGGCGGGTGAAGGCGGTGGCGACGGTCTGGATCGGGGCGCGGTCGGCCTGTGCCTCCTCGACCCGGGTGATGATCCGCCCGACGTCCGGCGGCCAGGGCGCGGGCCACCACAGCCGTGGTCTTCGTGACCCACGAGATCAACCCCGTGCTGGGACTTGTGGACCGCGTGCTCTACCTCGCCCGCGGGAGTTACCGGGTCGGCACACCGGACGAGGTGCTGACCTCCGAGGCGCTCTCGCAGCTCTACGGCACGCAGGTCGACGTCGTCCGTGTCAGAAACCGGATCACGGTCGTGGGCGTGCCCGACGAGGTGGCCGAGCTGCCGCATCATCCGAACTGCCGCATGAGGTACGGCCATGACCATCGCCGACGGGATCTGGCAGCAGATCTTCGACTTCGACAACTACGGCGAACTGCTGGCCCTGGTCCGCAACTCCCTCATCGCCGGCGCCGCGCTCGGCCTGATCGGCGGTCTGGTCGGGGTCTTCGTCATCATGCGGGACCTACCCTTCGCGGTGCACGGGATCAGCGAACTGTCCTTCGCGGGCGCCTCGGCCGCGCTGCTGATCGGCCTGAACATCGTGGGCGGCTCGATCGTCGGATCACTGATCGCGGCCGGGGCGATCGGACTGCTCGGTGCGCGCCCGGGACCGCAACTCGGTGATCGGCACACTCATGCCGTTCGGCCTGGGTCTCGGCGTGCTCTTTCTCGCCTTGCACAAGGGCCGCGCGGCGAACAAGTTCGGGCTCCTCACCGGGCAGATCGTCGCCGTCGACACCCCGCAGATGTCCTGGCTGCTCGGCACGTCGGCCGTGGTGCTCGTGGCGCTGGCGGTCATGTGGCGACCGCTCACCTTCGCCAGCGCCGACCCGGACGTAGCCGAGGCACGAGGCGTGCCAGTGCGCGGACTGTCCTTCGCCTTCATGATCGTGCTGGGCCTCGCCGTCGCACTGTCCGTGCAGATCGTCGGCGCCCTGCTGGTCCTCACCCTCCTCGTCACCCCGGCGGCCGCCGCGGCCCGGATCACCGCCTCACCGGTGCTGCTGCCCGTGCTGAGCGTCGTCTTCGCCGTGACCTCGATCGAGGGCGGGATCCTGCTGGCCCTGGGCAGCAGCATCCCCATCAGCCCCTACGTCACCACCATTTCCTTCTCGATCTACCTCGTCTGCCGACTGGTGGGCACCTACCGGACCCGGCAGTGGGGAACCGGACGAACCGTTCTTGAGCCCGGCTGACCTACACCTGCGCCTTTCCTCCTGGCGCCTGATCTTCGGCTTCAACAGCGAAGTCGTCGGTGACCGCGCACGGCGGCCCGCGCCGTGGGCGGTGACGCCCCCCATGCCGCCGGTGCACACGATGTCCGGCGCACGTGCTTCCTCGGTCCCGCATCCGGTCGGGTTCGCTCTCAACTTCCCTCGCCACGCTCGGCCGTTCACGCCTCCGGACATCACCGCAATCTCATTGCCAACTGTTTATGAAAACGATTATCGTCTTATGTTGTGCCCGAGGGGGCATGAACATGACCCATGGGGGTTTCTCTTGCGTACCCGCAGACGCCTGCTGACCGTCACCGGCATCGCCGCCGCCGCGCTCGCCACCGCCGGTCTCAACACCTCCGCCTTCGCCGCCACCACCCTGAGCAGCGGCCACGTCGACGTCCTCGACGCCGAGTGGGACGGCGCCGACCTGCACCTCCACGTCCACGACGAGGAGACGAACACCGAGTACGACCCGGTCGATGTGACCTTCTCGGTGCCGACGGCCGCGAAGGTGACCAACCCGGGCTGCGGCTTCCTCGGCTCCGGCAGCCAGGTCTGGCTGCTGCCGGACACCGAGGCCGAGGCCGACGCCGCCGGCGTGCTCTTCCCGGGCATCTCCACCGAGCACCTCACCACCGGGGTCTTCGCCAACAACAACGTCACGTACACCCTGGTCAGCGCCACCCGCAACGGTGCCGCCACCGAGGACTTCAGCATCTACGCCGGCAGCTGCGCCCGCTGGTTCGACAGCGACACCAGCACCACCGGTTTCAAGTCCAGGACCTTCAGCGTCGGCACGCACAACCACGCCAACTGGGCCTTCGAAGAGGCCGGCACCTACCAGCTCACCTTCCGCGTCCGGGGCACGGTCGGCGGCGTGACGGAATCCGCCACCGAGACTTTCACCTTCAACGTCACCTCATGATCCGGGCCCTGACGCGCGACAGACGCGCCGTCACAAGCGCGGCGCTCATCGCGGCGGCCGCGGTGCTCCTGGGCGCGGCAGGGCTGGTCGCCGGCGGCAGCGGGAACGCCCGCGCCGCCGGCGATGCCGTCGTCCTGGACGAGGGCGAGCTCGTTTTCACGCCCCGACTGGCCGACGGAGAGCTCGAGTTGCAGATCGACGACCGCAGCTCCGGTACGACGGTCGTGCGCGAGCCGTCTCAGGTCGTGCTGCACGCTCCGGCGTCCTCCCTGCAGTACACCGCGGACCCGGTGGCCACGGCGCTCGGCACGACGAACATGGACTCCTGGCAGCTCAATGGCTGGGAGGCGGAGAACATCTTCGCGCCCGAGCCGGGCTGGAACGGCTCCGCGGCGGGCGGCGACACCGAGGTCACGCTGTCCGGGTACGAGGGTCCCGGAGACTTCGGGCTGGCCCTGTACACCCGCGAGATGGACAACGCGAACGCTCCGGCGACCGCCTATCTCGGTAGTGCGGCCTCCGTCCAGCGCACCTTCACGCTGCCGCGCGAGGAGGAACGGCTGCTGCCCATCTGGCAGTTCACCGCGGAGGGCGTCTACCGGCTCACCTTCACCGTGACGAGCGGCGGCTCCTCGGACACCGAGACACTGGCCGTGGTGGTGGGCGACGACGTCGACCCGTCGACCGTCCTGCCCGGTGACGGCTCCACTCCGACGGCTTCCCCGACCGATTCGCCGACCGGCTCGGCGACCGTGAGCCCGTCGCCCACCGCCCCGGCGGCGCATGTCATCGCCGAGGGCCACGTCGACCTGGCGGCCCGCCCGGCGGACGGCGACCTGGAGTTCCAGATCAAGGAGGGCAGCGAGCTCAACCACAAGTGGTACGAGCCGGGCCAGGTCGTCATGCATGTACGGCCCGCGGCCAAGCGGAAGATCCCGCAGGGGTACGACTTCCTCGGCACCCCGGGCGACGCGGTGTGGTGGCTGCCGCTGCAGCAGAACGCCGGCATCGTGTGGCCGGGCTGGAACACCACGGAGTTCGCCAGGGCCGACCTCGACGGCCGTGTCTCCTTCCGGCTGGACTCCGTGCAGGGTCCCGGAAACATCGCGATGTTCCACAGCAACGTGATGGGCGTCCCGGACGTCTCGCTCAACAGCGGCGATGGTCTGCCCGACGCCCACACCCTCGGTGCGGGCACGCACAGCCACTTCGACTGGGTTTTCAGCGCCGAGGGCGTCTACCGCACCACTTTCACGGTCAGCGCGACTCTCGCCGATGGCACGAAGGTCAGCGACAAGGAGACCATCGCCTGGGTGGTCGGGGACGACACGGATCCGTCGACCGTGGCGCCGGGTGAGGGGGATGAGCCGACGGCGACTCCGACAGCGACGCCTACGGCCACTCCGTCGGAGTCGGCCTCGCAGACGCCGACCGCGACGGCGAGCCCGTCCGTGTCCGCGTCCGACTCGCCGAGCGCCTCGGCCCCGGCGACGGACCCGGGTTCCGGCTCGTCCGGTACCAGCGGAAGTTCGTCGGCGGGCGGCAGCGGTAGCAGCGGCACTGCTGCGACCGGCGGCCTGGCCTCCACCGGCGCGCAGGTCGGTGTGATCGCGGGCATCGCCGTGACCGCCCTGCTGATGGGTGGCGGCGCGGTGTTGGTCGTACGGCGTCGCCGTACCGCTCAGTGAAAGCTCCGCGTACGACGGACCGGCACCTGGCAGCGACCCGGTCCGTCGTACGCGGCATTGTCGTGTTCGAGAGAAGGAGGAGCCCCATGCGGGGCCACCCCAGACGCACCATTGCCGTCGCGCTGATCGCGGCGAGCGCCGCCCTGCTCTCCGGGTGCAGCGGTCGTCAAGCCGGGGCATCCGACGCCGAGTTGAGGGTGTCGACGACCACCGGGATCATCGCGGACCTCGTCGAGCAGGTCGGCGGTGACCGTGTCGAGGTCACCTCGATCGTGCCGCACCACGGCGACCCGCACTCCTACGAACCCAGTCCCGGCGACGCGGCCAAGGTCGCCAAGGCTGATGTCTTGTTCAGCAACGGGCTGCTGCTCGAAGAGCCCGGAATCATGAAGATGGTCCACACCAACGCCCGTAAGTCCGCCCCGAAGATCGAGATCGCCGAGAAGCTGGAGCAGTACGGCGGCACGGTCATCAAGCTGGAGGAGGACCTCGGGCTGAACGTGCTGTGGCTCGGCTGGGCCGTCGAGGGCAAGGTCGAGGGCGACGGCTCCCAAATCCGTACGACCGCCACCAAGCTGGAAGGGCCCGGCGAGCTGCGCGTGTATCTCACCGACACGCTCGGAAAGCCCAAGGTGTACATCGACTCCGCCGACGGCCTCGACGACGCCGACTCCTTCACTCTGCCGCCCGAGGCGCACACCCACGTCAACTGGGCGTTCAGCAAGCCCGGAACCTACCGGCTGGCCGTCGAGGGACAGACCGAGACCCTCGACGGCAAGAGCGAGGAGATCGGCAGCGGCACCTTCACCTTCACCGTCGGCGACGACGCCGAAGCGCCCGAGGGAACCAGAGTGCTCGACGGCGGACACGCCGACGTCGCGCTCAACGCCGAGACCGGGAAGGTGTACGTCCGCGCCGACGAGGAGGCCAGCGGCGAACCGAAACGGCTCGCGGCCGAGGACGTCGTGCTGAACGTCCCCGACCGGGCCAAGGAGACCGTGCCCAAGGAGGAGCCGTACGCCTTCCTCGGCGAGGCGGGCGACGCTCTGTGGGTCCTGCCACAGGCCGTCATCGGCAAGCACGTGCACGGCGACATGGACCCGCACGCCTGGGCGGACGTCGCCAACGCGGCGGCGTACGTACGGCGGATCGAGGCAGAGCTGATCAAGGCCGACCCGGAGGGGAAGGCGACGTACAAGAAGAACACCGCCGCGTATCTCAAGACGCTCGGCGCCCTGGACGAGGAAGTCGCGAAGAAGCTCGCGACCGTACCCGAGAAGAACCGCAAGCTGATCACCACACACGATGCCTTCGGCTACCTCGCGAAGGCGTACGGCATGGAGATCGCGGGCTTCGTCGTGCCCGTGCCCAACCGGGAGCCGAGCGCGGCCGAGGTCGAGCAACTCGGCGACACCATCCGGGAGAAGAAGGTCCCGTCGGTGTTCCTGGAGCCGAACCTGGCGGCGCGGGCCGACGTGCTGCGCCGGGTCGCCGAGGACGAGGGGGTCGGGATCTGCACGATCTACGGCGACTCGTTCGACGACAAGGTCCACGACTACGTATCGATGATGCGGCACAACGCGACCGAGCTCGCCAAGTGCCTGGGGAGGGACGCCTGATGAGGGGCATGCGGAGGGCTGAGCGGGTCGCCGTGGCGGTGGTGCTCGCGGCCACGTTGGCCGGGGGCGGGGTCGCCGTCGCGGACGACGGTACGGCAGCGGGGACCGGACTCGGCCGGATCGCCTACGAGGACGGGGCGCTGACCCTGGATGCGGCGGACGGCGCCCATGTGATCGAGGTCGGAGACGCGGGCGTGGCGGACGCCTCGGCGCCCGGGTGGGACACCACCGGAGTACCCGAGGGCGCGGTGGCCAAAGACACCGTGCGGTGGTCCCTGACCGGGCTCGACGGTCCGGGTGACCTGAAGGTGTACTCGGACGAGACCGAGGCTGAGGACGGGGACCAGGACGCGGGCAACGGCGCCGAGAACGCGCTGTTGTTCGACAGCGCGGACGACCTCCCCGACGAGCATGCGTTGCCGGTGGGCCACCAGGGCTCCACGCGTTGGGAGTTCAGCGAGGACGGCACGTACCGGGTCATCTTCACCGCCGAGGCCACGGCCGCGGACGGGCGGGAACTGTCCGTCGGGACTGTGTACACGGTGGTGGTAGGGGACACATCGGACGGGGAGGACCCGGGTTCCGAGCCGCCGGTCGTCGAGGAGACCCCCACCGAGGAAGCCTCGGAGGAGGCGCAGACGCTGCCGGCGGCCGGGAAGGCCGTGGCGGAGGTGGCCGAGGCCGAGCGGCGTACCGCTCTGGCCGCCACCCCGGCCGCCGCCGATGTGGTGTCCGAGAGGAAAGTTCTCGATGAAGGCCACGTCGACTTCGCCGCCCGCGTTGTCGACAACAAGCTGCAGATCCACATCAAGGACGGCACGGTCTCGGGGAAGACCACCTGGCGCGAGCCCTCCTCCGTGGTCATGCACGTCAAGCCCGCGGCCAGGAACACCCTCCCGGCGGGCGACGAGTTCGCGTTCCTCGGCAAGGGCGGCGACCCGGTGTGGCTGCTCGACCAGGTGCAGCAGGACGGGCTGCTGTGGCCCGGCTGGTCGACGGACAACATCAAGGCCGGGGCGACCAAGGGAGGTGTGGAGTTCTCCCTCACCAAGGTCGACGGTCCAGGTGCCTACGCGCTCTACACGTACGACGCGATGTCGGGCGCGAACGTCCTGTTCAACAGCAAGGACGGGGTGCCGGACTCCTTCGACGTGGCCGCCAACACGCACGCACACGGCGGCTGGGCGTTCACCAAGGGTGGGACCTACCGGCTCACCTTCAAGATGAGCGGAACGCTGGCCAACGGCACGACGGTCTCCGACACGGAGACGGTGACGTTCGCGGTCGGCGACACCGACCCCGGCACGGTGACGCCCGGCGACGGCTCGGGCAAGGGAACGTCCGGGAGTCCCGGGACCTCTGGGACGTCCGGTTCCTCTTCCTCGAACTCGGCAGGCTCCGCCTCCGACTCCGGCTCCACGGGCGGTTCTTCGACGGACGACACCGACGGCTCGATGGCTTCCACCGGCGCCGGCCAGGCCGTACTCCTGGGCTCGGCCGCCGCCGCGCTCACCGCCGTGGGCGCCGTGTCCTTCCTGGCCGCCCGGCGCAGGAGGACCGCACATGGCTGACAGATCCGATCCGCTGCTGCGGGTCACGGGCGCGACCGTCGTCCTCGGCGGGCGGATCGCCCTGGAGAAGGCTGACCTGACCGTCGACGCCGGCGAGCTGGTCGGCCTCATCGGACCCAACGGCGCCGGGAAGACGACCCTCCTGCGGGCCGTCCTCGGCCTGGTGCCGCTGGCCGGCGGCGAGGTGGCCGTCGAGGGCCGCACCGGGCGCAGGGCCGGTCGGAGCATCGGATACGTGCCACAACGGCACGAGTTCGCCTGGGACTTCCCCATCGACATCGCGGGCGCGGTCCTCACCGGCCGCACCCGGCAGATGGGCTGGCTACGCCGCCCGGGCGCGGGAGACCGGGCCGCGGTGGACGAGGCGCTGGAGCTGACCGGTCTCACCGAGCTGCGGCGGCGCCCGATCGGCGAGCTCTCCGGCGGCCAGCGGCAGCGGGTCCTGGTGGCCCGCGCCCTGGCCGCCGACCCGCGCATCCTGCTCCTCGACGAGCCGTTCACCGGCGTGGACGTCCCCACCCAGGAGCTGTTGAACGAGCTGTTCGGCCGGCTGGCCGCGGAAGGCAGGGCCCTGCTGATGACCACCCATGACCTGGCGGCCGCCGCCCGCACCTGCCACCGGGTGGCGCTGATCAACCGCAGGGTCGTCGCCGAAGGCGGCCCCGACCTTCTCGCCGACCCCGACCAGATGCTGCGGGCCTTCGGCCTCGACCGCGCGATCGGCACGGTGACCGCATCATGAGTGACCTGATCGCCTTCTTCACCGACCCCTGGCAACTACCCTTCATGCAGAGGGCGTTCGCCGTGGCAGCCATCATCGGCCTGGTCTGTGGGGTCGTCGGCGTGTACGTCGTGCTGCGCGGCATGGCGTTCATCGGCGACGCCGTCGCCCACTCCGCGTTCCCAGGTGTCGCGCTCGCCTACGCCTTCGAGGGCAACCTCCTCCTCGGCGGCGCCGCGGCCGGCATCACCACGGCCGTACTCATCGCCTTCGTCTCCCAGAACCGGCGGCTGAAGGAGGACACCGTCATCGGCGTCTTCTTCGCCTTCGCCTTCGGACTCGGCATCGTCCTGGTCTCCACCAGGGACAGTTGGACAACAGACCTGTCCTCCTTCCTCTTCGGCCAGGTGCTCGCGGTCAGCGCCTCGGACGTGTGGACCGTCGCCGCCATCGGCGCCGTACTGGTCCTCGTGGTGCTGGCGATCGGCAAGGAACTGGTCGCCGTCAGCCTCGACCGAGAAACGGCACGCGCCGCGGGCCTGCCCGTCTTCCGCCTCGACCTGGCGCTCTACGTCGTCGTCACCACCACGATCGTGATGTCCCTGGAAGCGGTCGGCAACATCCTCGTCCTCGCCCTGCTCATCACCCCCGCCGCCACCGCCCGCCTGCTCACCGAACGACTGTGGGCGATGACCCTGCTTGCCTCACTCATCGGCTGCGCCGGAAGCCTCGCGGGCCTGTACGTCTCCTACACGTACGACCTGGCAGCAGGCGGCTCCGTGGTCGTGGTTCTCACCGCCCTGTTCGCCCTCACCTGGTGCCTGGCACCCCGCCACGGGCTCCTCGCGAAGCGCATCCGGCGACCGGGCCCCGCCGATGCCTTGCCCGCCGGACCGTGAAGACCCAACGAGCAGCCTCGGGCTCGCGCGACCGTGCATCGATGCCTGGCGGTTCGGAGAGGCACCTGCTCACTGGCGAGAAAGGCCACAGATGACCAAAACCGCCACGACTGAGGCCGACCGCGCCGATCAAGGGCTTGGTTATGCCGTCAACGGCCCCTACTACGACGTGATCTTCCCCGAGGCGGTACGGGCCTCGCTCACGGACGCCCTGCGGCGGCTGGTGTCCGGGGCCCGCACGGTGGCCGAGATCGGTCCCGGCACCGGGGTGTTCACCGAGGTACTGCTGGAGTTGCTCGGGCCGGACGGTGAGATCTTCGCGATCGAGCCGACGGGCATCATGCGCGCCGCTCTGGTGACGCGGCTGTCGCGCATTCCGGCAGCCGCGGACACAGTGACCGTGCTGCCCGAGGACGCGCTGACAGCAGAGGTGGACCTACCGCTGGACGCCGTGGTGCTGTTCAACATGATCATGCACTTCTCGCCGGAGCAGCGGGCTCGGCTCTGGCACAAGTGGGCCGGCGCGCTCCGCCCAGGCGGAGCGCTGATCATGGAGTCGCAACATCCCCAGACGGCGACCGCCATCCCGCCCTCGGTGGTCCCTGGGGGCACGCTGGGACGGTACCGCTACGACACCCACGTGCGGGCAGACGTCGTGGACGAGGACCTGATCCGCTGGGTGATGACCTACCGGACCTGGCGCGGCGATCAACTGATCCGGGAAGAGACCGCAGAGTTCGACTGCCATGTCATCTCCGACGAGACGCTGGCCGCCGAGCTGTCGGCGGTCGGGCTCGAACGTCACCCGGCCGCGCCCGACGGTATCCAGGCATGGCGGCGCCCGCAGGCCCTGTGAGCCTCTTCCCCAGGCTCTCGGTGTCAGCCCTCCTCCTGCCCCCGCACGCGGCGGGAGGAAGTGAAGCCGTACAGGTCGAGAATGCCCGGCGGGTCGGCGAGCCCGGGCCCGCCCCGCTCGATCCAGGCGGTGATGTCGGCGGTGGCATCGGCGTCGTTGACCAGGCCGAGCCACACAGGCCGGCCTCCCGCCGTGCGGCCGGCGGCCGGCGGCCGGCGGCTGCACGACGACGTTCGGGTGCTCGCACGCGTCCAGGCAGTCGGTGACGCGGACGGCTGTCCGTCATTGCCGGTCACGAGTGGGCGGGGAGTCAACTCATTCTCAGCCTGCTCGGACAGGTTTGGGCACTGGTTCGGGCGAAGCCATCCGGCTGTGTCGGGACGTGCCGATGCGCCGGGATCGATGGGACGGTCGCGCGATGCCGTCCCGGACGGGGGTCTGACCCATGAGATCTTTGACCGAAGTGTCCAGCCACAGGCTTGTCGACTGTCATTGCGGGATGGTTTCTGCTGGCACCGAGCCGCAGGGCGTGTCCCTATAGGGGCCTTGCCGAGTTCCAGGCGCCATCACGGTTCAGACGGCCCGAGCGGGCCGGTGCCATCCACCCAGCACGTCACCACGCGGGAGGCCGACGCAACCTGGAGATGTTCGATGTGGCGGACTTCGATGTCTACAGCCACCAGGACTGGGACAGGTTCGACGAGAGCCACGACCAGGACGTCCGCGTCCACTGGCCCGACGGCCACTACACGGACGGGCTGCCCATCCACATCGAGGACATGAAGGCCCAGTTCGTGTGGGCACCCGACATCAAGATCGAGGTACACCCCGTCCGCATAGCCAAGACCAACTTCGTTGCCGTGACCGGCGTGTGGGAGGGCACTTTCACCGGCCCGATGCCGGACGGCAAAGGCGGTGTCATCCAGCCGACGGGGAAGCGGTTCGCTCTCCACATGGCCACCATCGGTGTGCTGAACAAGCGCGGCGTCATGGAGGAGGAGTTCCTCTTCTTCGACCAGCTGACGATGCAACGGCAGGTCGGCCTCGCCTGAGGCTCCACGCATCCCGTGAATGCGGCGGGCACCGCGCGGCAGAGTTCTCGGCCCCCCGATGCCGCGCTGTGCCCGCCGCCCGTGTGTATCAGCCGGGCCGCGGCTTGACTGCGGCCATCCACGAATCCCAAACCCCGCGGGTCGAACGCCTCCAGGAGGCCGACCCCCGCGAGACTGCCTGGACCGTGGCCGCCTACGAAATCCTCGTCTGTCGACCGGATGTGGCACCTCACCATGACAGGCGCCACCCCAGCGCCCGTCTTTAAGACCCTTCTGAGCGGGCTCGCCGAAGAGTACGCCTGGGGGACCGCCATCGGCAGCCCCACCACCGAGAAGACCGTCATCGCAGCCACCCGCCCCCTCACCGACGCCGGTTGGAAGCACACCGTGGACGGACGCTGGATCCGCTGGGAGACCCTCCAGGGCGATGCAGGCGTCCAGTTCGACGCCTTCGCCGCCCAAAGACCTCACAGCACCCTCGCCACCTGGACTCTCTGGGCCGGCCCCAGCATCGACCGTCCCACCTGGGCCATCACGGCCTCCCTTTACACACCTGCCGCGCTGCTGGTCGACCTCACCGAGAACCTCGCCCAGGGAACCGGAATCCGGACGCACACCCCCGTGGCAAAGTGCGCCGGGCGAGGAGGACCGCGTCCCCGAGCGCTTCGATATCGCCGCGTACGAGCGTCACGTCGGCGGCTCCGATGGCCGCGTCGGTGCCGTTTCCCATGGCGATGCCGAGGTCGGCGCCGGCGAGGGCCGCCGCGTCGTTGACGCCGTCGCCGACGACCGCGACCCGGTGGCCCTCCTCCCGCAACCGCCGTACGAGGTCGGTTTTGTCCTCGGGTGTGCGGCGGGCGCGGACCTCCTCGATGCGCAGCCCGGCGGCGACGGCGCGGGCCGGTGCCTCCCGTCGCCGGTCGCGAACACCGGTTCGATGCCGAGGTGCCGCAGCCGGTCCACGGCCCGATAGCTGCCGGGGCCTACGACGTCACCGACCTCGATCAGCGCCTCCGGCACGCCGTGCACGCGGACTAGGACGGACGTGTGCGCGGCGGCCTCCGCCGCCGGAAGCGCGTCCGCCAGCGCGGCGGGCAGCTCGTCGTCCGGTGCGACGACCTCCACCAGCCGGCCATCGACCCGGCCGCGCACACCACGGCCCGCCGTGGTGGTGAAGTCGCTCAGCTCCGGCAGCGGATCCTTCCCGGACACGTTCCGGTCGGCGTACGCGATGATCGCCCGGCCGAGCGGATGTTCCGAGCCCCTGCTCGGCACGGGTCCGGCGAGGTGGTTTCGCCGTCCCATGCGAGGTATGGGACTAACGGCAACAGGACCTGGAATGCGTACTACTCATCAGGGAGGGCGGTCTCGCTGGACAGTTCAGCGGGATGCGACCGCGATCGATCGCCACGAAGCTGCTACCTGCGATGATTCGCCCCTACCGGTGGTGCGCGCGACGTCGGGCCTGAGGCTCCGCAGGGAATCGGTGGTGCGTCAGTAAAAACAGGTAGGTCTATCGTCCAACCAGGCATGGACGATCCAGTGACCGGATGACCCGGCACCGTCCCCACACACAGGCAGTGCCGTAGCCGCCCCTTCATGAAGGGGCGGCTACGGCATTGTTCGTGTCGACGTCGAGAAAGCTCAGCTTGCCGGAGACGGGTGCGGGCCAGGGCCTCGACGATGATCATGCCGACTGATCCGGTGCCGACGACGCCGACGTGGAGGCGGGCCAGGTCGTTCTGGGCGTCCTGTCCCCAGGCGCGCAAGAACCAGAGGCCCCCGCACACCGTAGTCAGGCGGAGCCGGCCGACGGGCTCGTGGTCGTCGTCCGGAGGGAGTCCAGCAGCCTGGGCGATGCCTGGAGCGCCGTTCGCTGCATCAGGTCCAGGACCCCGCGCACGCCAGCCATCTCCGAGCCCCCGCCTGCCCGGCCGGGGCCTCCGTGGCGCAGTGCGGGAAGCGGCGATCCGTGCCCGGTGGTCTGCGTCATGTTCGCCGAGTCCAGCAGGTGCAGTCGCCCGTGCCAAGGGGCCAGCTCCCGGACGAAGGCGGTGGTCCAGGCGAGGTCGTCGCCGACGGCGGAGGCGGCGAGGCTGCCCCGGCCGCGTGCCACCAGGTCGAGGGCATGGGCTGTGTCGCGGTACGCCAGCACGGTCGCGGCCGGTCCGAACGGCTCGACCTCGTGCGGCGCGGCGGCGTCCGGATCCGCGGAGACGAGCAGGGTGTCCAGGAAGGCGCCGCGCTCCGGGTCGGCATCCACCACTCGCACCTTGTCGGGGTCGCCGTGGACGAGGCGGCCCGACTCGGCGATCGCGCGTACCGCCTGCCGTACGTCGTCGCGCTGGTCGAGGCTGACGACGGCCCCCATGCGGATGCCCTCCGAGGCGGGGTTGCCGATGGTCACCCCGGCCAGTTCGGCCGAGATCGCGTCGAGGGCTACAGCCTCGTGGGCGCGCGGGACGAGGACGCGGCGGATGGCGGTGCACTTCTGGCCCGCCTTCACGGTCATCTCGCTCACGACCTCGCGCACGAACGCCTCGAACAGCGGGGATCCTGGCTGGACGTCCGGCGCGAGGACGATGGAGTTGACGGAGTCCGCCTCCGCGTTGAACCGCACCGAGCGGGCCACCACGTGGAGGTGCGTTCGCAGGCTCGCGGCGGTGACGGCCGAGCCGGTGAAGGACAGCACGTCCTGTTCCAAGAGCAGGTCGAGCGCCGAGCGCACCGAGCCCACCACCATCTGGAGGGCTCCGGGCGGCAGGACCCCCGCCTCGGTGACGACCCGGACGAGGTGTTCGGTGATATACGCGGTGGGCGTGGCCGGTTTCACCACACTGGGCAGGCCGGCGAGGACGGCCTGGGCGAGCTTCTCCAGCGGAGCCCAAACGGGGAAGTTGAAGGCGTTCACCTGGAGCATCAGGCCCGGTGAGGGCGCCACCAGGTGGACGCCGAGAAAGTCCTCGCCGCGCGCGAGCCGCTCGGCAGGTCCCTCGATCAGGTGTGACGCGTCCGGGAGTTCGGCCCGGGCCCGGGCGGCGTAGTCGCGAAGGACGCGGATGCCCCCGTCGACGTCGTACCTGGCGTCGTTCGGCGTGGCTCCGGCGCGGGCGGACAGGGCGTAGAGCTCCTCGCGGCGCGCGCGCACGGCGGCGGCGGTCGCATCGAGAAGGTCGGCTCGCTGGTGGAAGGTCAGGACGCGCAGCGCGGGGCCACCGACGCGCCGACCGTGGTCGAACGCCCCCGCGACGTCGAGCCCTTCGGAGGAGACGTGGCAGACCGTCTCGCCGGTGACCGCGTCACGCACGGCGGTGGCCGAGGCCTGCGTGGCCGTGGGGGTGACCCAGGTGTCCTGCAGATAGCTCTGGAGCATGGGATACGGCTGCTTTCGTCGAGGACGGGCGGGAAAGGCAGGGCCTGTTCGGTCAGTCCACCGGGTGGTGGCCCCAGATGTCGGCGGTGTAGGTGCGGCTGACCCAGGTGCTCTCGTCGACCTGCACTCCGCCCGCACCGATCTCGATGCCGAAGCCGGCCGGTGAGGTCATGTAGAAGGAGAACATCCCGTCGTTGGCGTGCTTGCCGAGCGTCGCCATGAGCTTGACGTCGTGCTCGCGCGTGCGGTCCAGGGCGCGCCCGACCTCCTCGGGAGTGGTGACCTCGCACAGGATGTGGTGGGTGCCCTCGTTCTTGTACGAGCGGATGAAGGCGATGCTGTGGTGGCGGGGGTTGCAGCCGAGGAAGTAGAAGGTTCCCCAGGGGTAGTCGGCGGTGTCGCTGAGCCGGAAGCCCAGCACCTCGCAGTAGAAGTCGACCGCCTCCTGCACGCGCGGCGTCTTCATCACCACATGCCCGAGGCCCTGCTCGCCGGTCACGAAGTCGACGCCCAGCGGGGAGACGAACTGGCTCGGGGCGAGTCGGCGGCCGCAGAACAGCTCGGTGCGGATGCCGAGCGGGCCGGTGAAGTGGACCATGCGGGTCACCTGGCGGTCGCTGCACTCCCCGTCCGTGCCCGCGGTGACGTCGACGCCGGCCTCCTTGAGGCGCGCGGTCATCTCGTCGATCGCCGCGGAGTCGCGGACCTCCCAGCCGATGACCGTCACTCCCCCGGTCTCCGCCTCGGTCAGCCACATGCGGAACGGGTGCTGATCCATGCGCAGCCGGTGGCGCGCGAAGTCGCCGTCCGAGGCGGAGCCGCCGGTGGGCGCGGTCCCCGGCTCGACGCTGAGGCCTATCACTGTCCGGGCGTATTCCGCCCACGCATCCGGGTCGGGCGCACCGATGCCCACGTACCCAAGGCTCTGGATCGTCATGGCGAGGACGATATTTGTTAGACCCTTGACGGTCAAGGGTCATACGAATACGTTGACGCCATCGAGCCGAGGAGGTCCCCGATGCCGGGAGAGGTGCCCGAGAAGACCCGCCTGCAGCCCGTCGACGAGAGCGAGCTGCACGAGAAGACGTTGGCGTCGCTGGCGCCGTACCGCGATCAGGACGGCCGGATCTACGCGATCTGGGCGACCCTTGCCCACCATGAGGACGCGCTGCGCCGCTTCCTCGTCTTCGGCAACCACGTGCTGGGGAAGAACACCCTGCCGCTGAAGTCCCGGGAGCTGATGATCCTGCGGATCGCCGCTCGGGCACAGGCCGCCTACGAGTGGGACCAGCACGTAAGGATCGCCCGCCGCGCCGGGCTCACGGACGAGACGATCCTCGCGGCCGCGACCGGCGACCGTGACGGCCTCGCCGAGCTCGACCGCGTACTGCTCGCCGCCACCGACTCACTCCTGGACCGCCAGGGCGTCGACGACGAGCTGTGGAACCGGCTGACGGCCCACCTCAGAACCGAGCAGGTCATCGACGTCCTCTACACCGTCGGCCAATACCTCACCATCGCCACCGTCATCAACACCCTCGGGGTCCAGGTCGAGGGCCGTCTCGCGCTCGACCTGCCCCGGCCCACCGACCAGAAGAAGGATGCAGCCGCATGAAGCTCGCCAACCTCGCCGGCCGCCCCGTCGTCGTGCGCGACGACCGTGCCCTGGACATCGCGGACGCCAGCAAGGGAGCGATCGAGCCGCGCCTGGAGGTGCTGTCCGACCTCTCGCTCCACGACGAGCTCCGCACCCTCGCCGAGCGGGCCGCGGACGCGGACTGGAAGCCGTTCGAGCCGCGTGACCTGGGCCGGGTCGCCAAGCCGTACAAGGCGATCGGCGTGGCCCTGAACTACCGTGCGCACGCCGAGGAGTCCAACCTGCCGGTCCCGGACGAGCCGTCGGTGTTCGCCAAGTTCGCCTCGTCGGTGGTCGGCCCGTACGACGAGGTCGTGGTGGAGTCGCAGTACGACAAGGTCGACTTCGAGGCCGAGCTCGTGGTGGTGATGGGGAAGGTCGGCAAGAACATCGCCGAGGCCGACGCCTGGTCCCATGTCGCGGGCGTCACCGCGGGCCAGGACATCAGCGACCGCAAGGAGCAGTGGCGCAAGCCGATCAACCAGTTCACGCTGCCGAAGTCGTACGACACCTTCAGCCCCGTCGGCCCGTACCTGGTGACGGTCGACGAGTTCGAGGACCCGAACGACATCGAGGTGGCCGGCTGGGTCGACGACCTGGAGGTGCAGCGGGGCCGGACCTCGGACCTCATCTTCAGCGTGCCCGAGCTGATCGTCTGGCTGTCGAAGCGGGTGACGTTCGAGCCGGGCGACATGATCTTCACGGGCACACCCGCGGGCTGTGGTGTCCGCCGCACTCCCCGGCTGTATCTGACCGCGGGTAAGGTCCTTCGGACCGAGGTCACAGGCGTCGGAACCATGGTCAACCCGATCGTCGCCGGCTGACACCGGCGTGGTCGGAGCAGAGAGGGCGGGAGATCGTGACGGATACCGTGCGCGAAGCGGGGGCCGCGGGCGCGAGCCGGACCCGGGAGTTCTCGGAGCTCCTGCGCCACCACCATCGTGAGCTGGGGACGACCGAGCCCCGGGATCTCGACGCGATCGAGATGGTCACCGACCTCACCCGCCTCGAAGCCCGGCTCACCAAGGACTTCGAGAAGCACGTCCACCGGCCGCTCGGCCTGACCTGGGCGGGCTTCCGGATCCTGAACGCCCTGTGGGTCTACGGCCCGATCGGTCAGCAGGACATCGGCCGGGTCTCCGGCTCCACCCGCGCCAGCATCTCCAGCGCGCTGACCACTCTGGAGAGCCGTGGGCTGGTCACCCGCGAGCGGGACGAGACCGACCGCCGCCAGCTCGTCGTCGAGCTCACCGACGAGGGCACCGAAACGCTGCGCAAGGCCATCGCGGCCCAGACGAAGCGCGAGCGGGCCTGGACGGCGGTCCTGCGCGACGACCAGCTCAGTGAGCTGGTTCACCTGCTCCGAACCCTGGTCAATCAGGACACTCCAGCCGCAGACTGACCGCTCGTACGCCAATCACCCATACCGAACCGCCCGCGGACGCCGCGCTTCGGGTCATAGCAACCGCAGAACCGTCAGGCCTCTTACTGTCACACCTCTAACTTCCTTGGCTTCCTCAGCAGTGTTTCTCTAAGGAGAGAACCATGGTCCGTCGAGTCGTCACCGGTGTCAGCGCCAGCGGCAAGCCCGTGATCGTCAGCGACGGAGAGCCGCCCGTCACCCGCCAGTACACCCACACCCCGGGCTTCGCCCGCTCCCTGGTGTGGAACACGGCGGCTCCCCCGGCGCCGTCGGCCGACCCGACGGAGTCCCTCAAGTCCTACGTCCCCGCCCCCGGCGAGACGATCGCCCTCACCGTCACCTTCCCGCCGGGCAGCGTCTACGCCGACCCGGCCTGGGACCCCGCCGCCGCGGCGGCGGAACAGCTGGAGAACACCCCCGGCCTGGCGGAGCTCTTCGAGCCCGACAACCCGGGGATGCACACCACGCCCACCGTGGACTACGGCGTCGTCCTGAGCGGCGAGATAGTCCTCGACCTCGACGGCGGCGAGACCGCCGTCCTCGGGCCCGGTGATCTCGTCGTGCAGAACGGCACCCGGCACGCCTGGCGCAACGACGGCGATGAGCCCGCCACCTTGTTCTTCGTCCTCATCGGCGCGGCGGGAACGGCATGAGCACCCCGACCACGGAGGCCGCCCCCGGCGCGCCCGTCGTCGACCTCGACCTCACCGAACTGCGCCGGGATCCCTACCCCGCCTACGCCGCACTGCGCCGCACCGCACCGCTGGCCTGGGTGCCGTCCGTGGGACGGCACCTGCTGACCCGGTACGACGACATCGTCCACGCCGAGAAGCTGCCCGAGGTGTTCAGCTCCCGCGAGCAGGGCTCACTGCTCCTGCGCACCGTCGGCCCGAATCTGCTGCGCGAGGACGGCCCGGAGCACCGGCGGCTGCGCACCGCCGCCGAACCCCCCACCCGGCCCCGCCAGGTGCGTGACCTGTGGGCCGGCGCCTTCGCGAAGAACACGCACGACCTGCTGGAACGCATCGCCGGGCGCGGCGAGGCCGATCTGATCGCCGACTTCGCCGAGCCGCTCGCTGCGGCCAACCTGGCTCTGGTCCTCGGTCTGCGCAACGCCACGGCCGACGACATCGCCGAGTGGTCGCGGGCGATGATGGCCGCCAACGGCAACTACGCCGACGACCCCGACGTCTGGCTGCGCGCCGAGCGGGCCACCGGCGCCATAGAGGAGGCGGTCGCGGAGATCGCCGAGGCGGTCCGGCGCGAGCCCGACGGCTCGGTGATCTCCTCGATGGTCCACGCGGGCGTCGAGCTCTTCGAGATCCAGAACAACGTCAAGGTCATCATCGGCGGAGGCGTCAACGAGCCCCGTGACGTCTTCGGCGTGGGCGCCCAGGCGCTGCTGAGTCGCCCGGACGTACGGGACCGGGTCCTCGCCGACCCCGCGCTGTGGAAACGCGTCTTCGAGGAGACCGCGCGCTGGGTCTCCCCGATCGGCCTGTATCCGCGCCAGCTGGTCCAGGACTACGAGATCGCCGGTGTCACCCTGCCCGCCGGGAGCCGTGTCGCCTTGGTGATCGCCTCGGGCAACCGGGACGAGTCGGTCTTCGAGCGGGCCGACGAGTTCGACATCGACCGGCCCCATCGCGCACACCTGGCCTTCGGCGGTGGACCCCACTTCTGCATGGGCGCGTGGGTCGCACGCCACGAGGTCAGCGCCCTCGCCTGGCCCCTGGTATTCAGCCGCCTCAACGGTCTCCGCCTCGACGACGGCGCGGAGGACCACATGGAGGGCTGGGTGTTCCGCGGGCTCACCTCGCTGCACGTCACCTGGCAAGCCGCCTGAGCCGGCAGGCACCTGAGCCGTTCCACAGGAGTACTTCATGCCCATCGTCATCTTCCAGTTGCCCGACGGCACCCAGCGCAAAGTCACCGCGGAGTCCGGGACGGCGCTCATGCAGGCGGCTGTCTCGAACGGCGTCCACGGCATCGTCGCCGAGTGCGGAGGCAACGCTTCCTGCGCCACCTGCCACGTCTACATCGACGACCAGCACACCGACCTCGTAGGGCCGCCGAACGACGTGGAGGAGGAGATGCTGGACTTCACCGCCGCCGAGCGCCGGCCCGCCAGCCGACTCAGCTGCCAGGTCCAGCTGTCCGACGCCCTGGACGGACTGGTCGTCCATGTGCCCGAGGAGCAGGTATGACGTCCGCCTCGGGCGTGGTCGTCGTGGGTGGCGGGCAGGCCGGGTACAGCGTCGTCTCGGCCCTGCGCGACGCCGGGTACGACGGGCCGGTCACGGTCTTCGCCGACGAACGCC
>NZ_BQUN01000182.1:294198-301022 GCF_026008495.1 Streptomyces sp. A012304
GCGTCGAGCTGGTGCCCGAGTCCTTCTACCGCGAGCGCGACATCGAGCTCCGGCTGGGCGAGCGAGTGACCTCCCTCGACACCGCCGCCCGCGCGGTGGTCACCGGCACGGGCACCCGCGTCCCGTACGACCACCTCGTCCTGGCGACCGGCGCGCGCAACCGCCGCCTGCCCGTGCCCGGGGCAGAACTGGACGGCGTACACGCGCTGCGCTCGCTCGACGACGCCCTGGCGATCGGCCGGGCGCTTGTGACGGCCCGGGACGTGGTCGTGGTGGGCGGAGGGTTCATCGGACTCGAACTCGCCCAGGTCGCCATCGCCGGCGGAGCACGCGTGACGGTGCTCGAACTGGCCGACCGGCTGCTGAGCCGAGCCGTCTCGCCCCAACTGCAGGAACACCTGCGACAGCGGCACGAAGACAGCGGTGTCCGGATCCTCACCGGCACCGGCGTGTGGGCCGTCGAAGGCGCCGGACGGGCCGAGAGGGTCGTCACGGACCAGGGCTCGCTCCCAGCCGACCTCGTCGTCTACGGCATCGGCGCCGTGCCGCGCGACGAGCTGGCCCGTGACGCCGGTCTGACCGTGGACGACGGCGTGATCGTCGACGAGCAACTCCGCTCGGTCACCGACCCGCGGATCTCCGCCGTCGGCGACTGTGCCCGCCATCCCCACCCGTACGCGGCCGGCCTGGTGCGACTGGAGTCCGTGCAGAACGCCACTGACCAGGGGGCGCTGGTCGGCCGCCGCATCGCGGGATCACCGGCCCCGTACCGGAGCCTGCCGTGGTTCTGGAGCGACCAGGGCGGCATCAAACTGCAGATCGCCGGGCTGCGTACGGACACCGACGAGGTGCGCGTGGTGCCGGGCGACTCCCCGGGCAGGCTGGCGGCGTACGCCTTCCGCGACGGCCGGCTGGTCGCCGTGGAGACGCTGAACTGGCCCGCCGAGCACCTGGCCGCCCGCCGGCTGCTGGAGCAGCAGGCGCCGGTTTCGGCCACCGACGTCACGGGGTCGACGCTCGGTGCCCTCGCTCGGGCCAGACGTGGAGCGGAGGTACGGGCATGAGCACCTGGTTCGGTGCTCACCTGGTGGTGAGCACCGCCGAGGTCGGATCCAGGACCGCGCTGGTCTTCGAGGACCGACGCTGGTCCTACGGCGAACTCGACCTCGCCGTACGACGCACTGTCGCCCACCTCGACAAGGCCGGTGTGCGCCGGGGCGATCGGGTGGTGATGCAGGGGGTGGCGCGGCCCGAGGCCCTGATCACGCTGTTCGCGGTCACACGGATGGGCGCGGTGCTGGTACCGCTCCACCCGCAGGTGACCGGCAGCGAACTCGCCGTCATCTGTGAGGAGACCGGCCCCGCGGCCGTGATCGCCGACGAGAGCTTCCCCGCGAGTACCGGCCTCCGGCTGCCCTGGGCGGACCTGAACCCCGACGCCGACGGACCCGAGGCCCTCGCATGCGACCCGCCGGCCGGTTCCGACATCGCCGTCATCGCGTTCACCTCCGGTACGTCGGGCCGTCCCAAGGGCGTCGCGCTGACCCACGACAACCTCTACTGGAGCATGCTCAACGGTCTGGCCCGACTGCCCCTCGGCGAGGAGGACACCGCGCTCGTCTCCACTCCCCTGGCCCATGTGGCCGTACTGGGCGGGCTCCCGCAGTGCACGTGGGCGCGCCGCGGCACCGTGGTCCTGGCTCCGCGCTTCGACCCGGACCTGTTTTTCGACTTGGTCCGCGAACACCGGGTCACCTGCGCCTTCGCCGTACCGGCCATGTCGGCCCTGCTGGCCCGCCACCCTCGCTTCGACGGCGGAGACCTGGACAGCCTGCGATGGATCCTGTCCGGCGGGTCACCGGCCCAGAGCGCCACCCGCGAGATGTTCCGGGCCCGCGGAGTCGGTGTGGTCAACTCCTACGGTTTGACGGAGACGAGTGCCGGGGTGACGTACTCCGCACTCGACGATGCCGCGACCTCGACCGGCCGCCCCGTCCCGCACGTGGAGCTGACCGTCGTGGACGCGACCGGGTCACCCGCTCCCGCCGGGGCGCCCGGAGAGGTCTGGGTGCGCGGACCGTCGGTCGCGGCCGAGTACTGGACCGCCGCCGGGCCGATCCCCGTGACCGACGCCGAGGGCTGGTTCCACTCCGGTGACCGGGGCCGCCTCGACGCCGAGGGCCGCCTGGAGGTCGTCGGCCGGGTCAAGGACACCATCATCACCGGCGGCGAGAACGTCGACCCCGCCGAGGTCGAGAACGCCCTCGCGGACCTGCCGGGGGTGGTCGAGGTCGCGGTGTCCGGGACACCGGATCCCGTCTGGGGCGAACTGGTGACCGCCTTCCTGGTCAGTGAGGCCGGTGAGCCGTCCCTGGACGACGTCCGCGCCCACCTCGACGGCCGGCTCGCCCGGCACAAATGGCCCCGTCGCCTCCGTGTCGTACCGGCACTGCCACGCGGAGCCACCGGGAAGCTGCAGCGGCAGCGCCTCAACACCCTGCTCGGCGACTGACCCCCGCCGGCCGGCATCCCCCACGCATCACACCGCCCCCCCACGCACCTTCCCACTCACCGAGATGGGGGCCGGCTCCACCGGCGACCTCTCCACCACCCCTCACCGAGGAGAAGCCATGAGTGCGACCATGCGAGCCGCGCGGATGCACCACGTCGGCGAACCGATGAAGCTCGAGGAACTCCCTGTCCCCGAGCCGGGTCCCGGCGATGTCCGCGTGGCCGTCCACGCCTGCAACATCGTCCCCAATCTCGCCAACATCCTGAGCATGTGGACCACCTGGTTCCCGCACAGCCCCCTGCCGACCCTTCCCGCGATCTTCGGACTCGACCCGGCCGGCGTGGTCGAGGCGGTCGGCGAAGGGGTCCACGGCCTCGACGTCGGCGACCGGGTGTACGTCAACCCGGGCCGCAGCTGCGGCTCGTGCCGCTCCTGTCGCGACAACGACTCGATCAACTGTGCCAGTTACGCCTTCGCCGGATACTTCGGCTTCTCCCCCACCGCGATCGACCTGCTCGACCGCTACCAGGGCGGCCTCGCCGAATACATGCTGGCTCCGGCGTACGCGCTGGTGAAGCTCCCCGACAACCTGTCCTTCAACACCGCCGCCCGCTTCGGCTACCTCGGCACCATGTACTCCGCCCTCCGCAAAGCCGGTGCCGGACCGGGCAAGTCGGTCCTGATCAACGGCATCAGCGGCACACTGGGCATCGGCGCGGCGCTCCTCGCCCCCGCCTTCGGGCTCACCCATGTCTACGGCACCGGCCGCGACAAGGGCCTGCTCGACCAGGTCGGCAAGCTCGGCCGCGGCCGACTGCGCCTGCATTCCCTCGACGACGGCCCGCTCGACGAGTGGATCCGCGACGAGACGGACGGCTACGGCGTCGACATCTACATCGACGCCCTCGGCCCGGGTGCGCCGCACGAGACGTTCCGGGCGGGCATGCGGGCGATGGCACGCGGCGGCATCGCGGTGAACATCGGCGCCGTCGCCGGTGATCTGCCCGTCGACATCCACCGGATGATGGACCAGCAGCTGCGCTTGATCGGATCGGCCTGGTTCACCTCCGGCGAGGGCCAGGCGATGGCCGACCTGGTCGAAGCCGGCGTGATCGACCTCAGCCCGTTGGAGCACCAGGTGTTCCCACTGGAGCAGATCAACGAGGCCATCAGCGGAATCGCCCAGCGCAACGGCGGTTTCAGCAACTTCATCATCAACCCCAGGGCCGCTTCCTGAGCCTTCTCACGGTTCCCCCTGGCCAGGGGCCGCCGGTCCACTCCCCCATGCCGGCGGCCCCGCCTTCTCACCCTCGATCTCTGGAGAAACCGATGCACGCGCAGCACGCCCCGCGCCCGGCCGACCCGCTGGACCTCGTGGAACTCGACAGCCTGCTGACCCCTGACGAGCGCGCCGTCCGTGACGCTGTCCGCACCTTCTGCGACCGGCGCGTCGAACCGCACATCGCCGAGTGGTTCGAGAACGGCGCGATCGAGGACATCCGCGGGCTCACGAAGGAACTCGGGGAGCTCGGCCTGCTGGGCATGCACCTGGAGGGCTACGGCTGCGCCGGCATGAGCGCCGTCGACTACGGCCTGGCCTGCCTGGAACTGGAAGCGACCGACTCCGGTCTGCGCTCGCTGGTCTCGGTACAGGGCTCGCTGGCGATGTTCGCCCTCCACGCGTTCGGTTCGGAGGAGCAGAAGGAGGAGTGGCTGCCCCGTCTCGCCGCGGGCACCGCCATCGGCTGCTTCGGACTCACCGAGCCCGACTCCGGCTCCGACCCGGGCGGCATGCGCACCTCCGCCCGCCGTGACGGCGACGACTGGGTCCTCGACGGACGCAAGATGTGGATCACCAACGGATCGGTCGCCGACGTCGCGGTGGTCTGGGCCCGCACCGACGACGGCATCCGCGGCTTCGTCGTCCCCACGGACGCCCCCGGCTTCTCGGCCCCCGCCATCAAGCACAAGATGTCCCTGCGTGCCTCGGTCACCAGCGAACTCGTCCTGGACTCCGTACGACTGCCCGAAAGCGCCGTACTTCCGGGGGTACGCGGCCTGCGCGGACCGCTCTCCTGCCTCAACGAGGCCCGCTACGGCATCGCCTGGGGCGCCATGGGAGCGGCCCGCTCCGCCTTCCGGGCCGCCCTGTCCTACGCCGGCGACCGCGTCCAGTTCGACCGCCCGATCAGCGCCTTCCAGCTGACGCAGGCCAAGCTGACCGACATGGCCCTGGAGGTGGCCAAGGGCACGCTGCTCGCCTTCCACCTCGGCCGGATCAAGGACGACCGCGGCCTGCGCCCCGAGCAGGTCAGTTACGGCAAGCTCAACAACACCCGCGCCGCGCTGGAGATCTGCCGCACCGCCCGCACCGTCATGGGCGCCAACGGCATCTCCCTGGAGTACCCGGTCATCCGGCACGCCAACAACCTGGAGTCGGTCGTCACCTACGAGGGCACCGTGGAGATGCACACCCTCATGATCGGCCAGGCCCTGACCGGCCAGGCGGCCTTCCGGTGAGGACAGCGGCGGAGGAGCCGGCCGTGCGGTTGCCCGGCACGGCGGAGCCGAAGGCGGACATACGCCGGGTCGGTGTCGTCGGCTGCGGCCTGATGGGCTCGGGCATCGCCGAGGTCTGCGCCCGGGCCGGCCTGGACGTGGTGATCCACGAGGTGAACACGGACGCGGCCGAGGCGGGCCTGTCCCGGATCGGCGTCTCGTTCGACCGCGCCGTCCGACGCGGAAAGCTCTCGTCCGCCGATCGTGTGGCCGCACTCGACCGCGTACGGGTCACCACCGATCTCACGGCCCTGTCCGATCGGGACCTGGTGGTGGAGGCGGCGACAGAGGACGAAGCCGTCAAGGTCGAACTGTTCGCCGAACTCGACCGGATCGTCGAGCGGGAGGACGCGCTGCTGGCGTCGAACACCTCCTCACTGCCCATCATGAAGCTGGGCGTGGCCACCACACGGCCGCACCAGGTGATCGGTGTGCACTTCTTCAACCCGGTCCCGGTGCTGGAACTCGTGGAGATCGTGCCGTCGCTCCTGACAGCGCCTCAGACGCAGTCCAGGGCGGAGAAGTTCGTCACACGCGTCCTGGGCAAGAAGGTGATCCGCGCCCAGGACCGGGCCGGCTTCGTGGTGAACGCCCTGCTCGTTCCCTACCTGCTGTCAGCGGTCCGGATGCTGGAGTCCGGCTTCGCCTCCGCGGAGGACATCGACACCGGAATGGTTCTGGGCTGCGCCCATCCCATGGGCCCGCTGAGTCTGGCCGATCTGATCGGTCTGGACACCCTTACCGCCATCGCCGAAGCCATGTACGCGGACTTCAAGGACCCGCTGCACGCCCCGCCGCCGCTCTTGCTGCGCATGGTCGAGGCCGGGCTCCTCGGCCGGAAGTCGGGGCGCGGCTTCCACGACTACTCGGATTCCAAGAAAGGCAACTGATCCCATGGCGCAGGAAGTACGCGGAGTGATCGCGCCCGGCAGGGGCGAGCCGGTGCGGATGGAGACGATTCTCCTACCCGAGCCTGGGCCGGGTGAGGCGCTGGTGAAGATCGAGGCGTGCGGGGTGTGCCACACCGATCTGCACTACCGCGACGGCGGCATCAACGACGACTTCCCCTTCCTGCTGGGCCACGAGGCCGCGGGCGTCGTGGAGTCGGTGGGGGAGGGCGTCACCGAGGTCGCCCCCGGTGACTTCGTGATCCTCAACTGGCGTGCGGTGTGCGGCCAGTGCCGTGCCTGTCGGCGCGGGGAGTCGTGGTACTGCTTCGCCACCCACAACGCCAAGCAGAAGATGACCCTGCTGGACGGCACGGAGCTGGCCCCGGCCCTGGGCATCGGCGCGTTTGCGGAGAAGACGCTGGTCGCGGCCGGGCAGTGCACCAAGGTCGACCCGACCGCGTCGGCGGCCGCCGCCGGTCTGCTGGGGTGCGGAGTGATGGCGGGCATCGGCGCGGCCATCAACACCGGGAACGTCGGACGGGGCGACTCGGTCGCCGTCATCGGCTGCGGTGGTGTCGGGGCCGCGGCGATCGCCGGGGCGAACCTGGCGGGTGCGGCGAAGGTCATCGCGGTCGACATCGACGACCGCAAGCTGGAGACGGCCTCGAGGCTGGGCGCGACCCACACCGTCAACTCCAAGGAGGCCGACGCGGTCGAGGCGATCCGCGACCTGACGGGCGGCTTCGGCGCCGACGTGGTCATCGAGGCGGTCGGCCGCCCGGAGACGTACAAGCAGGCGTTCTACGCCCGCGACCTCGCCGGCACGGTCGTCCTGGTCGGCGTGCCCACCCCGGAGATGAAGC
>NZ_BQUN01000182.1:301032-353035 GCF_026008495.1 Streptomyces sp. A012304
GGAACTGCCGCTGCTGGACGTCTTCGGCCGTGGCGGGGCGTTGAAGTCCTCCTGGTATGGCGATTGCCTGCCCTCGCGCGACTTTCCGATGCTCATCGACCTCTACCTCCAGGGCCGGCTGGACCTGGACGCCTTCGTCACGGAGACCATCGCGCTGGACGACGTCGAGAAGGCCTTCGAGCGCATGCACCGCGGCGACGTCCTGCGCTCGGTGGTGGTCCTCTGATGGTCGCCCGCGTCGACCGCCTGGTCACCTCGGGGCAGTTCAGCCTCGACGGCGGCACCTGGGACGTCGACAACAACGTGTGGATCGTCGGCGACGACAGCGAGGTGATCGTCATCGACGCCGCACACGACGCCGACGCCATCGCCACGGCCGTCGGCGGGCGTATTCTGCGGGCCATCGTATGCACACACGCCCACAACGACCACATCAATGCCGCACCCGGTCTCGCCGACCGCACCGGCGCGCCTATCCTCCTCCACTTGGACGACCGGCTTCTTTGGAAGCAGACCCATCCCGACAGGGCCCCCGACGGATTTCTCTCGGACAGCCGGCTTCTCACCGTCGCGGGCACAGAACTCAAGGTCGTGCACACGCCCGGCCACACGCCGGGCGGTATCTGTCTGTACTCCGAGGAACTGGCCGCGGTGTTCACCGGCGACACCCTGTTCCAGGGCGGTCCCGGAGCCACGGGACGTTCGTACTCGCACTTCCCCACGATCATCCGCTCCATCCGTGACCGCCTGCTGTGGCTGCCGCCGAACACCACGGTGCACACGGGTCACGGAGATACGACCACCATCGGGGCTGAGGCCCCACACCTCGACGACTGGATCAAGCGCGGCCACTGACACAGCCGAGGGCCGCAGCTGCGGCTCGTGCCGCTCCCAGCGGGGGACGACGTCCGGCGCCTCCTCCGGGTCGCTGTGGGCGGCTTCGGCGCCGACGTGGTCATCGAGGCGGTCGGCCGCCCGGAGACCGAGCTCACAGCGGCTCGGGGAGGGTCGCGTCGGTTGACGTGCCGGCGCCGGTCGACGTGCACGCACTCACCAACCTCGATGCCGTGGGTAGCGCCACCGACGTCGAGGGACCCTTCGACGCGTAGCGGAGGAGCACACACAGGGGCGGAGCAGCGCACGAATCAGCCACGTTCACCCCATTGACAGGCCACTCCCCCCAGGAGTCTCATGTGCCGCAGTGTTGGATTTGGCCAACTTTTGCTCGGTCCTGATGGGGATTGTTGGTTCCGTCATGCGGCCGGGCAGCTGAAGTGGAGGTACCACCCCATGCGCCGCGTCTGGCTCCTTGTTCTCGCCACGCTGGCGGCTCTCCTGCCGCAGGCCTTCCTGACGAGTACCGCCCATGCGGCGACCGTCAGCATCCCGAACGGAACCCAGTTCACCGACACCACCGGTGCCATCGTGCACGCCCACGGCGGCGGCGTGATCAAGGTCGGGTCCTACTACTACTGGTTCGGTGAGAACCGCAACGAGGACAACTCCTTCAGATATGTGTCGGCCTACCGCTCGACCGACCTCAAGACCTGGGAGTTCAGACGCCACGTTCTGACCCAGGCATCCGACCCGGAGTTGGCGTCCGCCAACATCGAGCGGCCCAAGGTCATATACAACGCGGCCACCGGCAAGTTCGTTATGTGGATGCACAAGGAACTGGCCACCGACTACACCCAGGCCCGTGCCGCCGTCGCCGTCTCCGACACCGTGGACGGCGACTACGACTACCAGGGCAGCTTCCGCCCCCTGGGCTACATGTCCCGCGACATCACCGCCTACGTCGACGACGACGGCACCGGCTACATGATCTCCGCCGCCAACGAGAACCGGGACCTGCACATCTACCGCCTGACCCCCGACTATCTCAACGTCGACAGCCGCGTACAGCTGCTGTGGCAGGGTCAACTGCGGGAGGCCCCCGCGATGTTCAAGCGTAACGGCGTCTACTTCCTGCTCACCTCTGGCGCCACCGGCTGGAACCCGAACCAGCAGAAGTACGCCACCGCCACCAGCATCACCGGCACATGGAGCGCCCTGCGGAACGTCGGTGACTCCACCGCGTACGGCTCCCAGACCACGTTCGTCCTGCCGGTCCAGGGCACCGCGGGCGCCGAGTACCTCTACATGGGTGACCGCTGGGGCAACTCCTTCGGCCAGAACGTCAACGCCTCCAAGTACGTGTGGCTGCCCCTTGAGTTCCCCACCGATACCACCATGACCATGGACTGGTACCCACAGATCACGATCGACACCGCCACCGGCAAGGTAGACGGTGTCGGCGGCCCGTGGGAGACCATCACCGCCCGCCACAGCGGCAAGTGCGTCGACATGCCCAGCAAGTCGCTGGACGACGGCGTCCAGTTCACCCAGTACACCTGCAACGGCGGCATGAACCAGGCGTTCTGGTTCAAGGACATGGGCAGCGGTTACGTCCAGCTCATGGCCCGGCACAGCGGCAAGTGCATGGACGTGGCCAACAGCTCCACCGCCAACGGCAACCCGATCATCCAATGGCCCTGTTCCACCGGCACCAACCAGCAGTGGCAGCTCCAGGACGCGGGCGACGGCTACGTCCGCCTCGTCTCCCGGCTGAGCGGCAAGTGCCTGGACGTCGAGGGCTCCTCCACCGCCGACGGTGCCAAGCTCATCCAGTGGACCTGCGGGACCGGCACCAACCAGCAGTTCAAGCGCGCAAGCTGATTCCGCCACCACACCGGGTGGCCCGCGGACGTCCGGCGGGCCACCCCTTGGGGCGGCTCCGAGGCACGGAGCCCGACCGTGCGAGTGGGTACAGCCGGTACGTGTAGCCACGGCTTCCGAAAGAGTTTCGTAACCGGGCGATTTCACCTCCTTGTCTCCGCTGTGAATGCCGTGCCAGTGTCCCGCTTCAGCAGGCAGGCCGTCCGCGGTGAAGGCATCCGAAAGCGTTTCGTGCGAGCCGCCAATCTGCCTGGCGCATGAAATACGGCATGCCGAGAGAAGAGAGGCAGAGCATGCACGGATTCCGGGTTCTCGGAAATTCAGGCGGTTCCCGTACCTTCGGACGTACGGGAACGCGACGCGCGGCGGCGGCCGCGGTCACCCTGGCGGCGGCCCTGGGCCTCGCCGCGTGCGGGACGTCCGGGCCGGCCGGTTCGGCCGGGGGCTCGTCGTCGAAGGGCCTGACGATGTGGGCGCTGACGGACCAGACGATCCTCAAGCAGTCCGTGGACGCCTACAACAAGGACCACCCGGACCAGAAGATCACCCTGAGGCTGTTCGCCAACGACGACTACAAGCAGAAGCTGCGCGTGGCCTTCGGCGCGAACCAGGCCCCCGATCTGTTCTTCAACTGGGGCGGCGGCGCCCTGAACGACTACGTGAAGGCGGACAAGGTGGAGGCCCTCACCGACGCCCAGGTGAACCTGCTGCGGTTCACGCCCAGCGTGCTGAAGAGCGCCACCTTCGGCGGCAAGGTCTACGGCGTGCCCGCCAACGGTCTGGCCCCGGTCGTGCTCTTCTACAACAAGAAGGTCCTGAAGGACGCGGGCGTCGAGCCGCCGAAGACGTACGACGACCTGCTCGCGGCCGTGAAGAAGCTGAAGGCCGACGGCGTCACCCCGATCTCCCTCGCGGCGAACTCCAAGTGGCCGACGCTGATGTACCTGGAGTACCTGCTGGACCGCGTGGGCGGCTCCGAGGTGTTCGAGAAGATCGCCTCCGGTGACGGCTCGGCGTGGAAGGACCCGGCGGTCACCCAGGCCAACGCCCGCCTCCAGGAGCTCGCCAAGGCGGGTGCCTTCGGCGACAACGCGTCCTCCGTGAACTACGACCAGGGCGCCTCCACGGCCCTGCTGTACACCGACAAGGCCGGCATGGAGCTGATGGGTACCTGGGAGTACGCCAACCTGGTCAAGGCCGCGCCGGACTTCGTGAAGAAGGACCTGGGCTATGTCGCCTTCCCGGCGCTGGCCGGCGGCAAGGGCGACCCGAAGAACATCGTCGGCAACCCCTCGAACTTCCTGTCGCTGAACGCGGCCGGCAAGAACAAGCAGGCCGCGCTCACCTACCTGAAGAACTACGTCATGAACAGCTCCCAGGTCGACGCCTACCTCGCGGCGGGCAGCGTGCCCCCGGTCAACGGCCTGGAGCCGAAGCTCGCGGCGGTCAGCTCGTCCGACAAGGGGTGGCTGACCTTCGTCTACGGTCTGGTGCAGAACGCGCCGAGCTTCCAGCTCTCCTGGGACCAGGCCCTGCCCTCCGACCAGGCCGATCCGCTGCTCACCAACGTCGACAAATCGTTCCTGCGGCAGATCAGGCCCGAGGCGTTCGGTACGAACATGAGCGCGGCGGCGAAGTAATGGCCGCAGTGGTCCCGACCTCGCGTCCGGTCGCGCCCGTCAAGGCGCGGCCGGGCACGGCCCGTCCCGGTCGCCGCCGCTTCGGCGGCTTGCTGATGGCCGCGCCCGCCCTGCTCCTGTTCGGTCTGTTCGGCCTGGTCCCGCTGGTCGGCGTGCTGGCGCTGAGCCTCGCCCGCTGGGATGGGCTCGGCTCCCTCGGCTGGGCCGGGTTCGCGAACTGGGCGGGAGTGCTGAGCGACGGCGCCACCTGGCAGGCGCTGTGGTTGACCCTCAAGGTGATGGTGGTCAGCTGGCTGCTCCAGACCCCGCTGGCCCTGGCGCTCGGTGTCTTCCAGGCGCCCCGGGGACGGCTGCGCGCGTTCTTCGCCGTGCTGTGGTTCCTGCCACTGCTGCTGTCCGCCGTGGCGATCGGCCTGACCTGGCAGGCCCTGCTGGACCCGTCCTTCGGCATCGGCGCCACGCCCGGGCTGCACTGGCTGGCGCGGCCGCTGCTCGGCTCGCCCGACCTGGCGCTCTACACGGTGATCTTCGTGATCGGCTGGCAGTTCGTACCGTTCCACGCCCTGCTCTACCAGGCCGGGCTCCGGCAGATCCCGCTCTCGCTGTACGAGGCTGCCGCGATCGACGGCGCCGGGCCCGTGACCCGTTTCCTGCGGATCACCCTGCCGCAGCTGAAGTACACGTTCGTCACGTCGAGCACGTTGATGCTGGTGGGCTCGCTGACCTACTTCGACCTGATCTTCGTCCTGTCCGGCGGCACGGGCGGCCCGGGTACGGCGACGCGGGTGCTGCCGCTGGCCATGTACATCACGGGGTTCCAGGCCCACGACATGGGCCGGGCCAGCGCGATCGCCACGCTGCTGGTGGTGTTCGGCCTCGGCCTGTCGCTGCTGACCACCCGACTGTCCGGCTTCACCCGGATGGACAGTCAGCAGGAGGGCATGTGAGTACCGTCGTCGCGACCCTGCGCCGCACCGTCACCGGCGGCGCCGCGCTCCTGTGGACCGCGCTGGTCGTCGTCCCCGTGTACTGGCTGGTGGTGACCAGCCTGCGCGGCCGTACCGACTTCACCGCCGAAAGCCCACTCGCCCCGCCCGGCCACCCGACCCTGGCCAACTACACGACCGTCCTCGCCGGCGACTTCACGACCTACCTGCTCAACAGCGTCGTCGTCACCGTGGCGACCGTCGCGGTCACGGTCGTCGCCGCGCTGATGGCCGCGTTCTCGATCGTCCGGTACGCCAATCCCTGGTCGAGGCTGTCGTTCCGGCTGTACCTGCTGGGACTGGCGATCCCGCTGCAGGCGGTGATCATCCCGGTGTATCTGCTGATCATCCGCATGCAGATGTACGACAGCCTGGCCGCGATCGTGCTGCCCTCTGCGGCGTTCGCGCTGCCGGTCACGGTGATGATCCTGGTCAGCTTCCTGCGGGACGTGCCCCGGTCGCTGTTCGAGGCGATGGTGGTGGACGGCGCCGGCGACTGGCGGATGCTGGTCTCGCTGGCGGCACCGATGGCCCGCCCCGCACTCGTGACGGTCGCGGTGTACGACGGCCTGCAGGTGTGGAACGGCTTCCTCTTCCCGCTGATCCTCACCCAGAGCCAGGACAAGGCGGTGCTGCCGCTCGCCCTGACGCTGTTCCGGGGCCAGTTCGGCATCGACGTTCCCGCGACCATGGCCGCGGTCATCCTGTCCACCCTGCCCATGCTGGTGGTGTTCGTCCTCGCCAGGCGGCAACTGGTCGCCGGACTGACCGCCGGTTTCTCCAAATAGCGCATTCCACCGCAAAAACGCATTCCATGTGAGGAGTCGGCCGGTGCCCTGGGCGCGCCGGCCTTCCTCGGCATGCCCTTCAAACACTCCCCCGCCCGAGCGATCCCACGAGGAGTCGTGCATGACGACCACCACCCCGGACCCCGCCGGCCTCACTCCGGCAGACACCTGGGCCGAACCCGGCCTCCCGGCGGACGAACGCGTCGAGGCGCTGCTGGCCCGCCTCACCCTGCAGGAGAAGGTCGCTCAGCTCGGCAGCGCCTGGGAGGACGTGGAACCCGCGGGGCCGGACGTGGCGCCCGGCACCAGCCTCTTCGACCGCGTCGGCGGCCTCGACGTCACGGCCCGCCACGGCCTCGGCCAGCTCACCCGCCCCTACGGCACCGTGCCCCGGCCCGCCCTGGAGCACGCCCGGCTGCTGGCCGAGCGGCAGCGGCAGATCATGGCGCAGAGCAGGTTCCGCATCCCCGCCATGGCGCACGACGAGTGCCTGACCGGCTTCACCGCCTACGGCGCCACCATCTACCCCACCTCGCTCGGCATGGCGGCCACCTTCGACCCGGCCCTGATCCGCCGGGTCGGTGCGGCCATCGGCGCCGACATGGCCTCGGCCGGGGTCCACCAGGGCCTCGCCCCCGTCGTCGACGTCATCCGCGACTACCGCTGGGGCCGCTGCGAGGAGACCTTCGGCGAGGACCCGTACCTGGTCGGCGAGATGGGCGAGGCGTACGTCCTCGGTGTGCAGGGTGCCGGGGTGTACGCCACCCTGAAGCACTTCGCGGGCTACTCCGTGTCCATGGGCGGCCGCAACCACGCTCCCGCCCGCATCGGCCGCCGGGAGCTGTACGACGTGATCCTGCCGCCGTTCGAGCGGCTGGTGGCCGCCGGAGTGGGGTCCGTCATGAACAGTTACGCCGAGATCGACGGCGAGGCCCCGGCCGCGAGCCGCTGGCTGCTGACCGAGGTGCTGCGCGAGCAGTGGGGTTTCGAGGGCACCGTCGTCTCCGACTACTGGTCCCTGCCGTTCCTGGTGAGCGCGCACCGGGTCGCGGCCGGCCTGCCCGCCGCCGGGGCGCTCGCGCTGGAGGCCGGCCTGGACGTCGAACTGCCGGACCAGCGCGGCTTCGGCGCGGCGCTGGTCGACGCCGTGCGCGGGGGAAAGGCCGACGAGGCCGAGGTCGACCGGGCGGTGCGCCGGGTGCTGCGGCAGAAGGTGGCGCTCGGGCTGCTGGACCCCGACTGGGACCCCGAGCCGCCCGCCCTGCGCGCGGGTGCCCTTGATCTGGACAAGCCGGAGAACCGAGAACTCGCCCACGCGGTGGCGCGGTCGGGCGCCGTCCTGCTGTCCAACAACGGCGTCCTGCCGCTGCCGTCCCGCGGCCGTATCGCGCTGATCGGCCCGTGCGCCGACGACGTCCGCACTATGTTCGGCTGCTACAGCTTCCCCAACCACGTCCTCTCCGACCGCGACGACCTGGGCAACGGCGTCGAAGCGGTGTCGCTGCGGGCCGCGCTCGCCGCGGAACTGCCCCGGGTGGAGTGGGAGTTCATGGCGGGCTGCCCGATCCGCGAGGAGGACCGCTCCGGCATCCCGGCCGCCGCCCGGGCGAGCGCCGCCGCCGACCTGACCGTCCTGGTCGTCGGCGACAGGCCGGGCATGTTCGGCATCGGCACCTCCGGCGAGGGCTGCGACGTGGAGGACCTGCGCCTGCCGGGCGTGCAGGAGGAGCTGGTCGAGGCGGTACTCGCCACCGGCAGGCCCGTCGTCCTCGTCGTCAACAGCGGCCGGCCGTACGCCGTGGGGCGGTTCGCGCAGGCCGCGGCGGCCATGGTGCAGGTCTTCCTGCCGGGAGAGGAGGGCGGCCGGGCGGTCGCCGAACTCCTGTCCGGCACGGCGAACTTCAGCGGCAAGCTGCCCGTGCAGATCCCCAACTCGCCCGCCGGGCAGCCGTACACGTACCTCCACCCGCCGCTCGGCGACCGGCAGAGCTGGCTGTCCAACCTCGACCCGACGCCCGCCTTCCCCTTCGGGCACGGGCTGTCGTACACGACGTTCGAGATCGGCCACCTGACCGTCGACCGCGAACAAGTGTCGACCGACGGGCGGTTCGGCGTGAGTGTCCGGGTGCGGAACACCGGTGAGGTGCCCGGCGCCGAAACGGTCCAGCTGTACTTCACCGACCCGGTCGCCCAGGTCACCCGCCCGGTGCGGGCGCTGCTGGCGTTCGCCAAGGTCGAGTTGGAGCCCGGCGAGCAGGCGACGGTCCGCTTCGACGTCCACACCGACCGCCTGGCCTTCACCGGCCTGGAGGGCCACCGGATCGTCGAGCCGGGCGAGATCCTGCTGTACGCCGGTTCGTCCAGCGGGGACACCCCGGCCGAGGCGAAGGTGGAACTCGTCGGTGAGCAGCGGGACCTGACGGCCGTACGGCAGCACGGTGTGCCGGTGAGCGTCGAGCGGGACTGACCCCCGTTCAGGTGCTGCGGGCCACGGCCGTCGAGGTCCGCAGCACCAGCTCCGTCGCCAGTTCGATGCGTGGGGAGGCCGGCGGGCGGCCCTCGGCCGTCTGCAGCAGCACCCGGGTCGCCTCGCGCCCCAGTTCCTCGAACGGCTGGCGCACGGCGCTCAGCGGGGGGCAGGCCATGGCCGCCACCAGCGTGTCGTCGAACGACATCACCGACAGCTCCTCGGGGACGCGCAGCCCCTGCTGCCGGGCGGCCTCCAGCACGCCGAGCGCCTGCGCGTCGCTGGCCGCGAAGACGGCCGTCGGCGGCTGCTCGGTGCGCAGCATCTGCAGGGTTGCGGCGAGCGCCTCGTCGTAGTCGAAGTCGGTGGAGCGCACGATCGCCGGGTCGTAGCCGATCCCGGCCTCCTCCAGTGCGGCCCGGTACCCGTGCAGGCGGGCCGCCCCCGCCAGCGAGTGGGAGCGGCCCGCGACCATGCCGATCCGGGTGTGACCCAGGCCGAGCAGGTGCTGCACGGCGTCCCGGGCTCCGCTCCAGTTGGTCACGCCGATGCTCGGGATCTCCGGCGACGGGGCGCTGAGCGGGTCCACCAGCACCACCGGCAGCCGCTGCTCGACGATGCGCCGCTGGTCTTCCTCGGCCAGCATCGAGATCACGATGATCAGCCCGGCCGCGCCGAGCGCCACGCTCTCCTCGAGCCACTGCGAGATGGAACGCCGGCCGGTGGTGCCGGTCACCACGTCGACGCCGAGCTCGCCCGCCGCGTCCACGATGCCGCGTACGACCTCCAAAGTGTATGGACCCGACAGGTCCCGGAAGACGGTGATGATCTGCCGTGGCGTCCTGTGATCGCGCTCCCACGAGCGGACGTACCCGTAGCGTGCCAGCAGTTCCTCGACCCTGGCGCGGGTCGCCGCGCCGACGTCGCGGCGCCGGTGCACCACCTTGGAGACGGTGCTGAGCGACACGCCCGCCTCCTGGGCGATGTCCGTCAGCAGTCCGTACTGCGCGTCCAGCTGTCCCTTGTCCTGTACGGTCACGTCCCTCGTCCTCGCCCTGGAGTCCCGCCGCAAGCCAACAGCACCGGGCGCCGGAGGGACAACCCTCCGGCGCCCGGCGGCACGGATTCAGTTCCGGCTCCACCTCTGGGTGGCGTTGCCGAGAGCCGTCCACAGCTGCACCTTCGACCCGTTGGCCGTCGCCCAGCCGGCGACGTCCATGGCGAGGCCGTTGGAGCGGTTGACGACGGATCCGTCGAGGCGGAACCACCACTTCTGGCTGGACTTGCCGTTGCAGGGCCACAGGATCAACTGGGTGCCCGGGGTGGTGCCGTCACCGGCCGCGGCGAGGCAGTTGCCGAGGACACGCAGCTCGCCCGCGTTGGTCGCGGTGATCGTCTGGTTCTGGTTGCCGACGCAGTCCCAGATCTGCACCTGCACGCCCGTCTGTCCGTTCGGCACGTCGAGGCAGCGGCCCGAGTTGGCGCCCTTCAGCGTGAAGGGGTTCTTGGCCGCCGGCTCCTGGACGAGCTGCCATTCCTGCGCATCGTCCGCCGCGGGGTCGCCGATCGGCGCCTGCACGGTGACGGCGCCGTTCTGCGTCGCGCCCGTCATGTACAGGCTGGTGTTCCGCACCGACCGGACCTTGTAGTACCCGTCGGTGGAGGGCACGAGGGTCCACTGCTTGTCGGTGGCGTTGTCGTCGACCCACTGGGCGAGGCGCTGTCCGGCCGTCGCGCTGCCGGTCCAGATGCCGGCCGCGCGGCCGCCGGCCTTGTTGAGCAGGGTCACGTCGGAGCCCTTGTCCGTGAGGTGCCAGCGCTGTGTGTCGTCGGACGTGTCCCGGGCTCTGAGGACGAGGTCGGGGACGTCGCCGGTGAGGTCCGCGTCCTGTGTCTTGCCGGCGGCGGGGGCGAGGGCCTGGCCGGTCAGGCGGTTGACCAGGGTGTAGTAGGCGCCGTCGGAGTGGCCGAGGTCGACCTCGCCGTAGCGCACGGGACCGACGCTGTTGCCGCTCCAGGATGCCTGGAGGATGAGGACACGACCGGTGCCCTCGACGTACTGCAGGTTGCGGCTGTATCCGGCGGGCAGCGTCGTCCGGTACTCCTTCCAGGTGCCGTCGCTGCGGCCGGACTCGTTCACCCACACGTTGCCGCTGCCGGAGGCGTTGTACACGATCCGCCCGTCCGGCATCGGCAGCAGCACCGGGCTGCCGCCGGTGGCGAGGGTGTGGCCGCCCGCAGGCACGGGCAGGTCGGTGATCGGGTGGTCGGGGGCCGCGTAGAACTTCAGCGGATCGTCCGCGATCCTGTAGCGGACGTCGGTGCCGCCGCCCCAGTACTCGTACGTCATGATCCATTTGCCGTCGGTGGTCGGCGCGACCGTCGTCATGCCGGGGCGTCCGCCGCCGATCTCCGTCTTGCCGTTGCCCCGGTCCACGGTGAGGCCGGGCACATCGACGACCGGCCGGCTCCAGGACGTGCTGCCGCCGTCCCACGTCCGGTGCACGAGGACCTGGCCGCCGGAGTCCGGCGCCGTGGCGTTGTCCGGGTCCGGGGTCGGCACGCCGGTGCTCGTGTCGTAGCCGAGGTAGTCGTTCTCGTCGGAGTAGTAGGCGATGAGCTTGCCGCCGCGGGCGAGCAGGTGCGGCTCCCATATCGGGTCGACCTGTGCCGCGGTGTTGGCCTGCGACACCCGGCCGATGCTTCCCGCGCTGCCGCCCTGCCAGCCGCCGGCGGCGATGATGTTCTCGAAGCTCCAGGTGGTGCCGTCGTCGGTGCTGGCGTACAGGGCGAGCGCCACGTCCTTGCGGTCGCCGTCACCGGTCGGTGTCCACGTCGGATCGGCGGCCTTCTGCTCCCGGTAGTAGGAGTCGTCGCCCGAGACGATGCTCGCGAGCAGCAGGGTGCCGGCCTTCAGATCACCGACGTCCTGCGGGAGCACGTACGGGTACGCGTTGGTCCAGTTGCTCGTGTACTTGGCGTACTGCGGGTCGCCGGACAGGGCGGCCGGAGGCTTCACGTCGGCCAGCTTCTGCCAGGTCGTGCCGTCGTCGTCACTCTTGTAGACGGGGAGCGTCTGTCCCACCGGGTCGGTCTGGCTGTTCTCGAACGTCGCCACGATCCGGCCGCTCGGAAGCTGCGCCGACTTCGGGTAGAGGACGCAGGGATTCTTGTTGCACGCGGCGGGATTGTCCGCCACGTACACATTCGACGGGGTCGGCTGATAGGCCGCCGCACTCTCCGCGGAGGCGACGGCGAATGCCACGCCGACACCTATGGCTGTCGCTACCGAGAGAGCTCTCCGGGCCAGTGGTTTTCTCATTGCGTTTCCTTCGAACGTGGCGACGTTCGGCAATTGCCTTCCGGGCAGTATTGGGACGCGGTGCCGCCGTGTCACGGGCGCGTTTCCGAAAGACTTTCGTGACCGGTGGTCATGCCCTGGCGTTCGGGGCGCGCCTGGTCCCTCGTCGGCGTATTGGCTCCCACTGACTGGAACCACCTCACGGGCAGCCACCTTCCGGCGTCCACACTGACGGTTGCCACGTCCGTCGCCCCGGCGGTAGCCGCAGGCGGGCGGCGAACTCTGCGGCTGGGCGCCTGGATTGCATTGCTTGGTGTCTGCCGCCTTTCCTCTTCAGGAGCCCCTCATGTCTCCCTTGTCCCGCAGGCAGCTGTGCGCCGACGCCCTGCTGCTCGCCGCGGCACCGGCGGTGCTCGCCTCGACGTCCGGCGTCGCGTCGGCAGCGCCGTCCCCGCACACGCTCCCGCCCTTCGCGCGGGCCTTCGCCTCACCGCCGGCCGAGGCCCGGCCGAAGATCCGCTACTGGTGGCCGTGCGCGGACATCGCCCCCGAAGTGATCGCCCCGGAGATCCGGGCGATGGCCGAGCAGGGCTTCGGTGCCGCTGAGATCCAGTGCATGTTCGCCTTCACCGATCCCAGGACGACCGGCTGGGGCAGCCCGGCCCTCACCTCCCGGCTCCAGCAGGCCGTTGCGGCGGGCAGGAAGTACGGCGTGCGCATCGATCTGACCCTGGGCCCCGCGTGGCCACTGGTGGTGCCCGGTGTCACGCCGGACTCTCGCGCGGCCGCCCAGGAGATCGTGTACGGCCGCACAGAGGTCTCGGGTGGGGCCACCTACAGCGGGCCGGTGCCGGCCGGACCCGCCCCGCACTCCGGAGTGACCCGGCAGACGCTGGTGGCCGTGCACGCGGTGCGCCACGTCGGCAGCCCCACCGCGAAGCCCGTACGCCTGGAACGCAAGTCCCTGGTCGATCTCACCGGATCCGTGCGCGACGGAAACCTCTCCTGGACGGCGCCGTCCGGCGGGGACTGGCTGGTGATCGGCTACTGGCAGCGCGGCACCGGCCAGGCATCCGTGACCGGGCAGGCGGTGTCGGGCGAAGCAGCGTACGTCGTCGACCACTTCAGCCGGGCAGGGACCGACGCGGCCACCGGGTACTGGGACACCCACATCCTGACGCCCGCACTGCGCCGCCTCCTCAAGACCAACGGCGGCGACCTGTTCGAGGACTCCCTGGAACTGGACTCCGCGCAGCACTGGACCCCAGGTCTGCCCGACCGCTTCCGCAGCCTGTGCGGCTACTCCCTGCTCACACACCTGCCCGTGCTGTTCATCGACAGGATCCACCGGCAGTACACGCCGGTGACCGTCGACGACACACCCGATTTCGAGTTCACCGACGTCAGCGGCGCCCGCGTCCGCGACGACTATTACCGCACCCTGACCGATCTGTACGTCACCGAACACGTACGGCCGCTCAGGGCCTGGGCGCACTCCTTGGGCCTGCGCCTGCGCGCGCAGCCCTACGGCACCACGTTCGACTCCTCGACCGTCGCCGCCGCCCTCGATGTACCCGAGACCGAAGCCCTGGGCGACGTGGCGGAATACGCGAACCCCTCCCGTTGGATGTTCGTCGGCGCCGCCCACCTCGCCGACCGGAACGTTGTCTCCTTCGAGGGCTGTGCCGCGTACGGCAGCGCCTACGCCCAGACGTGGCCCCAGATGCTGAAGCACTTCAGCGCGGCGTTCGCACACGGCGTCAACCAGGTCGTCTTCCACGGCTTCGCCACCGACCGCACGGCCGCGAACCTGCCCTGGCCCGGGTTCTCGCCGTTCACGATGCAGGGCGGCAATGGCTTCTCCGAGGCATGGGGCCCGCGTCAGCCCACTTGGGAAGACACGGGCGGGATCACCGCCTGGACGGCACGCATGCAGCACGTCCTCCGGCAAGGCACCCCGGTGGTCGACCTCGTCGTCTACCGGCACCGCTACGACGCTTCCGTGCAGGTCCCGGACACCCCTGCCGACTTCACCTACGACTTCGCCGGGCCCGACCAGTTGGCCGCAACCCGGGTGAAGGGCCGCAGGCTCGCCTCCGACGGCCCCGCCTATCGCGCGCTGGTCCTCGACCGCCAGACCACCCTGCCCGTACGGACCGCCCGGCTGCTCCTGACGCACGCACGCGAAGGGCTGCCCGTCGTCGTCATCGGCACGCCCCCGGTCCGCACTCCCGGTGCCTTCCGCTCCACTGAACAGGACGCCGAACTCGCACGCCTGGTCGAGCGGTTGCTGGCCCAGCCGTCCGTGCGCCGTGTCACCGTGGCCAGAGAACTGCCCGGTGTGCTGAAGGAGCTCGGTGTGCGGGCCTCTGCCGAGACCGCAGGCACGGGCCTGCTCACCGTGCGACGGACCCGGTCCGGCAGGGACTTCTACTACGTCCACAACCCCACGTCCGCCCCCGTCTCGGCGGAGATCTCACTGGAGGGCGGAGGACAGCCGTACATGCTCGACGCTTGGACCGGGCAGACCACGCCGCTCGGCCGGTACCGGAGGGAACACTCCCGCGTGACCGTGCCGCTCGCCCTCCCCGCCGGAGCGTCCACCGTGATCGCCCTCGACGGGGATCCCCGGCCAGCAGCACCTGGCCCTCGTCGGGCCGTTCGATGCCGGCCAGGCAGTGCAGCAAGGTGGACTTGCCCGACCCGGACGGTCCCATGACCGCCAGCGACTCGCCCGCCGAGACGGACACGTCGACACCGGCCAGGGCCCGGGTCAGGCCGTAGGACTTGGTCAGACCGATGCCAGCCAGGACCGGGGAGGCGGTCGTCGTACGGTACGAGGTCATCGGGCCACGTCCACGGTGACGAGGGCCCACAGGACGAAGCGCAGCCCGGCGAGCACCGCCAGGGCGAAGTCGAGAACGGTGAGGATCTGCATGCCGTCGACGATCCCGCCGCAGCACCCCGCGCGTCCTCGGCCGCCGGGCCGGTACGGGGCACCCGGCATCGGCCTGCAGGCCGACCCGTACGTCGGCCGTCCGTCCGTACCCTTTCGGCGTGGAACCCGATACTCCGCTCTCCCCGGCCGTCCGGCACGCCATCACGGTCTCGCTCTGCGGGGGCCTCGCCCTGACGTGGCTGCTCGACATGGTGGCCTACTACGACCCGCAGCACCGGTGGTCGAGCTGGCTGCCCCTTGTCTACGGCCCGCTCGCCGCCGCCACGCTGCTCTTCCCCGCCCGCCGGCCGGGTCCCGAATGGCGGGCCGGCGCCGCCGCGCTGGGCTCTCTGGCCCTGACCGTGGGCCTGTTGGCGTATGCCCCGCTTTCCAGCGGCACGTGGGGCCTGCTGGAGACGGTCGCCCTGCTCATGCTGCTCACCCGGACCGCACGGCGGGTGCAACGGCCGGCCACCGCCGTGGCGCTGTCGGCGGCGCTGGCTGTCGCGGTGATCGCCCTGCCGCTGCGCGGGGGCACGGAGCATGACCAATCCGGATACTCCTTCCTCCTGACCCTCGCCGTCGGCGGGGCCGTCGGCCTGGCCTGCTACCTGCGTCTGCTGGACGCCCGCCGGGCCCGGGCCATGGACGCCGTACGCCACAACGAACGCCTCGAACTCGCCCGCGACCTGCACGACTTCGTCGCCCACCACGTCACCGGCATCATCGTTCACGCCAACGCCGCGCTGATGATCCAGGAGACCTCGCCGGAGCAGGTCAAGCCCCTGCTGGAGGGCATCTCCCGGGCCGGCGGCGAGACCCTGGACTCCATGCGCCGCCTGGTGCGGGTGCTGCGCGAGGAGGACCACGAGGCCGCGCGCCCGGGCGAGCTGCTGACCGAGCTGGACCGCCTGGTCGGCGCGTTCGCCGGACACGGCACCGACGCGCGACTGGACGTCGAGGACGCGGTGCGCGGGGTCCGGCTGGCCCCGGAGGTGGAGACCTCCGTCCACCGCGTGGTGCAGGAGGCGCTGACGAACGTACGCCGCCACGCCCCGGCGCCGACGTGGCCGTCCGCCTCGACCTCGACCGGCAGGGCGACCGCGACCGGCTGCGGGTGGAGGTGCGCAACACGGCACCGACGGCCCGCGCCACCGCCCCGACAGGCGGCCGGGGCGGTTTCGGCCTGGTGGGCCTGCGCGAACGCGTCGAAGCCGTGGAAGGCACCCTCACCAGCGGCCGGACAGCGGACGGCGGCTGGAGCGTGAGCGCCGCCTTCCCGGTCCTGCCGGCTGTGGAGGGATCACCCGCATGAACGGCTCCGACGCTACGAACGGGGCGGGCGCGACCCGCACACGAGTGCTGATCGCGGACGACCAGGAAATGGTCCGCACCGGCTTCCGGCTGATCCTGGGCACCCAGCCCGACCTGCAGGTCATCGGCGAGGCCGCCGACGGCGCCGAATGCGTCGAACTCGCCCGCCGACTGCGCCCCGACGTCTGCCTCGTCGACATCCGCATGCCCAAGCTGGACGGCCTGGAGGTCACCCGCGCCCTTGCCGGGCCGGGCGTCAGCGACCCGATGCGCGTCGTCGTCGTGACCACCTTCGACCAGGACGACTACGCCTACACCGCCCTGCGCAACGGCGCCTGCGGCTTCTTGTTGAAGGACGCCGGATCCACCTTTCTGATCGAGGCCGTACGATCCGCCGCCCGCGGCGACGCCCTGGTCTCCCCCGCCGTCACCGTCCGCCTCCTCAAGCACCTCGCCGGACAGCAGCCCGCACCAGCCACCCCGCATCCGCTCTCCGAGCGGGAAATGGACGTCGTACGCCTGCTCGCGGTGGGCCGCACCAACCAGGAGATCTGCGACGAGCTGTACCTCTCCCTGGGCACGGTGAAGACCCACCTGGCCAACATCAAGGACAAGCTGGGCGTCCGCAATCGCGTCGAGATCGCCGCGTGGGCCTGGGACACCGGCCGCGTACGCGACCGCCAGGCACCGCCCGCCTGACCGGGCCGGGTCGGCCCGCGGGCCGACCCCGGGCGGCCATCTTCGGCTCGCAGGCCGAAGCGTCAGGGCCGCGCGGCGAGCCACGCTCCTCAGGAAACGCCACTCAAGCGAGCGCCCCCCGAGGAGAAGATCATGAAGTACGTCGCCGTGTCCCTGACCGCCGCCACCGCCGTGGCCGTCGGCGGCCTGGTCGTGGCCGTACCCCGGCTGCTGAGCACCGAGGCGACCAGCACCGTCGACGCGACGGCCACCGTGTCTCGAACGGAGGTCGAGAAGCAGGTCCGTGAGCACTACGCCCTGCCGCTGGTGCAGGAGAAGCCGCGGGCGGTCAGCTGCGCCGGAGATCTGAAGGCACAGCAGCGTGCCATGGTCGACTGCACGGTGACGTCCAAGGACGGAAAGAAGCAGCAGATCGTGGTGAACGTGACCAAGGTCGAGGGGAACGAGGTCTCCTACGACTACGTGGCGCTGAGCGACTAGGTTGCTCTGCCTGAACTTCGGGCCGAAGCCTCAGGTGACCGGGCCCGCCTCAGCGGAGGTTCGGCACGACGACCTCGAACCCTCCGGTGAACGTGTCGAGCAGGCCGAGCAGGGTGTCGAGGTCCGTCCGGTCGCCGTCCACCCGTGCGGTGTCCTTCGCGAGCAGCTCGTCGAGGGTCGCCGCACCGTAGGCGAGGTCGGCGAGTGCGGCGTGGCCGATGCGCAGGGTGCCGGCCGGTGTCTCGGCGATGGGCGGCGGCGCGTACCGCAGGACGCCGTTCTCGACGATCACCAGGAACCGCTCATCGGCCCGGCCGGGCCGCCGATCGCCGCCGACCTCGAGCCCGATGCGGAGCCGGCACGCCGCGGCGCGCGGGCCGTTGAGACGGATGGCCAGGTAGTCGAGCACCATCTCGGTGGTCATCCCGGCGACGAGATCGGGGCTGGCACCGCCGGACGGCAGACGGCCCGGGGCACCGTGGCGCAGTTCCTGGGCGCCGACGAGGTAGAAGTTGCGCCAGGGAGCCGCCTCGGCCTGGTAGCCGAGCTGTTCGAAGACGTCGGCCTGCAGCAGGCGGGCGGGCTGGTGGTCGGGGTCGGCGGCGAGGGCGTGTTTGAGCAGTTCGGCGGCCCATCGGTCTTCGCCCGCGGCGTGGGCGGTGCGGGCGTGGGAGACCACGGCGTCGATGCCGCCCATCAGCTCGACATAGCGGTGGCCGGCCTCGGCGGGCGGCAGCGGGTCGAGGTTGGCCGGGTTGCCGTCGAACCAGCCGAGGTAGTGCTGGTACACGGCCTTGACGTTGTGGCTGGTGGCGCCGTAGGTGCCACGGTTGGCCCAGTAGGCGTCGAGCGGCTCGGGCAGCTCGATCAGTTCGGCGATCTCGTTCGGCGTGTAGCCGTGGTTGGCCAGGCGCAGGGTCTCGTCGTGGAGGTAGCGGTACAGGTCACGGTGCATGCCCAGCAGCTCGGCGATCTGCTCCTGGCCCCAGACCGGCCAGCCGTGACCGATGAACATCACGTCCGAGGCATCCCCGTACATGCGCAGCGCCTCGTCGATCGCGCCGCTCCACGCGACGGCGTTGCGGACCGGCGCGCCACGCAGGGTGTACAGATTGTGCATGTGGTGGGAGATCAGCTCCGCCATGCACAGCGCCCGCTGCTCGGGCAGATGGAAGTTCATCTCGGCGGGCGCCTCGGTGTCGGGCACGTACTGGAAGACGAACCGCACGCCGTCGAGGACCAGCTCCTCACCGGTCCGGCGTACCTCGTGCGTCGGCCGGATCAGCGACTTCCTGCCGGTCGCCACTCCGGCACAGCTGCCGTTCATGACGTGCCCGCGGACGCCCTTCGGCAGCCGCCCGCCGAACATGAAGCCGGAACGGCGGCTCATGGCGACGCCGGCAGAGACGTTCTCGCTGACGGCGTGCTCGTAGAAGCCGACGGGGGCGACCACCGGCACCCGTCCGGCCCGGACGTCCGCCTCGTCGACGACTCCCTTGACGCCGCCGAAGTGGTCGATGTGGCAGTGCGTGTGCACGACCGCCGTGACCGGGCGGTCGCCGAGCTGCTCGCGGACCAGGTCCAGCGCGGCCGCGGAGGTCTCGACGCAGGTGAGCGGGTCGATGACGACGTAGCCTCGCTCGCCGACGACTACGGTCATGTTCGCGGCGTCGTAGCCGCGCACCTGGTAGACGCCGTGGGTGACCTCGAACAGGCCGTGGCTGCGGTGCAGTTGGGCGATGCGCCACAGACTCGGGTGCACGGTCGTGGGCGCCTCGCCGTCGAGGAAGTCGTACGCGGCGAGATCCCAGACCACCGTGCCGGAGGCGTCGCGGATGACGGGCGGCTCGATCGAGGCGATCCGGCCTCTTGCCACGTCGTCGAACGCCCGCCGATCCTCCCACGGCAGGCCGGCCGCCGCGGCGGCGTGTCGTGCCGTCGTAGTGGGTCCGGCCTCACGCGCCTCACGGTCAGCGGCCGGGTCGGACGACTGCGCCATCACTCTCTCGTCTCTGCTCGCCATGGGACACCCATACAACGAATCTGGGTACCTCGAACCAAGGTAAATGCCGATCAAGACCGTAACACGTCGTTCCGTGATACCTCGATTCGCTGTGCGACCATGGCGGTGTGCTGGAGCTCGTGATCCTGAGACACCTCGCGCAGGGACCGCTGCACGGCTATGAGCTGCGCCGTCGAGTGGAACAGCTGTCCGGTCACACCCGACCGGTCAGCGACGGCAGCCTCTACCCGGCGATCAACCGCCTGGTGAAACGCGGTCTGGTGACCCGGCACACAGAACCGGGCGCCGCAGCCGCCCAGAAGTACGTGCTGCCCCTGACCGACGCCGGACGCGACGAGCTGCTGCGGCGCCTGCGCGATCCCGCCCAGCACGAGATCACCGACCACGCGCGCTTCTTCACGATCCTCGCGTTCCTGTCCCTGCTCCCCGACACCGAACAGCAGCACGCGGTCCTGCGCCGACGCCTGGAGTTCCTCGAGACACCCGCGAGCTTCTTCTACGACGGCGACCGTCCGCTGCGCTCGGAGGAGGTCGCCGACCCCTACCGTCGCGGCATGCTGCTCACCGCCCGCGCCATGAGCCGCGCCGAACGCGCCTGGCTCCACCAGGTTCTGGACGGCGGTCAGGACATCACGGTGCCCTCGCAGGCGGCGGACGAGCGGTAACGGCGGCGGGGCAATGCGAGGGCAGCCGACGTGCGGCTCGACGCCCCCATGTTCTGCGCCCCGGGAATGCGTATCCGCAAGGACGCCTGTCGCCCGCTCCACGGACGAGGGTGGCGCCCCCACGCCACCCGAGCCGAGCGCGAGGCCGCCGCAGAGAGGCGATCCACGACACACTCTCGTGTGAAGCGTGGGTCATGTCGCTCGCTGGTCTGTGTCCACGGTATTGAGCGGCCAGCGCTGGAAGGTCCGCGAGGCGGACCAAGCGCCGGCACTCGGGGCACCCTGGGCCTTTCTGAATGCGGTCCTTGGGCAGGCCGGCCACGGATCATGATCGAAGCCGAGGGGGCATTGCCACAGGTACGGACTGGCCTCACCGCGTCTTTGAGTCGTCGCCAAGGCGTTCTCGGGACGGACCAGGTTGTCTCGGTGCCATTGTGCTGCGACCTCCGGGATGTCCGCCACGGTCATTTCTCCACGACCACCAGTACGGTTGTCCCACCGGTCCATGACCGTGGCCTTGTGCCGATTCCAGTAAGCGGTGACTTCGGCCTGCCGGGCGCGGGCCACTGCGAGCTCCTTCTTGATCAACTCACGGCGGGTCCCGTTAATGTCGTCACAGACGGGCTCTGGTCCAACTTGTGTGGTGCAGTCACTCCGGGTGACGACTGAGATTGGGTCAGGGTGCTGGTGAATGCTCGTTCTCACCACTTCTGGCGCCCTGTGTTTCCCGGCCCAGAGCTTGGCCCACGGTATTACAGGGCAATCAGACCGGCCGCCGTCTCCTTGAAGCCGCAGACATCGAAGTAGAACGTACGCAGGTGCTCCTCGAAGTCGACGTGGAGCCATTCGCACTTCGCGGCACGAGCTTCGTTGGCTGCCGCTGCAACCAGCGCGGCGCCAACACCTCTTCTCTGGAGGTGCTGGGCGACCACCGTGTCCAGGACGAAGGCGTGAACTCCGCCATCCCAGACAACGTTGACGAAACCGATCAGCACGCCGTCTTCCCAAGCGCAGACCCAGCCGAGACTGTGGCGCTCAAGTCGTTCTCGCCAGTCGGTCCCAACGACCGGGTGACCGAAGCCGTCAGCGTGCAGTGTGTTGAGGGCTGCGTTGTCGAAGTCGCCCCGCCACTCGTACTTGATCGTCACTCCTCGATAGTAATGTCCGTGCCAAGTCCATCGGTCGGATTACGGAGTGAGGAGAACTCACTTGCGGAGGACGTCGAATCCAGCGCGGCCGAACATCTGCCGCTTGAGCATCTTGATCCGATTGACATGACCCTCCACGACACCCGGGTTCCACGGAAGTGAAAGGCCGGCGATGACGGCGTCGAGGTCGCGTTCAAGGTGCTGGGCAAAACGGCGGAGACTGGGCAGATCCCTGGGGGCGGTTGCCGATTCGATCCATGTCGCCAGCTGGGCGCCTTGCAGGTGGGTGAGCATGTGGGCGAATGAGCGCACGTGCTCGGCGAGTGTCGTCAGTTCAGGGCAGTTGGCCAGCACGGCTTTGAGCTGGAGCCGGTCATTTTCGGGCAGGGCGTCCGGATGCGTGAGGATCCAGCGGGTGACGGCACGGGCCGATGGCGGTCGGGGCCCAACCGGCTGGGCTTGCCCCGAGGAGTCCTGCTCACGTAGTCGCGAACGCTGCTGTAGCCGTCCGGGTAGCCCTGTTCACTGATCTCCTCCCACAGTCTCCAGGCATTCGTGCAGCCTTCCTGCCAGCGCTGGTCGAGGTAGGGCTTGAAGGCATCGAGTTTGGTCGCACGGCTCTGCCACTGGCCTGTGAACAACTCCTCCGGAGTGGTGGCGCGAGAGAAGCGCAGGATGGTGTTGAGGCCCATGCCGAGCTGCCGGGCCACGGACCGCTTGCTACGCGGGCACCTCCGCCTCCGGATTCGCCTCCGAAGTCGCCACCGAACGCGCCGTCGCCCAACTGGACTACGTCGAAGACCTCTACCGCGATCGGAACGCCGGCCACCGCTCCGGCGGGGGAGCCACCGCCCGCGAACGCCGAGTTCGACCGCATCCGACGCGAACTGGGCAAGCTTCCCGGCATCGTCGCCAGCGCTGCCCGGCTACGCACCATGCTGCAGCACCTGACCAAAACCCTCGACCCCGGCGTCCTGAACGACTGCTTCTACCAGCCTGCCACCGCGGTCTGCGGCCAGCGGGCACTCCGCGCCGGCCGGCCCCTCCCCCTGCTCACCATGTGCTTGAGCTGCGCCATGCCCGCCGCTCCACCATCCACCTGCCGCGACTCACCGCCGCCCGAGCCCAGGCCCAGCGCCCGCTCAAAGCCGGCGGCGGTCTGTCCCGTCTCCAGACAGCCGCGCTGACCACCCACATCGCCCAACTCGACCACACCATCGCCGACCTGGCCGGGCCCTCGGTGTGTGCCGGTGGCCACTGCCGGCGGGGCGGAGCCGTCGTCCGGACGCCACCATGCCCCAGCGATGGGCCGTTCATACTGGCGGGATGTCTCACCCTCTGCCCCGCCCGGCCACAACCGCCGATCTGATGGACGTGATCGAACTCCTGACCCAGGTCTGGCCGGAGGAGAACAACGAGGGCCGCTGGCACGAGTACCTCCAGGAGCAGGAGGAGAGCGGGAACGGTGCGCGGCGCGGAGTGTGGGTTCTGGACGACGACGGCAGGGTGCTGGCGGTCGCCACCGTCGAGCGGCGGCGCCCCAAGACGATCGAGGGCCGGACGTGGCCCGTCTACCTGGCGTACCTGACCACCGACAGGGACCACCGACGCGAAGGGCACGCAGCACGTCTGGAGCATCACGTGATGCGGGAGCTGGAGCAGCAGGGCTACTCCGGCGCCTACCTACGGGTGAACCGGGAGGAGCGCGGCTGGAAGGAGGCGCTGGAATTCTGGGAGCGCCAGGGATGGGAGCAGACAGTCGGCTCCCCGCCCATCCTGATGATCAAGCAGACTGCCACCTCCCCGCCCCTGGGGCCGTCCTGAGCCCCCCGCGCCGCTGCGCGCCTCCGGCTCCGCCCTCGTCCTCGCCGCCTGCTCCCGAGCGTGTCGGCCGCCACGATGTGTTTGTGCAGCCGGACCGTGTCCCTCCAGCGCGTACCAGGAGCCGTCCGGGCGCTGCGCCCGGTTCAGGATCAGGCAGTGCTCATGCAGGAGCGGAAATCCGTTCCTGTTGTCGAAGTGCCGGAACGCCGCGACGACAGGGCCGGGGCCTTCGCGCGCTCCCGGCCGGACGCCCACCGGACCTCCACCACCTCATCCTCCAGCCAGCGAAGGGTCGCGGCGACAGCCCGCTCGAGCGCCCGCTCGATGACCCGCCGCGTCCTGGCATCCCCCAGCGCCCACAGCACGACCAGCGATGCCTGCGGCCGGAACACGAAGTCCAGGGCGATCAGCGGGGTCTGCTTGCGCTGCTCGATCTCCTCAATCAGCTGACCGAGGACCGTGGCCAGCCGCGCCGTCTCCGGATCGACGCCGTCGTCCAGGAGCTTGCGTTCCATGCGGTCGGCATCCGGGTGCCGGCCATCCCCGAACACCAACTCCATCTGCCGCTCGGTCACCGTCTGCCCGGCGGTGAGCCCGAGCGCGGCCAGGCCGCGCCCCCTCCACACTCCGGGCGGGAGCCCGGCCATCTCCTGAGCGTCCTTCAACGCCCGGCCGACGGGACGACGCCCGTCCCCGAACGCGACTCCGCGCACGTAGTACCGCCAGGCATTCCGCCTCTGGACCTTCGCAACACTGATCATCCCGACAGCGAACACCCGCTCTGACCTGCAAAAAAGAGCGATCCGGCGACAACCTCGCGCCCGCCCTGCGGACACGACCGAGGCCATGCAAACCCTGCGCGGCACCCAGTCACACAGGCCTCGCACACCCCGAAATCCGCCAGTAGACGACTCCACCGTCAAGAAGCGCACACCTACGTACCGCTCCCCCGGGACGACGGCCAAAGACATTCCGCCCTGCACCACGTCACCGACCACCTTCACCCCAAGCAAGACACCCACCGCCCCCGGCAACCCCGGGGGCTTCGTGCTGCCTGGAGGACCGACGTGCCGACTTACGAGACCCTGCCCCGCTTCACCACCGACCTGGACCGCCTCACACCTGAACAGCGCCGCCGCTTCCGCCAGGCCGTGGCCGCCTTCGTCGACGACTTGCGCACCGGACGCGGCCGCTTCCGCGCTGGCCTCCGCGTGAAGGGAGTCCGCAGTGCGCCCGGCGTCTTCGAGCTGACCTGGGACGGCAACGGACGGGCGACCTGGCAGTACGGGCCGGCGATACGCCTCGGCGTACAGCACGTCATCTGGCGTCGCGCGGGAGGCCCCGGAGGCTTCGGACTTCGGGATGGTGGCGGGGCTCGGATGGAGCCGGAGTGCCGCATCGAAACGAGGCGGGAGCAGTGGGAGGCGGGGGTGGCGATGTCGACGCCGACGATCTCGCCTGGGGGGATCGGCAGGTCAGCGCACTACAACACCTCGCCGGGTGCTGTGTGCTGAGCTCCTGGCACACGTCCAGGTAGCAGCGCAGTCGGACACCGGGCTGCCCCGGATCCCGTGTCGTACGGTCTGATGTCGCGGTCGCCCACCGTCCGCCACGGATCTCACCGAACCCGGCGGTGCCGCCGGTACGGCCGAGAGATCTGAACTGATACGGGGTCAGGCCGCGACGAGCTCCTGTTCGTGGTCCGGCGTCTTGACCTTGGGTTTCTTGTTCGGCAGCGAGAGCCGGAAGACCTTGCGCCACGCGGAGAAGACCTGCTTGGGCAGCGGCCCGGTGACGTACTCCAGCTCGTACTTCTCGAACAGCGCGCGCACCTTCACCGCGACCTCGGCGTACCGGTTGCTCGGCAAGTCCGGGAACAGGTGGTGCTCGATCTGGTGCGACAGGTTGCCGGTCATGAAGTGCATGGCCCTGCTGCCGCTGATGTTCGCCGAGCCCATCATCTGGCGCAGGTACCACTGGCCGCGCGTCTCGCCCTTGATCGACCGGCGCTCGAAGACCTGCACGCCCTCGGGGAAGTGCCCGCACATGATCACCGAGTGGGACCAGATGTTGCGGACCAGGTTCGCGGTGAACGTGGCGGCGAGCGTGGTGAGGAACGACGGGCCCGACAGCAGCGGGTGGATCACGTAGTCCTTGAGCACCTGCTTGCGGATCTTGCGGCCCACGGCCCTGGCCCGCGCGCGGAACTCCGGGTTCTTGCGGCGGCACTTGCGCAGGTTCTTGCCGAGCTCCAGATCGTACGCGGCGATGCCGTACTCGAAGAAGCAGGCGTTGATGAAGTTCCACAGCGGCTGGCCGAGGTGGAACGGGTGCCACCTCTGGTCCTCGTCGACGCGCATGATGCCGTAGCCGAGGTCGTTGTCCTTGCCGATCACGTTGGTGTACGTGTGGTGCAGCTCGTTGTGCGAGTGTTTCCACTGCTCGGACGGCGAGACGTGATCCCACTCCCAGGTGGTGGAGTGGATCTTCGGGTCCCGCATCCAGTCCCACTGGCCGTGCAGGACGTTGTGGCCGATCTCCATGTTGTCCATGATCTTCGCCACGGACAGACCGGCGGTGCCGAGCAGCCACGCGGGCGGGAAGAACGAGAACAGCAGCACGCCCCTGCTGACCAGCTCGAGCTTGCGCTGCGCCGAGATGACCTTGCGGATGTAGGCGGCGTCCTTCTCGCCGCGGTCGGCGAGAACCTCATCGCGGATCGCGTCCAGCTCGCGGCCGAGCTCCTCGATCTGCTCCGCGGTCAGGTGGGCGGTGGGGTCGATGGCGGTCAAGGTGCTCCTACCGTTCGATGTCGCAGGGGCCCGCCGCGGCGGACACGCAGGTCTGGATGAGGACGCCCGGCTCGGCCTCGGTGATCTCGCCGGTGCGCAGGTCGCGGACGGCGCCCGCCTTGAGCGGCGTGATGCAGCCGAAGCAGATGCCCATGCGGCACCCGGAGGGCATGAGCACGCCGGCCTCCTCGCCGATGTCCAGCAACGGCGTGGCGCCGTCCGCGTCGACACTCTTGCCGGTGGCGCTGAACGTGACCTCGCCGCCGTCGCCGGCGACGACGATGTTGGGGCGGAAGCGTTCGGTGTGCAGGCGCTCTTGGACGCCGTGCTCGCTCCAGTGCTCTTCGGCGGCGTCGAGCAGGCCCGCGGGCCCGCAAGCCCAGGTCTCGCGCTCGGCCCAGTCGGGCACGAGTTCGTCGAGACGGGCGATGTCGAGCATGCCGTCTGTGTCGGTGTGCACCTCGGTGAGCCGCAGCTTCTTGTCCGCGACCAGCTCGTGCAGCTCGTTGCGGAAGATCACGTCTTGCGGCTGTGGCGCGCAGTGGACCATGACGACGTCGTCGAACTCGATGTCGCGCAGCATGCCCATCACGGGCGTGATGCCGCTGCCCGCCGTCAGGTAGAGCACCTTGGCGGGCTTGGCCTGCGGCAGCACGAAGTCACCGGTCGCCTGGTCGAGCTGGATCAGCGTGCCCGGTTTCGCCCTGCGGACCAGGTGGTTGCTGACCTTGCCGTCCGGGATCGCCTTCACGGTGATCGTGACGCGGCCGTCCTGGCGGTTTGTCGGCGAGGTGATGGAGTAGGCGCGCCACAGGCGCACCCCGTCGACGTCGACCCCGATCCGCACGTACTGACCGGCTGTGTGGCCGCGCCAGCCCCGTCCCGGCCTGATCACGATGGTCGCGGCGTCATCCGTCTCGGGGTGCACGGCCTCGATGCGCCCACGCAGGTCAGCGCCCGCACGCAGCGGGCTGACCAGGTCGAGGTAGTCCGACGGCAGCAGCGGCGTCGTGACCATCTCCAGCAGTTTCCACGCCCTGCTGCGGAGGGCTGCACTCGTCATGACTCCAGCTTGCTGCGCCGCAGGGCGTAAAGTCCTGACCGCAAGACGTGAATCTGGTCGGCTGAATTGTTCGCAGGGAACAAAAACGTGAGCCATGCAATCCGGAGGGCCAGCGAACTGGCCCTGGATGAGACGACGGTCACCGCACTTCGGGCCGCGCTGAAGACCACCGCCGACGAGGTCGTCCAGGCGATCATCGACGAGGTCCCTTCCTACGCCAACGCCCTTTCGGGCAGCATGGGCGGGACCATCCGCCGAGCCGTCCGCACCGCCCTGGGGCACTACCTGGACCTCGCGAGCGGGAACGCCACAGGCGGCGACGCCGGTGACGCAGCCTACGAGCTGGGCCGCGGCGAGGTGCGCGACGGCCGTTCGATGGACGCCCTGCTCAGCGCCTACCGCGTCGGCGCTCGCGTGGCCTGGCGATGCCTGGCAGCGGGTGCCGTACCCGCAGGTCTGCCCGCCGCCGAGGTCGCCAAGTTCGCCGAGCTGACCTTCGCCTACATCGACGAGCTCTCCGCCGCGAGCGCCGCGGGCCACGCCGACGAACTGGCAGCCCGGGGCCGGGCCCATGAGCGTCACCTGGAGCACCTGGCCCGCGACCTCCTCGCCGGCGCGAGCCCGGACGTGCTGCTGGCCTCTGTGCAACGGGCCGGATGGCAGCCTCCGGGTTCGCTGACCGCGGTCCTGCTGCCCGCCGCCCAGGCCCGGCCTGCCTACCGCGCGCTCGACCCGAGCACCCTCGTCCTCGACGATCTGCCGGACGCCACCGGTGTGCTGCTCGTCCCCGACGCCGACCGATCACATCTCTTGCGGCAGCTGACCGACCGCACCGCCGTGGTCGGCCCGGCCCGGCCATGGACTCGAGCGTCCGCCTCGTACTCACGAGCCGTACGCGCCCGTTCCCTCTCCTCCGATATCCGCGACACCGAGGACCACCTGCCCGAGCTGGTGCTGAGCGCCGACGTGGAGGCGCTCGCAGACCTGCGTGCCCGAGCCCTCGCACCGTTGCGGACCTTGCCGGTCGCGACCGCACGGCGGCTGGAGGAGACGTTGCGGGCGTGGCTGCTGCACCAGGGCAGGCGGGACGAGGTGGCGGCGGCGTTGTTCGTCCATCCCCAGACCGTCCGGTACCGGATGTCGCAGCTGCGGGAGCTGTTCCCGGATCTCGCATCGCCACACCGGGTCCTTGAACTGACGCTGGCGGTCGGTCTTCGCGTCAGCTGACACGTACGTCGACGGTCCACGACCGCGTCCGCGAGCGATCCAGGAATCGTGCCTCGTTCTCGGTGCCATCAGCTGGTTCATGCGGCCCGGGAAGAGCGGTATGAGCCAGCTGAGACCGGGGCGTGATGTGAAGACCAGACAAGGCCTTGGGAAGCCCGTCGGGGGCGCTGTCTCTGAGGAGCGCGGTGGCGGATACAGCTCGACTCGATCCGGTGGACGATGCGCACCGGCCCGCTCGTCGACGCGCTCATCGAGCATCTGGTCGGTAATCTGGGCCGCCATGCCCTGGAGAACGGCTTTCATGTCGTCATGGAGGGCGCTTACCTGGCACGAGCTGACCCACGGGCGCGCGGCGGGCTGCGGCTGGGTGACCGGCGGGGCGGCCAGGCCCGATCACCAGGGGCGGGGGCCGGGCCGCTCGCGCCGGGGACCACCGTGGTTCTGCGACGGCCCTGTGTCTCCCTTCCGACAGGTCAACCGGACGACCGACCGGGCCGGCCTGGCACACCGCTCGAGGGATGATGGGGATGGAATGACGGAACGTGAGGTCAGGAGCTTCCATGGCGAAGCGGGTTCACCGACCCCGTGAGGACGCGGAGTTCAATTTCATCCTGGGGATGAGCGCAGTTCCGGTCCTCGCATACTTCACCGGGACATGGCCCAGGGCAATCGAGCCCTGCCGGGTGATGGACCTCGTCGTGGGTGGCATCGCCGACGACTACACGGGCCGCCTGACGGCCGTCCGCGCCGACATCAGGCGTTGTCCGGCCGCAACCGAGCGATACGGGATCACCGGAGCCCCGTCCTACGTCCTGCTGAAGGAGGGAGAGGCGGTGGCGCACGGCACGGGGCCTATGACCATCGCCGAGGTACGGAAGTTCCTGGACAGCCACCTCTGAGCGGCCGCTGCGACACGTGGCGCGACGCCCGTCACGTCCCGTCTGTGGGAGCTGCGCCGCCTGAGACACCTTGGTGCTGAGACACCCCGCAGGTCACATAACGCAGTCGAGGACCAAGCCGTCGGGCAGGTCGGCGGCCGCGACCTCGAGCTCGGGGAAGCGGCTCTTCAGGAGGCTGCCCCGGCGGGACTGCAGCAGCAGTGGTCCGGGCGCCGGCCACGGGGTGAAGACGATCGCCCGGTAGCCGTTCTTCTCCAGACTTTGATGTGTCTCCTGAGGCATCAGCTCGTTGTCTGGGCCACTTCAAAAACGGCACATGATCGGCAAGCAGCTCGACATCGCCGAGGCCCGCCACCGCCTGCCAGCGGATTTTCTTTGGCCAGCGCCGCGAACTGCGCCGGCACTACCCGCAAGGGCATGGAGGACCAGCCCCTTTTTCTGCCCCGCGCAGGCCGGCCGCCGAGCGCTGCGCCAACCGTCGGCCGACGCCAGCGAGGCGTGGCGGAGCGTTGCCCAGGGCAGAACAGTTCACGTTTCGTAGCGGCCATGGTGCGCGCGTGAGAGGGCGGCGGCGCCCTGGCAGGCGAGGGTGGCGGCATCGTCTGCGTACTGGGGGATGTCGTCGGGCCATTTCGAGGTCGGCTGGAGGATCAGCAGCGAGACGGCACCGTGCAGGCACGCGCAGATGGCCCGGGTCAGCGCCGTCACATCGCCGTGGAGCACGCCGGCGTCGGCGCATCGCTGCACTGTTTCGCGCAGGAATCGGAAGCAGGCGTCGGCGACCTGCTCGGTGGCGGCTGTCGCGGGTCCGGTCGCGACCAGGCGGTAGCGCAGGGGATGGTCGAGTCCGAACCTGATGTAGGCGACACTGCGCTGGTGGAGTTCGGCGAACGGGTCGGTGGTCTGGGCGCTGATGCTCAGCATCCGTCGGGCGAGCTCGTCCCAGACCCCGAGGCACACGGTGTGCAGCAGTTCCAGTCGGTTGTCGAAGTGCAGATATACCGAGGGGGTGCTGACCCCGACGGCCTGTGCGACCGCACGGATGGTCACGCCGTCCTCGCCGGCGTCGTCGAGCAACGTGCCGGCCGCTTCGATGAGCTCGTCCCTCAGTCGGCCGCCGTGGCCTCGCTTGGCGCGACTGCGCCGACGGCCTTCGGTTGTGCCGGCGCGGCCGTCGGCTGTGGTCTGGCCGGGTCCCTTAGTCATGGCGCTTCCGGAGGGCGACGAGTTGAGTGACGCGGGCGCAGAGCCGGTCCTTGTCGTCCCTGATGTCGATTTCCACGGTGACCGTTGACTTGCCGACGTGCAGCGGGCGGGAGGTCGCGAAAGCGCCGGTGCCGTGTACGGGCCGCAGGAAGTGGGTGGTGGATTCCATGGTCGCGGGGACGGTGTCGGCGGGCCCGTTCAGCGTGGCGCACACGGCGCCGGCTACATCGGCCAGCCCCATCAGTGCCCCGCCGTGCATCGCGGCGCCAACGGTGGACTGCTCGGGCGTGTAGGCGAGTTGCGCGGTGACAGCGTCGGCCTTGAGGGCTTCGAAGCGTATCCCGAGCGTCCTGGCGAACGGCGCCAAGGTGTAGACGTCTTGCGCGGTGATGGTCATCGCGGCCCTTCAAGTTGTCGCCGTTAAGTTAACGGTGACATGTTATGTGGACGTCACGGTTCGCGTCCACGCCTGCGGCCGCGAGGCTGCAGGGCTGTGCAGTCTTCCGTGCCCCGATCGGAGGCGTGCTGAGAGACGCCGAGCTGTCACTGGGATGAGACAACTTCAAGTGTCTGGAGAACGAACTGGGTGAAGACGGCGCTCGGACTCGCCGGGATCTGCGCGGTCCTCATCCTGCTGGACGGCGCGACCGACGTCCTGGCCGACACGCTGCACAGCCTGCTGACCGCCGTGCCGCACGTCCAGGTCGGCGCCGACACCTCCCACGGCGTCTTCGCCGTGGTCGACCAGCCGATCCGCTCGTACATCGCGTCGCACTCCGCCGCGCTGCCGATCAGCGCCTCCACCGCTACACCGTCTGGCAACTGGTCGGCATCTTCGGCCTGGTCGGCGGGTTCTTCCGCAGCAGCGGCGTGCGCCTGACCTGGACCGCGTGGGGCGCGGCCAGCATCGCCATGGTCTGGGAAAGCGCGCTGCATTGCATCAAATACAACATTGCGCGCGGTGGCGAGAGTGACGTTGTGCCTGCTCGGTGACGTTGAGGGGTGCGCGAGCAACGGATGTACTCATCCCTGCGCAGCGGATGAGCATGGACACCCTCGTGGCGCTCTGCGACATCTTGCAGTGCACCCCGAACGACCTGATCAAGCCCGAGGTCGTCAACGTCCAGGTCCGCAAGACGGCCGGCGGTGAGACGGGGCCGGCGCCGAGTGCTCCGCGGCGGACCGTCATTCGCCGTCCCGGCCAGTCGTGAGACGTCGACGGGCCAGGCTTCCCCTGGCGGATGCCCGGCGTGAGCTCGCCGAGATCCGGGCCCGGCTCGTCGGTCTCCTGCAGGACACGGTCGGCCCTGCGCTGACGGCGGAGGAGGGCCAGGAGCTCCTTGAGCGGGCGAAGGCGTCGAGCCCGCCGATGGCGCGCGAACTTCACGCCCACATAGCCCAGTTCCCGGACGCGTTGACGGCACCGTCCCCACACTGCCCGGCGTCCTTGCCCCGGCTGCTGCAGGCCCTGCAGGCAGTCGGGCACGGCGGTGCCGTCACCCAGCTCGCCTGCGTTATCTGCGGCCACGCCGGTCGCAAGGTTCCCCGTGTCACTCCGCAAGGCCGCGCATGCGACTGGTGCGTCTCCCGGACCGAACTGCGCCCGTGCTCGTGCTGCGGGAAGGACGGTCACATCGTCACCCGGACAGGGGAGGAAGGAGCGGTCTGCCGCTCCTGTTATGAGAACCGCCACCGGGTCACCGGGCCCTGCGCCGACTGCGGGCGCCTCGGCACCTACCGGATGCGGCTCAGGGACGGGGCCAGGGTCGCCCTGTGTCGCCCCTGCGCCGGGTTTACGGACCAGAAGTGCGTCCGCTGCAAGACCGTCGGCCCCGTGCAGTGCAACTCCGCCGAAGGGCCGGTCTGCCGCCGCTGTAACGTCGCCCCGGCCAAGCTCCCGTACTCCTGCCGCCGACGCTGGCTCGTCTCACCGAACGACAGATCGCTGGGGGCCGGAGGCACTCGGCGGTGGGAGCCCTGCCCGACAGCGAGCACCAGGAGCTTCTTCTCCCGGGCCGTCTCGCCGGCCGCCCGCGAAGCCCTGGAGGTCTGGCGGCGCAGCTCACGAAGCACGGTCTGCCCACCCTCGCGGCCCGCAACACGGCCTTGTTCGGCATGGCCGGTGAACTTCCGCCGATCATCATGTGCGACCTCTTCGGGATTCACAGAAACACCGCCACCCAATGGGCCGCCCTGGCTCAGGACAGTTGGGCCGGTTACCTCGCCGCCCTAAGAAACGACAGCGACGGCTGATCCCAGCGTTCGGCGGGCGCGGAGCCGCGTGCCTCGTCCGGCTCGGGAGTGAGCGTGAAGCGGGTTCTCAGGCTCTCCAGGATGACCCCGGCGCTGATCATGCCGTCGCGTCGCCAGCCGTGCTGGGCATCGAGCGGCATCTGCTCGACGAACCGGAGTTCGTAGTCGTTCTCCATGGCCCAGGCGAGCAATTCGGGTGCTTCATCGTCGTTCAGTCCGGGCATCAGGACGGCGTTGACCTCCACCGGGGTGAGCCCGGCGGCGCGAGCCGCAGCCAGGCCCTGAAGCACGTCGTGGTGGTGGTCCCGCCAGGTCAGGGCCTTGAAGACGGCGGGGCGCAGTGTGTCCAGCGAGACATTGACCCGGTCCAGGCCGGCGCGTTCCAGGACTCCGGCGGTCCGGCCCAGGCCGATGCCGTTGGTGGTCAGCGACAGCCTGGGGCGCGGTCCGAGAGCAGCGCACCGCTCGACGATCCCGATGAGACCGGGGCGCAGCAACGGCTCACCGCCGGTGAAACGCACCTCCTCGACGCCGAGGTGAGCGACCGCGATCCGGACCAGCCGCACGACCTCGTCGTCCGTGTCGATGAGCATGGCTGCGGCCCTTTCTCCTGCTTCGCCCCTGCCCCGCTCCGTCCGTCTCCTCAGCACTCGATGACGTTGACGGCCAGGCCGCCGCGGGCGGTCTCCTTGTACTTGACCTTCATGTCGGCGCCGGTCTCCTTCATGGTCTTGATGACCTTGTCCAGGGAGACGTGGTGGCGGCCGTCGCCGCGCAGCGCCATCCGGGCGGCGGTGACGGCCTTGACCGCGGCCATGCCGTTGCGCTCGATGCACGGGATCTGGACCAGGCCGCCTACGGGATCGCAGGTGAGGCCGAGGTTGTGCTCCATGCCGATCTCGGCGGCGTTCTCGACCTGTTCGGGGCTGCCGCCGAGCACCTCGGCGAGACCTCCGGCGGCCATCGAGCAGGCCGAGCCCACCTCGCCCTGGCAACCGACCTCGGCGCCCGAGATCGACGCGTTCTCCTTGAAGAGCATGCCGATGGCGCCCGCCGCGAGCAGGAAACGGACGATGCCGTCCTCGTCGGCGCCCGGCACGAAGTCGAGGAAGTAGCGCAGGACGGCGGGGACGATGCCCGCCGCGCCGTTCGTCGGAGCGGTCACGACCCGGCCGCCCGCGGCGTTCTCCTCGTTCACCGCCATCGCGTAGAGGGTGACCCACTCCATCGCGCGGCCCGCCGGGTCGCCCTCGCTGCGCAGCGCCCGGGCAGCTGCCGCGGCCCGGCGACGGACCTTCAGCCCGCCGGGGAGGACCCCCTCGCCACCCAGTCCGCGTGCGACACAGGCCTCCATGACCAGCCAGATCTCCAGCAGGCCCGCGCGGATCTCCTCCTCGGTGCGCCAGGCCCTCTCGTTCTCCAGCATCAGCGCGGAGATCGACAGACCAGTCTCCTTCGTCAGGCGCAGCAGTTCATCGCCGGTGCTGAACGGATGGGCCGGCACCGTGTCGTCGGGCTTGATCCGGTCCGCACCGACCGCCTCCTCGTCGACCACGAAGCCGCCGCCCACGGAGTAGTACGTCTTTTCCAGCAGCGGCACGCCGTCGCCGTCGTAGGCGAAGAAGATCATGCCGTTGGCGTGGTACGGCAGCGACCGCCTGCGGTGCAGGACCAGCCGGGTCGAAACGTCGAAGTCGATCTCGTGGGCGGGTCCGATCTCGGCACCGAGGAGCCGGATGCGCCCCGTGCTGCGGATCCGCTCGACGTCGAGCTCGGCCTGGGCCACGTCGACCGTATGCGGCTCGTTGCCCTCCAGGCCGAGCAGGACCGCCTTGGGGGTGCCATGGCCGTGGCCGGTGGCGCCGAGGGAGCCGAACAGCTCGGCCCGTACCGCGGCGGTCTGGGCGAGCACGCCGTCCTGCTTCAGCCGGGAGACGAACATGCCGGCGGCGCGCATCGGGCCGACGGTGTGCGAGCTGGACGGGCCGATGCCTATGGAGAACAGGTCGAAGACGCTGATTGCCACGCCATACTCCGTGGGATTGGCGGGGCGTGACGGACGGTCATAGTTGTCATGGCACGCCCCTGCGGGAGGTTGTCGGTTACAGGCCGGGGTACAGCGGGTGCTTGTCGGCCAGGGCCTTCACCCGGGCCTTGAGCGCTTCGGCGTCGGCCGCCCCGAAGGGAGAAGGCGCCTTCAGCGTTTCGGCGATGACGTCGGCGACCTCGGTGAAGTCCTCGGCCTGGAAGCCGCGGGTGGCCAGGGCCGGGGTGCCGATGCGCAGGCCGGATGTCACCATCGGCGGGCGCGGGTCGTTGGGGACGGCGTTGCGGTTGACGGTGATGCCGACCTCGTGGAGGCGGTCCTCGGCCTGCCGGCCGTCCAGCTCGGACTCGCGCAGGTCGACCAGGATCAGGTGGACGTCGGTGCCGCCGGACAGCACGTTCACGCCGGCCTCGCGGGCATCGGCGGCCGTCAGGCGCTCGGCGAGGATCTTCGCGCCCTCGACCGTGCGGCGCTGACGCTCCTTGAACTCCTCGCTCGCGGCGACCTTGAAGGACACCGCCTTCGCCGCGATCACGTGCTCCAGCGGACCGCCCTGGAAACCCGGGAAGACCGAGGAATTGAGCTTCTTCGCGAAGTCCTTCTTCGCCAGGATGATGCCGCCGCGCGGCCCTCCCAGGGTCTTGTGCGTCGTGGACGTCACCACGTCCGCGTACTCCACCGGGTTCGGGTGCAGCCCCGCCGCGACCAGGCCCGCGAAGTGCGCCATGTCCACCCACAGGTACGCCTCGACCTCGTCGGCGATCCGCCGGAACTCGGCGAACTCCAGCTGCCGCGGGTACGCCGACCAGCCCGCGATGATCACCTTCGGGCGGTGCTCCTTGGCCAGCCGCTCCAGCTCCGCCATGTCGACCAGACCGGTCTCCGCGTCCACGTGGTACGGAACGACGTTGAACTGCTTGCCCGAGAAGTTGATCTTCATGCCGTGGGTGAGGTGGCCGCCGTGGGCGAGGTCCAGACCCAGGATGGTGTCGCCGGGCTGGGCCAGCGCGAACAGGGCGGCCTGGTTGGCGGAGGCGCCCGAGTGGGGCTGGACGTTGGCGTACTCGGCGCCGAACAGCTCCTTGATCCGGTCGATGGCAATTTGCTCGGTGACGTCGACGTGCTCGCAGCCGCCGTAGTAGCGGCGGCCCGGGTAGCCCTCGGCGTACTTGTTGGTCAGCACCGAACCCTGTGCCTCCAGCACAGCGACGGGCGCGAAGTTCTCGGAGGCGATCATCTCCAGGGTGGACTGCTGGCGCTCCAGCTCGGCGTCGACCGCGGCGGCCACCTCCGGGTCGAGCTCGTGCAGGGGCTGGTTGAACAGGGTCATCGGCGGTCTCCTCGGGTGTGGGCACAGTGGGCGGCGTAGGCATCGGGGGTCAGCGCGCCGGCGATGTTCTCGACCCGCAGCCGGAACAGCCAGCCGCCGGTGTAGGGGGCGGCGTTGACGACGCCGGGGTCGTCGGCCAGTGCGGGGTTGACTTCCAGGACCCGGCCCGAGGCGGGGGCGTACAGGCCGCTGACGGCGGTCCGTGACTCGATCTGTCCGCAGCTCTCTCCCGCCTCGACCCAGGTGCCGACCTCGGGCAGCCGGAGGTTGACCACGTCACCGAGGGCCCGCGCCGCGAACGCGGTGATGCCGACGGTGGCGTTGCCCTCGTCCACGACCAGCCACTCGTGGTCCCAGGTGTAACGCAGGTGCCGCGGAATGCTGGGAGCGCTCTCCCCTGCCGATTCCAGGGAGAGTCGGGGCGCGGAGCTCATGACACGACGGCCGCGGCGGCGGGGACGAGGGTGCGGCGGAGCCGGTTGAAGAACTTCGGCTGGTTGAGGGAGAGCACGGCGACGGGGGTGCCCTCGCGCCGGTAGACGGCCGTGAAGGTGCGGCTGTCGATGTCGCCCTCGACGACCTCGGGCTCGGCGCCCGGGCCGACGTACCCGGCGACCTGGATGCGGGTCTGGTACTGGTCGGACCAGAAGTACGGCGGGGTGAGCGGGGCCTCGGCCGACACACCGGTCAGCAGGGTGCGGGCGGCGGTCTTCGCCTGCTCGGTGGCGTTGCTCCAGTGCTCGATGCGGGCATGCCGTCCGGTGAACGGGTGCGGGCAGCGGGCGACATCACCGACGGCGACCACGCCCGGTACGCCGGTCGAGCAGCCGGCGTCGCACACCACACCGTCGTCCACCAGTACGCCGGAACCGGCGAGCCAGTCGGTGTTGGGCCGCACTCCCACGCCGGCCACGACGATGTCGGCGGGCAGCACCCGCCCGTCCGCCAGTCGTACGCCCGTGACCCTTCCCTCGCCGACGAGTCCCGCCACGCCCGTTCCGCACAGCAGGCGAACCCCGTGATCGTGGTGGAGCGAGGAGCAAACCAGCCCCATCTCACGGCCCAGTTGGCGTTCCAGCGGTACATCGAGCGCCTCGACGACGGTGACGTGGAGGCCGAGCCGATGGGCGGTGGACGCCACCTCGGCGCCGATGAAGCCGGCGCCGACGACGACGACCCTGGGCAGGCCGTCCGACAACTCGGCGCGCAGGGCCAGAGCGTCGTCCAGGGTGCGGAGGGTGTGGACACCGACCAGTCCGTCCGTGCCCGGGAGCATCTGGGGACTGGCGCCGGTCGCGATCACGATGCCGTCGGTGCGCACATGCCGTCCGCCGGCCAGGGTGACGGTACGGGCGACGGGGTCGAGCCGCACGGCGCGCTCGCCGAGCAGCCACTGCGCGTCCAGGACCTCGTACTCGTCCGCGTCGCCGAGCGCGAGGGCGGCGGCGTCGACGTCGCCCTTGAGGAAGCCCTTGGACAGCGGCGGACGGTCGTAGGGAGTGTGGCGCTCCTCCCCCACGACGACGATCTCGCCGTCGTAGCCCTCTGCGCGCAGCGCGCGGACCGTGCTCAGGCCTGCCAGCGACGCTCCGACGACGGTGATGCTCCTCATGCCGGCTCCAGACAGGGATTGTCTCATATAGCACAACGACATTCGCTATACGCAACATGCTTCCCGTGCGATGCGGGCGTTGTCAAGAGTGGCGTCATCTTTCGATTTCCGATGACGCTTTGCGTTGCGCGATCAGCAACGCATGCGCGATCAGAAGCCCCGACGCTCCCCCGAGCCTCAAGGGGCCCGGCCGTACGTCCAGGCGCACCAGCGCGGTGTGAAGCTCGTCGGGGCCACGGCCCACTGCGTCACGCCCGACCTCGACGAAGGCCCGATCATCGAGCAGGACGTCGTCCGCGTGGACCACTCGCGCGACCCCGAGGAGCTGGTCACCATCGGCCGTGACGTCGAGGCCCGGGTACTCGCCCGCGCCGTGGAGTGGCACAGCGAGAGCCGGGTGCTGGTGAACGGGAACCGCACAGTGGCCTTCCGCTGACGAGGCGGGCCGTGCGACCATGCGGGCGGCCGGATCCGGCCGTTCCCGCCGCCTTCCACGGCCCCTGCGGGATGCACAAAGGCCAATGGAACCCGCGAAGACCCATGCATATAGTTGCGCTATGAGCAACTACACCGCAGAGAGCGAAACAGTGGGTCCCGCGGTGAACGGGGTGCAGTCCGTCGACCGCGCCGTCAGCGTCCTGGAGATCCTCGCCCAACGCGGCGAGGCGGGCGTCAGCGAGGTGGCCGCCGAGATCGACGTGCACAAGTCCACCGCGTTCCGTCTGCTCGGGGCCTTGGAAGCGCGCGGCCTGGTCGAGCAGACGGCCGAGCGGGGCAAGTACCGGCTGGGCTTCGGGATCGTGCGCCTGGCCGGCGCCGTCACGGGCCGCCTCGACATCACCCAGCAAGGCCGCACGGTGTGCGAGCGGCTCAGCGAGGAGATCGGCGAGACGGTCAACATCGCCGTCCTCCAGGAGCACTACGCGGTCAACCTGTATCAGGTACGCGGCCCGGGCGCGGTCGGCACCCACAACTGGGTCGGCCAGCTCACCCCGGTACACGCCACGTCGAGCGGCAAGATCCTGCTGGCCCATCTGCCGAAGAAGGAGCGCGCCGGCGTGCTCGCGGCGTCGGGGACGCAGAAGCTGACGCCGCACACCCTGACCTCGAGGGCCGAGCTGGAGAAGAACCTGGCCGAGGCGCGCGAGCGCGGATACGCGGTGGCGCTGGAGGAACTCGAGATCGGGCTGCACGCCATGGCGGCCCCGATCCGCTCCCGCGACGGCGAGGTGATCGCCGCCCTCAGCGCCTCCGGCCCCACATACCGCTTCACCGAGGAACGCATCCACGAGCTCGCACCCGCGCTGATCAGCGGCGCGGACGAGATCAGCCGCCGTATGGGCTATCTCGGCTGAGGCCCCACAGGGCGCTCGGCCCGACGGCGTTTCGGCCGCTGCGGCGCTCAGTCCAGCGGCGACCGTGCCGACGCCGCCGCCTCGACGCCCCAGCGGGCCGTCACACGTACCGCGTCGGCCGTCGACGCGACATCGTGCACGCGCAGACACCAGACGCCCTGTGCGGCGGCGAGCACGGACACGGCGGTGGTCGCGGCATCGCGCAGCCGCGCGGGACGGGGCTGCCCCGTCGTCCGGTCCGCCAGCAGACTGCCCAGGAACGACTTACATGACGCGCCCACGAGGACCGGGTGGCCCAGGGCCATGACGTCCCCGAGGCGGCCCAGCAGTTCCCAGTTGTGGTCGGGCGTCTTGGCGAAGCCCAGCCCGGGGTCGACGACCAGGCAGCCCGGCGGTATCCCCGCCTCCAGCGCGGCATCGATCCTCAGCCGCAGCTCGTCGAGCACATCGGTGACGACGTCGTCGTAGACGGCGTTCGCCTGCATGCCGGCGGAGTGCCCGCGCCAGTGCATCAGCACGTACGGTGTTCCCGCCCGGGCCATCAGCGGCAGCATGCCGGGGTCGGCGAGGCCCCCCGAGACGTCGTTGACCAGCCGTGCCCCCGCGTCCAGCGCGGGGCGGCGACCTCGGCCCGCATGGTGTCGACACTGACGATCGCACCCGCCGCGGCCAGTTCCCGCACGACGGGCAGGACGCGTCGCAGTTCCTCCTCGACCGGCGGGCGTGCCGCGCCGAGCGAAGCGAAATGGGGTCCCCTGGGACGGAGTCTGGGGGAGGGTCGACTCGCCGCCCACGTCAACGATGTCCGCGCCCTGTTCGAGCAGTGCGAGCCCGTGTGCGACGGCCGCGTCGGCGGCGAACGACAGCCCGCCGTCGGAGAACGAGTCCGGCGTCACGTTCACGACACCCATGACCAGCGGCCGGCCGGGTCGTGGCAGGCCGTGCGGGTGGAGTACCGGTGTTCCCGGATGCCGTACCGGTTTTCCCGGGTCGAGTGGCTTGGTGGCGGAGGCGGAGGCGGAGGCAGGCGTACGACTTTCGATGCGTATGACGGAACATGCTGCGCAAAGCCCTGTGGGAGCTCCTGAGCGGAGCTCCCACAGGGGCCCGCGGGGTGCGGGCCCGCCGGGTTTTCTCAGCGGTACTCGGTCGCCGCGTCGAGCAGCCAGTCCGCCAGATAGCCGGCGAACGTAGAGCGCACCAGGACCCAGAATCCGGCCCTGGGTTCGTCCCGGGCCACCAGGACGACCTGGGTGCGGCCCAGCGTCGTCTGGGCGCAGCGGCCGGAGCCGAAGGCCCGCGGATGCAGGTCCAGCGGACAGCCGTGGGCCAGCAGGTCATGGGCGCGCGGGCCCGTGACCAGGAGCGTGGTGCGCTGTGCGGAGACGTCGGTGACGGAGACGTGCTCGTCGCCGGCGGCCTGTCGGATCCGGCTCTCCAGGTCCCGCTCGCTCCCCGGCGGTCCCACCAGCAGCCACTCGTCCGGGCCGAGCCACAGCGCGCTCAACTCCCCCGCGCGGACGACGGTGTTCGGCTGGAGCGGCAGTTGCAGGTCCAGTGCGAGCCCGACTGGTGCCGCCGCCGCTCCCTTGGCGTCGAGGCGCACGTTGAGCTGGGCCAGGAAGGGGAGTTCGGCCAGCCTGATCGCACCCCCGGACGAGCGGGTCGCGGCGGCCAGGCGGTCCGCGACCTGCGACAGTGGGCTGCGGAGCGGGACGGTAAGGGCGGTGTCAGCCATCGCGGCGAGCTCCCTCGGGGTCGTAGAGGACAGGACCGGCGACGGTCACCGGCACCAGTTGGTCGCCGACGGGGGCGTACAGCCGCTCGCCGATGCGGTCCCGGCCGCCCTTGATCAGGGCGAGCGCGAACGTCCGGCCCAGGGCGGCGCTGCGATAGCTGGAGGTGACATGGCCGAGCATGGGAACGGGCGGGGGCGGCAGCACACCGTCGGCGATCAGGTGAGTGCCCTCCGGGAGGAAGGTGCCCGGGTCCTCGGGGAGCAGGCCGACCAGGTGCTTGCGGTCGGGGCGGGACGTGTCGGCGCGGGCGAAGGACCGCTTTCCGATGAAGTCCGGCTTCTTCTTCGACACCACCCAGCTCATGCCGAGGTCCTGAGGAGTGACCGTGCCGTCGGTGTCCTGGCCGATGATCGGGTAGCCCTTCTCGGCACGCAGGACGTGCATGGTCTCCGTGCCGTACGGGGTGATGCCGTACGGGGCGCCGGCCTCGTACACGGCCTCCCACAGGGCGAGGGCCTGCCACGGCGACACGTTGATCTCGAAGGCGAGTTCGCCGGAGAAGCTGATCCGGCAGACCCGGGCCGCGATGCCCGCGACGGTCGCCTCACGCCAGGCCATGAACGGGAAGTCGTCGTTGGCGACGGCGAGATGGGGCGCGAGCGAGGCGAGGACCTCACGGGACTTCGGACCGACCAGGGCGACCGTGGCCCACTGCTCGGTCACGGACGTGCAGTGGACCTTCAGCTCGGGCCACTCCGTCTGGTGCCACTCCTCCATCCAGTCCAGTACAGCGGCCGCGTTGCCCGTCGTCGTGGTGACCAGGAAGCGCTCTGGGGCGACGCGGATGACCGTGCCGTCGTCGAAGACCATGCCGTCCGGGCGGCACATGACGCCGTAGCGGATCATGCCGACCTTCAGGGTGCTCATCATGTTGGTGTAAAGCCGGTCGAGGAAGACGCCGGCGTCCGGGCCCTGCACGTCGATCTTGCCGAGCGTGGAGGCGTCCATGAAGCCGACGCTCTCGCGGGTAGCGGCGCACTCGCGCAGTACGGCGGCTTCCATGTCCTCGCCGTCCTGCGGGTAGTACCAGGGGCGCTTCCACTGGCCGACGTTCTCGAACAGGGCGCCGTGCGCGACATGCCACTCGTGGATGGCGGTCGTGCGGACCGGGTCGCTCAGCACGCCCCGGTCGCGGCCGGCGAGGGCGGCGAAGGAGACCGGCGTGTACGGCGGACGGAAGGTGGTCGTGCCGAGCGCCGAGATGTCCACGCCGAGCAGTTCGGCTACGACGCCGCTGGCCAGGACGCCGGAGGTCTTGCCCTGGTCGTTGGCGGTGCCGGCCGTGGTGTAGCGCTTGGTGTGCTCGACCGAGCGCAGACCGGCGCCGGTCGCGCGGGCCAGGTCGTCGACGGTGACGTCGCGCTGAAGGTCGACGAAGCGGGGGCCGTCCGTGTCACCGGGAACGACGTACACGTGCATCGGCGGCGTCGGCCGCGGCTGCGCGGGCACCTCGGGGAGGCGGGGCGCCTCGGGCGTGTAACCCTCGGCCTCGATGGCGCGGGCACCGGCGGCCGCGCCCTGTGCCAGGACCGTGGCCGGGTCGAGGACGCCGCTCGCGCTGCCCGCGACCTCGACCTGCTGGCGGCAGGTGTCGGGGACGAAGGAGCCCAGCGTCTCGTCGTGGCGGAGCTTGCCGCCGGACTGGCTGAACAGATGCGCCACCGGGTTCCAGCCGCCCGAGACCAGGAGCAGGTCGGCGGCGAACTCGCGCCGCCCCGCGGACTCTCCGTACGGTGCGACGGTCACGGCGGTGAGGCGGGCCTCGCCCTCCGTGCCGGTGACGGCGTGGCCGGCCAGCACCTCGATGCCGGCCGCCCTCGCGCGCTCGGCCCACTCCCCCGGTTCGGGGCGGGTGTCGACGATCGCCGCGATGGCGAGGCCCGCCGAGGCCAGGTCCATGGCTGCCGCGTACGCGCTGTCGTTGGTCGTGAAGACCACCGCGTGGCGGCCGGGCAGGACGCCGTGGCGGTTGACGTGGGTGCGGGCCGAGGAGGCCAGCATCACGCCGGGGCGGTCGTTGTTCGCGAAGACCAGCGAGCGCTCGTGGGCGCCGGTGGCGAGGACGACCCGGCGGGCGCGGATGCGCCAGACGCGTTCGCGGGAGACGTTCTCGGGGGCGTCGGCGCCGAGGTGGTTGGTGCGGCGTTCGACGGCGAGGAGGTGGTTGTCGTCGTAGTAGCCGAAGACGGTGGTGCGGGGCAGGACGCGGACCTCGGGGGCGGCGTCGAACTGCTCGGTCACCTCCCGTACCCAGTCGAGGTGTTCGGCCGTGCCCAGGAGGCTGCCGCCGAGTTCCGGCTGGTCATCGGCGAGGATGACGCGGGCGCCGCTTCTGGCCGCGGCCGCCGCTGCCGCGAGTCCGGCCGGGCCGGCGCCGACGATCAGCAGGTCGCAGTGGGCGTGTACGGCGTCGTAGCGGGCGGGGTCCGGGTCGGTGGCGAGGCGGCCCTGGCCGGGGAGGCTGGTCGCGACGAGGCCGTCGTAGAGCTCGACGGTCGTGGCGGGGAGCATCGGCTCCGGGAAGGGTTCCTCGATCTGGATGACCGCGTTGGGTTCCTCGACGCCGGCGGAGAAGATGCCTCGGGGGCGGCCGAGCTTGATGCTGGTGCCGGCCTGGATGACGCCGTTGGCGAGGAGGGCGGAGGCGAGGGTGTCGCCTCGGTAGCCCTGGTATTCGATGCCGTCGAAGGTGAAGGTGAGGGGGGTGTCGCGGTCGATTCGGCCGCGGGTCGCGTGGCGGAACGGCTGGGTTGTCTCGCCCCCGCCGCCCCTACCCGTCCCGTCCTGAAGGGGCTCCACCCCTTCGACCCCGCTGGGGGCTGTGCCCCCAGACCCCCCTTCGGCCTGAACGGCCTCGTCCTCAAACGCCGGACGGGCTGAAATTGCCGGCCTCGGCTCAACAGGCGCCGGGCGTTCCTCTCCCGTCCTGTACACCGTCAGGATTTCGTTCGTCGACGTGTCCCGTACCGCGTTGAACCAGCGGCGGCAGCCCGCCGCGTGGCTCCAGCGCTCGGCGAAGGGGCCCTTGGGGTTGTCGCGGAAGAAGAGGTAGCGGGCCCAGTCCTCGTCGGAGAGGGATGCCGGGTCCTCCGGGTAAGGGACGTGGGCCTGGCCGCCGTAGTGGAACTCGGCCTCGTCGCGGGGCCCGCACCACGGGCAGGGGATGAGCAGCATGGGTTCGGCTCCCTAGTGGGCCACCGCGGCAGCGCCGTGCTCGTCGACGAGCGCGCCGGTGGTGAAACGGTCGAGCGAGAAGGGGGCGTTGAGGGCGTGCGGGGTGTCGTGGGCGATGGTGTGGGCGTAGACCCAGCCGACGCCCGGGGTGGCCTTGAAGCCGCCCGTTCCCCAGCCGCAGTTGAGATAGAGGTTGTCGACGGGGCTGAGCCCGATGATCGGTGAGGCGTCGGGGCTGGTGTCGACGATGCCGCCCCAGGTGCGCAGCACGTGGGCGCGGGCGAAGACCGGGAAGAGTTCCAGGGCCGCCGCCATCTGCTCCTCGATGATGTGGAAGGCGCCGCGCTGGGTGTACGAGTTGTACGCGTCGATGCCCGCGCCCATCACCAGCTCGCCCTTGTGCGCCTGGCTGACGTACACGTGGACGGCGTTGGACATGACGACCGTCGGGTGCACCGGCTCGAGGAGCTCGGAGACCAGGGCCTGCAACGGGTGGCTCTGGATGGGGAGTTCGATGCCCGCCATCGCCGCGAGGACCGAGGTGTGACCCGCCGAGCAGAGCGCGACCTTGCCGGTCGCGATGGGGCCGCGGGTGGTCTGGACTCCGACGACGCGGTTGCCGACCACGTCGAGGCCGGTGACCTCGCAGTTCTGGATGATGTCGATGCCGGCGGCGTCGGCCGAGCGGGCCAGGCCCCAGGCGACGTAGTCGTGCTTGGCGATGCCCGCGCGCGGCTGGTACGTGGCGCCCAGGACCGGATAGCGCACGTCCTGCGAGATGTTGACGATCGGGCAGACTTCCTTGACGCCGTCCGCGTCGAGCCACTCCGCGTCCACGCCGTTGAGACGGTTCGCCTCGACGCGGCGCACGCTGTCGCGGACGTCCTGGAGGCTGTGCGCGAGGTTCAGCACGCCGCGCTGGGAGAAGAGGATCGGGTAGTCGAGCTCGTCCGCCAGGCCCTCCCAGAGCTTGAGGGCGTGCTCGTAGATGCCGGCGCTCTCGTCCCACAGGTAGTTGGAGCGGATGATCGTGGTGTTGCGGGCCATGTTGCCGCCCGCGAGCCAGCCCTTCTCCAGCACCGCGACATTGGTGATGCCGTGGTTCTTGGCAAGGTAGTGCGCGGTGGCCAGGCCGTGTCCGCCGCCTCCGACGATCACCACGTCGTACGACTTCTTGGGCTCGGGATTACGCCACAGGAAGTCGGGGTGGTCGGGGAGGTCGGCGCCGGGGGTACGGGAGCTCATCGGACGTCTCCGTCTTCTGAAAGGGCTTCTGCGAGGTGCGGACCCTGCGGGTACTCGGGGACGTGCGCGTTCATACGGCGGTGGCGTTCCTCTCGGCGGCCTCGACGACGTTGGCCAGCAACATCGCTCGGGTCATGGGGCCCACACCGCCGGGCATGGGCGCGATCCAGCCGGCGACCTGGGCGGCGTCCGGATGGATGTCGCCGACCAGGCCCTGGTCGGTGCGGGTGATGCCGACGTCCAGGACCGCAGCGCCGGGGCGCAGCATGTCCTTGGTGACGAGTCCGGGCGAGCCGGCGGCGGCGATGACGATGTCCGCCTCGCGCACGTGCCAGGCCAGGCCCTTGGTGCCGGTGTGGCACAGGGTGACGGTGGCGTTCTCGGAGCGGCGGGTGAGGAGCAGGCCGATCGGGCGGCCCACCGTGATGCCCCGGCCGATCACGCAGACGCGCGCTCCGGCGAGCGGTACGTCGTGGCGGCGGAGCAGTTCCACGATGCCGCGCGGGGTGCACGGCAGCGGGGCCTCGACTCCCAGGGTGAGCCGGCCGAGGTTGACGGGGTGCAGGCCGTCGGCGTCCTTGGCCGGGTCCATGCGTTCCAGTACCGCGCCCGCGTCCAGGTGGCGCGGCAGCGGGAGCTGGACGATGTAGCCGGTGCAGGCCGGGTCGGCGTTGAGTTCGTCGATCGTCTCCTCGACCTGCTCCTGTGAGGCGTCGGCGGGCAGGTCCCGGCGGATGGAGGCGATGCCGACCTGGGCGCAGTCACGGTGCTTTCCGCCGACGTAGGCACGGCTGCCCGGGTCGTCGCCGACCAGGACCGTGCCGAGACCCGGCGGGCGGCCGTTCGTGGCCGTCAACTTGACCACGCGCTCCGCGAGTTCGCGGCGGATGTCGGCGGCGGTCGCTTTGCCGTCAAGGAGTTGTGCGGTCACCTGGGGTACTCCTTCCAACAAGGCTGAGGTGGAATGCCCTCAAGGGACGCGGGGCGGCGTCCATCAGCGGCTACGCCGCGATGGGGGTCCCCCCGCTCGAGCGAAGCCGAGAGTGGGGGAGCGACCAGCCACGACGAAGCCGCAGACGAACGACGACACATCGCGGCACGGCCCTCGCAGCGCTCAGCCACGGAGACGTGACATCGTGGGGTCGAACAGGGGCTCCTCGGCGACGACCGCCTCGACGCGCTGGTCGAAGTAGCCGATCTGCACGGGCGTGCCGGGAGTGGTGAGCTCGGCCGGGAGCCAGGCGTAGGCGATGCCCTTGCCGATGGTGTAGCCGTAGGCGGCGCTGGTGACGTAGCCGACCGGGCGGTCGCCGTCGTACACCGGCTCCTTGCCGAGGACGACCGACTGCGGGTCGTCGATGGTGAGGCAGGTCAGCTTGCGCCGGACGTCGGACTTACGGCGCTCCAGCGCCGCCTTGCCGATGAAGTCGCCCTTGTCGAGCTTGACGGCGAAGCCGACGCCGGCCTCGTAGGGGTCGTGCTCGTAGGTCATGTCGGTGCCGAAGGAGCGGTAGCCCTTCTCCAGGCGGAGGCTGTTGAAGGCGCCGCGGCCGGCGATGACGCCGCCCAGCGGCCTCGCCGCCTGCCACAGGGTGTCCCACAGCTTCTGGCCCTGGTCGGCGGTGGTGTACAGCTCCCAGCCGAGTTCGCCGACGTACGACAGCCGCATCGCGGTCACCGGGACGCTGCCGATGTAGGCGCGCTTGGCGCGGAAGTACTTGAGGCCGTCGTTGGTGAAGTCCTCGTCCGTGAGCGGCTGGAGGACCTTGCGGGCCAGCGGACCCCACAGGCCGATGCAGCAGGTGCCGGCGGTGATGTCGCGGACCTGGACGGTGCCGTCGGCGGGGAGGTGACGGCTGAGCCAGTCGAGGTCCAGGTTCCCGTTGGCGCCGATCTGGAAGAGGTCGCGGGCGAGGCGGGCGATGGTGACGTCGCTGCGGATGCCGCCGTCGTGGTCGAGGAACAGGGTGTACGTGACCGAGCCGACGGACTTGGCGACCTTGCCGGTGCACAGGCGCTCCAGGAACTCGGCGGAGCCGGGGCCGCTCACCTCCAGGCGCTTGAGGGCCGTCATGTCGTACATCGCGACGGTCTCACGGGTGACCTGGGCCTCGGCACCGACGATGGGCGACCAGAACTGGGCGGCCCAGTCGTTCGGGGTGGGGATGGAACGGCCCTCGACCAGCTTCGCGTTGGCCTCGTACCAGTGCGGGCGCTCCCAGCCGCTCGCCTCCAGGAAGAAGGCGCCGTGCTCCTGCTGGCGGGCGTGGAAGGGGCTGGTGCGGATCGGGCGCGGGTCGCCGGAGGGCTGGAGGGGGTGGAGGATGTCGTAGACCTCGACGAAGTTCTGGCAGTCGCGGGCCAGGACGTACTCCGGGGACAGCTGGTGCGGCTCGAAACGGTTGACGTCGCACTCGTGCAGGTCGAAGGACGAGCAGTGGCCGTCGACCAGCCACTCGGCCATGGCCCGGCCGACGCCCGCGGAGTGGGTTACCCAGACGGCCTCGGCGACCCAGAAGCCCTTGACATCCTGGGACTCGCCGAGCAGCGGGAAGTTGTCGGTGGTGAAGGAGAACAGGCCGTTGATGCCCTCCTCGATCTTCGCCTCGCGCGTCGAGGGGAGCAGCGACTGGGTCTCGCTCCAGGCCGGCTCGAAGTCCTCCTCGGTGAACTTCAGGATCGACGGCATCTCGTCGGCCTCGTCCACGGAGAGGATCTCGTCGGCGGTGATGGGCATCGGGCGGTGGCCGTAGTAGCCGATGCCGATGCCGTCGAAGCGGTCGCGGTAGTAGAGGTCGGCGTCCTGGTGGCGCAGGATCGGTCGGACCGCCTCCTCGGTCTGGCCCGCGAGCGCCGGGATCGGGCCGGTCCAGGCGAGCTGGTGGGCGAGCGGGGTGAGCGGGAGGTTCATGCCGGCCATGCGGGCGATCTTCGTGCCCCAGATGCCGGCGCAGCACACGACGATGTCGGCGGGGATCTCGCCCTGGTCGGTCAGGACGCCGGTCACCTCGCCGTCGGCCTTCAGGACGTCGAGGACCTCGTGGCGGGCCAGGAAGCGCACGCCGCGCTCGGTGGCCCGGCGGATCTGCGCCTCGACGGCGAGGACCGCCTTGGCGAGGCCGTCGGTCGGGACGAGGAGGCCGCCGAGGACCCTGTCACGGTCTACCAGCGGGTGCTTCTCGACGCACTCGTCGGCGGTCAGGATCCGGGACTCGATGCCCCAGGCGGTGATCCAGCCGTGCCGGCGGTGCAGTTCCGCGAGGCGCTCCGGCGTGGTCGCCACTTCGAGGCCGCCGACCTGAAGGAAGCAGGGCTTGCCGTCGACGTCGAGGGAGCAGAACTTCTCGACGGTGTAGCGGGCCAGCTCGGTCATGGTCTTCGAGGAGTTCGTCTGGAAGACCAGGCCGGGGGCGTGCGAGGTCGAGCCTCCGGTGGCCGGGAGCGGTCCCTGGTCGACCACGGTCACCTCGGTCCAGCCCCGCGCCGAGATCTCGTCCGCGAGCGCCGCGCCAACGACTCCCGCTCCGATGATGACCACACGCGGTCCCGCCATCGCCGCACCTCCGGTTGAGTTGCTTTCTGCGCAACGTGATTCAGGTTGCGCAACTCAATGTGCCTGCCGTGCAGGTGGGTGTCAAGAGGTCCGGTGACGTCGGAGAACGGCCTGGAAAACAGCAATGCCCGGCGGGCGGTGCGCGTCCGCTACGCACCACCCGCCGGGCATCCGGGAAGGGCCTACTTGATCCAGGCCTCCACCTTGTCGCGGTTGGCCTCGACCCACTTCTTGGCCGCCGCCTCGGGGGTCATCTTGTCCACCGCGATGTACTTGGCCACGGTGTTCTGGTCGTCGTTGGTCCAGGTGAAGTTCTTCACCAGGTCGTAGGCCGGGCTGCCCGACTTGGCGAACTTGGCACTGGCGATCTTGTCCAGCTTGTACACGGGGTAGTCGCAGTCGACCTTCTCGGCGTCGGCGTCGCAGCCCGTCTTGTACTCGGGCAGCTTGACCTTCTTGAGCGGCACCTCGGACATGAACCACTGCGGCTCGTAGAAGTAGCCGATCACCCATTCCTTGTTCTTCTCCGCCTTGCGGAAGGCCTGGATGAGGGCGGTCTCACTGCCCGCGTACACGACCTTGTAGTCCAGCTTGAGGTTCTTCACCAGCGCCTCGTCGTTGGTGACGAACGACGGGTCGCCGTCGAGGAGCTGGCCCTTGCCGCCGGACTCGGACGTCTTGAACTCGGCCGCGTACTTGTTGAGGTTCTTCCAGTCGAGGATGTCCGGGTGCGCCTTGGCCAGCCACGGCGGCACGTACCAGCCGATGAGGCCTTCGTTGCCGGTCGGGCCGGCGTCGACGGCGGTCTTCTGGTCGGTGATGTACTTCTTCTTCAGGTCGTCGTGACCCCAGTTCTCGACGACGGCGTCGACCTCGCCCGTCCCGAAGCCCTGCCAGGCGATCTCCTCCTTCAGGTCCTTCTGGGTGACCTTGCAGCCGAGGTCGTGCTCCGCGACGTACGCGATGACGGCCGCGTTGGCCTCGTAGCCCACCCACGGGTTGACTGCGAGGTTGAAGGTGCCGCACTTGCCGGGGCTGCCCGAGCCGCCGGCGTCCGAGGAGCTGTCACCGACCTTCGCACCACCGCAGGCGGAGAGGGTCAGTCCGATAACAGCTACGCCCGCTATGCCGGCCGAGCCGACTCTCCACTGTCTTGCTTGCCTTGCCATGGTCAGTTGCTCCTTACGCGCTGGTACGCCGCGCCGCTGCCTGAGTGATCCGGTCGAACATGACTCCGAGAAGGACGATGGCGAGCCCTGCGGCAAGCCCCTTCCCGAACAGTTGTCCCTGCGAGAAGCCGGCCACGACGTCGTAGCCGAGGGCGCCGGCGCCTACCAGGCCGCCGACCACAACCATCGACAGCACATAGATCAGGCCCTGGTTGGTCGCGAGAGTCAGGGCGCCGCGTGCCATCGGCAGTTGAACCTTGGTGATGATCTGCCAGGTGTTGCACCCGGCGGAGGTGGCCGCCTCCACGGTCGTCGCGGGCACGTTCCGTACGCCGTCCGCGATGATCTTCATGGCGACGGGAGCCGCGTAGACGACCGCGGCGACGATCGCCGTGAAGCGGGTCGCGCCGAACAGTGCGAGGAACGGCACGAGATAGACGAACGGCGGCATGACCTGGGCCGCGTCCAGGGTGGGCCGGATCAGCCGGTCCACCAGCGCGCTGCGTCCCATCCAGACGCCGAAGACGACGCCGAGCAGCATCACGAGCACCGTGGCGACGAGGGTGGACGCAAGTGTCGTCATGCCGTCCGACCACACGCCGGTGCCGACCAGCAGACCCACGCAGACAGCCGTGGTGATACCGGCGCGCCGGCCGCCGAGGACGACGGCGAGCGCGATCAGTGCCGCGCCGACGAGCCACCACGGGGAGTCCGTGAGCAGCGCCTGGAACGGGTTGAGCAGACTGTTGGTGAGGGCGTCCCGGAAGGCGTTGGTGACGCCCGACAGGTTGTCCTGCACCCAGGTGGTCACGCTGTCCGCCGTGCTCCTGATGGTGCCGCCGGTGCTCCCCTCGCCGGGGAACTCCGCCGCCCACAGATAGGTGTGGGACAGATAGGCCAGGACCGCCGTGACCGCCGCACCGGCCACCAGCAGCGGGCGTCGCCAGGTGATGAAGCGGTTCTTCGAAAGGCGGGCGGCCTCCTCGCGTGTGCTCGCCGCGGTGGTGACCCGGTCCAGCACGATGGCCATGACGACGATGGCCAGACCCGCGTTGAAGGCCGTGCCGACGTCGAGCGTCTGGAGCGCCTGGACGACGGTCTTGCCGAGGCCGGGCGCGTCGATCAGGGCGGCGATGGTCACCATGGCCAGGGCGGCCATGATGGTCTGGTTGACGCCCATCACCACGGTCCGCTTGGACATCGGCAGCAGGACCTTCATGAGGGACTGCCGTCGCGTGGCACCCAGCGAGTCGGCCGCCTCCACCGTCGTCTCCGGGACGGAGCGGATGGCGTGCGCGGTGATGCGGATCGTCGGCGGCGCCGCGTAGATCAGCGTGGCGATCGTGGCGGAGGCCGGGCCGATCTGGAAGAACAGCGTCAGTGGGGCCAGGTAGACGAAGGTCGGCATGGTCTGCATGAGGTCCAGGAAGGGCGTCACGAACCGGTTGAACCGGTCGGACAGCCCCGCCCACACACCCAGCGGGATCGCGAACACCAGCGCCACGAAGACGGCGGAGACGGTGAGCGCCAAGGTGTCCATGCTCTCCTGCCACAGGCCCTGCAGGCCAAGGAAGGTGAAGCCGGCCACCGCCAGCAGAGCGACCCGCCAGTTGCCCACGGCCCAGGAGACATAGCCGGCGATGCCGACGACACCGAGCCAGCCGATCTGCGGGACGGGCCGGCCGACGGACGGCTGTGAGATCAGCTCCTGGACGAAGGTCACCAGGGAGTCGATGACCAGGCGGATCTCGTTGAAGAAGTACAGGAAGAGCGGGTTGGAGTTGCGGTTCGCGCCGATCGAGTCGTTGACGTCGTTGAACCACCGGTGCAGATCGGTCAGGTCGGCCGCCGCCAGGGCGAGGGTCTGCTTGCCGCGCAGTACGACGAACAGCACCAGCCAGACGACCAGGATCGCGCCGACCATCATGGACCGGCTGACCTTGCGCACGCTCTTGGCGGGAGCGGGCGGCTCGACGGCCCCGGTCTTCTGCGGTTTCTCGGTCTTCTCCACGGCGACGGTCATCACGCGCCGCCTTCCTGCCCGGCGACCACCGCGAGGATCTCCTCGTCGCCGACGATGCCGAGCAGCTTGCCGTTCTCGACGACCTTGACCGGCTTGTCGGCCGCGAGCACCGCCCGGGTGGCCTCCTTCACCACGACGTCCGGGCCCAGCTCGGGACCGTCCAGGGCGTCGCCGTCCACCGGCGGGCGCATGATCCAGCGCAGGGTGAGGACGTCGCCGCGCGGGACGTCCTTGACGAACTCGCGGACGTAGTCGTCGGCGGGGG
>NZ_BQUN01000182.1:353098-363853 GCF_026008495.1 Streptomyces sp. A012304
ACGAGTTCGTCGCCGGTGCCGCACTGGACCATCTTGCCGTCGCGCATGATCAGGATGCGGTCGCCCAGCTTGAGTGCCTCGGAGAGGTCGTGGGTGATGAACACCATCGTCTTGCCGACCTCGTGGTGCAGCCGGATGACCTCGTTCTGCATGTCACGGCGGATCAGCGGGTCGAGCGCCGAGAAGGGCTCGTCGAAGAAGAGCACCTCCGGATCACCGGCCAGCGCCCGGGCGAGGCCCACACGCTGCTGCATACCGCCGGACAGCTGGTCGGGGTAGGAGTTCTCGTAGCCCGCGAGGCCGACCAGCTCGACGACCTCCTGGGCCCGCCGGGTGCGCTCGGCCCTGCCCATACCGCGGATCTCCAGACCGAACGCCACGTTGTCGACGACGCGGCGGTGGGGCAGCAGACCGAAGTGCTGGAAGACCATGGAGAACTTGCGACGGCGCAGATCGCGCAGGCGCTTGTCGTCGGCCTGGCGGATGTCCTCGCCCTCGAAGACGACCTCACCCGCGGTGGGTTCGATCAGCCGGGTCAGACATCGCACCAGCGTGGACTTGCCGGAGCCGGACAGGCCCATGACGACGAAGACCTCGCCGGGTGAGACGTCGAAGTGGACGTCGCGTACGGCGGCGGTGCATCCCGTGCGGTCCATGAGCTCGCGGCGGGTGAGGCCGCACAGCTCCTCGGAGTCCGGCACCTGGTCGGCCTTCGGCCCGAACACCTTCCACAGCCTGCGCACGGAGATGACCGGGGTGGAGCCCGAGTCCTGGGGCGTGCCGCGCCGCTGCGGCACCTCGGTCTGTGTGGTCACGTTCGACCTTCTTTCGGCGTTCAGCCGCGGAACCAGTACTGCGGCCGGGGTTGGATGTTCTGCCAGATGTGCTTGGGCTCTCGGTACTCGTTCAGGCCGGTCGGTCCCAGCTCCCGGCCCACGCCCGAATGTCCGAAGCCACCCCATTCCGCTTGCGGCACATAGGGGTGGTAGTCGTTGATCCACACCGTGCCGTGGCGCAGCCGCCGGGCGACCCGCTGAGCCCTGCCGGCGTCCTGCGTCCACACGGCTCCGGCGAGTCCGTACTCGGTGTCGTTGGCGATGCGCACGGCATCGTCCTCGTCGGTGAAGCGCTCCACGGTGAGCACGGGCCCGAAGGACTCCTCGTGCACCACGCGCATGTCCTGCCGGCACTCGTCGAGCACGGTCGGCGGGTAGTAGTGGCCGTCTGCCAGCGCGGGGTCGTCGGGCCGGGCGCCGCCGCAGCGCAGTACGGCGCCCTCGGCGATGCCCGCGGCGACGTATGCCTCGACCTTCTCCAGGTGCTGGGCGGAGATCAGCGCTCCGGTCTCGGCCTCGGGGTCGAAGGGGCCGCCGAGGCGGATCTGCCGGGCCCTGCGGACGACCTCGTCGACGAACCGGTCGTGCAGGGAGTCCTCGACGATCAGCCGGGCCCCGGCCGAGCAGACCTGGCCCGAGTGCAGGAACACGGCCGTGAGGGCGAAGTCGACGGCCGTCTCGAAGTCGGCGTCGGCGAAGACGACGTTGGGGTTCTTGCCGCCGAGCTCCAGCGCGACCTTCTTCACGGTCGCGGCGGCGGTGGCCATGATCCGCTTGCCGGTCTCCAGCCCTCCGGTGAAGGAGACCATGTCCACGGCCGGGTCCTCACAGAGCGGTGCGCCCACCTCGGGCCCGGTGCCCAGGACGAGGTTCGCGACGCCCGCCGGGAGCCCCGCCTCCTGAAGTGCCTTCATCAGCAGGATGGAGGTGGAGGGGGTGAGCTCGCTGGGCTTCAGAACGATCGTGTTGCCGGCGAGCAGCGCCGGGGCGACCTTCCAACTGGCTTGCAGCAGCGGGTAGTTCCAGGGCGTGATGAGCCCGCACACACCGACCGGCTCGTAGCCGACCCGGCTGATGGCGTCGTCGCGGCCGGTGTCGATCGCGCGTCCGGCGTCGGTGCCCGCGAGGCCGCCGTAGTAGCGGAAGCAGGAGACGACGTCGGCGATGTCGTACTCGCTCTCCACCAGCCGCTTGCCGGTGTCGAGGGACTCGGCGCGGGCGAACACCTTGGCGTCGCGCTCAAGAATGTCGGCGGTGCGCAACAGCAGCGCGCCGCGCTCACGCTCGGGGGTGTTCGGCCAGTCCCCCGCGTCGAAGGCGCGGCGGGCCGCGGCGATCGCGGCCTCGGTGTCGGGGCGGGTCGCCTCCGATACGGTCGCCGCGAGCGTGCCGTCGGCAGGACATCGGATGTCCCGGCGTCCACCGGCGACCGGATCCCGCCATTCGCCATCCACGTACAGGTCTGCCACGCGACGAGCCTTTCAATGGAAATTCGTTGCGCATCGTGCACCCGATTGCTTGTGGTGGAACACAGTGTCGAATGGACAGACCGACGTCAAGAGGTTGGCTGATGACGATTTCAACATGCGCCCCTTTACCCACCCACCCTTGACCACAAGCGACTCCGAGTCGACCATGTTGCGTATCGCTCACCATGTTGTGCATTACGCACCGACGGAGGCCGCACATGTCCCCTCGACCGCACCCTGGCCGCGAGTACGTCCTGACCCTCTCCTGTCCCGACAGCGCGGGACTGGTGCACGCCGTGAGCGGCTTTCTCGTCAGGAACTCCGGCAACATCCTGGAAAGCCAGCAGTTCGACGACCGACTTCAGGGTCGTTTCTTCATGAGGGTCCACTTCGACGTTTCCGATCCGAACCTCGATCTGGAACAGCTGCGTTACCGGTTCGGTCCCGTGGCCCAGGCCTACGGCATCACCTGGGCGCTGAACGGCGCGGCCACACCTACCCGCACGCTGATCATGGTGTCCAAGTTCGGCCACTGCCTGAACGACCTGCTCTTCCGCCGGCGCACCGGCGCCCTCAACATCGAGATCCCGGCGATCGTCTCCAACCACCAGGACTTCGAGAAGCTGGCGGAGACGTACGGCATCCCCTTCCACCACATCCCGGTGACCAGGGACACCAAGCCCGAAGCCGAGGCACGGCTGCTGGAGCTCGTGCGCGAGCTGGACGTCGACCTGGTGGTGCTGGCCCGCTACATGCAGGTCCTCTCCGACGACCTGTGCAAGGAGCTGGAGGGACGCGCCATCAACATCCACCACTCCTTCCTCCCCAGTTTCAAGGGCGCACGCCCCTACGAGCAGGCCTACCGGCGCGGAGTGAAGCTCGTCGGCGCGACGGCGCACTATGTGACGCCGGACCTGGACGAGGGGCAGATCATCGAGCAGGAGGTGGTCCGGGTGGACCACTCGCTCGACCCCGGCGACCTGGTCACGGTCGGGCGGGACGTGGAGGCGCAGGTGCTCGCGCACGCGGTGAAGTGGCACAGCGAGAGCCGCGTGATGGTGGACGGCAACCGCACGGTGGTCTTCCGCTGAGAGACACGCACAGCGGGGCGGGACCGGATTCCGGTCCCGCCCTTGTCGTATGCGGCTCGTATACGACCCCGTGCGCGCCGTCCCTCGGTCACAGCGGCCGCTGGAGGAAGGCGATGAGCGCGGCCGTGAGTTCCGCGGGGGCGTCCTCCTGGACGAGGTGGCCCGCGCCGGTGATCGGTTCGAAGCGCGCGCCGGGGACGAGAGCGGCGAGCTCGCGCCCCTTCGCCACCGGGATCCAGGTGTCGTCCTCGCCCCAGCAGACGAGCGTGGGGATGCCGATCTCGCCGTACCGGCCCTGGATCTCGTCGGTGTAGCGCTGGTCGGCCTGGGCGATCTGCCGGTAGAAGGCCGCTTGGCCGGAGCCGGCCAGCCAGGGCTCGACGAGCCGGTCGAGGACCGCCGGGTGCAGGCCGGGACTGCTGGCGGTGGTGACGTACTCACGCACCAGGGCGGCGTGCAGTGCGGGCGGCAACTGCTCGAACACGTCGGCGTGCGCGCCGACGAGCCGGAAGAACGGTGATCCCCACGGCGCCAGCGCGACCGGATCCACCAGGGCGAGAGCCTGGTAGCGGGCGCCGTGCAGCAGGTGTGCCCGCAGGGCCACGGCGCCGCCGAAGTCGTGGGCGACCACGAGCGGTTCGGCAAGGCCCCAGTGGCCGAGGAGTTCGGTGAGGACGTGGCCCTGGGCGGCCAGGGACACATCCTGGCCCGTCGCCTTCTCGGAGACTCCGTAGCCGGGCATGTCCCAGACGAAAATCTGATGGTCACGGGCGAGGGAGCGGGCCACAGCACGCCAGACGTACGACGAGAAGGGCGTGCCGTGCAACAGGACGACCGGAGGCCGGCCGGGCTGCCCCAGCCGGTCCCAGCGGACGTCACCTGATGTGCTGGTGAAGGTTCGGGTCAGCTGCCAGTCGGTGTCGGTCGTCATCCCTCTCCCGGTTCAGCCGCCCAGCCGGTCCAGCAGCGCGCGGCGCCACCGCTCCGTCTCGGCGATCTGGTTGAACGTGAACAGGTGCAGTCCGGCCACCCCCGCCGAGGGTGCGGTGAGGGCCTCCTCGGTGCGGGACAGCAGCCGCTCGGGCGCATACCCGCCAGGGGCCGCGAAACGCATGAACCACGAGGCGTGCTTCGTCAGGAAGCGCGTGGACTCCCCCACTCCGATCTTCGTGGCCATCGCCAGCAGCTTCGCCCGCTGCACGGGCCCCGCGACGCCCACATGGACCGGCAGAGTGATGTCCCGGCGTCGTATACGAACGAGCCACTCCCCCAGCACCCGCGGGTCGAAGCAGAGGTTGCTCACGATGTAGGTGGCGTGCTCGCGCTTGTCCCACATCGCCTGGACGGTGACGTCGTCGTGGATGAGCGGATGGCTCTCGGGGTAGCCGGTGACGCCGACGCGGGCGAAGGGCCTGCCCAGCTCGCTCAGCCGGCGCAGCACCGGAAGCGCACCGTCGTAGACCCCGGCCGCCGGGTCGGAGTCCCCGGCCGGGACGAAGACGTCGTCCACACCGGCTTCCCGGAGCCGGCCCGTGACCTCTTTCAGGTGCACGTCGTCCCGCAGCAGCCGCGCCGGCACGTGCGGGACGACCCGGTAGCCGTGCGCCGCGAGCCGGACGGCGAGGTCGAGGGTCGGTTCCAGGCCCTTGACCGGCGACGCCGTCACGGTGACGACGACGTCGCGCGGGACATGGGCAAGGACCTTTTCCTCGGTCGCCTTCGCGGGCAGCACCTCGTAGCGGACGCTCCGCAGCAGCGCCCTCAGCCCTGTCGCACTCAACACCTACTCCGTTTGCTTCTGGACGTCACGGTGGCGGTAGTACGCGGCCTTCGACGGCGCCAGCGGCTCCCTGCCGAGGATCAGGTCGGCGGCCTTCTCGGCGACCATCATCACCGGGGCGTAGATGTTGCCGTTGGTGACGTACGGCATCACCGACGCGTCGACGACCCGCAGGCCCTCCACGCCGTGCACGCGCATGCTGGTGGGGTCGACGACCGCCATCTCGTCGGTGCCCATCTTGCAGGTGCAGGACGGGTGCAGGGCGGTCTCGCCGTCCTTGGCGACCCAGGCGAGGATCTCCTCGTCGGTCTCCACCGACGGTCCGGGTGAGATCTCCCCGTCGTTGTAGGGGGCGAGCGCGGGCTGGTTGAGAAGCTTGCGGGCCACCCTGATCGCCTCGACCCACTCGCGGCGGTCCTGCTCGGTGGAGAGGTAGTTGAAGCGCAGCGCCGGGTGCTCGCGCGGGTCCCTGCTCTTGATCTTCACGGAGCCGATGGCGTCGGAGTACATGGGTCCGACGTGCACCTGGTAGCCGTGGCCGCCGGCGGGCACGGAGCCGTCGTAGCGGACCGCGATGGGCAGGAAGTGGAACATCAGGTTGGGGTAGTCCACGTCCTCGTTGCTGCGGGCGAAGCCGCCGGCCTCGAAGTGGTTGGTCGCGGCCGGGCCCTTCCTGAACAGCCACTGCAGGCCGATGAACGGGGCCCGCCACTTCGCCAGGTACGGCTGCATGGAGACGGGTTGCTTGCAGGCGTACTGGATGTACACCTCCAAGTGGTCCTGCATGTTCTCGCCGACGCCGGGGAGGTCGTGCACGACGTCGATGCCCAGCGCCCGCAATTCCTCGGCGTTGCCGACGCCGGAGAGCTGGAGCAGCTGCGGGGAGTTGATGGCCCCGCCGCACAGGATGACCTCCCTGGCGCGGACCTGCTGGAGTGCGCCCCGGCCACGCTGGTACTCGACTCCGACGGCGCGCTTGCCCTCGAAGAGGACGCGAGTGACGAGGGCGCGGGTCTTGACAGTGAGGTTGGGCCGCTTCATCGCCGGCTTCAGGTACGCCTTCGAGGCCGAGAGCCGGCGCCCACGATGGACATTCCGGTCGAACTTGGCGAAACCTTCCTGCCGATAGCCGTTGACGTCGTCCGTGGGCGCGTAGCCCGCCTCCTCGGTGGCCTTGAGGAAGGCACCGAAGAGGGGGTTGGACGCCGGCCCGCGTTCCAGGACGAGAGGGCCGTCGTGGCCGCGGAACTCGTCGTCGGGGTCGGCCGCGAGACAGTTCTCCATGCGCCGGAAGTACGGCAGACAGTGCGCGTAGTCCCAGGTCTCCATGCCCGGATCGGCGGCCCAGCGCTCGTAGTCCATGGGATTGCCGCGCTGGAAGATCATGCCGTTGATGCTGCTGGAGCCGCCCAGCACCTTGCCGCGCGCGTGGTAGACACGTCGGCCGCCCATGTGGGGCTCGGGCTCGGACTCGTACTTCCAGTCGTAGAACCGACTGCCGATCGGGTAGGTCAGCGCCGCGGGCATGTGGATGAAGACGTCCCACGGGTAGTCCGACCGGCCCGCCTCCAGGACCAGGACCCGGTTGGCCGGGTCGGCGGAGAGCCGGTTGGCCAGTGCACTGCCGGCCGAACCGCCGCCGACGATGACGAAGTCGTACTGCACAGGAGCCATGGTGCCTCGTCTCGCTCGCGCCGTAGATATGCGGGGCATGCTAAACCAGGTCGCGCTATACGCACCAGGTTGCGAACAGCGCAACTTCAGGATCTTGATTCGACGGCGCTACTTGCAGTGACGTTGTTAACTGCGCGTATAGTTTCGCTGTGAGCAACTACAGCCCTGACACGGAAACGTCGAATTCACATGCGGGCGGCGTGCAGTCGGTGGACCGCGCCATCAGCGTCCTGGAGATCCTCGCTCAGCGTGGCGAGGCGGGCGTCAGCGAGGTGGCGGGCGAGATCGAGGTGCACAAGTCCACCGCCTTCCGCCTGCTCGGCGCCCTGGAGGCGCGCGGTCTGGTGGAGCAGGCCGGCGAGCGCGGCAAGTACCGGCTCGGCTTCGGCATCGTTCGCCTGGCGGGCGCGGTCACCGGCCGTATCGACATCACCCAGCAGGGCCGGCCGGTCTGCGAACGTCTGGCCGAGGAGCTCGGCGAGACCGTCAACATCGCTGTCATGCAGGAGCACTACGCGATCAACCTGTACCAGGTGCGCGGCCCGGGCGCGGTCACCGCGCACAACTGGGTCGGCCAGCTGACCCCGCTGCACGCCACGTCGAGCGGCAAGATCCTGCTGGCCCATCTGCCCGAGAAGGAGCGCGCCGCGCTGCTGTCCGCCGCCGGGATGAAGAAGGTCACCCCGCACACCATCACCGCGAAGACGAAGCTCGAGAAGAACCTCGCCGAGGCCCGTGAGCGCGGCTACGCGTGGACCCTGGAGGAGCTGGAGATCGGTCTGCACGCCATGGCCGCGCCGGTCCGCAACCGGGACGGCGAGGTCATCGCGGCACTCAGCGCCTCCGGGCCCGCGTACCGGTTCACCGAGGAGCGCCTGCACGAGCTCTCCCCGGTGCTGCTCAAGGGCGCCGAGGAGATCAGCCACCGGATGGGCTACCTGGGCTGAATCACCCCTGCGGGGTGCCGAGGCGCTCGTTCACCCAGTCGTGGAACGCGCCGATGTGGTGCTCGCTGGGCACCAGCACACCACCCTTGGCATACATACGGGAGCTCATTCCGGGCTGCGTGCGCTCGCAGGCGTCGAAGTCCTGCTGGTTGACGCGGTGGAAGAGTTCCACGGACCGGCTGACGTCCTTGCCGCTCTCGACGACATGCGGCAGATACAGCCAGTCGCACTCGACGATCGTGCGGTCCACCGCCACCGGGTACATCCGGTGGAAGATCACGTGGTCGGGCACGAGGTTGATGAACACCTGGGGCTTGACGGTGATCGCGTAGTAGCGGCGGTCCTGGTCGTCCGCGACCCCGGGAATGCGATCCAGGCCCTCGGAGCCGTCGACGGTGAAGCCCTGGACCTCCTCGCCGAACTCCGCGCCGTGGCCCACGTAGTACTGGGCGGCGTAACCGTCCGCGAACTCCGGAAGTACCTCGGTGAGTTCGGGGTGGATCGTGGCGCAGTGGTAGCACTCCATGAAGTTCTCGATGATGAGCTTCCAGTTCGACTTCACGTCGTAGGTGATCCGCTTGCCGACGGAGAGGTTGTCGATGTCGTAGCGCTCGATCGACTCGACGTCGCCGAGCCGGGCGACGACCTCACCGATGACGTCCTCCTCGAAGGAGGGCGGGTTCTCCGCGAGGCAGACCCAGACATAGCCGAGCCATTCACGCACGGCCACGCTCACCAGGCCGTACTCGGTACGGCTCACGTCGGGCATCTTGGTGAGGTTGGGCGCCGCGACGAGCTTGCCGTTCAGGTCGTACGTCCAGGCGTGGTACGGGCATTGGAAGGCCCGCTTCACCTCGCCGGTCTCCTCGGTGCAGAGCTTGGCTCCGCGGTGCCGGCACACATTGAAGTACGCACGGATGCTGTTGTCCCTCGCCCGCGTGACGAGGATGCTCTCGCGGCCCACGTCGACGGTGCGGAAGGCACCGGGCTTGGCCAGCTCGGAGGCCCGCGCGACGCAGAACCACATGGTCTCGAATATGCGTTCCTGCTCCTGGGCGAAGAACTCCGGGTCCGTGTAGGAGGAGCCGGGAAGAGTGGCGATCAGGCTGTCCGGCAGGCTGGGCGAGGTCACGTTGCACTCCTCGGGAGAACGTCGTGGAGGGGTCATTCACGCGCCGGGAAGAGCGACTCCGGACGGCGTTGTGTATGGAGCAACGCTGCGTGCTGTGCGCAACCGCAGCATGGGATGCCGCTGGGGCGGTGTCAAGATGTGGGCGGTGATCAGGACGCGGTGGCGGCGAGTTGCTTGCGCCAGCGCGTGAACAGCCGCGGCTGGTTCATCCCGAGCACGGCGACCGGGTCTCCGGCCCGCCGGTAGACGGCGAGGACGTCACGGTCGTCCGCGGCGCCCGCCTCGATGGTGACACTGTCGGCGCCGGCCGCGTGCCCCGCGAACTGGATCTTCACGCCGTACTGGTCGGACCAGAAGTACGGCGGCCGGGGCACACCCGGTTCCAGCGCACCGCCCGCCAGCAGTGTGGCGACCGCGGCGTCGGGGCGCTCGCGCGCACCGGTCCAGTGCTCGACGCGGCGATGGAACCCCGCGCGCGGGTCGTACCAGTTGGCGCAGTCACCGACCGCGACCACGCCGGCCAGGCTGGTGCGGCCGTCGGCGCCGCACTTGACGCCGTTGTCGAGAGCGACGCCGGAATCCTCCAGCCACTCGACGTTCGGGCGGGCACCCACACCCACCACCACGATGTCGGCAGGGATGCCGCGACCGTCCTCCAGCAGGACGGCGTCGACACGCCGCTCCCCGCTCAGCCCCTTGACGCCCACGCCGCACACCAGCCGTACGCCGTGGTCGGCATGGAGGGCGGAGACGATGGCGCCCATGACCTCGCCGAGCGGTCCGGCGAGCGGGGTCGGGGCCGCCTCGACGACGGTCACGTCGAGCCCGAGGGCGTACGCGGTGGAGGCGACCTCGGCTCCGATGAAGCCTCCGCCGATCACCACCAGGCGTCCGCCGCGGGTCAGTTCGTCCCGCAGGGCGCGGGCGTCGTCCAGGGTGCGCAGCGTGTGCACTCCGGCCAGGCCCTCGGACCCCGGGAAGGTGCGTGCCGCTGCGCCCGTCGCAATGACGACGCCGTCGGCCTGCACCTCCCGCCCGTCACCGAGCCGGACGACACGCCGCGCGTGGTCGAGCCCGGTGGCCCGGACGCCGAGCAGCCACTCCGCCTGAAGGTCCTCGTCGTCGGTCTCCAGGGCGAGTTCGGCTTCGCCGAGCGTGCCGGCCAGGAACTCCTTGGACAGCGGCGGCCTGTCGTACGGGCGGTGGAGCTCGTCTCCGATGACGACCAGCCGGCCTCCGTAGCCCTGCTTGCGCAGTGAGCGCGCCGCCGACAGCCCGGCCAGCGAGGCGCCGACCACGGCGACCGTCCTCACGCGGGCCCCCCGGCGAGCCGGGCCGAGATGCAGGGCGGCAGGTTGGGCGCGTCCATGGACAGACGGACGTAGATCATGCCGTCCTCGACGACGACCTCGTGGGTGCGGACCGGGAGCTTGGCCGGCGGGGCGTCGACGGCACCGGTGCGCAGGTCGAACTTCGAGGCGTGCAGGGGGCATTCCACCTCGCAGCCCTCCAGCCAGCCGTCGGCGAGCGACGCGTCCTGGTGGGTGCAGGTGTCGTCGATGGCGAAGAGTTCGCCGTCGTCGGTGTGGAACACCGAAACCGGCGGATCGATGTCGAGCCGGTGGGCCTCGCCTCGCGGAAGGTCCTCGAGACGGCACGCGGGAATCATCATGACACCTCGGTGCGTATAACGAAACGGATTGCGGTAAGCGCAACATCAGTCTGGGGTGGCCCAGAACCCTTGTCAAGGCGTTCGGGGGCCCTCTGAGGCCGTTCATCGCGTTGCGCCATAAAAAACTGAGATCGCATAGAGCAACGGCAGGGCG
>NZ_BQUN01000182.1:363994-365850 GCF_026008495.1 Streptomyces sp. A012304
CAGGTGCGGGGCCTCGGCTGCGACGGTGGTCGTGTCACCGTGCCCCGTGTGCACGACGGTGTCTCCCGGCAGCGTCAGCAGCCGGTCCCGGATCGAGTCGATGATGGTCGGGAAATGGCTGTACGACCGTCCTGTCGCGCCCGGCCCGCCGGCGAACAGGGTGTCGCCGCTGAAGAGCGCCTTCAAGGCCGGTGCGTACAGACAGACCGCCCCGGGGGCGTGGCCGGGCGTGTGCAGCACGGTCAGCTCGACGCCGGCCACCGTGAGGCCCTGGCCGTCGGTGAGTTCGGCGTCCGGCGCCCGGTCGGGGTGGGTGTGCTTCCACAGCGGCAGGTCGTCCGGATGCAGGAGGACCGGGGCGCCGGTGCGGGCCGCGAGTTCGGGCGCGGCGTCGATGTGGTCGTTGTGCGCGTGGGTGCTCACGATCGCGATGAGGCGCCGGTCGCCGACGGCCTCGGCGATGGCGTCGGCGTCGTGCGCGGCGTCGATGACGATCGCCTCGGTGTCGTCGCCGACGATCCACACGTTGTTGTCGACGTCCCAGGTGCCGCCGTCCAGGGAGAACGTCCCCGAGGTGACGAGGTGTTCGATGCGGGCGGCCATCAGAGGACCACCACCGAGCGCAGTACGTCGCCGTGGTGCATCCGCTCGAAGGCCTCCTCGACCTCGTCCAGGGCGATGGTCTCCGTGACGAAGGCGTCGAGGTCGAGGCGGCCCTGGAGGTAGAGGTCGATCAGCATCGGGAAGTCCCTGCTCGGCAGGCAGTCGCCGTACCAGGAGGACTTCAGGGAGCCGCCGCGGCCGAAGACGTCCAGCAGCGGCAGTTCGAGCTTCATCTCCGGGGTGGGCACGCCGACCAGGACGACCGTGCCGGCGAGGTCGCGGGCGTAGAAGGCCTGCTTGTACGTCTCCGGGCGGCCGACCGCCTCGATGACGACGTCGGCGCCGTGGCCGCCGGTCAGCTCGCGGATCGCCTCGACCGCGTCGGCGGACTTGGAGTTGACGGTGTGGGTCGCGCCCAGCTTCGAGGCGGTCTCCAGCTTGCGGTCGTCGATGTCGACCGCGATGACCTTTGCCGCGCCCGCCAGGTTCGCCCCGGCGATCGCCGCGGCTCCGACACCGCCACAGCCGATGACGGCGACCGAGTCGCCCCGGCCGACGTTGCCGGTGTTGATCGCGGCCCCGATGCCCGCCATCACGCCGCATCCCAGCAGACCGGCGGCGGCCGCCGACGCGGTCGGGTCGACCTTGGTGCACTGTCCGGCCGCGACCAGCGTCTTCTCCGCGAACGCGCCGATACCGAGCGCGGGCGACAACTCGGTGCCGTCCAGCAGGGTCATCTTCTGCTTGGCGTTGTGGGTGGCGAAGCAGTACCACGACTCCCCGCGCAGACAGGCCCGGCACTGGCCGCACACCGCACGCCAGTTGAGGATCACGAAGTCGCCGGGGGCGACGTCGGTGACCCCCTCCCCCACCGACTCCACGACCCCCGCCGCCTCATGGCCCAGCAGGAACGGGAAGTCGTCGTTGATGCCGCCCTCGCGATAGTGCAGATCGGTGTGGCAGACCCCGCAGGCCTCGATCTTCACCAGCGCCTCACCCGGACCCGGGTCAGGCACGATGATCGTTTCCAGGCTGACGGGGGCGCCCTTGCCCCGCGCGACGACAGCACGGACCTGGTGCGTCATGGCCACTCCTCGGCTGATCGAGACTTGAATCAGATGTTGCTCATTACGGCACACATCTCACGTGTCGCAACACAGCATCGTTGAGCGCCGACCAGGGGTCAAGGAGCGCGACGAGGTTCCCTCGGCCGCATGGGATCGCGGTGGGAGCAGCACGAACGCCCGGCGGGG
>NZ_BQUN01000182.1:365990-377429 GCF_026008495.1 Streptomyces sp. A012304
GTGCACGGGGTCCTGGAACTGCCGGAGCTGCGTGGACTCCGTGCCGTCGTTGCACGCCACGGGGCCGATGCGCAGCTCGAAGTCGCCGTCGTACTTCTCGTGGCCGGCGATGACGGCCGTTTCGATGGCCTCCTTGCCGATCCGCCCGCGGATGATGAGCGGGTCCTGGCGCAGATCGCGGGTGAGGGCGATACAGAGGCCGACCATCACCAGCGTGAAGGGCGCCGCCGCGAGAATGGTCAGGTTCTGCAGTCCGGTGAGCGCGTCGCCCTTGCCGCCGCCGATGAGCAGCATGATCGCGGCGACCGCACCGGTCAGCACGCCCCAGAAGATGACGACACCGCGGGTCGGTTCCAGGGATCCGCGCTGCGAGAGCGTGCCCATCACGATCGAGGCGGCGTCGGCGCCGGAGACGAAGAAGATCCCGACGAGGATCATCACCACAACGCTCGTGATCGTGGCGACGGGGTACTGCTGGAGCACGTCGAAGAGCTGGCCCTGCGCGGTCGAGGCGTCACTGAGGCGCTTCTCGTCCTGCAGGTGCATCGCCGAACCGCCGAAGACGGCGAACCACAGCAGACTGACGGTACTGGGGACCAGGATGACGCCGCCCACGAACTGCCGGATGGTCCGGCCACGGCTGATGCGCGCGATGAACATGCCGACGAAGGGCGTCCAGGAGATCCACCAGGCCCAGTAGAAGACCGTCCAGCCGGCCAGCCAGTCGGCGACACCTTCACCGCTCGACGCCTCGGTACGCCCGGCCATCTGGGTCAGGTCGCCGAAGAAGGCGCCTATGGAGGTGGGCAGCAGGTCGAGGATGAAGACGGTCGGGCCGACGAGGAACACGAAGACCGCCAGGGTCACCGCCAGCACCATGTTGATGTTGGACAGCCACTGGATGCCCTTGGCGATCCCGGACACCGCCGAGGCGACGAACGCGACGGTCAGCACCGCGATCACGGCGACCAGCAGGCCGGTGCCCACGGATCCCAGCCAGCCAAGTCCGGTGAAGCCGCTGCCGATCTGCAGGGCGCCGAGCCCCAGGGAGGCAGCGGAGCCGAAGAGGGTGGCGAAGATGGCGAGGATGTCGATGACCCGGCCACCCCAGCCGTTCGCCCGCTTCTCCCCGATCAGCGGGGTGAACACGGCACTGATCAGCTGCCGGCGGCCGCGCCGGAAGGTGCTGTAGGCGATCGCGAGACCCACCACCGCGTACATGGCCCACGGATGCAGCGTCCAGTGGAAAAGGGTGGTGGCCATGGCGGTCTCCATGGCCTCGTTGACGTCGGCCGGGTCGGTGCCCGGCGGTGGCGTGAGGAAGTGCGAGAGCGGTTCGCTCACGCCGTAGAACATCAGGCCGATGCCCATGCCCGCGCTGAACATCATGGCGATCCATGAGACGGTGCGGAACTCGGGCTGCTCGCCCTCCTTGCCCAGGGTGATCCGCCCGTACCGGCCGACCGCCAGCCAGAGGGCGAAGACCACGAAGCCCGAGGCCGCGAGGACGAAGGCCCAGCCACCGTTGCGGATGGTCCCGTCCAGGAGCTTTCCGGACACGCTCTCCAGCGTGTCGGTCGCGGTGGCTCCCCACACGACGAAGGCGAGGGTGAGGGCCGCGGCGACGCCGAAGACGATCAGGTCGGTGCGGGGACCGGCGGATGCCGCCGGGCTTCCCGGCAGATCCGCTTCGACGGGATGACTACGACTGTCATCCCTTTCGCGCGTTTTGTTCATCGGCTCACCCTTTCCACAGACGGCAGTAATGGTGGAGTCTTTGTCGCGGACGACGACGGGGGAACTCGTCGGTGACTCCGCCTGACCCGGCACGCCGGAGTGGGTGGGAGAACGACGAGAGAAGGAGAGGCGGAGCGGTCGCCGTGGTGCGTCGTTGCGGATAATGCATCGGCATTCACTATGGGCAACAACCATCTGGGCCTCGAAGAGGGCTGTCAAGGGGTCGGACGTGCGGAGTTGCCCGACCGCAACCAACCCGTCACCACGGACGGCGGCTCGCGGCGACGCGACCGGCCGAACCGTCACCTGCCCGCGCGGGAGGGCCCGCGCGTGCCGCGCCGGTACCCGACGCCACCGTCAGCAGCCGCCGCGCCTTCAGCCGGGTCTCGGCCCACTCGCGCTCGGGATCGGATCCCCAGGTGATCCCGGCCCCGGTACCGAAGCGCAGTAACGGACCGCCGGGAGCGGTGCGGTCGATCCAGAACGTGCGGATGCCGACGGCGAGTGACCCGTGCCGCGGTCGGCGTCGGCCCAGCCCACGCCACCGCAGTACGGGCCGCGGGGCGCCGTCTCCAGCGCCGCGATGATGCGCAGCGCGCTGGACTTGGGGGCGCCCGTGACGGAGCCGGGCGGGAAGGTGCCGGCGAGCAGCTCGGGCCATCCGGAGCCTTCGGCGAGTTCGCCACGCACTGTGGACACCAGATGGACCAGGCCGGGGTGTGCCTCGACGGCGCACAGCTCGGGGACGGTCACGGAGCCGATGGCGCAGACGCGTCCCAGGTCGTTGCGGACCAGGTCCACGATCATGACGTTCTCGGCGTGGTCCTTGTCGAGGAGGTCCGCGGTGGTGCGGCCGGTGCCCTTGATGGGGCCGGAGACGACCGTACGGCCGTCCCGGCGCAGGAAGAGCTCGGGCGAGGCCGTGGCGATCTCCACGCTGTGCGCGGGCAGGCGCACGGTACCGGCGTAGGGCGCGGGGTTGCCGCGCGCGAGCAGGGCGGTGAGGGCGTCGACATCCGCACGCTCCGGGTCGGGCAGCGGCGCGGACAGCACCCGGCACAGGTTGGCCTGGTAGACCTCACCGGCCGCGATGTGCTCGCGGCTGTATCGATATGCGGCTCCGCCGCGGGGCCGCACCCCTGCGATGTAGGCGGCCCGGTCGAGGGAGGACGTGCAGGCGTCCGGGGCCGGGCCACGCCACGTACCGAGCTCGACAGCGGGCACGGGTTCCCGGCGTACGTCCCCGAAGCGCGCGCACACCAGGCGCCCCTCGAAGTCGGCGACCACGGCCCAGAACCCGGTGGAGTCCAGGGCGGCGGGATCGCTGGTCACGTCCCGGAGGTCGGTGGCGACGAGACCGCCGAAGCGGGCCAGCGGTGCGAGGTCGTACCGGCGTCCACTCATCGGTCACAACCTCTGCGGAGGGGAACGGACGAACGGCGGGGGGATCCGTACCCGCCGTTCAGCGGCTGGGCTACGCGTCCGCGGACACCTGTCCCCCTCGGACCTGTTCCAGTCGGACGACGATGGACTTCGACGTGGGGGTGTTGCTGATGGCCGCCGTGGAGTCCAGGGGTACGAGGACGTTGGTCTCGGGGAAGTAGGCGGCGCAGCAGCCTCGGGGGGTCGGGTACGACACGGTCCGGAAGGCCGGTGCCCTGCGCTCCACCCCGTCCTCGTACTCACTGACGATGTCGACCATGTCTCCGTCGGCGAGGCCGCGCTCGGTGAGGTCGTCGGGGTGCAGGAAGAGGACCCGTCGGCCCTGCTGGATGCCGCGGTAGCGGTCGTCCAGGCCGTAGATGGTGGTGTTGTACTGGTCGTGGGAGCGCAGCGTCTGCAGCAGCAGCCGGCCCGGCGGGACCTTGGGGCTCTCCAGCGGGTTGGCGGTGAAGTTGGCCAGGCCGGTGGCCGTGGTGAACCGGCGCTCGTCGCGGGGCGGGTGGGGCAGCGTGAAGCCGCCCGGCTGCCGTACCCGGGCGTTGAAGTTCTCGAAGCCGGGGATGACGCGTTCAATACGGTCGCGGATGCGGTCGTAGTCCGCCTCGAACTCCTCCCAAGGCACCCGCGGGTCCGCTTCACCGAGGGTGGCCCGTCCCATCCGGCAGATGATCGCGACCTCGCTCAGCAGGTGCTCGGACGCGGGTGTGAGCCGTCCCCGCGACAGGTGCACCATGCCCATGGAGTCCTCCACCGTGACCAGTTGGGGCCCGTCCGGCCGCAGGTCGGCCTCGGTGCGGCCGAGGCACGGCAGGATGAGGGCCTGCTCCCCGGCGATGACATGGGAGCGATTCAGCTTGGTGGAGATCTGGACGGTGAGCCGGCACCTGCGCAGGGCCTGCTCGGTCAGGTCGGTGTCGGGGGCCGCGGCGACGAAGTTGCCGCCCAGCGCGACGAAGACCTTCACGTCGCCGTCACGCATGGCGCGGATGCTGTCGACCGCGTCGTGGCCGTGGCGGCGCGGGGGCGTGAAGGCGAACTCGGCGCCGAGCCGATCCAGGAAGGCGGCGTCCGGCTTCTCGTAGATGCCCATCGTGCGGTCGCCCTGCACGTTGGAGTGGCCGCGCACCGGGCAGAGACCGGCGCCGGGGCGGCCGATGTTGCCGCGCAGCAGAAGGAAGTTGACGACGTCCCGGATGGTTGGCACGGAGTGCTTGTGCTGGGTCAGCCCCATCGCCCAGCAGACGACGATCTTCTTGGCGGCCAGCACATGGCCGAACGCGGTCCGGATCTCGCCCTCGGGCAGACCGGTGGCCTGAAGGATCTCGTCCCACGACGCCTTGCGGGCGTGCTCGGCAAACTCCTCGAAGCCATGCGTGTACCGCTCGATGAAGGAGGTGTCCAGGCAGCTGCCGGGCCCCTCGTCCTCCGCCTCCAGCAGCATGCGGTTGAAGGCCTGGAAGAGCGCCTGGTCGCCGCCCAGCCTGATCTGCAGGAACTGGTCCGCCAGCTTGGTGCCGCCGCCGATGACGCCGGACGGCTTCTGGGGGTTCTTGAACCGGAGCAGCCCCGCCTCGGGCAGCGGGTTGACCGCGATGACGCGAGCGCCCTGCTGCTTGGCCCTCTCCAGCGCGGAGAGCATCCGGGGGTGGTTCGTGCCCGGGTTCTGGCCGACCACGAGGATCAGATCGGCCTCGTAGAGGTCCTCCAGGCTGACGCTGCCCTTGCCGATGCCGATGGTCTCCACCAAAGCCGAGCCGCTGGACTCGTGGCACATGTTGGAGCAGTCCGGCAGGTTGTTGGTGCCGAAGCCGCGGACGAAGAGCTGGTAGAGGAACGCGGCCTCGTTGCTCGCCCGTCCGGAGGTGTAGAAGGCGGCCTGGTCCGGGTGGTCGAGCGCGCCGAGCTCGCGGGCGATCACGGCGAACGCGTCGTCCCAGGAGATCGACTCGTAGCGGTCGGCGCCGGTCGGACGGTACATGGGGTGGGTGAGGCGGCCCTGCTGCCCGAGCCAGTAGTCGCTGCGCGGAAGCAGGTCCTCCAGGGTGTGCTCGGCGAAGAAGTCCGGGGTCACCCGTCGTACGGTGGCCTCCTCGGCCACGGCCTTGGCGCCGTTCTCACAGAACTCCGCCTTGTGCCGGTGGTCGGGCTCCGGCCAGGCGCACCCCGGACAGTCGAAGCCCTCCTTCTGATTCACCCGGAGCAGCGTGAGCAGGCTGCGGCGGGCCCCCATCTGTTCGCCGGCGTGCCGCAGCGAGGAGGTGACCGCGGGGATGCCGGCGGCGTACTCCTTCGGCGGGCCGACCCGCAGACGGGCGTCGCCGGGGTCCTCAGCAGGCGGCTTGCGAGTCATCTGTAGCGCTACTCCGCGGTGTAGGGAAACCGGAGCCATACCATGACCCCAGGTTGCACATCACACAACGGTAGCGTGATGCGCAACATGAAAAGGGAAGCTTCAGGGTGGCCTCGTGTCAAGACCGAGCGCAACACCTCACCAGGGCCGGACACGCGCGAGGTGCCGCTCTGCCGCCGCTTGCGGCGCACCGTGGCGATCTTCACCAGGGCGGCCTCGTCAAGCGCGGCGAGAGTACGGCGGGCGGTCGAGTCGATGCCGCGGCACGATCACGGCCACCAGGTGCACCAGCACCCCCGCCCGATCCCGCCAGACGGCCGAACAGCGGCCGATGGTAAAGCTGAAGCCGCTCGGCCTCCGACAGGTTCGCCGCGCCGAGCGCGGCCGTCGACCGCGTCGTGGACGCCCGGCTCGCCGCCGCCCACCGCCGTCAGTCGGCCGGCGCGCTGCCTCACCTCGCCGAGTGGGACCTCATCCGCGGCCTGACCGGGCTCGCCGCACTGCTGCTGTCCCGCCGCCCGATCGCGCCGCGGCTGCCCGACATGCTCGCCTGATGCAGGCCTCCATGCTTCGGCTGGTCGGCCCCCGCACCCTCGCCCGTTCCCGCCCCCTCCATGGGGTGCGCTCCAGCCGCGTCCCGGAAGCGGCCCGACGACCCGGCCAGCTGCGGGTGCTGGGCAAGGAGAAGAAGGCGCCCGGTATGGGGACGATGTGGCGGGCTGGGGTGCCCGCCGAGCAGCGCAGGCTGATCACCAGCGCTATCGAGAGCGCCGAGGAGCAGCTGCTGCAGCTGCGCGGGGTGCAGACCGGCCCGACCGCCGAGGTCGCCCGGCGGCTGCTGCGCGGGCTCGGTCACAGCGCCGGCCTGATCGAGAACGCCTGGAAACGGACCGCCCTGGCGGCGGTGAACGGCGGGGTGCCGCTTCAGGAGGTGGCCCAGTGGGTTGACGTGCCCGTTGAGGTGCTCAGGCAGATGCTGAGGGCGGGCAGGCAGGAGAACGGCGGCTGAGAGCGATGCGTCGTCGGGCAGGTCGGCTGTTAGCTGATACGGCACTCGTTCGTGGCAGGAACACTGAAAACGGGAGCCTGTGCCGAAGACGACAGCTCCTTGCGCGCGGATACGCGGCTCCGGCGCTCCGGTGCCGGATACGCCGTCCCCGAGTGCGGTGGGGAAGGGACGGCGTAAGTGCGGGGCGCCCGGGACGAGGGCCGTCGCTCTTCCCGTCCCGGGCGCCTGGGGTCCGCGGCGGGGTCAGCGGCGGCGGCGCTTGCCTCGCTCGCCGGTCTCTTCGTCGGACTCGATGCGTTCCTTGCGGACCTCGCCGGTGACGGTTTCCTCCTCGGTGACCTCGTCGGTGGTCAGGCGGACCCGCTCCTTGGGCACGGCCCTGGTCTCCACCACGGGTTCCTCCTCGTGCAGGATGACCTCGTGTTCCGCTTCTGAGATGTCCGGGCCGGCCATGGCGTCGCCGCGGTTGGCGTCGGTGATCGGCTCGCGCTCGACGCGGACCTCTTCGTGGCGTACGGGGACGGTGCGCTGCTGCTCCTCGGTGACGACGTACTTGCGCAGCCGGACACGGCCTGCCTCGCGGCGTTCGGTGCCGACGTGCATCTCCTCCTCGGACCGCGTCATCGCGTCCTGGGGGGTGGCGGCGGCCCGGCCGGTGCCGGTCTGTGCCTGCTGCCAGGCGGCGTCCCAGTCGATGCCGTAGTACTCGTACAGGCGGTGTTCCTCCTGCTCGGACAGGTGGCCCCCGGCGTCGACGTCGACGTTGGGCGCGTCCTTGACCTTGTCCTTGTCGTACGGCACCTCGAGATGGTCCTCGACGACGGCGGCGTCCTGGACGGGTACGAAGGACTCGCTGGTGCCGAACAGGCCGGTCTTCACACTGACCCATTCGGGCTGGCCGGTGACGTCGTCGAGGAACACGTGCCTGGCGTCGCCGATCTTCGTGCCGCTGGTGTCGTAAACCGGGTGGTCCAGCACGGTGGGAATCTGCTCTCGGGTGATCATCTGTGTACTCCTTTGTTCAGCACGCCTGCCATGGGGGCCAGCAGGGCCATGCAGTCGGTCCGCTGGTGCGGCGGCGTTCTCACGGTCCGGGGCTGCGGGTCTGCCCGCGTGCTTCCTCGGCCGTGGTCTGTGCGGACTGCCGGGCCTGGTCGGTGACCTGTCCAGCTTGTTCCTGGGCCTGTTCCTTGGTGGTGCGGGCGGCGTCGGCCGCGGTGTCCTTGACTTCCTCGGCCGCCTGCTGGCCGGCCCGGGTGGCGTCCTCCTTCAACTGCTGCGTGGACTGCACCGCAGCTTCCTTGACCTGGTCGATGGCCGGGCCGGCCCGGTCCGCGATCCGGCTGCGGGGACTGCGGCGAAAGAGACGACATCTCAAACCCCCCGGCCCGGCAGCTCGGGTGGCACGCCTGCTGCTGGCAAGCTCTGCTCAGCCTGAGACGGGGGCAGCGCCCACGGGCGTGGGCGGGAGCCGTCGGCCTTGCTGCCAGCCTTGGCCAGCCGCCCGACGACCAACCCGGCCAGGGCAGCCTCGCCCAGGAAGGCGCCCGGCCGCCGTCGGGCGAAGTCCTGCAGGTCCTGGAGCAGGCCTTCCGCGCCCTGCTTGTCCAGGTAGTCGGCGGCACGGTGACCGCGATCGGCCACCTGCGCCACAAGGGTCTTCGCGGGGGACTCGCCATCTGCCTTGCCCGCAAGTCCGGACAGGTCGTCCGCCCACTGCCGCAGGGCCTCGGCTCCGCGCTTGGTCTGGCTCTCGGCCTGCTCGGTGACCCGCCCTCGCAGCTCACGAGCTTCCGCGCCGGCCTGTTCCCGAGCCTCACCGGTTACGGCCTTTGCCTGCTCGGCCACCGTACCGGCGACCTCACCTGCCGCCTGCCTGGTCCGGTCGGCCGTGGCCGACGCCTCCTGCTTCGCTGTCTGCCCGGCCTGCTGAGCCCGCCCCGCACCCTCATGCGCCATGTCACTCATGAGCTCCTCCATCTCGGGGACACCGCCCATGTATCTCGATCAAGAGCCCTGGCTGTCCGCGGTGATATACGCGCACCGTGCTCCGCCCCCGCCAGCCCGAGACTGAAGCCGCCTGCCCCTGGCATGCGCAGCGCTCCCTTCGTCGAATAACCCTCATCCGATCGACAAAACAGCAAAAATGACTACAAACCGGATTGATTCCTAGTCGGTGGCCCCGTCATCCGGCCCGCGCCCTCCGCAGTGCCTCACCCACCGCAACCTCGCTGTGCTGGGCTCCTGCGCAGCTCCCGGTTCCGGTGGCCGCCAAAGCGCAGCCTGGCCGTCTCTATGGCGGCGACCAGCACCGTCGCGTGATAGCGGACGGCGAGCTTTTCGTACCTCGTGGCGACCGCGCGGTGGCGCTTGAGTCGGTTGATCCCGCACTCGACCGCGTGCCGCTGCTTGTAGTCGTCCTTGTCGAACTGGGGCGGGCGGCCGCCTCGGGAGCCGAGCTTCCGGCGGTTGCGGATCTGGTCCGCCTTCTCCGGGATGGTGCACTTCACGCCGCGTCGGCGCAGGTAGGAGCGGTTCACGCGGGAGCCGTATGCCCTGTCCGCGCGGACCCTGTCCGGCTTCGTGCGGGGGCGGCCGGGGCCGGTCCTGGGCACTCGGATGGCGTTCAAGACCGGCTGGAACTGGGGACTGTCGTGCCGCTGGCCGGCGGTGACGAGCAGGGACAGCGGCTTCTGTCCCTGCTCGACCGCCAGGTGCAGCTTGGTGGTCAGCCCGCCGCGCGAGCGCCCGAGTCCGTGGTCGTCGGGCTCAGTGTCGACGCCGCCGGGAGGCTCCTTCTGGAGATCCCCTTTTTACGCTCCAGCGGCATACTGGTGGGCGCGTGATAGTGGAGTCCACGCTCACGTCCCACGCGATCAGGCCTTTTGCATCGGCCTCGGCCTGCAACTGTTCGAAGATGCGCTTCCAGGTGCCGTCACGCTGCCACAGCCGGAACAGGTCGTAGGCCCGGTCCCACCGCCCGTACCGCTCAGGCAGGTCACGCCAGGGCGCCCCGGTCCGAGTCCGCCACCGTATGCCGTCGATCAACTGCCGACGAGTCCACGTCCGACAGACCCCATAGTAGTGCCTGGTCAGGTTCACTCGCCGGTGGCGTGTCCGTTTGATCGCTTGTTCCGTTGACCTGTTGTGATGGGTGGGGAGCTGGCCGCGGTCCGGTGTGATCTGGAGGATTTCGCGGCAGAAATGTTCGAGCCGTTCGCGCGGGCGGATCAACGCCGGTGGGGAGCGGTCTATCTGCGCGGCCTGCTGCTGGACGGGCGGCGCAAGTCGGTGGAACCGATGGCCGCCCGCCTGGGCGAGGACGGCAACCGGCAGGCCCTGGCGAACTTCATCACCACCAGCCCGTGGGACGCGGCGCATGTCCGCGCCCGCCTCGCCTGGCGGATGCAGCACGTGATCAAACCGACCGCGCTGATCGTGGATGACACAGGCTTCCTCAAGGACGGGAACGCCTCGGCGTGTGTGGCCCGGCAGTACACCGGCACCGCGGGCAAGGTCACCAACTGCCAGGCCGGGGTGTCCCTGCACATGGCCTCCGACGACGCGTCGGCTGCTGTCGACTGGCGTCTGTTCCTGCCCGAGAGCTGGGACCCCGCCTCGCCCAAGGCCGATCCGGGCAAGGTGGCCCGCCGCACCACGTGCGGCATCCCCGCCGACGTCGGACACGTCGAGAAGTGGCAGCTGGCCCTGGACATGATCGACGAGACCAGATCGTGGGGCATCGACGTCCCGCTCGTCGTCGCCGACAGCGGCTACGGCGATACCGCAGCCTTCCGCCTCGGCCTGGAAGAACGCGGGCTCAGCTACGCGGTCGGCATCTCCACCACGACCACCGCCCACCCGGAAACAGCACGGCCGCACACCCCGCCCTACGGCGGTCGCGGCCCCCGTCCCCAGCCGGTCTACCCGGAGGCGGCCAGGACAGTGAAGAAGCTGGTCATCGAGGCCGGCAAGCAGACAGCCCGGCCGGTGCAGTGGCGGGAAGGCTCCCGCCCGGGCAGCGGCCGCAGCGGCGTCAAGCGCATGTACTCCCGCTTCGTGGCCCTGCGGCTCCGTCCCGCCGGACGCGAGATCCGCAAAGCCTGCGACGGCCCGGAACTGCCCGTCTGCTGGCTCCTGGCCGAATGGCCCGCCGACCAGCCCGAACCCGTCCAGTTCTGGCTGTCCAACCTGCCCGCCGACACGGCGCTGACCACCCTCGTGCGCACCGCGAAACTGCGCTGGAGGATCGAGCACGACTACCGCGAGATGAAGCAGACCCTGGGCCTGGCCCACTTCGAAGGCCGCACCTGGAGAGGCTGGCACCACCACGTCACCCTCGTCTCCATCGCACACGCCTTCTGCACCCTCCAGCGCATCACCCGGTCCCCAAAAGAGACGGCGCCGGCCTGAGCCTCTACAAGGTCGCCCGCGAACTGCAGTCACTCCTCGCGAGCTGGACCGGCGCCTGCCCCACCTGTCACCGCAACATGCCAGAACCCATACCGACCTGACCAAGCACTACTAGTAGGACTCCGTTAGGTCTGTCTGCTGGCCGTGTTCAGGGGCATGAGGACTGTGTGGACGCACATGAAGTCAATCGTGTTCGGGCGACGTTGGCGTTATTCGTGGCGGATGTGTTCGCCTCGGTACCGCGCAAGGACCAGCGGGCCAAGAGCGACTGCTATCTGCGGGGACTGATGATGGACGGCCGCCGCAAGTCCATCCAGGCCATGGCCGAGCGGTTGCCGGACGGCAACGAGCAGAACCTGCAACAGTTCGTCAACCAGTCCACCTGGGATCCGGTGCCGGTGCGCCGGCGGATCGCGGAGCGGATGGTGCCGCGGATCGGCCCGGACGCCTGGGCGGTCGATGACGTGTCGTTCCCCAAGGACGGCCG
>NZ_BQUN01000183.1 GCF_026008495.1 Streptomyces sp. A012304
CTGGACTCCCGCCCCGAGTCCTACTGGCGCCTCGGCGAGGAGGAGGGCACCGCCGCGAGCAGCGCCAACGAGGCCAACCTCGGCAAGGACCGCGGCACCTATCAAAATGTGACCTTGCAGGCGGCCGGCGCGATCGCCGGCGACCCAGGCACAGCAGCGACCTTCGGCAGCAGCACCTCGCGGATCGACCTGCCCGCCGGCACGCTGAAGAAGAGCCGTGACGCCGCCGTGGAGGTCTGGTTCAAGACGATCCCCACCGGCGTCGGCGGACCGCTGGTCGGCTACCAGGACAAGGCCTGGGGCACCGCCCCCGGCACCGGTGTCCCGATGCTGTACGTCGGCACCGACGGAAAGCTCCGCGGCCAGTTCTGGACCGGCACGGTTCAGCCGATCACCGACATCACCAAGAACGTCAACGACGGCAAGTGGCACCACGCGGTGCTGTCCATGTCCGGCTCCACCCAGAGCCTCTACCTCGACGGCAAGCT
>NZ_BQUN01000184.1 GCF_026008495.1 Streptomyces sp. A012304
CGCCGTCGGCGAAGCGGACGGGTTCGCGGACCTGGCGCACCCAGTAGTCCGGGTCGGTCAGTTCGCCGGCCTCGGCGGGCCGCCCGGTCAGGTTGGAGACGACCGTGATCGCGGGCTCGGCGTACGACACCCCCTCCAGGACCGTGCGGAACTGCGCGAGCATCGGCTCCATACGGTGCGAGTGGAAGGCATGACTGACCGTCAGCCGCTTCGTCTTGCGCCCCTCGGCCGCGAACCGGGCCGCCACCCGAAGCACCGGCTCCTCGTCACCGGACAGCACCACGGACTCCGGCCCGTTCACCGCCGCGACACACACCGCCCCTTCCAGCGCCGCCGCCACCTCCGCCTCACTCGCCTGCACCGCGACCATCGCAC
>NZ_BQUN01000185.1 GCF_026008495.1 Streptomyces sp. A012304
GCCGCCCACCAGCGCGGCATGCGCGTCATCATCGACTTCGTCATGAACCACACCAGCGACCAGCACCCGTGGTTCCAGGAGTCCAGAAGAGACCCGGAAGGCCCCTACGGCGACTACTACATGTGGGCCGACGACGACAAGCAGTACGCCGACGCCCGCATCATCTTCGTCGACACCGAGGCCTCCAACTGGACCTTCGACCCCGTCCGCAAGCAGTACTTCTTCCACCGTTTCTTCTCCCACCAGCCGGACCTCAACTACGAGAACCCGGCCGTGCAGGAGGAGAT
>NZ_BQUN01000186.1 GCF_026008495.1 Streptomyces sp. A012304
GTAGGTGAACTTGACGTTCGCGGTGCCCGTCCAGTTGACGTAGTCGATCCGCAGGGTGTGCTTGCCGGAGGGGATGGTGACGTTGACCGTCTTGGTGACGGTGGAGGAGACGTTTCGCCAGAGGTCGATCTTGCGGACGCCGTCCACGTGGACCCGTACGCCGTCCTGCGCGGAGGCCGTGAAGGAGAACGGTCCGCCGGAGCCGAAGTCGCGGGTCACCGTCCAGCGCACGCCGAAGTTGT
>NZ_BQUN01000187.1:0-32688 GCF_026008495.1 Streptomyces sp. A012304
TCGTGGCGAACATGAAGAAGATCTCCGACGCCTACGGCAAACCGTTCCTGCAGAGCGAGTTCGGTGGCCGCGTGGACCGGGTCTCCGCCACCCAGGCCTCGCTGGTCGCCTACATCAAGGCCCTCAAGGCGAACGGGGGGCAGGGCGTCTTCTACTGGGAGCCGGAGTGCATGTCCCCGTTCACCGGCTACAACATGGGCGCCTGGGACTCCGCGACCAAGCGGCCCACCGCCATCATGGACGGCTTCACCCAGGCCTGAGCGACGGGCCATGGACCGCAACCCGGGCAACTCTCCGTTCAGGTATGGGGATTGGTGATTGTAATGGGCATGACATCATGTCTCGAAGGGCACGGGGCCAGGCTGGGAGTGGTGGGCCTGCTGACTCTTGCAACGCTGGTCGGCACCGGTGCGGCGCATGCCGATGCCGCCACGCGGGCGCTGCCGGCCGGTTGTTCCGGCACTGCGCCGATCAAGTGTCACTACGCGGTCTCACCCGGCAGCTACGACGTGACGGTCTCCATCGGTGGTGCCACTGCCGCCGAGACCGACATGTGGGTGGAGGCCCGGCGCCTGATGCTTCCGGCGACGAAGACGGCGGCCGGTGCAACCGCCACGTACTCGTTCACGGTCAACGTGCGGCAGCCGGAAGGGCAGCCGACCGGTCAGGGCGGCACCGGAAACCCCGGGCTGGACATCCGGTTCGCGGGGACCAACCCGCAGGTGTCGGCCGTCTCCGTGAAGCCTGCGGCCCAGCCGCTGGTCGCCTACCTGGCCGGTGACTCGACCGTGTGCGACCAGCCCGTGGCCCCGTACACGGGATGGGGCCAGATGATCACGCCGGCGGTCGGCCCCGGAGCGTCCGTCGCCAACTACGCGGACTCCGGTGAGAGTTCGGCCAGCTTCCTGAGCAACTCGGCGCTCTTCCCGACGCTGTTGTCGAAGGTCAAGGCAAACGACGCGGTATTCATCCAGTTCGGGCACAACGACAAGCAGACCAGCGCGTCGGCCTTCCGGAGCAACCTCACCTCCATGATCACGCAGATCCGTGCGAAGGGCGGCGTCCCGGTCCTGGTGACCCCGCCGGTCCGCCGGCTGTTCGACGGCAGCCGGCTCACGTCAACGGCCCTGCACGTCAACGGCGTCGGCGTGAACCTGCCCGCCGAGATGCGCTCGGTCGGAACGGCCCAGAGGGTTCCGGTGATCGATCTGACCGCCAAGAGCAAGGCGCTCGTCGAATCCCTCGGCCCCTCCGCCTCCGCGCAGCTCTTCCTGCGCTCCTCCGTCGACGGTGTCACGGACAACACCCACTTCTCGCAGTACGGCGCGAGCCAGATGGGCGGGCTGGTGCTCCAGAGCATCCGCGAGCAGCGCCTGCCCCTGGCCGCGTACCTGCGCTGACCGACGCCCGGCGCCAGTCCCAAGGAGGGACCCATTGAGGAACTTACGGATTCTCATCACGACCGCGCTCCTGATCGCCTTGTCGAGCGTCGGTGTCAGCGCCGCATCCGCGGCGGACCGCGTCGCCACGAACTGCACCAGCGCCTCCCAGGCCCAGGCCCCGGCCGCGGCCCCGGTCACCGTGTGGCTGGCCGGCGACTCCACCATGGCCAACCCGAGCTCCGGCCGTTGTCCGGTCGGCTGGGGCAGCCAGTTCGACGCCCTGTTCAACAGTGACGTGACCGTCAAGAACCAGGCCGTGGGAGGCCGGAGCATCCAGACCTGGCTGTACGAGGGGAACGTGAGCGGCACCAAGGGCTCGGACGGTGAGTGCCGCCTCACGTCCACCTCGTACTCGTCCCGCTGGCAGGCGATGCTGAACTCGAGCACCGGAATGAAGGCAGGTGACTACCTGTTCATCCAGTTCGGCATCAACGACTCCTCCTCGGCCTGCCCCCGGCACGTCGGCCCGGCCAGGTACCAACAGCTGATGACCATGATGGCGCAGGCCGCCCTGGCCCGGGGCGCGCACCCGGTGCTGCTCACCCCGGTGGCCGCCATCACCTGCTCCGGTGGCACAGCGACCAAGAACCGCGGCTTCGTGGGCGAGACCTTCGCGGCCGGATCCGCCACCAGGGCGCCGGTCATCGACCTGCAGACGCTCAGTGTCTCGCTCTACAACAGTCTGCGCTTCTGCCCGAACAACGGCGACTACGGAGGGAGCGGTCCCCTGGGCACCTTCTTCTGCAACGACCACACCCACTTCGACACCTACGGCGCCCAGCGGATCGCAGGGCTCGTCGCCGGTGACGTGCGCCGCCAGAACCTCCCGCTCGCCGCGTATCTCAGGTAGCACGCGGCGGTGGGCGCGAACCGGGGCCGGTCGGTTCGCGGGTGGCCTCAATGACGGCGGTGCCGCGGACCGAGGTCGCAGTCGTACCTGTCTGACGGTGGCGTGCGGAAGCGGCTTGGCTCCGACCGGGCCGCGGCGTGCGACGAAGGCGGGGCCGGGGCTCGGGTACGACCGGCGAGGCAATCCCCGCATCAGCCTGCGGAAGTCCCAGGAGCTCGCGGTGATCAGCCCCAGCATCCGCCACGTCTGGAGCGTCCGGCCGAGCCGGCTGGGCGCCAGGTTCATGCCCCGGGACCGCCGGTACGTTGCCGGGGCCGCCGGCTGGTCGGCCGCCCGCCACGTGTCCTCGGTCTTCGACGCGGCCGGCTCCGGGGAAGCGAGGCCCCACCACGCCGAGCCGATACCGACCGGCTGGCGGCCGCTGGTGATCACTCCGTACAAGTCGGGGAGCCCTCCAGGGCGCCGGCCGACAGGCCGTCCCTGCCGATCCGGTGGGCCAGTTCGAATGCCTGGCGGTGCGCTTCGGGTTCCTCGATCAGCGGCAGGGGCGCGAAAGAGCTGTTTCCGAGCAGGAGCAGTTCGGCCGCCATGAACAGGGCGTTGTTGTAGCCCAGGCCGTGCCGGGTCCACTCCCCCGTGCCCGCGAACAGAGTGAGCTCCAGCCGCTCCAGAGCGCGGGCCAGGGTGGCGTCGCCACCGACTCCGATCTCGCCGCGCAGGACGTCCGAGCCGATGGAGAACTTCTGCAGGTAGCGGTGTTGATGTCGTTCCGGGCCGCCTTCACCGCATCGTTGTCGCTGATGTGGTGTTCCGCGCGGCGCAGGATTCCGACCAGGGTGCTGGCGCTGTCACTCTCCTCGTCGAAGTCGTCCTCGCCCTGGGCGCGCATGGCCGGGTAGCCGGCGAGGATCTGCGACAGCCTCGATCCCCGGCCCGAGCGCAGCTCCGCCTCCGCGTCCCGCAAGTCAGTAGGCAGAGCCGGATTGCATCGATGATGGCCGTCTTGCCGCTGTCGTTCTCGCCGACGAGGACATTCGTGGCGGGACCGAACTCCAGACACAAGCTGGCGTCTGTGTCGCCGTCCTTCCTCGGCATCGAACCGAAAATCCGGAAGTTCTCCGCGTACAGACAAGCCAGGCACAACGACGCCCCCGAGACCTGGCGCGGCCGGAAGAGGGACCGAAGGGAAGCGCCCACAGTCGGCACCACAACCGGCCGCCACGCACGGCAGTACGACAAAGGACTGGGCGCCTCGGCGGCTTCCTGCACACCACACGCGCAGGCCTCAGGAGGAACCGCCAGACAGCGTGTACAGGCCGCGACCCCAGCACGCCTGCCGAAATCACGATCCTCGGATTGTCACCTCGAACCCTCAGGGGCAGACTTACCGGATTCTTCCCGGGTGATGTGATTGACGAGCTCTCCCGGTTCCACATCGAGCCCCGCAGCGATATCCAAGAGTGTAAGAACACTGGGGCTGCGCTTTCCGTGCTCGATATAGATGAGGCCGCGGAAGCTCAGCCCGCTGCCCTCTGCGAGTTCTTCCAGGCTGTATCCCCGCTCCTCTCTGAGGCGACGGATTTGCATACCCAGGGACAGGAGTCGCGGTTCCGGTGACGGTTCACGTGCTGGCACACGGCGACTCGACCGTCACACCTTTGCGTGCACCATGAACAGCTGTGCATAACTACTGGTTGTAGCGGACAGCATCGCCCCGGCGGGCAGCAACAGCGCCGTCGCGCACGTCGCCAAGCCAGTACGAAAGGGTCGGCGACAGGTACAGCACGCAGCTCAGTTTCGTGGGCAGGGCATATGAGCAAACCAATCGAGCCGTTCGACCGCTGGCCCAAGCGATATCCAAAACCAGAGCGCGGTGACGCACCGTGCCGATGCGGCACGCCACAGCAGCCTCTCCACCCGTCTGCGGATCACGGCCGAGGCCATCGCTGGCAGGCCCGGTACACCGACTCCTCAGGAAAAGAGAAACGGCTGGCCTTTGCCACCTGGCAGGAAGCCCGCGACTGCCTGGACAAGGTACTCACGGAGACCGAAAGGCAGACGTCGCGCGACAGTAATCCGGGCAGCCTGCATGTTAAATACTTCACAACCGAGATGATGAAAAGGAGAAGCAAGCCGCTCTTGCGCCGCGGGCAAGAAACGCGGACCCGGCGCTGCGCAAGGTCTGCACAATACGACCGGTGCCTTCGTGCGTGCCCGTCCTGCAAGCGTTCAGGACGACCAGGTCGACACCGGAGAAGGCCCCGTCCGCGAGGACCCCGCTGGAAGTGAGCATGGCCGTCCCCAGTGAACCGCCGTGCAGAGCGAGTCCGGCAGCCCAGCGATTCGGATGGGTGAGGCCGTGTGCCGCAAGGTGGACGATCCTGGCCATGGGCATCATGCAGAGCGCTGTCCGGGGTCGCCTCCTGTTCCCGGACCGCCTCTCCGTCAAGCTCGGTCTGTCCCAAGCCCATCACAAGCTCGTGGACGATCCGAACGGGCTGGACCGGACCCTCGCGCCGGAGGAACTGGGACCAGCGCGAGGGTGGCGCCGGACGTTCCCGCATGACGCCCGTCGGCCGTGGCGAAGCCATTCACCGAGCACTCCGGTCCGAGGGCTACTTCATTCCCGTGGTGGCGATTCCCTTGACGAGGTAGCGCTGGCCGACGAGGAAGACGACGAAGACCGGGATCAGCGTGACGACGGACATCGCGAACAGCGATCCCCAGGAGGCTCCGCTGGTGGCGTCCACGTAGTTGCGCAGGGCCACGGGCGCCGTCTGCAGCTCCGGCTTGGTCAGGTAGATCAACTGGCTGAGGAAGTCGTTCCACGTCCAGATGAAGGTGAAGATCGCGGTGGTGGCCAGCGCGGGCAACGAGATCGGCAGCAGGATGCGGAAGTAGATGCGCCAGTACCCGGCTCCGTCGATCTTGGCCGCCTCGTCCAGCTCGGTGGGCAGACCCCGGAAGAACTGGACCATCAGGAAGATGAAGAAGGCATCCGTGGCCAGGAACTTGGGAACGATCAGCGGAAGGAACGTGTTGACCCACCCGATCTTCGAGAACATCACGTACTGCGGAATGATCAGTACGTAGACCGGCACCATCAGGGTCAGCATCATCATGCCGAAGAAGAACGCCCGCCCGCGGAACTTCAGCCGTGCGAAGGCGTAGGCCGCCATGGAGCAGCTGACCAGGTTGCCGAGCAGCGCCCCGAGCACGACGATCGCCGAGTTCAGCAGGTACAGCCCGAACGGGTGCGACAGCGCGCTCCAGCCGTCGGAGTAGTGGCCGAAGTCGGTGTCCGTGGGCAGCAGGGAAGGCTCACGGAAGATCAGGGCGTCGGGTTTGACCGAGCTGGCGATCATCCACAGCAGCGGGTAGACCATCACGAGCCCGAAGGCGATCAGCACGACGTGCTTGAGGATCGCCCGTATGCGGGCCACCCGCCGGCGGCGTTGCGCGGCTGGAGAAGGAGCGGGCGCGGGCGAAGGGGTGTCTTCGGCCTTCAGGAGTGTCATCTCACTTACCGTCACCGTAGAACACCCATCTCTTGCTGAAGTAGAAGTTGATCGCGGTCAGGACGCCGACGATGACCACGAGCAGCCATGCCATGGCCGAGGCGTAGCCCATGTGGAGTCGGCCGAAGCCCTCGTCGTACAGGTACAGCGAATAGAAGAGGGTCGAGTCCGAGGGACCACCCGTTCCGCCGCTGACGACGAACGCCTGGGTGAAGGACTGGAACGAGCTGATGATCTGCAGGACGAGGTTGAAGAAGATGATCGGGGTGAGCAGCGGCAAGGTGACGTGCCGGAACTGGTGCCAGCGGCCCGCGCCGTCGAGGGCGGCGGCTTCGTAGTACTGCTCGGGTATCTGCCGCAGACCGGCCAGGAAGATCACCATGGAGGAGCCGAAGGTCCACACGTGCAGGACGACGAGGCTGTACAGCGCGGTGTCCGGGTTGGAGATCCAGCCTGGCCCGTGGATGCCGAACAGCCCGAGGAACTTGTTCACCAAGCCGTCGGTGCCGAAGACCTGTCGCCACAGGATGCCCACCGCGACCGAGGCGCCCAGGAGCGACGGCAGGTAGTAGACGGACCGGTAGAACGCCAGCCCCTTGATGCCCCGGTTGAGGACCATCGCCAGGGCGAGGGCGACCGCCAGCAGCAGCGGCACGCTGAGGGCGACGTAGACGAAGGTCACGCTCAGGGATTGTCGCAACCGGGGGTCGTCGAGCATCTTGCTGTAGTTCTCGAAGCCCACCCACTCGGGAGAGCTCAGCAGGTTGTAGTCCGTCATCGAGAAGTACAGCGAGGCGATCATCGGACCGAGCGTGACGCCGGCCATGCCGACGAACCACGGCAGCAGGAAGACCCATGCGGTCCGTTCTTCTTTTCTGGCCGCCCGGCTCAGGGGTCTGCGAAGCACAGTCATCGTCCTCGGGTTCTTGGAGCGGGTGCGGAATTCAGGAGCCGCCCGACGGCGGCTCGGAGGGAAGTGACGTGGCCGGTGAACTGCGCACGACGGCGACGTCCGCCGCGTCGAGGACGAGCGTCTCCCCGGCCTGAAGGCGGTGTCCGGTGATCAGGTCGGTGCCGGAGCGGTCAAGGGTGACGGTCACCTTGTCCTGCCGGTGGTTCAGCAGGAACAGGTACGTGCTGGTCTCCGTTCGTCGCTCGGTGACCTCGACACCCCGCGGTGCGGCGTGCACCGGTCGCACCCCGGCCTGGTCCAGGACGTGCCGTACCAGGGCCTCGAGGGCGTCGTCGTCCAGACGTGTGCCGATGTACACGGCACGGCCCTGGCCGAGTTCGTGCTCGGTCACCGCGGCCTTGCCGGTGAGATGGCCCTTGCGGTAGACGGCGAGCGGTCGGGCGGTCTCCGTTTCGAGGTCGTCCTGCCAGACGGAGGCGGACGCGAGGAAACCGTTCAGCGCGGTCTGGTCGGCTGCGGCCTGGACCGGCACCGTGGCCTCGGCGGGCATCGGGGAGAACTCCTGGACATGCGCTCCGATGATCTCGCGCAGGGCCCCCGGGTATCCGCCTTCGACGATCCGGTCGTCCTCGTCGACGATCCCGGAGAAGTACGAGACGACGAGCTGGCCGCCGTCCTCCACGAACTTCCGTACCGCCGCGCTGTGGTGGCGGGACATCAGGTACTGGTTGGGGATGACCAGGACGCGGTAGGGCGACAGGTCGTCGTCGAGGGTGACGACGTCGACGGCGACCTGGCTGTGCCACAGGGCCCGGTAGTGCCGGGCGACGGTGTCCCGGTAGTCGAAGGTGTTGTCGGGGTGGGCGCAGCCTTCCACGGCCCACCAGTTCTGCCAGTCCCACACGATCGCGACCTGCGCGCCGGTGCGTGCCGTGGCGACCTCGTCGATGGCGCGCAGCTCGTTGCCGAGCGCCTTGACCTCCTGCCACGTCCGGGTCTTCTCGCCACCGTGCGGGAGCATCGCCGAGTGGAACTTCTCCTGCCCCTGGCGTGAGGCCCGCCACTGGAAGAACATCACCGCGTCGGAGCCATGTGCGACGGCCTGGTAGGAGCCCAGGCGCATCCGGCCCGGCTGCTTGACCTGGTTGGTCTTCCACTGGCTCACCGCGCCGGCGGCCTGTTCCATCAGCATCCAGGGCCGGCCGCCGCCGAGGGAACGCATCAGGTCGTACTGGAAGGCGGCGACGGCCATCGAGTGGGGCTTGCCCGGGTCGGGGTAGCAGTCGAAGGCGACGACGTCGAGCTCCTTCGCCCACCGGTGACTGTCGGTCAGCCGGCACCCGAAAAAGTTGGTGGTGGCCGGCACGTCCGGCGTGATCCCGTGGAGCAGGTCGCGCTCCTGGGTGACGAGTTCCAGCAGGAGGTCGGAGGTGAAGCGAGAGAAGTCCAGTTCGCGGGACGGGTTGACCCAGCCGCGCACGGGCTGGGGCAGGTGCACCTGGGACCAGTCGCTGTAGCGCTGGCTCCAGAATGCCGTGCCCCACCGGCGATTGAGCTCATCCAGCGTGCCGTACCGCTGCCGCAGCCACGCGCGGAAGCGGTCGTCGCACCGGTCGCAGAAGCAGTCGGAGTGGTACTCGTTGCCGATGTGCCACATGGCCAGACCAGGGTGCTTCCCGTACCGCTCGGCCAGCTCGGTGGCGATGCGCCGGCTGCGGTCCCGGTAGACCGGGGAGGACGGGCAGAAGTGCCCCCGGCTCCCGATGCCGTGCCGCACTCCCTGCCGGTCGACCGACAGTGTTTCGGGGAAGTCCGTGGCGAGCCACGGTGGCGGCGCGGCGTTCGGCGTCGCGAGGTTGACGTGGATGCCGTTCGCCCACAGCAGGTCCATGATCTCGTCGAGCCAGGAGAAGTCGAACCGGCCGTCGGCCGGCTCCAGCATGGCCCAGGAGAAGATGCCCAGGCTCACGAGCCGCACGCCTGCGGCTCGCATGAGCCGGACGTCCTCCTGCCACACCTCCCTCGGCCATTGCTCCGGGTTGTAGTCCCCGCCGTAGACGACTCCGGGCAGTCGACGGCGAAAGGTGTGCATGCGCGGATCGTTCGTGCGCGGATCGGACACGGCGGGGATTCCTTCCGGAAGGGCTACTACAAGTGGCTGCTCAGAGCTGGGACTTGATTTCGGAGATGAACTTCTTGGCTGCCTCCTTCGGCGACAGACGGTTGAACAGCACGTCCTCGTTGAGGCGCTGGAAGATGTCGGGGACAGCGGGACCGGCCTTCGCGTTGGGGATGTGGACCGCGGTCGGCTTCAGGGCGTTGACGCGCTGCAGGTAGTCGGCGATCCGCTTCTCCACTGGGGACAGCTCGGGTGTGATCGCCTTGAGCACGTCGGGGTTGACGGGAACGCCGCGGTCGAACTTCTGGATCTTGGCCGCCTCGGGCGAGTTGACCAGGAAGTCGAGCAGCTGCGCGGCCTCCTTGGGGTGTTCGGTCCGCGCGGAGGCGCCGTAGAAGATGCCGGGCTTGGTGTAGGCGCCGACCTGGGTGGCTCCGTCCTCGCCGGGGAAGAGGAGCAGCTTGGTCTCGCGTCCGCCGGCGCCCTCGATCGCACCGAGCTGGGTGACGGACAGGTCGCTCATGGCAGCCTTGTGCTGGGCGACCAGGCCCTGCTCGACACCGGCTCCCGACGACAACTGCTCGATCGCGGCGTCCGGGCTGGTCGTGCCACCGCTGTCACGCAGCTTGACGACCCATTCCCAGTAGGCCGCCACCGTCTCCTCGGAGAAACCGATCTTGCTGCCGTCCTTGGTCCAGTAGTCCTCGCCGTGCTGCCGCAGCCAGGTGCCCAGGTCGTTGGTGTAGAGCGGCATCGCAGTGCCGACCAGGCCCTTCTTGCCCTTGGAGATGGCCGCGGAGGTCTTCACATAGTCGTCCCACGACCACTTGGTGTCGTCCGGGAGAGGCACGCCGGCCTGCTTGAACGCCACCGGATCCGCGACGATGCCGAAGCCGCTGTCGCCGGCCGGAACGCCGTAGAGGCCGCCCTTCACGGTCGTCATCGCCATCGAGTTCGCGGGCAGCTTGTCCGTGTGCAGCACGTCCTTGACCTTCTTCAGGTCCATCAGCTGCCCGTTGTCGATGTAGGAGTACATGTACGGGTCGGTGATCTGCAGGACGTCGGGCATGTCACCGGCTGCGGCACCGGTCGACAGCTTCTTCCAGTAGTCGTCCCAGTTGGAGTACTCGGGCTGGACGTCGATGTTCGGGTGCTCCTTCTCGAACACCGCGATCATCTGCTTGGTCATCTCGTGCCGGGAGTCCGATCCCCACCAGTTGAACCGGATGACGGTCTTGCCGCCGTCGCTCCCGGAGGAGTCTCCGGCACAGCCCGTGGACAGGGTCAGGGCGAAGACCGAACAGGTCAGCCCGACCGCACGGAGCGTCCGTCTGGTCAGGCGGGAAGAGTGGTTCATGTTGAGGGCTCCTCTGCTGCCATACCTGGGCGGTGCGCCCGGGCTGGGGGTCCGTCGTGTCAGGAAGCCGACTTCCGACGCCGTCCGTCTCGCCGCGCGGCGGCGGGGCTCAACTCGGCTGTTCTCCGGTCCGCGAAAGTTACCTGCGGTCCGTGTGGAGGGTCGCCCGCCCCGACTCGTCGAACTCTCGGGCGGACTGCGGCGGCTCTGACATGGGTTGTTGTGAACGTGCGCTTGAACCTTGTTCTCGGAGTTCCGAGTTGCTGCGCCGGTTGACCGCGAGCACCGCACCGAGTTGAGATCCGAGTGACGTCAGCGATAGTGAACGTTCACTGCGGCGAGCGTAGTAACGGACCACATCTCGGTCAAGGCTCTGTATGTAACGCTTGGGCACTCAGTGGCAGTTCACCGGTTCCGGCCCGGTACGGCAGGGGGACGGGCCGCGCGGACATGCCGCGGCGACCGCGTGACCGGCCAGTACGGGACACAGGGGTGCCCGTTCGGCGAACGTCGGTGGTTCGAGTGTGTGGTGGGCCGGCCGTTCTACGGGATGGCGCGGCCGGTCCTCGCCGGTCCGCTCGATTCACGCAGCACAAGGCGGGAGTCGAGTTCCAGGTGGAGCTCCGGCTCCGCCTCCTGGCGGATGCGAGCGAGCAAGGCCTTCATGGCCTGCCGGCCCATGGCTTCGCGGTCGAGGTCCACGGTGGAGATGGACGGGTTGAAGTACGCGGTGAACTCCTGGTTGTCCCAGCCGAAGACGCTCACGTCCTCCGGGACCCGCCAGCCACGGTCCTGGAAACCGCGGATGACACCCATGGCGACGTCGTCGTTCGCGGCGAGAACGGCGGTGACCCCGGAATCCGCCGACAGGCTCTGGGCCGCGTCGTATCCGGAGCGCACGGACCAGTCGCCGTCGATGACGGCGTAGTTCTCCAGGCCCCGCTCGGCGATGGTCCGCAGGTAGACCTCGCGTCGCTTGCGTGCCGACATCCAGTCCGTGCTGCCGGCGACATGGACGAAGCGCCGATGACCTATGGAGGCGAGGTAGTCGATGATCTTGGCGGCCGGCTCACCGTCGGCGGTGATGCCGTGGGACCGCATCTGGTCGTCGTACTCGCCTATGACCACGGTGGGCGTGTGTTCGAGCCCCAGCATGTGGACATCGCCGATGGGGGTGAAGGTCAGCACTCCATCGGCCTGACCGGAGTCGAGCAGGGCACGGACACGGTCCCCCCGGACTCGTTCGTCGCCTTCCAGCCCGACGATGTCCAGCATGTAACCGGCCGCCTGCGCCTCCGCGGACGCTCCGCGCAGGATCTTCGAGGGCACGAAGGTCGTCATGGTCGGCAGGACCACGGTGATGCGGTTCGACTTGCGGGTACGCATCGACCGCGCGACCAGGTTCGGCCGGTAGTCCAGCTCGGCCACGGCCTGCTCGATGCGGGCCACCGTCTGCGGCTTCATCCCTCCGTTGCCCCGCAAAAAGCGGGAGACGGTCTGATGGGACACGCCCGCGTGCGCCGCGACGTCAAGGATGGTGGGCCGCTTCTTGTTCACAGGCTTCGACCGCTTCACGTCCGGCTCCGATCGCTCCGGCCTCTGGTCTGCGTCCACAGTCTGCCCCGCCGCCTCTCTTCGCCCCGCATGCCCGTCGGTACTGTACTGCCGGGCAAGCTGCGGCAGCCTCTTTCTGAGCTCTGGGTCGTCTCGCCGACGCTCCCCACCTCCGCTGGGCGAGTACGGCTGTGGCACGGATCGCCCGACTCGACCAGCCGCACGGCCCGTACCCGGGCTGTACGGCTGGTCGCCGAGTCCGCCGTCACCGGACGGCACGCGTTCCTCATGTCAGACCTGCACAGTCCAGTGCTGGTTCGTGTGCAACTCGTCGTTCCAGCAGGTGTACTGCAGCAGCCGGGCCCCGTCCGTCGTGAAGGCCGAGTCCACGTCGAGGCACTTCCCGGAGTGACGGGCGACGATCTCGAAGTAGCCGGTGCCGGTGGCGCGCAGCTGCCACTGCTGGCTGGTGCGGCCGTCACAGGTCTGCTGGACGATCGGTGCCTTGTCCGCCGTGGAGGAGCCGGACACGTCCAGGCACAGGCCGGAGTGACCGTTGAGGATCTGGTAGTAGCCGCCACCGACGGTGTGCAGCTGCCACTGCTGGTTGCCACTGCCCGAGCAGCTCCACTGCTGGACCTCGGCCCCGGCGGTGGTGGAAGAGCCGACCACGTCGGCGCACTTGCCCGAGTGCCGCGCCTTGAGCGTTGTCGAGTCGGCGAGTTGGGACAGTGTCGAGGTGAGGACCGGCACGTAGAAGTCGGTGATGCCGGCGATGTTCGGGTGCGTACCGGTTCCGCCACTTCCCGGGAAGGTGTTGACGAGGTCGTCGAAGGTGTACGCCACCCGCTGCGCGTCGACGCGTGTGTCGAGGGTCGTGTCCGCGAAGACGTCGGCCACCGTGACGCCCCACTTCTGGGCGGCCTGCAGGTACACCTGACGCAGGGCGAGCTGGGTGTCCCAGTCCCGCGAGCCCATCTTGTGCGCGGCCACGTACACGAGCTGGGCGGTCGGCCACTTCTGCCGCATCGTGCGGATGGTGGTCTCGAGCGCTCCGGCGTACGTGCCGGTGTCGAACGTGGCGGGGTCCTGGGAGGCGCTGACGGTGCCGACCGTGTAGGTGTGGAGGTCGGAAATCTGGGCGGCGTCGTTCGTACCGCCGTCGAAGACGACGAAGTCGGGTGCCTGTGCGCTGGCGTTCTTCACTTGGGTGAGGATCTGGTTGCTGGTCGGACCCACGGTCGCACCGTTCACCGCCGACTTCGTCAGCGTCATGCCCTCACGTTCGGCGAGGAAGTTCATGAAGCTGCGGGAGTACTTGTGTCCCCAGACGATGCTGTCGCCGAAGGCGTAGACGGACGAGCCGGAGAGGTTTCCGTAGGCGGGGTTCGCGGGGCGGGTCAGCCGGAAGCTGTCGATCGACTGCACGCCGGTTCCGTAGTAGTTGCAGGCCACGAACTTCGCCAGGTTCGTCCCCGTGATGCTCCCCGTGGCGGAAGCCAGCACGATCGGCGCGGCCTCCTTGCTGGTGATCGTGTACTGCACCTTACGGAGGGTGAAGTCCATGTGCAGATCGACCGTGTACCACTTGGTGCGGTCGAAACTGATCCGGGTCCAGGTGGGATTGAGCGCGTCCGGGGCGGAGGAGGAGTCCGAGTCGGGTCCGGTCACGGCGTAGCGGAGCTCCGCCGAGGTCGCGGCCAGCCCGAAGACGAGGTGTCCGGCGTTGTCGCGCAGCTCCAGACCGGTCTTCATCGCGGTGCTGGAGATGCCCGTCTTCCAGTCGAAGCGCAGATCGAGCGTCTTCTCCTGCGTGACGGACGACGCAAACGGCCGCACGGAGGTCGTGTAGTTCGCCATGCCTGTCGTGATGTTCAGTACGCCGTTGCTGATGGCGGCACCGGCCGGAAACCCGAAGTTCGCGGGGGTCGTCTGAGCGTCGAACGTCTCGTTGATCAACGTCGCGCCCGGGGTTTCGGCGGCCGAGGCGGCCGGAGCTGTGAGGAAGGCCGAGAGGAGCAGGATGCCGGCGGCCAGGGAGCCGGCCCATCTTCGGGGCCGACGGCCCGTTCTGCGCATGACCGTATACACGTGATCTCCCTTGATCTTTTGGTGATACCGACCGGTGCCCGGCGGGGAGGAGGGGGCCCGGCCGCGGCTCGGCCCGAGGGCCGCACGGGAAAGCCACGAAGTGCCGGGAAAGATGAGATGTCCGAGAACAGCAGGGGCAACTTAGTGATCGTTCACCTAAGCGGTCAAGACGTCTGCGGGTGATCGTTCACTTCGCAGGGCCCCACCGGCACGACCGGAGCCTACCCGTTCCGGGCTACCACGTGACTCTCCCCGTTCACACCATTGACACACAAGCGTTTCAGCCAGTCTCATGTCCGCCATCGTCGGCTTCGGTCAGCCTCTGACAGCCAGGGCTCAGTGCCGCCTGTCGGCTGGATTGCGCTGCGCTCGACACCCCTGCCTCGAAGATCCCTGACGGGCGCCGTCGAACCCCTAATCGTGATCGTTCACTATCCGGCCCAAGATCACCTCACACGGAGGTAGCGCAATGAAGTCGAACCCCGGCTCTTGGTCGCGCCGCAGATTCCTCGCCACCAGCGGGGCGGCGGCTTTCGGAAGCATGGCACTGAACCTCGTCGGAGGTCTCCCGCGGGCCGCCGCGGCCGGCACCGTGGTGTCCTACGTCGACACATCGAGGTCCACGTACGACAAGATCGCCCTGATGGTCGACGGAAAGCCCTTCTTCCACAGTGGGGTCCAGTTCCGGTACGAGAAGCACAAGTACACGTTCGGCTGGACGGACACCCAACTGAAGCCGGTGCTCGGCATGATCCGCGACGACGGGTTCAACGTGGTGAACATCCCGATCTGGTGGTCGAAGGTCGAGACCTCGAAGGACGTTTTCGACTGGACCGACATCGACCGGTACCTGGCCTGGTGCGGGGAGTACGGCCTCAAGCTGGAACTGTTGTGGTTCGGCCACGATTCGACCGGTGCCTCCCTGGCGCCCCGGATGCCGGCCTACGTGCTGAACGACTACCAGTGCGTGGTGAGGCCCGACGGCACCAAGCTGACCCTGAACGGCAACCCACTCCTGGACAAGACCGACCCGAACCTGCTCGCCAGGGAGAAGTACGTACTCGGCCGGCTCATGGCCCACCTCGCGTCCGCCGACACCGCTCACACCGTCGTCGGCATCCAGGTGCTGAACGAACCGAACGTGGCGAAGCAGCAGGGCGGCTCGTCCCTCGACCGGAGCTACAGCACCTACAGCACCAACCGCTGGAACAGCGGCGGGTACACCGACGCGACGAAGTTCCGCAAGGACGTGCTGCTGGACTACCTGACCCAGCTGGGACAGGTGATCAAGCAGTCGGACTACTCGGTGTACACCCGGGTCAACATCGCCGGCAGCGGGGACACGGTGCCGGTCGCCGAGAACGAGGCCCGCAGGGCCCAGGGGACGGCGACCATCGACTTCTTCGGGAAGGACCCGTACACCACGGGCCTCGACACGCTCTACAACTACGGAACGGACGCCGTCTGGGCCCAGGGGAAGAACTTCCCCATGATCATGGAGAACTTCGGAGGAACCCCGGCGGCGGACGTCGAGAAGTTCAACGCCATCGCCGGCAACACCGCACACAATCTGTACGCCTCCCTGGACCCGGACTCCAGCACGGGCAGCAGCAACTACGGCCTGTACGACTTCAACCCCACCACCAAGGTCGTCACCCGCAAGGCGGTCTCGGACAAGGTCGCCCGCCTCAACCACGTGCTGAACAAGATCCACCGGGACCTCGCCAGCAAGCTTCCGGTGGAACGCGGCGGCACCAACCTGCAGACGTTCAACCGGAGCGCGACCGCCAGCACCACCACCACCAAGACCCTGGGCGGCGTCAACGTCACGTTTACGACATCGAGCGGTGCGCAGGCATTCGGCGTCAGGCGCGGTGCGGCCGAGTTCGCTTTCACCACCACGACCCAGGCCACGTTCACACTGCCGGGAACCATCGGCGTCGTACGGTCCGTCGAGGTCGGCCAGTACGACGCGAACGACAACTGGGTCAAGTCCGGCACCAAGACGTACAGCACAGTGTCCGGGGACACCGTCATCGCCCTGGCGGCCGGCGAATGCGTGCGGGTCGCCTACCTCGTCAGCGGCGCGACCTACAAGCTCAGGAACACGTCCTCGAGCAAGTACCTCGACACCGATGCGGAGGGTGCGGTCATCCTCGCGTCCGCGACCACCTACGACGACCAGGACTGGATCGTCGCCAAGGATGTCTCCGGATCCTGGACGATCAAGAACGTGCGGACGGGGCGCTACTATCTGGAATCCGCCTCCACCAACAACAGCGTCGTCTGGAATTCCGGCACCGTCTCGAACACCTCGCTCTGGGACCTGGAAGGGGTCCCGGCAGGCGGGCTCCGCGTCAAGAACACCCCCGCGGGAAGGGGCTACCTGTACGGGAACTCCGCGGATCAGGCGAAGTGGAACACGGGAACGCAGGACGCGAACACGGTCTGGGAATTCCAACCGAAGTAGACCGCGCCCCCGCGCCGCGGCCCGCCCGATCAGGAGGGCGTACCGCTCCTTGCCCGGCACAAGGACGCTGTACGCCCTCCCGCCGTTTCCGCGCCTCCCTTGCACTGATGTACTGAAATCTTTGACCGCGGCACCTGTGTAATCATTGCTGAATGAGTCAGGCCGACGTGTTGAAGGCGCTGGAGGCGAGGGCCGCCGGTCAGTGGGGTCTGGTGACCACCGCCCAGGCGAAGCTGGACGGCTTGCAGGGGGTGCAGCTCCTGCGGCTGGAACGGTCCGGGGCGCTGGAGAGCGTCGGTCATGGGGTGTACCGCATGGTGGCCTCTCCCCCGCCGGAGCACCTGAGCATCAAGGTCGCGTGGCTGCGGCTGGATCCCAGGACGCCGGCGCGGGACCGCGCCGCCGAGGGCCCCGGCGCAGGCGTCGTGTCACACACCTCCGCGTGTGCGGTGCACGGACTGGGCGACCGGCAGGCCGGTCGCGTGGAGCTGACCGTTCCCACACGCCGTTCCACCCGCGACGAGAACGTCGTGCTGCACTGCGCGCGTACGGAGGCCGACGACATCACCGTCATCGACGGCCTGCCCGTCACCACCGTGCCGCGGACCGTCGTCGACCTGCTGCACGCACGTGCCGACGCCGCCCGCGTCGGCGCGGTCGTCGCCGAAGCCGCTTCCCGCGGCCTGGTGGATGTCGACGGCCTGGCGGCGGCGGTCGGGGCCTTCGCCGGTGCCTACGGCCTGCCCTCGGAGGCGTCCGGTGCGGAGCTCCTGGAGTCTCTGTGCGAGCGGGCGGGACGTCCCCTGCGCGTACGAAAGGCCGGGCGGGCCGCCGCGGAGAGGGCCGGCTCGGAGAAGAAGCGGGCGACCATCTGGGAGGTCGCCGAGCGGGCCGGCGTGTCGCACCAGACCGTGTCCCGGTTCCTGAAGAACGACAGCGGCATGAAGCCGACGACGCGAGCGCGGATCGAGCGGGCCGTCGCCGAGCTGGACTACCGGCCCAACCTCATGGCGCGGTCCATGCGCACGCAGCGGTCCCACCGGATCACCATCGTGCTGCCCGAACTGAGCGGCTTCGTTCCGATCCCCCTGTTGAGGGGCGCTTCGGCCGCCGCGCACGAGGCCGGCTACCTGACGGACGTCATCGGTCTTCAGGGTGGTCAGTCGCGTCGTGCGCAGAGCGTGCTGTCCCTGCTGGACACCCGGCAGGCCGACGGCGTGCTGTCGCTGGTGCCGCTGGGAGATCTGACCGGCGGGCCGGGCGCCGGGCAGCGGCCCGTCGTGGTGCTGGGCGAGTACGACGACGATCTGCACGCCCGGGGACGGCTGGCCGACGGGAGGCCCGCCGAAGAAATCCTGCGTCACCTCGCCGAGCAGGGGCACCGCCGGTTCCTCCACGTCGCCGGCTCGCCGGAGTGGGCCTCGGCGCGCAACCGGCGGGCGGTCTACCTGGAGGCGATCGAGCGATTGGGCCTCGAGTCCTACGGCGTCGTCGACGGGGACTGGTCGATGCGCTCCGGATACGAGGCCGCTCGGGACCTGCCCGCCGCTTCCGGTGTGACGGCCGTACTGGCCGCCAACGACTATGTCGCCATGGGCGTGATCCGCGGCTTCCAGGACCGCGGTACGCGGGTCCCCGAGGACATCAGCGTCTTCGGCTGGGACGACGAGGAGTTCACCCGGTACTTCTCGCCGACCATCTCGACGGTGCACACCCACAAGGAAGAGGTCGGCCGCCAGGCGATGCTGTCGCTGCTCGCCCTCCTGCGCGGCGAGCCCGGGCCGGTGGCCGACGTCGCCGATCTGTTCCGCGTCATTCCGCGAGGGTCGAGCGGCCCGGCCCCTCGCCAGGCCCTGTAGAGCCACCCTCGGACCTTCTGCGGGCGTGGCTCTCGCAGTTGAATGTGAACGATCACCTCGCAACTCTTGACCTCAAAGGTGACCGTTCACTACGTTCAGGCTGCCGCCGCGTCACATCGGCGAGCGCAGGGTTCATCTGATCGACACCGTTCCCCTCGACCACACGACTGCGCGTGCACGCCCTGGGCTGGGCAGGTCGAACCGACCCTCTTCGTCAGCGGTTCCACGACCCCGTGTCGTGCCCACGGCACCGCCCGAGCTTCAACGAAAGAGCCACATGACTGACTACAGCCAACCCGTGAGGGTGGCGATCGTCGGCGCCGGAAACATCGCCGACGGCTGCCACATGCCCGCCGTCCAGGCCCAGAGCGGCGAGGCCACCGTCATCGCGGTCGTCGATGTCGACCAACAGCGCGCCGAGGCCTTCGCCGCCCGCTGGAACATCCCCGCCGCCTACGACAGCCTCGACCGGATGCTCCGGGAGCAGCACCCGGACCTGGTCATCGTCTGCACGCCCCCGATCGCCCACGGCGAGGCCATCACCGCCTGCCTGGACGCCGGCGCGTCGGTGTGGTGCGAGAAACCCCCCACCCTCTCGGTGGCCGAGTACGACGCCGTCGCCGCCCACGAGCGCGAGGGCGGCCCCTACGTCTCCTACGTCTTCCAGCACCGGTTCGGCTCCGCCGCCCGAGCCCTGCGTGAGCACATCCGCACCGGCAGCCTCGGCGCTCCGCTGGTCGGCGTCTGCCACACCCTGTGGTACCGGGACGACGCCTACTTCGACGTCCCCTGGCGCGGCAAGTGGGAAACCGAAGGCGGCGGCCCCACCATGGGCCACGGCATCCACCAGATGGACCTCATGCTGTCCCTGATGGGCGAATGGACCGAAGTCCGCGCCGCCATGGGCACGTTGGCCCGCGACGTGGAGACCGAGGACGTCTCCATGGCGATGGTCCGCTTCGCCAGTGGCGCCATGGTGTCCATGGTCAACAGCCTCCTCTCCCCCCGCGAGACCAGCTACCTGCGCTTCGACTTCCCCGAGGCCACCGTCGAGCTGTCCCACCTCTACGGCTACGACAACTCCCACTGGACGTGGACCCCCGCACCCCACCGGGCCGGCGCCACGGCTGCCGAGCTCGGGGCACCGCTCGACGACGAGGCCAGTTCGCACGCCGCCCAGCTGCGCGTGCTGCTGGGGTCGCTGCGCACCGGAGAACGCCCCGAGGCCAGTGGCGACGACGGCCGCCGCGTCCTGGCCTTCATCGCCGCCCTCTACGAGTCGGCGAGAACCGGAGGCCCCGTCACCCCGGACATGGTCACCGCGGCCAACCCCTTCTACCACTCCATGAGCGGTCGCCCCGGCGCCGCCCCGGACCACGCAGCCAAGGAGAGAACCGGTGTCTGAGACCCCCTTCCGCATCGACCACGACGCCGCCGGAACCCAGTTCGTGGTCTCGGCCGCGGGCACGGACCTCGGCACGTACGTCTACCGGCCGGACACCCCCCTCGAAGAGTCCCCCAAGCCCTACCTCTATCCACTGAGAACCCTCTCCGGCGCACCCGTGGGCGTCTACCGGCCCTGGGACCACCGCTGGCACAAGGGCCTGCAGATGACCTGGTCCCACCTGTCCGGCGACAACTTCTGGGGCGGCCCCACCTTCCAACAGGGCGCACCCGGCCACGGCTACGTCTGGCGTGAGAACCACGGCCGGCAGGTGCACCGCGCCTTCGAACCGCAGGACGCCGGCGGCAGCGAGGTGTCGGTCGTCCAGGCCCTGGACTGGGTCGCCTCCAGCGACGAGGTGTGGATCGACGAGACCCGCACCCTCCGCTTCCACAGCGCCGACACCGACGACGGCGTCTGGGCGCTGGACTTCACCACCGCCCTGACCAACGTCCACCACGAGCCTCTGGAGATGGGCAGCCCCACCACGCACGGCCGCCCCAACGCCGGCTACACGGGACTGTTCTGGCGCGGGCCCCGGGCCTGGACCGGCGCGGACGTCATCGCCGACGGAGGCCACGAGGGCGACGCCGTTATGGGCACCCGGGGCGCCTGGGCGGCCATCACCGGCGAGCACGACGAGATCGACGGCGGTGCCACGGTCCTCGCCTACGCCGGCACCACCACGGCCGCCGTCCCGCTGAAGTGGTTCGCCCGCAGCAGTGCCTTCGCCTGCCTCAACCCGTCGCCCGCCTTCGACACCGAGATCAAGGTCGAGCCCGGTGAGACCCTGTCCCTGAGCCACCGCTTCGTGTTCATCGACCGCATGGTGGACCGCTGTGAACTCGAACCGATCGCCCAGAGGTTCGCGCCGTGACCGCCCTCCCCGACTTCCCCGGAGCCGTGGGACTGAGCCAGCTCGAGGTGTACCCCTGGCCCACGGCGGACGACGAACACGGCGGCTCGCCCCACATGCACCTCGTCTGCTCGGAGTGCTACGTCGTCGTCAGCGGCCACGGCCGGCTGGAGACCCTCAACTACAAGGGCCACACGACGACCGAGCTGCACCCCGGAGACACGGTCTGGTTCACCCCTGGCACGATCCACCGCGCCATCAACGACGAAGACCTGCGCGTGATCGTCGTCATGCAGAACAGCGGCCTTCCTGAGGCGGGCGACGCAGTCATGACCTTCCCGCCCGAGTACCTCTCCCCCGACACCTACCCGGACGCGGCCTCGCTCCTCGACGCCGACGGGACCCCCGACCCCGAGCGCGCCCAGGCACGCAGGGACCTGGCCATCGAGGGGTTCAAGGAGCTGACGCACCAGTGGCGGCGCGGCAACCGCTCGGCCTACGAGGACTTCTGCGCGGCAGCCGTGCGACTCGTCCAGCCACGCCTGGACGCCTGGGAGAAGACGGTCGACGACGGTGCGCTGGCCGCCGCACAGGCGGCACTGCGGCAGATCGATTCACTGCGCAACGGCGACTTCAACCACCTTTACAAGGCGACCGTCTCACGTATCGCCCAACCGCCCCGGCAGACCCTGGGCATGTGCGGTTTCCTACGCGCCTACGACCCGGCCCGCCGGGCCGGCACAGCGGCCGAGCCTCAGTGACGCACCACCACCCGAACACGTCCGAACAGGTGCCGATCAGCCCGGGTTCGAACCAAGGAAAGTGTTTCGCATGAGTTCGATGCTGCCGGAAGGCGGTAGGAGCGCCGACGCGGCCACCGCCCCGGTCTTGTCAGGGATGTATCCCGATCCATCGGTGTGCCGGGTCGGCGAGGACTACTTCCTGGCGAATTCGTCGTTCGAGTACAGCCCCGGCGTCCCGATCTGGCATTCCCGGGACCTGGTGTCCTGGCGTCAGATCGGCAACGCCCTGACGAGGGACGACCAGTTCCCAGCGGGCCGGTCGCCGTCGAGTCGCGGCATCTACGCTCCGACGCTGCGCCATCACGGGGGACGGTTCTGGCTGATCACCACGAACATCGACGATGCTCGCGGTGGTCATCAGGTCTACCACGCGACCGACCCGACCGGGCCGTGGTCGGCGCCGGTGTGCCTGACCGAACTCGACGGCATCGACCCGGACCTGGTCTGGGACGACAAGGGAACGTGCCTGGTCACCTACTGCTCGTGGTCCGAGACCGAGATCGGCATCAGGCAGGTCGCGGTCGATCTGGAGCGGGGCGTGCTCCTCGAGCAGCCGCGGTGGATCTGGCACGGCACCGGCCTGGCCCATTCCGAGGGGCCGCACCTGTACCGGCGCGGCGGCTGGTGGTACCTGGTCATCGCCGAAGGCGGCACCGACCGGGGCCACGTGGTGTCGGTCGCACGCTCACGCAGTCCTCGCGGGCCGTTCGAGGCAGCCCCGCACAATCCGGTCTTCAGCCACCGCAGCACGGCTCATCCCGTCCAGAACGCCGGTCATGCCGATCTGGTGGAGCGCCCCGACGGGACGTGGGCAGCGGTGTATCTCGGCACACGGCCGCGAGGCCGCAGTCCGCGCTTCCACGTCAACGGGCGTGAGACGTTCCTCGCCGACGTCTCCTGGGTGGAGGACTGGCCACACTTCAAGCCGGCGAGCGCAGGCGTCCCCACCGGGCAGCGGGACTTCGAGGACGACTTCTCCTCGCCCGGACTGCATCTCAGGTGGGTCTCGCCAGGGGAGCGTCCCGACCGGTTCGTCCACAGCGTGCCGGAAGGGGTGGTCGTGCGTCACGCACCGAGCGAGACCGGCGAGCCCTCGGGCCTGTTCACCCGCGTCGGCGGAGACTACTGGGAGGCCGACTTCCTCGTCGATCCAGGGGAGGGTGCGTTCACCTTCGCGCTGCGGCTCGATGGTGCTCATTGGTACGGACTGCGCGTCGCCGACGGCGAAGTCACGGCCGTCGCACGCATCGGACAGATCCAGACGACGCTCGGCTCCGGCCCGCTGCCCGGCTCCCCTGTCAGCCTCCGCATCCGATCCACGGAGCCGACCTGGAACGGACCGGACGACATCGAACTGGGCATCGGTGACGGAACCGGCACCGATGTCCTCGCCCGCCTGGACGGACGCTATCTCTCCACCGAAGTGGCGGGCGGGTTCACGGGGCGCTTGGTCGGTCTGTGGACCGAATCCCGGGAGGTCCTTGTCCGCCGGGCCCGGTTCGCCGAACAGCGCGTGTGACACCGTCCCGTGACGGACTCACTCCTGTCCCCACGCTCTGCCTCGCGAGGCGCTGACCGGCCTGGCATCCGGAGCCCGTAGCGCCTGCAACATGCTGCGCACCACTGGGGGGTGACAAGCCCCAGCCGTTCCTGAACTCGACCAACTCTCCCCAAGAGCATGGGGCTTGGGAACACGAAATCGCCGATGCCGGACATGGACAGGATCGATACCGTCGCGAGGTCGGTCTCCCGGACTTGATCAGGTGCGTGGCGTGCCGGAGGACGCGGTCTGCCCCGTGCTCGCGGTGACCAGTCGACCAGCCTCGGCCGCGGTCCTGCGCAGCCAAGTGTGCGCGGGGTCGTGTTCATGCAGAGGATGCCACCACAAGGACTCCACCAATTGCCCTCGGCAAAAGGGAAGCTCCACTGCGACTATGCCGTTGTCGGCGGGAAACAGGCGAATAGCGCTTTCGGGGACCACGCCGACCCGGTCGGTGCCGACGATCAGGTACGGCATGGTGAGCGCAGCCTCGTCAGGGACCTCGCGCGGTGCGGGATCAGCAGGACCGCCCTTCCCGCCACCCGGGCGGGCACCGGTGAGGCGACCACGGCTGTCTCCGCTTCGGCCCGGTCCCGCTCGGCCTGGACCTCCTGCAGCTGCTTGGCCAACCCCTCAGCGAGCGCGCCCAGTTCGCTCCGGCGAGCGATGATCCGCTCCAGGTCTCCATACCCTGCACCCTCCCGCGATCCCACCGCGTACCGCCCCGGTCACGGATCGTCGAAGCGGCACGCGACGAACGCAGCGGAACCCGAAAACCGCCTCAGCCGACGGCCGGCCGGCCGGTGCACGGCGGCGACGTCGTCGTGATGGTGACCAACGGAAGGATCTCCGGGCCCGCCCGCGACTTCGCCCGGCAGCAGCGCCTGCACCTGGTCGACCGGCGGGATCTGGAGCGGCGAAACGTCGTCCGTCGGGTGAGACGGTGTCTTCCGGGGTGCGGTCGTCTGTGTGAGGAGCGGGCACCTCGGTCCGGTGGCCGTCGCGGTGGGCGAGTTCCTGTGCCACCTGACCGAGGGAGGTCTGCTGCGTGAGTGCTCTTCCTAGGCGGCCGAGCCCCGGGGGTGAATGATCTGGCCGCCGCCGGTCTGGATCGGGACGTGGTAGATGCCGCTGGGGCCCGAGCTCTTCACGGCGGAGGCCTTCGTCGGCACCGCGGTGGAGGCGGCGGCCGTGCCGCCGGCTGCCGCCGCCAGCACCGCGCCTGTCAGCAGCAGGCCGGCCAGATACGTGCGTCCGCGAGGGACAGCAGGAATGCGCATGGGGGGTTTCCTCCTGGAACTGGGGTGAGACGTGTCGTCACGATGCGGCCCGGCCTCGGAGCCGCTCGGGCGGCCGGGTGCAGGAACGCACGAATTGTGCATTTCACAAGATCAATGCGTCAACACACAGCTGGCAAAGGGATGTTGACGTCTCATCGGGATACGCGAGGCAGGGCAGATCTGAGGAGTCCGCCCGCTGGACCTCCTACGCCACATCCCGTACGCCGAGGATGACCGACGATCTTCACCGGAGTCATCCGCCCGCGACCAGCCCCAGCATCCGGAACCCCGCGCACACCATAACCGTGACCTGCAACTTCACGATGCACACTGCTCATTGATCAGTCTCGAGGAGCTTTTTGAGGCTCATGACGTCCTCGTCGGTCCGGTTGCCGTGGATCTCGATCTTCGCCAGCTCGTTCTCGATCCGGGTGAACTCTTCGTCGGTGAGGTCGAGTTCGGCGGCGTCCAAGTTCTCCTGGATGCGGTGGAGCTTGCGGGAGCCGGGGATGGGCACGATGAAGTCCTTCTTGTGCAGCATCCAGGCCAGCGAGATCTGTGCCGGAGTGGCTCCCTTCTGGTCCGCGAAGCTGGTGAGGAGGTCCACGAGGGGCTGGTTGGCGCGGACGTTGTCCTTATGGAAGCGGGTGATGACCCGGCGGGCGTCGTCCCCGGTGTAGGTGTCGTCGGCCGAGACCATGCCGGAGAGGAAGCCGCTGGCGAGGGGGCTGAAGGGGACGAATCCGATGCCGAGTTCCTCGCAGGCGGGGATGACGTCACGCTCCCACATCCGCTCCATGATCGAGTACTCGCTCTGCACGGCCGTCAGCGGAGTGATGGCGTGGGCGCGGCGGATCTGTTCCTCGGTGGCCTGGGACTGGCCCCAGCCGAGGATTTTGCCCTCGGCGATGAGTTCGCCCATGACGGCCGCGACGTCCTCCACGGGGATCGAGTCGGGCACCCGGTGCTGGTAGTACAGCTCGACGTGGTCGGTGCCGAGACGGGCCAGGGAGGCCTCCAGGTGGGCGCGGATCTTCCGGCCCAGCTCGGTGTGGGTGTGAGAGCCGTCCAGGTAAAACTTGGTGGCGATGACGACCTGGTCGCGTACGGGCGCCAGCGCGCGGCCGACGAGGCGTTCGTTGGCACCGTCGGCGTAGGCCTCCGCGGTGTCGAAGAGGGTGCAGCCCAGGTCGAACGCCTTGCGGATCAGGTCGACGGCCTCAGGTTCACTCGTTGCCGGGCCGTAGCCATGGCTGAAGCCCATGGTTCCCAGTCCGACGGCGCAGACTTGGAGTTCTCCGAGATTCCTTGTTTTCACGGAAGGTCTACTTTCGGTACGGAGGTTCGGGTTCAGGTCTGGTCGGGGTGCGGGCCGTTGACGTAGCCGGGATGAAGGGACCGCCGACCGGGCCGCGGACACTGTCGATGAGTTCCTCAAGCCGGCCAGCCCGAACAGGGGTGTTCGGTTCCTGGCGCAACCAGCGCCGCGCCTCTTCCCCCTTCAGGCCGTTGACGTAGCCCACGACGTACGGCTAGGCGTGACGGGGATGGCAGGCTCGGTTGTGGAGCCGGGCGCGTTCCGGCAGGAACGGCCGGCCCGCACGATCGTGCATTCCGGCCGTTCCGAGGGGTCAGTGTGCCGAGATGAACTCGTGCACGACGCGGTTGAACTCCTCGGAGTGTTCCATCTGCGCCCAGTGTCCGCAGTTGTTGATGAGGTACAGCCGGGAGGACGGAATCATCGCCATCAGCCGCAGCGCGTTCTCGAAGTGGACGGCGCGGTCGTTCCGCCCTTGCACGATCAGCGTGGGCACGGTGAGCTCGGCCAGCAGCGGCGGCAGGTCCTGGAACAGCTGCGGCGGGCCATTGAGATCCCCGCTGGACAGCGAGAGCCTCATGTTCTCCAGGTGGTCGGGGCGGGCGAGCGCGGCCTCCGACCGCGCGCGGGCGAGGTCGGCGTCCTCGGCGAGCGCCGGGTCGTACGCGAACGCCGCGACCATCGCCTGGAAGTTCGCCGGCGATGGGTCGAAATAGGCGCGCACCAGGGGGAGGATTCCGTCCGTCTTGTCGTTGGGCGGGCCGAGCACGTTGACTCCCGGGGCGGGGGCGCCCATCGGGATCAGGTGGCTGACGCGCTCGGGATGGTGCGCCGTGAAGCGGAGCGCCGTCCTTCCGCCCAGTGAGTTGCCGACGATGGCGACCTGGTCCAGTTCGAGGGCGTCCAGGGCCAGTTCCAGCGCCTCCACGTGGTCGCGGTCGCCCGGCACGGCGGTGTCGCTCTTGCCCCAGCCGGGCATGTCGATGGCGATCACACGGTGGTGGCGCGCAAGGAAGGGGATGTTGCGGGAGTAGTTGCTCCAGCCGCTGGCGCCGGCTCCGCCGCCGTGCAGCAGGATCAGCGGGTGGCCGTCACCGGCCTCGTTGTAGTGCAGCTTCCACTTGGCCGTCTGCACGTACTTGCTGGTCGCCGATTCGGTCAGGGCCTCGGTTGCGGGCATGGCTTTCCTTTCGCCTCGGGCGGCGGTTCAGGCGTCGGCCGGGATGTACTTGTGGCCCCAGGTGCTGATTTCCTCGTAGTGGGCGACCTGCCAGGTGTCGTCGTCGACCACCAGGCCGTTGCAGCCGTACTCGATCTGGAAACCGGACGGCGTGGTCACGTAGAACGAGGTCATGTGGTCGTTCGTGTGCTCGCCGAGCGTGACGATGATGTGGTCGGGATCGTCGTTGATCGTGTCCATGATGCGGCCGACGGTGGTGAGGTCGGAGACTTCGAGCATGAGGTGATCCATCCCCGGGGTGGGGCCGATGCCGCGGCCGAAGCCGATGGAGTGATGCCGGGGGTTGCAGTGCAGGAAGTAGCCGTCCCCCTCCACTCCGAGCTCGGCCATCGAAATCGTGTCGCTCAGCTTGAAGTCCAGCTCACGCTGGTAGAACTCGGCCGCCTCGCGCGCGTCACCCGAACTGTTCATGAAGGCGTGCCCGACCCCCAGATCACCGGTGACGAAACGGACGCCCAGGGGGGACGTGAACGGGGTGTCGGCGAGCGGCAGGCCGTGGACGGCCTCGATCGTGTTGCCTTCGGTGTCGGAGAAGACCCGCAGTCCCGCCACGCCCCGGCGGGCTCGCAGGTCCTCGTCCTCGCGAACCGTGACGCCACGGGATGCGAGGTGGGTCTCCAGGTCGGCGAGCGCGGCCGCGTCCGGGACGGTGAAGCCCAGTGCCACCAAGGACGCGGGGCCCGCGGGCTCGCCGTCCTCGATGAGGATGCGGTACGCGTACTCGTCGAGTCGCAGGCGCAGTTCGCCCGCGGCGGACGGCCCGGGTTGTGCGCCGAGGGTCTTGGTGGCGAAGCGGGTCCACTCGTCGAGTGAACCGCGGACCACGACATAGCCCAGCGATGTGAGGCGGCTCATGTGGTTTCTCCTCAGGTCCTCAGGTTGTCGGGGATGGTCAGTGAGCTGCGGTGGCGAAGGTCTTTCCGGCGGCCCGGCCGTCTTGGGGGGCGGGAATCCCGAGCGTGCGGGCGACGGCGTCGAGAAGGGCGTCCGGATCAGGGCCGGAGCGGGCGCGCCACGCGATGTGTCCGTCGGGGCGGACGAGCAGGCAGCCGTCTTCCTCGATGCCGCGCACGCTCGCCCATTCACCGAGCGGATCCCGGTAGGCGCGGTCCGACCCGATCACACGGACGACGATGGGCAGGCCGTACAGCGCCGACGCGCGGTCCACGGCCGCCGCCCACACCTCGCCGCGCCGGCCGGTGATCAGCGTGAACCGGCCCTGCCCGACCAGGTCCACCGTGGACATACGGCGGCGGTTGAACTCCACCCAGGCGTGGGGCAGGTGCTCCCCCGGCGCCGTGGAGGGCCGGTAGTCCAGCTCGTCGACGGTGCCGCGGTCATCGCCCGTGTCGTCGTGTGCCGCTGGGACGGCGTAGCGGTAACCGAGCTCGACGCCGTGGGCGTTGAGGTTGTAGTCCATGAGCCGCATCGCCTCGGCGAGCGCGGCGCGCCTGCGGGCTCCTTCCTCCGTGGCGTCGTCGAGCGCACGGACCGTGGCCCACTTCTCGGCCTGCGTCATCTCCGGCCGGAGCCCGATGGTGGCACCGATGCTCTGGACCTGGCCCACGGAGGTGAACGCGCGGTCGACGACCTGACGCCCGACCGGGGCGCGTTCGCTGGAGTACGTGTCGAGCAGCGCGGCGTCGGCCACTCCGGTCAGCACCAGATGCAGTTTCCAGGCGAGGTTGTAGCCGTCGGCGATCGAGGTGTTGCTGCCCAGCGCGTTCGCCGGCGGGTGCCGGTGGACGGCGTCGCCCATGCAGAACGATCGTGGCGTCGACGCCGCCGTCGTCCTGCGTGAGGCCGAGAAACTCGTGGCCGTAGCGCAGGTCGACCATGCCCGTGGCGACCGCGGCCCGTGCCAGGACCGGCTCCAGCTCGTGCTGGAAGAGATTCAGCGGCAGGTGCCGGCTCGCCCGCCGGTACCGGGTCTGGTCCTTCAGGCCTGCGCCCCAGGCGGTCGTACGGGCGACCTCCGGGCCCTCCATCGTCAGGAGAAACACGGTGTACGGCGTCTCTTCCAGCACCCGGCCCCGAGCCCGCGCCTCCTCCTCGACACCGAGGTCGGCGAGAATCTCCAGCGTGCGCTGGTTGGTGATGTGGGCACGCGGCGTGTGCGCGAGCCCCAGGTGGCGGGTCAGGACGATGCTCCGCACGCCCATGCGGCCCAGCGCCAGCGCGGTGGTGAGGCCCGCGGGCCCGGCGCCCACGATCAGCACGGGGGCTCGTTCTGGAGCTTGGGCCGGGGACGGAAAGGCATCGGTGGCCACTCGTCTCCTCCTCGTCGAGCGGCGCGCCGATCGGGACGCCGACTGAGCTGGTGGCATTGGAGACGCTATGGCGCGAGACCGTGACCGACGAAGCGCGTGTTCCGGGAACCGGCACATCGTTTCGCCGGCCCTGCGCGTGTTCCGGGAACCGGCACAACCGCTCAGTCACGAGCCGGACCGCGGCCTACTCTCTCCACGCCACCTCAACGACTACGGAGAGGGCGCTTCCGTGCACTGGACCGGCTGGATCGACGTCCGGGCTTCCACCTTCGACACCACGCACGCGGTCTTCCCTGTCCCCGTTGACGCACAGCACAAAACGGCACTTGACCTGCGCTTTCGCGGGTCAAGTGCCGTTCTGTGTCTCATCGATTCTCATCGATGCGGATCGAGGTCAACCGCGACCCTACTTGGAGCACTGCTCAATCGCGGTCCAGCCACCGGACGTCTGCGCGTAGCCTGCCCACGGGTCTGGGCGCCCCCCGGCATCGGTGCACTTCTTGTCGGCGGCCTTCTTGGCCGCGGCCGGCGTAGATCCGGTCCCCTGGACCGTCCAGTACCTGGTTGCCGCGTTGGCGGGGAGTGCGGTCGCAGAGCTGAGCGCGACGACGCCCGCCGCTATGACGACCAGGGTGACGACCCTGGAGCGAATGCGTGGCATATACATCGGGATTCCTTTCGAAGTGGCTCGTCAGCTGTCGTGCGACGAGCACTTGGTTGCCTTGCTGCCGGGCCGGGCGCGGCGGAGACACCGTCAGGGATTGCTGTCGGCCGCCCAGCTTGCCCCCGTCACGTCAGGACACCGGGCAGTGCTCTGACGATCGACGACACCGTCCGCCGCAGGGGTGGCACGAACGCATCCGCCGATCCGTGTTCGGTGGGGAAACCGATCGACACCGCCGCCACCGCCTCGCCGCCGAGGACGATCGGCATGGCCACACACGACCGTCCGGGCGCCGCCTCCTCGACGTCGGTGGCGACCCCCCGCTGCCGGACACGTCGCAGCTCACGACGGAGCAGTTCCGGATCCCGCACCGAGCGCGCGGTGAGCCCGCGCAGGCGGCCCGTGGTGGTCGCCTCCACCAGGTCCGGGTCCGTGTAGGCCAGCAGTGCCTTGCCCACGCTCGTGCAGTGAGCGGGCAGAGTCATCCCGACCTCCGTGGCGAACAGCCGTGCCCGCGGTGTGTACAGCTTCTCCACGTAGACGACCTCCGGGCCGCGCAGGACGCACAGATGGATGGTGTGCCCGACGGCCCGGTGCAGATCCAGCAGGTACGGAAGCGCGACGTGGCGGACCGCTCCTTCGGGCGAGGCCGCACCGATGGCCGTCATCCGGAACGCGATCCGGTATCCGGTGCCCTCGTGTTCGACCGCTCCCACCTGGACGAGCATCCCGAGGACGCGGTAGGCCGTCGACTTCGGCAGACCGGCGCGGCGCGCCACCTCACTCAGCGTCAACACGCGGCCGTGATGGAACACTTGCAGCAGATCGAACGCCTTCTGCATGACCGACGACGGAACGGCCGTCTCCCGCACCGCGGCTCCATTGCCCATGTGCAGTCCTTTCACGAACGCCTTGAGAACGATCGTTCAAGGGCCTGTCTCGCAGATCGGTGCGGGGCCCGCACCTCGGGTGATCTGCGAGACAGGCCCTGGGGGCGGTCAGGCCCTGATCAGCTTGGCGATCCGCAGCCCGTGCTCGGCGGCATCCTCGTGCCCGGTCTTCATCGACTTTTCGGCCAGCTCGCGCAGGTGCGCCATCTCCGGGTTCCAGAACGCGTGGGTCAGCTCCGCCTCGGCGATCTGCAGGTCGAGGCCGAAGACGTCGGCCAGGATCCTGCGCAGGTAGGGCGTGGCGTAGTCCCAGCCCTCCTTGGGGGAGCCGGGCCCGTAGCCGCCGCCCCGGCTCAGCGTCAGGAGCGCCGGCTTGCCCTTGAGCGGCTGGTCACCGTGTATGCCCACCTGGTCGTGCTTCAGGATCAGGTCGATCCAGGTCTTGACCTGCTCCGGGACGTTCCAGTTGTACATCGGCACCGCGAACAGGAACGCGTCGGCCTCGAGCAGTTCGGCGCCGAGGCGGTCGAGGAGCTCGTGCGCCTCGGCCGGGGCCGGTGCGGCCGGGTTGACGACTTCGTGGGCGAGCGCGGTCCAGGCGTCCCCGGGCAGGGGCTCGACGCCGAGGTCGCGCCGGGTCACGACGCCGCCGGGGTGCTCGGCGAGCCAGGCCTGCTCGGCGGTGTCGGCGAGGGCGCGGCTCACCGATCCTTCGGTGCGGATGCTCGCGTCGAGGCGGAACAGGTTCATGGTGCGGTCCTCCAACGTGGTTTCTGCTGCGATGAAGATAGTATGCACAGCAGAACATCTGCCCGCAAGAAAAGTGAGCTGGGTAACAGCTCGGGCGTGATGTGGGTGCCGGAGGTTCGCGGGTCCTGCGGCTGCCCAGTCCCCGCCGCCGCCTCCCGAAGACAGAACGGGCCCGAACCGGGACGTTCGATCCGTCCTGTCGGCGCACCATTCCGGGCGTCAAGGCCTGGTCGGAATCCGCCACTTCGACGGCCGTGAAGCAGCGACGCCACCGCCGGTGTTTCACCCTGCCAACTCGTTACCGGCGGCCACGGTGCGCCCCTTCGCCACAGCCGGGCCGCGACCTGCCGACCGCCGCGTCATCGCGGAGCCGGAGCGCCCCACTTCCCAGAACACCATGTCAGCAAGATGTTCTGTCTGGCATATTATCTGTTGCCACGTCGAAAGGTGCTATGATGATGTGATGTCCTCTGAACCCCGCGGCCGAGCGAACGACGGCGCCAAGTGTCTTTCCTTGGACAACGACCTGGTCTGGGCCATTCGCATGATCTCGGGGGCGCTTCGGCGCGCTGCAGCCGACGCCTCGGAGACGCTGCCCGGAGGAGCACGCGCCTACCTGGTGCTCGTGGCATTGGCCGAGGCCGGCGACAAGCCCCCCACGCAACTCGAACTGGCCGGCCAGGTCGGTCTCGACCGAACGGTGATGACCTACCTTCTCGACGACCTGGAGGGGCAGGGTCTGCTGGCGCGACGGCCGAATCCGCAGGACCGGCGGTCTCGCCACGTGGTCCTGCTGGACGAGGGTCGAGCGCAGCTGCAGCGCATGCGAGCCGATGTCGCGGCCGCTGAAGCACGGCTGCTCTCGGAGCTGAGCGAAGAACAGCGGGCCCAGTTCCGGGACCTCCTGACCCGAGTCGCGCTCACCGCTCAACGGGGCCCTGCCAAAGACTGAGGTGCGCCTCCGGCTAACGACCTCCCGCATCTTCCAGGCGAGCCGGGCCGCACACCCTCACGATGGAACCGCACTCCCACAGCCCGGCCCCTCGGCTCCGCGCGTCAGGGGGCGGTTTCCGCCTGCGCGGCCAGATCCAGCGCGATGTCGGTGATCATGTCCTCCTGGCCGCCGACCATGCGCCGTCTGCCGGCCTCGACGAGGATGCTGCGGGTGTCCAGGCCGTAGCGCGCGGCGGCGGTCTCGGCGTGGCGCAGGAAGCTGGAGTACACGCCCGCGTAGCCGAGGCTGAGCGTTTCGCGGTCCACCCGTACCTCGCGGTCCTGCAGCGGACGTACGAGATCGTCGGCGGCGTCCATCAGCGGGAACAGGTCGCAGCCGTGTTCGATGCCCATCAGGTCGGCGACCGCGATGAACGCCTCGAGGGGGCAGTTGCCCGCGCCCGCCCCCTGCCCGGCGAGCGAGGCGTCGACGCGTACGGCGCCGCTCTCGACGGCGACGACGGTGT
>NZ_BQUN01000187.1:32698-33344 GCF_026008495.1 Streptomyces sp. A012304
GCGGTAGGCGCGGAAGCGGTCGCGGACACCGTCCATGGTGAGCCGGCCACCGGAGTCGGTGACGTAGACGCAAGTAGCGCCGTACGACTCCATGAGCCGTGCCTGTCGGGCGAGTTCGGCCGGTTCGGCCATGTGGGACATCATCAGGAAACCGGCGACGTCCATCCCCAGCTCCCGCGCGGCGGTGATGTGCTGGGCGGAGATGTCGGCCTCGGTGCAGTGCGTGGCGACGCGCACCGAGCGGATGCCCAGGGAGTGCGCCTGCTTGAGGTCGTGGACCGTTCCGATGCCGGGCAGGAGCAGAGTCGTGGGGACGGCGCGGCGCACGGCGCCCACCACCGCCTCGATCCACTCCCAGTCCGTGTGGGAGCCGACGCCGTAGTTGACGCTGGAGCCGGACAGCCCGTCGCCGTGGGCGATCTCGATGGCGGCCACCCCGGCGGCGTCCAGGGCGGCGGCGATCGTAGCGGCCTGGTCGACGGTGTAGCGGTGCCGGACAGCGTGCATGCCGTCCCGCAGGGTGACGTCCTGGACGTACAGACGGGTCATCTTCAGGCCACCTCCGTGGAACGGTGTGCGGCCATGCGTTCCGCGGTGCGCAGCGCGGCCGAGGTCATGATGTCGAGGTTTCCCGCGTAGGCCGGGA
>NZ_BQUN01000188.1:0-118950 GCF_026008495.1 Streptomyces sp. A012304
GCTGCCTCTGTGGCGGCTGGCTCTGTGGCCGGTTCTGCCTCTGCGTCTGTGTCTGGCTCGAGGGTTGTCCCGGAGGACGGGGACGACGTGTACGACGTTGCCGAGGCGGAGGGCGAGTGGCGTGGTGGCGATACCGCTCGGGTGGTGTGGTGGGGCGTGTTGCGGGAGGTGAGGGTGGCCGAGGGGGGAGGGGCGTCGGCGGGGTGACCGTCAGGTGGTTTCGCCCCCGCCGCCCCTACCCTTCCCCGTCCCCCGGGGGCTGCCGCCCCCGGCCCCCCGCTTCGGCCCTGAACGGGCCTCGTCCTCAAGCGCCGGACGGGCTGACTGCGCCGCCCTGCGCTGCGAAGCCCGCCCTCAGCTGTCGTCGGACGGGCTGACTGCGCCGCCCTGCGCTGGCGAGTCCCGTATGGGGGGCTGCCGCCCCCGGCCCCCCGCTTCGGCCCCGAATGGGCCTTGTCCTCAAGCGCTGGACGGGCTGACTGTGCCGACCGCGCTGCGAAGTCCGCCCTCAGTTGTCGTCGGACGGGCTGATCGACGCCGCTCCGGGCCAAGAAGGACCCTCAGCTGTTCGCCCCCAGGATGCCCCGCAGCTGGTCCGGCAGCAGATCGCTGCATGCCTGCTTCGCCTCGTTCGTCAGGGCGTCGTTGGTGCAGGTGTAGTAGTCGCGGTAGACCAGCTGGGCCGTGAAGGTGGTCGCGACCAGGGCCAGCGCCAGGGAGGCGGTGACCAGGCCGCTGATCGCCGCGGTGGTCTGGGGACGGCCCGTGGTCTCAGTGGGCGGGGTGTTCGGGTCGGGGGTGCGGGGCTTGGCGCGCAGGGCGCTAATGCCCCAGTGCAGGGCGAGCGCGCCGAGCAGCAGGGCGACGTACGGCCAGCCGAAGAGGGCGAAGAAGAAGGCCCACATGCCGCACAGCAGGGCGTAGCGCGCGCGGCGCTGGGCGGGGTCCTTGGGGTCCCAGCGGGGGGTGGGGCCGCCGGAGCCGGGGCCGCCGCCCTCGGGGCCGCCACCGCGGGGGCGCTCGCCGAAGCCGCCCTCGGGGGAACGGCCGGGCTGGCGGTCGCTCCACTGGCTGCCCCAGGGAGAGCCGGTGGACCCGCGCCTGCCGTCGGGGTCGCCGGAGTCGTCGTGGCCCGGGGAGGGGTGGCGGGGCCGCCACGGGCGGTCCGGGGTGCCCTCCGGCGGCGGGGCGAAGGGGTTGTCGTCCTGGTCGCCGCCCTGCGCATCGGGCGGGGAGGCCGGGCGCCGCTCCCTCAGCAGCGCCGCGCCGCGCTCCCCTCCCTGCGGCGACTGCGGGGGGAACGTGAGGAGTCGCAGACTGCGGTCCGGCATCAAGTGAGCGTCTTCCCCTAGGTGATACGGCTGTCTGGTGTGAGCTGTCACTTCGAAAACGCACCGCACGACGACCGCGTTCCCGAGCCCGCTCGTCCCAGACGCTACCTTCCGGCCACGCCCCCGTCCCGTGGGGGCCGTCCGGAGTGCCGGTATCGTTGCTGACGGTCGGCCGCTTCGTAGACTTCCCCGTATACCGGGGCGCGAAGCATTCGTATGAATGCACAGCCGGCCATACGAACGCACCCCCGAGAAAGGGCCCCCGCCGTGGCCGCCAAGCCCGTGGCCAAGCGCCTCGTCGTGCTGGTCTCCGGATCCGGTACGAACCTTCAGGCGCTGCTCGACGAGATCGCCGCCACCGGAGCCGAGGCGTACGGCGCCGAGGTCGTGGCCGTCGGCGCGGACCGGGAGGGCATCGAAGGGCTCGCCCGTGCCGAGCGCGCAGGCATCCCCACCTTCGTGCGGAAGGTGAAGGACTACGGCAGCCGCGCGGAGTGGGACGCGGCGCTCGCCGAGGCGGTCGCCTCCCACGAGCCCGACCTCGTCGTCTCCGCCGGGTTCATGAAGATCGTCGGGCAGGAGTTCCTGGCGCGGTTCGGCGGGCGGTTCGTCAACACCCACCCCGCCCTGCTGCCCAGTTTCCCGGGGGCCCACGGGGTGCGCGACGCACTCGCGTACGGCGCCAAGGTCACCGGCTGCACCGTCCACTTCGTCGACGACGGCGTCGACACCGGCCCGATCATCGCCCAGGGCGTGGTGGAGGTCCGGGACGAGGACGACGAGAGCGCGCTGCACGAGCGCATCAAGGAAGTCGAGCGAAGGCTGCTCGTCGAGGTCGTGGGGCGCCTCGCCCGCAACGGCTATCGCATTGAGGGACGAAAGGTAGTAATCCAGTGACCGTCACCGCCGAGAGCAACAAGCGGGCCATTCGACGGGCGCTCGTCAGCGTCTACGACAAGACGGGCCTCGAAGACCTCGCGCGCGGGCTGCACGAGGCGGGCGTGGAGCTCGTCTCCACCGGGTCCACCGCCGCGAAGATCGCCGCCGTCGGGGTGCCCGTCACCAAGGTCGAGGAGCTCACCGGTTTCCCCGAGTGCCTGGACGGCCGGGTCAAGACCCTGCACCCGAAGGTCCACGCGGGCATCCTCGCCGACCTGCGGCTGGAGGACCACCGGCGGCAGCTGGCGGAGCTGGGCGTCGAGCCGTTCGACCTGGTCGTGGTGAACCTCTACCCGTTCCGGGAGACCGTCGCGTCCGGGGCGACCCCCGACGAGTGCGTCGAGCAGATCGACATCGGCGGCCCGTCGATGGTCCGCGCGGCCGCCAAGAACCACCCCTCCGTGGCCGTCGTCACCAGCCCGGCGCGCTACGCCGACGTCCTCGCGGCGGTCACGGGCGGCGGCTTCGACCTCGCCACCCGCAAGCGGCTCGCCGCCGAGGCCTTCCAGCACACGGCGGCCTACGACGTGGCGGTGGCGAGCTGGTTCGCATCCTCGTACGCGCCCGTCGACGACTCGCGGTTCCCCGACTTCCTGGGCGCCACCTGGGAGCGGGAGAGCACCCTCCGCTACGGCGAGAACCCGCACCAGCCGGCCGCCCTCTACGTCGACGCGACCGGCGGCGGCCTCGCACAGGCCGAGCAGCTGCACGGCAAGGAGATGTCGTACAACAACTACACGGACACGGACGCCGCGCGCCGTGCCGCGTACGACCACGACGAGCCGGCCGTCGCGATCATCAAGCACGCCAACCCCTGCGGCATCGCGGTCGGCGCGGACGTCGCCGAGGCGCACCGCAAGGCGCACGCCTGTGACCCGCTGTCGGCGTTCGGCGGTGTGATCGCCGTCAACCGGCCGGTCAGCAAGGAGATGGCCGAGCAGGTCGCCGAGATCTTCACCGAGGTCATCGTCGCGCCGGACTACGAGGAGGGGGCGCTGGAGGCCCTCACCAAGAAGAAGAACATCCGCGTGCTGCGCTGCCCCGAGGGCCCCGCGGCCCCCGTCGAGGTCAAGCCGATCGACGGCGGCGCGCTCCTCCAGGTCACCGACCGCCTCCAGGCCGACGGCGACGACCCGGCCAACTGGACGCTGGCCACCGGCGAGGCGCTGAACGAGGAGGAGCTCCAGCAGCTCGCCTTCGCCTGGAAGGCCTGCCGCGCCGTGAAGTCCAACGCCATCCTGCTCGCCAAGGACGGCGCCTCGGTGGGTGTCGGCATGGGACAGGTCAACCGCGTCGACTCCTGCAAGCTGGCGGTGGAGCGGGCCGGCGAGGAGCGGGCCCGGGGCGCGTACGTGGCGTCCGACGCGTTCTTCCCGTTCCCCGACAACATCGACGTCCTGGGCGCCGCGGGCGTCAAGGCCATCGTCCAGCCCGGTGGCTCGGTCCGCGACGAACTGGTCGTCGAGGCCGCCGAGAAGGCCGGCATCACGATGTACTTCACGGGCACGCGCCACTTCTTCCACTGAGCCGCACCCGCGCGGGGGCCGCCGGTCGTCCAGGACCGGCGGCCCCCGCGCGGTGAGGTGTCAGCCGCAGCTGAGGTAGTTGTAGCCGGCCTGCCGCCAGTCGTCGTTCGCGTCCGGGAAGAGGTAGATCCCCTGGGTGTTGCGGCGGAGGTTGAAGTCGTGCTCCTTGCCGTTGTACTTGAGGTACAACGTCTCCCCGCGGTCGATGCTGCCGCCGGTCTTCACGAGCTGGTTGTCGGCCCTGCCGAACGTCTCGTTGCCGACCCACGTGTCCACACCGATGTCCCACTGCCTCTGGAGGTTGGCGGTGGCGTAGTAGGTGTCCCAGCCGAAGACGCCGTCGATGTCCGACTTGCTGAACTTCGGTGAGCCCGGCTGGTGGGTCTTGCGGGCGCCCTCCGCCCAGAGGATCCGCTGCCACAGGCAGACGGCGTTGGAGACGGAGACGTCGGGCGTCTGGCCGAGTTCCCTGCCCAGCTCCCCCTCGTCCCCCCAGTCGCCCGCGAACTCGTCGTACCCACGAACGTATCCGTCGGACATCTTCGCGGAAGCCGGCGACGCGCTCACCGCCATCGCCCCGACGGCGAGTGCGGCGACGACCGCGGCACCCAGACGCTTGCGTGTCGTACGAAGACTCATGATGGTCCCTTCCCCGTTGCTCGTGGCACCAGGTCCCGGTGCCATGGCCATGCTGTCCGGGGCGGGCGAACGGGGGTACCTGCAACATTCCAGGGCATCAGGGCCCGCCGTCGCCGCTCGTCAGGTCCCCGCAGTGCACGATCAGCTGGTGGGAGCGGGGGGCGTAGGTGCCCGCCAGGTTGCCCTGGGCGCGTTGTCCCGTGCAGCCGGTGCGCTTGCGGTTGTTGGGGCGGGTGACGTCCAGGCCGACGGGGGTGTAGTCACGGCCCCGGTAGTAGGCCACGCCGCCCAGGCCCGTCGACTCGTCGCCGTTGTAGAAGACGGACCTCACCGGCCGGTCGACGGTCCACATGCAGGTCTCCTCGCCCGACAGCCAGTCGGGGTCGCTGCCCTGCCAGTCGCACAGCTCCCCGGTGCCGTTCGGCCCGCTGAAGAAGCACACGGACTTGGCCGGGCAGCGGTGGTAGCCGTACGACGGCCCCTCGTCCCGCAGGAGCGCGTAGGGCACCGTCGCCGCCCCCGCCAGCAGTACGGCCGCGAGGGCGGTCACCAGGGCGGGGCGGCGCCAGCGGCGGGGCCGCAACCGGGGGAGGCGGGCGGAGGGGGCGGTGCCGGCGGCCGCCTCCACACGGCGCAGCAGCGTGGCCGTGGTGTGGGCGGCGCGCTCCTCGTGGGTGCGGGAGAGGCAGTCGGTGACGATCTGCCGCCAGGCGGCGGGCAGCCGGGGCGAGAGGCGGAGTTCCTCGGTGCCGCGGGCGTAGCGCACGGCCGCGTCGGTGCGGGCCTCGGTCGTGGCGCCGGGCAGTGGATGGCCGCCGGTGAGGACCAGGTGCGCCAGGACGCCGAAGGCCCAGACGTCGGCGGTGGGGCGGATGCGGGTGCCGCGTTCGCTGACCTCGGGCCACAGGAGTTCGGGCGGGGTGTAGTCGGGGGTGGCGAACGCGGGGGAGTAGGCGTGGGTGCCTTCGAGTTCGGCGGCCGTGCTGAAGTCGCCCAGCCGCACCGAGCCGTCGTCCATCAGGAGCACGTTGCCCGGCTTGAGGTCGCCGTGGACCCAGCCGGCGTGGTGCAGCTGGCTCAGGCCCTCACAGATCTGGGCGAGGAGCGCGGCGCCGTGGCCGGGATCCAGGCCCCGGTCGAGCACGGCGTCCAGGGAACCCGCGGCCCGCTCCAGGACGAGGACGGTGGCGCCGTCGAGTTCGGGGTGGTCCGGGTCGTCGACGGTGAGGGTCTCGTACATGCGGATCAGCCGGGGCGCGCTCAGCCGGCTGAGCAGCTCGACCTCACGCTCGGCCAGTTCCCGCAGGTGGCGCAGTTGGCGCGGGGTGCGGGTGCCGGTCGGCAGGAACTTCAGCGCCGCGACCCGCGGCGACGCCGTTCCCGTGCGGGTGTCGTCCGCCGAGCCCGCCGAGTACGCCGAGTACACGGTGGCGAACGCGCCCGACGCGATGGGCTCGCGCACCTCCCAGGAGCCGACCCGGTAGCCCTTCGGCACGGGCACGACGTGCGGCCGCTCGTTCCCCGGCCCGGTCATGACGCCACCTCGCGATGGGCCGGGGAGGAGAGCGCGAGCAGGTCCTCGTCACGGACGAGGTCGAAACGCAGGGCCAGCGAGACCAGCGACTCCTTCTTGCCGTTGAGGCGCCGGCCGGGCTCCGGGGTCTCCGGGCCGGGCCTGAGACGGAGTTTGAGGGCGAGGTAGTCGATGTTCCAGTTGACGGCGGAGCGGCTGGCCCCGGGCCAGGTGGGGCGCAGCCGTTCCACCACGTCGTCGACGGTCGGCAGCGGGGCGTGCGGCGCGTGCCGCAGCCGGGGCTCGCACAGGGCGGTCAGCACCGCGAAGTACCGCTTGGTGCGGTCGAGCGCGAACGCGGGGGCCGTGGTGGCGCCGGGGACCCCGGGGCCGAGGGCGCGGGCGCGGAAGCCGTGGCACGGCGCCCACACGTCGAAGCTGAGCAGGTCGCCGGCGGCGGGCAGGACGACCCGGGAGAACTCGAACGGGATGGGCGCGTCCTGCCGGCCCGGGGCGATCTTGATGTGCTCGCCCGCCCCTTCCGGGTTCTCCACCACGTAGGTCTGGTGGGCGCTGTGGTTGCTGAGGATCCAGTACGCGCGGTGCGCGGTGATCTCCCCGGCGACCCGGGACACGCCCGCGTGGGCGATCACCAGGTCGTTGCCGGTCGCGGCCCGGCCGAAGGCGAGTCGCTCGCCCGGACCGAGCCTCAGCTGCTCCTGGGGCCCCTCGCACTGCGGCGGTACGACGATGATGCTGTCCAACGACACGGCCATCGGCCTCCCCCTTGGTCGGACGACTCAGGGTAAGAGCTTTCTCTCGTGACTCTCATGCCTTTGCCGGGCGTGTCGGACCACCGGGGAGGCGCCCGCCTCGCCCCGCTCAGTACCGCGGACGGCGGAACCAGGCCGCGCTGTCACGCTTCGCGGAGAAGACGATCAGCAGGATCGCGATCACCATGAGGAGCAGGCCGAGCCCGTACGCCGAGAGCATGAAGATGCCGGTGATGATCGCGAACGAGCCGTAGACGATCGAGCACACGCGCACGGCGTTGCCGCCCTTGGCGTACTGCGCCAGCAGCGCCACGCCGAGCAGCGCGAACACCACGGCCAGGCCCATCAGGAACACCACGACACCCTTGCCCAGGTCGGCGTAGTTCTCCGCCTGCGCGTCGCCCGTGATGCCCGCCTTCAGCATCTCCTCGTCCCACCGGGACAGCACCCACCCGTACGCTCCCGCGACGATCAGGTGGGCCACCACGACCAGGCCCAGCATGATCCGCGCGGCGCGCGTGATGCCCGGCATGGTCAGGGGCGCGCCGGGGAACTGCGGGTCGCCCGGGAACTGCGGGTACGGCTGCTGGCCGTACTGCTGCTGGGGGTACGCCGGGGCCTGCGGGAAGCCGTAGCCCGGCTGGGCGGGTCCGTAGCCGGGGGCGGCCGGCGGTTGCGGCGGCTGGGGGACCGGGGGCTGCTGGGGCGGCGGCCCGTAGGGGTTGTGCGGCTCGCCGTAGCTCATGGCGGTCCTTCCTCCGAGTGCGTTCGGGTGCGGGGACGACGCGCGGCATGTGCGGAAGGAAGGTGGTGCGAGTGCGGTTGGTCCCCCCGGTACTGCCCGCGGCACTGCCCGCCAATCGTTCCGTCGTGGCCGGTTCCTTGTCCAGCGGCATTCCGGGGGAGTCGCGCCCGGCGGATTGGAACCGGGAGGCCGTCATCCGGGAGGATGGGCCCATGACCGCCCAGATTCTCGATGGCAAGGCCACCGCAGCCGAGATCAAGTCGGATCTGACCGCCCGCGTGGCGGCGCTGAAGGAGAAGGGCGTCACGCCCGGCCTCGGCACGATCCTCGTCGGGGACGATCCCGGCAGCCAGAAGTACGTCGCCGGCAAGCACCGCGACTGCGCCGAGGTCGGCATCGCCTCCATCCAGCGCGAACTGCCCGCCACGGCCACGCAGGAGGAGATCGAGGCGGTCGTCCGCGAGCTGAACGAGGACCCGGCCTGCACCGGGTACATCGTCCAGCTGCCGCTGCCCCGGGGCATCGACGAGAACCGGGTCCTGGAGCTGATGGATCCGGCCAAGGACGCCGACGGACTCCACCCGATGAACCTGGGCCGGCTCGTCCTCAACGAGCCCGCGCCGCTGCCCTGCACCCCCAACGGCGTGCTCACCCTGCTGCGCCGCCACGGCGTCGAGATCAAGGGCGCGGAGGTCGTGGTCGTCGGCCGCGGCGTGACCATCGGCCGGCCGATGCCGCTGCTGCTGACCCGGCGCAGCGAGAACGCGACCGTCACCCAGTGCCACACCGGCACCCGCGACCTGGCGGCGCACCTGCGGCGGGCGGACATCATCGTCGCCGCCGCCGGTTCCGCCCACCTGATCCGCGCCGAGGACGTCAAGCCGGGCGCGGCCGTCCTCGACGTCGGCGTCTCCCGCAGCGCCGAGGGCAAGATCGTGGGCGACGTCCACCCGGACGTCCGGGAGGTCGCCGGCTGGATCTCCCCCAACCCGGGCGGGGTCGGCCCGATGACCCGCGCGCAGCTGCTGGTCAACGTGGTCGAGGCGGCGGAGCGCAGTGTCGGCTGAACGCGGGGACACCCCCGCCGAGACCGGCCCGCGGGCCGAGGACATCGAGGTGCGCGACCCCGTCAGCGCCCCCGACGCCGACGGTGTGCCGCGCCGCACCACGCGTCGCTTCCCCCTGTTCACCCGGGACACCGCGCGCCCCGAGGGCGCCGGACGGGCCGCCTCCGGTGACGCCCTCGCGGCCCGGCAGTGGCCGATCATCGCCGTGCTGGGCCTGGTCGCGCTCGGTCTGCTGCTGCTCGCCTTCGACCTGTTCCGCGCCGGCGCCATCCTGGTCGGCGTCGCCCTGCTCGGCGGGGCGGTGCTGCGCTGGCTGCTGCCCGGCGTCGGCATGCTCGCCGTCCGCTCCCGCTTCACGGACATCGTGACCTACGGGGTGCTCGGCACGGCGATCGTGCTGCTGGCGCTGATGGCCCAGCCGAATCCGCTGCTGGAGATCCCGTTCCTGAAGGACACCCTGCACTTCACGGTCAGCAGCTGACCCACCGCAGGCGTACGGCGGCCCGTCCTCTCCCCCGAGCCAGGACGGGCCGCCGACGCGTTCCACGCTGCCGCACGTCCGGCCGGCCGTTCAACGGCTGTCCGGCCGCTGTGGCACGGAGGTGACCGTTCCGCCATCGTGTCCGGGCCGCGCCACAGTCGCCGCCGGTCCGGGAACCGACCGGCCGCCGGACGTCGTCCCTTGATCGGACCGGAGGGGGAGGACCGAAGGAGGGTGCGCGATGGGCGCCTGGCAGCCGCTGCCGGACGAACTGCCGCCGGAGGTACGGCATTTCGTGGAGCAGTTGCGGCAGCTGAAGGACGGCACGGGCCTCAGCCTGGCCGCGCTCGGAGCCCGGACCGCGTACAGCAAGTCGTCCTGGCAGCGTTACCTCAACGCCGTGCAGCCGCCACCCCGGCAGGCCGTCGCCGCGCTGTGCCGGGTCGCGGGCCTGACGGGCCCGGACGCCGAACGCCACTGCGTGCGCTGGGAACTCGCCGTCGAGGCCTGGCCCCGGCCCGCGCAGCCGCCGTCGGCGGACGCGGCGGACACCCCGGACACCCCGGACACCGCGCGGGCCGTGGACACCGCGGACTACGAGGACGAGCCCACCATCCCCTGGTGGGACCGGCTGGAGGAGCGGCCGCCCGCGCCACGGCCCGCCGGACGTGTCCTCCTCGCCGCGGTCGTGCTCCTGCTGGTGCTGCTGCTCACGGCCGTCGGGGGAGCCGTGGTGTTCGGCTGAGCGCTACCGTGGCCGGGAGGGCCGCGGCGGAGGGAGGGGGGACGATGCCCCGCTGGAAGGACCTGCCGGACGAACTCGACCCACAGGTCGGGGAGTTCACCGGTCATCTGCGGCAGATCGTGGACCGCGCCGGGCTGAGCGTCGCCGCGCTCGCCGACCGCACCGGCTACGGCAGGGCGTCCTGGGAGCGCTACCTCAACGGCCGGCTGCTCGCCCCCAAGGGCGCGGTCGTCGCCCTGGCCGAGGTCACCGGCACCGACCCGGCCCGTCTGATCGCCCTGTGGGAGCCGGCCGAGCGCGCCTGGAGCCGCTCGGAGCTGCGCCAGGACCGGGCCGCGGAGGCCGTACGGCTCTCTCGCGCGCGGACGGTGACGAGCCCGACCCCCGGCATCGCGGGCCCGGCGGGCGTCTCCCCGGCCCTGCCCCGGACGACGGCGGAGCCCGCCGACGCGCGCCCGGCGGCGCCGCCCGGACCGCACGCGCGCCGCCCGGCGGTGTTCCTCGCCGCCGCCGTCGGCGTGGTCCTGGTCGCCGTGGGCGCGTTCCTCCTCACCGACGGCGGCACCCCGCCACCGGACCGGACCGCCGCCGCCTCCCCGCCGCCGTCGGCGGTGTCCAGCCCGACCCCGCCGGCCGGGGTCGGCTGCGTCGGCGCCGGCTGCGCCGGCAAGGACGCGGAGAAGATGGGCTGCGGCGGCCCCCTCGCGACCACCGCGCGGAGCGTCACCGTCGGGGGGACCCTGGTGGAGGTCCGCTACAGCGAGACCTGCGGCGCGGTCTGGGGCCGGATCACCCGGGCGGCCCAAGGCGACCAGGTCCGCCTGACCGTGGGTTCCGCCCGGCAGGCCGGTGACATCACCGCCGCCGGTGACACGATCGCGTACACCCCGATGCTGGCGACCGACGACCCGGCCACCGCACAGGTATGCGCGGCCCTCGCCTCGGGCGAACAGGGCTGCACGCGCTGACCTGCCGGGTTGCCGGTGACGCGGCAGAGGGACCCCGCCCGGCGATCTTCACATGTGTGAAGAAGCTGCGGGTGCCGGAATACCCGTGGCCGGTCGGGGCACGCGAACCGTACCCCCACGGGAGTCCGGCCCCGACCGGCAACCCCCGCCCGGCGGCCGCGCGGTTCCTCTCTCCCGGACCGGCGGCCGCCGGTCGCCGTTCCGGGCGGGTGACTCTGTGGGACGGGCCACACAGCCCGGGAGGTCCGGGATCCTGGATGCGCGATAGCCTGACCGCTGGATGGATCTCTTGATACCAAGAGATCGATCAAACGTCCGGGGCAGGGACGCCCCACCGCCAGCTGTCATACGGAGAACGCCATGACCCGCACTCCCGTGAACGTCACCGTCACCGGCGCGGCCGGCCAGATCGGTTACGCCCTGCTCTTCCGCATCGCCTCCGGCCAGCTGCTCGGCGCGGACGTGCCGGTCAAGCTGCGCCTGCTGGAGATCACCCCGGCGCTGAAGGCCGCCGAGGGCACGGCCATGGAGCTGGACGACTGCGCGTTCCCGCTGCTCCAGGGCATCGACATCACCGACGACCCGAACGTCGCCTTCGACGGCGCCAACGTCGCGCTCCTCGTGGGCGCCCGCCCCCGCACCAAGGGCATGGAGCGCGGTGACCTGCTGGAGGCCAACGGCGGCATCTTCAAGCCGCAGGGCCAGGCCATCAACGCCCACGCCGCGGACGACATCAAGGTCCTGGTCGTCGGCAACCCGGCCAACACCAACGCGCTGATCGCCCAGGCCGCCGCCCCGGACGTACCGGCCGAACGGTTCACCGCCATGACCCGTCTGGACCACAACCGCGCCCTGACCCAGCTCGCGAAGAAGACGGGCAGCACGGTCGCGGACATCAAGAAGCTCACGATCTGGGGCAACCACTCCGCCACCCAGTACCCGGACATCTTCCACGCCACCGTCGCCGGCAAGAACGCCGCCGAGGTCGTCAACGACGAGAAGTGGCTCGCCGAGGACTTCATCCCGACCGTCGCCAAGCGCGGTGCGGCGATCATCGAGGCCCGCGGCGCCTCCTCCGCGGCCTCCGCCGCCAACGCCGCCATCGACCACGTCTACTCCTGGGTCAACGGCACCCCGGAGGGCGACTGGGTCTCCATGGGCATCCCGTCCGACGGCTCCTACGGCGTCCCCGAGGGCCTGATCTCCTCCTTCCCGGTCACCACGAAGGACGGCAAGTACGAGATCGTCCAGGGCCTGGAGATCAACGAGTTCTCCCGTGCCCGTATCGACGCCTCCGTGAAGGAGCTCGAGGAGGAGCGCGAGGCGGTCCGCGCCCTCGGCCTCATCTGAGGTTCCCTCACATGACGATCCCCGGACGGCGGCCCGCCGTCCGGGGATCGTCATGTTCGGTGCCCTCTCGTCCTGCTGCACCGCCTCCCCGAACCGGTTCAGCACCCTGACTCCGAGACCGCGCGGCAGCTGGTGCGGCGCCTGGTGCTCCCGGGTGGAGAGCAGAAGGGAATTCCGGCAGTGGATCGTCCGGAACCGGCCGTAGCCTGCCGAGCATGAGCGAGCACACCCAACCCCAGCCGCTGTGGGAGCCCCCCGTCGCGGGCAGCGAGGCCGACACCCTGGTCGGCTCCCTGGAACGCCAGCGCAGAACCCTGGCCTGGAAGTGCGAGGGCCTGGACGCGGCCGGTCTGAACACCCGCCTCGGCTCCTCCTCGGTGACCCTGGGCGGTCTGCTGAAGCATCTCGCCCTCGTGGAGGACGAGTACCTCACCCGGCGTCTGCTGGGCAAGGAGCTGGGCGCGCCCTGGGACACGGTCGACTGGGACGCGCAGACCGACTGGGAGTGGCGCTCCGCCGCCTCCGACACGCCCGAGCAGCTCTTCGCGCTGTACGAGTCCGCCGTGGCCCGCTCCCGCGCCCACGTCCGCGAGGCCCTGGCCGCCGGCGGCCCCGGCTTCCTCACCGCCTACACCAGCCCCCGGGGCGAGTCCCCGAGCCTGCGCCGCGTACTGGTCGACCTCGTCGAGGAGTACGCCCGCCACGTCGGCCAGGCCGACCTCATCCGGGAGTCGATCGACGGCCGGGTGGGGGAGGACCCGCCGGGCGACTTCCCGATGCCAGGCCACCGCGCGGGTGACGCCATGTGACCGGACTCGCCTTCCCGCCCCGCGTTCAGTGACACAGCGCACTTTCGGCCATCGATTGCGCATGCAATCCCCCGGCCGGGGCATGCGCTCACGGTCCCGGTGAGTGACACCCGTGTGACACAGGGGCACTGAACAGGAACGGAAGGCACACCCGATCATGGCGGACACAACAGAACTCCCGGCGCGGAAGACCATCCACGTGGGCGGGGAATGGCGGGAAGCCTCCTCCGGCGCCACGCGCGAGATCCTCGACCCCGCGGACGCCCTGCCGTTCGCCGTGGTCGCGGAGGGCGACGAGAAGGACACCGACCTGGCGGTCGCGGCGGCCCGGCGTGCCTTCGACCACGGCGACTGGCCGCGCACCCCGGCCGCCGAACGCGCCGCGCTGCTGCGCCGCGTCGCCGGCCTCCTGATACGCGACCGCGAGGAACTCGGCCTGCTGGAGAGCCGGGACGCCGGCAAGACCGTCGAGGAGGGCCGCGTCGACATCGACTGTGTCGCCGACGCCTTCCGCTACTTCGCCGACCTCGTCGCCGCCGAGGCGCCCGGCCGGGTCGTCGACGCGGGCTCCCCCGACATCCACAGCGTCGTCGTCCACGAACCGGTCGGCGTGTGCGCGCTGATCACCCCCTGGAACTACCCGCTCCTCCAGGCCAGTTGGAAGATCGCGCCCGCCCTCGCCGCCGGCAACACCTTCGTCGTCAAGCCCAGCGAGATCACCCCCCTGACGACCGTCGCGCTCATCGACCTGCTGGCCGAGGCCGGGCTGCCCGCCGGGGTCGCGAACATCGTCACCGGGCCCGGCCACTCCGTCGGCGCCCGCCTCGCCGAACACCCCGACGTCGACCTGGTCTCCTTCACCGGCGGCCTGGCCAGCGGCACCAAGGTCGCCCAGGCAGCCGCCCCCACCGTCAAGAAGGTCGCCCTCGAACTCGGCGGCAAGAACCCCAACGTCGTCTTCGCCGACGCCTGCGCCACCGAGGACGGCTTCGACACCGCCGTCGACCAGGCCCTCAACGCGGCGTTCATCCACAGCGGCCAGGTCTGCTCGGCGGGCGCCCGGCTCATCGTCGAGGAGTCCGTCCGCGAACGCTTCGTCACCGAACTCGCCCGCCGGGCCGGCCGTATCCGCCTCGGGCGCGGGACCGGGGACGGCGTCGAGTGCGGCCCCCTCGTCTCCGAACAGCAGCGCGCCAAGGTCGAGGCCTACGTCGCCTCCGCGCTGGCGGAGGGCGCGGTGCTGCGCTGCGGCGGCGGCCGCCCCGAGCCGTCCCCCGAGCGGCCGGCGAACGGCTACTTCTACGAGCCGACCGTCCTCGACCGCTGCCACCGGGAGATGAGGGTCGTCCGGGAGGAGGTCTTCGGACCGGTCCTCACCGTCGAGACCTTCCGCACCGAGGACGAGGCCGTCGCCCTCGCCAACGACACCGAGTACGGCCTCGCGGGCGCCGTCTGGACCGCCGACGCCGGCCGCGCCCGCCGGGTCGCCGGACGGCTGCGGCACGGCACCGTCTGGATCAACGACTTCCACCCCTACCTCCCGCAGGCGGAGTGGGGCGGCTTCGGCAAGAGCGGAGTGGGCCGCGAACTCGGCCCCGCCGGACTCGCCGAGTACCGCGAGACCAAGCACGTCTACCAGAACCTCGCCCCGAAGCCGGTCCGCTGGTTCGCCGGCTGACCGTTCCCGCCCACCCCCTGCCGACGTCCCGCTCACCCCCTGCTTCCGCGCCCCAGCCCCACCTGGAGTACCCCCATGTCCGAGAACAACCCCGTCTACGACTATGTCGTGATCGGCGGTGGCACAGCCGGCTCGGTGATCGCCTCCCGCCTCACCGAGAACCCCGACGTCACCGTCGCCGTCATCGAGGGCGGCCCGAGCGACGTCGGCCGCGACGACGTCCTCACCCTGCGCCGCTGGATGGGCCTGCTCGGCGGCGAACTCGACTACGACTACCCGACCACCGAGCAGCCGCGCGGCAACTCCCACATCCGGCACAGCCGCGCCCGCGTCCTCGGCGGCTGCTCCTCCCACAACACCCTCATAGCCTTCAAGCCGCTGCCGTCCGACTGGGACGAGTGGGAGGCGGCCGGCGCCGAGGGCTGGGGCGCGGTCCCCATGGAGGCGTACTTCGCGCGCCTGCTGAACAACATCGTCCCGGTCGACGAGAAGGACCGGAACGCCATCGCCCGCGACTTCGTCGACGCGGCGCAGGCCGCCCTGGGCGTGCCGCGCGTGGAGGGCTTCAACAAGAAGCCCTTCCACGAGGGCGTCGGCTTCTTCGACCTCGCCTACCACCCGGAGAACAACAAACGGTCGAGCGCCTCGGTGGCCTACCTGCACCCGGTGATGGACGAGCGCCCCAACCTGACCCTCCTGCTGGAGACCTGGGCGTACCGGCTGGAGCTGGAGGGCACCCGGGCGCGCGGCGTGCACGTCCGCGCGAAGGACGGCGAGGAGTTCGTCGTACGGGCCCGCGAGGAGGTGCTGCTGTGCGCCGGCGCCGTCGACTCGCCCCGTCTGCTGCTGCACTCCGGCATCGGCCCCAAGGCCGACCTGGACGCGCTCGGCATCCCCGTCGTCCACGACCTGCCCGGCGTCGGCGAGAACCTCCTCGACCACCCCGAGTCGGTGATCGTCTGGGAGACGCACGGCCCGATCCCCGAGAACTCCGCGATGGACTCCGACGCCGGCCTGTTCGTGCGCCGCGACCCCGAACACGCGGGCCCCGACCTGATGTTCCACTTCTACCAGATCCCCTTCACCGACAACCCGGAGCGCCTCGGCTACGAGCGCCCGCCGTTCGGGGTGTCCATGACCCCGAACATCCCCAAGCCGAAGAGCCGCGGCCGGCTCCACCTGACCAGCGCCGACCCGTCCGTCAAGCCCGCGCTCGACTTCCGCTACTTCACCGACGAGGACGACTACGACGGCCGCACCCTCGTCGACGGCATCCGCATCGCCCGCGAGATCGCCGCGACCGAGCCGCTGGCGGGCTGGCTGAAGCGGGAGGTGTGCCCGGGGCCCGACGTGGTGGGCGACGCCGAGCTCAGCGAGTACGCCCGCAAGGTCGCGCACACCGTCTACCACCCGGCGGGCACCTGCCGCATGGGCGCCGCCGACGACGAACTGGCCGTGGTGGACCCCCGGTTGCGGATCCGGGGCCTGGACGGCATCCGCGTCGCCGACGCCTCCGTCTTCCCGACCATGACCGCCGTGAACCCGATGATCGGGGTGCTCATGGTCGGGGAACGGGCCGCCGACCTGATCGGAGGTGGCGCACGATGACCACGCTGCCCAACACCCCCGTGTTCTCCGTCGAGGGCCTGTGGAAGGTCTTCGGCCCCAAGCCCGAACGCGTCCCGGTGGACCCCGGGCTGGCCTCCCTCCCGGCCGCCGAACTCCGCTCCCGCACCGGCTGCACGGCCGCCGTCCGGGACGTCTCCTTCGACGTCCGCAAGGGCGAGGTCTTCGTGGTGATGGGCCTGTCCGGCTCGGGCAAGTCCACACTGGTGCGCTGTCTGACCCGGCTCATCGAACCCACCGCCGGCGCCATCGCCGTCGACGGCGAGGACGTCCGCGCCATGGACCGCGCCCGCCTGCGCGAACTGCGCCGGCACCGGGCCGCGATGGTCTTCCAGCACTTCGGCCTCCTCCCGCACCGCACGGTCCTCGACAACGTGGCCTACGGCCTGGAGATCCAGGGCGTCAGCAGGTCCGAGCGCCGCTCGCGCGCCCGCGAGGTCGTCGCCAAGGTCGGCCTGGAGGGCATGGAGCAACGCCGGCCCGGCCAGCTGTCCGGCGGCCAGCGGCAGCGCGTCGGCCTCGCGCGGGCGCTGGCCGTCGACCCGGAAGTCCTCCTCTTCGACGAGCCGTTCAGCGCGCTCGACCCGCTGATCCGGCGGGACATGCAGGAGGAGGTGGTCCGCCTGCACCGCGAGGAGGGCCGCACGATGGTCTTCATCACCCACGACCTGAACGAGGCCCTCAAGCTCGGCGACCGCATCGCCCTCATGCGCGACGGCCGCGTCGTCCAGCTCGGCACCCCGGAGGAGATCGTCGGCTCGCCCGCCGACGACTACGTCCGCGAGTTCGTCCGCGACGTACCGCGCGAACAGGTCATGACGGTCCGCACCGCCATGCGCACCCCGGCCCCGGACGAGACCGGCACCGGCCCCGCCGTCTCCCCCGACGCCACGGTCGCCCAGGCCATCGAGGCCGTCGCGCGGGCGGGAACCCCGGCCCGGGTGGTGGACCGGGGCAGGTGCGTGGGCGTGGTCGACTCCGACGCCCTCCTCGGCGTGGTCGCGGGCACGGAACCGACCACGCTGCCGCAGCCCGGCAGGGGCGAACCCAGCAAGGAGGCGGTCTGATGGCGACGATCACCGCACCGGCCCTCCGTGTCTCCGTCCCCGGCTTCCTCAAACACCGGGCCGTCCGCAAACTCCTCGTCCTGGCCCTGGCCGCGGCGATCCTCGCCCCCCTCGCCGACGCCCGCTGGCACAGCGGGACCTGGCCCGGCGCCCTCACCGTCGACCTCTCGGACCCCCTGTCCCGAGCCAGCGACTGGATCATCGACAACCGCGACAGCCACCCCCTCTTCCTCTACTTCCTCGGCCACGTCAGCAACGCCGTGGTGCTCTCCGTCCGCGCCGTCTACCTGGTGCTCCTCGCCGCGGGCTGGGCCGGCGTCACCGCGCTCGCCGCGCTCGTCGCCTGGCGGGCCGCCGGGACGCGCCTCGCGCTGGGCACCGCCGTCGCGTTCCTGACCTGCGGCCTGCTCGGCATGTGGGTGCCGACCATGCAGACCCTCGCCCTGATGGTCGTCGCCGTTCTCGCGTCCGTCGTCGTCGGCGCCCTCCTCGGCCTGGCCGCCGGCCTCTCCGACCGCATGGACCGCGCCCTGCGCCCGGTCCTGGACACCATGCAGGTGCTGCCGGCCTTCGCCTACCTGCTGCCCGTCGTCCTGGTCTTCGGCATCGGCGTCCCCGCCGCCGTCCTGGCCACCGTCGTCTACGCCGCCCCGCCCATGGCCCGCCTCACCGCGCTCGGTCTGCGCGGCGCCGACAAGGAGGTCCTGGAGGCGGTGGAGTCGCTGGGCGCCACCGCACGCCAACGCCTGCTGACCGCCCGTATCCCGCTGGCCCGCAAGGAACTCCTGCTCGGCCTCAACCAGACGATCATGATGGCGCTGTCGATGGCGGTCATCGCGTCGGTGATCGGCGCGGGCGGCCTCGGTGACCGCGTCTACCAGGCGCTGGCCTCGGTCGACGTGGGCGCCGCCCTGGCCGCCGGCATCCCGATCGTGCTGCTCGCGGTCGTCCTGGACCGGGTGACGGCCGCCGCCGGGCGGCTCGGCGACGCCGGCCCCCACCGACGGCCGACGTACTGGCTGTACGCCCTGCTCGCCGCCGTCGCGGTGGCCGTCGCGGGCCGTCTGGCCGGGCGCCTGGACTGGCCCGAGTCCTGGACGGTCGCCATCGCCGAGCCGGTCAACCGTGCCGTCGACTGGATGACCGCCCACCTCTACTCCGGTGTGCCCGTCGTCGGCGGCACCGCCGACTGGGCGGCCCACTTCACCACCTGGGTCCTCGACCCGCTCCGCGGCGGGCTCCAGTGGCTGCCCTGGTGGGCGGTGCTGCTGCTGGTCGCCGCGCTCGCCTGGCTGATCGGCACCTGGCGCACCGCGCTCACCGCCGTCCTCGCCATGGCCGCGATCGGGGTGCTCGGCGTGTGGGAGCCGTCCCTCGACACGCTCTCCCAGGTCCTCGCCGCCGTCGCCGTCACCCTCGTGCTGGGCTTCGCGACCGGTGTCGCCGCCGCCCGCGACGACCGGTTCGAGCGCGTGCTGCGCCCCGTCCTGGACGTGTTCCAGACGATGCCGCAGTTCGTGTACCTGATCCCGGTCGTCGCGCTGTTCGGCGTCGGCCGCGCCCCCGCCGTCGCCGCGGCCGTCGTCTACGCGCTGCCCGCTGTCGTCCGTATCACCGCCCAGGGCCTGCGCCAGGTCGACCCGGCGGCCATGGAGTCGGCGCGCTCGCTCGGCGCGACCGGCGGGCAGCAGCTCCGGCAGGTCCAACTGCCGCTGGCCCGGCCCGCGTTGCTGCTCGCCGTCAACCAGGGCGTGGTCCTGGTCCTCGCCGTCGTCATCATCGGCGGCCTGGTCGGCGGCGGCGCGCTCGGCTACGACGTCGTCTTCGGCCTCGCCCAGGGCGACCTGGCGACCGGTCTGGTGGCCGGCGCCGCGATCGTCTGCCTCGGTCTGATGCTCGACCGGGTGACCCAGCCGGCCGACCGACGCGCGAGGAAGGGAGCGTGACATGCGACTCCGTATCACCGCCCTGGCGGCGGGGCTGGCGCTGCTGACCGGCTGCGGCGCCGCCGACATGACCAAGCAGGCCTCGCCCTTCGCCAACGCGCAGGGCGCGCGGACGGTGACCCTGTCCATGCAGTCCTGGGTGGGCGCGCAGGCCAACGTCGCCGTGGCCCAGTACCTGCTGGAGCACGAACTCGGCTACCGCGTCGACACCGTCCAGGTCGACGAGGTGCCCGCCTGGGACGCCCTCAGCCAGGGCCGCGTCGACGCGATCCTGGAGGACTGGGGCCACCCCGAGCAGGAGAGCCGTTACGTCGACGACAAGAAGACCATCGCGCGCGGCGGGAACCTCGGCGTCACCGGACACATCGGCTGGTACGTCCCGACGTACCTCGCCGAGCGGCACCCGGACATCACCGACTGGAAGAACCTGAACAAGTACGCGTCGCTCTTCCGCACCGCCGAGAGCGGCGGCAAGGGCCAGCTGCTGGACGGCTCCCCGTCCTACGTCACCAACGACAAGGCGCTGGTGAAGAACCTGAAGCTGGACTACCAGGTCGTCTTCGCCGGCTCCGAGGCCGCGCAGATCACCCAGATCAGGCAGTTCGCCAAGGAGAAGAAGCCCTTCCTGACGTACTGGTACGCCCCGCAGTGGCTGTTCGAGAAGGTGCCGATGACGGAGGTGAAGCTGCCGCCCCACAAGGAGGGCTGCGACGCCGACCCGGAGAAGGTCGCCTGCGCCTACCCGCACACCCCGCTGGAGAAGTACCTCAACGCGGACTTCGCACGCACCGGCGGCAAGGCGGCGGCCTTCCTGAAGAAGTTCAGGTGGACCACCGACGACCAGAACGAGGTCTCCCTGATGATCGCCGATCAGAAGCTCACCCCCGAGGAGGCGGCGAAGAAGTGGGTGGACAGCCACGCGTCGACCTGGCGCGCGTGGCTGCCCTGACGGTCACCCCGCGAGGCGGGCGGCGAGATCCCGCGCGGCGGCCGTCGCCCGCCTCTGCAACCCCGGGCCGAACGTCACCCGGGTGGCGCCGAGTTCACCCAGCTCGGCGGGCGAAGGACCCTCGTCGAGGGTCGCGAACACATTGACCGGCCCCTGGATCCCGGACCGCAGCAGAGGCAGCACGGAGACGGGGGCCTCGATCGGATACACGCAGTCGGCGCCCGCCGCCACGTACAGCGCGGCCCGCTCGATGGCGCGCGCCGGGTCGGTGACGCCCCGGACGAAGGTGTCGATCCGCGCGTTCACGAAGAGCCGGTCGGCCGCCGCGGAGCGGACCTCCGCCAGCCAGTCGGCGTGCGCCTGCGGGTCCTTGAGGACGCCGTGCTCGGAGTCCTCCAGGTTGCAGCCGACGGCGCCCGCCTCCAGCAGCCGTTCGACCAGCTCCTTCGGCGCCAGCCCGTACCCGCCCTCCACGTCCGCCGACACCGGCACGTCCACGGCCCGGGTGATCCGCGCGACCGCCGCGAACATCTCGACGGCGGGGGTCCGCCCGTCCTCGTATCCGAGGGCGGCCGCGACCCCGGCACTGGGCGTGGCCAGCGCGGGGAAACCGGCGTCGACGAAGGCGCGGGCGCTCGCCGCGTCCCACGGGCCCGGCAGGACCAGGGGGTCGGCCGGAGAGCTGCGGCGGTGCAGGGCACGGAAGGTCTGGGCGTCGGTCATGAATACTCCCCCGGCGGGATCCGGCGGCCGACCATCACCCGGTTCCAGTTGTTGATGGCGACGATCAGCGCGAGGAGATGCGCCGTCCGGCCGTCGTCGAAGTGCTTCGCCGCCTGCTCGTACACCGCGTCCGGCACGAAACCGTCCGTCAAGACCGTGACCGCCTCCGTCAGCGCGAGCGCGGCCCGCTCCCGTTCGTCGAAGATGTCTCCGGCCTCCTCCCAGGCGTTCAAGAGATCCAACTTCGATCGGGGGACGTTGAGTTCCCGGGCGATGGTGAGATGCATGTCGAGGCAGAACGCGCAGTGGTTGATCTGCGAGGCCCGGATGGCCACCAGCTCGGCCAGCCCGGGATCCCCGAGCCCCCGCTTCGCGGCGGCGCTGAGCGCGGACATGGCCCGGCCGACCTCCGGGTCGAGCAGCCGTGTCCGCGACGTCACCCGTGCCGCCCCGGCTCGTAGTGACCGGGCGCCATGCGGCAGGTCACGCCGATCCGGTTCCACGCGTTGATCACCGCGATCGCGGAGATCAGCTGCGCCAGCTCCGCCTCCTCGAAGTGCTTCGCGGCCCGCTCGTACACCTCGTCCGGCACGAAACCGTCGGTCAGCACGGTCACCGCCTCGGTCAGGCCGAGCGCCGCCAGCTCCTTGCCGGTGTAGAAGTGCTCCGACTCCTCCCACGCGCTGAGCTGGATGATCCGCTCGACGCTCTCACCGGCGGCGAGCGCGTCCTTGCTGTGCATGTCGACGCAGAAGGCGCAGTGGTTGATCTGGGAGGCGCGGATCTTCACCAGCTCCAGCAGCTTCGGGTCCAGGCCCTTCCGGGCGGCGGCGTCGAGCCGGACCATCGCCTTGTACACCTCGGGGGCGTGCTCGGCCAACTGGAGTCGGGGGGTGCGCTCGGGGGCGTAGTGAACGGTTTCCTCTGTGGTCATGGCATCGACCCTAGGAGGGAGGCTGCCCACGGGTATGGTCCATTTCCATGGCGAAACCTTGGGCCACTCTGGGCGTCGACCTCCACCTCGAACCGACCGGGCCCCACCTGCGCCGGGGCCTGACCGACGCTCTGCGCGAGGCGGTCCGCGGCGGCCGGCTCGCCCCCGGCACCCGGCTGCCGTCCTCCCGCGCCCTCGCCGCCGACCTCGGCATCGCCCGCAACACGGTCGCCGACGCCTACGCCGAGCTGGTCGCCGAGGGCTGGCTCAGCGCCCGGCAGGGCTCGGGCACGAGCGTCGCGGCGCGCACGGTCGTCCCGCCGGCCGGCGCGGCACCCCGTCCACGTGCCCCCGCCCGGCCCGCCTACGACCTGCGCCCCGGCTTCCCCGACCTCTCCGCCTTCCCGCGCGCGCAATGGGCCAGGGCCCACCGCCGGGCCCTCGACGCGGCCCCGTACGACGCGTTCGGCTACGGCGACCCCCTCGGCCGGCTCCCGCTGCGCACCGCGCTCGCCGGCTATCTCGCCCGGGTCCGGGGCGTGCGCGCCGACCCCGAGCGGATCGTGGTGTGCGCCGGGGTCGCGCACGGACTGAAGCTGCTCGGCGCGGTCCTGCGGGCCCGCGGCGTCCACACGATCGCCGTCGAGTCGTACGGCCTGGACGAGCACTGGGCGCTGCTGCGCGGGGCCGGACTGCGCGTCGTCCCGCTGCCCTTCGACGCCCTGGGCACGGACCCCGGCGGACTGACCGACGCCGGCGCGGTCCTGCTCACCACCGCCCACCAGTTCCCGATGGGCGTCCCGCTGCACCACGACCGGCGGGCGGCCGTCGTGGACTGGGCGCGGCGCACCGGCGGCCTGGTCCTGGAGGACGACTACGACGGCGAGTTCCGCTACGACCGGCAGCCCGTGGGCGCCCTCCAGGGCCTGGACCCCGACCGGGTGGTGTACCTCGGCACCGCCAGCAAGTCCCTCGCCCCCGGCCTCAGGCTGGCCTGGGCGGTGCTGCCGCCGGGCCTGGTGGGGGAGGTGGCGGCCGCGAAGGGCGCCCTCGACACGTGCGGGGTGACGGACCAGCTGACGATGGCCGAGTTCCTCACCTCCGGGGCGCACGACCGGCACGTCCGCTCGGCGCGGCTGCGGTACCGCAGCCGGCGCGACGCCCTCGTCGCCGCCCTCGCCGAGCGGGCTCCCGAGGTGCGGGCCACCGGCATCGCGGCGGGGCTGCACGCGGTGCTGCGGCTGCCGCCCGGCACCGAGCAGCAGGTGATCCGGGCCGCCGCCTGGCACGGCCTCGCGGTCCACGGACTCGCCCGCTACCGCCACCCCGACGCACTCACCGAGCCGGTGGACGCCCTCGTGGTCGGGTACGGGACACCGCCGGACCACGCGTGGTCCGGGGCGCTGGCCGCTCTGTGCGCGGCACTGCCCGAATGACCGCACCGCCCCACGGCGGCGGCAGACACAGCGTGCCGCCCCCCCACCACAGGACACTCGCCGTGGCGGCCTCCAGCACCCTCCCTGGGTGAAAAGCACTCGTCAAGACCTTGTGGCGATCATGGAAATCCGACGGAAGCCTTCATCCCGAATCAGCCCAAAGGGGCCGCGGTCGAGCGGACGGTCCCGGCCCCCCTGCACGGGCGCCGGCCCTCCTCTCTCTAGGCTGACCGCCGAAAAGGCGACACAAGATCGCCGCGCACGATCAACGGGGAGACAAGGACATGGCGGACACCCGCAGGCAACTTCGCTCGGGCACGGTCGTACTCGGAGGCATGGGCCTGCTCGCGGCGGCCCTCACCGCCTGCTTCTCCGACGACCCCGACAAGCGCTGCGTCGACCGGGACAGCTACACCCTCTCCAAGGGCTACAAGGTCGTCGCCGACAAGAACTGCAAGTCCACCAAGACCTCCTCCTCCGGCAACGCCTGGTACTACGGCGGCAAGAAGAACGGCTCCTACGTCGAGGGCGGCTCCTTCAGCAAGCCGGGCAAGAGCGGCGGTTCGAGCAGCGGCGGCAGCGGGAGCGGCGGCGTCGACCGGGGCGGCTTCGGCGGCGGCGACGGCGGCAGCAGCGGCGGCTGAGCGGACACACACCATGCGACGCCACACCATCGAACCCCGCCCCGGCTGGCAACGGACCGTCGAGGAACAGGGCCTGATCTACCCGCTCACCCGCCACCCGGACGGCACCCTGCGCCCCTACTGGGACGAGAGCGCCTACTACGCCTTCACCCTCGACGAGGTGGAGGCGCTGGAGGAGACCGTCGAGGAACTGCACCGCATGTGCCTCGCCGCCGCCGACCACCTGGTCACCACCGACCGCCTGGCCGACCTCGGCATCACCGACCCGCGCGTCGCCCGGGCGGTCACCGAGGCCTGGCACCGCCGCGCCGAACTGCCCTCCGTGTACGGCCGTTTCGACCTCCACTACGACGGCACCGGCCCGGCCAAGCTCCTGGAGTACAACGCCGACACCCCCACCTCCCTGGTGGAGGCCGCCTCGCCCCAGTGGTTCTGGATGGAGGAACGCTTTCCCGGCGCCGACCAGTGGAACTCCCTCCACGAACGCCTCATCGACGCCTGGAAGAACCAGGCCCGCCTCCTGCCCCCCGGCGCACCCCTGTACTTCGCGCACTCCTCCGCCGACGAACTCGGCGAGGACCTCATGACCGTCGCCTACCTCAAGGAGACCGCCGACCAGGCGGGGCTGGTCACCGACTGGATCTCCATGGAGGAGATCGGCTGGGACCCGCTCTCCGGCCGCTTCGTCGACAACCGGCTCCGGTTCATCCGCAGCTGCTTCAAGCTCTACCCCTGGGAGTGGCTCACCACCGACCGCTTCGCCGACCACGTCCTGGACACCCTCGACAACGGCGGCGGCACCGGCAGCACCCTGTGGATCGAACCCGCCTGGAAGATGCTGCTCAGCAACAAGGCCCTGCTGGCCGTCCTGTGGGAGCTGTACCCCGGCCACCCCAACCTCCTGCCCGCCTTCCTCGACGGCCCCCGCGACCTCGCCGAGACCACCGGCTGGGTCGCCAAGCCCCTCCTGGGCCGCGAGGGCGCCGGCGTCACCGTCCACCCGCCCGGCACGGACCCCGTCGTCCGCGCCGACGAACCCTGCTGCTACCAGCAGCTCGCCCCGCTGCCCGCCTTCGACGGCAACCACGTCGTCCTCGGCGCCTGGGTCGTCGGCGACGAGTCCGCGGGGCTCGGCATCCGCGAGTCCTCCGGCCTGATCACCGACGAGTACGCCCGCTTCCTGCCCCACGTGATCCTCTAGCGCCACGCCGGACGCCACGCCGTACCGTCCGAAACCGCGTCGGCGCCACGCCGACCGGATGATGGACTTGGCGCGGGCGCGGGCCGGGCCGACCGGTAGGCTTCCGGCAGGCCGTGACTGGCGCGCAGGGATGGGACGGACCATCGGGGAGCGGCCTGAGTGACAAGTGCCGTGCGCCTGGGCCGAACCGAGAATCGTGACCGCTTCAGCCACGCCGCCCGGAGGCCGAGATGCCAGAACAGCAGCCCCTCTCCCACGAGTCCACCGCCTTCCGCGCCGCGCTCGACGTGATCCGCGCCGTCGAGCCGCGCGTCGCCGACGCCATCGGCCAGGAGGTCACCGACCAGCGCGAGATGCTCAAGCTGATCGCCTCCGAGAACTACGCCTCCCCGGCGACCCTCCTCGCCATGGGCAACTGGTTCAGCGACAAGTACGCCGAGGGCACCGTCGGCCGCCGCTTCTACGCCGGCTGCCGCAACGTCGACACCGTCGAGGCCCTCGCCGCCGAGCACGCCCGCGAGCTCTTCGGCGCCCGCCACGCCTACGTCCAGCCGCACTCCGGCATCGACGCCAACCTCGTCGCCTTCTGGGCCGTCCTCGCCGACCGGATCGAGGCCCCCGCCCTCGCCGAGGCCGGCGTCCGCAACGTCAACGACCTCTCCGAGGCCGACTGGGCCGAACTGCGCCGCGCCTTCGGCAACCAGCGCATGCTCGGCATGTCCCTGGACGCCGGCGGCCACCTCACCCACGGCTTCCGCCCGAACATCTCCGGCAAGATGTTCGACCAGCGCTCCTACGGCACCGACCCCGCCACCGGCCTGATCGACTACGACGCCCTGCGCGCCTCCGCCCGCGAGTTCAAGCCGCTGATCATCGTCGCCGGCTACTCCGCCTACCCCCGGCTGGTGAACTTCCGGATCATGCGGGAGATCGCGGACGAGGTCGGCGCCACGCTGATGGTGGACATGGCGCACTTCGCCGGCCTCGTCGCGGGCAAGGTGCTGACCGGCGACTTCGACCCGGTCCCGCACGCCCAGATCGTCACCACCACCACCCACAAGTCGCTGCGCGGCCCGCGCGGCGGCATGGTCCTGTGCGACGACTCCCTCAAGGACCAGGTCGACCGCGGCTGCCCGATGGTCCTCGGCGGCCCGCTGCCGCACGTCATGGCCGCCAAGGCGGTCGCCCTGGCGGAGGCCCGCCAGGAGTCCTTCCGCGACTACGCCCAGCGCATCGTCGACAACTCCCGCGCGCTCGCCGAGGGCCTGATGCGCCGCGGCGCCACGCTCGTCACCGGCGGCACCGACAACCACCTCAACCTGATCGACGTCGCCTCCTCCTACGGCCTCACCGGCCGCCAGGCCGAGGCCGCCCTGCTCGAGTCCGGCATCGTCACCAACCGCAACGCCATCCCCGCCGACCCCAACGGCGCCTGGTACACCTCCGGCATCCGCATCGGCACCCCCGCCCTGACCACCCGGGGCCTGGGCACCGCCGAGATGGACGAGGTCGCCGGCCTCATCGACCGCGTCCTGACCACCGCCGAGCCCGGCACCACCAAGTCCGGCGCGCCCTCCAAGGCCGCGCACGTCCTCGACGCCAAGATCGCCGACGAGATCTCCCGCCGGGCGACGGACCTGGTGGCGGGCTTCCCGCTGTACCCGGAGATCGACCTGGGCTGAGCCCGTCCGTGAGACGCGCGGGGGTCCGCGGCCCCACCGGCCGGCCGATCCCCGCGCACCGGAACCACCCCCACACCTCTGAGACAATGAGAAACATGGCCTCAGACCGACCCCGCGTGCTCTCCGGAATCCAGCCCACGGCAGGCTCGTTCCACCTCGGCAACTACCTCGGCGCCGTCCGCCAGTGGGTCTCCCTCCAGGAGTCCCACGACGCCTTCTACATGGTCGTCGACCTGCACGCGATCACGGTCGCGCAGGATCCGAAGGAGCTCACCGCCAACACCCGGCTGGCCGCCGCCCAGCTCCTGGCGGCCGGTCTCGACCCGGACCGGTGCACGCTCTTCGTCCAGAGCCATGTCCCCGAGCACGCCCAGCTCGCCTGGGTCATGAACTGCCTCACCGGCTTCGGCGAGGCGTCCCGCATGACCCAGTTCAAGGACAAGTCCGCCAAGCAGGGCGCCGACCGCGCCTCCGTCGGCCTGTTCACGTACCCGATCCTCCAGGTCGCCGACATCCTGCTCTACCAGGCCCACGAGGTGCCGGTCGGCGAGGACCAGCGCCAGCACATCGAGCTGACCCGTGACCTCGCCGAGCGCTTCAACGGCCGCTTCGGCGAGACCTTCACGATCCCGAAGCCGTACATCCTGAAGGAGACGGCGAAGATCTACGACCTTCAGGAGCCGTCGATCAAGATGAGCAAGTCGGCGTCCACGCCGAAGGGCCTCATCAACCTGCTCGACGAGCCGAAGGCCACCGCCAAGAAGGTCAAGAGCGCGGTCACCGACACCGACACGGTCATCCGCTACGACACCGAGAACAAGCCCGGCGTGAGCAACCTGCTCACCATCTACTCCACGCTGACCGGCACCAGCGTCCAGGAGCTGGAGCAGCAGTACGAGGGCAAGCTCTACGGCGCTCTGAAGACGGACCTCGCGGAGGTCGTGGTCGAGTTCGTGACGCCCTTCCGGGACCGCACCCGGCAGTACCTCGACGACCCCGAGACCCTCGACTCGATCCTGGCCAAGGGCGCCGAGAAGGCCCGCGCGGTCGCCGCGGAGACCCTCGCCCAGGCGTACGAGAGGGTGGGCTTCCTGCCCGCGAAGCACTAGGGGTGTCACTCGGCGCAGAGCTGATCCACAAGACCCCCTGGGCGCACATCGAGCGCCTGTTTCCCGGGCAGAGCGCTGCACATCACTTCCGCTGCGCCTGCCCACAGCACAGCCATGGCCGTACAGTCGATAACCGTACGACTGTGTACGACAGACCACGACAGACCACGACCGGCCACGAACCCGGCAGCACCTTCGGTACGACGACAGGAGACGACGTGGGGACCGTAACGATCGGCGTGTCGATCGCGGTCCCGGAGCCTCACGGCAGCCTGCTCCAGGAGCGCCGTACGGGCTTCGGCGACGCCGCGGCTCACGGCATCCCCACGCACGTCACACTGCTCCCGCCGACGGAGATCGACCACAGCGACCTCCCGGCCGTCGAGGCCCACCTCACCGAGGTCGCCGCGGCCGGCCGGCCGTTCCCGATGCGGCTGTCCGGGACCGGCACGTTCCGGCCCCTGTCGCCGGTCGTGTACGTGCGGATCGCCGAGGGAGCCGCGGCCTGCACCTGGCTCCAGAAGCAGGTCCGCGACGCCGACGGCCCGCTCGACCGCGAACTCCAGTTCCCCTACCACCCGCACGTCACCGTGGCCCACGGCATCGACGACGCCGCGATGGACCGGGCGTACGAGGAACTCGCCGACTACGAGGCCCAGTGGTCCTGCACCGGCTTCGCCCTCTACGAGCAGGGCGCCGACGGCATCTGGCGCAAGCTCCGCGAGTACGCCTTCGGCGGCCCCCTGGTGCCCCCGCAGGCCGCCCCCCTGGACCGGGGCACGCTGCCCACCCGCTGAGCCCCACGGCACGCGGCGCCCTTTTTCACGGTTTTCGGGGTACACGCGTTTTTGTCTTCCGCGTCAGCCGCCGCGAGGAGGGCAGAGTCGGATCATGGACTGGCTGAAGAGGCTCCCCGGGATCGGGCCGTACCTCACGCGCCTGATGGCCACGCACGCGTGGCGGTCGTTCGAACGGCTCGACCGGGTGAAGTGGACGCGGCTGGCCGCCGCGATGACGTTCACGAGTTTCGTCGCGCTCTTCCCGCTGCTCACCGTGGCCGCCACGATCGCCGCCGCCACCCTCAGCACCGAGCAGCAGAAGGAACTCCAGGACAAGATCACCGAGCAGGTGCCCGGCATCTCCGACCAGCTGGACATCGAGGGCCTGGTGCAGAACGCCGGCACCGTCGGTCTCATCGCCGGCGCCGTCCTGCTGTTCACCGGCGTGAACTGGGCCGGCTCGATGCGCGAGTGCCTGCGCGCGGTGTGGGAGCTGCCCGACGAGGAGGAGAACCCCGTCCTGCGCAAGGCCAAGGACACGGGCATCCTCCTCGGCCTCGGCGGCGCCCTCCTCGTCACCCTCGCCGCCTCCACGGTCGCCTCCGCGCTGGTCGGCTGGCTCATCCGGCACCTCGGCATCGACGAGTCCGGCTGGGGCGGCGTCCTGCTGCACATCGCCGCGTTCCTCGTCGCCGTCCTCACGGACTTCCTGCTGCTGCTGTACGTCCTGACGCTGCTGCCCGGCGTCGAGCCGAAGCGCCGCCGCCTGGTCGTCGCCGCGCTCACCGGCGCCGTCGGCTTCGAACTGCTGAAGCTGCTGCTGAGCGGCTACCTCCAGGGCGTGGCCGCGAAGAGCATGTACGGCGCGTTCGGCGTGCCCATCGCGCTGCTGCTGTGGATCAACTTCACCGCGAAACTGGTGCTGTTCTGCGCCGCGTGGACGGCGACGCAGAGCAAGGACGCCGAGGCGACCGGCCCGGAGCCGGTCACCGACGGCGGCGGACCAGATCCGGCAGTGGCCAACGGCGGTTGACCAGGAACGCCGCGCCGGCGAGCAGCACCAGCACCCCGCCGGTGATCGCCATCGCGATTCCGACGCCACCGGAGCCGTCCTCGGTGACCGCGCCGGCCACGGGCTTCTCCGAGACGTTCCCGGCGACACCCGCGTCACCGGAGTCCCCGGACTCCTCGGAGGAGGCGTTGGCGCCCGGCTGAGCGCTCGCCTGCGCCGCGTTCCTCGGCGGGACCAGCTCGCCGACCGGCGTCACCTTGCCGGCCGCCTGGAAGCCCCAGTCGAACAGGGCGGCGGTCTCCTTGTAGACCTCGTTGTGGTCGTCCTTCTCCGGGTTCATCACCGTGACGAGCAGGACCTTGCCGTTGCGCTCGGCGACGCCCGTGAAGGTCGCGCCCGCGTTGGTGGTGTTGCCGTTCTTGACGCCCGCGATGCCCTGGTACTGGGAGATGTCGTAGTCGCCGGTCAGCAGCCGGTTGGTGTTCTGGATCTCGAAGGTCCCGCGTGAGACCTTCCCCTTCTTGTCCTTCTTCGTCGCGCCCGGGAACTTCGCCGTCAGTGTCGAGCAGTACTCGCGGAAGTCCTTCTTCTGGAGCCCGGAGCGGGCGATCAGCGTCAGGTCGTACGCCGACGACACCTGGCGGGGGGCGTCGTAGCCGTCGGGGGAGACCACATGGGTGTCGAGGGCCTGGAGCTCGGCGGCGTGCTCGTTCATCTCCTTGACGGTGTTGGGGATGCCGCCGTTCATCGACGACAGCACGTGCACGGCGTCGTTGCCGGAGCGCAGGAACACACCGAGCCACAGGTCGTGCACCGAGTAGGTCTCGCCCTCCTTTATCCCGACCATGCTGGAGCCGGACCCCACGCCTTCCAGGTCCTTGCGGGCGACCTTGTACTGGGTGGTCCTGGGGAACCGGGGCAGGACGGTGTCGGCGAAGAGCATCTTCAGGGTGCTCGCCGGGGGCAGCCGCCAGTGCGCGTTGTGCGCGGCGAGCACATCGCCGGACTCGGCGTCGGCGACGATCCACGACCGCGCGGTGAGACCCTTCGGCAGGACCGGCGCGCCGCCCGTCAGCTCCACCTGCGTCCCGGCGCGCCCGAGGCGGGCGCCGCCCACGGTCGACATGCCCGCCGGGGGAGTGGCCGACGGACTGGCCGAGGCCGACGGTGACGCCGACGGCTTCGGTGACGGGCTCGGGGCCGCCAGGGACACGGGCGCGGTCAGCGCGAGGGACGCGAGGGTCGCGGAGGTGACCAGCAGGGTTCGCCTGGTGGCCGTCTTCAAGGGTGCGGGCACGACGGAGAACGTACCTGGCACCTCACGGGAAGTCCCGCGCCCCTCCCCACCCCCGTCACGGAACCGGACACCGGGCGGCGATACTGAACCCATGAAGCTCAGCCGCCCGGTGTCCTGGTTCCTGCTCGCCTTCGGGGTGTGGAGCTGGGTCATCTGGGTCACTTTCGTCAAAAACCTGATCAAGGACAGCAGCGGTCTCGCCTTCGACGACGGCGACCCCACGGCGTATTTCTGGGTGCACCTGACGCTCGCCGTCGTTTCCTTCGTATTGGGGACGGTCGTCGGGGGCATCGGGTTGCGCGGACTGCGCGCCCTGCGCCGAACGTCATAGCCGGGACCCTCTCAGCAGAGATCAAGGACACCGTGGCCATACTCTTCGTGCTGCTCGCCCTGGCCGTCCTGGTGACGGCCAACTGGTACCTGTGGCGCCGTCTCTTCCGTGACACCACCAGCGCCCCGGGCCCGGTCCGCCGTGCGGGCGCGGTGCTCGTGGCGGGCGGCTGGGCCCTGGCGGTCGGCGCGCTGGTCGCCGAGCGCACGGGCGCACCCTTCTGGCTCCAGCAGGTCCTGGCCTGGCCGGGCTTCCTCTGGCTGGCGCTGTCGATCTACCTGCTGCTGGCGGTCCTCGCGGGCGAGCCGGTACGTCCGCTGCTGCGGCGCTACCTGGAACGGCGGGCGTCCGCCGCGACGCCCGAGCCCCGGCCGGAGCCGGAACCGGAACGCGTTCCGGCGGGCACGGCACCCGAGGCGACCGACACGGCGGGCACCGCGGACACGGCGGGCACGGCACCCCGGGCGACCGACACGGCGGGCCCGCCGGCCGAGGACACGGGGGCCGCCGGCGTCGGCTCCCCGGAAGCCGAGGGGCGCGAAAGACCGGAAAACGACCCCACCGCCCCGCGCCCCGCCCCCTCCCGCCGGCTCTTCGTCTCCCGGGTCATCGGTGGTGCCGCCGCCGCGGCCGCCGTGGGAACGGTCGGATACGGCACCTACGGCGTGCTGAGCGGTCCCAAGGTGAAACGGGTCACCGTCCCGCTGGCCAAGCTGCCGCGCGCGGCGCACGGTTACCGGATCGCCGTCGTCAGCGACGTCCACCTGGGCCCGGTCCTCGGCCGCGGCTTCGCCCAGAAGGTCGTCGACACGATCAACGGCACCCAGCCCGACCTGATCGCCGTCGTCGGCGACCTGGTCGACGGCAGCGTGAAGGACCTCGGTCCGGCGGCGGCCCCCCTCGCGCAGCTGAAGGCGCGGCACGGCAGCTTCTTCGTCACCGGCAACCACGAGTACTTCTCCGGCGCCGAGCAGTGGGTCGAGGAGGTGCGCCGGCTCGGGCTGCGCCCCCTGGAGAACGCGCGCACGGAACTTCCCTGGTTCGACCTGGCGGGCGTCAACGACGTGGCCGGCGAGAGCGAGGGCCAGGGCCCCGACTTCGCCAAGGCGCTCGGCGACCGCGACCGCACGCGCGCATGCGTGCTCCTCGCCCACCAGCCGGTCCAGATCCACGACGCCGTCGACCACGGCGTCGACCTCCAGCTCTCCGGCCACACCCACGGCGGCCAGCTCTGGCCCGGCAACCTCCTCGCCGCCGCCGCGAACCCCACCCTGGCGGGCCTGGAACGCTACGGCGACACCCAGCTGTACGTCTCCCGGGGCGCGGGCGCCTGGGGCCCGCCCACGCGGGTGGGGGCGCCGTCGGACATCACGGTCGTCGAACTGGCCTCGAAACAGGCCTGACGAAGCTGAGAGGGAGCTGTGAAACCGGGCGGAATCAACCGCTCGGTAAGTTTTTTCCCATGTCGTCAGATTCCTCTTCCCCGGGCTGAAACGCGTGTGATTGGGTGAGCCCCGCCGCCAAGGGGAGCGGCCTGTGGAGTGCGGGCTCGCGGGGCCCGGGGAGGCAGGGCACCACCATGCGATCTGTTCGCCTGCGCGTACTCGTGGCGCTGCTGGTCCTGGCGGTCGTCGCGGTGGGCGGCTGGCAGTTGCTGCCGTCGCAGCAGGACTCGGGCCGGACCGTCAGGGTCGGCACGACGGACCCCGTCACCTCGCTCGACCCGGCCGGTGCCTACGACGCCGGATCCTGGGCGCTGTTCAGCAATGTCTTCCAGTCGCTGCTGACGTACGAACCGGGCGGCGTCGACCCCGTGCCGGACGCGGCGAAGCGGTGTTCCTTCGCCACGGGCGGGCTGACGACGTACACCTGCGAGCTGCGCGACGACCTGACCTTCCCCAGCGGGCGCGCGGTGACCGCGGAGGACGTGAAGTACTCCTTCGACCGGGTCAAGAAGATCGACTCCGATGTCGGTCCCGCGTCCCTGCTGTCCACGCTGAAGTCGGTGGAGGCGAGCGGCGACACCGTCACCTTCCATCTGGCGGTGCCGGACGCCACGTTCCCGTTCAAGGTGGCCACCGGCGCCGGCTCGATCGTGGACCGCGAGCGCTACCCGGCCGACGCGCTGCGCTCCGGCGGCCAGGTCGACGGCACCGGGCCGTACCGGCTCGCCGGCTACACCAGGGGCAGGACGGCCGAGCTGACGCCCAACTCCCGCTACCGGGGCGCGGTGGACACCGGCCCGCCCGTGGAGCTGCGCTACTACTCCGACCCCGACGGCCTGGAGAAGGCGTGGAAGGCCAGGCAGGTCGACGTCGCCACGCGCCAGCTGCCGCCGCGGGTCCTCTCCGGGCTCAACCCCAGCGACCCGGACCAGCGGGTCACCGTGGCCGACAGCTCCGAGACCCGCAACCTGTACCTCAACACCCGGTCCGGCTCACCGCTGCACAAGGTGGACGTCCGCAGGGCACTGGCCTGGCTGATCGACCGAGAGCAGCTCGCCGACACCGTGTACGACGGCACCGTCGACCCGCTGTACTCGCTGATCCCGACCGGCATCACCGGCCACACCACGTCGTTCTTCGACAACTACCCCGCGCGCAACGAGGAGAAGGCCCGCAAGCTGCTCACCGAGGCCGGCGTCGACCTCCCGGTCAGCTTCACCTACGGCTACGGCGTGGGCAGTGGCGCCGCGGCGGCCGAGGCGCAGGAGCTGAAGCGGCAACTGGAGGCCGGCGGACTGTTCAAGGTGACGGTCAAGGGCTACGAGCGGACCGACTTCCAGAAGCGGTGGGCGAGCGGCAAGCTCGACGCGTACGCCGTCGGCTGGATCGCCGACTACCCGGACCCGGACACCTTTGCCGCGCCGTTCGTCGGCACCGGCGCCACCATGAACACCGGGTACAGCAGCAAGGCCGTCGACGCGTACATCCAGGAAAGCCGGCAGTACGCCGACCGCGGCCGCACCGCCCAGGACTTCCGCGACGTGCAGGAGGCCGTCGCCGGCGACGTGCCGATCATCCCGCTGTGGCAGCGCAAGGAGTACGTCGTCACCAGTGCGGACGTCGGCGGCGGCCAGTACCTCGCGGACGGCAACGGCGTGTTCCGGCTGTGGAAGCTGGACTGGATCTGAGCCACGGCACGGCGGAGCGGCCCCGGGCGTGGCATGCGGGCCCGCGGCTGCGGGCAGTGACCTGACGGGGCGCCATGTGGCGGAGGTGTGCACGGGTGTGCACGGTCTGAGGAGCGGATGTGGTGAGACGCGACTCGTTCCGGCTGGCCCGGCACCCGGCCTCCGTCGGCCTCGCCCGGCGCCGGGTGCGCGAGCACCTGGCCGCCTGGGGGCACGGCCCGCACGAACCGGCGGTCCAGGTCGCGGTCCTGCTCGTGTCCGAGCTGGCCACCAACGTCGTACGGCACGGGCCGCTGCGGGAGCGGGAGTTCGAGGTGGCCGTGACCGCCCTCGCCGACGGTTCCTGTCTCGTGGAGGTGTCGGACGAGGGCCGGTCCGAACCACGGCCGCGGACGGTCGGTGACGAGGCGGAACACGGGCGTGGCCTGCTCGTCGTGGAACACATCGCCACGGCGTGGGGGGTGTGGGGGCGGGGCCGGCACGGCAAGACGGTCTGGGCCCTGGTCACCACCCCCACCGAGCCCTGACCGCGTCCGCGTGGGCCTGCTCGGGGCGCTCTACTCGGGGTGGTCCGCCGCCCCCGGCGCGGTCTTCTTCGCCGGGTCCGGCAGGGCCTTCGTCATCCCGGGCAGGAAGTCCGTGAACAGTTCGTGCACCTCGTGCACCAGTGGGCGCAGGACGCGGAAGCGGGCCAGGGCCACACCACGGGCGGTGAGGCGGGCACCTCGGGCGGCGAGGCGGTAGCTGCGTTCGCGACCCTCCGTGCGGTCGAAGATCCAGTACAGGACGAGGCCCATCTGCGAGAGCCACATCAGCTCGGGCAGCACCTCCCGCAGTTCCTCCGGCACCTTCGTCCTGCTCCCCGCGAGGACCTCCTTGTGGACGCCGATGGCCTCCACGCGCGCGTGCTCGGACTCCGGGGAGAACGGGCTGAGCGGGCTGTCCGGGTCGGCGGCGTTCTTGAAGAACTGCACCGCGAACTCGTGGTACGGGGCGGCCACGTCCAGCCACACCCGCAGCACCCCCGACAGCCGCTCCTCCAGCCCCGTCTCCCGGTCCAGCACCTCCTGCACGGCCGCGCGGTGTTCGGCGGCGAGACGGTCGTAGAAGCCCTGGATCAGGTGCTCCTTGCCGGCGAAGTAGTAGTACGCGTTGCCGACGGAGACCCCGGCCTCCTGGGCGATGGCCCGCATCGTCGTCCGGTCGTAGCCCCGCTCCTGGAACAGCCGCATCGCCGTCTCCAGGATCAGTGCGCGGGTCTGCTCGGACTTGGACCGGGCGGCGCCCCGCGGGGGCTCGGTCGGGAAAGCGGCCTCGTCAGGGCCGTCACTGTTCACGGGCACGACACCAAAGCCTAACGAGTGACACCCCCACCCCCCCGACCACCGCTCGACACCGAACACGCCCGTCCCGTGGCCACCGGTTCGGCGCGGTGAGCACCGGCGGCCCGTGGCATGCGCCAGGGCGTTGAGCCGACGGCTGGGGCGCCGGGAGTACCTGACCGCCTGGAGCGGTCGGCCACGCGGCCGGATCCTCAGCCCCAGGGCAGGGCAGAGCCCACCCGGGCCCCGGGGCCCGAGGACAACCCGCCGCCTCGGCAGCGAACCCGCACTCGCGGCTGGAGCCGCCGGGCCTCTGCTCCAGAACTCGGGCGCAGGCGCGGCGGCAGGGGGCGGGCTGCGGTAGGTGGGGCGCAGGCGGGCCTGTGACGTGGCGCGGGGCGTTGAGCCGACGGCTGGGGCGCCGGGGAGCGCTCGGTCGGCCCGCGGAGCGCTCGGCTGCCCGCCAAAGCCCCGATCGGCCCTCACAGGGCCTGGGCGGGGCCCGGCCGGCCTCAGGCCCGGCTCTGGGGGGAGCCCGGTCTCGCCTTGGCTCCCGGGCGGAGCCCTGCCCGCCTCAGCCCTCGGGCCGCCGGAGCCCCGATCGGCCCCCACAGGCCCTGGGCGGGGCCGGCCGGCCTCAGGCCCGGCTCTGGGCGGTGCCCGGTCTCGCCTCGGCTCCTGGGCGGAGCCCTGCCCGCCTCAGCCCTCGGCCTTCGTTCCGGCCCTGGGGCAAGCCTCCGGTCTCGGCCCCGCAGGGCCTGAGCGGGGTTCCGCCGGCCTCAGGCCGGGCTCGGGACGGAGCCCCGGGGTGCCTCGGCCCCCGGGCGGAGCCCCTGTCCCTGCCTCGGCCCTCGGCCCCGGCCTGGTCCCGAAACCCCGGCCTCCGTCCCGCCCCCGGGCGGAGCCCAGTCGGCCTCCCTCTCTGCCCCGGGGCCGTCGCAGGGGGCGGCGGGGCGGCCCGTCGGCCCTGGGCCAGTCGCCGTCATGCCCTGGAGCAGGGGCGGCGGGTGCGGGCGAGTTCGGGGCGTTTGGAGTAGTCGGTGAAGCCCAGCACGTTTCCCCACGGGTCGGCCAGTTCGACCGTCCAGCCCGTGGCGACCGGGAAGGGGCCGTCGAGCGGGGGGAGGCCGGCGGACGTCAGCCGGTGGGCGGCGGCGCGGGCGTCCGGGACCTCCAGCCACACGCGCGGGGAGGGCCACGGCGGCGGCCGGTGGCCGAAGCAGTCCTCCTGCCGCAGCAGGACCCCGGGCGTCTCACCCCCCACCTTCAGCAGCGCGATCCCGGCCTCGTCGAACCGGAACGCCACCGCGAACCCGGCCCGCTCGTAGAAGCTCACGGCCTCGCCGAGGTCCCCGACAGGCAGCAGCACGTTGTCGAACCCGAGCAGTTCGTAGGACTCGTCATCTGACATACCGTCAGAATAGGTGCAATACCGTCAGGAAACGGTGATTGTCCCGCCCTGCCGCCGACCCGGCTTCTCATCGCCCGCCCTTCTCCTGCAAGATGACCTGAACTCACTCATGTGTCGTACATCCGATCAATGGCCTCGGGGAGTAATCACCTTGTCCGAACAGCCGCATCAGCCGCCCCAGCCCCCGCAGCCGGGCTACGGCTACCCCCAGTCCGGCTCTGGCCCCTACGCGGGCGGTCAGCCCGGCCCGTACGGCTACCCGCAGTCCGGTCAGCCGCAGCCCGGCTACCCGCAGGCGGGCTACCCCGCCCAGGGCGGCTACCCGCAGGCCGGTTACGCCGGCGACCCCAACGCCCCCTACGGCTACGACCCCTACGGCCGTCCGTACTCCGACAAGTCGAAGATCGTCGCGGGCATCCTCCAGCTCTTCCTGGGCACCTTCGGTGTCGGCCGGTTCTACATCGGCAACGTCGGCATGGGCCTCGCCCAGCTGTTCACTTGCGGCGGCCTCGGCTTCTGGGCGCTGATCGACGGCATCATCCTGCTGACGAGCAACGACAAGACCGACGGTCAGGGCCGGATCCTGCGTGGCTGACGCGGTGGGCGGAGCGCGCGCCGCGTTCCTGCGGCACCCGGCGGCGGCACCCCTCGCGGTGCTCGTCGCCGGGGCGGCCGGCTCCGCCTACCTGTACGTCACCGACCCCCACGAGCCTGGGCACCTGCTGCCCCAGTGCCCGTTCCGGTACGTCACCGGCCTGCTCTGCCCCGCCTGCGGCGGCACCCGCATGGCCTACGACCTGATGCACGGTCACTTCACCCAGGCCTGGCTCGACAACCGGGCCCTGCTGCTGGCCTCGCCGTTCGCGCTGGCCCTGCTCGGGCGGTGGATGTGGGAGGGGCTGCACGGCCGGCGCTGGCAGCCGCGCCTCGGCCGGCCGGCCCAGGCCGTCATCCTCGGCCTCGCCGTCCTGTGGACCGTGCTGCGCAACGCCCTCTGAGCCGGCCACCCGGCGCGGCGGGCGATCCTTCGCCGGCTCTGCACAAATGACCGGAATACTTCCCACCGTGGCGTGATTTGATCACGGAATAGGAACGATCGCTCGCCCCCACTCCCTTTTGTCTCACCGGCTTCTCTAGGCTCACGGCTCACAGGGGGGACGTTCCGTCATGTCCATGCACGGTCGGCGCGTACGTGCGTTTCTCGTCGCATCCCTCCTGGACTCCCCATTCGCGTCATTCCAGGAGCAGTACTCATGACCGTCCCCACCCCTGACGCCCCCTACGGTGTCGACCCGCTCGGCCGTCCGTACTCCGACAAGTCGAAGATCGTCGCGGGCATCCTCCAGCTCTTCCTGGGCACCCTCGGCATCGGCCGCTTCTACGTCGGTTCCGTCGGCGTCGGTGTCGCCCAGCTCCTCACCTGCGGTGGCCTGGGCTTCTGGGCGCTGATCGACGGCATCCTCTTCCTCACCAGCAACGACCGCACCGACAAGCAGGGCCGCGTCCTGCGCGGCTGAACCCGGTGACACACGCCGAGGGCCCCGCTCCGTGCAGGAGCGGGGCCCTCGGCGTGTGGTGCGCGGGTGCGCGCCGGTCTCAGTAGCGGCGCGTGATCAGCGCCCGCTTGACCTCCTGGATCGCCTTCGTGACCTCGATACCGCGCGGGCAGGCGTCCGTGCAGTTGAAGGTCGTGCGGCAGCGCCACACGCCGTCCCGGTCGTTGAGGATCTCCAGCCGCTGCTCGCCGGCCTCGTCACGCGAGTCGAAGATGAAGCGGTGCGCGTTGACGATCGCGGCCGGACCGAAGTACTGGCCGTCGTTCCAGAACACCGGGCACGAGGACGTGCAGGCGGCGCACAGGATGCACTTCGTGGTGTCGTCGAAACGCTCGCGGTCCTCGGCCGACTGGAGCCGCTCACGCGTCGGCTCGTTGGTGTCCTTGGTGATCAGGAACGGCATCACGTCCCGGTAAGCCTGGAAGAACGGCTCCATGTCGACGACCAGGTCCTTCAGGACCGTCAGGCCCTTGATGGGCTCGACCGTGATCGGCTTCTCGGGGTTGATGTCCTTGATCAGCGTCTTGCACGCCAGGCGGTTCTTGCCGTTGATCCGCATCGCGTCGGAGCCGCAGATGCCGTGCGCGCAAGAGCGGCGGAAGGTCAGCGTGCCGTCGACGTCCCACTTGATCTTGTGCAGGCCGTCGAGGACGCGCTCCTTGGGGTCGATCTCCAGCTGGAAGTCTTCCCAGGTCGCCTCCGCCGAGACCTCCGGGTTGAACCGGCGGACCCGGAAGGTGACGGTGATGTACGGGGAGGCCGCGGACTCCGCCTCGACCTTGTCCAGAACGGGGGTAGCCATCAGTACTTACGCTCCATCGGCTGGTAGCGGGTCTGGACGACCGGCTTGTAGTCGAGCCGGACGGTCTCGGTGCCGTCGTCGCCGACCTCGCGGTACGCCATGGTGTGGCGCATGAAGTTGACGTCGTCGCGGTTCGGGTAGTCCTCGCGGTAGTGACCGCCTCGGGACTCCTTGCGCGCCAGGGCCGACACCGCCATGACCTCGGCCAGGTCCAGCAGGTTGCCCAGCTCGATGGCCTCCAGCAGGTCGGTGTTGAACCGCTTGCCCTTGTCCTGGATCGCCACGTTCTTGTAGCGCTCGCGCAGCTCGGCGATCTTCTCGACCGCCGTCTTGATCGTCTGCTCGGTGCGGAACACCATGACGTTGGCGTCCATGGTCTCCTGGAGCTCCTTGCGGAGGGTGGCCACGCGCTCGGTGCCCGTGGACGTCCGCAGCCGCTCCACCTGGTCGATCACGAGCTGCGCCGGGTTCTCCGGCAGCTCGACGAAGTCGGCCCGCTGGGAGTACTCGGCGGCGGCGATACCGGCCCGCTTGCCGAACACGTTGATGTCCAGCAGGGAGTTCGTGCCCAGACGGTTGGCGCCGTGCACGGACACACAGGCGACCTCGCCGGCGGCGTAGAGGCCCGGGACGACTGTGGTGTTGTCGGCGAGCACCTCACCCTCGACGTTCGTCGGGATGCCGCCCATCGCGTAGTGCGCGGTGGGCTGGATCGGGATCGGGTCGGTGTACGGCTCGATGCCCAGGTAGGTGCGGGCGAACTCGGTGATGTCCGGGAGCTTGGCGTCCAGCTGCTCCGGCGGCAGGTGGGTCAGGTCCAGGTAGACGTGGTCGCCCTCGGGACCGCAGCCGCGGCCCTCACGGATCTCCGTGTAGATGGAGCGGGAGACGACGTCACGCGAGGCGAGGTCCTTCATGACCGGCGCGTACTTCTCCATGAAGCGCTCGCCGTCCTTGTTGCGCAGGATGCCGCCCTCACCGCGGGCGCCCTCCGTCAGCAGGATGCCCATGCGCCAGATGCCGGTCGGGTGGAACTGGAAGAACTCCATGTCCTCCAGCGGCAGCCCGCGCCGGTACACGGCCGCCTGGCCGTCACCGGTGAGCGTGTGCGCGTTGGACGTCACCTTGAAGAACTTGCCGCAGCCGCCGGAGGCGTAGATCACGGCCTTCGCCTGGAAGACGTGGATCTCACCGGTGGCCAGCTCATAGGCGACCACACCGGCGGACTTCTTGACGCCGTCCTCCTCGGTGATCAGCTGGTCCAGGACGTAGAACTCGTTGAAGAACTCCACGCCCTCCTTGACGCAGTTCTGATACAGCGTCTGGAGGATCATGTGGCCGGTGCGGTCGGCCGCGTAGCAGGAGCGGCGGACCGGGGCCTCGCCGTGGTTGCGGCTGTGACCGCCGAAGCGGCGCTGGTCGATCGTGCCGTTCGGCGTCCGGTTGAACGGCAGACCCATCTTCTCCAGGTCGAGGACGGAGTCGATGGCCTCCTTCGCCAGGATCTCGGCGGCGTCCTGGTCGACCAGGTAGTCACCGCCCTTGACCGTGTCGAAGGTGTGCCACTCCCAGTTGTCCTCCTCCACGTTGGCCAGCGCGGCGGCCATGCCGCCCTGCGCGGCGCCCGTGTGGGAGCGGGTGGGGTAGAGCTTCGTCAGGACGGCGGTACGGCTGCGCTTGGTGGACTCGATGGCCGCGCGCATGCCCGCGCCACCGGCGCCGACGATGACGGTGTCGTACTTGTGGATCTTCATGATTCTCGCAGCCCCGTGCCTAGCGGATGTTCGGGTCGAAGGTGAAGATCACCAGCGTGCCCAGCAGGATGGTGAACACCGTGGCGGTGTAGAGCAGGCCCTTCAGCCACAGCCGGGTGTTCGCGCGCTCCGCGTAGTCGTTGATGACCGTGCGCAGACCGTTGGCGCCGTGCAGCATCGCGAGCCAGAGCATCAGCAGGTCCCAGACCTGCCAGAACGGGGACGCCCAGCGGCCGGCCACGAAGGCGAAGCCGATCTTGGAGACGCCGCCGTCCAGCACGAGCTGGATGAGCAGGTGGCCGATGACCAGGACGACCAGCACGATGCCGGACAGGCGCATGAACAGCCAGGCGGCCATCTCGAAGTTGCCCCGGGCGGACCTCGGGGACTTCTTGGTGCGCTTGCGCGGGGCCTCGATCAGGGGCGCCGGGTTGTCGACGTTGTACACGGAACCGCCCTCGACGGGGCCGATCCCGGACGCGGTGGTTTCAGTGGTGGCCATCTGTCTCAGCTCCCGAAGACTTCACGAGCGGCGTGGCCGAGGACGGGGTAGATCGCCCCGAGCATCAGCACGACCCAGATGCCGATGACCGTCCAGAACATCTGCTTCTGGTAGCGCGGGCCCTGCGACCAGAAGTCGACGGCGATGACGCGCAGGCCGTTGAGCGCGTGGAAGAGGATGGCCGCGACGAGGCCGTACTCCAGCACGGCGACGATCGGGGTCTTGTACGTGGCTACGACCTTGTCGTAGTCCTCGGGGGAGACCCGCACGAGTGCGGTGTCCAGCACGTGTACGAACAGGAAGAAGAAGATGAGGACGCCGGTGACTCGATGAGCCACCCAGGACCACATTCCTTCCCGGCCGCGGTACAGCGTTCCAGCCGGCACGGAAGAACCCTCCGGGAGCGGGGACTGGGGCCTGCCGGCTTCGTGTCGGACGGGCCCGGCCGGGTACGGTCCACCGGCCCCCAGCATCGTAGCGACGCGTCGGCGCTGGGCTCAGCGGGGGTCTCGCGGTGTGATCAAAGTGGCACGCGGATGGGTGAGCGCGGACGAGGATGATGCTGGTTCGTCCTGTTATCCGCCGGCCGCGAAGCCGTTGTGGCTGGTCGCGCCGTTGCCCGCACCCCTCAGATGTCTCACCAGACGGTCTCTCGCGATGCGCCGGAGCTCCTCCGCCGCCAGCTCCCGCTCCCTCTCAGGATCGTTCGCCAATCGTGACCGGATGGCTTCCAGGAGGTGGTCGAGCGTTTCGTCGGGCGGGGTGTCACCCAGATAGAGGACGAACGCGTGCCCGAAGCGGGCCTCGTACGCGGCGTGGGCCGCGTCCAGGGCCATGTGGGCGGCCTCGTAGGTGTCCTCGGGCAGGGGCGGCAGCGACTCGCCGGACAGCGCCTCGGCCAGGTCGGCCGCCGTCAGGTCGTAGGCCGCCTCGTCCGACGCGGCCAGCAGGGCGTCCACGGTGGGGTAGGGACGGTGGTCGGCCACCCGGCGGGCCCAGCGCGGGCTGCGCAGGCAGGTCAGCAGGGCGCGGTGCGCCTCGTCGGCGGACGCGCCGTTGAACCCCTCCAGCAGATGCGGCGACGGAAGGGTCCGGGTCTGCTCCGGGAACGCCGGTATGGCGAGGCGGCCCGGAAGGTGGGAGAGACGGTGCGCAGGCAGCGTGGATCCTCGCGTCACTTGTGGTGTGGCAGGGGATGCAGTGAAAGGTGTGATCTCACGTTATCGAGAGTGGTCATGACGTGTCCGACGGATGCCCGAATTTCACTCGAACGGGAGAGTTTCGAAAGGAGGGGTGGACCCCTTCCGCGCGCTTCGTTCGCCCGGCGGTCGTACGTTGGCGGGGTGAGCAGGCACAGGCACCGGCGCCGGGCGCCGGAGAAGACCCCGCAGCAGAAGGTGGTGCGGCGGGCTCTGCTGGCCGGCGGGCTCGTCGTCGTCCTGGGCGCGGGAGTGGGGGTGTGGACGTCCGGGGACGGCGGAGGGGCGCCGGCCGGGGCGGCGGCCGGGCAGACCACCGACGGCGGATCCACCCCGACGGGCGGTGACACCTCCCCGTCCCCCACCGGACCGTCACCCAGCCCGACACCCAGTCGGTCGTACGCGCTCTCGCAGACCCCGCGGACCATACCCGCCGTCCGTGCCCACACCCCGGCGCGCGGCCCGGGCTGGCGGCCCGCCGCGGCCCACCGGGTGGTGGTGAGCGACGCCGACCTCGTCGACGAGGGGCGGCTGATCGCGAGCGAGCTGGGGCTGAAGTACGCGGGGGAGCGGGACGACGTGCGCGCCGGTGACCTGCGGCTGGCGCTCAACGACGACGAGGGCGCGGACCCGGAGTCGTACGCCATGACGGTGCGCGGGGGCCGGGTGACGGTCAGCGGTCCGTCGGACGCCGGCGTGTTCTACGGCACCCGCACCCTCAAGCAGGCGGTGCGCGGCGGAGGCACGGCGCCGGAGGGCGTCGTGCGCGACGAGCCGGCGAAGCCGCAGCGCGGGTTCCTCCTGGACATCGCCCGCAAGCACTTCACGCCCGGCTGGATAGAGGACCGCGTCCGCGAACTGGGCGACCTGAAGTTCAACGAGCTCCACCTGCACTTCTCCGACGACCAGGCCTTCCGGATCGAATCCGACACCCACCCCGAGATCGTCTCCACGCCGCACCTGACCAAGGCGCAGGTCAAGAGGATCGTGGCGCTGGCGGCGAGCCGGCACATCACCGTCGTACCGGAGATCGACTCGCCCGGGCACCTCGGTGCCGTGCTCGCCGCGCACCCCGAGCTCCAGCTGCGTGACGCGCGGGGCGTGGCGACGCGCGGGGCGATCGACATCTCCGACAGCGACGCCGGCGCGCTCCTCGACGACCTGCTGGACGAGTTCGCCGGGCTCTTCCCCGGCGGTCAGTGGCACCTGGGCGGCGACGAGTACCAGGCCCTGACCCGGTCCGACCCGGAGGCCTCCTACCCGCAGCTCGCCGCTGCCGCCCGCGAGGCGTACGGCTCGGGCGCGGGCGTCGCCGACCTCGCCACCGGCTGGCTCAACGACCGCGCCGAGACCGTCCGCGCCCACGACCGCGCCATGCGCGCCTGGAACGACGGCTTCTACCGGGGGACGTCGGTGCGGCCCGCCGCCGACCTGGTGGTCGCCTACTGGACCGGCAAGGAGATCGGGGCGCGTCCGCCCGTCGAGTACCTGAGCGCGGGCCGCAAGGTGATCAACTACAACGACGAGTACCTGTACTACGTGCTCGGCGAGCCGCAGACCTTCGTCTACCCGACCGGCGAGCGGATCTACGAGCAGTGGACGCCGAGGGTGCTGCGCGGCACGACGCCGGTGCCCGCCCGCTACGACGGCCAGATCCTCGGCGGGACCTTCGCCGTGTGGTGCGACCGCGCGGAGTCCCAGACGCAGGCGCAGGTCGCGGCCGGCATCCGGATGCCGCTGCGGGCCACCGCGCAGAAGCTGTGGGACCCCGGCACGCCCGCGCTGTCCTGGACCCGGTTCCGGGCGCTCGCGGACCGGCTCGGCTGAGCCGTGGACGCCGTATCCGAACTGGCCGAAAAGTGCCGCTGCCGGCTTCCTGTGACACTCCTCGGCTGTCGCACGCAGTAAGGGGAAGTGCGGGCTCCGTAAGGATGGCGCCCCGGACAGGGAGGCGTGAATGAGCCTGATGGACCTCATCGCCCGGGCCGACGAACGCGGACTGACCGCGAGCGGACTGGCTTGTTTGGATCGGTGCGTGCCTCTCCTCGGCGGCGACGACGAGATTCTGCGCCCGCTGTGGGGGAACCTCACGGACGCCTCCGACGCGACCGCCTGGGGCGGACTGCTGGAACAGGTGCGCGGCAAGTTGGACACCGCCGGCCCGGACGGCGGCGAGGACGGCGACGAGGCCGTCGTACTGGCGCGTCGGATGCTCGGGGCGGCGCCCGCCGAGCGGACGGCGGCCGAGGTGCGGGTGTGGGCCGACGCCTGCTCGGTCGCCTCGCTCCAGATACACCGGCTCCTCGACCCCGCCGACGACCCGGCCCCCCTCGACTCCCGCCGCGCGGGCCGCACCCAGGACATGCCGCCGCTCGTCGCCGCCGAGCTGCGCCGCCAGGTCACCGTCCTGGAACTGCTCGCCGGGCACGGCGCGGCCGGGCTGCGCCGTGCCCTGGACGTGTCCACCGAGGGGCGCAGGGTGCTGCGGGCGGTGGTGTCCCGGCGGGCCCGGGTACGCGGGTGAGGTCCGCACCCGGGTGGGTCAGGTGCACACCCCGGGGCGGGTCAGGTGAGCAGCCACTTCACCACGGCGTCCCCGTGGCGGGCGGTGGTCGTGTAGAAGGCCGTCAGGTCGTGGTGGGCGGAGGCGAAGGAGGCGCGGGTGCGCGACTCCTCGGCCGGACCGCCGTAGCGGGGCAGCAGGGCGGCGCGGGCCGGGCGCCACAGCTCCTCGAAGTCGGCCGCGGCCAGGAACGCGGCGACCCGGCTCGTCTGGGCCGGCGTGAGCACCAGGAACGGCGGCTGCCGCGGCCCGGCGTACAGCGGCCGGCCGCCCAGCACCACCGGGGCACCGGGGCCGCTCTCGCGGCTCAGCGGGGGAGCGTCGGCGTAGAGGAGCTGGTGGTCGGGGTACCGGCCGTCCAGGACCTCCTCGCGGTGCCGGTCGACCCGGTGCCGCACGGCGTCCCGGTCGTCGTCGAAGAGTCTTCGCAGCCAGTTCGTGCTGTTGCGCAGCGCCGGGGGCGGTACGGCGCGGAGGTGGAAGTACGCGCTCATCACTCAAGGAGCGCGACAGGGCCCCGAAGCGTCACTTCTGTGTCCGTGTCGCGGGGGCGGTGCGGCGGTCGTGCACCGGTCCTGGGGACGTCCGCGAACAGGGTGACGGATCATGGACTCACGCCGCTTTCCCGTATGTGACCAGTGCGACGACACAGCAGACCCAGCAGGCCCGGCCGCAGGCCGCCGTCAAACCCGTGCGGTGGGCGGCGGACGCCGTCGTCATGCTGCGCGAGGGCGGGCGGCTGCACCTCGACTACTCGGCGCAGAGTCTGTGGCGCGTGGACCGGCTCATAGACGACCTGCGCCGCGAGGACACGCCGTACGCGGCCGTGGAGGGCGTGCTGCGCGGGCTCGGGGCGTACGCCGGTGAGGTGATCGCGCGGCAGACCGGCGCCGAGTGGTGGGCCACGGGCGGCGACCACTGGGTGCGCACCCCGGACGGCCGTCTGTGGGACCCCGTCGACGAGGCCCGCCGCTGCTTCGCCGGCCACGGCTCCCTGCGGCTGCTGTGCGTGGACGCGACGGGCGGCGCGCGACACCGCTGAGCGGGCCGCCCCGGGCCCGTCGCCTCACCGCCGGCGGGACGGTCCCCGGGCGGGGCGAACCGAAGGGCCCCCGCGCGTGGTGCCGCGCGGGGGCCCTGGTGTGCCGTGCGTCCGCCGGTTACGGCGTCAGCGTCTGGCCCAGCCGGGCCGCCGCCGGGGTGCCCAGCGCCGTCCGGGTCAGGGAGAGGGTCTGGGCGTAGCCGATGCCGGTGCTGCCGCTCGGGACGTACATCAGCAGGCCGTTGCCGGTGTCCTCGCCCTCCACGCCGAACGTCAGGTCGGCGCGGCCGTAGCCGGACAGGTCGGCCAGGGTCACCGCCGAGCCGAACTTGTCGCTGGTCTCGGTCGCGCCCGGGACTCCGGAGGTGTCCTGCGAGACCCGGACCGAGCCGGTGCCGGTCAGGCCGGTGGAGGTGCCCTTGAGGAGGTACCCGGCGCCCGCGTCGCCCCGGTTGGCGCCGTCGCGGGTCAGGTCCTCGCCGGGGGCGCCGACCAGGGCGTCGGGGTAGCCGTCGGCGTTGACGTCACCGACCGCGACCGAGGCGCCGAACAGGTCGCCGGGCTCGTCGGAGTCGGGCACGTACGCGGAGTCCTGGTGCAGCACCCGCATGCCGGTGGTGGTGAAGCCGGTGGCGGTGCCCAGCAGCATCGTGACCTGGCCGCCCGGCCTGGCACCGGACTCGGCGGCCACCGGCTGCCCGATGACGATGTCGTCGTAGCCGTTCGCATTGAGGTCGCCGGCGGCGATCGAGCGGCCACCCTTGACGGAGATCACGCCGGCCTTGACCAGACCCGTGCGGGAGCCGGCGAAGCGGACCACGCGGCCGACGCCGGTGGTGTCGCGGTAGTTGAGGGCGACGTCGGCGTAGCCGTCCCGGTTGAAGTCGCCGGTCGCCGCGTCCAGGTAGGCGAGGGCGCCGGTGGCGGCGGTGAGCGTGCCGTACTGGGTGGCGCCGCCGGTCAGCTTCACGTTCCAGTTGCCGCCCCGGCCGGTACCGGCCGCGAACACGTCGGCCTTGCCGTCGCCGTTGAAGTCTCCGACGGTGACGGCCGAGCCGAGCTTCGCGCCGGCCGCGGTGACACCCGTGGTGGCGTACGAGAAACCGGTGTTCAGGCCCGGGCCGTACAGCACGGTGACCGAGCCGCGGTCGGTGCCCGCGGTGTCGTCCTCGCCGGGCGCGCCGATCGCGAGGTCCGCGCGGCCGTCGCCGTTGACGTCGCCCCACGCCGTGGACGCGCCGAAGCCGTCACCCGACTCGGTGTCGCCGGGGACACCCGCGCTGTTCTGGGTGAGGGTGAGCCTGCGCGCGGCGGACGGGCCGTCGACGGTGCCGGGCACGACCGTCACCGAGTTGGCGCGCGGGGTGCCGGCGACCAGGTCCGTGAGGCCGTCCCGGTTGTAGTCGGAGGTGGGCAGGGCGTGCGAGATGCCCGGGGTCTTGGCGAGCGCCCTGATCAGGGACAGCTTGGGGTAGAGGTTCTTGCCGGGGCAGGCGGTGGCGTTGGTGTCGCGGTGCCCGAGCACCCGCGGCACCTCGATCGACGTGCCCTTCTCGACGAGGTTGCCGTCGACGCCCTTGGCGCTGCCGGAGGTCAGCGTGACCCGGCCGGTCGGGTCGATGCCGTACATCCCGAACTTCCACGCGACGATCCGGGCGATCGCGTCCAGACCGGCCCGGCTCGGGGTCGCGGTCTCGTAGTTGCCGAGGTAGGAGATGCCGACGGTGTTGGTGTTGAAGCCGATGTCGTGCGCGCCGATCACCGGCAGGTCGACGCCGCCGCTCCGGCCCTCGAAGATCTGGCCGCACTTGTCGACGACGAAGTTGTAGCCGATGTCGAAGTAGCCCTGGGCGATGTGCGCCTGCTGGATCGAGCGCAGCCGGGCCGCCGTCTGCGCGCAGGAGATCGTGTTGTCGCTGCTCACCCCGGTGTGGTGGATGACCGCGGCCTTGATCTCGGTGCTGTAGCTCGGAGTGCCGTTGTACTGCGTGGTGGCGCCCCACTGCGCCTGGGTGATGATCGGCGGCTTCACCACGGTGGAGGGTCGCGGAGCCGGGATCGTGGAGGTGGGTGAGGGGGACGGGGACGCCGTCGGGGAGCCGGTGCTCGTGGGGGAGGACGGATCCGTCGGTGAGGCGGAGTCGGTGGGCGTGGCGGTGCCGCCGGGGGAGGCCGTGTCCGTGGGGGAGGGGGAGTCGCTCGGGGAAGCGGTGTCCGTGGCGGTGGGGGTGCCCTCCGCGACGAAGGCGGCCGGTTCCAGGGCGGACGTGCCGGTGCCCTGCGGGTCGGTGCCCGGGTCGATCAGCCGGATGTCCATGCCGGCCGGCTGGCCGGGCGCCTCCTTGCCGTCGGCGGCGACGACACGGACCTGCACACCGTCCGCGTCACCGGTCCACAGCGACTCCGTGGCACCGCGCAGGCCCGCCCGCGCGCCCTCGGCGCCGTCGGCCTGGTTCGGCTCCGCGGGCAGCCGCTGCCAGTCGGACCAGGCCCCGCTGTCCAGGTCCCGGGTACGCACCTCGGGCGTGCCCTTGGCGCTGGCGCGCGGGTCGTCCCAGGTGACGACGACCGCGCTGAAACGTTCCGTCTCCCGCTGTTCCAGGCCCTTGCGGCCACCGCCGTGGTCCTTGAGCTTCAGCGTGTGCGTGACCGGCTTGCGGGCGGCGCTCTTGCCGCCGGCCTGCGCGCCGGGATCGGCGATGGCGTACGTGACGACACCCGCCCCGCTCACCACGACCGCCCCCAGGGTCAGCCAGGCTCTGCGCTTGATGCTCAGCGGTCTGTACGCGTGGGTCCTGCGAGGACTCAACTTCCCCACCTCTGGAAAACGAGCATGATCAGACCGCTCGTCGGACGCGGGCGGCACCCGTACAGCGCGCCGACCGGTGGGAGCGTCACCGCGGAGACGGCCGTGACGGGTGTGACAAGCGACACCTCATGGACCTGTGATGTTCGGCCCCCTCGATCCGCTGGGACAGCGGGGGCCGGACCAGGTCTCCCCGGGACGAGGCAAGGGGTGGGGACCCATGAGCAGGACGGACGCGCACACGCCGGACGCGAGAGGCATGCGCGCATGCGCCACGGCCTTCGTCGCACGGGCCACCGCCCGCCACCGGCTCCCCCTCGACTACTCGCCGGCCAGCCTGCGCGTCGTGGACTTCCTGGTGGACGGGGTCCGCAAGGGCGGTGCCGACCGGGAACACGTCCACGACACCCTCGTCGGCCTCGGCGCGTACGTCGGTGAGGTGCTCGTCCGCCGGGCGGGCGCGGTGTGGGTGGACCTCGACGCCGACCAGCGCTCCTGGTTCGGCCAGTCGGTCGGCGTGCGCATGCCGGACGGGCGGGTCTGGAACCCCCTCGGCAAGGTCGTCAACCGCTTCGAGGCGGGCGGCCCCGAGGACTCACTCCGGACCTTCTACCTGACCCTGCACGGCCGGGCCCGACGGGCGGCGGCGTGACGACGGGACCCGCGTGAGCGGCGCCGCGGCGGGGGTGGACGCGGGCGCGGCGGTGACCGAGGCCGAGGAGGCCGTCGGGTGCCGGGGCGAGGGCTGTGCGCCGGCCCGCTGTGACCCCTCGGTCGCGCCGGCCCGCTGTGACACCACTGTCGTGCCGGCCCACTGTGACCCCTCCGTCGCGTCGGCCCGCTGTGACACTTCTGTGAGGCCCGGCGCTGATGACCGTGGGGGCGCGGACGCGGCCGGATCGACTCCCCGGCGAGCACGCCACGCACCCGTCTCGAACTCCGTACGAACGAGGACAGTCTTGGGCCAGGGAGGGGAACCCCGGCGTGCGCACGCCTACGACGGGGAACTGGGTGCGGCCGTGGCACGGGCCCAGGACGGCGACGAGGAAGCGTTCGCCGTGGCGTACCGGATCGTGCAACCGGGGCTGCTCGGCTATCTGCGCGGCCTCGTCGGCGACGACGCCGAGGACGTCGCCTCCGACGCCTGGCTGGAGATCGCCCGTGACCTGGGGCGCTTCAAGGGGGACGGCGCCGGCTTCCGCGGCTGGACCGCGACCATCGCCCGGCACCGGGCGCTGGACCACCTGCGCAGGCTGCGGGTGCGGCCCCGGTCGGCGGTGCTGGAGCAGGACGTCCTGGAGCTGCCGGGCCCGCACAGCACCCACGATCAGGTCCTGGAGTCCCTCTCCACCGAGCGGGCCCTGGAACTGATCCGGGGCCTGCCGCGCGACCAGGCCGAGGCGGTGCTGCTGCGGGTGGTCGTCGGCCTGGACGGGCCCGCCGCGGCGCGCGTCCTCGGCAAACGCCCGGGCGCCGTCCGCACGGCCGCCCACCGGGGCCTCAAGCGCCTGGCCCGCCAACTGGGTGTCACGGGCGTGAACGGCGAGGGTGTGACGGAAGACGGCCCCCGGACGCTGGGGGAGTCGATATGAACGGTGCCGGTCGTGGTCCGTATGGACCCGTAGGGATCGGCGACGGGTGCGGCCCCGGCCGGTGGCCGCGTGTGGCATGCGCGCCGGTCGCTCCGGCGGTCGGCAGGACGGGACAGAGGCGGAACGGACATGGGTGAACGGATGAGCGACGACGGTGACCTCGGCCGTCGGCGTGCGCACCCTGGCGGCGGCCCCTCAGCACCGCACGGCACCGGTGACACCGCCGGGCTGGAGGCGCTGCTCGCGGACGCCCTGCGCACACGGGCACCCGTCGGCGCCCACGCTCACGCCGACGCCGACGAGGGCGAGCGCCGGGCCGTCGCCGCCTTCCGGGCGGCGCGCGACGCCGGCACGTACGCCGCCGCCCGCACCCGGCGCCGGGACGACTGGCGCCCACGCGGGCAGCGGCACACGGCACGACCCCTGAAGGCCACCCTCTCCGTGCTCGTCGCGAGCCTCACCCTCGGCGGTGTCGCGGTCGCCGCGATCGGTTCCGGCGGGTCGTCGACGGACGACGCCCAGGGCGGGGGCGGGCGCGCCGGGCAGTCGGCGAGCGCGTCGGAGAACCGCGCGGCCGACCCCTCCGCCACCCCGTCCCCCGGCGCCTCCGCGGACCGGGACCGCCCGGAGACCGCCCAGGACACCGAGGCGCAGTGCCGTGCCTATGAGCAGGTCGAGGGCCGGGGCAGGGCGATGGACTCGGCGGCCTGGGAGCGGCTGGTGACGGCCGCGGGCGGGGAGCGGAAAGTGGCCGCGTACTGCGCGGCGCACACCGCGCCGGCCTCGCCGTCCGCGACACCGGGCAACGGCCAGGGCGGCCAGAACGGCGGCGCCGCCGACAAGAACGGGAACAGCGAGAACAGCGAGAACGCCGAGAACAGCGAGAACGCCGAGAACGCCGAGAACGCCGACGGCGCCGGGAGCGGGACGGACGTCGGCAGCGGGACGGACGCCGGCAGCGGCGCGAATGCCGGGAGCGGCGACGGCGACGGGAGCGGCCGGCAGGCCGGGAAGACGACGCCGAAGGCCGACCCGAAGAACCAGTAGGACCGGCGCCGTCCCGGCCGCTTGCCGCAGCCGCGCGTCCCACCATCGGGTCGGCCCCCGCGAGCCGTCGCGCCAGTAGCTGACCTGCGGCGTTCAGGGTGAATGTCGATCGGCCCGGAAGCACCGGGCCGGCACCGACCGAGGGAACCCGGTCGTGAGACCCGGTTGAGGCGACGAGCGCGACGAGTGTCGGAGCGGTGGAGCCGAGGCAACGACCGGGGCCGCCACCCCCCACAGGAGAGGCCCCGGCCGTCGCGCGGCACGGGCCGCGCGGCGGCCCGTATTCCTTACAGCGCCGTGCGTGCCTTTTCTGTCACACCTCGGGGCCCGGAACCCCGTCACGAGTTAGTTGCATGTTGTACGGACATGGACGTCTGGCGGTTTCAGGTCGTAACGTGCCTTTCGCGCCGGACGGCGGAGCGGCTGGGGCGACGCGACCATCTGCGGTCGAGGACACCACCAACCATCAACCGAGGAACCACGACGTGGGGGACGACGCGGAGCTGACAGCCGCGGTGCTTGCGGCACAGGACGGGGACGAGACCGCTTTCCGGGCCGTGTACCGCGCGGTGCACCCGCGGCTGCTCGGGTACGTCCGGACGCTCGTCGGCGACCTCGACGCCGAGGACGTCACCTCCGAGGCCTGGTTGCAGATAGCCCGTGACCTGGAGCGGTTCGAAGGCGACGCCGACCGGTTCCGCGGCTGGGCCGCCCGGATCGCCCGCAATCGCGCACTGGACCACATCCGGATGCGCGGGCGCCGGCCCGCGACGGTCGGCGACGAGACCGAGCTGACCGGCCGGCCCGCCGAGTCCGACACCGCGGGCGAGGCCATCGAGGCGCTCGCCACCGGCCGCACCCTCGACCTCATCGCCCGGCTGCCGCAGGACCAGGCCGAGGCGGTCGTGCTGCGGGTCGTCGTGGGACTGGACGCCAAGACCGCCGCGGAGACCCTCGGGAAACGGCCCGGCGCCGTGCGGACGGCGGCCCACCGCGGTCTGAAGAAACTCGCCGAGCTGCTCGGCGAGGATCCGGAAACGGCCGGCGTGCTCGACGCACTGCCGCCCCAGCGAGGACCGCGCTCGCGCGCGGTGACGTCCGCCGGTGTGGCGCACGCGTGCGCGCGGACGCAGAAGGACATGTGATGGCCGACGATCGCTGTGTCTTCCCCGGGGACGGGGAGTCCCCCACGGGCCGTAACCCCCGTCGGTGGCTGGACCGCGAGACGGCGGAACGCCTGCTGAACGGCGAGTCCCCGGACAACGCTGTCGCCCCCGAGCACCGCACCGAGGCCGACCGCCTGGCCCGCACCCTGGCCGCCCTGGCGGCCCCCGCGCTCCCCCTGGACGAGGAACTCCCCGGCGAGGCGGCGGCCCTGGCGGCCTTCCGCAAGGCCCGGGCCGACGCCACCCCCACGACGACACCGGCCACCGCGCACGCCGAGAACTCCCCCGACCCGGCCCCCGCCCCCGCCACCGAGACGGCGGCCCTCGCCGTGTTCCGCGAGGCGCGTGGCTCGGAGCCGCCGGGTGTCGTCGGCAAGCCCGGGGGAGCGGGCGGTGGTGAGACCGCCGCGCTGGCGGCGTTCCGTGCCGCGCGTGGCTCGGGGGCGTCCGGTGTCGTCCGTGATGCGGAGGGGGCCGGCGGTGGTGAGGCCGCCGCGCTGGCCGCGTTCCGTGCCGCACGGGGCTCGGGCGCGTCGGCTGTCGTCCGTGATGCGGAACCGAACGGCGGTGGTGAGGCCGGAGCGGCGGCCGCGTTCCGTGCCGCTCGGGCCGCCGAGGCTTCCGGCCGACAGGTGGAGGACGCCGGGCTCGTCCGGATCGGCGGACGGGGTTCCCGGGCGCGTCGTTCCGGTTGGAGCAGGCCCGCCCGGCTGGGGACGGCTGCCGCGCTGGCCGTCGGGATGGTCGGCGGGGTGGCGGTCGCGGCCGGTACCGGTGTGCTGCCGACACCGTTCGACACCGCCGAGCCGGGACCCGCGGCCTCCGTCTCCGCCACCCCTACGCCCGGCCCGAACCGCCCGCTCGTGTCGCCCTCGCCCAAGGCGACGCCGGGCGCGGGCAAGGAAACGGGGGCTCCCGGCGCCGTAAGCGGTTCACCGGCCCCGGACGCGGACGGCACCGGCGACGACCCGGCCGCCCGGGACCGCGACCGCTCCTGGCCGAGCGGGATCCCCTCGGCCTGCCGGGACGTACGCGACGGCAAGGTCCTGGACGCCACCCGCCGCCGCACCCTGGAGGGCGCGGCCGGCGGCCCCGCGCGCGTGCCCGCGTACTGCGCCGGCGTCCTGGAGAACCCGACCGGCCAGGCCCCTCGCACCGACGACGGCCGGAAGGACGACACCCGGGGCGGCGCCCCGACCGGCGGCGTCGGCGGCACCGGCGGCGACAGGGGCGACGAGGACGGCAGGGAAGGGAACGACGGCAAGGGCGACAAGGGCGGTGGCGGGGGTTCCGGCAATTCCACCGGCTCCGGACGGCCCGGCGGCTCCACCGGGTCCACCGGGTCCGCCGGGTCATCCGGCTCCGGACGGCCCGGCGGCTCCACCGGCTCCGGCCAGGGCGACCGCGTCGACCACAGCTCCGCACTGCTGCCCGAGCGCTCCGCCCTCAGCCGCCTCTGACTCGCTGACCTGCGGTTTTATAAGTCGCTGAAAATTTCTTGGCAGCGGGTGTGACATTTTCGGCGGCTCGGGCGCAGTAAGTAGTGAGCCGACTGGTCATCGGCCCTCGCACAGAGCCGGGGTTCCCCCCGTACCTACGGCTCGTGCACCTGGCGCGGGCGGGACACGTTCCCCCGGTTCCGCCCGCGCCCCACACACCTCCCCCTCCCCCCCCCGGCGGACGTCGGCCCTGTCGCCGTTCCCCGCCCGGGCCGTGCACCCTTGTGACCAGCACCGCAATCACCCTGTGAGGAAGCTCCCAGCGTGCTCCCCTCCACTGGATGCACTCCCGCCGCTACAGTCCGTCGAAGGGTCGGACCGAACTGGCGGGTAACTGGCGAGTAACCCGAGAACTGCTCAGCGGGAGGCATCACACCATGGCGCGCGAGTCGGAGTCCGGACTGCCGATCGAACCGGTCTATGGACCGGGGCACCTGAACGAGTGGGACCCCGCCGAGAAGCTGGGCGAGCCGGGCAAGTACCCCTTCACCCGTGGCGTGTACCCGACGATGTACACGGGCCGCCCCTGGACCATGCGCCAGTACGCCGGTTTCGGCACGGCGGTGGAGTCCAACGCCCGCTACAAACAGCTCATCGCCAACGGCACGATGGGCCTGTCGGTCGCCTTCGACCTGCCCACCCAGATGGGCCACGACTCCGACGCCCCGATCGCGCACGGCGAGGTCGGCAAGGTCGGCGTGGCCATCGACTCGATCGACGACATGCGGGTGCTGTTCGGCGGCATCCCGCTGGACAAGGTGTCCACGTCGATGACCATCAACGCGCCGGCCGCGCTGCTGCTGCTCCTCTACCAACTGGTCGCGGAGGAGCAGGGCGTCAGCGCGGACAAGCTGACGGGCACGATCCAGAACGACGTGCTGAAGGAGTACATCGCGCGGGGCACATACATCTTCCCGCCGAAGCCCTCCCTGCGGCTGATCGCCGACATCTTCAAGTACTGCAAGGCCGAGATCCCGAAGTGGAACACGATCTCGATCTCCGGCTACCACATGGCGGAGGCCGGTGCCTCGCCCGCGCAGGAGATCGCGTTCACCCTCGCGGACGGCATCGAGTACGTCCGTACGGCGGTCGCGGCCGGCATGGACGTCGACGACTTCGCGCCCCGTCTGTCCTTCTTCTTCGTCGCCCGTACGACGATCCTGGAGGAGGTCGCCAAGTTCCGTGCCGCGCGCCGGATCTGGGCGCGGGTGATGCGGGAGGAGTTCGGGGCGAAGAATCCCAAGTCGCTGATGCTGCGCTTCCACACGCAGACGGCGGGCGTGCAGCTGACGGCCCAGCAGCCCGAGGTGAACCTGGTCCGGGTGGCCGTGCAGGGCCTCGCCGCGGTGCTGGGCGGCACGCAGTCGCTGCACACCAACTCCTTCGACGAGGCCATCGCCCTGCCCACCGACAAGTCCGCCCGGCTGGCCCTGCGCACCCAGCAGGTCCTCGCCTACGAGACGGACGTGACCGCGACCGTCGATCCGTTCGCCGGGTCGTACGTCATCGAGAAGATGACCGACGACGTCGAGGCGGCCACCGTCGAGCTGATGCGGAAGGTCGAGGACCTCGGCGGTGCGGTCGCGGCGATCGAGCACGGCTTCCAGAAGAACGAGATCGAGCGCAGCGCCTACCGCATCGCCCAGGAGACCGACTCCGGCGAGCGGGTCGTCGTCGGCGTCAACCGCTTCCAGCTCGACGAGGAGGAGCCGTACGAGCCGCTCCGCGTCGACCCGGCCATCGAGGCGCAGCAGGCCGAGCGTCTGGCCAAGCTGCGGGCGGAGCGCGACCAGTCGGCGGTCGACACGGCGCTGGCCGCCCTGCGGAAGGCGGCCGAGGGCGAGGACAACGTCCTCTACCCGATGAAGGACGCGCTGCGCGCCCGTGCGACGGTCGGTGAGGTGTGCAACGCGCTGCGCGGCGTGTGGGGGACGTATGTGCCGTCGGACGCGTTCTGAACTGCGCTGATCGGCTGACCGAGGGGAGTGTCGTACCCGCGTGCGACACTCCTTTCCATGTTCGGTGTCATCGACCTTCCCACCTATCTGGCGGGCCTCGTCCTGATCATCCTGCTGCCCGGGCCCAACTCGCTCTACGTGCTGTCCGTGGCCGCCCGGCGCGGCGTGCGGGCCGGGTACACCGCGGCGGCCGGGGTGTGGTGCGGGGACGCCGTGCTGATGACGCTCTCCGCAGCCGGTGTCGCCTCGCTGCTCCAGGCCAACGCGGTGCTGTTCGGGATCGTGAAGTACGCGGGCGCCGGGTATCTGACCTGGCTGGCGGTGGGGATGCTGCGGGCCGCGTGGGCGATGTGGCGGAGCCGGAGTGAGGAGACCGCCGACGGCGACGCCTCCGCCGCGACCGACGAGCGGCCCTTCCGCCGCGCGCTCGTCATCAGTCTCTTCAACCCCAAGGCGATCCTGTTCTTCGTCGCCTTCTTCGTGCAGTTCGTCGACCCGGGCTACGCCTACCCGGCGCTCTCCTTCGTGGTCCTCGGCGGACTCGCCCAGCTCGCCAGCGTCCTCTACCTCAGCGCTCTGATATTCGGCGGCACCAGACTGGCCGCGGCCTTCCGCCGCCGCAAGCGCCTCTCGGCAGGCGCGACCTCAGCGGCGGGCGCCCTGTTCCTCGGCTTCGCGGCCAAACTGTCCCTGGCCGGCGCGTAGCCACAGCCGCCACGGCGACCGCCCAGCGGTGGGTTGACCACGGCCCGAACCCGGTGACGACGGCCCGGCCGCGGTGACCACGGCCCCACGGCCCGGACTCAGCCGGGCCGGTGCGCCAGAAGGAAGGCCCGGGGCCGCTTCGCGCCCTCGTCGGGCTCCAGGACGACCCGCGCCCGCATCTCCAGCCCGGCCCGCACGAGCTGCCCGGCGACCGTCTCCGGATCGCGCCAGTGGTAGTCGAGGCAGATCTCCCGCCCGAACCGCTCCGTCAGCCGCTGCGTCTCGCCGTCCCCGGTCTGGAAGGCCAGCAGCAGATACCCGCCGGGCGCCAGCACCCGCCGGAACTCCGCGAGGACCACGGGGAGTCGGTCGTCCGGCACATGGATGACGGAGTACAGGGCGAGCAGGCCCCCGAGGGTCCGCTCCGGCAGGTCCAGCGACTCCATCGACCCGACGTGGAACCGCAGTTCGGGATGGGCCCGCCGGGCCAGCGCCACCATGCGCGGCGACACGTCGACCCCGAACACTGGTACACCCAGCGCATTCAGACGAGCCGTCACATGCCCCGGCCCGCACCCCACATCCGCGACCGGCTCCCCGCCCCGCGCCTTCACCAGCTCGGCGAACCCGGAGAGCAGCGCCGCCTCCAGGGGCCGCGTCCCCAGCCGGTCGGGGAACTCCCGGGCGTACTCCTCGGCGATCGCGTCGTACGAGGCCCGGACCTCCCGTACGAAGCCGAATTCCGCGTCCGTCGAGCCCGCGAGGGCGTTCGGTTCGCTCACGGACCCGGACTCTACCGGCGCGCCCCGACCACGGAACGGCGTTCACGCGGACCGACCCCGCCCCCCTGGGACCCCGCCGCGCGACCCCGCCCCCGGAACCCGCCGTCGCGAACCCACCCCGCGCCCCCCGCGATCCCACCCCACAGCCTCCGCCGTCACCCGGGCGGCTCATCCCGTCGGACCATCGGTGGACGCTCCGCCGCCGCCCGCGTCTCCTCCGCTTGGCCGAACCACCCGAAGAAACTCTCCTCGCCCGCCGCCTCACCCGCCGGGGCGGGCTCCTCCCTCCTCCGCCGCCACCACGAGAGAACCCACATCGCCACGGCGATCGCACAAGCCGTCAGGAACATCACGACCACCACGAGCACCACCAGCCCCGCCGCATGGCGGGCCAGGAACCCCGGGATCCGGTCCTCACCGCACGCGCACGCCCACACCGGCTCCGCCGGCTCCCACATCATCACCATGAGGGGACTCTGCCCGCCCCGCCCCCGCCCGCCGCCCGGCGTGGCGGAACCGCCGCGTGGAGGTGATGCTTCCGGGACCCGGACGGCAGCCCCCGGTACCCAGGGGACCGCACGGAAGTGGTTCCGCTCCTTGGGACAGCCCCGCGTGGTCCGGGCGGCCCGTGGTATCCGTGGAGGAGAGGAAAAAAGAGGGACGGGCCCGGATCCCATGATCCGCTCGGCCGAAGCCGGCCGAGTTTACCCATCCCGAACGGCAGCCACACGCCGCGCGGCCAACTTTTCTTCCCCTAACGGGCTGATCTTTTGTTGATCGTGGGTCAGTCGACCGCCGTGGCGTCCTACCCTTCAGAGGGTGAAGCAACTGATGTCCCGAGAGTCCGAGGCCGATCCCTCCTGGGAAGCCGTGCTCCCCGGCGTCCTGCCGGAGGCCCTGCACGCCGAGCTGGTCGCCTTCCGCCGCGACCTGCACATGCACCCTGAGCTGGGCAACCAGGAGTTCCGTACCACCGCGGCGATCAAGGAGCGCCTGGAACAGGCGGGCCTGAAGCCGCGCGTGCTCTCCGGCGGCACCGGACTCATCTGTGACATCGGGGACTGGGCGGGAGGCGTCCCGGTGCTCGCCCTGCGCGCCGACATCGACGCGCTGCCCATCCCGGACACCAAGACCGAGTGCGCCTACCGGTCCACCGTGCCCGACCGCGCCCACGCCTGCGGTCACGACGTGCACACCACCGTCGTCCTCGGCGCCGGCCTGGTCCTCGCCGACCTGCACCGGCAGGGCCGGCTGCCGCGCCCGGTGCGGCTGATCTTCCAGCCCGCCGAGGAGGTGCTGCCCGGCGGCGCCGCCGACGCCATCGAGGACGGCGCGCTGGACGGCGTCGGCCGGATCATCGCCGTGCACTGCGACCCGCGGGTCGACGCCGGGCTGATCGGGCTGCGCGAGGGAGCCATCACCTCCGCCTGCGACCGGCTGGAGATCTCCCTGGACGGCCCCGGCGGCCACACCGCCCGCCCCCACCTCACCACCGACCTGGTCACCGCCGCGTCCCGGGTCGTCACCGACGTCCCCGCGCTCGTCGGCCGCCGCGTCGACACCCGCGCCGGACTCGCCGTGACCTGGGGCCGGATCGAGTGCGGCCACGCCCCGAACGTCATCCCGCAGCACGCCGAGCTCTCCGGCACCGTGCGCTGCCTGGACATCGAGGCCTGGCGGCAGGCCCCCGACCTGGTCGTCGCCGCGATCGACGAGGTCGCCAACCTGCACCGCGCCAAGTCCGAGATCAACTACGTCCGTGGTGTCCCCCCGGTCGTCAACGATCCCGACGTCACCGCCCTGCTGCGGGACGCCATGGTGGCCCGGCGCGGCGAGGACTCCGTGGAGAGCACCCAGCAGAGCCTCGGCGGCGAGGACTTCTCCTGGTACCTGGAGCGCGTCCCCGGCGCCATGGCCCGCCTCGGCGTGCGCCACCCGGGCGAGCGCACCGTGCGTGACCTGCACCAGGGCGACTTCGACGCCGACGAGCGCGCGATCACCGTGGGCGTGGAGCTGTTCACGGCCGCCGCGCTGCTGGACGCGGCGACCCGGGTGGCCTGAACCGCACCCTCCCGACGGCCGAAGGGGTGCCCGAAAGGTCCCCCTTCGTCCCCTTGTGTCACCCAGGTGTAACCCGCGGGAACCGGTTGTGACGCGGGGGTGGCACGAATCGATAACGGCCGCCTGGAATCCCGTTCCCCTCCCCTTCTACGCGCGTTACTGTGCGCCGAAACCGCCATCCGGAACGGCCTGTTGGGGAAGCCGTGCCGAAAGGGCGCGACAATCGCGACAATGGGGACAGCGGGCCGGTGACGGTGCCGTGGGGATGAAGGGTGCTTGCTGTGCGTCTGATATCTCGGAACTCTCGGAGGACCAGGTTCTCCCAGGCAGCGGTGACCGTCGCGGTCATCGCCCTCGCGGCCGCCGGCTGCGGTGAGTCCAGCACGGGCTCCAAGACGACCGACACCGAGTCCGGCACGTACTCCGGCAAGGGCATCGGCCTCGCGTACGACATCGGCGGCAAGGGCGACCAGTCGTTCAACGACGCCGCCTACTCCGGCTTCCAGAAGGCCGAGAAGGAGTTCGGCATCGGCGGCCGGGACGTCGAGCCGCAGGACGGCGAGTCGGACGCCGACAAGGTGCAGCGCCTGACCCAGCTGGCCCAGGCCGGATACAACCCGGTGATCGGCGTCGGCTACATCTACGCGGGCGCCGTCAAGGAGGTCGCCGCCAAGTTCCCGAAGACCACCTTCGGGATCATCGACGACGAGACCGTGCAGGCGAAGAACGTCGCCGACATGGTCTTCCACGAGGAGCAGGCCTCCTACCTCGCGGGCGTCGCCGCCGCCAAGGCCTCCAAGAAGGCGCACATCGGCTTCATCGGCGGCGTGGACATCCCGCTGATCCACAAGTTCGAAGCCGGATACGTCCAGGGCGCCCGGTCCGTGAACCCGAAGATCAAGATCGAGTCGCAGTACCTGACGGAGACGGCCCAGGAGGGCGGCTTCTCCAGCCCCGACAAGGGCAAGGACGCGGCGAGCGGGCAGATCGAGGCCGGCGCCGACGTCATCTACCACGCGGCCGGCCTCTCCGGCCAGGGCGTGATCTCCGAGGCCGCGTCCAAGAAGGTGTGGGCGATCGGCGTCGACTCCGACCAGTACAACCAGAGCGCGCTCAAGGCCTACAAGGACTACATCCTCGGCTCGGCGCTGAAGAACGTCGGCGGTGCCGTCTACGACCTGGTGAAGTCGGTGCACGACGGCAAGCCGCTGTCCGGCGTGGTCCGCGGCAGCCTCGCCAACGACGGCGTCGGCTTCGCCGACACCAACCCGAAGTACAAGGCCATGACGGACGTCGTCGCCGCGGTCGACAAGGCCAAGAAGGAAATCATCGACGGCACGGTCAAGGTCAACACCAAGTAGCCGGTTCCCGGCCGGACGGGCCCTTCGAAGGTCCTCGCAGCCCAGGCGCCCCTTGCTTCCCGCAAGGGGCGCTTCGCTGTCCGTAATCTGGACGGCGACTGCGGCCACAGCTCGATAACGGACCGGACAGAAGGGTTTTTCCGTCTGGTCTACGCGCGTTACGCTGCGGCGGAACCAGCGCCTGGTATGGGCGCTTGCACAAAGGAGTCACGTTCCATGCGCCGGGTGTCCCGTATCGCCGTTGCGGGTGTTGCGTCCGCAGCCCTCGCCGTCACGATTTCCGCTTGCGGAAGCACGTCCTCGTCCTCCTCGTCGTCCTCCGCCGGCGACGACAAGAACCTGGGCCTCGCGCTCGCGTACGACATCGGCGGCAAGGGCGACCAGTCCTTCAACGACGCCGCCACCGCGGGCATGGAGAAGGCCGACAAGGAGTTCGGCTACAAGTCGACCGCGGTCGAGCCGCAGGACGGCGAGTCGGACGCCGACAAGGTCCAGCGCCTGGAGAACCTCGCCCGGCAGGGCTACAACCCGGTGATCGGCGTCGGCTTCGCCTACGCGCCGGCCGTCAAGGAGGTCGCGGCCAAGTTCCCGAAGGTCACCTTCGGCATCGTCGACGACAACACCATCAAGGCCGACAACGTCGCCGACCTGGTCTTCCACGAGGAGCAGGCCTCCTACCTGGCCGGCGTCGCCGCCGCCAAGGCCACCAAGTCCAACGTGGTCGGCTTCATCGGCGGTGTCGACATCCCGCTGATCCACAAGTTCGGCGCCGGCTTCAAGCAGGGCGTCCAGGACACCAAGAAGGGCGTCACGGTCAAGGAGCAGTACCTGACCGAGACCGCGGCCGAGGGCGGCTTCTCCAGCCCCGACAAGGGCGAGAGCGCCGCCGAGGGCCAGATCGACGCGGGCGCGGACGTCGTCTACGCCGCCGCCGGCCTCTCCGGCCAGGGCGTCATCAAGGCCGCCAACGCCAACAAGGTGTGGGCGATCGGCGTCGACTCCGACCAGTACAAGCAGGACGCGCTGAAGGCCTACAAGGCCTCGATCCTGACCTCCGCCATGAAGAACGTGGAGGGCGCGGTCTTCGAGCTCGCCAAGTCCGTCGAGGACGGCAAGCCGCAGAGCGGCGAGATCCGCGGCAGCCTGTCCAACGGCGGTGTGAGCCTGTCCGCCTCCAACCCGGCCTTCTCCGGCAACAAGGAGATCCAGGACGCGGTGAACAAGGCCGCGGAGGGCATCAAGAGCGGCACCATCACGGTGAAGAGCTCCTGACGACCGTATCGGGCCTTGTCCCAGGCATGGCCAAAAGAGCGCTGTGATGACAGCGTTACGGCCACGGAACGGGGCACGGGGAAGATGACCTCCCCGCGCCCCGTTCGCGCGGCAGAATGCTCGGAACGGATCGGGTACTGGTACAAGACCGATCAGGTCCGGGCACTATTTAAAGCAGGGGCGCTACGCGCGTAGAGCGGCCCCTTTCCCGAGGAGAGTGCGCCATCGACGCGTCCAGCAGCCCTCCGCTCACCGCCCAGTCGACAGTCGCGGTAGAGCTCGCGGGCATCACCAAGCGATTCCCCGGTGTGGTCGCCAACCACGACATCCACCTGACCGTCCGCAAGGGCACCGTGCACGCCCTGGTCGGTGAGAACGGCGCCGGCAAGTCCACCCTGATGAAGATCCTCTACGGCATGCAGAAGCCGGACGAGGGGACCATCGAGGTCGACGGCGAGCAGGTCGCCTTCTCCAGCCCCGCCGACGCGATCGCACGCGGCATCGGCATGGTCCACCAGCACTTCATGCTCGCGGACAACCTGACCGTCCTGGAGAACGTCGTCCTGGGCAGCGAGAAGCTGTACGGCATCGGCGGCGCCGCCCGCAGGAAGATCAAGGAGATCTCCGACCGCTACGGCCTCGGTGTACGCCCCGACGCCCTGGTCGAGGACCTCGGTGTCGCCGACCGCCAGCGCGTGGAGATCCTCAAGGTCCTCTACCGCGGCGCCCGCACCCTCATCCTCGACGAGCCGACCGCCGTCCTCGTGCCGCAGGAGGTCGACGCCCTCTTCGCCAACCTGCGCGAGTTGAAGTCCGAGGGCCTGTCCGTCATCTTCATCTCCCACAAGCTGGGCGAGGTGCTCTCCGTCGCCGACGAGATCACCGTCATCCGGCGCGGCACCACCGTCGGCACGGCCGTCCCCTCCGAGACGACCCCGCGCCAGCTCGCCGAGATGATGGTCGGCAGCGAGCTGCCCACCCCGGAGACCGCCGAGTCCACGGTCACCGACCAGCCCGTCATCGCGGTCGAGGGCCTCACCGTCTACGCCAGCGGCGGCGCCTCCCTGGGCATCGAGGCCGAGCCCAGCGGCGGCACCACGCTCGCCCCCGAGGGCGGCGAGATCAAGAAGGTCCTCGACGGCGTCACCTTCACCATCCACGCCGGTGAGGTCATGGGCATCGCCGGTGTCGAGGGCAACGGCCAGACCGAGCTGATCGACGCGCTGATCGGCACCAAGCACGCCGACTCCGGCACCATCGCCTTCCTCGGCGAGGACATCACCCCCTGGCCCACCCGCAAGCGCCGCGAGTCCGGTGTCGGCTACATCCCCGAGGACCGTCACCGCCAGGGCCTGCTCCTGGAAGCCCCCCTCTGGGAGAACCGCATCCTGGGCCATGTCACCGAGGCCCCCAACGCCAAGGGTTTCTGGCTCAACCCCAAGGGCGCCCAGGCCGACACCCGCCGGATCGTCGAGGAGTTCGACGTCCGCACCCCCGGCATCGACGTCACCGCCGCCTCCCTCTCCGGCGGCAACCAGCAGAAGCTGATCGTCGGCCGTGAGATGAGCCACAACCCGAAGTTCCTGATCGCCGCCCACCCCACCCGCGGTGTGGACGTCGGCGCTCAGGCGCAGATCTGGGACCGCATCCGCGAGGCCCGCCGCGAAGGCCTGGCCGTGCTGCTGATCTCCGCCGACCTGGACGAGCTGATCGGCCTGTCGGACACCCTGCGGGTGATCTACGACGGCAGGCTGGTCGCGGACGCCGACCCGGCGACCATCACCCCGGAGGAGCTGGGGTCGGCCATGACCGGTGCCGCGTCCGGACACCTCGAGCACGCCGAAGAAGAAGCCGCCCCGGAGGACGAGGCCCGATGAAGAAGTTCGACAAGGAGCGGTTGCTCCTCGCGGTGGCCGGTCCGGTCATCGCGCTGGTCTCGGCGATTCTGCTGACCTCGATCGTGCTGATCGCCTCCGGCAAGAACCCGTTCGAGCCGTACGCGCTGATGCTGGAGCAGCTCGGCTTCTCCGACGTCCAGGTCCTGATCATCAACCAGGCGTCGCTGTACTACATCGCCGCCCTCGCGGTCGCCCTCGGCTTCCGCATGAACCTGTTCAACATCGGCGTCGACGGCCAGTACCGCCTCGGCGCGATGATGACGGCCGTGGTCGGCGCGCACGTCGCGCTGCCGTCGTTCCTCCAGATCCCGCTGCTGCTGCTGGTCGGCGCGCTCACCGGCGCGATGTGGGCCGGTATCGCGGGCGTCCTGAAGGTCACCCGGGGCGTCAGCGAGGTCGTCGCGACGATCATGCTCAACTCGATCGCCACCAGCCTCATCGGCTACCTCACCCTCACCGAGAACTTCGGCGTCCTGGTCGGCGACAACAACACGACCGGCATCATGAAGGAGTCCGGCTGGGTGCCCGGCATCGACCTGGGCGAGGACGTCGGCGAGATCTACGGCCTGGTCTTCCTCGCCGTCGCCCTCGGCATCGGCTACTGGGTCGTCCTCAACCGCACCCGCTTCGGCTTCGACCTGCGCGCCACCGGTGAGTCCGAGACCGCCGCCGCGGCCTCCGGCGTCAACGCCAAGCGCATGGTCCTCACCGCGATGCTGATCTCCGGCGCCGTCGCCGGTGTCTCCGGCCTGCCGCTGCTGCTCGGCGACGCCCACACCTACAGCCTGAGCTTCCCGGCCGGCCTCGGCTTCACCGCCATCGGCATCGCCCTGCTCGGCCGCAACAACCCCGGCGGCATCGCCCTCGCCGCCCTGCTGTGGGCCTTCCTCGACAAGGCGTCCCCCGCCCTCGACTACGCCACCCCGGTCGCGTACGAGAAGGAGATCGCCACGATCATGCAGGGCCTGATCGTCTTCGCGGTCGTCATCTCCTACGAGGCCGTCCGCCAGTGGGGTCTGCGCCGCCAGCAGAAGCAGGTCGGCGCGGAGCTCGCCGCGGAGGCCGCCAACAACTCGAAGAAGGAGGTGGCGGCCTGATGTCCACCGCGACCGTCGCCAAGCCCCAGGCGAAGCAGCCCGGCAAGGGCAGCCGCCGTTTCTCGCTCCCGGTCCTCCTGCTCGTCATCGCGGGCGTGCTGATCCTGGTCTCGGTCGTCCGCCTGATCTCCGGCGCGGACGGCATCACCTCCACCGGCCAGATGTCCACGGCCCTGCGGCTGGCCGTGCCGATCGGCCTGGCCGGCCTCGGCGGCCTGTGGGCCGAACGCGCCGGCGTCGTCAACATCGGCCTCGAGGGCATGATGATCCTCGGCACCTGGTTCGGCGCCTGGGCCGGCTACCAGTGGGGCCCGTGGACCGGTGTCGTCTTCGGCATCATCGGCGGCGCGCTCGGCGCCGTGCTGCACGCCATCGCCACCGTCACCTTCAACGTCAATCACATCGTCTCCGGTGTGGCGCTGAACATCCTGGCCCTGGGCACCACCCGCTACCTGTCGAAGTTCACCTTCGAGGACGCCCCGCAGGGCTCCTCCAAGCAGTCCCCGCCGATCGAGTCGCTGGGCAACTTCAGCATCCCGGGCCTGTCCGACTGGCTGGAGACCCTGAACGACAAGCACTGGTTCCTGATCTCCGACATCGCCGGCCTGCTCGGCGGTCTGGTCACCAACCTCTCGCCGCTGACGGTCATCGCGATCGCCCTGGTGCCCGCCACCTGGTGGGTGCTGTGGCGGACGGCCTTCGGCCTGCGCCTGCGCTCCTGCGGCGAGAACCCGGTCGCGGCCGAGTCCCTCGGTGTGAACGTCTACAAGTACAAGTACATCGCCGTGATCATCTCGGGTGGTTTCGCCGGCCTCGGCGGCGCCTTCCTGTCGATCGTCGCGTCCAACGTCTACCTCGACGGCCAGACCGCGGGCCGCGGCTACATCGGCCTCGCCGCGATGATCTTCGGCAACTGGATGCCGGGCGGCCTCGCCCTCGGCGCCGGCCTGTTCGGCTACACCGACAGCCTCAACCTGCGCGGCGGCACCACCAACGTGCACGCGCTGATCCTGCTCATCGCGATCCTGCTGGTGGTCGGCGCGGCCTACCTGGCCTGGAAGAAGAAGTACATCGGCGCCGTCGTCACCCTGGTGGTCTCGGCCGTGATGTTCCTCTGGTACGCCAACACCGACGAGGTCCCGCGCCAGGTCGTCTCCGCGGCCCCGTACCTCGTCACCCTGCTGGTGCTCGCCCTGTCCGCCCAGCGTCTGCGCATGCCGAAGGCGGACGGTCTGCCGTACCGGAAGGGACAAGGCAAGTGACCGCCGCCGACCGGGCCGTCGACTGGGAGAAGCTGCGCGCGGCGGCCCGGGACGCCATGTCCCGCGCGTACGCCCCGTACTCCGGCTACCCGGTCGGCGTGGCGGCCCTCGTCGACGACGGGCGGACCGTGTCCGGCTGCAACGTCGAGAACGCCTCCTACGGCCTCGGCCTGTGCGCCGAGTGCGGGCTGGTCTCGGAGCTGCAGAACACGGGCGGCGGCCGGCTCACGCACTTCACCTGCGTGGACGGCAAGGGCGAGATCCTCGTCCCGTGCGGCCGCTGCCGGCAGCTGCTGTACGAGTTCGGCGGCCCGGGCCTGCTCCTGGAGACCCCGGCGGGGATCCTGCCGCTGTCCGAGATGCTGCCCCAGGCCTTCGGCCCGGACCATCTCACCAAGTAACTCCCGTGCGGCCCCTCTGACGAAGCTGAAGAAGCGCAGAGGGGCCGCACACTTTCTGATTCCTGAACATCCGGAAGGAAAGCCATGGCCATGGACGCCATCTCCGTCATCCGCACCAAGCGGGACCGCGGTGAGCTCAGCGACGAGCAGATCGACTGGGTCATCGACGCGTACACCCGCGGCGAGGTCGCCGACGAGCAGATGTCCGCGCTCGCCATGGCGATCCTGCTCAACGGCATGAACCGCCGGGAGATCGCCCGCTGGACGGCCGCGATGATCGCCTCCGGCGAGCGCATGGACTTCTCGTCCCTGTCCCGCCCCACCGCCGACAAGCACTCCACCGGCGGCGTGGGCGACAAGATCACCCTGCCACTCGCCCCCCTGGTCGCCGCCTGCGGCGCGGCGGTCCCGCAGCTCTCCGGCCGAGGCCTCGGCCACACCGGCGGCACCCTGGACAAGCTGGAGTCCGTCCCCGGCTGGCGGGCCCTGCTGTCCAACGAGGAGATGCTGCACGTCCTCGACACCACCGGCGCGGTGATCTGCGCGGCGGGTGACGGCCTGGCCCCCGCCGACAAGAAGCTGTACGCCCTGCGCGACGTCACCGGCACGGTCGAGGCGATCCCGCTGATCGCCTCCTCGATCATGTCGAAGAAGATCGCCGAGGGCACCGGCTCCCTGGTCCTGGACGTGAAGGTGGGCACGGGTGCCTTCATGAAGACCATCGAGGACGCCCGCGAGCTCGCGTCGACGATGGTGGGCCTCGGCACCGACCACGGTGTGAAGACCGTCGCGCTCCTCACGGACATGTCGACCCCGCTGGGCCTGACGGCGGGCAACGCCCTGGAGGTCCGTGAGTCGGTGGAGGTCCTGGCCGGCGGCGGCCCGTCCGACGTGGTGGAACTGACGATCGCCCTGGCCCGGGAGATGCTGGACGCGGCCGGCGTGCAGGACGCCGACCCGGCGAAGGCCCTGGCCGACGGCTCCGCGATGGACGTCTGGCGCCGCATGATCGCCGCGCAGGGCGGCGACCCGGACGCCCCCCTGCCCACCTCCCGCGAGCAGCACGTCGTCAAGGCCCCGTCCTCCGGTGTGCTGACCCGCCTCGACGCCTACGACATCGGCATCGCCGCCTGGCGCCTGGGCGCGGGCCGCGCCCGCAAGGAGGACCCGGTGCAGGCGGCGGCGGGCGTCGAACTCCACGCCAAGCCGGGCGACCCGGTCACCGAGGGCCAGCCCCTGCTGACCCTCCACACCGACACCCCCGAGCGCTTCGAGTACGCCCTCCAGGCGGTGCAGGGCTCCTACGACATCGCGGCACCGGGGACGGAACACACGGCGAGCCCGGTGGTGCTGGAGCGCATCGCCTGAGGCAGCCGCGACGGGGGCGGCGGATCGCCTGAGCGAGTCGCGAAGGGGGCGGCGGCCTGGGGTGGCGCGGGGCGGCGGGGGACCCCGGCTTCACCCCGCGCACCCACGGCCTCACCGCCCTCGGCGGCGTTCGGGATCCGCCGCCCCGCACGCGAAGACGCCGCGGCGCGGAAATCCGCCGCCCTCACGCGAAGGCGCCGCCCTCCCCGAAGGCCAGCGTGGCGAACCGCTCGCCCATCCGCCGGTGCGTCACCGCGTCCGGGTGCAACTGATCCGGCAGCGGCAGCTCCCGCGCGTCAGCCTCCCCGTACATCTCCCGCCCGTCGAGATAGTGCAGGTGCGGATCGTCCGCACGCCGCTGCCGCACGATCCGCCGCAGCTCCTCCCGGATGACCCGCAGGGTCAGCTTGCCCCCGGCGACCTCCGCCGCCGACCCCATGGGAACGAACCGCAGCCGTCCCTCCCCGAGCCCGGAGAAGTCCGGCGCGCTCGGGCCGGGCGTGTCCTCGTGGACCGGGCAGAGGATCGGCGAGACGACCAGCAGCGGGGTCGTCGGACGGCCCTCACGGATGGTGTCGAGGAAGCCGTGCACGGCCGGCCCGAACGCCCGCAGCCGCATCAGGTCGGCGTTGACCAGGTTGATCCCGATCTTCACGCTGATCAGGTCGGCGGGTGTGTCCCGCAGCACCCGGGCGGTGAACGGGTCGAGCAGCGCGCTGCCGCCCAGCCCGAGGTTGATCAGCTCGACCCCGCCGAGGGAGGCGGCCAGCGCCGGCCATGTGGTGGTCGGAGTCGCCGCGTCGGAGCCGTGGCTGATGGAGCTGCCGTGGTGCAGCCAGACCCGGCGGTCCGGGGCCGGCGCGGGTTCGACCGGGGCGTCGGTGCGCAGGGCCACCAGCTCGGTGGTCTCGTTGTGCGGCAGCCATATCTCGACGTCCTTCACGCCCCCGGGCAGTCCCGGGAAGCGGAGGGTGCCGGGCTCACCGGGCCGGTGCTCGACGGTCCCGGCGACCATGTCGATGGTCATGACGTCGCCGCCCTCGGCACTCGCCCGCCCCGCCGGACGGCCGTCGACGAGCAGCTCGTACACACCGTCCGGGCGGGGCGGGGCGCCGACGTAGAGCCGCTTGGTGGGCAGCGTGTCCAGTTCCACGGCGGTGGCCCGGGTACGGAAGGCCAGCCGGACGCCCGACGGCTGCGACTCGACCATGGCCAGCTGGCCGTCGGCGCACTGGGCGCGGGCCCAGGCGGGCAGGCGGTGCGGCAGCAGGCCGCGTTCGGTCTGCTCCACCTCCAGCGCGCCGCGCAGGAAGGCGGCGGTGAGCGGCGTGGTGATCCAGTCGTGTGCGGGATGCATGGTGCGTCTACCTGTCGGTGGGCGGTGCCAGGGGGTCCGCGGGCCAGTTCCGCAGCAGGGCGTCGAGGGCGTCCAGGACACGGGTCCAGGACTCCTGGGAGTCGGGGGCGCTGTGGCTGAAGCCCCCGGCCTGCTCCAGGCTGACGTATCCGTGGAACACGCTGCCCAGCAGTCGCACCGCATGGGTCTGGTCGGGTTCGGCCAGGTCGTAGCCGCGCAGGATCGCCCGGGTCATCCGGGCGTGCCGGACGCCCGCGCTCGCTGCCGCTGTCGCCGGGTCGAGCCGCAGCTGGGCCGCCGCGTAGCGGCCGGGGTGCTCCCGGGCGTAGTCGCGGTAGACGTTCGCCAGGGCGGCCAGGGCGTCCTTGCCGGCCCGTCCGGCCAGCGCCGCCGCGCCCCGGTCGGCGAGCTCCTCCAGGGCGAGCAGGGCGATCCGGGTGCGGAGGTCCTGGGAGTTCCTCACATGGGAGTAGAGGCTCGCGACCTTGACGTCGAACCGCCGGGCGAGCGCCGAGACGGTCACCTGCTCGAAGCCGACCTCGTCGGCCAGCTCGGCTCCCGCCCGGGCGAGGCGTTCCGGTGTCAGCCCTGCGCGCACCATGGCGTCCCGGTCCTCCCATGCCTTGGGCAGAGCCCATCGGGTATCAGTAACTTACCTAAAACCATTAGGCAACCACAGATTGATATTAGGGCGTCAGGTGAGGGCATGCGGCAGTCACAGCCCGCGCCGATGAGTTCCGCGCCCCCGCCAGGTCTACCGTTCGTGGATGCGACGACACCGCCCGTACTCGCCCTGACCGCGCCCGTCACCCGCGACCGGGTGCCGGAACTCTGCGACGCCGTACGGGAACTGCTGGAGAGGACCCGGGCCGGGGTCGTCGTCTGCGATCTCGCGGGGCTCGGGCCGCCGGGACTCACCGCCGTCGACCTGCTGGCCCGGCTGCAACTGACCGCCCGCCGGGCCGGCGGACGCATCCGCCTGCGCGACCCCGACCCCGCGCTACGCGCCCTGCTGGACCTCGTCGGACTCCGCTTCGAGATGGAGGGGGAGCCCGAAGAGCGGGAACCAGCGCTGGGTGTCGAGGAAGAAGTGGAACCCGGTGAGGCGGCCGTCTGAGATCTCCAGCACCTGGATCGCCCACGGCGTGAACCCGCCCGCCTCCGGGTCCGGCTTGTACTGCGCGAACCCCGGCAGCCCGTTGACCTGCACCGGCAGCAGACGGGAGCCCGCGCACGCCGAACCGAGCGTGGTCATGAAGCCCGTGATGTCGCCGTGGCCGGTCAGCCAGAGGTCGAACGGCGGCATCGTCATCACGGCGTCCTCGTGCAGGAGGGCCGTCAGCGCGGTCATGTCGTAGCCCTCGAACGCGGCCACATAGCGCTCCAGGAGCTTCTGCTGCCGCTCGTCCAGCGGGTCGGAGACCGCCGCGTCGGCGCCCGCGTCCGCCCGTTCGGCGAGGGTCGCGCGGGCCCGCTGGAGCGCGCTGTTCACCGAGGCGACCGAGGTGTCGAGCAGCTCGGCGACCTCGCTCGCCTTCCACGCCAGCACCTCGCGCAGGATCAGCACCGCCCGCTGCTTGGGCGGCAGCTGCTGCAACGCGGCCATGAAGGCCAGCCGCACGGACTCCTTGGCCACGGCCGCCTCCGCCGGGTCCTCCACCGTGGGCAGTACACGTGCGTCCGGCATCGGCTCCAGCCAGGTGTTGTCGGGGCGGGGCGAGAGGGCCGCCTGGGCGAGCGGCGTCGACTCGCTCAGGTCCATCGGCCGGGCGCGCTTGTTGCCCGCCGTGAGCATGTCCAGGCAGACGTTCGTCGCGATGCGGTAGAGCCACGAGCGCAGGCTGGAGCGGCCCTCGAACTTGTCGTAGTTCCGCCAGGCGCGCACCAGGGTGTCCTGCACCGCGTCCTCCGCCTCGAAGGAGGAGCCCAGCATCCGGTAGCAGTAGCCGGTCAGCTCGACCCGGTGCTTCTCCAGCCTGATGTCGAGGTCGTCCACCGTCGCCGTACCGTCACTCATCGTCGTCCACCCACCCCTGTGGCCGTTCTGTCACGCGCCTGTGCGCCCAGCACTTCGGAAGCTACCGCAGCCCACTGACAACGGCCCCCCGAGCCGACGAAGCCGCAGGTCAGGGCCGCTCCCAGTGGCGCTCAGTCCAGCTGCCGCACGGACATCAGCAGATGCCGGTGGACCTCCGGCGCGTCCGCCGCGCCCAGCAGCGCCCGCTGCCCCGTCCCCAGCAGCTCCAGCCGCAGCACCGGACCCTGAACAGGGGAAACGTGAAGATGAAGCGAGGAGAGGAGGCGCGCGCCGAAGGGACACGAACACGCGCGGAGGGGACACGAGGAAGTGGCGCGCGGAAGCGGGCCTCAGCGCGCGCCCGCCACAACCTCCCGCCGCGCCGCCCGCGTCCCCAACACCGTGATCGTCACGACGCCGAGCACCGCGAGCACGCCGACCCCGACCGTGCCGGCCCAGCCGCCCGCGTGGAAGGCCATGGCACCGACCGTGCTGCCCACGCTGGAGCCGATGTAGTACGCCGACTGGTACAGGGCGGAGGCCTGCGCCCGCCCGGTCGTCGCCGCCTTGCTGACCGCCGAGGACGCCACCGCGTGCCCCGCGAAGAAGCCCGCCGTGATCAGCACCAGGCCCGCCAGGACCGGCGCCAGCGAGTCCGCGAGGGAGAGCAGCAGGCCCGTCGCCGTGGTACCGCCCGCCAGGTACAGCGCGCCGCGCCGGCCCAGGCGGCCCACCAGCCGGCCCGCGGCGGACGCCGACACCGTCCCGACCAGGTACACCAGGAAGATCGAGCCGACGATGCCCTGCGGCAGCGAGAACGGCGCCTCCGTGAGCCGGTACCCGATGACGGTGTACACCCCGCCGAAGACGGTCATGAACAGCGCGCCGATCGCGTACAGCCGGCGCAGCAGGGGGTCGGCCAGGTGGTCGCGGACCGTGCGGGCCAGGACCCGCGGGCGCAGTGAGCCCGGCGTGAAGTGCCGGGGCGCCGGCAGCAGCAGCCGGAAGGCCACCGCGCACGCCACCGCGACCGCGCCGATCACCCCGACGGCGACCCGCCAGCCCCACTCCTGCGCGACCCAGCCGGTGATGACCCGGCCGCTCATCCCGCCGACGCTGTTGCCGGCCACGAACAGACCGATCGCCGTGACCAGCGCCCGCGGCCGCACCTCCTCCGCGAGATACGCGGTCGCCGACGCGGGCAGCCCGGCCAGCGCCGCGCCCTGAAGGCCGCGCAGCACGACCAGGGCGCCCAGCGACGGGGCGAACGGCACCAGCACCCCGAGGCCCACCGCGACGCCCAGCGAGGCCGTCATCACCGCACGGCGGCCGTAGCGCTCCGACAGGGCGCTCATCGGCAGGACGAACAGCGCCAGCCCGCCGGTCGCCGCCGCCACCGTCCAGCTCGCCTCGCTCGCCGCGACCCCGAACTCACCCGAGATCAACGGCAGCAGCGCCTGCGTGGAGTACAGCAGGGCGAAGGTCGCCACACCGGCGAGGAAGAGGGCGAGGCTCATCCGGCGGTAGCCGGGGCCACCCGGGGCCATGCGGGAGTCGGAGGGAGGAACGAACGTGCCGGCGCCCACGGTGGTGGACGCCCCGGTACTGGCGGGAGACATGCCTCGAACCTACGGACGGCCCCGCTCATCCGTCCAATGCATGGAATCGCCATAATCGTTCCCATGGCGCATCAGCAGAGGTCACAGGCTCGCCTGTCACCGTCCAGTGACACAGAAGACATGGCGATGTTGCTCGCTCCGCGGCTCGCGTACTTCGCCGGTGTCGCCCGCACCGAGCACGTCACCCGGGCCGCGCACGAGATGCAGGTCCCGCAGTCCACCCTCTCCCGGGCGATGGTCCGCCTGGAGGAGGACCTGGGCGTCGATCTGTTCGCCCGCCGCGGCCGCACGGTCTCCCTCACCCCCGCCGGCCGCACCTTCCTCACCTCCGTCGAACGCGCCCTCGCCGAGATCGAGAAGGCCGCCGACGAGGTCCGCGCCGACGCCGACGCGGCCACCGGCAAGGTCGCCTTCGGCTTCCTGCACACCCTGGGCGCCGAGACCGTCCCCGGCCTGATCCACGCCTTCCGCGCCGACCACCCCCGGGTCCGCTTCAGCCTCGTCCAGAACTACGGCGAGGCCATGCTGGAGCGGCTGCGCGCGGGCGAACTCGACCTGTGCCTGACCTCGCCGGTCCCCGACGCCCCCGACCTGGTCGCCCGCCGCCTGGACGAGCAGAAACTCCGCCTGGTCGTCCCCGCCGACCACCGCCTCGCCTCCCGCAGACGCGTCCGGCTCGCCGAGGCCGCCGAGGAGGCCTTCGTCACCCTGGAGCCCGGCTACGGCCTCCGCCGCATCACCGACGACCTCTGCGAGGAGGCCGGCTTCCGCCCCCGGGTCGCCTTCGAGGGCGAGGAGGCGGAAACCCTGCGGGGCCTGGTCGCGGCGGGGCTCGGTGTGGCCCTGCTGCCCCCTCCGGCGGTGCCGCGCCCCGGAGTGGTGGAGCTGACCGTGACGGCCCCGCGAGCGGTGCGCGAGATCGGTGTGGCCTGGCTGGACGGCCACCCCGACACACCCCCGGTCGCGGCCTTCAAGAAGTTCCTGCTCTCCAGGAGGGGCAGCCTGCTGGCCTGAACCCCGTCGCTACCGCCGCAACGACCGGCCGAACCCCACGGCCAACGGCATCCTCAGCCCCAGCGGCGGAGGAGCCGCCAACGCGTCCTGTACGGGCCGCGACAACACCTTCCCGAACAGCCCGCCCATCACGAAGTCCTCCGCGAGGCAGAGCACCTCGTCCCGGTACTGGTGCAAACCGTGCCCGTCCGAGTGCACCTCGAACCGGCAGACCTCCCGGTTCGCCTTCTTCGCCCGGGCCGCCAGCCGGAACGACAGCTCGGGATCGGTCCGTTGGTCGTTCGTGCCGTGCACGATCAGCACCCGCCGCCCCACCAGTTGCTTCACCGGTTCGGGTGGCGCGGCCACGTCCTCCTCCGGCAGCCAAGGGGCGATCGCCAGGACGGAGTTGACGGCCTCGTGCCCGCCCGCGTGCAGCGCCGCCCGCCCGCCCATGTCGACCCCGGCCAGACACACGGGGACGTCGCCGTAGCGCCGTACGACCTCTTCGGCGGCCCAGGCGGCGTCGGCGGCGAGATGGGCCTCGGTGCCGTTCCAGCCGCGGTAGCGGTAGTGCACGACGTGCACGGCGAGTCCTTCCTGCCGTCCCGCGCGCGCGAGTCTGCGCCCCAGGGCGCGCACCGAGGCGGCCGCCCACAGGGGTGAGGGTCTGCGGGCGGAGACCTCCTCGCCGCCGGGGAGCAGCAGCACCACCCCGCCCACCGTCTGCGGCTCCTGACCGATCGCCCTGCCCAGCCGGGCCGTGCGAACCGGCGTCGCTTGCTGTGCCATGACAGAACAGTGTCAGAAGGGCCGGTGTACTCCACCCGTCCGTGCGGTCACCGTTACGTATCGACGGAGTTGTACACCGCACGATCTACGCGCGTAGGCGTTAGAGTGCGGAAATGACGAGCCAGAGCATCCACACGGGCGCCACCCCCAGCTCGGACCAGATCCGCCGGGCGCCCAAGGTTCTGCTGCACGACCACCTCGACGGCGGGCTGCGCCCCGGCACCGTCGTCGACCTCGCCCGGGACACCGGGTACACCCGCCTCCCCGAGACCGACCCGGACAAGCTCGGCGTCTGGTTCCGGGAGGCCGCCGACTCCGGTTCCCTGGAGCGGTACCTGGAGACCTTCTCCCACACCGTCGGCGTGATGCAGACCCGGGACGCCCTCGTCCGTGTCGCCGCCGAGTGCGCCGAGGACCTCGCCGAGGACGGCGTCGTCTACGCCGAGGTGCGCTACGCCCCCGAGCAGCACCTCGACAAGGGACTCACCCTCGAAGAGGTCGTCGAAGCCGTCAACGAGGGCTTCCGGGAGGGCGAGCGCCGGGCCCGGGCGAACGGCCACCGGGTCCGCGTCGGCGCCCTGCTCACCGCCATGCGGCACGCGGCCCGCGCCCTGGAGATCGCCGAACTCGCCAACCGCTACCGCGACCTGGGCGTCGTCGGCTTCGACATCGCGGGAGCCGAGGCCGGCTACCCGCCCACCCGGCACCTCGACGCCTTCGAGTACCTCAAGCGCGAGAACAACCACTTCACCATCCACGCCGGCGAGGCCTTCGGACTGCCGTCCATCTGGCAGGCGCTGCAGTGGTGCGGCGCCGACCGGCTCGGCCACGGCGTGCGGATCATCGACGACATCGAGATCGCCGAGGACGGCTCGGTGAAGCTCGGCCGCCTCGCCTCCTACGTCCGCGACAAGCGGGTCCCGCTGGAGCTGTGCCCCAGCTCCAACCTCCAGACCGGAGCGGCCGCCTCGTACGCCGAGCACCCCATCGGGCTGCTGCGCCGGCTGCACTTCCGGGCCACGGTCAACACGGACAACCGGCTGATGTCCGGGACGAGCATGAGCCGGGAATTCGAGCATCTTGTCGACGCATTCGGCTACACGCTCGATGACATGCAGTGGTTTTCCGTCAATGCGATGAAATCAGCGTTCATTCCTTTCGATGAACGGCTCGCGATGATCAATGACGTCATCAAGCCCGGATATGCGGAACTGAAATCCGAATGGCTGTTCCAGCAGACTGTCTCCACCAGCGGTTCCGCATCCTCGGAGGGCTGACGGGCAGCTTCTGTGCGGCATGGAATGCGGACGGGCCTTCACGATCCGTCCGCATCTCGATGTTTGCCGTCGGCGCCTTTCGGGTTTTACGGTCGGGGACCGCTCGGTTCCCCGTATCCCATTTCGAGGACGCATTTATCATGAAGCAGTCTGCTGCCAAGACCATCGGTGTCGCCGCTCTCGGTGCCGCCTTCGCCGCCGCCGGTGCGGGTGCCGCCAACGCCGCCCCGGCCGTCCCCGACGCCACCCAGACCCTGAGCGGCCTCACCCAGACGCTGCCGGCGGAGAACCTCACCGGCTCGCTGCCCGGTGCCGGTGAGGTGCTGGAGCAGGCCCAGCCCGCGCTCGGCACGAGCCTCAACGCCGTGCAGCCGGCCGCCGAGCAGGCGCTCGCCACCAGCCCGACCGCTCCCGCCGCCGGTCTCATCGGCGGCCTCCCGGTCGGCCAGGGCCTGCCCACGCACGACCTGCCGGTGAACGGGATCCCGCTGGGCTGAACCCCTCCCGCACGCCATCGGGGCGCCCCGGAGTCACCGGGTGCGCCCCGACGGCGTTCACGGCCCCACGACCTCACCAGGCCGCGCGGGCCGCCTTGTCCTCCGAGGGCAGCAGCAGCCACAGCGCGAGGTACAGCAGGAACTGCGGGCCCGGCAGCAGGCACGACACCAGGAAGATCACACGCATCGTCGTGGCGGAGGTGCCGAAGCGGCGGGCCAGCGCGGCGCACACTCCGCCGATCATGCGGCCATGGGTGGGGCGGGCGAGGCTGGACATGTGCGGCTCCTTCGCGAGCGTCGGTCCGAGGCGGCCCGGCCGGCTGCCTCATCTGCCGTCCACGCTACGAAGACGAACCGGACGAAGCGTCGCTCTACGGGGCGATCCCGACCCTGGGAATCGTCGGGGTCCGACCCTGAGCCGTCTCCGGCTCCGCGTCCTCGCGGCGCACCGCCCCCGACGCCTCCCGCCCGCTCCTGCGCCGCAGCCACGTCCGGGCCGCCGGGACCACCGCGCCGTGCGCGAGGGCCACGCCGACGGTGTTCAGCAGCAGGGAGTCGACGTCCACCACCCGGCCCGGCACACCCGTCTGCAACAGCCCGATCGCCAGCGAGAGCAGCGCGCCCGCCGCGACCGTACGCACCATCGAGGCCAGCGGGGAGACGTGCAGTCGGCCGTGGGCCAGGGGCAGCAGGACACCCAGGGGCGCCAGCAGCGCCAGCCCCGCACCGATCCGCCGGACCGCCTGCGGCCAGCCCAGCTCCAGGTCCGCGCGGATGCCCGCGAACGGGTGCAGATTGGTGGGCATCACCCAGGGAACGTGCAGCGGCCGCAGCGTGAACCAGGCGACGAATACGAGGTGCGCGACCAGGAGGACACTCCCGGCCACCCGGACACGGATCGCGGCGCTGCCGCCGATGGAGCCTTGACGCTGCACGACCCCCTAGACGCGCCCCCCGGGGCTGTCGGTTCCGGACGGGCCCGGGAGGCGTGCGCCACACTCGGCACGGACCCGCGGCGCCTCAGCCGTCCTTGACCTCCGTCGACGGCGGTTCCTTGCTGCCCGGGCGGGAGCGGACCTCGTCCGTGCACTCGTAGCGGCGCGGGGCCTCGGCGGGGCCGCCCAGGACCACCGAACCGTCCCCCTCGGCCGCCGCCGAGTCGGAGAAGGTGCACACCAGCTGGGCCAGGGCGTAGGAGGTCAGGTCGGTGGGGGAGGTGCTCAGGCGCAGGGTGTCGTCCGGGTCCTTCGCGCCCGGGCCGCTCACCTTGATGCCGCCGCGCACGTCCGTGGTGTAGCCGGCCGCCTTCTCGGCCGACGACGGCGACTCGGCGAGTTCGTCGAGCAGCCCCTGCGCCACCAGCACCCGGCGCGCCGCCCCGGCGGCACCGTCGGGGACCAGCACACTGCGGTCCACGGCGACGAGGGAGGAGCCGCACAGCAGGAACACCCTGACCGGTACGCCCCGCGCGCTCTGCGTCGTCACGTCCGGCTCGCTGAGGGAGCAGCGCACCCGGGAGGGCGCGGGACCGAAGTCGGTCGGTACCTCGGTCGCCCGGATCCCGCAGCCGGCGAGCAGCCCGGCCAGCAGCGGAAGAGCGAGCAGGCGGCGTACGGTCATCAGGTGTCCCCCTCGTCCTTCTTCTCCCCCTGCTCCGCCAGCTCCGAGGCGTCCCGCGGCAGGCGGAGCGTGAACACCGCGCCGCCCTCGGGCGAGTTGGCGGCCGTGATCCCACCGCCGTGGATGTGCGCGTTCTCCAGGGCGATGGACAGCCCCAGGCCACTGCCCTCGGAGCGCGGCCGGGAGGCGCTCGCCTTGTAGAAGCGGTCGAAGACGTGCGGCAGGACGTCCTCGGGGATGCCGGGCCCGTGGTCGCGGACGGCGATGACGACCTCCTCGGCCGACTCGCGCACCGACACCCGCACCGGCGAGCCGCCGTGCTTGAGGGCGTTGCCGATCAGGTTGGCGAGGATCACGTCCAGGCGGCGCGGGTCGAGACGGGCGTGGATGCCGCGCTCCGCGTCCAGGTCGACCGCGTCCAGCCAGGCGCGCGCGTCGATGCAGTGGGTGATCTGGTCGGCCACGTCGACGTCGTCCAGGACCAGCCGGGCCGTCCCCGCGTCGAAGCGCGTGACCTCCATCAGGTTCTCGACCAGGTCGTTCAGCCGCCGGGTCTCGGAGACCACCAGCCGCACGGCCGGCTCGATCATCGGGTCGATACCGCCCGACTCCGCGTCCAGTTCCTCCTCCAGCACCTCCGTGACGGCGGTGATGGCGGTGAGCGGCGTACGCAGTTCGTGGCTCATGTCCGCGACGAACCGGCGGGACGCCTCGTCCCGGGCCGCCATGTCCGCGACCCGTTTCTCCAGCGCCTCGGCCGTGCGGTTGAACGTCCGTGACAGATCGGCGAGTTCGTCGGTGCCGGACACCCTCAGCCGGGTGTCCAGCTTGCCCTCGCCCAGCCGCCGCGCGGCCACCCCGAGCCGGTGCACCGGCTTCAGCACGGTCGTGGCGGCGGCCTGTGCCAGCAGCGCGGCCCCGATCAGCGCCAGACCGGTGGCGATCCCCAGCGACCAGGCCAGCGAGTTGAGGTCCTTGGCCTCCGGTTCCAGCGACTTGCGCATGTAACCGGTCGGCCCCCCGCCGATCACCTTCGTCCCGGCCACCAGATACGGCGTCCCGTGATCGACGACCCGCTGCCAGTACAGGTGGTACGGCGACTTGTTGCCGCCGGTGGTGGCCTGCTGCTTGTTCACCGCCGCGCGCAGCGACTCGGGCACGTCGTCCAGCGAGAAGCCGTTCAGACCCCCGGAGTTGCCGTACACCGTCCGGCCGCCGGCGTCCGTGGCGACGAGCAGCACACTGAAGCGCTGGCTGCTGTTGGCCATCTGCCCGGCGGTGTGCTGGAGCTCGTCCTGCGACGGGTGCTCGGGCAGCGAGCCGGCCCGGTTCTGCATCTCCTGCTCGAAGTCCCGCAGCACCGCGCCCTGGGTGCGCGTGAGCACCGCCTCACGGTTGAGCCAGTAGGCGATGCCGGACGCGGACACGGCGGCGGTCAGCGCCACCAGCCCGAACACCACGACGAGCCGCAGCCGCAGGCTGGTGAAGCGCAGCCGTGACAGATGTCCCTTACGAACCGCGGTCCAGCCGCGGAACCCCCCCTGTGCTTCTGTCACTGAGGCGCGTCCAGGCGGTAGCCGACGCCGCGCACGGTACGGATCAGAGTGGGGGAGGACGGCACGTCCTCGACCTTGGCGCGCAGACGCTGGACGCACGCGTCCACCAGCCGGGAGTCGCCCAGGTAGTCGTGCTCCCACACCAGGCGCAGCAACTGCTGCCGGGACAGCGCCTGACCGGGCCGCCGGCTCAGCTCCAGCAGCAGCCGCAGCTCGGTCGGGGTGAGCTGGAGGTCCTGGCCGTTCTTCGTCACCGTCATCGCCGCGCGGTCGATGACCAGGCTGCCGAAGGTCGCCGCGTCGTTCGACTCTCGTTCGCCGCGCCGCAGCACGGCCCGGATCCGGGCGTCCAGGACCCGCCCCTGCACCGGTTTGACGACATAGTCGTCGGCGCCGGACTCCAGCCCCACGACCACGTCGATGTCGTCGCTGCGCGCGGTGAGCAGGATGATCGGCAGCTGGTCGGTGCGCCGGATGCGCCGGCACACCTCGAAACCGTCGATGCCGGGCAGCATCACGTCCAAAACGATCAGATCCGGCCGCTGTTCGCGCAGCAGCTTCAGACCGTCCTCACCGCTCGCAGCGGTCGCCACGCGGTGTCCCTGGCGCGTCAGTGAGAGCTCCAGGGCCGTACGGATGGCGTCGTCGTCCTCGATCAGCAACAGGGAAGGCACGGGCTCATTCTGAACCATGGAGGCACTGTGGTTCGACCTGTGGGGCCCACCGATCCTGCACGCCCTCCGCGGGCCGGTCTCCGGGGCGCCGTAACGCCGTTGTCCGTGCGGACGCCGTGGTGTCGCCATGACCGATCCCTGTGACAGCTCTGTGACAGTCGACGGACACGGCGATGAAGTGGCCCGGGCAAGCTTTTCGGCACAGGCAAGGCAGTACGCCGGGCCGACGGAAACAAGCCGAAACACCGGAAGTCCACGACGGGGGGCGCGAGATGAACACGCTGCACGGCATGAGCACCAGCGCAGTGGTCACGCGCCTGCACGACGTGCACCGGGTTTCCGAGAAGTCCGGTGCCGTGAGCGGGCGGGGGTGCGCTCGCGGCACCGGGCGTCAGCACACCGCCTTCATGACGGTGGTCGACACGCACACGGGGGAAGGGGCTCACGGGGGAGCCGCGTACAGGGAGGACTCGGGGGAGCGTCGCTCGCTGTCGGAGGCGGAGTTCACCGCCTACGTCCAGGAGCGCCGCGCCTCCCTGTACGCCACCGCCTACCACCTGACCGGTGACCGCTTCGAGGCCGAGGACCTGCTGCAGAGCGCGCTGTTCTCGACCTACCGGGCCTGGGACCGGATCAGCGACAAGGCCGCCGTCGGCGGATACCTGCGGCGCACCATGACCAACCTGCACATCAGCGCCTGGCGGCGCCGCAAGCTCAACGAGTACCCGACCGAGGAACTGCCGGAGACGCCCGGCGACACGGACGCGATGCGCGGCACCGAGCTGCGCGCGGTCCTGTGGCAGGCGCTGGCCCGGCTGCCCGAACTCCAGCGGACGATGCTGGTCCTGCGCTACTACGAGGGCCGTACCGACCCGGAGATCGCGGAGATCCTCGACATCAGTGTCGGCACGGTGAAGTCCAGCATCTGGCGCTCGCTGCGCCGGCTGCGCGAGGACGAGGTCCTCAGCTTCGGCCGTGACCAGGAGGACGCCTTCGGCGAGCTCGTCGCCTGAGGTAACGGGGGAAGGCTTTCCTCGGCGACGAGGGAAGGTACGGGGGAAGAAACGGGGGACACGGGGGAGCGGTACCGGGGGGACCCAACGGGGGACGTCGGGGACAGCGGTACCGCGCACAGCACGGGGGAAGCACCACCGGGGGGACACGGGGGAGCACAGAAGCGGGACTGGAGGGCCGGGGGGTCCGTCCAGTCCCGCTTTTCCGTGTGTCCCGGTGGCCGTCAGACGGCCGTACGGGCCGTCGGGGTGTGGTCGCCCGCCGCCGCGGACGCCAGCCGGCCCATCGCCTCGTCCCGGTCGCAGGCGTACGCGCCCAGCGCGGTCTGCCGGGCCACGATGGAGCGCTCGGTCCGCATCAGCCGCCAGCCGCGCCGCAGCAGGAAGGGGACGGACTTGCGGCCCTCCTTGAGGTCCCTGAGGAAGCGGCGGCGGAACGTCTTCACCGGCCCCCGGCTCAGGCACAGCGCGTCGGCCAGCACACCGAGCCGCCGGCAGCGCTCGACGATCTCCGCGGCGAAGATGCCCTCCGCGATGAACACCGGGGTCCGCCCGATGTCGACGGCGTCGTGGCCGGTGCGGGCGCTGAGCGCGATGTCGTAGACCGGCACGTCCGTACGGCCCGTGCGGCACAGGTCGGTGATCGCGGTGAGCGCCGCGTCCGCGTCCCAGGAGTCCGGGTGGTCCCAGTCGATGTCGGAGCTCCCCGCCACCAGCGGCAGCGTCGGGTCGTCGCCGTCCTTGTAGAAGTCGTCGAGCCGCAGGACCGGGAGACCGGAACGGGCCGCGACGAGGGACTTGCCGGAGCCGGAAGGGCCGCAGAGCAGCACGACTCGCGTGGGAACGGGCGGTTGGGAACTCACGGGTCACCAGTGTGAGGCATCGCCCGGGCCGGTAACGACCCCGCGGGTCGGCTTTGAAGCGCGCGTCACACCTCAACCACCCTTCGTGTCGACCCGGTTACCCAATGCGACAGAAGGTGGCGGAAATGATGGCCCGACACGACTCCTCCTCCCACTCGACCGGCCGCCCCGCTCGGCGCGCTCGACGCCCAGGCCGGCCTGCGGACGCTCACCCGACGCGGTCGGCTACGTCACCGGCCCGGTCGCCGGCCTCAAGCCCAACCCGCTGGCCGGCACCGGCGTCGGCACCCAGTTAGCCGGCTTCAAGCCGCTGACCAGCCAGGCTGTGACCGGCCCGGTGGCCCGGGCGCCGTCGATCGGGGCGATTCCGGTCCTGGGGGACGTCGTGAAGGTCCTGGGCCGCCAGGGCACAGGGCAGAGGGCCGCGGCTCCCCCGGACGGGGAGGAGGCGCGGCCCTGCGGTGTGCGGGGGCTCAGTAGGAGGAGCCCGAGGCGCCCAGTGATCCCGTCGGGTGCCAGACCGTCTTCGTCTCCAGGAACGCCGTCATGCGGTCGATGCCCGGAGTCGCGGACCAGTCGTCCACAGGCTGTGGACGCAGGACCCGCTTGAGGTTGTCCGCGGCGGCGACCTCCAGCTCCTTGGCGAGCGTCTCGTCGGCGCCGGCCAGGTCGATCGCGTTGACGTCCTGGTGGGCGGCGAGGGGCGCGGCGATCTCCGCCGTGCGGCCGGAGAGGACGTTGACCACGCCGCCGGGGACGTCGGAGGTGGCCAGGACCTCGCCCAGGGACAGCGCCGGCAGGGGGGACTTCTCGCTCGCCACCACGACGGCCGTGTTGCCCGTCGCGATCACCGGGGCGACGACGGACACCAGGCCCAGGAACGACGACTCCTGCGGGGCCACGACGGCGACCACGCCCGTCGGCTCGGGGGAGGAGAGGTTGAAGAACGGGCCCGCGACCGGGTTGCCGCCGCCCACGACCTGGGCGATCTTGTCGGTCCAGCCCGCGTACCAGACCCAGCGGTCGATGGTCGCCTCGACCTGCTCGGCCGCCTTCGACTTCGACAGACCCTCGGCGTCGGCGACCTCGTGGACGAACTGGCTCCTGCGGCCCTCCAGCATCTCCGCGACGCGGTAGAGGATCTGGCCCCGGTTGTACGCCGTCGCGCCGGACCACGCGCCGAACGCCTTGCGGGCCGCGACGACCGCGTCACGGGCGTCCTTGCGGGAGGAGAGGGGGGCGTTCGCCAGCCACTTGCCCTTCGTGTCGCTCACCTCGTACACCCGGCCGCTCTCGGAACGCGGGAACTTCCCGCCGACGTACAGCTTGTAGGTCTTCAGCACGGAAATCCGGTCAGACATCGAGGTACGCCTCCAGGCCGTGGCGGCCGCCCTCGCGGCCGAAGCCCGACTCCTTGTAGCCGCCGAACGGCGAGGTCGGGTCGAACTTGTTGAACGTGTTGGACCAGACGACGCCGGCCCGGAGCCTGTTGGCCACCGCGAGGATGCGGGAGCCCTTCTCCGTCCAGATGCCCGCCGACAGGCCGTACGGGGTGTTGTTGGCCTTGGTGACGGCCTCGTCCGGGGTGCGGAAGGTGAGGACCGACAGGACCGGGCCGAAGATCTCGTCGCGGGCGACGGTGTGCGCCTGGGTGACGTTCGTGAAGAGCGTCGGCGCGAACCAGTAGCCGGAGGTGGGCAGTTCGCAGGCCGGGGACCAGCGCTCGGCGCCCTCCGCCTCGCCCTGCTCGGCGAGCGCGGTGATGCGCGCGAGCTGCTCGGCGGAGTTGATCGCGCCGATGTCGGTGTTCTTGTCCAGCGGGTCGCCGAGGCGGAGCGTGGAGAGGCGGCGCTTCAGGGAGTCCAGCAGCTCGTCGTGGATCGACTCCTGCACCAGGAGGCGGGAGCCGGCGCAGCAGACCTGCCCCTGGTTGAAGAAGATGCCGTTCACGATGCCCTCGACGGCCTGGTCGATCGGGGCGTCGTCGAAGACGATGTTGGCGCCCTTGCCGCCCAGTTCGAGGGTGAGCTTCTTGCGGGTGCCGGCGACCGTGCGGGCGATCTCCTTGCCGACGGCCGTGGAGCCGGTGAAGGCGACCTTGTTCACGTCCGGGTGGGCGACGAGCGCGGCGCCCGTGTCGCCGTAGCCGGGAAGGATGTTGACGACGCCCTTCGGCAGGCCCGCCTGGCGGCAGATGTCCGCGAAGAACAGCGCCGACAGCGGAGTGGTCTCCGCCGGCTTCAGGACGACCGTGTTGCCGGTCGCCAGGGCCGGGGCGATCTTCCACGCGAGCATCAGGAGAGGGAAGTTCCAGGGGATGACCTGGCCCGCCACGCCGAGCGGCTTCGGGTTCGGGCCGAAGCCCGCGTGGCCGAGCTTGTCGGCCCAGCCGGCGTAGTAGAAGAAGTGCGCGGCGACCAGGGGGAGGTCGGCGTCGCGCGTCTCCTTGATGGGCTTGCCGTTGTCCAGGGTCTCCAGGACGGCCAGCTCGCGGCTGCGCTCCTGGATGACGCGGGCGATGCGGAACAGGTACTTCGCGCGTTCCGAGCCGGGCAGCGCCGACCACTTCTCGAAGGCCTTGCGGGCGGCCTGGACCGCGCGGTCGACGTCCGCGGAGCCGGCCTGGGCGATCTCCGACAGCACCTCTTCGGTGCTGGGGCTGATCGTCTTGAAGACCTTGCCGTCGGCCGCCTCGGTGAACTCGCCGTCGATGAAGAGGCCGTAGGAGGGCGCGATGTCGACGATCGCCCGGGACTCGGGTGCCGGTGCGTACTCGAATGCAGGTGCCATGGTGATCAGTCCACCGTCACGTAGTCGGGGCCGGAGTAGCGGCCGGTGGCCAGCTTCTGACGCTGCATCAGCAGGTCGTTCAGGAGCGAGGAGGCGCCGAAGCGGAACCAGTGGTTGTCGAGCCAGTCCTCGCCGACGGTCTCGTTGACCAGGACGAGGAACTTGATCGCGTCCTTCGTGGTGCGGATGCCGCCGGCGGGCTTCACGCCGACCTGCACCCCGGTCTGGGCGCGGAAGTCGCGGACCGCCTCCAGCATCAGGAGCGTGTTGGCCGGGGTCGCGTTGACGGCGACCTTGCCGGTCGAGGTCTTGATGAAGTCGGCGCCCGCCAGCATGCCGAGCCAGCTGGCGCGGCGGATGTTGTCGTACGTCGACAGCTCGCCCGTCTCGAAGATGACCTTCAGCCGGGCGTGCGGGCCGCAGGCCTCCTTGACGGCGACGATCTCCTCGTACACCTTCAGGTAGTCGCCGGCGAGGAACGCGCCGCGGTCGATGACCATGTCGATCTCGTCCGCGCCCGCCGCGACCGCGTCGCGGACGTCCGCCAGCTTCACGGAGAGGGCGGCGCGGCCCGCCGGGAAGGCGGTGGCGACGGAGGCGACCTTCACGCCGGAGCCCGCGACGGCGGCCTTCGCGGTGGCCACCATGTCCGGATAGACGCAGACCGCGGCGGTGGCGGGCGTGGTGCGGTCGGTCGGGTCGGGGTGGACGGCCTTCGCGCCGAGCGCCCGGACCTTGCCCGGGGTGTCCGCGCCTTCCAGCGTCGTCAGGTCGACCATCGAGATGGCGAGGTCGATGGCGTACGCCTTCGCGGTCGTCTTGATGGAACGGGTGCCGAGGGATGCGGCGCGCGCCTCCAGGCCGACCGCGTCGACGCCGGGCAGCCCGTGGAGGAAACGGCGCAGCGTGCTGTCGGACGACGTGATGTCCGCGAGGGCGCCTGCTGCGGTGGGTGCGTTGGTGGGCATGGTCACCAGACGAGCATATCTACGCGCGTAGCGGCTGTACACCCCGGAGGACGGCTCCCCGCGGGTCAGGTCCCGCACCGGGTGCGGCGCCCGGGCGGGTCGGTCCCGTACCGGGGGCTGCGGCACAATCGGGGCCATGACGACCCCGGAAGAGCAGTCACCAGCGCCGCAGCCCTCGGGCCCCGAGTCCAAGGACCGTGTCTACCGGTCGCCCGCCGGCATCGCCGGTGGCGTGCTGCTGCTCGCTCTCGTCGGCTGGCTCGGCATCGACGCGGTCGTCGCGGGGAGCGGGCGGACGCCGTGGCTGGCGCTCGCGGCGCTGATCCTGGTGGTGCCGCTGGTCGTCGCCTTCACGCTGCGGCCGGCCGTGTACGCCAACGAGGAGCGGCTGCGGGTGCGCAACCCGTTCCGGGTGATCGTGCTGCCCTGGGGGCGGATCGTGTCGCTGCGCTCCGGGTACACCAACGAGGCCGTGATCGAGGGCGGCCGGAAGTTCCAGCTGTGGGCCGTCCCGGTCTCGCTGCGCGCCCGGAAGAAGGCGGCCCGGCGGGAGGCGCGCGCCGCGGCGGACCGGGCCGCCGAACGGGACGGGCGCGGCCGCTCGGGCGGTGGATTCGGGGCGCTCGGCGGTCTCGCCGGCGGTATGTCGTCGCGGCCGGGCGGCGGGTCGCGGCTCGGGGCGGCGGACGGTCCCGAGCGGGCCGAGAGCGACAAGATCATGCACGAGCTGCGGGAGCTCCAGGACACGCACCAGAAGAACGAGGGCGCCCAGGGCGAGGTGACCGTGCGATGGGCCTGGGAGATCGTCGGCCCGGCGATCGCGGGGGCCGTGGTGCTGGGGATCCTGCTGGCGGTGGGGTAGACGGGGCGGTCCGGCTCGGGGCCCGTGCGTCGACGGACGCACGGGTGCGGGGCGCGACCGGCGCACGGGTGTACGGGCGGGGCCGCCCGGCGGGTTCCGGCTGCTCGGTGGTCTCCGCGGGGCGGGATGAAGTGGCGTCGGGGCTTTCCCGGCGGGTGCCGGTGTGGCGTGTCGCCGGGGGGCCGTGCGGATGGGCCTCGGGGGTGCCGCCGGGTGGTGGCACCCCCGTGGGACGCAGGGCCCCTTGGGGCCCGGCGGGTCAGATGCCGGCCGCTGCCGACAGGTCTCGTTTGATCGCCGTGAGGAGTTCGGCGGCCTGGGTGCGGGCTGCCGGGAGGGCGGCGTGGGTGGGGACGGGTACGACGACCTCCAGGTAGCACTTCAGCTTCGGCTCGGTGCCGCTGGGGCGGACGACGACCCGGGCGCCGTCGAGCGTGTAGCGCAGGCCGTCGGTGGGCGGCAGCTTGTCCGTGCCCTGGGTGAGGTCGTCGGTGCGCACGACGGGCAGACCCGCCAGCCGTGTCGGGGGCTGCTCGCGCAGCCGGCGCATCGCGTCGCTGATGAGGGAGAGGTCCTCCACGCGCACCGACAGCTGGTCGGTGGCGTGCAGGCCGTGCTCGACGGCCAGGTCGTCCAGCAGGTCGAGAAGGGCGCGGCCTTGCTCCTTGAGGGTGGAGGCCAGCTCGGTGATCAGCAGCGCGGCGGTGATGCCGTCCTTGTCGCGCACGCCCTCCGGGTCGACGCAGTAGCCGAGGGCCTCCTCGTAGCCGTAGCGCAGGCCGTCGACGCGGGCGATCCACTTGAAGCCGGTGAGGGTCTCCTCGTACGGCAGCCCGGCCTTCTCGGCGATGCGGCCGAGGAGGGAGGAGGAGACGATCGACTCCGCGAGGGTGCCCCGCGCGCCGCGGTCCACCAGGTGGGCGGCGAGGAGCGCGCCGACCTCGTCGCCACGGAGCATGCGCCAGCCGTCGGCGTCCTTGACGGCCACGGCGCAGCGGTCGGCGTCCGGGTCGTTGGCGATGACCAGGTCCGGGTCCGTCTCGCGGGCCCGCGCGAAGGCCAGGTCCATCGCGCCGGGCTCCTCCGGGTTGGGGAAGGCCACGGTCGGGAAGTCCGGGTCGGGCTCGGCCTGCTCGGCGACGAGCACGGGCTCCGGGAAGCCGGCCCGGGCGAAGGCGGCCAGCAGGACGTCCTTGCCGACACCGTGCATCGCCGTGTAGACCGTGCGGGCCGTGCGCGGGGAGTCCGGGGCGAGGACCGCGTCGGTGCGGGCGAGGTAGGCGTCCAGGACGGCGTCGTCGAGGACCTCCCAGCCCTCGGTGGGGCGGGGGACGACGGTGAGGGAGGGCACGGCGGCGATCTTGTCCGCGATCTCCGCATCCGCGGGCGGCACGATCTGCGAACCGTCGCCGAGGTAGACCTTGTAGCCGTTGTCGCGGGGCGGGTTGTGGCTGGCGGTGACCTCTACCCCGGCCACGGCGCCCAGATGCCTGATCGCGAAGGCGAGGACCGGGGTGGGCAGCGGGCGGGGCAGGAGGGCCGCGCGCAGGCCCGCGCCGGTCATCACGGCGGCCGTGTCACGGGCGAAGTCCGCCGACTTGTGGCGGGCGTCGTAGCCGATGACGACGAGGCCGCCCTCCTCGCCCTCGGCCTTGAGGTACGCGGCGAGTCCGGCGGCCGCGCGGATCACGACGGCGCGGTTCATGCGCGTCGGGCCGGCGCCGAGTTCGCCGCGCAGACCGGCGGTGCCGAACTGGAGGGTGCCGCTGAAACGGGCGGCGAGTTCGGTGACGTCCTCGGCGTCGAGGAGCGCGGCGAGTTCCACGCGGGTGTCCGGGTCGGGGTCCTCGGACAGCCAGGCCTGGGCCCGTGCGATGAGATCGTCGTGCTGCACGTTCGGGTCAACCTCTCGTTGTGTGGTTGTGCGGGTGCCTGGGCATGCCCAGGGTCGTTCGCCCCCCGCCCCCACCCGTCCCGTCCCGGGGCCGCGGCCCCCGGACCCCCGCTCTCGCCCGGACGCGGCGGCGGCCTTGCTGTTCAGGCGCGGCGGCCTTCCTCTTTCGGGCGCCGCGACCCTCGGGCGCCGGACGGGCTGGACGACACCCGCCGGCGCGCGGAGGCGACGGTTACAGCCGGCCCAGCAGCTGCGCCAGCAGCGAGCCCATCCGGGTCGCGCTGTCCCGGCCCGCCTGGAGGACCTCCTCGTGGTTGAGGGGCTCGCCCGTCATGCCGGCGGCGAGGTTGGTGACCAGGGAGATGCCGAGGACCTCCGCGCCCGCCTCGCGGGCGGCGATGGCCTCCAGGACCGTCGACATGCCGACCAGGTCCGCGCCGATCACGCGGGCCATGCGGATCTCGGCCGGCGTCTCGTAGTGCGGGCCGGGGAACTGGGCGTAGACGCCCTCCTCCAGCGTGGCGTCGATCTCCTTGCACAGGGCGCGCAGGCGGGGGGAGTACAGGTCGGTCAGGTCCACGAAGTTCGCGCCGACGATGGGCGACGTCGCCGTGAGGTTGATGTGGTCGCTGATCAGGACCGGCTGGCCGGGGCGCATGCCGTCGCGCAGACCGCCGCAGCCGTTGGTCAGGACGATCGTCTTGCTGCCGGCCGCGACCGCCGTGCGCACCCCGTGGGCGACGGCGGCCACGCCACGGCCCTCGTAGTAGTGCGTGCGGCCCAGGAAGACCAGCGCGCGCTTGTCGCCGATCCGGTACGAGCGGATCCTGCCACCGTGCCCCTCGACCGCCGGCGGCGGGAAGCCGGGCAGCTCGGTGACCTGGAACTCGGCGTCGGGGGCGCCCAGGGCGTCCACGGCCGGTGCCCAGCCGGAGCCCATCACGAGGGCGACGTCGTGGGTCTCGGCGCCCGTGAGTTCGCGCAGGCGCGTGGCGGCGGCGTCGGCGGCGGCGTAGGGGTCGCCCTGGATGTCGTCCGGGAGAAGAGATGCGTTCACGCGCATGAGGGTAGCCGGTCTCGGCCTACGCGCGTAGATGACAGAGCCCACGGGATGGCGATCGTTGTCTTGTCGTTTCCAACGAGGGGGGTCGCTCGTCTCCGGCGAGGGGCGTCACTCGTCGGTGATCAGGACGTCCTTGTCGTTGAAGACCTCGACGACGAAGACCAGCAGCCGACCGCGGCCGACCGTGCGGAACACGTCATACGTGGTGGGGGCCATGCGATCTCCCGTTGCCGCGTCGGTCCCCAAGTCCATGAGCGCGCCCCCGTCAGCACGGCCTCTTGCGCAGCTCCATCACGTAATCGTGCGGCGCGCCCGCGGACTCGGCGGCGTCGGCGATCTCGCCCAGGTAGCGGGCCGAGGGCAGACCGCCCTCGTAGCCGTTGAGGACGTACGTCCACGCCTGCTCCTCGCCGTCGAGGGTGTGCACGCGCACCCGCATACGGCGGTAGACACCGAGGCCCACGCCCTCCCAGCGGTCGAGGGAGTCCTCGTCCATGGGCGCGAGGTCGTACAGCGCCACGAAGACCTGCGCGGCGGGGGATGCGGGGTCCGCGAGGTCTGCGGGCTCTGCGGGGTTTTCGACGAGTGTCGCCAGCGCGCCCTCCCAGCCGATCTGCTCGCCGCCGAAGGTCAGCCGCCACCCGTTCAGCCAGCCCGTCGCGCGCAGCGGGGAGTGGGGAGCGCGGCGGGACATCAGCCGCGCGTCGAGGTTGCCGGCGTACGCGGCGTAGAGCGACATGCGACGAGGGTACGGCAGTCGCACACGCGTCACTCCCATAACAAACGCCCCTCGGCCCGCCCCCGGGGAAGTACGACGTTGAAGCGTGCGGGACAATGGAGTACGTGACTCGGATCGTGATCATCGGTGGCGGACCCGGCGGCTACGAAGCGGCTCTGGTGGCCGCTCAGCTCGGCGCGGAGGTGACCGTCGTCGACTGCGACGGTCTGGGCGGAGCGTCGGTGCTGACCGACTGCGTGCCGTCGAAGACCCTTATCGCTACGGCCGAGGTGATGACCACCTTCGACTCCTCCTACGAGGAGCTGGGCATCATCGTCGCCGACGACACCCCGCCGCTGGAGCAGTCGGCCCGGGTGGTCGGCGTGGACCTCGACAAGGTCAACCGGCGGGTCAAGCGGCTGGCGCTCGCGCAGTCGCACGACATCACCGCCTCCGTGACCCGGGCCGGCGCCCGGGTGCTGCGCGGGCGCGGGCGGCTGGAGGGCATGCAGGCCCTGGACGGTTCGCGGAAGGTCGTCGTCCGCGCCGCCGACGGCAGCGAGGAGACCCTCGTCGCCGACGCCGTCCTCATCGCCACCGGCGGTCACCCCCGCGAGCTGCCCGACGCCCAGCCCGACGGCGAGCGCATCCTCAACTGGACCCAGGTCTACGACCTGCGTGAGCTGCCCGAGGAGCTCATCGTGGTCGGCTCGGGCGTGACGGGCGCCGAGTTCGCGGGCGCCTACCAGGCCCTGGGGTCGAAGGTGACGCTCGTGTCCTCGCGCGACCGGGTGCTGCCGGGCGAGGACCCGGACGCCGCCGTCGTCCTGGAGGACGTCTTCCGGCGGCGCGGCATGAACGTGATGGCCCGCTCCCGCGCGCAGTCCGCCAAGCGCGTCGGCGACCGGGTCGAGGTGACGCTCGCCGACGGCCGGGTCATCACCGGCTCGCACTGTCTGATGGCCGTCGGCGCCGTCCCCAACAGCGCGGGGCTCGGGCTGGAGGAGGCGGGCGTCCGGCTCCGCGAGTCCGGGCACATCTGGACCGACAAGGTGTCCCGCACGACCGCTCCGGGCGTGTACGCGGCCGGTGACGTGACCGGTGTGTTCGCCCTCGCCTCGGTCGCCGCCATGCAGGGCCGCATCGCCATGTACCACTTCCTCGGTGACGCGGTGGCCCCGCTCAACCTGAAGACCGTCTCCTCCAACGTCTTCACCGACCCCGAGATCGCCACCGTCGGCTACACCCAGGCGGACGTCGACGCGGGCAAGATCGACGCGCGGGTGGTCAAGCTCCCGCTGCTGCGCAACCCGCGCGCGAAGATGCAGGGCATCCGGGACGGCTTCGTCAAGATCTTCTGCCGGCCGGGCACCGGGATCGTCGTCGGCGGTGTGGTCGTGTCGCCGCGCGCGTCGGAACTCATCCACCCCATCTCGATCGCCGTCGACAACAATCTGACGGTCGAACAGATCGCGAACGCGTTCACCGTGTACCCGTCTCTTTCGGGCTCGATCGCCGAGGTGGCCCGGCAGCTGCACACCCGGAAGTCGGGCGCGGAGGCCTGACGCGCATCCGGTGGCCTGCCGCAGTCCCCGCTGGTCACGGAGGGGCATGGACCGTGCGGGTGGCATAGGCGGTGCAACTAGACCCCTATACCACCTCGCGTCCCAGTGTGCGAACAACTTCTGCTATTCGGCGCAAAGAGCTGAAAGCAGACGGTCGCCCGCGTTACTGTCAGTTTCGTGTTCGCTGCAGAACGTCGCCAATTGATCCTCGAAATGGTGCGAGCGAACGGGGCCGTGTCGCTCCGTGAGCTCGCCCGCGTCGTCCAGACCTCCGAAGTGACCGTACGGCGGGACGTGCGCGCACTGGAGGCAGAAGGACTCCTCGACCGCCGGCACGGCGGTGCGGTACTGCCGGGCGGTTTCACGCGGGAGTCCGGCTTTCCGCAGAAATCCCATCTCGCGACCGCCGAGAAGACGGCCATCGCCGACCTCGCCGCGGGCTTCGTCGAAGAGGGCGAGGCCATCGTGGTCGGGGCGGGGACCACCACCCAGGAGCTGGCCCGCCGGCTCGCACGGGTACCCGGGCTGACCGTCGTCACCAACTCCCTGCTGGTCGCCCAGGCCCTGGCGCACGCCAACCGGGTGGAGGTCGTGATGACCGGCGGGACGCTCCGCGGGTCCAACTACGCCCTGGTCGGCAGCGGCGCCGAGCAGTCCCTCCAGGGCCTGCGGGTCTCCCGCGCGTTCCTCTCCGGCAGCGGGCTGACCGCCGAGCGCGGCCTGTCCACGTCCAACATGCTCTCCGCGTCGGTGGACCGCGCGCTGGTGCAGGCCGCCGCGGAGGTCGTCGTCCTCGCCGACCACACCAAGCTCGGCACCGACACGATGTTCCAGACGGTCCCCACCGACGTCATCACCCGTCTGGTCACGGACGAGCCGCCCGCGCACGACGACCGCGCCCAGACCGAGCTCCAGGCCCTGGCGGACCAGGGGGTGCAGATCGCCGTGGCCGGGGCGTCGGGAAACCCGGGGGGTGACACGGTCCCGGCGCGCCGCCAGCAGCAGCGCCGGGACGTTCCCCTGCCCGCCCCGCGCCGCGGCCAGGTCCCGGCCACGGGCCTGCGCGCCACGAGCGTCCTCGGCGGCGAGCAGGCGCCGGGCGGAGAGCGGGCCCGGGTGGCCGACCTGCGCCGCCGCTGACCGGCCCGCGCTGCTCGCGCTCTGCGCGGTGCTGGGCCCGCCGCTGTTCCTGGCCGCCTTCAGCGTGCAGCCGTACGAGACGACCGACTCGACGAAGCGCTGCCGCGCGGCCGGACGGTCCCGGCGTGGGCGGCCTGGGCGCTGATCCTGTCCACGCCGGTCGACGTGGCCGGCTTCGTCGGCGGTGTGCTGCCCGTCGTCCTGCTCTCCTTCGCCCTGACGGCGGTCGGCTTCGGTGCCGCGGGCCTGGTGATCCTCCGGCACGGCACCGGCTTGACCACCGCGACGGGGAGAGAACGAGGCGCCCGGCGGATCGCGTCGAACGATCCGCCGGGCGCCTCGGCCGCGCGGGTGGGCGTCAGTCCTTGATCTCGCAGATCGCCGCGCCGGACGTGACCGACGCGCCGACCTCGGCGGACAGGCCCTTGACGGTGCCGGAACGGTGCGCGTTCAGCGGCTGCTCCATCTTCATCGCCTCCAGGACGACGATCAGGTCGCCCTCCTGCACCTCCTGGCCCTCCTCGACCGCGACCTTGACGATCGTGCCCTGCATCGGGGAGGCGAGGGTGTCGCCGGAGGCCACGGGGCCGGACTTCTTCGCCGCGCGCCGCTTGGGCTTGGCGCCGGCCGCCAGGCCCGTGCGGGCCAGCGACATGCCGAGGGAGGACGGCAGGGAGACCTCCAGGCGCTTGCCGCCGACCTCGACGACGACCGTCTCCCGGCCGGGCTCCTCGTCCGTCTCGGTGTCGGCGGGCGCGGTGAAGGGCTTGATCTCGTTGACGAACCCGGTCTCGATCCAGCGGGTGTGGACCGTGAAGGGGTCGGTGGAGCCGGTCAGCTCGGGGGCGAACGCCGGGTCCCGCACGACCGCGCGGTGGAACGGGATCGCGGTGGCCATGCCCTCGACGGTGAACTCGTCGAGCGCCCGGGCGGCGCGCTCCAGCGCCTCCTTGCGGGTACGGCCGGTGACGATCAGCTTGGCCAGCAGGGAGTCCCAGGCCGGGCCGATGACCGAGCCGGACTCCACGCCCGCGTCCAGGCGGACGCCGGGGCCGGAGGGCGGGTCGAACGTGGTGACCGTTCCGGGCGCGGGCAGGAAGTTGCGGCCCGGGTCCTCGCCGTTGATGCGGAACTCGAAGGAGTGGCCGCGCAGCACCGGGTCGCCGTAGCCGAGTTCCTCGCCGTCGGCGATGCGGAACATCTCGCGCACCAGGTCGATGCCGGCGACCTCCTCGGTGACCGGGTGCTCGACCTGGAGGCGGGTGTTGACCTCCAGGAAGGAGATCGTGCCGTCGAGGCCGACGAGGAACTCCACGGTGCCGGCGCCGACGTAGCCGGCCTCCTTCAGGATGGCCTTGGAGGCGCGGTACAGCTCGGCGACCTGCTCGTCGGAGAGGAACGGCGCCGGGGCCTCCTCGACCAGCTTCTGGTGGCGGCGCTGGAGGGAGCAGTCACGGGTGGAGACCACGACCACGTTGCCGTGCTGGTCGGCCAGGCACTGGGTCTCGACGTGGCGCGGCTTGTCGAGGTAGCGCTCGACGAAGCACTCGCCCCGGCCGAAGGCGGCGACGGCCTCACGGACGGCGGAGTCGTACAGCTCGGGGACCTCTTCGAGAGTGCGGGCGACCTTCAGGCCGCGCCCGCCGCCGCCGAAGGCCGCCTTGATCGCGATCGGCAGCCCGTGCTCCTCGGCGAAGGCCACGACCTCCTCCGCGCCGGACACCGGGTCGGGCGTGCCGGCGACCAGCGGCGCGCCGGCACGCTGGGCGATGTGGCGGGCGGCGACCTTGTCACCGAGGTCGCGGATGGCCTGCGGGGGCGGGCCGATCCAGATCAGTCCGGCGTCGAGGACGGCCTGGGCGAACTCGGCGTTCTCCGAGAGGAAGCCGTAGCCGGGATGGATCGCGTCCGCCCCGGACTCCCGCGCGGCGTTCAGCACCTTCTCGATGTCGAGGTAGCTGGCGGCCGGGGTGTCACCGCCCAGGGCGAACGCCTCATCCGCGGCGCGGACATGCAGAGCGTCCCGGTCCGGGTCGGCGTAGACGGCGACGCTCGCGATGCCGGCATCCCGGCATGCCCGGGCCACACGGACTGCGATTTCGCCACGGTTGGCGATGAGCACCTTGCGCACGATTGAGGCTCCCTCCTTGAAACAAGCCGAGTTTAGGGACTGCCGACACGGCTCTTCGACCCGTCCCAAAAGGTGAGCTTGCCCACACGGAGCGTGATGCGAGGCTCACTCGACCGCGAAATCCCTTGTAGTACCGCCGTACGCAGCACTCCTCCCGGAAACCCTAGCCCTCTACTGTGGCCAAGGTCTCTGTGAGGGCGTGCTGCGGCCCACTCTGTTTCTTTGTGGAGTCCCTACGAATGGCCCAATGATTCTTTGCCGCGCGCAGAACCCTTGTCCCGGGGTTTACCCGTTAGTAGCGTTCGCGATGTCTCGAACGTACTAGGGGTGATCGCAGTCCTGCTCGGGGCTGGGTCGAAGGTGGGTGGATCCCGGTGGTGCGCAGACCGGTGGCGTGCGTGGTGGCGGTCGTGCTGTTCGCCGAGGCGCTCGGCGTCGCGGCGCTGAACTGGTTCCTCGGGATCGTCGTCGACCGCCAGGACATGTCCCTCGCGGGCCTGGACCCGGACATGATGTCGACGTCCTCGAAGGCCGGCGGGATCGTCTTCGGCCTCTACTTCGCCCTGTGCGCCCTGGTCGCCCTGCTGGCGGGGGTGCGCGACCGGTCGCCGGCCGGCTTCGGCCGCGTCCTGCTGATCAGCGCGGCCGTGGTGCACGGGCTGCTCGGCGCGTTCGTGTGGGGGCTGGTCGGCTGGAAAGCCTTCCTGTTCATGATGGTCGTGCTGGCGCTGATCGTGCTGCTGCTGATGACCTACGACCGCCGCGAGGAGCCGGGGGCCGCCACGCCCCGGGACGACGCCCCGCAGGAGGACGCCCCGGGGGGCGGCGGCCCCGCTCCGGTCACTCCGCCGGCGCCCACAACTCCGTGATGCCGACGCCCAGCCGGCCCAGCAGCCGCCGCACCAGGGGCAGGCTGATCCCGATCACGTTGCCGTGGTCGCCGTCGATGCCGTCGATGAACGGCGCCGAACGGCCGTCGAGGGTGAACGCGCCCGCCACGTACAGCGGCTCGCCCGAGGCGACGTAGGCGGCGATCTCCTCGTCCGTCGGCTCACCGAAGCGGACGACCGTGGAGGCGGTCGCGGAGGCGTACCGCCCGCTGAGCGTGTCGTAGACGCAGTGCCCGGTCTGGAGCGTGCCGGCCCGGCCGCGCATCGCCTTCCAGCGGGCGGTGGCCTCCTCGGCGTCCGCGGGCTTGCCGAGGGCCTCGCCGTCCAGGTCGAGGACCGAGTCGCAGCCGATCACCAGCGCACCCTTGACCTCGGGTTTCGCGGCCACCACGGAGGCCTTCGCCTCGGCCAGGGCGAGCGCCAGCTCGGCGGGGGTGGGGGCGGTGACGGCGTCCTCGTCGACGCCGCTCACGATCACCTCGGGGGCCAGCCCGGCCTGACGCAGCAGGCCCAGCCGGGCGGGGGACTGGGAGGCGAGCACGAGACGGCGGCGCGGCTGATCAGTCATGCGGTCAGCGTAGCGCCGGCGCCGGTCCGGGCGGCCGCCGTCACCGCAGGCCGATGACGAGCATCGCGATCACCATGGCCAACGCGAGGAAGCAGCCGAGCCGCCTCAGGGTCTCCTGCATCTCGCGGAGTTCCTTGGGCGGCTCGTTCCTCGGGTCGGACCACAGCATGCTTCCAGCGTGCGGCCTGCCCGGCGGGGCGCGCCTGAGTACGCGTACTCAAGTCGGTGTGCCGGGCGGGCCGCCGCCCTCAGCTCGGCCAGTAGGTGCGGGTCCATGTCGAAGGGCCCGGCTGGGGCAGGCGGGTGCCCGCGATCCTGGCCGGGTCGGCCCACGCGTCCTTCGCCGTCGGCGCGCCGGGCGGCGTGACGGACGCCGCCGCGGCGCGGGCTCGGACCACCGCCAGGGCGGCGGCGAGCTCCTCCGGGGTCGGGTTGCCCCGTACGACCTTGATCACAGCGGCTCCTTACAGGGGGATGTTGCCGTGCTTCTTCGGAGGCAGGGATTCCCGCTTGGTGCGCAGCTGACGCAGGCCGCGCACGATGTGGCGGCGGGTGTCGGACGGCATGATCACCGCGTCGACATAGCCGCGCTCGGCCGCGATGTACGGGTTGAGGAGGGTGTCCTCGTACTCCTGGATCAGCCGGGCGCGGACCGCCTCCACGGGCTCGGGGCTGTCGCCGCTCGCCTCGGCCTCCGCGATGGTGCGGCGGTGCAGGATGTTGACGGCGCCCTGCGCGCCCATGACGGCGATCTGGGCGGTGGGCCAGGCGAGGTTGAGGTCGGCGCCCAGGTGCTTGGAGCCCATGACGTCGTACGCGCCGCCGAAGGCCTTGCGGGTGATGACGGTGATCAGCGGGACGGTGGCCTCGGCGTAGGCGTAGATCAGCTTGGCGCCGCGGCGGATGATGCCGTCGTGCTCCTGGTCGACGCCGGGCAGGAAGCCCGGGACGTCGACGAAGGTGATCACCGGGACGTTGAAGGCGTCGCACGTGCGCACGAAACGCGCGGCCTTCTCGCTCGCCTTGATGTCCAGGCAGCCGGCGAACTGCATCGGCTGGTTGGCGACGATGCCCACCGGGCGGCCCTCGACCCGGCCGAAGCCGGTGAGGATGTTCGGCGCGAACAGCGGCTGCGTCTCGAAGAACTCGGCGTCGTCCAGCACGTGTTCGATCACCGTGTGCATGTCGTACGGCTGGTTCGCGCTGTCCGGGACCAGCGTGTCCAGCTCCAGGTCCTCGTCGGTGACGGACAGGTCCGCCTCCTCCGGGAACGCCGGGGGCTCGCTGAGGTTGTTCGACGGCAGGTAGCTCAGCAGCTGCTTGACGTACTCGATGGCGTCCTTCTCGTCACCCGCCATGTGGTGCGCCACGCCGGAGGCGGAGTTGTGGGTGCGGGCGCCGCCCAGCTCCTCGAAGCCGACGTCCTCGCCGGTGACCGTCTTGATGACGTCCGGGCCGGTGATGAACATGTGCGAGGTCTGGTCGACCATCACCGTGAAGTCGGTGATCGCGGGGGAGTAGACCGCGCCGCCCGCGCACGGGCCGACGACGAGCGAGATCTGCGGGACGACACCGGAGGCGTGCGTGTTGCGGCGGAAGATCTCCCCGTACGCGCCCAGCGAGGCCACGCCCTCCTGGATGCGGGCGCCGCCGGAGTCGTTGATGCCGATGACCGGGCAGCCCGTCTTCAGCGCGAAGTCCATCACCTTGACGATCTTCTGGCCGTAGACCTCGCCGAGGGCTCCGCCGAAGACGGTGAAGTCCTGCGAGAAGACGGCGACCGGCCGCCCGTCGACGGTGCCGTACCCGGTCACGACGCCGTCTCCGTACGGCCGGTTCTGCTCCAGACCGAAATTGGTGGAGCGGTGGCGGGCGAACTCGTCCAGCTCGACGAAGGAGTCCTCGTCGAGCAGCAGCTCGATCCGCTCACGGGCCGTCAACTTGCCCTTGGCGTGCTGCTTCTCGACGGCACGTGCGGAGCCGGCGTGCGTCGCCTCCTGGACACGGCGCTGGAGATCCGCGAGCTTGCCCGCGGTCGTGTGGATGTCGATCCCTGGGGACTCTTGGATCTCGCGGCGCTCTTCCGGCTCGGACATCGGGATGCGGCTCCCTGCCTGCTCAAAAGGGGGGACGGTTACTCATCCGTAGCGTAGTGCTGTGCCTCACGATCGGCAGTGCGGCGTTTACCACACCTAGGGTGGCTTGCATGACGCCGCGAGATGCATCAGACGCCCATCGCTGGTCCGACCTGGACCGTCCGCCCCTCAACGCCGCCGCGCTGCGGCGTGGGCTCGTCCGGGAGGGCGGGCTGTGGTCCGACGTGTCGGTCGTGCCACGCACCGGCTCCACCAACTCGGACCTGGTGGCCCTCGCGGTCGCGGGCAAGGCGGCGGAGGGGGCCGTCCTCGTCGCCGAGGAGCAGACCGCGGGGCGCGGCCGGCTGGACCGCCAGTGGTCCGCGCCGCCCCGCTCGGGCCTGTTCTTCTCCGTCCTGCTGCGCCCCGCGGAGGTCCCGGTGGAGCGCTGGGGCTGGCTGCCGCTGCTGACGGGCGTCGCGGTGGCCACCGGGCTGTCCCGCGCGGCCGGCGTGGACACGGCACTCAAATGGCCCAACGACCTGCTGGTGACCGTCGGCGGCGAGGAACGCAAGGCCGGCGGCATCCTGGCGGAGCGGGCCGGCCCGGACGGCGTCGTCATCGGCGTCGGCGTCAACGTCACCCTCCGGACGGACGAACTGCCCGTGCCCCAGGCGGGGTCGCTGGCGCTGGCCGGCGCGGTGAGCACGGACCGCGACCCGCTGCTGAGGGCCGTGCTGCGCTCGCTGGAGGACTGGTACGGCCGCTGGCGCGCGGCGGGCGGTGACCCGGCCGCCTGCGGGCTCCAGGAGACCTACGCGGCGGGCTGCGCGACCCTCGGCCGCGAGGTCCGCGCCGAACTGCCGGGCGACCGCTCCCTCACCGGCGAGGCCGTCGCGGTCGACGGCGACGGCCGACTCGTCATCGCCACGGAAGAGGGCGTCCAGCAGCCGGTGGGCGCCGGCGACATCATCCACCTGCACCGCCAGTGACCCACCGACGGGACCGGTCCGCACCGGGGTCGGGCGTCTCCTGCGGCGGGGGTGGCTCGACGGCGGGGCCGGCCTGCGCCCACCCAGGGGCGCGGGAACTGCGCGATCGGCCGCCGACGGCCCGCGGCCGGGCGTGAAGGATCAGTCCCCACCTGGAACCGCGGCGGGAGCCCAGGGAGGCGCGGCTCCCCGGGGCGCGTCGACGGACCGCCGGCGCCGAGGAGGCGCCGCACCCCCCACCCCCCGGCTCGACCTGACGGAGTGAGCTGGCGCACACCTGCCGTAGAGTTGAGGCCGGTCGATACCTGACCGCGGTAGATCGGAAGGGCAGCAGGCGTGACCGTCGACGACACGGGCTCCGGCGCGGGCGCGGACGGCCGGGTGGACCCTCTCCCGCGCTCGACCTCGATCGAGCGGGAGGACCCCCACGCCGCCGACACCGGCGACGACCCGCTCGCCCTGCGTCTCGAACAGCTGATTCTGGGCGCCGAGCGGCGCTACACCCCCTTCCAGGCGGCCCGCAGCGCCGGTGTCTCCATGGAGCTGGCGTCCCGCTTCTGGCGGGCGATGGGCTTCGCCGACATAGGCCAGGCGAAGGCGCTCACCGAGGCCGACGTACTCGCGCTGCGCCGGCTCGCCGGTCTGGTCGAGGCGGGCCTGCTGAGCGAGGCCATGGCGGTGCAGGTGGCCCGTTCCACCGGGCAGACCACCGCCCGGTTGGCCGAGTGGCAGATCGACTCCTTCCTGGAGGGGCTGACCGAGCCGCCCGAGCCGGGCATGACCCGCACCGAGGTCACCTACCCCATCGTCGAGCTGCTCCTGCCCGAGCTGGAGGAGTTCCTGGTCTACGTGTGGCGCCGGCAGCTCGCCGCCTCCGCCGGCCGGGTCGTGCAGGCCGCCGACGACGAGGAGATGGTCGACCGGCGGCTGGCGGTCGGCTTCGCCGACCTGGTCGGATTCACCCGGCTGACCCGCCGGATGGAGGAGGAGGAGCTCGGCGAACTCGTCGAGGCCTTCGAGACCACCGCCGCCGACCTGGTCGCCGCGCGCGGCGGACGGCTCATCAAGACCCTCGGCGACGAGGTGCTCTACGCCGCCGACGACGCCGGTGTCGCCGCCGACATCGCGCTGCGGCTCGTCGAGACGATGAGCAACGACGAGACGATGCCGGAGCTGCGCGTCGGCATGGCGTTCGGCACGGTCACCACCCGGATGGGTGATGTCTTCGGCACGACCGTCAACCTGGCCTCCCGCCTGACGTCGATAGCGCCCCGGGACGCCGTCCTCGTCGACAGCGCCTTCGCGGAGGAACTGATCCGTACCGGTGAGGCCCCGGCCTCGGAGGCGGAGGCCGCCGAGGAGGCGGCCGCGGCGGAGAAGGAGGGCGAGGAACCGCCGTCCTACCGTCTCGCGCTCCAGCCGATGTGGCAGCGGCCGGTGCGCGGGCTCGGCGTGGTGGAGCCGTGGCTCCTGACCCGGCGCGGCGGCGGAGTGTGAGTCGCCCGTTCAGCGCTGGGGCGCGCTGAGCGGGTCGACGCAGAGGCCGACGACCGGGACGCACAGACCGGGGTGGTCCGGCGCCGGGCCGGGAGCGGCCGTGCCCGGGGCGGGGGCCGGGGGCCCGGGCGGCGCGGGCGGTCGCGGGGCGGTTCTCGCGGGCGCGGAAGCCGGAGCCGGGGGCCGCGCCGGGCTGCGCGGGGCGTAGAGGCCGCTGGGCGTGAGCACGGGCGAGGTCGGAGAGAACGTGGGCGCCGTCGCCGGGGTCGGGCCCGGTGTGGGGCTCGCGCTCGGGGTGCCCAGGGGGGCCGTCGCGTGCGGAGCCGGCACGGTGGCCGCCGCGGGGGTCGCCCGGTCGGTGTCCGTAGCGGCGGCCGTGCCGAGGGGCTCGGGGTACGGCCCGGCCTCCGCGGTCCCGGAACCGCCCACGCCCGGGTCGGAGGCAGCCAGTCGTACGAGGCTCAGCGCGCCGGCCACCAGCGCGAGGCCGACCGCGGCGAACAGGGCCTTGCGGGGGCGCGGGCGGCGATGCCTGCCGCGGGCGCGCGGTGCCCATGGACGGGCCGGCTCGGCCGGACCCGCGCCGCCCGACTCGCCGTGTCCCGTGTGCTCCGCGACGGTCGCGGACGGCGTCCTCACCGGTGTAGTCGTCATGGCCTTCTTTCCCCGATGCGTGCGCGCCCCCGATACGCCGTGGCGCACGCACGTTATGCGCTCCCCTGGGCGGTGCGGGAGGAGTCGGGCGAGATGTCACTCGAACGGGTGGTCGGGCCCGAGATGTCGCATCCGGTCCGCCCTTTCGCCGGCGGGGCGCGGCTGCGATGATCGGCGGGCGAGAGTTGTTAACCCGCGTTAACCGGAGGGTGTCATGAGCGAGGAACGGTTCGGGGAGTTCGTGCTGGTGCGGCGGCACGGGGGCGGCGGGCACGTCGCGGAGCTGGCCCTCGACCGGCCGAAGGCCATGAACGCCGTCTCCACGGAGATGGCCCGGTCCGTCGCCGCCGCCTGCGCGGTGCTCGGCGGCGACCGGGACGTGCGCGTGGTCGTCCTCACCTCCACCCACGAGCGGGCCTTCTGCGTCGGCGCCGATCTGAAGGAGCGCAACTCCTTCACCGACGCCGACCTGGTGCGCCAGCGGCCCGTCGCGCGCGGCGCGTACACCGGCGTGCTGGAGCTGCCGGTGCCGACGGTGGCGGCGGTGCACGGGTTCGCGCTGGGCGGCGGGTTCGAGCTGGCGCTGTCCTGCGATGTGATCGTGGCCGACCGTACGGCCGTGGTGGGGCTGCCCGAGGTCTCCGTAGGTGTGATCCCCGGCGGCGGCGGGACGCAGTTGCTGCCCCGGCGGGTGGGTGCGGCCCGGGCGGCCGAGCTGATCTTCAGCGCGCGGCGGGTGGAGGCCGTGGAGGCGCGGGAACTGGGGCTGGTGGACGTGCTGGTGGAGGAGGGCCGGGACCGCGAGGAGGCGCTGGCGCTGGCCGCGCGGATCGGGGCGAACTCCCCGGTGGGGCTGCGGGCGGCCAAGCGGGCGCTGAGGCTCGGGCAGGGGCTGGATCTGCGGGCCGGTCTGGAGGTGGAGGACGCGGCGTGGCGGGCGGTGGCGTTCTCGGGGGACCGGGCGGAGGGGGTCGCGGCGTTCAACGAGAAGCGCAAGCCGGTGTGGCCGGGGGAGTGAGTCTCCGTCGGATCCCAGTGCCCGGCGCCGGGTGCGCGAGTCACTCCATGTGCCCACCGGGTGTCTCCTTTGTGGCAAACATCCCTAACCTGGGGAGATGGGTGACGACAGACGTCTAGCGGCCGTGGTGGCGCTCGCACAGGGGATGGCGGCCGCACACACCCCCAGGGAGTCATGGCGGGCCGCGGCGCTCGGCGCGTGCCGGGCGCTGGCCGGCGCCTTCGCCGCGCTCTCGGTGTGGGAGCGGGAGCTGGGGCGGCTGCGGGTCCTGGTGAACGTGGGCGACCGCACCGCGGACGAGGACGAGTTCCCGGACGGTGAGGCCTACCCGGTGCACCAGTTCCCCGAGATCACCGAGTTCCTGCACGAACGCTGGGCGGCCGGCGGTGAGCCCAACGCCTGGGTGGAGACGGCCGACGGACCCGCCGCCGGCCGGCCGGGCTACTGCCACCAGAGGGTCGCCGCCCTGCGCCGGCGCGGACGCGGCTCGTGCGTGGTCGCGCCGATCGTGCTGCACGGCCGCGCCTGGGGCGAGCTGTACGTGGCCCGCTCCTCGGGCACCCCCGTCTTCGACCGTGCCGACGCCGACTTCGCCACCGTCCTGGCCGCCGTCGTCGCCGCCGGGATCGCGCAGACCGAGCGGCTGGAGGAGGCGCGCCGGCTCGCCTTCACCGACGCCCTCACCGGCCTGGCCAACCGCCGCGCCGTCGACGTACGGCTGGAGGAGGCCGTGGAGCGGCACCGGACGCGGGGGGACGTGGTGAGCCTCGTGGTGTGCGATCTCAACGGGCTCAAGCGGGTCAACGACACGCAGGGGCATGCCGTGGGGGACCGGCTGCTGGAGCGGTTCGGGTCGGTGCTGTCGCTGTGCGGGGCGATGCTGCCGGGGGCGCTGGCCGCTCGCCTGGGCGGCGACGAGTTCTGTCTGCTTGCGGTCGGGCCGTCCGCCGACGACGTGGTGAAGGTCGCCGACGAACTCTGCCGCCGGGCCGCCGAACTGGAGCTCGGGGAGGGCGTGGCCTGCGGGGTCGCCTCCACCGAGGACCCCATCGGGCCGGTGTCCTCCGCCCGCCGGCTGTTCCGGCTCGCGGACGCCGCCCAGTACCGCGCGAAGGCCGTACGGGCCGCCCGGCCGGTGGTCGCGGGGCGGGCGGGGCCCGACGATCCCGTCGTCCGCCTCGCCGACCAGCCGCCGCGGGGACCGGCCGCCGAGCGGCGCAGCTTCCGGGGCCGGCCGTGAGACGAGGGGCCGTCGGTGAGCCGTCAGGCATGTGACCCGTCGGTAAGGGGTGGACCCGGCCCCCACTGGTGACATCCTCGTCTTCACTGCGTACGCTCCTGAATATGGATATGCACACTGTGGTGGTGGGGACGTCCGGGGTGACCGCGTCCGACGTGCTCGCCGTGGCGCGCGGCGGCGCCCGGGTCGAGCTTTCCGGGGAAGCGGTCGCGGCCCTCGCGCGGGCCCGCGAGATCGTGGACGCGCTCGCGGCCAAGCCCGACCCCGTCTACGGCGTCTCCACCGGCTTCGGCGCTCTCGCCACCCGGCACATCAGCCAGGAGCTGCGCGCCCAGCTCCAGCGCAACATCGTCCGCTCGCACGCCGCCGGCATGGGACCGCGCGTGGAGCGGGAGGTCGTACGGGCCCTGATGTTCCTGCGGCTGAAGACGGTCTGCTCCGGGCACACCGGCGTCCGGCCCGAGGTGGCGCGGACCATGGCCGACCTGCTCAACGCCGGCATCACCCCGGTCGTCCACGAGTACGGCTCGCTCGGCTGCTCCGGCGACCTCGCCCCCCTCTCCCACTGCGCCCTCACGCTCATGGGGGAAGGGGACGCCGAGGGCCCCGACGGCGTCGTACGGCCCGCCGCCGAACTCCTCGCCGCGCACGGCATCGCCCCCGTCGAGCTGCGCGAGAAGGAGGGACTCGCCCTCCTCAACGGCACCGACGGCATGCTCGGCATGCTGATCATGGCCCTGGCCGACCTGGACACCCTCTACAAGTCCGCCGACGTCACGGCCGCCCTCTCCCTGGAGGCCCTGCTCGGCACGGACAAGGTGCTCGTGCCCGAGCTGCACGCCATCCGCCCGCACCCCGGGCAGGGCGCGTCCGCCGCCAACATGCTCGCGGTGCTGAAGGGTTCCGGGCTGACCGGGCACCACCAGGACGACGCGCCGCGCGTCCAGGACGCCTACTCGGTGCGCTGCGCCCCGCAGGTCGCCGGCGCCGGCCGCGACACCATGGCGCACGCGCGCGTGGTCGCCGAGCGCGAACTGGCCTCCGCCGTCGACAACCCGGTCGTGCTGCCCGACGGCCGCGTCGAGTCCAACGGCAACTTCCACGGCGCCCCGGTGGCCTACGTCCTCGACTTCCTCGCCATCGCCGTCGCGGACCTCGCCTCCATCGCCGAGCGGCGCACCGACCGGCTGCTGGACAAGAACCGCAGCCACGGCCTGCCGCCGTTCCTCGCGGACGACCCGGGCGTCGACTCCGGGCTGATGATCGCCCAGTACACGCAGGCCGCGCTGGTCAGCGAGTTGAAGCGGCTCGCCGTGCCGGCGTCGGCGGACTCCATCCCGTCCTCCGCGATGCAGGAGGACCACGTCTCCATGGGCTGGTCGGCGGCGCGCAAGCTGCGCACGGCCGTCGACAACCTCACGCGGGTGCTCGCCGTCGAGCTGTACGCCGCCACGCGGGCGGTGGAGCTGCGCGAGGGCCTCACCCCGGCGCCCGCCACACAGGCGGTCGTCGACGCCGTACGGGAGGCGGGGGTGCGAGGGCCCGGGCCCGACCGGTTCCTGGCGCCCGACCTCGCGGCGGCGGACGCCTTCGTGCGCGAGGGGCGGCTCGTCACGGCCGTGGAGAAGGTCACCGGACCGCTGCGCTGAGACGGCTCGGGGCCCCGCCGTACGGTGACGGCGGGGCCCCGAGGCCGGGCGTCTACTTGGGGAGCTTGGCGACCTGGGCGTCGATCACGGCCGCCGGCACGTCGGTCGACTTGCCTTCCGAGAGCCCGGAGAAGTCCACCGTGTAATACGTGGCGACGATGGTGCCGACCCGGACCACCTCGGTGTGGAAGGTGGCCGTGCCCTCACCGTCCATGTCGGAGTCCACGGTGAACGCCACCGACTCGTCCCCGCTGCCGGAGGCCTTCTCCGAGGCGACCTTGGTGATCTTCTGCTTCTGGCCCTGGGCGGTGATGCCGAACCCGCCGGCGCAGGCCGTGACCCCGTCGGAGACGGCCTTCACGGCCTTCTGGGCGCCGTCGCCCTGGTACGAGGACAGGCCCACGAAGGTCATGTTGACCTTGAACGCGTTCTCGATGTCGGAACCGCTGATGTCCTCCGGCGCCTTGGTGGCCGCGCCCGACGCGACGTCCTCCGTGAGGGTGTTGCTGGCGTTCGCGTCCGTGTCGCCCGGAGCCAGACCGGACATGGCGTGGGCGAGCGGCGCGCACTCCGCCTTGTCGGTCTTCACCTGGTCCTTGGAGGCCGGCAGGGTGTCGTCACCCGAGCTGACCTTGTACCCCTTGGCCTCGCCCTGCGCGAGGAGCAGCTTCTCCAACTCGGCCGCGCTCAGCGCCTCCGCGGCCGGGGCCGACGACGAGGAGGAGTCCGAATCCGATCCCTTGGATCCCTTGGACCCCTTCTTCGACCCCTCGTCCGAACAGCCCGTGATGAGGGCGAGCGACAGCGCGCTCACAGCGATCGCGGCGCAGAGCCGCGCCCCCGATGATCTTTTCATGAGGCGGACTATGAAGGCGTGGTCAAGCGGGCGTCAAGTCAATTCAAAAACCCAGGCGTTCCCGGCGAACGGAATAAACCACGAAGCCCGCGCCGAGGGCGAGGAACGTCGTGCCGCCGACCACGTACGGGGTGGTGTCGAAGCTTCCGGTGTCGGCGAGGCGGACGCCGTCGTCCGTCCCGGCGGCGTCGGAGGTGTCCGCCGAGGCGGCCCGCGCCTGGGTCGTGACCTGCGTCGACGTCTCCGTTCTGGCCGGGGTGTCCTGAGTCGCGTTGGCGTTCGGGACGAACCACAGGGCGCACAGGAGGGTCCCCGCGGCGGTGGCGGTCAGCAACGGACGGCGAGCGGATGACACGGAATATCGATCCCCTTGTGACGCTGGCGAATTGGCCGTGTGGACCGATGCTAATGAAAGGCGCGGGTCGCGGGAAAGTCACGGGAGCCCGGAGCCTTACCCTCCGGGCATGAGCACTGAAGAGTCATCACGTTATGTCCGGCTTCGTGTGGAACTCGTCCTGGAGATCGACGACGAGGACGCCGTGACGCGTGCCGCGCTGCGGCGGCTCGACGAGGAGGCGCGGGACCCGGCGACGCCCGAGAGCGAGCGGGCGCACGCCGAGAGCGCTGTGACGGAGGACACCGCGGAGGCCCTCGCCTGCCTCGTCGACCCGTTCGACCTGGTGGGGAGGATCCCGGGCGTCGAACTGCACCAGGCCTCCTGGTCCTGTGAATCCGTCGACCACGACCCCGATTCGCCGGACCGCTACCTGGACGAGGATGATGTCGACGAGGACGACGGGGCGGCCGGCGAGGACGACGGCCGCGGGGGCGGCATCGGCTGAACGTCTTGGGGAATTCGTGACCCCGGGCGGCAACCACCCCCCGGGGTTCCGTCGTCTCAAGGGACGCACTGACCGACACCCGCGCCATCGTGGCCCCGGGCGGACCACCCGCCCCGGCGGCGTGGCGTGGCCCACACATTCGACAGATGTGGAACGGGACGAACCGGTCGTAGCGTTGAAGTTCTTGACGGGGACTCTCGGGCTTTTTGGGAATCGGCGACGATGGAGAAGCGTGTGATGACGGACAGTAGGCGGCGCAGGGGTCTCATGGCCGCGTCCGCCCTGCTCGGCGGTGTTCTGGTGCTCTCTGCGTGTTCCGGCGGTGACAGCGGCGCCTCCGACAGCGACAAGGGCAGTTCCTCGCAGGCCAAGGCCGACGAGGCGGCGGCGCAGAAGGCGTCCGAGGCCCAGATCAAGATCACACCCGCGGACGGCTCGAACAACGCCTCCATCAACAACTCCGCGGCCGTCACGGTGAGCAAGGGCACCCTGACCCAGGTCACGATGACCACCGCCGACGGCACCGCGGTGGAGGGCGAGCTCTCCGCCGACAAGACCAGCTGGAAGCCGAGCGGCCAGCTCGAGCGCTCCACCACCTACAAGCTCGCGGCGACCGCGAAGGACTCCGACGGCCGCGAGGCCCACGAGAACGCGTCCTTCACCACGGTCTCCCCGGCCAACAGTTTCATAGGCAACTTCACGCCGGAGGACGGCTCCACCGTCGGTGTGGGCATGCCGGTGTCGATCAACTTCAACAAGGAGATCACCAACAAGGAGGCCGTCCAGAAGGGCGTCACCGTCACCTCCAGCAGCGGTCAGGAGGTCGCCTGCCACTGGTTCAGCACCGTGCGCATGGACTGCCGGCCGCAGGACTACTGGAAGGAGGACTCCACCGTCACGCTGAAGCTGGCGCTCGACGGTGTCGAGGGCGCCGAGGGCGTCTTCGGCGTCCAGCAGAAGACGGTCACCTTCAAGATCGGCCGCAACCAGGTCACGTACGTCGACGCGAAGACCAAGCAGATGAAGGTCACGCAGGACGGCAAGACCATCAGGACCATCCCGATCTCCGCCGGCTCGCCCGAGAACAAGACGTACGAGGGCCAGATGGTGATCTCCGAGAAGTTCAAGGAGACCCGGATGAACGGCGCGACGGTCGGCTTCACCGACGACGACGGCAAGGGCGAGTACGACATCAAGGACGTGCCGCACGCCATGCGCCTGACCACCTCCGGCACCTTCGTGCACGGCAACTACTGGGGCGCGAAGTCCATCTTCGGCTCGGTGAACACCAGCCACGGCTGTGTCGGCCTGTCCGACACCAAGGGCGCCAACGACCCCAGCACGCCGGGCTCGTGGTTCTACAACAACTCGATCATCGGTGACGTCGTCGTCGTCCAGAACACCGGCGACAAGACCGTGGCCCCGGACAACGGCCTCAACGGCTGGAACATGGACTGGGCCCAGTGGAAGGCCGGCTCGGCCCTCTGATCCCATCGCCGAAGGCGGCCACCCCGACCGGGGGCGGCCGCCTTCGCGCTGTTCAGGTGTCCTTGGGAGGGGGCTTCGCGAACCTGCGCCGCTTGCGCTCCGGCTTCACCTCCGGATCCCGCCCGGCGGTCCGGACGTTCTCCAGGAGGAACTCCCCCTGCCGGTCGACGGAACGGGTCACGACCTCCTGGAGAATGCCGAACGCGACCGCCCAGGAGATGATCTGGGTCGGGGTGTCGAGACCCGTCAGACCCGGGAAGAAACGGCCGCTGAGGAAGAGGAGCCCGATGACGGCCGTGAGCGCTCCGACCGGAAGTCTCAGCAGGAGCAGCGCCATGGCCACGTGGTAGGGCCCGGCGGTACCCCGCACCTGGCGCAGGGACGCCGCCCCGGCGACGGCCGCGCCCGTCATCCCCACGAACTCGATGAACCACACGCTTGACCAGCTCGGTTCGTCGCCGAACGGACACACCGTCGGTACCGCGTCGGGGTCGTCCGGATTCTCCGGGAAACAGAAACGGCGGCCCACGGCCGGCTCGACGAGGGCCCACATCGCGAAACCCACGGCGATCAGCGCCATGGCGGTGGTGGCCCCGCACACGATACGGGTGAAGCTCCGCACCCTCGCCCGCTCCGCCTCCTCGGCCTGGTAGGCGGCGTGCAGTGTGCTGACGAGCAACTCCCGGTCGACCTCCTGGATGTGCGTGACCTGCGTACCCTGCGGTTTCAGCTGCTCCTCCAGGTGCTGGAGCCGCAGGTCGTCCGGGTCGAGATGCAGACGCGCCTGAGCCAGGACGGGCACTCCCCTCCAGCGCAGTTCACCGGCGGGGACGATCCGCAGGAGCGCGACCTCCGCTTCGTGGAGGTTCGCCAGGGCGCCGTCCGTCGTCCTGTCGAAGCGCCACCAGCGCCCCTTGTACTTCAAGGAGTGCCGCGCGGACGCCAGATGCGCCTCGGCCTTCGCGATGAGTTCCGCGTCGGCGGGGTCGGCGGCGGTGACCTGGCTCCTCAGCCGGTTGATCTGCCCCTGGAGGTCGGCGACATGGGCGGTGGCCCGCTGGGACCAGGAGGAGCGCTTGGGCCAGACGACATCGCCGTCGCCGTCCAGGACCGGGCTTCTGGCCATATCTACTCCCCGCGGCTATGGCGCGGCCCCTGTTTCATTGAATCCTCGCGTGGGAGGTTCCGCAATTCGGGGCGTTGGTCCCTCCTTGTGGTTTTTCTCCTCTGTATGTTTGACGGTTTGACAGGTCGGTGAGGGTTCGCCTCGCACCCCGGACAGCCTTCTCATCCTTCTCTTATGCCGGCCTTATTCCTTCATCACGAGCCGTCCCTAGCTTGCGGCGCATGTTCTTCACCTACCTGAGGCGCGAACTGCGCCGCCGTAGAAAGGCGGCCCTCGTCGTCGCCTCCGGACTCGCGCTGGGCATCGCGCTGGTCATCGTCGTCACCTCCGTGTCCGCCGGCATGGGGAAGGCCCAGGACAAGGTCCTGCAGTCCCTGTACGGGCTGGGTACGGACATGACGGTCACCAAGGCCGCGTCGCCCACCGCGAACCCCTCCGAACGCCCGCGTTTCCAGTTCGACGCGCAGGACGACGGCTCCGACGCGGAGCAGAGCAGCGACCGGGTCTTCGTCCAGGGCTTCCAGACCCTGTCGACCTCGACCGTCACCCAGGTGAGCGAGCAGAACGGTGTCTCCGACGCGGTCGGCGGGCTGAGCCTCCAGGTCCTCAAGGTCAGCGGCCAGTTCACACGCGGTCAGTTCCAGCAGGGCGCCAACGGCGGCCCGCAGGGCGGGCAGGACGGCCGGCCGCAGGGCGAAGTGCAGGGCGGTGGCGCCGACTTCGACGTCAACAACTACTCCGTCTTCGGCACCGACGTCACCGAGCCGGCGCTCGGCCCGCTGACCTCCTCCAAGATCACCAGCGGCCGTACCTTCACGTCGACGGAGACCGACGCCGAGGTCGCCGTCCTCGACTCGGCCTACGCCAAGGAGAAGAACCTCAAGGTCGGTTCCACCGTCACCATCAAGAACGTCAAGTTCTCGGTGGTCGGCATCGCCACCGCCGACAGCGGGGACGCCGCCGCCGACGTCTACATCCCGCTGACGCAGGCCCAGACGCTCGGCGACGCCAAGGCCAAGGTCACCACGATCTACGTCAAGGCGACCGACTCCCAGAAGATCGACAGCGTCAAGTCCGCCATCCAGAAGAACGTCTCCGGTACGACGGTGACGACCTCCGCGGACCTCGCCGACACCGTCTCCGGGTCCCTCTCCACGGCGTCGTCGCTCGCCACCAGCGTCGGCAAGTGGCTGTCGATCGCGGTGCTGGTCGCCGCGTTCCTCGTCGCCGGCCTGCTCACCTCCTCGGCGGTCTCGCGGCGCGTGCGGGAGTTCGGCACGCTGAAGGCGCTGGGCTGGCGGTCCGGCCGGGTCACCCGGCAGGTCGTCGGCGAGGCCATGGCCAACGGCCTCCTCGGCGGCGCACTCGGCATCGCGCTCGGCCTGGCGGGCGCGTACGCCGTGACCGCGATCAGCCCGACGCTCCAGGCAGAGCTGGGCGGCGGCGGTGGCGGTACGGGCGGCCCCGGCGGGGATGGCGGCTTCGGCGGCGGCCCCGGCCGGCAGGCCGCCGCCCGGACCCTCGACGTCGCCCTCACGGCCCCGGTGAGCATCACGACGGTCGCCCTCGCCGTCGCCCTCGCCGTGACCGGCGGCCTGATCGCCGGCGCCTTCGGCGGCTGGCGCGCCTCCCGCCTGCGCCCGGCGGACGCACTGCGCCGCGTCGAGTAGACGCGGGGCGGCGACCCGTCGGCACGGGCCTTGGCCGTCTGGCAGTGGCCGACCTCACCGTGCCCCCACCTCACCCCTTCCACTCCAGGAGCTGTGTCCCATGTACGAACTCAGAGGCGTCACCAAGCGCTACACCCGTGGCAAGGAGACCGTTCACGCCTTGGACGGTGTCGGGCTGACCATCCCGGACGGTGACCGGCTCGTCATCCAGGGGCCCACCGGGGGCGGCAAGTCGACGTTGCTCCAGATGCTCGGCGGTCTCGACCGGCCGTCCGAGGGCGAAGTCGTGCTCGACGGCGTCGATCTCGCCACGCTGTCCGAGGCGCGGCTGACGAAGGTGCGCAGCGAGAACATCGGCTTCGTCTTCCAGTCCTTCAACCTCATCCCCACCCTCACCGCGCAGGAGAACGTCGAGACGGCGCTCGTCCCCCTCGGGGTGAAGGCCAGGGAGCGGCGCACGCGGGCCGCCGAGGCGCTGGAGTCGGTCGGGCTCGGCGAGCGCCTCGGGCATCTGCCCGGCGAGATGTCCGGAGGTCAGCAGCAGCGCGTCGCCATCGCCCGCGCGCTGGTGAAGCGGCCCAAGGTGCTGCTCGCCGACGAACCCACCGGCAACCTCGACGAGGGCATGCGCGACGAGATCATGGACGTGCTGGAGGCCCTGTGGAAGGAGCACGGACTGACTTTCGTCATGGTCACCCACGACTCCGCGATCGCGAAGAAGGCCCCGCGCGTCGCGACGATCCGCAAGGGCGGGATCACGGTGAAGGAGCACGCCGCGAGCTGACGGACCGTGTCGGGTGAGGGATGCCGGTGAGCTCAGGTCAGCTCAGTTCGCGCAGCGCCTCGCCGATGCTCGCCACCCCGTCCGGGATGACCCCGGCCGGGGTGGCCGCGTAACCGAGGACGAGGCCGGGGCGGCCGGGCCGCTGCCGATGCCAGGACAGCGGCTGCACCTTCACGCCCCGGGCGAGCGCGGCGGCGGCCAGTTCCGTGTCGGGCACGTCCGGCGCGTAGGTGACCGTGAGGTGCAGGCCCGCCGCCGCGCCGTGCACCACCGCGCCCGGCAGACGGCCGGTGAGGGCATGGATCATCGCGTCCCGCCGACGACGGTGACGGCCGCGCAGCAGCCGTAGATGCCGTTCCAGGCCGCCGGACTCCATCAGCCGGGCCAGGACCAGCTGGGGCAGCACGGCGTTGCCCAGATCGGTGAAGCGTTTCGCGTCGACCAGCGCCTCCCGGTGGCGGCGCGGCGGTACCGCCCAGCCGATCCGCAGCGCGGGCGCGAGCAGCTTGGACACGCTGCCCAGGTAACAGACCCGGTCGTCGAGGAAGGCGCGCAGGGCGGGCACCGGCGGCCGGTCGTAGCGGTGTTCGGCGTCGTAGTCGTCCTCGATGATCAGGCCGCCGTCCGCCGCCCAGCGCAGCAGCTCCCGGCGGCGCTCACCGCTCGTCACCACACCCGTGGGGAACTGGTGGGCGGGCGTGAGCAGCACCGCGCGGGCACCGGTGGCGCGCAGCGCGTCCACTCGTACGCCGTCCTCGTCGACCGGTACCGGCGGGGCGGCCAGGCCGCCGTGTTCCAGGTGCTGGCGGGTGCCGAGGGAGCCGGGGTCCTCGACGGCGACGGCGTCGATGCCGTCCGCCCGCAGCACGGGGTGCAGCAGGGTGAGCGCCTGCGCCGTTCCCGCGACGACGAGCACCTCGTCCGGCTCCACCCGGATGCCGCGCCCGCGCGCCAGCCAGCCGGCGACGGCGCGGCGCAGCTCAGGGGCGCCGCGCGGATCGCCGTAGCCGAGGTGCTCGGCGGACAGCTCGCCGAGCACGGCCCGTTCCGCGCGCAGCCAGGCCGAGCGGGGGAAGGCCGTGAGGTCGGGCCGGCCCGGTGTGAAGTCGACGCGGCAGGGAGCGGCACGCAGCGCGTCGAAGACGTCGGCGCCCGGTGTGCCGAGGAACAGCGCGCCCGGCGGGGCGGCCCCGGCCGGCGGTACCGACGGCGGTACCGACGCGGTGGAGACCGCGACCACCACCGTCCCGCCGCGTCGGCGCCCCTCGACACGGCCGTCCTCGGTCAGCCTCCGGTAGGCCTCGGCGACCACCCCACGGGAGACCCGCAGCTCGGCGGCGAGCACCCGGGTGGGCGGGAGCCTGCTGCCCACGGTCAGCCGGCCGTCGGCCATCGCGCGGCGCAGCTGCCCCACCAGCCAGTCGGCCTTGCCACCGGGAGGCGCGGCGTCGGCGTCGAGCTGGAGGAAGTCCGAGCCGTGGGCGTGGGCAGCCGATCCGTCCCCCAGCGCCGATCCGTCCCCCGACGCCGATCCGTTCCCCGACGCCGATCCGTCCCCCGCCGCGGGGGCGTCCGTCGTAGGGCCGCCCGTCACCCGTTCCCGCTCGCCCACGCCGCCCATGCTGCCACGGGTCACCCCGGCCGCCGCTCCCCGTCCGCGGCCGGGCCCGGGAGGACGAACTCCGGTGCGGTGGGGGTGAGGACGGCCGTCACCGGGTCGGTCGGCCAGTGCGCGGCCAGCTCCTCGGCGACGGTCTTCAGCAGCGCGGGCACATCGTCCTGCCCGCCCTCGTGCAGGGCCTCCGTCACCACGAGGATCCGGCGGGTGTGCGCCCCGACCGCGGAGTGACCGCTCTGCCGGTTGGTCCAGCGCCGGGCATGGGACCGCCCGGCCGAGTCGGCGAAGATCACCTCACCGGGGGCGGGATGCTCGGTGCCGCCGCCGAACGCCGTGTACCGCTCGTCGCCCCGCGCGGGACGCACCTCCAGCAGCGGCCCGGCGATCCGGTCGGCGTCCAGGGCCGCCACCGGGATCGCGTACGCCGCCGAGATCGCGTTGCACAGATCGACCACCGGATGGATGCGCGGCAGGCTCCCCTCCCTGCGCAGCCGCCGCAGCAACGACTCCGAGGCACAGCGGTACTGCGTGGGACGCAGCCCCATCCGGGCGAACGCCCGCCGCCACGCCAGCACTTCGGCGAACCCGCTCTCGCCGCCGACGGCCAGCCGGTCCAGCGCGCGGGAGATGTACTCGGTGACGCGCGGGGCCACCTCGGCTGTGGCGTCGACCCCATCGGCGTACAGGGCGCCGGCGACCAGACCGGGGTGGTCGCGACGTACGGCGTCCGCGTGCCGGAAACGCAGGGAACCCATGTCACGCCACCGCCAGCCGCGCGCCCAGGCCCACGAAGCAGACCGCGAACACCCCGCGCACGCCGGTCATCACCCGGGGGCGCGCCAGCAGCCGCTCCCGCGCGGCGGCGGCGCACACCCCGTACACGGCGAACACGACGAAGGTCACGGCCATGAAGACCCCACCGAGCCGGAGCAGCGCGCCGACGGAACCGCCGCTCGGCACGAACTGCGGCAGGAACGCCACGAAGAAGAGCGTCAGCTTCGGGTTGAGCAGATTGCCCAGCACCGCGGAGACGATCACCCGGGCCGCCGGCCTCGGCTCGCCGCTCCCCTCTACCGTGAGCGCCCCCTTGTCGCGGACCACGGCCCACGCCAGGTACAGCAGCCAGCCCACCCCGAGGTACTTCACCGTCTCGTAGGCGACCGCGCTGGTGTGCAGCAGCGCGGCCAGGCCGGTGACGGACGCCAGCAGGTGCGGCAGGACGCCCAGGGTGCAGCCGAACGCGGCGATCACGCCCGCGCGTCGGCCGTGGGCGAGACCGGCGGCCAGGGTGTACACCACCCCGGTGCCGGGGGTGACCGCCATCACCAGGGCGGTCAGCAGGAACGCGATGCTCAAGGAAAACCTCCGCGGGCTCGACGCCGACGCCGGCGTTCCCCTCACCCTGCCGCCCTCATGGTCCGTCCGACAGGGCCAAAGAAGGCCCGTCCGACAGGTCCAAAACAGCGGTCGCCGAGCGCCGAGGTGTGGCTGGGAGCCGTCCTGCCGGAGGCGATGCGCCCTACCGGGGTGTGGAGTCCCGTGGCGCGGGGACCCGCCGGTGCCGGTCAGATCAGTCCGGCCCGTCCGGCGTCCCCCGCCCGCGTCGCGTCCGTCCCCCAACTGGCCAGCAACCGCAGCGCCTCCGCCGACGGCGACCCCGGCTCCGCGTAATACGTCACCAGCGACAGATCACTGTCGTCCGCGAGCCGGAACCCCTCGTAGTTCAGGGACATCTCACCCACCAGTGGATGCCTCATCCGCTTCACGCCGTGGCTCTTCTCCTTGACGTCATGGGTGGCCCACAGCCGCCGGAAGTCCTCGCTCTTCACCGACAGCTCACCGACCAGCGCGGACAGCCGGGGATCGTCCGGATAGCACCCGGCGTCCATGCGCAGCACGCACACGATGTCGATCGCCTTCTGCTCCCAGTCCACATACAGCTCGCGGTACTCGGGACGCAGGAACACAAGCCGCGCCCAGTTCCGCTCCTGCGCCGGCATCCGGGCCCAGTCGCCGAAGACGGCCGCCGCCATCCGGTTCCACGCGAGGATCTCCGTGCGCCGCCCCCCGATGTACGCCGGCACCCCGTCCATCGCGTCCAGCAGGTGGCGCAGCGAGGCCCGCGCCTGCTGCGGCCGCGCCGCCTGCTTCTTCTTGTGCTTCGGCTTGGCCAGGTGCGTCAGATGGGCGTGCTCGGCGTCGGTCAGCCGCAGCGCACGCGCGATGGAGTCCAGCACCTCCGCCGACACGTTCCGGCCGTTGCCCTGCTCCAGGCGCGTGTAGTACGCCACCGACACCCCGGCCAGCTGTGCCAGCTCCTCGCGCCGCAGCCCCGGCACCCGGCGCTGCCGCCCGAAGTACGGCAGCCCCACGTCCTCCGGCTTCAGCCGCGCCCGCCGCGTCCGCAGGAACTCGCTCAGCTCGGCACGCCGGTCCAGGGCACGGCCGGCCTCGTTGGCGGGCTCCTGCACGGGCTCGGGGTGTTCGTCCATGCCGCAAGTATTCCCGGTCGTACGCACACGAGCCTGACCCCGCCAGTGGTAGGCACGGCGAACGTACGCAGACCCGTGATCTGGGTGGACGCCCGGGCGTCCGGCAGGCTGGTCGCCGTGCCCGGCCGAAGGCAGCCGGGCACAGGACACCCCCGCAAGGAGATCCCCGGCATGACCACCACCGTTGCCGCGTACGCGGCCCCCGCCGCCAAGGCCCCGCTGGAGCGCACGACCATCGAGCGCCGCGAGGTCGGCGAGTACGACGTCCTGATCGACATCAAGTTCGCCGGTATCTGCCACTCCGACATCCACCAGGCCCGGGAGGGCTGGGGCGAGGCGATCTTCCCGATGGTGCCCGGCCACGAGATAGCCGGCGTGGTCTCGCAGGTCGGCGCCGGCGTGACCAGGTTCGCCGTCGGCGACCGGGTGGGCGTCGGCTGCCTGGTCGACTCCTGCCGCGAGTGCGAGAACTGCGAGGCCGGCCTGGAGCAGTACTGCCTCAAGGGCGGCGTCGGCACGTACAACGCCCTCGACAAGAACGGCGAGCCCACCTACGGCGGCTACTCGGAGAAGATCGTCGTCGACGAGAACTACGTCGTCCGCATCCCCGACGGCCTCTCCCTGGACGTCGCCGCCCCGCTGCTGTGCGCCGGCATCACCACGTACTCCCCGCTGAGGCACTGGAACGCCGGCCCCGGCAAGAAGGTCGCGATCCTCGGCATGGGCGGCCTCGGCCACATGGGTGTGAAGATCGCCCACGCGCTGGGCGCCGAGGTGACGGTCCTGTCGCAGTCGCTGCGCAAGAAGGACGACGGCCTCAAGCTGGGCGCCGACCACTACCACGCCACCAGCGACCCGAAGACCTTCGAGGAGCTGAGCGGCACCTTCGACCTCATCCTCTCCACCGTCTCCGCCCCGCTCGACCTGGACGCCTACCTGTCCCTGCTGAAGACGGACGGCGCCTTCGTGAACGTCGGCGCGCCCGAGGAGCCGGTCAAGCTGAACCTGTTCTCGGTGATCGGCGGCCGCAAGACCCTCGCCGGCTCCGGCATCGGCGGCATCCGCGAGACCCAGGAGATGCTGGACTTCTGCGCCGAGCACGGCCTCGGCGCGGAGATCGAGCTGATCAGCGCGAGCGAGATCAACGACGCCTACGAGCGGGTGCTCAGCAGCGATGTGCGGTACCGGTTCGTGATCGACACGGCGACGATCTGAGCCGTGCC